>JAVBLN010000032.1:0-4591 GCA_031553495.1 Flavihumibacter sp.
GCGCCCCCCGCGATCGGGCCGTCATCGATCGCGGGTGTGCTTTTTGTTTCTTTTTGCACAAGCAAAAAGAAAAAGACTTTGTAAATGAAATGTTGAAATCCGTAAACGATATTCCTTTGCGAACTAAATACTTAATCCTAAAAAAACTATTCATATTTTTTTGCTGTACGAAATTTATTCCAAATGCCTTTTTTCTCCAATGAAAAATTACCCCAAAATAACGACCTTTGCTCTTCCAAAATAGTAACCTGATGAACAAAAAGATCATTATTTACACATTATTTTTTGTGCTTTTATTCGGGGGATTTTTATTTGCACTCTCTCGCTATATACCCGGTTTTGGAAAGGTGCAACTGCCTGTGCTCAGCTATGTTCAGCCATTTTCATTTATTGACCAGGATGGAAAAAGAATTTCACAAAAAGATGTAGAAGGTAAGGTATATGTGGTAGAATATTTTTTTACTACCTGCACAGGTATTTGCCCAAAAATGAATACCAATATGAAAAAGGTATATGAAAACCTTAAAAATGAAGAAGGTTTCATGATTCTTTCGCATACTTCCGATCCGGATATTGATACTGTGGGCAGAATGAAAAAATATGCCGATTCGCTGGGCGCCAATTCCGCTAAATGGGTTTTTCTCACCGGCCCCAAGGATAGCTTATATTATGCTGCCCGTGCCAGCTACCTGCTGGACGATCCGAAAAATAACAACGAAAAACTGGATGATCAATTTATTCATACCCAGTTTTTTGCTTTGGTAGACAAGGAGGGGCGGGTTAGAAAAATATTCGATGGCCTTAAAAAAGGAGAAGTGGAACAAATGGAAACGGATATACAAACACTTCTGAAAGAGCGTAGCGGCGGCAGATTTGCCAATGGGTTGTTTAACAACAATCCGGGTTAAAATTTCATAAATTTGCAATTATGGATGCGCGAATAAAAAACATATTAAAGCACAACCATCTGAGTGTTACTGACGGCCGGGTAAAGATCCTGGAGCTTTTTTTGGCCCAGGAAGGCGCTTTGGCACATGCTGATATCGAACGCAAAACAGGTGAAAAATTTGACCGTGTAACAGTTTACAGAACGCTTCAGGCTTTTCTTGATAAGGGAATCATTCACAATATTCCCACTGCTGATAACTCGGTTAAATATGCCTTGTGCAAAGATGATTGCTCACAAGGGCATCACCACGATCATCACGTACATTTCATGTGCACCATTTGCGGCAAAACTACATGCCTGGACGATGTAAATGTGCCTGTTGTACAATTACCAACCGGTTATTCGGTAAATCAAATTCAGATGATTATTACCGGCATTTGTAAAGACTGTGCCTGAGTTAAGGTCAGAGATTAGTGCTGCTGATTATACAGGAATTTCTCACAAGGTACCCTGTATAGAAACACTTGTAACTGGCAACCTGCAACTTTTCCACTTGCACAAAGCTTTTACAGCCTGCACGCTTATGGCGCTACACGCTGAATTTTCCATTTACCATCAGCTTCCAGAATATATTGAAGACGATCGTGCAGCCTGCTCGGGCGGCCTTGCCAAAACTCAATTGACACGGGTTTTACACGGTACCCTCCCCAGTATGAAGGTTTTGGAATTTGCTGACCGGTATATTTTTTAGTCATCTCTTTTTCGCGCTCTTCAAGCCATTCGCGGTTTTCAATAACAGCGCTTTGCGGCGAGGTCCAGGCGCCAATGCGGCTTTTCTCAGGGCGGCTATTAAAGTATTCTTCACTCTCTTCCGCACTCACTTTTTCCACCAAACCGGTGATCACTACCTGGCGTTGCAGTTCTCTCCAAAAAAACACCAAAGAAGCTCTTGGGTTTTCTTCCAATTGTTTTCCTTTATAACTTTCGTAATTGGTAAAGAATACAAAGCCGTTGTTGTCGAAACCTTTTAGCAGTACGATGCGTGCACACGGCACCCCGTCTGCGGAAGCCGTTGCCAGTGTCATTGCATTTACTTCATCCAGGTTACTGTTCACCGCTTCCTGCCACCATACTTTAAACTGGTCGATGGCATTGGTTTGTACATCCTTTTCAGATAATGAACGCAACTGGTAATCTTTTCTGATGTTTGCGATTGACTCCTGCATATTTAAATCATTTTAGTTTGTTTCTCCTGGTAATATTGGTGAGCTATTTGGTCAAGTATTTCGTAAAAGTCTTCGCCATATTTTCTTATAAGCGCATCTTTCAAAAAAACATATACGGGAACTTTTAATTTCTTTCCTAATGCACAGGCGGGGCTACATAAGGGATTACGAGGTTCATAGTTCAGCAGCTCGTCGGTTTTTGTTTGCGATATTTTTATAGGATACAGATGACAGCTAATAGGTTTTTTCCATGCTATTTTGCCGTCATAATAAGCTTGCTCAAATGCGCATTTAATAACACCGGAGGCATCTTTAAAACCATAAGTGCACATTTTGCCACCAATAGTTGGCGTTACCCACCCAAACTCTCCTTCGTACTCATATTTACCTGATTTCTCCATAACGGCTAATCCTTCACTGGTTAAATATGGCTTTATAATATCGTATACCTGGTCAATAATTTTCATCTCCTCTTTTGTAATGGGTGCGCCAGCGTCCCCGTCTTCACAGCAACCGCCTTTACATTTTTCAAGATCGCACAAAAAATGTTCTTCCACTATGAGGTCGCTCAACATTACATTATCAATTACTATCACAGAATAATTTTTTGCAAAAGTATAGAATTTGAAAAAAGTAAAAGATTAATATACAGGCTGTTTGAAAATCAGCCGGTTCGGCGCTACTATAAGGTTCTTTACAAGCATTTATTAAACTTCGGTTTCCTCCATCTTACAGACGTTTTAATCTAAACCGCGTTGATTTTTTTGGGGACCGGCTGTAGTGCTACTATTAAGCATCGTTGTGTCACTCACTTGTACGGTAGTAATGCTATTGAACAAGTGATGAGTTTTGAGTTATGGGTTATGAGTGCTTTTGCTTTCACATGCAATCAGTGATTAAAGCATTCGCCAGTCTCAACTCTCCATTTATTTAAGCGCTGAATAGCGAACCAAATGTACAAGAGTGCGACGCAACCAAAGCCCAATGCTTATTCATCGCCGGGCCCATAAATTCTTCTTTTCACACATTTACAATATTGCTTTTTTTTGCCCTAACAAAAAAATAAGAAAATTTTTGATAACTGAAATTCGTAAGCGGGCAATCAATTTCTCTAATATAAAACGCCGGAAAATTTCCCGGCGTTTTTATAAAAAGCTATGTTTTCTTTTTTTCGGCTTTGGAGGGCAGATCATTTTTCTTTCGTCCGGCTTCTTTCAAAGCTTTATCTATTAGCCATTCAATTTGTCCATTCACGCTTCTGAAATCATCTGCTGCCCACTTTTCCAAAGCGGCAAATGTTTGCCCGTCTATTCTTAATACAAATGATTTTTTGTTTGAACCCATTTTGCAATATTAAAATACAGGTTTGATTTTATTGATATAAAGTTCCAGTGTTTAATACAGGTGTTGCGGCTTTCTCACCACAAAGTACTACCATCAGGTTGCTAACCATCGCAGCTTTCTTCTCTTCATCAAGCGATACGATTTGCTTTTTTGAAAGGTGCTCCAATGCCAGCTCAACCATACCCACAGCGCCTTCCACAATTTTTGTTCTGGCGGCCACTATGGCTGTTGCCTGCTGTCTTTGCAGCATGGCGCCTGCAATTTCTGGCGCATAAGCAAGATGGCTTATACGAGCTTCTTTCACTATAAGACCGGCCGGGGCAAGCCTTTCGTTTAATTCCTGTTCAAGCATTGCTGCCACGCGATCGCCGCCATCGCGTAAAGTAACAAGGGCAGTTTCATCCTCCATATTATCATATGGGCAGGACGTAGCCAGGTGCCTTACCGCAGCTTCACTTTGAACCTTCACATAATGCTGGTGATCTTCCACATCAAAACATGCTTTGTAAGTGTCTTTTACCTGCCACACTATTACTGAGGCTATTTCAATAGGGTTACCCATTTTGTCGTTCACTTTTAGCTGTTGTCCATTCAGGTTTTGCGAACGAAGCGACACTTTGTGTCTACGGTATAATGGATTTACCCATTTAAGACCGTTAGCTTTAATAGTTCCCACATACTTACCAAAGAAGACGCATACACAGGAATAGTTTGGATTGATTACACTCAAGCCCGCTAAGAAAAATGCTGAAAGAATAAAAATAGTTATGCCCCAACAAATACCTGGTATTGATTCACGCATAGCACTATTTATGAATAAATAAATTGAAAAGCATAAACCGGCAAACCCTAATAGAAGTATCAGGTATCCGGATATGGGTTTAAATACTTTTTCCATAGTAAATCGTTTTGATATTATTTTGATATCAAATTTATTCTATAAAGTTTATAAAAACAAATTTTGTTTTTACTTCGTATAAGATGATTTTATACCCTAACTTCTTTTTTTAGGGAATAGGTATCCTTAATTTGTTAAGTAAGTCCTCGGTCGCCTTTGTAGCTTCGGACAGATACCATTGGTTATTGATTTTGATTTTTCTGATTTCAACAAGTTTCATCATCAGGTCTAAAG
>JAVBLN010000012.1:0-10701 GCA_031553495.1 Flavihumibacter sp.
TTAAGAAGAAGAAAAAAATAATCAACTAACTGTAAGCTCTTCGTATTTTTAAACTCTCATCAAGCTCTTTCTCTTATTGCCATTTCCTGGGGTGGGTCAACTTGCAGGATTGATGGGTCAACATCGCAAGAATAAACAATAGCATTACTACAGATGAACGTAATGCGACGCAACAATGCTTAATCGGAGTTACAAATGTTGGTAACAAAAAAATAGTCGTTGGCGAAACTAACGTATATATGTCTATGCGCAACAGTGACAGCGGCGGGATCGTGCAGAAAACAATCCCATTAATTACAACGACCCATTGGGGCTTTGGAAAGATTCCATAAAGAGCGGAAATGAAATTATAATATAGAATTTGGACTGACTGTATCCTAACAATGAAGAATAAGGAAGGGAATTGGAGAATAAATTCCTTGATGGTAATGTCTTTAATAACAACTCTGAATTTTCTTGGTTTTACTATAGCTTCAATTGGTATATGGAAACAATGGATAGGAAAGAAAGTGTTGAATCTTCCTAAAATCGACTTTGTACCTTGTTGATGTTCATTTTTCTTATTTTATATTAAGTTTTATAGTGCATTATTTTTTGATTTTTTACTCAAAAAAATATATAGATTTACTTAAAGTAGAAAAAGAAGTTGATAATGGTTTGCTTTCTAAATATTTTATTATTTCAGGATTAAGTCTATTGTTTTAATATTTTTTGGTCAAAGTAATTATATAAGGTTATATCGAAGATAACAAAGCCACTCAAAATTGAGTGGCTTTGTTATTGCTATGAGTTAAAGGTTCAACAATTTATCATTCCCAGATTGGTTTTCTTTTAGAGTTCAGTACCCTAAGGATATATACCGTTTTCTTGTCGTCATCTACAAAGTAGTGAATGAGGTACGAAAACGTTTCGGTATGTGTGCATCTGATATTTTGATAGCGGACACTTCCTAATTTGGGTACGGCAGCTATATCATCAAACCTTTGGTCGAGGTCATCAAGGAAACGCTTCCCTAATCCTGGGCTTCTTTCATCTTCCCAGTCAATGGCTTGCTGAATATCCCTTCTGGCATTGGTAGTGGTAATAACGGAATACTGCATCAGGATTTAAAATTAAAGCTGTTTTTTACATCATTCCAGTTTTTGAGTTCCGTATTACCCTGTTCTATATTTTCTTTTTCTTTGAGTGCCAAAAGCATCTGCCATTCCGGTATATCGTTCGTGTTATCTTCCGTTTCTTCTTTTACGGTAATGGAAACGGCTTTGCCTCTGAAAGCTATTTTTATGGCTTCGAGAATATCGGCATTGATGTCTGCCACTGATTTAAAATGATATGTTGTGTACATAAGCTTTGAATTTTATTGTGAATAGGCTTGCTTGGTTTTAAAATCTCTGATGACCATATCCAAAAAATTATTGACAAGTCTTTTAGCATCTCCCTGTAACTGTTGTACAACTTCAAACTTTTGCATCAGTTCAGTATCTTTAATCTGTACCTGGTTATCATTAAGCAGATAATCGGCAGATACGCCCAAAGCTTCCGCAATAGCTTTTAAAGCATCGGCAGGAGGAACCGAAGAACCCAGCTCATATCGGGACAGGGATTTAATGTTTACCCCTGACTTATCGGCAAGGTCTTTTTGCGACAGTTCCTTTTGTTGCCTTGTTAGTCTTATACGTTCAGCAATAGTCATAATCGGGAATTATTAAAGGTTTTAAACTCACTCACGCCTTCAATAAGACAAAATTAAGGTATTGTGGAAAATTAATTCTCAAAAAAGGCGTATTTATATCTCAAAAATTATACTTTTTGGGACAAATTTGAGAATTGCTAAAAATATTTTTCCACAATGGATATACAGGAAATAAAACAGCGTTTATCCTTACCGATGGTGCTTAATCATTGAAGCCATAGAAAAAGCGAAAAGTTTAATTGAAAATGGACAATGAAAATAAATTGTGAACTGTCAATTATCCATTGCCCATTTATAAAGCACAGTTCTTAGGCAATATGTTTACCTCCTGACTTGTCCGAATTAGTGCGGTCAGGTTATTTTGATAATAGTGCTGCGGGGTTTGGGAGGGATAGCAGCTCTCATTGTTATTTCTTTCATGGTAGTTTTGTTGAAGATTTTGGCATCAGTAATTTTTTTGCATTGGGTCAAAAAGTCTCGTATTGATATTTGAGTTTTTATTTCAATATGCTTTGCTACGGCCAAAGCCATAAAACAAATGAGGAGGTGAAGTTGTTTTCAAATCGTTCTTTGATACACGGAAGGCTTGTTCAATTTTATATAAATCGTGGTAACGTTCTATGATTGTTTTACTATCTGTTATTGATTCTTCAATGTCTGTATAATATCCTTTTACTCCTAAAAGTTTTGTTGTCTTTTCAATCAGCTCTTCGTTGAGTATCGCTTTTGCAGCATCTGTTTTTATAAATTTTATTTGGATACTTTTGAAGGCCAGGCCAACAATTGTTTTGCTTTTTCTAATTGTTTAATTTTAAAATAATTATGCAAATTATATAATTACGATTGTTTATTTTTTTGTTTTTTACTTTGCGATTTTTTTACGATTTGACTATCCATGTCAGGAGTTCTGAATTTAGTATTGGACGGCCCTGATAAACAGCGCAAATGTCGACGTAAATGATAGAAATTATTTTTAACCATCCTGTAGCAGAATGTATTAAAATTCCTTTGGATGTCGCTTTTGTTTTTCAATTTTATTTTCTGCTTGTGTCTTTAGCTTTAAATCATCATTCCAGTCCTTTGCAACAGATTTTTCAAAACCGATTTTTTTATCAATTCCGGTTAGCATCACCAAATTGGTATTAAAGAAGGCATTGTAAGAGCATTAGCAGTAAAGGAAGCAATCGGAAAGGCAAGTCCTGTTTTAATAGCAGAATACAGCCGAACTCCTAAAGATAAAATGCTTTTGCGTTGGGCAATTGAAAATACTATCTACACAACGATTACAGAAGATGACGTTGAAAGTATATTACCAATAGTTCTGGATAAAACAAACGGAACATCAAGGCAAATGTTTGTAGCAGCTTTGGGGAAAGTGAAATCAGAAATAGCAGAAGACGTTTTAATCAATTTGCTTGATGATGAAGAAGTGACGCCTCACGCTTTAGAAGCATTAGGCAGAATGAAATCAAGCAAGGCAAGAGAGAAAATAACAATGTTGACCAATCACCCAAAAGCCTTAATAAGAAAGGAAGCTTTAAAGGCATTGAAGAAGGTATCATAACATCAAGCGGCAAGTACGGACTTTTTTTCGCTCTTGCGGTTGTTCGGGAGTTGCCGTTGTTGCGTGTATAAGGCGGCTTTGTGTGAGGGCACACCAACAACTTGTGAGACTCTTAGCCATTAAACCCACCGCTCAATAGCATTGCTACTGATGAACGTAATGCGACGCAACAATGCTTAACCGGAGTTACAAATGTTGGTAACAAAAAATAGTTGTTGGTAAAACTAACGTATATGTATATACGCAATAGTGACAGCGGCGCGAAAATATCCCGGTGACTAAAAATGGGTATCTTTATGTATATGTGAGCAATGAAAGCCCGGTGGCGGTGTTCTTTGACAACTTGCAGGTGGTACACTCAAGGGGAGTCATACTGGAGGAAAACTCGTACTATCCCTTTGGGTTAACGATGGCGGGTATTAGCAGCAAGGCGTCAGCCTTTGGTGATCCTAAAAACAAATACCTGTTCAATGCGGCAACGGAGTTGAATACGGATTTGGATCTGCAGTATTATGAAACGCCGTTTAGAAGCTACGATCCACAGATAGGCATGTTCAGGCAGCCCGATCCGATGGCGGATATGTATGCCTTTATCACACCCTACCAGTTTGCATTTAATAACCCCTTACTTTACAATGACCCAACCGGCGCAATAACAGAAAGTGATATACATGGTATTATTAATGATCTTTTGAATAATAATGACCACGGCGGCCACGGCGGCAGATGGACAAGTGATGGTAAAGGAGGCGGATCGACATACTATTTTGATTCAGATGAAGAAGCTTTTGCTTCCGGCGCATCCTATGCCTATTTTTCAGGTTACTGGGGTAGCGGGCAGGATGCCATAAACGGCTATACCGAAGCAGCAATAACCTTTAACGGATTAACAGGCAGTAACAAAGAATGGCTAATACCGGTACAGGTGCGCGGCTATTATAACAACCAAAGAGACTGGATCACTACCAACATGGATGAGGTAAATGCGCAGCTGAAGGCTAATGGCGCGTTTTGGGAAGGGGGAGAAAGCGGGGTAACACCTTGGCAAGTAGGTTGGGAATGGTTAACAGGAACAGGGCCAAGACATAGAGATTTTACTAATGGAGATTATTTTACAGAGCAATTACGTCAACACGACCATATCGCTAATGTAAGAGCTCAAATACCAAGTTCAATTTCTAAAAATCAAATGTTTGGTTATGGGAACTATGAATTAGTCGGAATACAGGGTGTTGGCAAGTATATTAAGGACTATTCAACATTGCTGACGGGAGGCTTGACAGGAAATATTGCCGTTACTTATTTGGGGTCTTATGATTTGAAATGGTCTGTTATCGGTATTTCTGGCAATCTAGCTAATATTCAATTCACTGTTGAAAATTCCTCAACAATGCAGTCTGCAAGCCGTCCGCCAGTTATAGGTTACGAGCCTTGGTGGCAGAATTCTGTTGGTGCCGCTATTAATAGTTATTTTTCGACTGGTTGGGGTTCTAAAACAACTCAATCATTTATTTGGACAGAAACTATCAAGCTTAGATAATATGAAGCATATAAAAAGATTAATACTACTTCTTTTGCCAATGTTTTTAATAGGATGTGTTAATAAAAATAAGACTCTAAAAGAAGACTATTTTATTGGAACATGGCGATCTGATGATAATGCAAAAATTGTTTTGAAAAAAGATGGTAAGGGCGAACTTTTTAATTTTAATTTCAAAAATGTTGACTCGATTTCAAAAATTGATTCTATTTTAAATGGAGATTGTGAATGGAGGTTTGTCCAAATATATGGCAGAGATCAAGTAACTATTACCTGTTATGATGGTGACACCATTCAATATTTGGGCAAAATAGTACGTACTAAGTTTAGTATTAATTTTAATATTGGAGGAACCGGACTATTCGGTCAGTCTCCACCTTGGAATTTATATGTGTTTATTGGAGACCCTGACGATTTTAATAGGTATCTATTTATTAAAGATAAATAAATAAAAAAACGCCACTTCGCAATATATGAAGAACTCTGCACTAGAGAAGAAATACATGATTTTAATGCCATTGTTGGTATGGAGTACAGGCAAAAAAGCGTTGGCGTACCAACAACAAATGGTATGTAGCCGTGTTCTCTGCAATATTTAAGGATTCTTTGCTGGATATTCGAATGGCAAAGAAGGTGTGACATATGAGCCAAACATATTAACGACCGGCTATGAAAATCTCCTGCCTTTGTAAAAATTGGGGATTTTTTCGTTCTTGCCGTTGTTCGGGATCTGCCGTTGTTGCGTGTATAGGGCGGCCCTGCATGAAGGCACCCCAACAACCTATGAGACTTTTAGCCATTAAACCTACCGCTCAATAGCATTCCAACCGATGAACGTAATGCGACGCAACAATGCTTAACCGGAGTTACAAATGTTGGTAACAAAAAAATAGCTGTCGGCGAAACTAACGTATAGGAATATGCGCAAGAATGACGTCGGCGGGCATAATAGATCATATTTATGAACCCGGTTCCGGGAATTAGTTTCGCACTTCAATTAATGTCCAATAGCGAACAAACCGTTGAAGAGTGCGACGCAACAAAAGTTTAATAGTAGCAATGCCGCCCGGCCCATAAAAAAAGCGGAACATCGACCTGATTATACATGCAACGGAAAGGCCGATGAAAATGTCAATCAAAATGTTAGCTGTTTTTTAAAATCTAAATTGTAAATAATTCATCTTTAACAACAATTTCCTGCCACAATGAAAAGAATACATTTTTTGTCAATTATTACCAACGTTCTCTTTGCAACTGCTTGCAAAAAAGACAGCAACAGCGCACCATTCAGCATACAAGGCATCACCACAGAAAACTATCCAAAAGTAGATTGCTCAACATCCGCGCTGCCATTGCAAGCAATGATGGCCTGCAAATTATTAGGAATAGAATATTCCTGGATGCCAAACCTAGCCTGGGATGGCACTTACTCAATAGTACCAGATTATACAAAAATACCGGAGAGCTTTCGCAAAACTTTTACCGCTTCAGGAACGCATGAAGCCTTCATAAATCTGATTGATAAAAAAGCGGATTTAATAATTACCGCAAGAAAAATGTCGGAAGATGAAAAAACACATGCCGCTTCCGCCGGCGTTACGTTAATTGAAAAACCGATAGCACTTGATGCATTTATTTTCATCACCCACACGAACAATCCTGTAAACTCATTAACCACAAAACAAATACAGGATATTTACACAGGAAAAACAACCAACTGGAGCCAGGTGGGAGGCACTAATAATAAAATACAACCGTTCATTAGAGATGCAAATTCCGGAAGCCAGGAGCTAATGGAATCGCTGGTTATGAAGGATCTTCAAATGATAGACTGGCCCGAAGCGATACTAACCGGAATGATGGGGCCATTTTCAGAAACACGGTCTAATGTAAATGCGTTATGCTACACGGTTTACTATTACAAAGAACAAATTGTTCGTGACGATATTGTTAAGAGCCTTGCAGTAGAAGGCATTTCTCCCAATAAAAAAAATATCACCAACAGAACGTATCCCTTTACCGCTGAAGTGTATGCCGTAATACGCACTGATGCGGATAATGCTTCTATGACAAAAAAGATTTTCGACGAACTTTCCACTGATGCGGGAAAGAATGTGATAAATGAAAGCGGTTATATTCCTTATTAATGTGGAAATGAATTTGAAAATGTGCTGATTTGAAAATGCTATGGGAAAGCTTTGTTTATGAAATGTGTATGTTCATTTTTTAATGTGGAATATTTTTTTGGAATCAGCGGTAGTGCTACTATTAAACATCGTTGTGTCACTCACTTGTACGGCAGTAATACTATTGGGCGAGTTGAGAGTTATAAATAAAAAAGAGAGCTGCTGCTCTCTTTTTTTGACACTTGAGTTTTGAATTAAACAGGCTCAGCTTGTATAGTTTCCAGCTAGCACTACTTAGAACTCTTTTGGGTAAAATAATTATTAAAGAATACCATTTGATATTGTACCGCATTCTTCCAATACTCCCAGGTATGCGCACCGGGCCTTGAAATAAAATCGTGAGCGATATTATTATACAAAAGCTTTTCGTGCAATGCAACGTTCACTTTATAAAAGAAATCATCCACACCACAATCAATGATCAAAGCCAGCGAATTATTTGTAAGCAAATGTGTAAGATTGATCACTGTGTTCTTTTTCCAAACATCTTCATTCTCGCTGTAGCTTCCAAGCCGTTTTGCCATATCCCAGTTCTTTGGGAAGGGTGTAATATCCACACCTCCGCTCATACTACCTGCGGCGCCAAACACATCCTGGTGGCGAAACGCGAGATATAATGCACCATGACCGCCCATACTAAGTCCTGCGATGGCCCTACCCTTCTTGTTTTGAATAGTCTTATAATGTTTATCAATCCATTGAATAAGCTCGGAGGATATATAAGTTTCATAACGACATGATGAATCGATCGGGCTATCAAAATACCAGCTTGAGAAGTTGCCATCGGGGCATACAATAAGGCAATTAAAATTATCGGCGTATTGTTTTATTTCCGGCACTTTTGTTATCCAGTTAGCATAGTCGCCGCTATAACCATGCAATAAATACACAACCGGTAATCCGGTTGTAGTACTGGAATACTTTTCCGGCTTTACTACTACAGCCTTAATATTCTTTTTCATTGAGCTGCTGTAAGTAAGCA
Source organism: Flavihumibacter sp. (assembly GCA_031553495.1). Lineage (GTDB taxonomy): Bacteria > Bacteroidota > Bacteroidia > Chitinophagales > Chitinophagaceae > Pinibacter. The sequence goes on from JAVBLN010000012.1 coordinate 7,966, forward strand.
CAGTGTCTACCGTTGCCGCATAAACGAAATTAGTAATGAATGCTACAATTAGTAACAGCCAGAATGTTTTTGGTATCGCTTTCATATTGGCAAGTTAAGGCTTATAGTAATGTGAAAATGAATTTAAAAATGTGCTGATTTGAAAATTTGAAAATGAGTAGGATGTGCATGGTGATTATTTATCAGGCAGAATACTATTGAGTGGGTGGGCAGTTGGCAGCAGGCAGTTGTAACTCATAACTCACGACTCTCAATAGCATTACTACCGCACAAGTGAGTGACACAACAGAAGCTTAATAGTAGCACTACCGCCGGCTCCCAAAAAGAAATCATAAAACTGTGATGAACATATACATTGTCGGCTTCAAAGAAGTAAAAACAGAAGTCACACAAACGATTGCGCAATTATTTTAGATATTATACCAATATATTCGAGTATATAATATTTTCCAAAAATCACCATAAATACAATTTTATGTGTTTCGAAAAAATTTTAACCTTCTTTGATTTACCGGTAGCTCATTGCGAAATTAATGAGTTTGGTTCGGGCCTTATAAACAAAACATGGACAATACAAAGGAATGACAATAATAATACTTATATTCTTCAAAAAGTAAATCACTTTGTATTTAAATCGCCTCAGGACATTTCATCCAACATAAACCTGCTGAATGATTTCCTGCAAAAGGAGCATCCATCCTACTATTTTGTAACTACTTTAAAAAATAAAGAAGGCAAGGATCTTTACATTAGCGAACAAGGTGAATATTTTAGAATATTTCCTTTTGTGAAAAATTCGTATTCCGTAAATGCAGTAGGCAATACGAAGCAAGCATATGAAGCGGCTTCGCAATTTGCAAAATTTGTGCAAATGCTGGAAGGGCTTGACGTTTCACTACTAAAAACAACACTTAAAGATTTTCACAACCTCACTTTACGCTACGAACAATTTCAAACCGCGATAAAAGAAGGCAATGCCGAAAGAATTGCGGAAACATCATCGCTTATTGAATTTTTATTGTCGCAAAATGATATTGTAAACGAGTTTGAAAATATAAAGCAAAACAATGTTATCAAACTGCGTGTTACCCACCACGATACCAAAATAAGCAATGTGCTGTTCACCGGAAACGATGACGGGTGCTGCGTTATAGACCTTGATACGGTAATGCCGGGTTATTATATAAGCGATGTGGGAGACATGTTCAGAACCTATTTATCTCCTGCAAATGAAGAAGAACAGGACTTTTCAAAAATAATCATCAGACCGGAAATATTTAAGGCAATTGCTGAAGGCTATTTACTTCCGATGCAAGATGTTTTGTCGAAAGAAGAAAAGCAATATTTTATTTATGCCGGTAAATTTATGATTTACATGCAGGCATTGCGTTTTCTTACAGATTACCTGAACAACGATGTATATTATGGCAAAAAGTACGAGAAACACAATTTGGTAAGAGCGGAAAACCAAATAGTATTGCTAAAACGACTTTTGGAGAGTGAACCTGAACTTCAGGAAATCGTTGAATTGCTTGAAAATAGTACTGCAAAAGTTTAGATAATAATAACCCGTACACTTTCTTATACCCCCCGGCAGTAGTGCACTATGAAACAACCAACGCCCGCTCTGAGAATCACTCAGGCGGGCGTCTAATTTTTGAACAGTTCGCTTAATAACTCAATTATTATTCAAACTTTATTTCACCAAAAAATTCGGGCAGGTGAAAATTAGGAGATTCCGTATTTATATTGTTCCAGCATAAATAATGAGGTGTTGGAAGATCATCGCCACACTTATAAAAATTTCCTGATGCCGTAATATTCTTCAGCAATTTCAGATCATCGAATATAAAAACTTTATGAGGTATAACTGCCGTTAAACTCCAATGCACCAAACTTGTTCCATTATGATCAGGCAGCACACAAGCACGTGTTTTTATTTCTTTTAAAACAACTTCGGGCAAATTTATTCTGCCGGGTTTACCCGCACCATACTCCGCCAAGCAGAAACCGGCACAGTTAAATTCAAAGTTGTAGTAGTTTTTCCCCTGATCAAATGAGACAAAAAATTCCACGCAACTGTCTTTATAAACCGGCGCATTGTTTTCCCAGTAAACAGCTTTTGCATTTTCTTCGCTCACTGTAAATTTAATACACACGGCATCTACAGTGTGCGCCAATTGAAAGCCTACAGCAGGTTTGTAAGCATAATCTTTCCAGGGAACATTATCTATACTATTCAATTTTAGCTTATCCAGTTCTCGTACAATTGCAGAAATTGGCGCATTACTACCAATCTCCGTCAAACATGGAGCGATTATTCTATTCATCTTTTGTTGGTTTTGTTTTAAGTAATAAATTTAATTACGACGAAGCATTTTCTCTGTCATCAATCGTTTGCGCATTTTCGGGTGATTTGAGATCTGAGATTTGAAATTTGAAATTGTTTGAACGCAGCAGACTTTACGATGGATAAAATATCGAACCATGGGAGAGAAGTAAAAAAAATCATTGAATTATTGAATCATTGAATCACAAATAACAAACCCATTCACAAAGCATTTTCAAATTTTCAAATTCATTTTCACGATGAGTATTCTAAACTGCTTTCAATCATAACCTTCACCGTCATTTCGAGCCCGTTTATTTCAACATATTTGTAATTACGCATTAAGTTTCACTTGAAACAACCGGGCGAGAAATCTCTTTGAACTTGTATACCGGGACATCTTGCAT
>JAVBLN010000050.1:0-8675 GCA_031553495.1 Flavihumibacter sp.
TAGCCGCTAAAGCGATGAATAGAATTCCCCTTGCCGAAGTCACAGTAGTGCTAAAGCTTAATCAGGGCACTCCCCGCGATCGGGCCGTCATCGATCGCGGGTGTGCTTTTTGTTTCTTTTTGCACAAGCAAAAAGAAAAAGACTTTGATAAATGAAATGTTGAAATCTGTAAACGATATTCCTTTGCGAACTAAATAATTAATCCTATTTGTTTTTTTTATTATGGGCCGGGCGGTAGTGCTACTATTAAGCATCGTTGTGTCACTCACTTGTACGGTAATAACGCCATTGGGCGGGTTTTGAGTTATGAGTTTTGAGTTATGAGTGCTTTTGTTTTGGCTTGCAATCAGTGTATAAGGCATTCTTCACGCTCTGCAAGGCTTGTAGCCTTGCAGCACTATACTGTTGCTTTAAGCAATGGATCAAGTAACGTGTGGGCACAGGTCAGGAGACCTGCGCCAGCTTTTATTTTTGATTTATACTATGTCAGCTATGGCTATACTTCGCAGATTAATTTGTGGCAATTAGTGTAATTCACGCTCTGCAAGGCTTGTAGCCTTGCAGCACTATACTGTTGCTTTAAGCAACGGATCAAGTAACGCGTCGGCACAGGTCAGGAGACCTGCGCCAGCTTTGAGTTTTGATGTAAACTGTGTTAGCTATGGTTTATACTTCGCAGATTAATTTGGGGCAATTCGTGTAATTCGTGGAAAAAAAAACTTTTCTACCACCTGCTGCCCACTGCTTATTCACGCTCTGCAAGGCTTGTAGCCTTGCAGCACTATACTGTTGCTTTAAGCAATGGATCAAGTAACGTGTGGGCACAGGTCAGGAGACCTGCGCCAGCTTTGAGTTTTGATTTATACTGTGTTAGCTATGGTTTATACTTCGCAGATTAATTTGTGGCAATTAGTGTAATTCGTGGACAAAAAAAACTTTTCTACTGCCTGCTGCCCACTGCCTACTGCACGCTTGCTGTTTATTTCCTAACTTTATACTTCAACCAACAAAAAAATTCTAACCAAAACTGTCACAGGATCTGCACATACTATTGCAAAAAGTAGCAGAAGGTGATGAAGTTGCCTTCAGGGAGCTTTTTGATTTATACCGCGACCGGTTTTACGCCACAGCATTTAAGATGTCGCGTTCCGAATATATTGCAGAAGAGACCGTGCAGGATGTGTTTGTAACCATTTGGCAAAAGCGTCATTTATTACATGATCTGCGGAACGGCAGGTCGTACATATACACAATTTTTTACCACATTATTTACGGGCATTTTCGCAAGGAGGCTCAGTTACGTAAAGCCTGTAATGAAATGTTGCCATCTATAGAACCATGCGATGAATCCGGTGAAATGATTGATGAGAAGTATTTAACAGAAGAAAGACTTGCTTTGCTGGAAATGGCTTTGGAAAAACTTCCGCCGCAACAGGCGGCGGTGTACAGGCTTAGTAAAATTGAAGGGTTGAGCAGGGAGCAGGTGGCAACACAAATGGGTATATCGCCCAATACGGTACGCAATCACCTTGTGGAGGCAATGCGATCGTTGAAGCGGGTGATAAAAATACAGGTTACATTTATTGTTTTGTTTTTACAATCGTTATGAAAGTTTTTAATCCGGGTGAGTGTAGGTGGATAATGCGATGAATAGCCTTACAACCGTACAAGTGAGTGACACAACAGAAGCCTAATCAGGGCTCTGCTGCCGGCTCCATAAATAATAATTACAAAATTACGCAAAGCAAAATTTGGGTTTAGTTTTTACTTTTGGCATAACTAGTACAAAAGGAATAGTAAACCCTCTTCCATATACAATATGGGCCATAATAACAAAAACATACAGGAACTGATGGAGGCTTACGCAGGCGGTACAGCTACGGAAGAAGAACTGCGTGAGCTTACAGATCGATTAGCGGAAAGTGCCGAGGCGGATGCCGGGAATTTTGAGGCGTATGTGCTGAAGTTGCTAAAATCCTATCCTGAAGAAAAAAAAGAAGAACAAGTTGATTGGGAAGCACTCTGGCAAAGAATCCAGGCTTTTAAGGAAACTTCTGTTCAGCCGGAAACCGCAGTAGTTAAACCATTGCGAACCGTTGTCCGGAAAGGCTTTTACTGGTATCGGGCTGCGGCCATACTTATTGTGCTGCTTGGCGCGGCAACGTTTTGGTATATTTATAATAAGCGGGAAAATGTGAAGCCGGTTGCGAGGCAACCCGTGCAGGACGTGATACCCGGCGGTAATAAAGCAACGCTTACACTGGCGGATGGCGTGGTAATTGCGCTGGACAGCGCTACACAGGGCGAGATAGCCATGCAGGGCGCATCATCGGTTGAAAAGCTTTCCAACGGCCAAATTGTTTATACAGCCGACGCGTCTAAATCGGGTAAAGTGTTATGGAATACCATGACAACACCGCGAGGGGGCCAATACAGGTTAAGGCTTCCGGATGGAACGCAGGTGTGGCTGAACGCGGCCAGTTCCATTACATATCCCGTGGCATTTAAAGGAAATACGCGGGAAGTAAAAATTTCCGGGGAAGCATATTTTGAAGTAGCGCATGATGAAAAGCATCCGTTCATAGTAACAATGTTGCCAAAGGAAAATATTTCCAGGGGAAGTATTTTGGTACTGGGAACACATTTTAACGTTAACGCATACCCGGAAGAGTCTTCTGTGCGGGCCACATTGCTGGAAGGGAAAGTGCAGGTGAATACTGCGTTTGGGAAAGCAACATTAGCGCCGGGCGAACAGGCTTTAATGAATAACAAAGCACCTCAAATATTTAAAGTGAATGTGGAACAAGTGGTGGCCTGGAAGAACGGCTTGTTTAACTTTAACCAGGTTTCGTTTGATGAAATTCTTCGGCAGCTTAGCCGGTGGTATGATGTGGAAATTGTATATAACGGAAACGTGGGTACGAAAAAATTTGCTGGAGAAATTCAGCGTGACCTCAACCTGTCTGAAATATTAAAAGTGCTTAAAGAGGCAAGCGGAATGCAGTTTCGCATAGATGGCAAGCGATTGATAGTAGAATAGTCTATGTAATTTGAGATTTGTAATTTGAGATTTGAAATGCTGTATGTTGAGTTTGGTTCATAGTTTTCGACCATGCTTACAATTATTGAATTTAATTTTTCAATGATTATTTATCATACAGCACTCTCCACTATATAAAGAATAGCATGGATTTGGCACTTGCTACCTGCCACTTACCACCTGCGACAGTGATGTTGTATTCGAAACACAAAGAAAAGTTTTCACTACTCATTTTCAAATTTTCAAATTCGCACATTTTCAAATTTCTTCCCTCACATTTTCAAATTTCTTTTATTCCGGCTAGTACATTAACCGCACATGTGCATCTTCTTTAAAACACAAAGCATTTGTATGTTTCCATAAAATAAAGAAGCCGGGAATGCTGCTACATTTCCGGCCGTTCCTGGGGCAATCCAAATGTTGTGTAGGCTGACTACTTATTTTCTCACCCCAATTAATACAAAAATATGCAAAAAAAAGCATCTGCCCGCCGGGTTAGGCCATGGCGTATCCTGGCGGTGAAAACTTTACTGATTATGAAATTGATTATCCTTTTGTTAACCGTGGGTGCACTAACTGTGAGTGCAAATACGAACTCGCAGACGGTAACATTTACAGGAAAGGATGTACCCCTTCAAACGCTGTTTTCTGTTATAAAAAAACAAACAGATTATGTAGTTTTTTATGACATGGAAATTTTGAAAAATACAAAGACCGTAACCCTTGAACTAAAAAAAGCCGCGATAGATGATGTATTGAAATTAGCGCTAAAAGGGCAGGGCTTAACGTATTCGATCACAAAAAGAACCATTGTGATTACGAAACTGCCAGCCGTTAAAAGCACATCTCTTCAATCTGTAACAGAAATAGTTACAGAACCTGAAATGCCGCCTCCAATAGATGTTTCCGGCAGGTTAGTAAATCAGAATGGAGAGCCATTAAATGGAGTAAGTATTGTAATAAAGGGCACAAAAAGAGGAACATCAACAAACACTGAAGGATATTTTGAACTAAAAGGAGTAAATGAAAACGCCACACTCGTAATAAGCGCCGTAAATATAAAAACAGTGGAACTTCCCCTAAGCGGCCGTTCCAGCCTAGGCGCTATAACTGTAGAGGTAATACCATCCGCATTGGATGAAGTGCAGGTAATAGCTTATGGAACGACGACGAGAAGGTTGAGTACGAGTAATATTTCAAGTGTAAAAGGAGAAGTACTATCAAAATCACCAGTGCTTAATCCTTTGCAGGCACTACAGGGAAGAGTTCCGGGTATTACAATAGAATCATCTTCGGGACTACCTGGGGCTTATGTTAGTGTTAGAGTACAGGGACAAAATAGCTTGGCAAGAGGTAACAATCCATTGTATATAGTTGATGGGATACCTTATCCTTCTGGTAATTTAAGAAATCAAGACGGAGCATTAACAATAGGAAGACTATGGGCAACCAGTGGTGTAGATAATTATGGTGAAGACCAGTACCCAGGCAGCCCTTTAAGTTATATTAATATGAATGACATTGAGTCTATTGATGTACTAAAGGACGCTGATGCTACGGCCATTTATGGAAGTAGGGGAGCTAACGGTGTAATTTTAATCACAACTAAAAAAGGGAAAGCCGGGCCGATAAAGTTTGATTTGAATCTACAGCATGGCATGGCAGCAGTTGCAAAAAAAATGAAGCTTTTAAATACAAAGCAATACCTGGAAATAAGAAGAGAGGCGTACCGCAACGATGGCCTTGCGGTTCCTGATAAAAATACACTTCCAGAGCCATCCAATTATGATCTAACCTTTTGGGATGAAAATAAATATACGGACTGGCAGGAAGAGTTTATAGGAGGCACAGCAAAATACACTAACCTGTATGCAAGTGCCACAGGTGGAACGGATAATGCTCAATATTTGATAGGAACTACTTATAGAAGGCAAACTTCTGTTTTTCCCGGAGACTTTGCTAATCAGTCCGCCGGGGCAAATATGAATCTGAATCTTTCTTCTGATAACAAAAAATTTAAAGCCGGGGTAAGCGCACAATACTTTTTTACAAACAATAATATTCCTAGTGTAGATCTTACCGGACAAATCTACAGTGCTCCTAATGCTCCTGATTTAAAAAAACCCGATGGCTCGTTAAATTGGGCACCTTTACCGAATGGAGTTTCATCATTTCGTAATCCTTTAGTTGATTTAGAAGAACAACATAGAACCAATACCTCCAATTTCAATAGCACTGCTAATATTAGTTATGAGATCATCCCAGGATTGGAGATAAAAAGCACTTTTGGATATAGTCAATTGCAATCAGAAAACCGGGTAATCAGGCCTCTATCTGCTGTACCGCCGGAAGAGATATTGTATTCTCAAAGGTTAACTGCCATTATTAATGTCAGAAATGGAACATGGCAGATTGAGCCTCAGCTTACATTTGATAAAGCGATTGCTAAGGGTAGGTTAAATGTTTTGGTAGGAACCACTTTTTCTGAAAATGCTCAATATTCACAACATATATCAGGTAAAGGTGGTACAAATGATCTTTTATTAGAAGATATTTCTTCCCATCCAACTATTTATGCCGGAGGAGCAGTAAGCGCTCCAAAGTATAGATATAATGCAGGTTTTGCAAGGATAAATTATGTATGGAGAGATAGGTATGTGATCAATTTGAATGGCAGAAGAGACGGGAGCTCGCGGTTTGGGTCCGAAAATATTTTCCATAATTTTGGATCGGCAGCCGGTGCATGGATATTCAGCAATGAAGGTTTTATAAAATCAGCGCTACCTTTTTTAAGTTTTGGTAAGGCTTATGGAAGTTATGGTACTATAGGTAATGATAACATTGGTAATTACTCACAACTGAGTTTATATGGTGTAACAATATGGGGTGATATCCCATATCAATCAACAATCGCGATTGGACCAATTGGCCTGCCAAATCCAAATCTTCAGTGGGAAGAAATTCGTAAGCTTTCATTTGGCCTTGATCTTGGGTTTTTTAAAGACAGACTACTGGTTAATGCTATTTGGTATCGAAACCGCTCTTCAAATCAGCTAACAGGCTATTCTTTACCAAGGACTACCGGGTTCTTTAGTATTGATAGAAACTTTCCGGCAAAAATACAAAACACAGGTTGGGAGTTTACTGCAAGAAGTATAAATATCGATGGTAAAAATTGGAAATGGACAACGGACGCAAATCTCACTATTCAAAGAAATAAGTTGTTAGAATTTCCGGGTATTGAATCATCTTCTTACTGGTATTCACTTATTGTAGGAGAACCATTAAATATTACAAAGTATTATCACTATTTGGGAGTAAGTCCCGAAACAGGATTGTATACTTTTGAAGATGAAACTGGCAAACCAACATCCACACCTGCAGATGCAGATAAAACGGTGTACAGGAGTGCTTTTCCTATCTTCACTGCCGGTATGACCAATACAATTTCCTACAAGAACTTTCAATTAGATTTTGTATTACAAATAGTAAAACAATATGGGGTGAATTTAGCACAAGGCGCTAACCCCGGTACTATGGGTAATCAGCCTACCTATGTTTTAGATCGCTGGCAAAAGCCGGGGGATATTGCAAAACTTCAAAAATATAGTGCGACATATGCTGGAGATGCTGGAACCGCAATGTGGCATTATGGCGGTAGCGATGCTGGCTATGGAGATGCGTCATTCGTGCGATTGAGTAACCTTACATTCAGTTGGACTTTGCCGGAATCTCTTATAAATAACATTCGTCTAAAAAATGCCAGGGTATTTATGCTTGGGCAAAATCTATTTACCCTTACTCCTTATAAAGGATTGGATCCCGAACAGCGTATGGGTATGCGTTCTTCATTGCCTCTTCTAAGGGTAGTGACATTTGGATTGCAACTAACATTTTAACATTATTATCATGAACAAAATATCAGGTTATAAAACCTTAATTCTATTCTTAAAGAAGGTATTGGCTGGCATGGTTATTTGTTTCATTTTTTCAACAACGAGCTGCAAAAAATTCGTTGAAATTGGAAACCCAATTACCAATGTGACTGAACTAAATGTGTATAGTAGTGATGGAACGGCTGCTGCTGTTCTAACCAATTTATATGTAGGTTTGAGGGCATACCATGATTATGGTGTAAGTCGGTGTTATTATGTCACAGGGTTATTGGGAGATGAAATAGCGCTTTATAATAAGTCAGATTTGACTTTACTTCGTTTTTATAGTGATGATATAACAAGTGTTGCTTCGCCAGATGATATGTGGGGTACGTCGTATGAAAGGATATATATTACCAATGCGGCACTTGTTGGATTGAATGAGTCAACTAGCTTAACTCCCAGTACAAAAAAGCAATTATTAGGCGAAGCCAAGTTTATGCGGGCATTTTATTATTTCTATTTGGTGAATTTGTATGGAGATGTGCCACTTGCTTTATCAACCGATTATATAGTGAATTCAGTATTACCAAGAACTTCTAAAGACACAGTATATCAACAGATCATTAAAGATCTAAAGCAGGCTGATAGCCTGATGAGTGATAAATATGTGGATGGATTTGCCACCAATGAAACCTCCGAAAGGGTACGCCCAAGTAAATGGGCTGTCAAAGCATTACTTGCCAGAACATATTTATACACAGGCGAGTGGGCAAAAGCCGAAGCTGTTGCATCAGAAATAATTAACCATACTGCTTTGTTTGAATTGCTTCCTTTGGATCAGGTATTTTTAAAAAATAGCCGGGAAACAATCTGGGCTATACAATCTATTAGAACATTTGATATAGGTACAATTGAAGGATTAGTATTCGTATTACCTTCTACTGGTCCAGGGGAAGGTTATCCGGTATATTTAAGTGATTTTGTTGTACAGGCATTTGAACCGGGTGATCAGCGTAAAAAAGATTGGATAGGTGTTGCTGCAGGCTATTATTACCCCTATAAGTACAAAGCAGGAAGATCGGAAACTTCCAGTCTTGAATATTCTATTATATTAAGATTGACGGAGCTTTATTTAATACGTGCAGAAGCAAGAATCCGGCAGGGCAGAATTGCAGAAGGAATTGCGGATTTGAACAAAGTAAGAGACCGGGCAACAGACAAAGCTGCTCCTGCAGCAGATCGACTGAAACAACTAGCTTCCAACCTGTCAGAAGATAAAGCGATAGAAGCGGTGCTGCATGAACGCTATGTGGAGTTATTCACAGAATGGGGGCACAGATGGCTTGATTTAAAGAGATTAAATGCTATCGACGACCGAATGAAGATTGTTACTCCGGCTAAAGGTGGAACAGAGTGGAAACCACACCTTGCTCTATTTCCCATACCTCCGGATGAGCTCCAAAAGAACCCCAGCTTAAGAGGTCATCAGAATCCCGGTTATATTGAATAATATGTGTAGACTATTCTTCTCAGAAAACTATAATAACGAATTAAAACGGGCTGCTTAGCAGCCCTACATCTTTCCTCAACCGAATTCCACTTTCAGGAGTTACAGAAGTTGTTTGAGTTTATTTTTTGTGATACCGGCGACAGTTTTTCATGGCGTCATTGTTGCGTCGCATTTCGTTCATCAGTAGTATTTCATGGCAACGGTGGGTTTAATAAACAAAATTTTACAATTAATTCAAACAGCTTCT
>JAVBLN010000035.1:0-16537 GCA_031553495.1 Flavihumibacter sp.
ATGTCAAAGAACGTAAAGTATAAAACTGTAACCGATGTACTGCTACAGTTTTAACCATTAACCGCCCTTAAGGGCTGCCCATTTTACCGGCAGTTCTTAAGGATACTAAAAAAGTGTAACCTATGTACTGCTATACGACACTTAGGCATTAAACCCCATCGCCCAATAGCATTCATACCGATGAACGTAATGCGACGCAACGATGCTAAACCGGAGTTACAAAAGTTGGTGACAAAAAAATAAAACAGTTGTTGATGATGATAACGTAGATGAATATACGCAACACTTATAACAATAAAATTGTGACGAATTAGCGGTGTTGAATTCCGGTTAGAAACCGGATGCAAGTTACAAGTTGCAGAATGCTGGTGTGAGAACACAGGCAACGCTACAGTATTCGAGTTGGTAGAAATTGTTACGGGTTCCTGGCGCTTGCAACTTGCAACCTGGTACCTGCAACCTAACGTACTCCCGTTTTTAGCTTGTAGGGGGATGAAGTTCCTTTTCTTTAAGCCAGTCTTTCATTTTTGAAGCCCAATTATCTTCCAGCGTAGCTAATTCCCTTCTTAACGGACATTCTTCAAACAAATTACACAAACTATTCTTCGTAAAATAGTCTTCAGTAAAAACGGCTCTAAGCGGAATATTTAAATAAGCAATTATTTCAAAAAAATGCGGCACAGACAAATCTGTTTTTCCCGTTTCCATTTTATTGTATGAACTTACTGATAAATGTAAGTGATCTGCTATTTGCTGCTGGGTTTTGCCATTCTTTAACCTGGTAGCTTTAATAAGGTTGCGAAGTCTTTCCATATCCATAGGGCAATCGTTTAAAAATATGTGGTTTGAACAATAATATTTAAAAAAATAGGAATTGGATAGTAGGGCAAAGAAAAAAATGATAAATATTTCTATTTTTTCACATGATAATGCAAATTAGAAAACTATTTTTTAAGTACGTTGATTAATTTTATCAAAGATTATTATTATATAAGCAAATGCCTGCCAATTCATGCATACCAATAACTGTATTTACACCAGTGTATAATGGTGGCATAAAGTAGCGTGTTTGGCCAATATTCCGGATGTATTATACTATTACCGGGCATGGCCGGGACAAACAAGCGCCAGGCACCATGCGCTACAAAATAAAAAACTGGAGCTTGCCCAAAAGTTGGGTATGGATATCAATACAAATATCATGTACATGAAAACTATTGCGTATCTGCTTTCTATTTCGCTTGTTTGTTTTTGCACTTGCATAGTGCATGCCCAACAAAAGATCAGATCCGACATAGAGGGAACGATTAAGGATTCCCTTACGGGCAAGTTTGTTGAATATGCCAGTGTCTTATTATTTTTACCCGGCGACAGTATAGCCAAAACAGGGGTGGTTACCAATCAAAAAGGCAGGTTTGAAATAAAAGACATACCTCCCAATACATATACGCTGGCAATAAGCATTGTAGGCTATAAACGGAAGGAGTTGCAACTAACCATTCCTGGAGACGGCAAGAAGGCGGATTTAGGTGAAATCGGTTTGGTTATGCAGCAGGACAGCTTGGCGACAGTGATAGTATCAGGCAGGCAGTCGAAAGTGATTGACCTGGTTGATAAGCTTGTGTACATTGCAGAGAAAGACTCTTTTCCCGAAAGAAGCAACGGATTAGATGTAATAAAGAGAGCGCCACTTGTAGAGGTAGGATTTAACGATGAAGTAAAGGTAAAGGGTAGCAATCAGATACAGGTACTTATCAACGGTAAGCCCAGTAACCGGTATGCTTCTACCATGCAGGAAGCACTCCGGATAGTACCGGCAGAGGAAATAAAAAATGTGGAAATTATTACAAGCCCTTCTTTAAAATACGAATCATCCGGATCCACCGCCATTATTAATATAATCACGAAAAGAACAAACCTGGTAGGGATTACAGGCAACAGTAGCCTGGTATTTTTTTCAAACCAGGGAGCATCCGAAAGAATTGGATTAAATGTGCGCACCAAAAAGTTATCAGTAGGCATGACCGCTAATACCGGAAAAGCTTTTCCCGGGTTTACAAAATATACAGAATCCCAAATAAAGGAAAACAATCCGGACCGGCAAACATCTCAGGTACGGCATATAAACAGTTATTCAATAAATAAAGACCGGAGTTATAACATTATGGGGGTTGTAAATGCGGCTTATGAAATAAACAAGAAAAATACCCTGTCGGCCTCCCTCAATCGATCCAACCACTATTTAATAACCAGCAATAATTACAATGATGAAAGTTATTCGATAAGTAACAGCCTCATTAACCAAATGACAAGGGAAAAAAATGTGAATACTCCATCCATTGTTTTTGGAAGCAGCATTGATTATACCCGTACATTTAACAAAGAAGGCAAGGAGTTTGGTATAAGCGCCGCCTATGCTCTTGATAAAGAAAAATACAGGTATACACAGGCAGGCAGCATTGAAGAAAAATTTTTTGACGAAAAAATAAATAAAGACTACACCGTTCAGACCGATTATACAGTACCGCTATCACAAAAACTATTTTTGGAGAGCGGAGCCAAGGCTATTTTCCGCAGCCGTAGCAGCGATGCTGCTTTCGACAGCCTCAACCATATTACGGGTAAATATGAAAATGACCACAATCGAAATTCAGCATTTGATTACAATGAAAATGTTTTTTCCGGTTATAGCACCGTTACCTGGAGGCTGCCCAAGCAGTTTGGCCTTAAAGTGGGGGCAAGGCTGGAGTATTCAACCGTGAAAGCTGATTATTTGCAATTTGGAGAAACAGAAAATACCGATAAAAATTATATAACCCTGTTGCCGGTTATTACTTTGTCAAAATTGTTCGGCCAGGTAAACTCTATAAAATTGAATTACGACAGGCAGGTTTTTCGGCCATCTTTATACTATCTTAACCCTTACTTAAACAACAGCAACCCTTATTTTGTAATGCAGGGCAACCCTCAATTACAACCGCAGGCAACCAATAATGTTAATATATCTTTTTTTGCCTATCTCAACAAAACTTCGTCATTGTCTTTTACAGCCGGTTACGCATGGAACGATAAAATGATAGAAAGTGTTAGCACCACTATGAACAATGGCGGCAATTACACCACTTATTTGAACACCGGCAAATATTCCACCCAGAGCTTGAATGCATACTACACGGTAGATCCTGTTAAACAACTTAAGCTTAACTTTTGGGTAAACGTGCAAAATTATCATTTGCAAAAAACACAGATAAGCACCTTATTGCCATCCAACACTTTTTCCTTCACTGCCCAATTTTCCACCTATATTACCCTTCCCAAAGAAAATTTAATTTTCTGGGGATGTTTTGTAGAACCATCAACACGCATATCCACTCAAAGTACCGCAAGGGTGCTAAACCCATTTGACATGTCCTTGGGATGGCAGAAAAAATTTATGAAAAACAGAGCCGCCTTGGTATTATCTGTAAGCAACCTGCTCAAAATGCATTCCACTACCCGAACAGAAACCAAAACAAACCAGTTTTACCAAAGCAATGACAACGAAGCTATTTTACGAAACTTATACGTAGGGTTCAAATATAGTTTCGGGCGGCTAAAGTTTAAAGATGATCCACCCCGCTTCCGAAACAGAATTGAAAATACTGATGTAAAAAAAGATAAGAGCGAGGAAAGACAGTAAGAAAAAGCTTTGAATTAAACACAGATAACATCTATTGAATACCGACAACTACCATTGTATGAAAGTAAAAACACTAATTAGCTTTTTTATTATTTTCTTTCCGATAGCGTTAATTACACATGCGCAGCAACCTGGCAAGTGCAAAATAGAAGGATTGGTAATAGACTCAACTACAAATAAACCTGTCGATTATGCCAGTATTACTTTATACAGCCTGCTACGGGATAGTTTAATAATGAAAGGCGGTACCATTACTAATCGGGAAGGATATTTTAAAGTGAAAAACCTTGCTAAAGGTGTATATGAACTTAGTGTAAGTTTTTTAGGATATAAGGAAATAAGAAAAAAAATAATTATACCAGGCAGCGATAAATCAATAGACATAGGTAAAATAGTAATTAGCCCGTTTGTTGATACATTAAGTGGTGTTACAGTTTATGCTACAAAGCTCAGAATTGAAAACCAAATTGACAAGATAATATACAGAGCAGAAATGGATACATTTCCTGCCAGAAGCGATGGTATGGATGTATTGAAAAAAGCCCCTTTTATGAGCATAGGCATTAATGATGAAATAAAACTAAAGGGAAGCAACAAAATACAAGTGCTTATAAATGGTAAGCCGTCGGGGCAGTATGCCCTAACCATGCAGGATGCACTGAGGTTGATACCCGCAGTGGAAGTTAAATATGTGGAGATCATTACCAGTCCATCTATAAAATATGAATCAAGCGGCACAACCGGTGTTATCAATATCATTACAAAGAAAACAAGGCTGGTGGGGCTTACTGGTAGTAATACATTTACAACAGAAACCAATTCAGGTTTTGCAGATCAGGTACGCTTAAATTTGCGAAAGCCCAAACTATCCGTAAATACATTTTTGCATGGAGGTTTTACAACCCCTGTATTTGGCACAGGCTACACCACTACAAAAATGAAGAATAACAATCCTGAAAATAATACATCGTCTGTTCAAACAATAAGCAATGTAAGATCCGGCAAAGAAGACCATAGCCTGAACATTGCAGGTTCTGCCCAATTGGCTTATGAGATAAATAAAAAAAACAATATTTCTGCATCAATAATTTATGCTACTTATAAAGATCTATCCATCTATCAAATAAATAACAGCAGCTACGATAAATTTAAAAATTTGATTTCAAACACAAGAAATGAAGGGGAAGATCGATATCATACAAAATACTATTTAAATAGTACATTCAACTATACAAAAACTTATGATAAGGAAGGAAAAGAGTTGAGTGTAGGTTATAATTCACTATATGATAATATACTTAGCAATAATGTGCAATGGGGAACAAATGCCGAACAATCAAATAACGCACAACTGAATGGAGAAACTACGATTCAGGTTGATTATACCAATCCTTTTACTTCTAAAATTAGCATGGAAGCCGGGGCGAAATCTATTTTTAGAAATAGGAATAGTGACGCTGTGGTTGACAGTTTAAACCGGGTTAGCAATCAGTACGAGCCTTACGAAATCAGAAACAGCAAACTGCATTATCTTGAAAATGTTTATTCCTTATATTCAACCTTATCAGTCAGGCTTCCAAAACGCTATGGCGTAAAAATGGGCTTTCGACTGGAGCGTTCTACAGTAGATGCTCAATTTACCCAATACAAACAGGAATCAGCTGCCGATAAAGATTATTTTTATTTTCTGCCTTCAGTTACTTTATCAAAACAGTTTAAAGGGGTTAACAGTATTAATTTAAGTTATTCAAAAAACGTATGGCGGCCATCGTTATACTATCTAAATCCATATATAGATGCAAGCAACCCGTTATATATTACACAGGGAAACCCATCTTTGCAGCCACAGATCAATCATAACATTAGCCTTTCCTATAATGCTTATACAAGTAAAAAATCCTATCTTTCCGTTACTGCATCTTACCAATATTTAAGTAAAATAATTGAAAATGTTTCCTCTACAAAAGCTGATGGTGGAATGTTTACAACTTATGTCAATAGCGGCATAAACACCATAACAAATTTGAGCGCCTACTTTACCATTGATCCATTTAAATTTTTAAAAATAGAAACCAATGCCACAATAGGCTTATATAATTGGACAAAAACTATTGTACAAACAACTGAAGATAGTAAATTTCTATCTGGAAGTGGAGGCCTTCAATTAACATTTAGCTTGCCAAAAGATAATATGATTAGCATCAATAATCAATTAACATCTAACAGTAAACAAAATATTCAAACCATTTATGAACCAAAACCCAAATACAATTTTTCTATTTTCTGGCAAAAGGACTTATTTAAGAAAAAAGCAAATATTAAACTAGGCCTGAATGATTTGCTAACCCTACGCAATGAAGGTATAAGTAAAACAAAAACTACACAGTTTGAAAATCTCTCTATTTCTGCTCCTATCCAGCGGAATGTTTCTCTTCAAATTACATACAAATTTGGCAAACTAAAATTTTTAGATGAAAAAGTGAAGTTTAGGAATAAAATAGAAAACAATGATGTAAAAGAAGGAGAGACAAGAAAAAGAAAATAAAGATATTTAGGATTAATTATTTAGTTCGCAAACTTTATAGGAGCATTACGGGGTTAGCCTTTCCGTTATAAAAATGTATTTGCTAGAAAACCTGTTATTTACTTAAACACCTTAAAATAAGGAATCCCACTGTAGCCAATAGTAAAGTATGCAGCCGCTAAAGCGATGAATAGAATTCCTTTTGCCGAAGTCACAGTAGTGCAAAAGCTCAATCAGGGCGCTTCCCGCGATCGGGCCGTCATCGATCGCGGGTGTGCTTTTTGTTTCTTTTTGCACAAGCAAAAAGAAAAAGACTTTTACTAATGAGATTTTGAAACAAGTCGATTATAATATAATAGAATGCCACCGGATTTTAAAATAAAAAAAAGCACAGAGAACCTTCGCCTCTGTGCTTTCATCATTTTGCAAATGATATTACTTAATAACCATAGTGGAAATTGAGCGCGGCTCGCTGCTTATTTGCGCGGCCGTTCCATTGATCCAAAGGTTATAATCCATCTTTTTATCAGAACGATTTAATACTACAATCGCAATACTGCCATCCACATTTTGAAAAGCGGTAGCTTCCAAAATATCCCTGCTGGAAACTGCGCTGATGCGTTTGGCACCCGGACGGATGAATTTCGAAAAATGACCGATATAATAATACGCATTGGTATAAATCAATTCGCCGGTTTGTGTATTAGCATGCACGGGAGCAAAGCAATAATTACCCACGTGGTTGGGGCCACCCTGCTCATCAAGCAGAATGTTCCAGTCTGTCCAGGCCGCTGTTCCACAATTGAAATCATGTATCATGGAGTAAGCATATCTTTCGCCCAGCGACCAATTGTACACGCTATCCATTTTAAACAACTCTTTACAACCTTCCGTAAAAATCAGGTTTTTACCGGGGAACGCATCCGCAACAGCTTTCACATTGTTAAACTGCATTCCGCTTCCGGTCCATGTTTCATACCAGTGAAAACCAATTCCCCAAACATATTTTGCAGCAGCAGGATCGCTGAGAATGGTGCTGGCACGCTGATACACTAGATCACGGTTATGATCCCATGCAATTAATTTTTTATTGCTCATACCGTTTTTTTGCAACGTAGGCCCAAGATATTTTTTAATAAAATCTCTTTCTTCTTCAGCGGTATAAATGCATGATTCCCATTTTTGTGTGGCCATCGGTTCATTTTGTACGCTCAGGCCCCACACAGGAATACCTTTGGCTTCATATGCTTTAATGAATTTCACATAATAATTTGCCCATGCCTGCCTGGAATCTGCTTTCAGTTTGCCACCTCTAAGCATGTTGTCGTTGTCTTTCATCCAGGCCGGCGGACTCCATGGAGATACATACATGGTAAGCTTTCCGCCTGCTGCCGCGATAGCCTGTTTAATTAAAGGTATGCGGAACTGCTCATCATGCGCAATGTTGAAAGTGCTTAGTGATTTATCGTTATCGGCAACATAAGTGTACGTGTCGCTCGAAAAATCGCAACTGTTAATATGCGTGCGGCCAAGCGAGTAACCAATACCGGTATTTGAATTATAGTAGGCGGTTAAAAATTCCTGCTGTTTGTCTTTAGGAAGTTTGGCAAAAGTTTCGGCGGACGCGTCAGTAATGGCGCCACCGATACCCACAAAGGTTTGAAACTTTCTGGCAGGATCAATGAATATGCAGGGCTGTGTTTCCAAAGGCTGCGGCATCGTTGTAAAGCCATACGTGCCATCCGGCGAAATGCGTTGATCGGAATTTTTTGCAGTTGTAAATACAGCAACTTTTTTGCTGGCTGTACTATATTTTTGAACAGTTGTTTGGGCATTTAACAAGCAAATCGAAGACGTTGAAACAAGAACCAGGAAAAGCTTTTTCATATTACGTAAAATGCAATTTTTAATGAATAATAAAACTGCCGTATTATGCATTATCAATATGGCAGAACAATTCTTATATAAAAGAGTGTCAATTTTTGGAAATATACCCCATTTGCCAACTAAATTTTTTTATGTGACAATAATGTGGCGCTGCGACTATTTATTAATCAGGTTATAGCTAGATTTGTTGTTACTAATAATACTTCAGGTAGGATATTTTTTTGATTTTTTTTGGGGACCGGCGGTAGTGCTACTATTAAGCATCGTTGTGTCACTCACTTGTACGGCAGGAATGCTATGGAGCAGTTGACAGTAGGCAGTGGGCAGTGGGCAGCAGAGAAGTCAGAAGTCAGAGGTCAGAAATCAGGAGTAAATTGAAAATGCTAAAGACGCTGAATAAAAGCTAGAACAAATACACACAAAACTCACAACCAAAAACTCACCGCTCTTTAACCCTTAAAATAATTGCCATGATTGCTAAATTTTACGGTTGTTTATTACTGTTAGTATTCGTTAATATTTCTGTTTTCTGCCAGGTCTCTATTCATATTAACCAGGTTGGATATAATTCAAACGATGTAAAAAATGCAGTGGTTGAGTCCGCCAAACCGCTTGAAACTTCAATTACCATCGATCTGCTGAATGCCTCTACCGGATTGAAATTACAAACTTTGCCAATTGGTTCGCCTTTGCAGGTTGAAGAATGGTTTGCCGGAAAATACTTCTATAAACTCAATTTTTCTTTTTTAACAACAGAAGGCAATTATCAATTGCAGGTTGAATACAATAAGTCAGTGTATGCGTCACCAGCTTTTTTTGTTGGTAAAAACAGTTTGGCAAAAGCAACTTTGCCGGCTATTTTGAATTATTATCATAAGCAAAGAGCTAACACGCCACAAGAGCAGGAAGCCGATAAACATGTGCGCTTATTTGGAAGCGATAAAACCGCTGATGTGCGTGGCGGCTGGTGCGATGCATCGGGAGATGTAAGTAAGTATTTTTCGCATTTGTGTTATACCAATTTTATGATGCCGCAACAAATACCATTGGTTACATGGTCGTTAGCCAATACGGTGGAGTCGGTGCCAAAGCTGCTTTCATCATTGCGAATAAAAGATTCGCTGGAAAGGGAAGCATTGTGGGGAGCTGATTATATACTACGTTCATTATCGCCTGAAGGATATTTTTATACTACGGTTTTCAGTTATTTTAAACCCGATCCCAACGAAAGAAGAATAGTAGGATTGCTGGCCAATAGTGTAACCACATCCGATTATCAAAGCGCTTTCCGCGAAGGCGGCGGTATGGGAATAGCCGCGCTGGCCCGCGTTGCAAGATGGAAAAAGAATGGTGAATTTACTTCTGCTCAATATTTGGATGCCGCCAAACGTGCTTTCGCGCATCTTTTGCTGAATAATACAAAATACACCGATGACGGTAAAGAAAATATGCTTGACGACTATTGCGCATTAATGGCAGCCACCGAATTATGGATTACCACTAATGAAGATATTTATAAAACTGAAGCCCGCAAACGAGCCTCCAACCTGGCTAATCGGTTAACACCCGACGGTTACTTTATGGCGGATGATGGTAAACGGCCGTTCTGGCACGCTTCTGATGCGGGTATGCCCGTAGTGGCTTTAGCAAGATATATATCAAAAGAAAAAGAAAGATCGTACCGGGATGCTGCATTATCCACCATAAAAAAAGCGCTGGATTATAATTTACGTGTAACCAACAACGTTAGTAATCCTTTTGGTTATGCCCGTCAAACTTTTTTGCATAACGATGCTGTTAAAGATGGATTTTTTATTCCTCATGAAAACGAATCCGGCTGGTGGTGGCAGGGTGAAAACGCAAGGCTGGCTTCGCTTGCAACGGCGGCATTAATTGGTAATAAACTGTTGAATAGTAAAAGTAAATCGCCGGCAAGCGATTCTTTGAAAGTTTATGCCGCTTCGCAGATAGCGTGGATACTGGGTTGCAATCCTTACGACATGTGTTTTATGTATGGCTTTGGTAAAAACAATGTTCCTTATATGGCTTCCCTGTTTGGCCACGGTTCCGAAAAAGGCGGAATTTCTAATGGTATAACCGGCGGCGAAAATGGCGACGGGAGCGGCATTCTTTTTCGTGAAAAAGACAATGGAAACGAATGGCGATGGACAGAACAATGGATTCCTCACGCTGCCTGGTTTTTGCAAGCGGTAACCGCAATGATGGAATAACTGAATAATAGATTATACTTTACGCGGCATAAATATGTGCAGGAATGCTTAGCCTTGCCGAATAGCATTACTACCGTACAAGTGAGTGACACAACGATGCTTAATAGTAGTAATACCGCCGGTTTCCAAAAAATGAAGTTTAAAATTGCGCGGTGTAAAGCATAATGGAATAATTAAATAATGGTTCATTTCCCTAATACGTAAACTTAAAAAATTATGAAGAAAGCCCTTTCCATTAAAACTTGTATTTATCTGCCGGTTTTTTGTATTTCGATTTTTTGTGCGCAGGCGCAAAAAAGAAATCCGGTTGTTATAGGATACGTTGGCGGTTACAGGGGCGTTGCCGATACTGCCGTTATTGACGCGAAAAAACTTACCCATATCAATTACGCTTTTGTGGATGTAAAGGATAACAGGGCATGGCTGCATAATGAAAGAACCGATACTGTTAATTTTAGAAATCTGGTTGCTTTAAAAAAACAAAATCCCGCTTTGAAGATCCTTATTTCCATTGGCGGCTGGACGTGGAGCAAAAACTTTTCCGACGCGGTGCTGACAGACACTTCACGCATGGCTTTTGCGAAAAGCTCAGTAGAAATTGTTCAAAAATATGAGTTGGACGGAGTTGATATTGATTGGGAATATCCGGGAATGAAAGGAGATAATAATAAATTCAGGCCGGAGGATAAAGAAAATTATACGCTGATGTTTAAAGCAATTCGCGAAGAACTTGATAAACTGCAATCGCTTACCGGGAAACAGTATTTGTTAACTACTGCTGTTGGTGGTTTTCCGTCATTTTTAAACCATTCCGAAATGAATAAAGCGCAGCAGTATCTTGATTATGTAAACCTGATGACTTATGATTACGGCTGGGGAGTGGCTACGCATCATACCAATTTATATAATCCGGCTGGCGATACGCTTGCAAATTCAGTGCACCGGGCGGTGACCGCGTTTATGAACGCAGGCGTCCCTGCTCATAAACTGGTGGTGGGCATCGCTTTTTACGGACGTGGCGGCATTACAGAAAATGCGGATAATGGGGGCATTCATCAAAAAATTGTATCAAGCACTCATGTTGGCGGGTACACATATATAAAAGACAGCTTGGTTACGCATAAAAATTACCAGGTTTATTGGGATAAGAAAGCGAAAGCGCCGTATCTTTTTAATGCGACCGATAAAAAATTCGTATCGTTCGATAGCGAACGTTCCGTTAAATATAAATGCCGTTATGTAACAAAGCACAAGCTGGCCGGCGTAATGTTTTGGGAATATTCCTCAGATCCTAAAGAGTATCTTTTAACGGCGATTAACAAGTATTTAATGTGAGAGATTAATTTGAAAATGTGCTAATTTGAAAATGCTGGATGATGGGATTGTTTGTGTGTGATGAACAAGCCGTTTTAATGTGAGAATGTTAAAATGCGGAGACCCATTCAATGATTCAATAATTTGTCAGAATTTGGATTTATCAGATTTATGGATTTAGATCTCTGCTTGCATTAACCTCCAATCCATAAATCCTATAATCCAACGAATCCAAATTCAAACAAACCAATCTCAAATTTCAAATCTCAAATTGAATTCACGGATTTCCTTCTTCTTCAAGCTCGTTATACTGGTGGTAATCGCCAAACACATCGGCAAGGCGTTTTGCCTGATAAATTTTTTTATTGAATTTATTTCCTAAAACAATGATGGTCGCATGTTCATCTAGCAAGCGAATGAAAACAGAATTATTGCCGTGCCACCAGCCGTTATGGTATAAAAGCTTTTTGCCGTTATCAATATAAGTCATGCGCCAGCCAAAACCATAATTACGTTTCCCCTCTTTTTCGAAACTATGGGGCGCAAAGGCGCTGTCGAGGGACTGCTGCTTAAAAAATTCACCGGCATACAAAGCCTGGTCCCATTTCAGCATGTCGCGAACGTTGCTGTATATGTTTTTGTCGCCATACACGATGTCCAAAAATTCAAATTGATATTTGTTGTTGTTGTATGCAAATGATGGCATGGCGGTAGCCGTATCTTTTAAATTGAATACAAAAGTGTTATTCATTTGCAATGGCTTAAAAAAGTTTTCTTCCAAAAAATCCGCGTAGCTCATGCCACTTACTTTTTCAATGATCAATGCCAGTAAAGCGTAATTCGTATTGCAATAAGTGAAGCGTTTTCCGGCGCTAAACTGCTTTGGCGGGTGTATGGTATAAAGCGAATTTAGCACGTCCGCGTTTGTAACAAATTTATTTTTATCCCAATTATTTGAGTCCAGGTAGTGTACATAATTTGGCAGGCCGCTGCGGTGAGTTAACAGCATTTTTATAGTGATGCCGGGGTAGGGGAAATTTGGAAAATATTTCGAAAGGCTGTCGTTTAGCTGCAGGCGGGCATCCTGCCAAAGTTTTACGATAGCCATTGCCGTAAATGTTTTTGAAACCGAGGCCAGGTGAAAGGAGGAGTTGGCAGTAATCGAATCCTTTTTAACAACGGGATCAATAAAACCCTTATAATCTTCAAGTACTATTTGCCCGTTTTTCGCTACAAGATAGCTGCCATTTAAATCCTTTAACAATGTGTCAAAAAAATGTTTGGATTTGTTATGATAACGGTTATAATCTTCTTTTGATAAATTAACTATATTAGGATTTCCAATAGAATCGACAGGTAATTTTCCGGAAGCCGAATTATTGTGCGCATGGCCACCGCAAGATAAAAGCGCTGTTGTATATAAAATAATTACTAATAAAATATTCTTAGTTTTCAAAAGAAGCATTGATCAGGTTAATTTTTTATTGTACGAAAGTGGCAAATATATAGTACCATCACTTTACAGCCTTTTATCCATATCATTTTTTTTATTTTTTTTAATATTTGTAACAAGCTTTGAACTAAGATGACACTCTGCCGATTAAATATTTTATACCAATTAAGCGATTTTCAAATAAACTATAAATGAATTATTCTTAATTGATTAAATTTATTCATATTTGCAGCAATTTTATTAAATATCGCGTAATCAATGGATGCATCAACAAGTTACCCAAAAGACAAAATCAAAGTTTTATTCCTGGAAAACATTAGCGACAGAGCAGTAAAACGTTTCAAGCATGAAGGGTATCATTCGGTAAGAAAAATATCCGGAGCTCTTTCAGAACAGGAATTGATAAAAGAGGTAAAAGATGTTCATATACTTGGAATTCGTTCCAAAACACAGATTACAAAAAAAGTACTGGAAGCTGCTCCAAAACTTCAGGCAATAGGCTGTTTTTGCATTGGCACCAACCAGGTGGATATGAAATGCGCAAGGGAAAACGGAGTAGCCGTTTTCAATGCGCCATACTCAAATACCCGCTCCGTAGCCGAGTTGGTAATTGGTTTGGCAATCATGCTCATACGCCGCATTCCCGATAAAAACGCGGCCGCCCACCAGGGAATCTGGATGAAAGACGCAAAAGGAAGTTTTGAATTGCGTGGCAAAACATTGGGTATTATTGGATACGGAAATATTGGAACACAAGTAAGCGTTTTGGCAGAAGCCCTGGGAATGAATGTCATATTTTACGATGTGGTAACCAAGTTGCCATTGGGAAATGCCATTGCCAAAAGAAATATGAAGGAAGTGTTAGCAGAGGCTGATATTGTAACATTGCACGTTCCCGATACAGATTCCACCAGGAATCTTATAAGTAAAAATTCCTTCAAATACTTTAAAAAAGGCTCCATTTTAATCAACTATGCAAGGGGAGAAGTGGTTGACCTTGATGCCCTTGCCAAAGCCATTCAAGAAAAACACATTGCCGGCGCCGGCGTGGATGTTTTTCCCTGGGAGCCGGAAAAAAACGGAGATCAGTTTATCAGTCCGCTTCAAGGTTTGCCAAATGTCATACTCACTCCACACATTGGCGGGTCCACCGAAGAAGCGCAGGAAAACATTGGAGACGATGTGAGCACAAAATTGTACCAGTATCTTGAAATGGGTATTACCAATGGTTCACTTACGATCCCGCCATTAAGTTTGCCGCCACAGGAGGGCACGCACCGCATCTTACATATACACAAAAATGTACCGGGCGTACTGTCGGCCATCAATACCCGGTTGTCTCAGCACAACATAAATATACTGGCGCAATATTTAAAAACCAACGAAGAAATCGGGTATGTGGTGCTCGACGTGGACAAAAAAATATCCGGGGCCGCATTCAATCTTTTAAAGGAAGTAAAAGATACCATTAAGGTTCGGCTGTTGTACTAAATAATTTCGCAGCCAAAAAATGCGTAAAGTTTTTTTATGGGACCGGCGGTAGTGCTACTATTAAGCATCGTTGTGTCACTCACTTGTACGGCAGGAACTTTAGTGGGCGGTTGACAGTGGGCAGCGGGCAGAAGAGAGATCAGCAGTCAGAGACGCTTGATTACCGGGGTATTTCATTAAAAAAATTGCTTACTTTCAATAAAAATTAGAAGTTCTTTGAGAAGTGCAATCATTTAGGCAATGTGTTGGTAACAGTCTCCGATAAGAAGAAATACAATGCAAACGGATATTACGAAGCGGATGTAGTGAGCGCACAGGACTACTACCCCTTTGGTATGATGATGCCGGGCAGAAACCTGAATGCCGGAGGGTACAGGTATGGCTTTAATGGGAAGGAGAACGACAACGAAATAAAAGGTGCCGGGAATCAGCAAGACTATGGATTTAGGATCTATGACCCGAGGGTGGGTAGGTTTTTGAGTGTAGACCCTATCACAAAACAATATCCGGAGTTGACGCCTTATCAGTTTGCGAGCAATAGACCGATTGATGGAGTTGACAAGGATGGATTAGAATGGGAAGCAAAGTTGTTTTGGGATATTTTTATTCAACCGTTTTTTGATTTTAATAATGGTGTTCAAAAATATGCGGAAGGGTCTGTACAAAAAGTAGCGGCGCAAACAGGAAATGCGAGTTATCAAAATAAAAATGTTACTTTAAATGTACAGGAGCGTTTGGCTAGAAAGGATATTCTAGAGGGAACATCTAAGCAACTAAGGGGAGGCACTGAAATGGCTGTTGCAACAGCCGATGTTGTAAGTACTTATGTCCCTCTGGCTACAGAAATTACACTAGCCGCTAAGTCTTCTCGTGCTGCTGTTACTACTGGTAAATGGGTATTGCGGCATACTCCCGAAGAAGCTCCCAAAGCTGTTAATTATTTGAATTGGGGTTCTGAAACGATAGGCGATGGGATAAGAATGACTGAACAGGCATTTAATGCCGCGAAGGGGGTAACGAACTTAATACCCGAAGGAAAACTTGCTAATCACTTATTTAAAGGGGCGGGTAAACTTGCAGATAATCCAGCCAACAGAACGCTAATACAGAAAATCGCAAATGGGAAACCGTTTGGGGTGGATGCGTATGGAAAAAGTTGGTATATGGGGGTAGATGGTGCAGGTAAATCAGTTTACACTTATACACAAAATGGGGTTGTCAAAGGAGCAGGTTATGCGACAATGACACCTGCTGAAATGATTGCTAAATATGGTCTAAAGTAACAACAATGAAATTATTAAGTGACGGTAAAATAAATGAAGACGGTATAATTTCCAGTAATGAATTGATTACTGAGAAAGAAGGATATGAAGCAATGTTGTATATGCTTAAAGCGTATTGGGAAGCAACAGGCTCAAATGACTTGACAGATATTTTAAGTGGTGGAGAATATTGGTTAGAAGTAAATAAACCTGCTGATAGTGCCTTTTGGGAATATTGGTTAGAAGCAATTGATAAAGTTAAAAAAGAAGGACCACCCCCTTTAAAAGAACTACATTAAATCAAACGCCTTGCAATCTCTCCGGTGCTTCTTCGTTAATCTTTCGAAAATTCGAAAGATAAAAACACGGGAACGCTACTCTGGGGAGTTGGAAAAAACACCGTACGAGTAAACCGTATTCACAACAGGACACACAAATCCCCTGCTTTAACCAAGGCCGGGGATTTTTATATGTCAAAAAGCTTTTTGGAAAGAAGAGATGAAAATGTTTTGCGGGGTGCAAAAAACAGCACCCCACGGCTCCATAGCATTCCTAGCGATGAACGTACTGCGACGCAAGGATGCTGCACAGCGAACCGATGCCGGGTTCAAAAAAAGCGGTAAAACTAATAGAAACAGCTATAAAAAAGTTAGGATGTAGTCTTAAAGTTGAGACAGTTTGGCACATGTTATAAGC
>JAVBLN010000077.1:0-17502 GCA_031553495.1 Flavihumibacter sp.
GGGGTAATTTATTCAGCACTTAACTATAAACACCAGCCTTTCTACCGAAAAAAATCTGTAGTCCCCCTTTGCTCAATTTCAAAAAATCAAAATCACTCCCCTGGCTCTTTCCCACCTTCTTAGCTGCAATGTGGGTTAAAAGCCACTCCTTTTAAGCCCGAATATGCGGGGCAACTTAATTTTTATATCAATGTAGTGGATGACACTTTAAGAGGCGAGCATGATAACAAAACCATTGGGTTGTTACTTTGTCGTGGAAAAAATGAAATTGTAGCTCAATATGCTTTAGAAGGTTATAATCAGCCCATTGGTGTCAGCGACTATCAATTGAGTAAGGCTGTGCCTGAAGACCTGAAATCAACCTTGCCCTCCATAGAAGAAGTGGAACAGGAATTGACACATTTGCTTGATGAAAAAGAAGAATTGAATCATTGACCATGATTAGTTCTTCTTTTGTCATATTTGTAGGTTTTATTAACCTAAATATAGCAATTTCCTATATGCGACAATTTGGAATGCACCCGTTTCATTCAGCTTCTTCTTTCGTATCATTAATGCTCTATGGAAAACCACATCTTCCTTTCCTCTTTGTCCCCAACTGAAACGAAAAACAAAACACCCAATCTTACATTTATGGGTGTAAAATTGGGTGTAAATTTTGTAAACAATTAATTTTCAATATTGCTTTTGCGGACCGGACGGGACTCGAACCCGCGACCTCCGCCGTGACAGGGCGGCATTCTAACCAACTGAACTACCGATCCAATTTATTTCCCCTCAACACTTTGCATTTGCTGCTAGCGTTTTGGGAGTGCAAATATAAGGTGATTTCTTTTTCCCAAACAAATCTTTTTTGAAAAAAAATTCAACCCTTATTTTTACACTTCATTAATGAATTATGCCTGATAATAAAAATCGACAATTTCTTGATTTTGAAAAGCCCGTTAAGGAAATCTTTGACGAGATTGAAAAGCTTAAGCAAACCCAGGAGAAAACAAAAGTTGATCTGTCGGACTCCATAAAAAAGCTGGAGGACCAGGTTATCGAAAAAAGAAGAAATATAACCAGCAATCTTACCGCATGGCAAAAAGTACAGCTTAGCCGACATCCCGACAGGCCGTATACGCTTAGGTATATCCAAAAAATGACTACCAACTTTGTGGAGCTTTTTGGCGATCGAAATGTGAAAGACGATAAAGCTATTGTTGGTGGTTTCGCGCAACTTGATGGCGAAACCGCTATGTTTATCGGTCATCAAAAGGGCGTTAATACAAAAATGCGTCAAATGCGCAATTTTGGTATGGCAAATCCGGAAGGCTACAGAAAAGCTTTAAGGCTTATGAAACTTGCGGAAAAGTTTGATAAACCGATCGTTACATTAATTGATACGCCGGGAGCTTATCCGGGTATGGAAGCCGAAGAGCGTGGACAAGGCGAGGCCATTGCACGCAACATTTATGAAATGATGCGTTTAAAAGTGCCCGTAATTTGCGTAGTCATTGGCGAAGGCGCTTCGGGCGGAGCATTGGGCATTGGTGTGGGCGACCGGGTTTTTATGCTGGAGAATTCATGGTACACTGTTATTTCTCCCGAAAACTGCAGCTCTATTTTATGGAGAAGTTGGGAAATGAAAGAAAAAGCTGCTGAAGAGTTAAAGCTTACTTCCGATTACATGCATAAATTTGGCCTGGTAGACAAAATAGTTCCAGAACCCTTGGGTGGCGCGCATTGGGACTATGATGAAGCTGCCGCCAGTTTAAAGACTGAGCTGATTGCCACTTTGCATGAGCTTAAGCAAATTGCTCCGGAAGAACGCATTCATATGCGAATTGAAAAATTCAGCAAAATGGGCTTTTGGGACGAAGTGGTTTCTTAATTTATCTTAATCAATTTATTTAAAACTGTAGTCCGGCTTTCATGAAAGCGGGCTTCATTAAATTACATAATAGCATGTCTCTGAGAACTCAACTTAAAGGAACCGGCGTTGCTTTAGTTACCCCTTTTAATGCCGACGAAAGCATTGACTTTACTGCATTAGAAAAACTGATAAATTTTGTTATAACCAACGGTGTTAATTATGTTGTAACCCTTGGTACTACCGGCGAAACGCCCACTCTCGAAAAACAGGAAAAAATTGATATCATCAATTTTACGGTGGAGAACGTAAAGGGCAGAGTGCCTGTGGTAGTAGGTGTTGGTGGAAATAATACTAAATCTGTAATAAAAGACCTGCAAACATTGCCATTGGAAAAAGCTGTTGCCGTTTTGAGTGCATGTCCATATTACAACAAACCATCACAGGAAGGAATTTATCAGCATTATAAGGCATTGGCTGAGGCTTCGCCAAAACCGGTCTTGTTATATAATGTGCCCGGGAGAACAGGCCGGAACATGGATGCCGCAACCACTTTAAGGCTTGCGCATGAAGTGAAAAATATTGGCGGCATTAAAGAAGCTGCTAACAACATGGTGCAGTGCATGCAAATATTAAAAGACAAACCGGCGGACTTTATGGTAGTAAGTGGCGACGACGACCTGGTATTTCCTCAACTGGCAGTAGGTATGGATGGCGTGATTAGTGTGGCGGCCAACTGTTTGCCGAAAGCATTTTCAGAAATGGTTCGCAGGGGTTTGAGCGGCGATCTTGCAGGCGCTAAAGAAATCAATGATACAATGCTTGAAGCTTACGGTTTGCTTTTCGCGGAAAACAACCCTGCAGGCGTGAAAGCGTTTTTAACAGAGTTGGGTATTATTCAAAATTATTTGCGGCTGCCTTTGGTGCCATTGAGCAAAGGAATACACGAAAAAATAAAAATGTATCTTAAAAAATAACATACTCGTTTACGTTAGTAAGGCTCTCTTTTACAGGGAGCCTTTTTTATTGTATCGAAGTTTCTTTTGCAGTAAAATAGCGGCTTATTATTACGTGCGTTTTTTTTGAGGGACGAGCAGTTGAGCCTTGATTGGGCTTCTGTTGTGTCACTCACTTGTACGGCAGGAATGCTATTGGGCGAGTGGGCAGTGAGCAGTAGGCGGTTGGTAGTAGAGAAATCAGAAATCAGTATACGCAGATGTCCTACACCTCAAAGGTGTAGGACATCTTGATAACGGCAAGCCTGGATCATTTTAGTCGATGAATAGCATTACTACCGATGAAGTGATTGCGACGCAACGATGATGCCATGAAAAACTATCTCCGGTATCATAATAAAAAAGTTGGGAATGCAAAGAATCATTCCCAACTTTAAGTTATCAGTTAATTAAAACTTTTTCAATTTTCACTCCCGCATCAGTAGTAATAATCAGGACGTAAATTCCTTTGGTAAGCCCCGATACATTCAATTCATTCTGTTTGCCTGAGGCGCTAATTGTTTTCAGTTGTTTGCCTGCGGCATCTTTTAGTTCAAGCCTTAGGCAGTTGCTTGATGTTGTAATAAACACACGGTTACCCACAACCGGATTCGGATAAATTTTTATATCAAAGTCTTTTATGTTATAAGTGATGGAACGGACCGGCGAATAAGTAAACTGTCCGTTGATATCAATCATTTTAAGGCGATAATAATTTTGTCCATTTACAAGATTGCTGTCAATGTAGTTATAATTATTTATCGATAACGAATTGTGCGCGGCTACTTCGCCAATGGAATTATACCTGATTCCGTCTGTACTTTTTTCAATAACAAATTTCAATGTGTTGACTTCTTTTTCTGTTTGCCATTTCAAAATTCCCTGAGTATTTTTTTGTGTAACTGTAAATGATAATAATGTTAGTGGTAGTGGAACATTCTGATCTGGCCCGCCGCTATTTATCCAAAATTCTGAAAACTCTTTCACTTTGTATTCCGCATAATAGCCGCTATCGTATGGTATAATTTTTACGCGGCTATGCGGTTCAATGAACTTTGAATTTCCGGTATTATTGTTACTCCAGGTTCCGTCTTCTTCTGACGCGTTGCTGCTATATTGCGTTACACCGCTCTCATATGGATCCGGTATTGTGTTGCATGTGCCGCATCCTGTAGCATTCATGAGTTTCAACGCTTCTCTATTGAGGAAGTAAAAACGTACACTCACACTATCTGATGGAGCTGTGGCAGGTTGAACAACAATGTTCCTGTCAAGATAATACTGGTTGTTGATGAATCTTACCGGCGTAGTCGGATTAAAGAACACTTTTACTAAAGTATTGCCAAGGTCTTGTCCATTAGCATTTAAAGCGGCCACACGCTTTCCTGAAGCATCTGTAAATTCAATCCAGTCATTTCCATTTACGGTGCGTGCAATGCCTGATGATATATCGGCGCCAGCATATATTTCTACTTTATCAAAAATATGGATGTCATCAATACCTATACCATCAAATGAACTTGCAGGATCGCTGTTCATTACAAAACGCAGGCGCAGCTTGCTATATCCTGTGGGCAATTCATAACTCGCTACATGCCATTTTCTCATTGAAGTTTGCCATACATTTTTGGCACTGTTGTTATACCAGTTAACACCTGTGCCCGCGGTTCCTAATTTTATCCATGTATTGCCATCGGTGCTGTATTCGAGCCAATGCGCATCGCAATCGCAGGCTTCCAGGTCAGTGATATGACTGAATGAAAGCATGGGCTTGGCAAGACTGCTTACATCAAAACATGGTGAGTACAAATAGGAAAGTTCATTATTCTTATATCCGTTTGTAAGGCCTGTAGTCCACACATTAGCGCCATTGGCAGCTTTGTTAATTACAGGTTTGGCAGGCGCACCCCATTCCCACGTGTTATTAAATCCTTCAGAATACCAATCTCCGTTGCTGTTTTCAAATCCTTCCATATAAGGATAATTGCTGATTAGCGGCACCGTATGGAATGTAATTTCAGGTAAGGTGTCATTGTTGGCATAATTATCACTGGTGTTCTTAACCCATGCTTTCAATTTGTATTCCCGGTATGAGGAGAAATCTGCCTTTTGATCAAATGTATAAGTAAAATCGCCGGGCTCCAGCGTTTCAATGTATTCAGTAATCGTAGTGCCATTCACACTATAAGTTATGGGCACATGGGTAAACGTGGTAGCGCTATAGTTTTTCAGAAGCACACTTATTGGTTCACTACTGCCCAGCCCGCAAACATTGGATGTTATAGGTGCAACTAATGATTTCATCCCAACATCGTTTGAGGGCATTGAAATAGTAACATCATCAAATGAAAAACCGTCGTCGATATTTCCGGCAGGAATAACTGAATTGGCAGATGTATAGCCTTGTTCTCCAATTCGCACCTGGAAGCTGGAAGTCATTGTTTGCGAAGCGCCTTGCAACACCTCTGTAATGTTTATACTTTTAATGGCTTTGTAAACGCCAAAATCTTCAACTTTAGCAGGCAGCGTGTAAACTTCTATCCACGGGTATGTGTCGCCTCCCCGGATCCATATTTTATTTCCGGGAAGTGTAAAATCAATGCCGTGGTTTTTATAGAAAAGATCAAGCCATATCTGATGTGTCAAAGAATAGTTGCTTAAGTTAAATGTTAGCGTTAAGCTGTCAGAAGCAGATGATGCAGTAAGGATAGATTTATCAAGAGTAATACATTTACTGCCGGATCTTGCAAAGCCGGTATTTACAAATGTTCTGGCTCGTCCTTGTGTTGAGTTTGTATTGAAGTCACCACGATCAAGCCCGGCAAGCCCTACAGTTTTTGCTGTATACGTTTGATCATCTGCGTTTTCAAAATCTTCCGTAAATGGCGTTGATAATGTAATTGGTGCATTAGCCAGTTGTTTTACAACAGTGGATAAAGTGTCATCATCTGTTCGTGCATCTCCAATGTGTTTTACCCATGCTTTAATGGTGTATGCTTTCGGATCTGAAAAGTCGTATATAATAGGAAAGCTATAGTCCAATGTACTTTTAGCCGGAATGGAAGCGCTACTGATTTCTGTTGTTACCGTACCATCATTTACCTGGTATGAAATTTCATAATCTCCGGTAGATGCGATATTGTCTCCGTTTCTTAATCGCACGGTTACAGGAGTTGTAGATGTTAGCGCACTTGATGTAAACTGTCTGCCTGTTATCGGAGATACAATAGCCTCCAACGCAAAATTATTATCCAGTAATGCATCGGAGCAATCGCCACCATTAGCATTGATGGATCTTGCATAAGCTCTTCGCCCTTTCACATCGTTCATTATCGGCTCTACAGAAAGAAAGTAAGTACTATCCTTGCTTAATGCCAGATTATAGTGTATTGTCCCTGTTGCTTGTGGAATTGTTGCAATGGTATGCATACTGTCGCCAACAAGTTTTAATACATTGTAGGAAGTGGCCGAAGCTATTGATGCCCATGATATGCGTACGTAACCAGGGCAGAGTGAAGTGAGTGTTATATTTGGTTGATTCAGTATGGTGAAATTAAAATCACTCTGATCGCTTAAAGCTGTGTTATTTCTGCTTACTCTTATCAGGGCTTGCGACGTTGCTAATGATGGAACTGTCCAGGCTACAAGATTACTGTCTGCTCTAACATTGTTTCGTATGTTAATCCATGTTCCTCCATTGTCAATAGAATAATCAACACTAAACGTATTCACATCATTTCCATAATAGCTCCATCTGATCTTTTCTGTAGAACCAGGCAGAAATATTTCATTGCCAAATGGATATTCAACTGTAATGGATGGTGGTAATATCTGGTAAACTACATAATACTTTTGCGAGCCTGTGGAAATGTTGGTGCCTTTCACTTTTACTGTATAATTTCCGGCTGTTGCGTTGTTTATGGTTACTTGTTCAATATTGTTTAAGTTGTCAATTCCTTCTACAGCTTCCGCAGTTGCGTTCGCGGGATTTAAAATAAGGGGGTAATGAACAGTCGATGCCCCATCGGTTACTGTTAAGTCCAGATCGTTTATAAGCGCTTTAGCGGCATTGGGTATTGCATCCGGGTCACTCCAGTACAACATTACTTTTACTTGTGCCCCGGCAGGTATAGTTAATGTTTGCGATTGCTCATCTCCGTTAGTGATGGTGTTTGTAAAATAAGTATTGTTTTCTATGGCCTCTACGGCACGCCTGGCATTAAACATCCCAAAGCCATATGAAAAGTCAGGGCCCGGATTGCCTTTGTCTTCTGCTGTATTGCAAATAATCGCTTTAATAAATGCGCCTTCCGGATCCGCGCCTCCATGTAGCTGCCTGTATCGTTCATATAGTAGCGCTAAGGTTCCGGTAACTGTTGGTGATGCCATACTGGTTCCTGTATTAGTGCCATAACCATTGCCCGGCGTTGTTGACCATACTCCCGTTCCTCCTGCTACAATTTCCGGTTTTATTCTGCCATCTCTAACAGGGCCTTTACTGGAACCGGGATTTATAAGAGACGTCCCTGTGTTATTTATATTGCCAACTGTTAAAACATTCTTGCTACATTGAAATCCTGATTTAATATTTCCGAAACCTGCAGGATAAGGGCTACAAGTTAACCCTCCGTCATTTCCAGAAGCGAACACGTGTAAAATATTGGGATAAGTATTAAGTTGAACATCCGTATAATTACTAAGTATATCATAAGCTCCGTCACCCGGACAATAATCCGCACCGGAATAGTAAGAGTTGTTTGTTAACACCAATTGATTGTCGTGAATATACACCGGTGTGCTTACAATTATTTCGCTGAAATATTGGTTAATGATCGTTGCTTTAGGTGCCATGCCTTTATATTGCGGATCAATAAGCCCTGCGCCGCCTACTGAACCCGTTACGTGTGTGCCGTGATAATTGGATGTAGCCGGGGTTCTTACTATTAATCTTGTTCCAAAATCAACATGTGTATTGGGATTCGCGTCATCGCCCACACCTACTGTCACACCTTTACCCTGAAGGTTTCTTCCACCTATATTATTCAAAGCGTCTAATGAATGTGCGGCGCGATTAACATAGTTGAGCGGCACATCTTTTAGTGTTTGTTTTCCCACATACATTACAAAAGGTAACGCAGCTATTTTTTGGATTACGTCCGGTGATGCGTTTACAAAAACAGTATTATCCGGATCAATTTTTTGCGTACTAATTGTTGCACCGGCATTAGCGATTTCTTTCTTAACCTCCTCCTTCGTTATCGATCCGAAAAACATAACGGCAACAAACGTATTCGGGTCTGTTATAGCCGGTTCTTCTGCCAGGTTTTTATCAATCTTAATTTCTTCCGGAATATGATAAACTCCCGAAATGCCCGTTGGTATTGCTTTCAGGGTTTGTTGTGGTAGTTCCGCCAAATAAGTGTTAGAGGATACGTAATGCTGCAATTTTATTCCCTTAGCTTTCAAACTTTTTATAGTGGCGGCATCCGGCGCTTTGTCTAATTGAACCAGTGCATATATGTTATGCCGGTACGAAATACTTTTCTGATAACGATTGAAGAATTTTGATTTTAAGATATTCTCATTTGTTTTTACACTTCCGCTTTTGAAGGGGATTGTTTTGCTTTGCGCAAATGAATTTATACACGCAAAGAAGATAATCAAAAGTTGTATAAGTTTTTTCATTGTAGAGGCAAATGAATTATTAATTTTTCGCTAATAACTAAAAGGCTGTTTGCATTAATTTTTCAAACCTATTACGCTTATGTTTTGTACAGTATAATATTATGCCATGATTTTTTTGGACCATCGGTGTTGCTACTATTAAGCTTCTGTTGTGTCACTCACTTGTACGGTTGTAATTCTATTCGGCAAGTTGAACTATCCATACACAATTTATACTGCGAATAGGAAAAGAATTAATAATTCAAAACAGCTTCTATTATTAAAGTTATCAGAAAAAGCAGAAATTTAAAAGCCTAAACAGCTTTTGTTGTAATTTCTGTTGTTTATAAACAGAAAAGGACATCTGTTAACCAGGATAGGACATTTTTTTTGAGCACTGTTACAAGTTCACATATTTTACTGTTATCCAAATATCCCTATTTCTTCCTTTGTCATCAGTACATGAAATTTTAACGGGCCCTTCATCGGGAATAAAAAATATTTTGGTTTTAGCTTCAGATGCTTTGTAAAATTTATTATTAATATACCAAAAAACTTTGCTTACATCGTTGCCGGTATGACAAACTAATTGCAACGGCTCAGGTTCTTTTTTGTTAATGAAATATTCAGCCTTGTTAGCGGGAGAAACTATAACTGGAGCGCCTTCGCGAAATATTTTCTCACAGTCGGTATTATGCGGCGGAATTTTTTCATAAGCTATTTTGTGTTCTGTCATCCAGGCCTGCATGTCTGAGCTAATTATTTTAAACATTTTTTTCTTATACCCGGTTTCCGGCATGCAGGTTTTACAATAAGAGATCTTTTCATCAGCGGAAATGATAACTTCCTGCATGTTATTACAGGGTTGAGTAGATGATGTTAGCGGTATAAAATAGTCCGATATAAGATTAGTACAATGCTCGCCCGGCGGTAATCCTGTTTCAGAGCACACTACGCGAATTCCGCAATCTTCCGGCTGGTGAAACCAGTCTTTATCGCTATCGTAATCTATAGTGTTGAAAATTTTGAAAAGTAATGGTGTAGCTATATTGGCTCCGCTTAAGTCGGATACTCCCGTTCCCGAAAAATTACCTGTCCATACACCAACTGTAAAATGTTTATTATAACCTATACTCCATGCGTCGCGGCGGCCATATGAAGTGCCGGTCTTCCAGGCTATTTTCGGCATCTTTTCAGTACTCTGCCAGTTCAATGGAAAGTCAGGTCTGTTTACTTTTGAAAGGATTTCATTTATCATAAATGTTGATGCAGTACTTAAAACAATTTTTCCTTTTTTGGGAGTAGTATTCTTTTTTGTTGCATCACCCTCATTTTGCTGAGTATAATGAGGGTGTATATAAACACCTTCATTAGCGAATGTGGAAAACAGTGCTGTCAATTCTTCCAACGATGCGCCGCAACCGCCTAGTATTAGTGATAACCCAAGTTTACGCTGATCTTTTTTTATTTGCTGAAAATCACATGCCGCAAGCTGTTGCACAAAATTATCTTTACCCAGTTGCCGCAAACTTTTCACTGCAGGAATATTCAGCGAATGCTCAAGGGCATATTGCATAGTTACGTAACCGTTGAATTGTTTGTCATAATTTTCCGGAGCGTAACCTTCGTAGTTAACGGAAACATCCGTCAATATCATTCTTGGTGTCATTAATCCTGCGTCAATACACATGCCATATAACAGCGGTTTTAAAGTACTACCTGGCTGTCGCACCGCGGCGGCGCCGTTTACTTGTCCGCCATCCGTACTATCATGAAAGTTAGCAGATCCTACATAAGTAACAATATTGTGATTCTCGTTGTTAATTATAATTACTGCGGCGTTATGAATGTTTTTTAAATAAAGCGTTCTTACATAATCTTCCACAAGTTTTTCCGTTTTTAGTTGCATGTTCAAATTAATATTCGTGCGAATATTATCGCCACCTTGCTTTTTTAATTTATACGAAAAATGCGGTGCCAGTTTAGGTGCGGTTGTTCTTGTAGCGTTCAGCGGCTCATCTAAAGCATCTTTAATTTCTTTTTCCGTAAATAGTTTGTCCTTTGCAAAACGGTGCAGCCATACATTGCGAGCAGATATTATTTTATCGTTGTTCCTGCCAATAACAAGTGATGAAGGCCTGTTGGGAATAATTGATAAAGCGGTTATTTCGGCCAGCGAAAGGTGATCCGGGTTCTTCTGAAAGTATAGTATGGAAGCGGATTTTACGCCTTCAATATTTCCGCCATAAGGCACCATGTTCAGATACATTTGTAAAATTTCATCTTTACTATATTTTAATTCCAATTGTATCGCCCTGAACATTTCTGCAACTTTATTAAAATACGTTCGTCGCTTAGGTTCCAGCGCCCTGGCCACCTGCATGGTTATGGTAGAAGCGCCTGATGTTCTTTTCAAACGAAAAATGTTTTTTACAAACGCACGTGTTAATGCAATTGCGTCTACTCCCGGATGATAGTAAAAGTGCCGGTCTTCCTTATGAATTATTGTTTTTTTCAACAGCGGAGAAATTTCATTCAACTCCGTTTTCATTCGCCACTTCTCATCTCTTGTTAAATATGCATGTATTACTTCGCCCTTATCATCTGTTACAATAGTGGAATATTCTATTTTATCGGGTAAGGGTAATATCAAATTCAAAATGAAAAATAAAACAGTAACGCCTACCGGAAATATTAGCCATTTAATGATTCTTTTCCTGCCTGGCTTTTGTATATATGATTTTATTTTCTTCATAATAAGGCGAAATGGTTTACCCGGTTTCGCATGTCAAAAGTAAAAGTAAAGAACAAGATTAGTGATGATGCGATTCTGGTGCATAACATTTTTTTTTATGGGCCGGGCATTAGTGCTACTATTATGCTTTACTTGCGTCGCACTCTTGTACGGTAGTAATGCTATTGGGCAATAGGTATACAGTTGGCAATGGATGGCAGGTGCAGGAATTAGTGAGGTTAGAAAGCTGTGTCACATTAAACACTTCTCCCGGACTCGAAATGACGAGTGGAAACACTTTCTATAATTGACAGCGTTCTCCAAAGAGGTTCTAATTTTCTTAAAAAAGTAAGCAATTGTATTATAAACAATTTCATCCGTCATTTCGAGCATGTGTTTGTGAGAAGGCTTAAAAAAATATTGAAACTTATAATAAACAACACCGTGCGAGAGAGCTCAGATCTGTGACAGCTGAGCTCTCTACTGCATACTGCCAACCCGCTCAACAGCATTATTACAGCACAAGTGAGTGACACAACGATGATGCCATGAAAAACCGCCGCCGGTACACAAAAAATTCAACACATAATATTCAGCCTAAGTATAGTATGAGCTATTTTCTTTGGTATCTTGCATTGTGATCTGTCTAAAAAAACGACAGTCTTAACTCAATTCCAATAACCGACATCTTTATGTGCAAAAAATTAGCAATGCTGTCTTTCATAATACTCGCGGTAGTATTGGCAGCATGTAATCGCAAAACTGTTAGTTTGGATTATACCAACGCAAACAGTGAAGTGCCTCAATTAGGAAATCTGGTTTTCCGTTTTAGTAAATCACTTGTTAAAGATTCCCTGCTCAATCGATGGGATTCTACTGACTATGTAACGTTCGAACCAAAAATTCCGGGTAGGTTTCGTTGGGAGCATCCTGACGAATTGGTCTTTTCGCCTGAGCGGCCATTGCAGCCCGCGACTACTTACAAGGTGAAAATTAATAACGATGTTTTACAGTATTCTCCTTATGGTAAAGTGGAAAAAGCAAAGGATATTACTTTTTATACGCCCGATCTGAAACTCGAAAACTCAAATGTGACGTGGGTTTTGCAAGGCGAAAGTACTCAGTCGGCTGTGCCTCAGATCGATCTGTATTTTAATTATCCGGTAGAGCCGGCTACATTGAAAGAAAAATTATCGATAGAGGTTGATGGCAAACAGGCTGATTATAATTTGCAAACTGTTTCTACTGATAATAAAATCACACTGCGGTTACTGAATGTAAAAACTGAGGACAAAGATTACGCTATTAATATTTCGCTTGGTAAAGGGCTGTTGCCTAAAGATGGTAAAAATCCGTTGAAAGAAAATGTTGTAACTAAAGCTGCAATACCTTCTCCTTATACACTTATCGTTAATGATGTGCAAACCGAGCATGATGGTACAACGGGAAGGATATATATAAGAACAAGTCAGCAAGTTGTACCGGGCTCATTAAGTAGTTTTATCAAGTTTGACCCTGCTGTAAAATTTAATGTGGAAGTTACTGATGATGGATTTATGATCTCCGGCGAACAGTTCAGTCCTGAAAAAAGTTATGATCTTTCTTTGGTAAAGGGTTTGCGCGGCACCATTGGCGGACAGTTGAAAGAAGAATATACCACTAGTGTAGTATTCGGCAAACTGGAACCATCGCTTAATTTTACTAACAGTAAAGCTGTTTATCTTTCTGCACAAGGCGCAAAAAATATTGAGGTGCGCATCATCAATGTGCCAAAAGTAAAAGTAATTGTATCTAAAATATATGAAAGCAATTTGCTTGCTGCACAACGGTATGGTTATTATCCGCAGGAAAAAAGCGGAAGCGGCGAGGATGAATATTATTACGATAGTTACGGTGACGCGACTTTGGGTGATGTGATTTATGAAAAGGAAATAGATACAAAAACATTACCTCAAAATGGTAACAGCCGCTTGTTTAATTTTAATATACAAGACAGAGTGCCCGATTTTAAAGGTATTTATCACATTAAGATTCGCTCAATGGATGATTACTGGGTGAGCGATAGCCGTTTTATTTCTTTGTCAGATATTGGGCTGGTGGCAAAAGAAGGAAAAGAAAAAATATTTGTTTTTGCTAATTCAATTAAATCGGCGCAATCTCTTAAAGATGTAAGCATAATAGCTTATGGCGCCAATAACCAGGTTTTGGGAATGGGAAATACAAATGGTGATGGTGTAGCTGAAATTGCTTTTACAAGAAAAGATCTGCCTGGATTTAAGCCTGCAATGATCATTGCAAAAACAGCCGACGATTTTAATTATTTGCCATTTAGTAATACCGCTGTCAATACTTCAAGATTTTCTGTAGGTGGAAAGCGTAGTAATAGTACTGGTTTTGACGCGTTTGTGTATGCGGAACGTGATATATACCGCCCGGGCGAAAATGTAAATTTTTCTGTGGTTCTTCGCGATGCGCAGTGGAAATCGCCTGGCGAACTTCCGTTGAAGCTTAAATTTTTATTACCAAATGGTAAAGAATTAAAAACATTTCGCAAAACGCTGAATGCCCAGGGCGGCATGGAAGGAAATGTTGATATTTCTACTGCAGCGATCACAGGGGTTTATACTCTTGAAGTGTATACCGGAAACGATGTGCTGATCGGTAGTAAAAACTTTATGATTGAGGAATTTGTGCCTGATAGAATTAAAATAACTACAAAGCTTGATAAGCAATTCTTACAAGCCGGAGAAAGCGCTACTTTAAGTATAAATGCTGTTAACTTTTTTGGTCCGCCTGCTGCTAACAGAAATTATGAAAGTGAAATTCAGGTAAAACAAAAAGCTTTTTATCCGAAGAGGTATGGCAGGTATAATTTTAGCCTCGCTAATCAAAATAGTTTTTTTGATAAGCAGGTGAAAGAAGGCTCAACGGATGAAAACGGGAATGCGGAAATTTCATACACAGTGCCGGAAATGTATAAGAATATCGGTATTCTTCAAACCAACTTTTATACCACCGTTTTTGATGAAACCGGCAGACCAGTCAGCAGGATTTCGAATATTGATATTTATACACAAAATGTATTTTTCGGAATTGGCGATGACGGATATAGTTATTTCCCGTTAAACCAGGCTGTAAGATTTCCTATTATCGCACTCGATAAATCTGAAAAACTATTAAATGGCATTACTGCAAAAGTGGAGGTTATTAAACATGAATACAGAACAGTTCTTTCAAAAAGTGGCGATTATTTCCGTTATGAATCTCAAAGGGAAGATAAGCTTCTTGCCACAGGTAATGTCAGCGTTTCCGGAGAAAACACGGCATATTCTTTTGTGCCAAGATCTCCCGGCGATTATGAAGTAAGAGTTTCAATTCCGGGCGCATCAGGTTATGTAAGCAGATCGTTTTATAGTTATGGCTATTGGGGTGGCGACAACAATTCTTTTGAAGTTAATACAGAAGGCGAAATTGATATAGAAACTGATAAAGATGTTTACAAAACAGGAGAAAGTGTAA
Organism: Flavihumibacter sp.; assembly: GCA_031553495.1. GTDB lineage: Bacteria > Bacteroidota > Bacteroidia > Chitinophagales > Chitinophagaceae > Pinibacter. The sequence continues at coordinate 14,768 of JAVBLN010000077.1, forward strand.
AAGTGCTATTCAAAACTCCTTTTAGTGGGCGAATGCTTGTAACCATGGAAAAGGATAGGGTGGTTTCATATCAGTATGTCAATGTTGAAAAGCGTTCTGCCTCACTGGATCTGAAATTAAATGCAGAGCATTTGCCTAACGTTTATATTACAGCTACATTAATAAAACCACACGAAGTTTCTGATATTCCGTTAACTGTTGCACATGGTTTTAAAAATGTAAAAGTAGAAGAGGAAAACCGCAAAATGAAAGTTCAGGTTGTTGCCCAGCAGTCGGTGCGTTCACGCACACATCAAAGAGTAACGGTAAAAGCTGCGCCTGGTAGTATGGTAACACTTGCTGCGGTTGATAATGGGGTATTACAAGTTACTGATTTTAAAACGCCTGATCCATATAATTTCTTCTATGCACAGCGTGCACTGGAAGTAAATGCGTATGATTTATATCCTTTGCTTTTCCCGGAAGTAAGAGCAAGGCTGAGCAGCACGGGCGGTGATGGCGATTTAAGCATGGATCAGCGGGTAAATCCTATGCCTAATAAAAGGATTAAGATTGTATCTTACTGGAGCGGTATCACTACCGCTAATGGAAGCGGTGAAGCTGAATTTGAGTTTGATGTGCCACAGTTTTCAGGCGAGTTAAGATTGATGGCGGTAGCATATAAGAACGAAAGTTTCGGCTCCTCCGAATCAGCTATGAAAGTTGCTGATCCAATTGTTCTTAGTACTGCCATGCCACGGTTTTTAAGTCCGAAAGATACTGTTAGCGTTCCTGTTACAATTTCCAATACCACTAATAAAAACACAACAGCTTCCGCTTCAATAAGTGTGGAAGGCCCGTTGCAGGTGGTGAGCGCCAAAAGCGAAACCGTTCCTGTGAATGCTAATAGCGAAGCCAGAGTTGAGTTTAAAGTTGTGGCAGCGCCAACTGTTGCTGCCGGAAAAGTTAAAATTGAAGTACAGGGACTAGGTGAGAAATTTAGTGATGAAACAGATATAACAGTGCGCCCGGCTTCCACTTTACAGAAAATGACAGGTAGCGGTGTTGTTGCAGGCAACTCCTCCAAACAGGTATCTATTCCTACTTCCGATTTTATGCAGGGTAGTATTAATTATAAATTGGTAGTAAGCAGATCGCCCGCTCTTGAACTGGCAAGCCAGTTGAGCTATCTTGTTCAATACCCGTATGGGTGTACCGAGCAAACCATTTCTTCCGCGTTTCCTCAATTGTATTTTGCCGATATGTCGGAACTGTTGCAAAGCGAAAAAGCTTCTAAAGCAAGCGCAAATAGTAATGTGATGGAAGCTATCCGCAAAATCAAAATGCGTCAATTATACAATGGCGCTGTTACAATGTGGGATAATGGCGGCACAGAAAACTGGTGGGCTTCGGTATATGCGGCTCATTTTCTATTGGAAGCAAAAAAAGCCGGTTTCGATGTAGATCCCGGCCTGTTGGAAACCATGTTAACGTACATCAACAACAGGTTAAGAAATAAAGAAACGATTAACTATTATTATAATCGCGATCAGCAAAAGAAAATCGCTCCCAAAGAAGTGGCGTATAGTTTATATGTATTGTCTATCGCTGGCCGCTCCAACGTTTCGGTGATGAATTATTATAAAGCAAATCCTGCTCTGTTAAGTCTTGATAGTAAGTATTTACTTGCCGCGGCTTATGCGATTGCCGGCGATAAGGCGAAGTTTAAAGAAATGCTTCCCACAACATTTAGCGGAGAAATTTCTGTTGCTCAAACAGGCGGAAGCTTTTATTCCGACATTCGCGATGAATCAATTGCTCTCAATGCCTTGCTGGAAGCAGATCCTCAAAATGCGCAAATCCCTGTTATGGCAAAACATGTGGTTGACAAATTGAAAAGCCGTAACTGGTACTCTACTCAGGAAAGTTCATTTGGATTTTTAGCCATTGGCAAATTTGCCGCTAATGCCAATAAATCAACAGTAACGGCGCAAATTAAAGCAAATGGCAAAGTGGTAGGAAATGTAAGCAATACAGCGGTAAAATTGTCCGCTAAAGAATTAGGATCCACAAATGTGGAAATTGAAACAAAAGGAACCGGGCAGTTGTATTATTGGTGGCAAAGTGAAGGCATCAGTATAAGCGGTAGTTACAAAGAAGAAGATAATTACATAAAAGTTCGCAGAAGGTTTTTTGATCGCAATGGAAGAGCTATAAGCGGAAATACCTTTACGCAAAATGATCTTGTTGTAGTTCAATTGACACTTGAAAAAGCATATAGCGGCTCTGTGGAAAATATTGTGATCACCGATTTGCTGCCAGCCGGTTTCGAAATAGAAAATCCGCGTACCAAGGAAATTCCCGGAATGGATTGGATAAAAGATGCCTATACTCCAACAGCGCTTGATGTGCGCGACGATCGCATCAATTTGTTTGTAGATGCTTATAATAGCAAACAAACTTATTATTATGCGGTAAGAGCGGTGTCTCCTGGAGTCTACCATATGGGCCCCGTAAGCGCCGACGCCATGTATAATGGAGAATATCACTCTTATAACGGAGCTGGCACCGTCGTCATAACAGCCCGTTAATAAGACAGTTAATAAATAAATGTTTAGGATTAATTATTTAGTTCGCAAACTCTATAGGAGCATTACGGGATTAGCCTTTCCGTTATAAAAATGTATTTGCTAGAAAACCTGTTATTTACTTAAACACCTTAAAATAAGGAATCCCACTGTAGCCAATAGTAAAGT
>JAVBLN010000011.1:0-174396 GCA_031553495.1 Flavihumibacter sp.
CGCCCCCCGCGATCGGGCCGTCATCGATCGCGGGTGTGCTTTTTGTTTCTTTTTGCACAAGCAAAAAGAAAAAGACTTTGTAAATGAAATGTTGAAATCCGTAAACGATATTCCTTTGCGAACTAAATACTTAATCCTATAATTAATAATTAATACGGTTGTAGAAAATCAGTCTTATTTAGAAATCAGATGTTAGAGATTAGAAATCAACGGCAACCACCAGGAAAGCACAAGGCACAGAAGGGTTGGTAACAATTCAGCAACCCCTTGTGTACCTTGAACCTCTATTGTGCCCCTTGTGGTTAAACAACGGTGCTGTTCAACATGTTAGCTCAGCGCATATTGAACAACAGCCATTTCCACATTTGAAAAGAAGATCCCGATACAATAAATAATGTTACCCTACCGTATTTTCAAATTAGCACATTTTCAAATTAATCAGCTTGGCTGTTTTCGCGATTTTGCCGCAAGGTAAAACTGCCATGCACAACATATGAGCAATACTATAATGGCGCCGTTTTGTCCGTGAAATGCATCAGAGGAAACGCCCATCAGGAAAGGGAAAAAAGCGCCGCCTGAAACACCCATGATCATAAGCCCTGAAATTTCATTTGATTTTTCAGGTTTTCTTTGCAATGCAAATGAGAATATTATTGAAAACATATTTGCGCAGGCAAAACCAATTAAAGCAATGCATACATACAACATTTCCAAACTATGCGAGAACAATAGCCCTGCCAATGCCGCTATGGCAGCAATGGCGCTGATAAAATAAAATTTTGAAGAAGAATATTTCGCTAAAATAATAGCGCCGATAAATGCGCCGGCAGTTCTGAAAACAAAATATAAACTAGTAGCATATCCCGCGCTTTCTAAAGCCATACCTGTTCTTTCCATTAATATTTTAGGCGCCGTTATGTTCATTCCAACATCAATGCCTACTATTGTAAGTATCCCAAGGAAATAATAGAAAATCATTTTATCGCCCAGCAGTGCAAAGCATTGCGTAAAAGTGGAAGTGTTTTCTTTTTTACTGTCTTCATGAATAGGTGTGGCCATTAACCATATAAATGAAAGCACTGTTATACCGGCAAAAATTGGGAATAACATATGCCAGTTGTTTAAAGTTTTAGCGGCAAATGCAGCAATAATAGGCCCTAAAAATGACGATATAGCTTTAATGAACTGACCGGCAGTAAGACTGCTGGTTAACTTATCTTTACTTACAACATTGGTCAACAATGGATTAAGCGCAACTTGTATTAATGTATTGCCAATTCCAATCATGGCAAAGGCCGCAAGAACTACCGGCAATGAATAATCGATCAATGGTATTAGCAAGCCAACAATTGTAATTATCAAACTTAGCAATACGGTTTTCTTCCTTCCTATTTTATTCATCAGCATACCGGTGGGCACAGAAAAAATCAGAAACCAGAGAAATACTGCCATTGGCAACAAACTGGCCAGAGTATCGGATAAATCAAAATCTTTCTTTACATAACTGGAAGATATACCTACAACATCTACAAATCCCATAATAAAGAAACCAAATAAAATCGGGAGGAGGGTTAATAGCCCTGCATTCTCTTTTTTCATATGTACAATCTGTTTTGAGTGGAAATATCGTTTATTCCGAAATAAAAACAACTGATAATTGTTTTATTTTTTTACGATAAAATATAAATATAACGTCATAGAATACACGAAAACGAAATATAACTAAATTTTTCAAACACCAATAACGACGGCGCTTCCGGTTAAAACAAGCAGAGCAACAAATGAATTCAACAAACAACATGAACATACCCGGTCAAATATTTCATACTTATGTTTTATGCTTTTAGTGCTTTTCTTAATCACAAGGAACGCAATAACTGAACAAACGCACAAGGTATAAATTACAACCATTCTTTGTGGCTATCCCTTTACTTGTATAATAAGCAATTCCATCCGTCATTTGAGCACGGGTTTTTAACGTTGCGTAAAAGAAATATTGCAACCCATAATAAAACCATCTGTGCGAAAAATCTCTCACTCAAAACTCATTATTCAAAACTCATTACTCGCTGAATAGCATTACTGCCGTACAAGTGAGTGACACAACGATGCCTAATAGTAGCACTACCGCCGGTTACAAAAAAAATCGAGGCATAATATTACCAGGCCGGAAAATAGTTACCGAACCTATTATGCAAAATGTTTGTTATACAAGACATAACCAGTTTTTCAACTACAAATATTCAGTCATGCGTCTGATTTCAGGTATAAGTATTTATGTAAATAATCCATTCCGGTTGTTAGTAATTTTCCTGTTATTTTATTCCGCAGGAGTGCTTGCGCAAACGGAAAAGGCGGCAACCACCAGCGATCTAGGCTGGCCGCGGCAAATTGAGCAGGATGGCGCTACGTTGGTTTATTATCAACCACAGATTGATGAATGGAAAGATTACAAAAATATAACTGCCCGCATGGCATTTTCGCTAAAACCCAAAAATGGTAAAGAAACGCTGGGGGTTGCGGATCTATCCGGAAAAACAGATGTGAACAAAGATAATCGCACGGTTTACTTGCATAATGTATCGGTTACTGCTGCCAGGTTTCCGGCACTGAATGAAACTGATGCCGCTTCTATGGAAAAGCTTTTCAAAAAAATTGTTCCCAAAGGCGGACAGCCCATTTCTCTTGACCGTGTATTAGCCGATATGCAACAGCAAAACCAAAATGAAAACAGTGGCGTTGCACTTAATAATGCGCCTCCGCAAATTTTTTACAGCACTTCTCCGGCTATTTTATTAATGACTTTTGGAGATCCTGTGTATGCACCTGTTGAAAAAACGTCTATTAAATATGTGGTCAATACCAACTGGGATCTATTTATTGATAGCATAACAGGTCAGTATTACCTGCTTGTTAATTCCACATGGTTAACATCGCACGAGCTTCAGTCGGGATGGAAACCAACTAACAAGCTACCCACAGATATGAGCAAGCTGCCTTCCGGGGAAAATTTTGATGATGTAAAAAAGCAAATTCCGGCTAAAACGGCTTCCGATGTTCCGGAAGTTTTTTATAGCAACGAACCTGCTGAACTTATAGCCTGCAAAGGAAAACCGGTGTACTCAAAAATCACTTCTACCAATTTGTTGTATGTTACCAACACCGATAACGATTTGTTTTTAGACAACACAACAAACGAATATTATGTTTTGCTTTCCGGTCGATGGTTTAGCGCCCAGGATCTGCAGGGCCCGTGGACTTTTGCAGGAGATAAACTGCCGGCGGACTTCAAAAAAATTCCTTCTTCATCTCCTAAAGCCAGGGTTTTGGCTTCTGTTCCCGGAACCAAAGAAGCGTCGGATGCGGTGATGCTGGCACAAATACCTACAACGGCTGTTGTAAATAAAGCGGAAGCGGAAGCCAAAGCAAAAGTGACTTACGATGGAAACGCACCGCAATTTAAACCAATTGAGAACACCTCGCTTGAATATGCTTCTAACACACAGGATAAAGTGATTAAAGACGGGGATATTTATTACCTGTGTTTCCAGGGAGTATGGTTTATGTCAACCACGCCAAACGGCCCGTGGAAAGTGGCGGATTCCGTTGATTCTAAAATATATACCATACCGCCAAGTTCGCCTGTATACAACGTAACATATGTAACGCAAACCAATGCTACACCAACAACAGTAGAAAGCAGCACAACCGCGGGTTATTTTGGTATGTTTATTTTAGGAATGGCAGCCGGGGCGGCTATTGCTTATGGCACAGGCTGGTATTATCCGCCATATATTTATTGGAGACCAATGTATCCATATCCCGTTTACCGGCCCTGGCCTTATACTTATGGTGGCGGAGCAGTTTATAATCCATGGACCGGCGGTTTTGCGGCCGGTCGCAGAGTGTATGGCCCATATGGAGCTGCCGGCGGCGCCGCCTGGTATAATCCCGCAACCGGACGGTATGGAAGAGCCGCCAGCGCCCAGGGTTGGTATGGTGGAAGAACAGTGGCGTCGTCCTATAACCCGTGGACAGGAGGCTATGGCGCCACATCGCAGGCGCATAATGCCTATGCGCAGTGGGGTCACTCAGCAGCAGTAAGAGGAAATCAATGGGCTCGCTCCGGGCATGTAACTACAGCCGCAGGAACGGTCTCCGGTTTTCAAACTTCCAGGGGAAACGAAGGTATTGTCAGGCACGGAGCAAATGGAACGGTGGCGCATACTACCAATGGCGTATACGCCGGGCACGATGGAAATGTATATCGAAAAAATTCGAATGGCACATGGAGCCAATACTCAAAAAATGGCGGATGGAACCAGGTTAATACTCCTGCAACCCAAAATAATATTGGCGGTGTAACCCGCAATCCTAATATAAGCGGCGCTACCCGTAATCAAAACATTAGCGGACAAAACAGAATAAGCATTCCTGAGCATACAATGCAAGGACTTGATCGTTCATCGCAAGCCCGTTTTCGTGGCCAGGCGCAAACGCAGCGTTTTCAAAATAGCAGACCTGCAGGTGGTTTTAGAGGACGGAGATAGAATGGCTGCAAGTGACAAAATCCAGGTAGCAGGCTCTAAGATGCTTTACTTGTATGGTGTTTTGCTTTTGGGAAAAAGCTGTTGTGTTATTTATTCAATACATGGCTTATAGTTTTACTTTTTTTGGGGGGAGTGAGCTATAGTAATTCTATTCAGCATCGTTGTGTCACTCACTTGTACGGCAGTAACTTTAGTGGGCAGTTGACATTGGGCAGCAGGCAGTAGAGAAATCAGATATCAGTTTAACCACAAGGAACACAATGGAAAGCACAATGTACACAAAGGCTGTTTGCAATTTCAATCAACCCTTGTGTGCCTCTTGTGGTTAAAAAAATTTGACCTATGATCTCTGTTTTCTCTACTGCCAACTGCCAGCTTACAACTGCCAACTTCTTCTAAGCATCTCAAATTTCAAATCTCAAATTTCAAATCAATCGCTTCCTCCTTTTTTTACGCGGTTGCTTTCCTCGTCGGCACCGCCTGCGCGCCTGTTTTGGGGAACATTTTGTAGTTGCTTTCCAAAGCGGAAAGTGAATGACAGGTTTACAACGCGGCTATCCCTGTTTTGCCAAAAGGTAACATCCGTTTGCTGAAAACTTATATTGCCTTTAATTTTTTGTGTGTAGAAAATATCACGTGCACTCAGTTTGACTGTACCCTTTTCTTTAATCACCTTTTTTGATACACCAGCGGATACTTGTCCAAATGGAAACAGGATCAATTGGCCTTCTATACCTTTGGTTCTGTAAAAGCCCGACAACTCAGCACTCCAGCCTTTTCCAAACTTAAACTGATTGTTCAGGTTCACCAAAAAATTGGTAGCTTCTATATTTAATGGTTCTTTATTTAGTATGCCGCTATAATGATTGTAGTTGAAGTTGGCATATAATATGGGCGTCCACCACTTTGTTATTGGCTTTTGCATACTAATAGCTATTCCGGCGTTATCGCGCTTCCCTATGTTACCTCTTCTGATAACGGTAGCATTGCCTTGCTGTTCAAATGTTTCAGCAAATATGTTTTTGGTATGACTATAGTTTAACGTGGTGGTCAGAAATTTTTTAAACGTATGCGAGAACTCTACATTATCAGTGTATTGTGGTTGCAGATAAGGGTTTCCGACTTCATAAGTATAGTTATCCAAAAAGAACATAAAAGGATTCATATCCTGGTATGCGGGCCTGTCGATGCGTCGGCCATAATTAAGAGTCAGATCATTTTTATCATTTGCTGCAAAACTCAAATAAGCGGTGGGAAAAATATTGTGGTATGAATTGCTAAAAGAAGAATCTTTCTGCACATTATTGCCAACCTGTTTTCCGTTGTTGTTGGTATTCTCATATCGTAAACCCAACTGCACATTCAGTTTACTGATTTGCTTGTTGAAACTTACGTATGCGGCATTAATGTTTTCTTTGTAAGTAAACGAATTTGTTTTTGCATTATCCACCGTTTCATAGCCATTGGAAACATTGTAAAAATATGCGCCATTGGTGGTTTCCACATAACTGCTTTTTATGCCGGTTTCCAGTTTCGCATTTCCTTTTAAAGGTTTTGAGAAATCAACTTTAGCAGAATAAATATCGATATTAACAGGCATGTATGAACGAAGATCTTGTATACCGGTTAAAACCCAGGAGGGATTGTAACTATTGTTATAAAAATATTGATTTCCTTTATTTTCATAACTCGCATAATCAATATCCGCTGTTATTTCCTTGCCGGTTGTATCAAATTGGTGACGCATATTCAGGTTCACGCTTCCATTCTTAAATTTCGTTTCAATGTTGTTGAGCGCTGCGGTTATAGAATCGGTAACATAAGCGGGATCTTTTAAGTAGATGGTGCTTGTACTATTGTTGGTTTCATTAGTTATGTAGCCGTTAAACACTACACCAAGCGTTGTTTTCTTATTCAAAAAATAATCCAGGCCCAGCTTGGCGTTCGTACTTTTTACACCAAATTTCATCCATGTATCCTGTTCAAAAATGCCGTTGATCTCTTTTGTATTCACATCCTTAAAATGGCGTAACAGTTCAAGGTGGTTATATCCGTTCCAAACGTTATAACCGCCATTTCCAAAAATGTTCACTTTACCTGTGCGATAGTTCAAATTAAGGCTGTTATTGGTTTTCCAGTAAGCGCCTTGTCCATAGTTGAGCGATGCATTTCCATTAAAACCCTTTTGCTTATTCTTTTTAGTTTTTATGTTGATGATGCCCGAATTGCCCGCCGCATCATACTTTGAAGAAGGGTTCGTCATTATTTCAATTTGATCCAGTGCATTGGCAGGAAGACTTTTCAGGTAATTGGTGAGATCGGAAGATGAAAGATACGTTGGGCGGCCGTCAATCATAATATTCACGCCCTGCTTGCCTTTAAGGCTAATGTTACCATCCTTGTCAATGGTTACGCCAGGCGCTTTTTCCAACACTTCCAATGCGGTGGCTCCCGTATTCGTAACCGATGCCTCAACATTTACAACGGTTTTATCGGCACGTTGTTCTATAAATGCCTTTGATGCCGTTATGGTAACCGACGTAAGCTCCTTAGATGTATTGGTAAGTTGTATGGAAAAATTTTTACTTTTTGAATTGTCATCCAAAACGAAACTTTCAGAACTATACTTTTTGAATCCGATTGCGGTTACGGTGATATAGTATTTTGAGGAAACGATATTTTTCAAAACAAAATCTCCTGTCGCATTGGTCTTTCGCAATATCACTTGTGAAGAATCAGCCAATTTAAATAAAGTGACCGACGCATCTGCTACTACATTGTTTTGAGCATCTTTAACCGTGCCGGTTAATTGATTACCAGTTATTTGCGCATGGCTCAGGTAAGATAAGGTTACTAATAGCGTAGCTATTACGATAGTATTTAGGTGTCTCATGGCGATGTTTAGTACTATTTAATAAAAATAACAGAACAAACATAAGTACTATGCATAACAAAGTACATTGCTTTATGTTAAATGGTAATTATTGAAGGATATCTGGTATCACTAAGACTACCGGCATGTAAGTCATGTTACAAAAAATTAAAAAAAAATTATAATTGAAAATGAAATTTCGTGAACGGTTCTTATTGATAAGTTGAAGAAGATATTGAGAATACAGTGTTTTGATACCGGCTACGGTATTTACCAAGGCATCTGTTATTTTCTAGATCTTGGTGAAAGCTGTGATTTTTGTTGTGGTACGAACGGCAGTTTTTCATGGCATCATCGTTGCGTCGCAATCACTTCATCAGTTGTAATTCTTTTCATCGGCTAAAGTATTCCTGGCTCACTGTTAGCAAGATGTCCTACACCTTTGAGGTGTAGGACATCTGCATACGCCGCAGTCTTTTGACCGCTGATTTCTCTACTGCCTACTGTCCACTGCCTACTGCCCACTGTCCACTGCCAACCCGCTCCATAGCATTCCTGCCGCACAAGTGAGTGACACAACCGGAGCTGAATAAAGAACCGCTGCCGGTTCCATAATAATATCTTTGATAAAAAACTGAAATTTACAAACACAGGAAATACAAAACGTCCTGCATTTTTTAAGGTGCAGGACGTTTTGCGTAAACGCATATCGCGGTTTTTTTAGTTTGCATTATCAATCTTCAGCACAACAATGCCGTGAGCGGGAATGGAAAATGTTTGCTGTTTGCCAATTCGCCCCAGGTTTTTGTGCAGCCACAGATCCCGCAACTTACTCTTTTCCTTAATGCCCAACTGTTGTGGAGTAAGTGTAAAAGTCTTTGCCTCATCAGCCCTGTTTAGTATGGCTACGGCTTTGGTTTTATTATTTCTACCAGCTAAAGGTTTCACCCAAAGTTCCATGTTATTTTCACTATACACTCTTTTCGCCTGAACAAACGCGGCATCCTGGTTTAGTGCAATAACTTCTGTGTTGGTCAGTATTTCTTTTGTTTCCGCGGTCATATACCGCAAATCGTTGCCGGCCATCAGTGGTGAATTCAACATACACCACATCGAAAAGTGAGATTTATCCTCATCGTAAGTCATGCCCCTTCCCACCTGGAGCATATCCATATCGTTATAATGCCCTGCGGAAGCGTACTTATCCAAACCGGCATTGAGGTCGATTATTTTTAAAATAGAAGAAAACTTATTATGAATATCCGCGGAAATGCGCCATGAGTCAGCTTTTTTTATAGCCCATTCGCCGGGAAACTGCCACCTGCAGATATTGAAAATTATGTTACTGTCAATATTTTTTACCACATTAATAATCTTGGTATACTCAGTTTTTTCATCCAGTTTCATTTGCTCGCCACCGCACCAATCTACTTTCAGCATATCAAACTTCCAATCTCTGAAAAACAGGTCACAGTCTTGTTCAATATACCCGTATATCCCCACTCCTTTACCATTTGGATCGTTATCCCAAATAGAGCCACAGGTGTTTTTTCCGGCATCGGTATAAATGCCCGCTTTCAAATTTTTACTATGAATATATTCCGCCATGGCCTTCATACCGGAGGGGAACTTTTTTTTATCAATAAGCAGTTTTCCTGAAGAATCCCTGCCGCCGAAAAAGCCGTCATCGATATTGATAAACCGGTATCCGGCATCATAAAGTCCCGATGAAATCAACGCGTCAGTCTGCTCTTTTATTAACTGCTCATTTATGTTGATTCGAAAATTGTTCCAACTGCTCCAACCCATAATGGGCGGCTTTGGTTTTTGCGCAAAAGTCAACAAAGTAATTAGAAGAGATGCAACACAGGTAATACTTAGCTTCATACTGGTCATTTTTCAAAGGTTTGTTTTAAATAATTGTGCTTTACGAAGATATTTCATTTTTAATCAATTTGAGATGGCAACATTTGTAGTGTATGAGTTGATTTTTTTTGTCCACGAATTACACTAATCGCCACGAATTAAAATTTTAAAAGGCATATTATTTGATTTTACGCAGCATTAAACATGTAAAGATTTTTTTAGTTAACCAGCGACATTGCTACTATTAAGCATCGTTGTGTCACTCACTTGTACGGTAGGAATGCTATTGGGCGGGTTGCCAGTAGCCGGTTACAGGATACAGGTTTTAAGTTTTGAGTTTCAGGTTGCCAGTTGCCGGTTGCCGGTGTTTTGGTACAGGCAAGCATTGCAAAATCGAATCATTGAATTCCCTTACATTTCCACATTTATCACATTTTCACATTAATCAGCAGTATTATACAGTTACTTTCACAATAACCCGAAATTTGTGAAATATATAATTATACATATTACGTTGCCATCAATTACCGATGGGTGGCGGTTTAATTTCAAAAGCCATTCAAAGAAAAAAGGATTTCAAACGTACATTTTAGTATGCGAGGACAGTCCTACTGTAATTGAAGGATGCCTTATTTTTCAGCTACGAGATACAGTTGGGCCATACATGGCCTATGTAGAAATTGCCCCTCATAATAAAAGCAAAAACAAACGCTACGATAAAGTTGCAGGTTGCTTAATTGCATTCGCATGCCGGCTTAGTTTTATTAATGGCAAAGATCATTATAGAGGATGGTTGGCATTTGATGTTTTAGAAGAAGATAAAAAAGACGAAACAAAACTCATGGCTTTATACTGTCAAAAATATGGTGCTTTAAAATGGGGTGAAACAACAATGGTGCTATCGCCAGAAGTTGGAGAAAAATTAATCAATGAATATTTAAACTAGAAAGACATGAAAAACAAAGAAATTCAATTGAATGATATTTGGAATGATGAGAAAAGGAAATCTCTGAGTGAGTTTATTCTTTCTAATTCTGAAAAGCAGACAAAAGAAAGAAAGATCAGAAATGAATTATTATCGATAAAATTTCAAATAGAGGATTACATCGAGTCAAATAATACATCTGTTAAATTGCAACTTTTGGATTTCGTCAAAATGTATCTTAAGACTTTTAATGTTACTCAAAGAAAATTAGCAGACTTGTTCGAAATGCAAGACAGCAATTTATATAAGTATTTAATAGGCGAAAGAAAATTGAATCCTAATTTAGTTTTAAAACTAAGTTCATTCTCTCATATAAGTCCAGAATATTGGCTAAGGATCGAAGTAAAGAACGAACTAATAGAGATAAATAATGAAATTAAAAAAAATAAAGATTATAAAAAATACGACTATCGAAATTTATTAGTGCCATGAGAAAACTAACACTTCTTCCTATTCACGCTCTGCAAGGCTTGTAGCCTTGCAGCATTCAAAATCAGTGTCATCTGTGTGCGAAAAAAGTCTATAGCTTGTATGGAGTAATCGGCTGAATAGTTCCGTCTTCATTATAATGAAGCTCTGTAACTTTTACACTTCTTAAATGAGTTACACCTTTCGACAAAGATGAATCGTGGTAAAACAAATACCATTTGTGGTTAAATTCCACAATTGAATGATGATTGGTCCAGCCTACCACCGGATTCAGCACCACTCCTTTATAAGTGAAAGGCCCGTAAGGATTATCGCCCATTGCGTAACAAATGAAATGAGTATCGCCTGTAGAGTATGAAAAATAGTATTTACCATTGTACCTATGCATCCATGCAGCTTCAAAAAAGCGTCGGTTGTTATCACCTGCCAATAAAGGCTTGCCATTTTCATCTACAATCAAAACATCTTTTGGCGTTTCTGCAAATTCCAATAAATCATCTGTAAGCTTTGCCACCTTAGCGCATAAAGCAGGTTCATTATCTTTTGGTAAATGCGCTACCGGACTTTCCGGGCATTCCGCATTGAACGAACCTGTTCTCCAACGCTGCAATTGTCCGCCCCAAATGCCACCGAAATACATATAATAACTGCCGTCCCCATCTTTAAAAACTGCGGGATCAATAGAAAAACTTTCTTTAATAGCTTCCTGCTGTGGCGTGAATGGCCCGGTGGGCAAATCACTTATAGCCACACCAATTTTGAAAATACCATCATACCCTTTTGCCGGAAAAAAGAGATAATATTTTCCATCTTTCTCATGAGCATCCGGCGCCCACATTTGTCTTTCGGCCCAGGGCACATCATTTACATGCAGCGCCACGCCATGGTCTTTTGCTTCACCATCCGGCGAATCCATAGAAATAATATGATAATCTTCCATGGCAAAATGGCTGCCCAGGTCATCAAACGCTTCGCCTGCATCCACATCATGCGAAGGATAGATGTAAACTTTTCCATTAAAAACATGTGCAGACGGATCGGCAGTATAAATGTGTGTAACCAGCGGCTGCGAAATGGCTTTGCGGTTCAGCTCATCAAAATTTATATGATCAATACTATCTTCCGGCATAGTTGTATTTTTTTGTGGTGTATGAAGTGTGAATGTTTCTTCTTTACATTCTACACATATAGCATTCTCAATTCTCCATTCAATAAGCGCTTTCAACTTTCAATTTTCAACTTTCAACTAAATGATGTTGCCATGAAATACTACAGATGAACGAAATGCGACGCAACAATGACGCCATGAAATACCGCCGCCCGTACCATAAATATTTACTCAAACAGCTTTTGATAATTATTGAATTTTATTTCCTTGAAAGTCTTCAATCTTATAGTGCTTTCAATTTAATTTTTTCTTCTTTCGCTAAGGTCTTTTTCAATTTGCAATTCCATTTTTTTATTGATGGTATAAAAAAATAATAATGATGCTCCTATTAAAAACGGTATGGCCGGATAAACACTTACCAGCATTTTTGTTCCATTGATCGCTTGTGTTGTTTGCGCTTCGCTTTGTGGCACATAATTATAAAGGCTGAGTATCCATGTAAGCAAAGCGCTGCCAATGCTGAGGCCAGCTTTTAATCCTACCATCATGGCGGAAAAAATGATGGCGGTAGCGCGGCGGTTATTTTTCCATTCGCTATAATCCGCTACATCAGCGATCATTGCCCAAAGTAATGGTATGGTGAGGCCATAAAAAAAGCCGTGCAATATTTGTGAAACAAACATCAGCTTTACTGATTGCGGCGGAAAAAATACAAATATCAACACGAATATTGTAGATATGAACAGCGCTATACCGAATACATCTCTTTTGCCATAATTATCGGCAAACCTTTTAGAGAGCGTGATCCCTACAATCATAAATATGATGCCTCCGGCATTGAACAGACCAAAACCCGCGGAAACAGGATCTTCACCAAAAAAGTTCAGTCCCACTTTAGATAGAAATTGAATAATAGGATTTACAAATGTGGTAAGGCTTTCCTTATCAACATAGTTTTTGAAATAATAAACATAAGAACCGCCTTTCATAGCAAGCGTAATAAAAACAAGCGTGGTAAGCAGCAGCATTATTACCCAGGGCTTGTTTTTAAACAGATCGCCCAAGTCTTCTTTTAAACTGGATTTCTGTTCCGGTTTTGGAATGATGCGCTCTTTGGTAGTAAGAAATGTTATGAGCAACATAACAGTTCCAATTCCTGCAAGCCATCCCATTACTTTTTCGATACCAACAGATTTATCGCCACCACCGGCAGTTTCAATAATAGCCAGCATAAATACCTGCACAAAAAACTGCGCAAACATTACCGCCACAAAACGATAAGAAGAAACGCTGTTACGTTCTTTCATATCGCCGGTAATAACACCACTCAGCGCTGAGTATGGAAGATTATTTGCCGCATACAATAATAGCAGCAATGTGTATGTAACAACTGCATAAATCAATTTGCCCTTGTATGAAAAATGAGGCGTGCTAAAAGCCAGCAAAGCAATTACGCCAAGAGGTATGGCGGTAAATAATATCCACGGTCTGAATTTTCCCCACCGCGAATTGGTTCTGTCGGCCAGCGCACCTATAATAGGATTGAATCCAAATGCCGCTACAAGACCCACTACCAGCATTATTACAGAAGCATGCTCGGGTTTAAGGCCATAGATATCAGTATAAAAATAGGCGAGATAAGTCATCAAAGTTTGAAACACCAGGTTGGCTGCAAGATCGCCCAAACTGTAACCAACCTTTTCAAGTACGGATAATTTCTGCGAGTTATTGTTCATGGTTTAGCGCAATTCAAGAGGTAAATAATCAGTTTTTGGTTTTTATTTCAATTACTTTATAAAATGCGGGTTTGGGATTAAACTGCCTGTCGAACAGCAAAGGATAATTGGTGCGGCCATTTATTGGCCAGTCGTTCAGCCATGATTGACCGTCATTTACACCCCAGAAAGTAATGCGGCTGATTTTATCTTTATGTTTCAAAAACAAACGGAACAGTTGCTCATAACCATTGGTGAGTTTTACCTGCATCGAATCCGGCAAACCGTTTGCATACGGGTTCATCTGCGCATTGTAAGCGGCTGTCTGATTTACATCCGCGATATTTCCATCCCAGGGGTTTGGCAACACGCCCAGATCCAGTTCGGTAAACATAACCTTCATTCCCAGCGCGGCAAATTCGTTAATACTTTCTTCAATATCTTTTAATGGCACGTCATAAGCCTTCCAGTGTCCCTGAATTCCTACGCCATCAATGCGCACGCCGGCAGCTTTCAATTTTTTTAGCAAGGCTATAGCCCCTGCTCTCTTTTTGGGTTGCTCAATATTATAATCGTTATAATAAAGCGCGGTGTTGGGAGCGGCTTTTTGAGCCAGCCGAAATGCTTCCAAAATATAATCTTCACCAAGTTTTTCAAGGAAAATTGATTTTCGCAAACTGCCATCTTCTTCTAATGCTTCATTTACCACATCCCATGAAAATATTTTGCCATCATAGCGGGAAGCGATCGTATTAATATGATCGCTAAAAAATGTGCGCAACGAATCCGCACTTTTCATGTTTTTTACAAAAGGCGGCAACTGGCTGTGCCATATTAATGTGTGCCCGTTTATTTGCAGGTTGTGTTTTTTTCCATACGCCACCATTTTATCTGCGAGGTCAAAATCGTACTTGCTCCATTCCGGGTGTATAATTTCAGCCTTCATAATATTTTCAGGTGTAATAGCGCCAAACTGTTGCGGAATAAGAACGGCGGCGGCAGTATCTTTTTCCTCAATTTGCGTAGCGTTCAAAGCGGCACCAATTACAAAATCATTTTTGAATGTTTCCTGAAGTGATGGAACGGACTCATTTTTTACTTTTTTGTTATCTGCACAATTAGTAAAAAACATGGCAGAAGAAATGATCAATCCGGCAAACAACAGTTTATATTTCATATAGCAAACAATTTAGGGATAGTAAATTCAAGCGACTAAGTTAAGTAAGATAATCATATAAAAATCGCTGAAATGCAGAACTGGCAATATTTTCATGCAACTGCACTATGCAACATTACTGATCTTTGTTGCATAAATTCTGCAAAAAGTAATTAGATGCAAAAAAAGATGAGCCGTTAATATTTATATTTTGGGAAGTATAATTTTTTGCCATTATTTTTTTGGGAACCGGCGGTATTGCTACTATTAAGCATCGTTGTGTCACTCACTTGTACTGTAGTAATGCTATTGAGCAAGTGATGAGTAATGAGTTTTGAGTTTGTCTTAAGATTGCTTCCAACAATCAACCTCGCTCAATATATATTCAACCGATGAACGAAATGCGACGCAACAACTGTTCAATAGTAATTCAAATGCCCTGTTCATAATAAAAACCGAAACTAAAATATGTTCTTAATAAGTATTACAATAGAAAGCCATTCACTAATAAGCACGTTTCTCCTCAACGCAACCCTATTCATTATTAATTATTCATTATTAATTATTAAATACCTGTTTTTGGCAAAGAAAAACACGATGATTGGGATTTTTCCTGCTTTATAACTGTACCAATTGATACCGGGTATTATTTTTTACAGATACGCGATAATCTGCCGGAATATTCAACTGGTAACTTAGCTTTTTCCCCTTTTTCTCCCATTGCAAACTGATTTTTTGATTACCAATAGGGATCGTACCGGAACAACTTTGCAAATCAGTATCATTGAATACAATTTCCACCTGTTTGCTTATGGCATCAACACGCTTGATACCAAGTAAATCACGATAAAAAACATGGGCTACGTGTGATGCAAAACCGTGGTTGCAACTGGCGACAGTTGTTGTGTTTTCCCATAAAGTACCTGTCAGATCAGCCATGTAAGCATATTCATCAATCGATTCGCTCAATAATTGCCTTACATATCCATATTGTGATAAGATCTCAAGTCTCAGATAATTACCCACAAACGCATTGGATGGATAAATCTCAGGGTATGCTTTTGTTACTTTACGTTTCGGACCAAAATCAGATAACAATGTTCTCCAAAGATCCGGATATGTTTCAGGAGTGGCAATGCCGAAGAAAAAGGCATAATATTGACACGTCTCCGTCCGGTTGTTTTTTTGCGCCACCAGCTTGTTGCCTTCCCTTACAGCATTATCAATAAAAAAGTTTCCGTCGAATGATTGTTTTCTGATCACCTGTTGGATATGCCGGGCTTTTGTTCGCAATTCGGGTAAATGATATAATGACGCAACCGATTCAAGCATCCGCGCATACAGCATATTGGTAGGGTAATTAACATCCTGTACAAACTCATTCGCCTTCGACCATTCTACAAAAATCCATTTTTCCAATTTTTCCAACAATCCATCTTCATTCTCGTATTCTTTGAAATAGTCTAATAAGGCCATTACTTTAGGCCGAAGATCGTTTACCATTTTACGATCGCCACTCCGCCCAAGATATTCTTCCAGCTCCAATACAAACCACATGGCCCAGTTTGGAATGAAATTGCCATTGGAGTGGTCGGCGGGGTAACACATAGGAAGCATTCCTTGTGGTATATACCTGAATTTATCAGGTAGCAGGAAATTTTCCAGGAAGTTCTTTTCTATTAATGTGTTACCAGATAAATCAAACGCTACACGAGAAGTAAAATAGCTGTCACATAGCCAGCCGGCACGTTCCCGTGAAGGACAGTCCATAAATATATCCAATGCATTTTGCTTATAGGTTTCCACTGCTGCGGCGAATATGGAATTAATTTTTTCGTCGCTGCAAGTAAACTTGGCTTGCGAAACATCGCCATTTACATATTGCCGGATATAAAAATTACCAACACTGCAATCACCTTCGGTTTCTACTTTAAGGTATTGCAAAGTGTATGGCTCGAATGTTTCCAATGTATATTGCCCAGGTTGTAATTCATACGTAATACTGTTATTACAACTCAGCCTGTGAATATCGACATCTCCGTTTGTAAGAATTTCATCCCAGGCGAATGTTATTTTCGACGGTGAGGTTACTTGTACTTCCGCGCCAATGAATCCGGTGGAATTGCATTCAAATTTATAAATGCCTCCGGGTAAACTTTCCCGGTATTTCCTGATGCTGTAATCGGGATATTTCACCCGGCGGGGTATAAGCTGCTTGTTATTAGTCCGCTCCAGCGCTACCTTCTTGAACAAAGCCTGTTTGTCGGTCATCCATGCGTTGTATTGAGGCGTCAATTTATAAGCCTCCATATAAGTACGTTGAAAACTATATTTGGGTACATCCTGAACACGTTGATTGAAAATAGCAGCTTCAAATAAAACTGGTCGAGGATTCTCACTTTTTTTCAATTGTGTTGAGGTTATGGCAAGCACCTTATCTCCGGATGTTATTTCCGCCTGCAGGAATGAAGGTTGGTTCATGAGATAATAATTATCCACATTATATCCGGCCACTTCGATAGCAATTATGTTTTCTCCCGTTTTTATCAACTTCTTTAATTGGTACTCATCTACCCGGTAAAATCCATACCCGGCAACACAAGGCCCATGCCCCAGGAATATACCATTTACATAAGCTCTGTAATCAGCATGTGCGGCAATACGAAACAATATATCCCCTTTCCCGTCCCAACCAAAATTTGCTCGGAAACTTACTGTAAGGTTTTTAGTTGTTTGTCTGTCACTAACCCAAACCGGTACTGCTTGTCGAAAAAATGTATCCTGGCCAATTGCCACAAAAGTGAACGTGAATAAAAAGTAGATGGATGTGGCTGTTTTGTAAAGTAAGGTCAACTTAGTTTTCATGTGTTTATTTGTAGTTTCTGCAAGACGTTTTATCAAAACCGACATGGGAATGTTGAAATTCTTATACTGGCGTATATGGTTTTGATATTTCTAAAGATAGCCTGTTTTACATGTAACTGCAAAAAAATGTTGTTTTTTTAAACCGGTAGTAAAGCTATTCGCCAAGTGAACAGTGTATTGTGGGCAGTGGGCAGTAGGGAAATCAGAACCGATCAATATAGCAGTTCTGCTGCAAATTCCTTTTCTCGCGGCAAATGCAACGACGCAGTGCGATCACGCTGATTGTTTATTTTTTGCACTGCACAATTTTATGCATCTATTTTTTGGAACCGGCGGTAGTGCTACTATTAAGCATCGTTGTGTCACTCACTTGTACGGTTGGAACTTTAGTGGGCGGTTGACAGTAGGCAGCGGGCTGTAGTTCTCGCACGGATGTTGAATCGAAACTCATAAAGGAACAACCTGTGCGAGAAATCTCATTGAATTAGTGTACTGACAATTTATAGTATTGCCAGTACTTAAACACCGGCAACTGGCAACCGGCAACTGGTAACCTGCAACTACTGCTCACTGTCCACTGCCAACCCGCTCAATAGCATTACTACCGTACAAGTGAGTGACACAACGATGCTTAATAGTAGCACTACCGCCGACACCAACAATCTGAAATCTGAAATTTGAGATTTTAAATTCTTTAAACAGGATTTGTTATAAAACACCGTGTTATCCAGATGTCCTACACCTTTGAGGTGTAGGACATCTGCGCATATTTCCCTGATCTCTGACTTCCGATTTCTTAAATGCTTGCCAGTACTAAAACACCGGCAACTTGTAACTTGTAACCTGTAACCAGCGACTTGCCCCGCACAATAGCATTCCAACTGTACAAGTGAGTGACACAACGATGCTCAATAGTAGCACTACCGCCGACACCAACAATCTGAAATCTGAAATTTGAGATTTTAAATTCTTTATACAGGATTTGCTATAAAACACCGTCCGCATTTCTTCAGGAAAGCTCAAAATAAAGCATCTCAAGTATCAAATATCAAATCTAAAGCAGCTATAATTAGGCCTTTTGCGATACCAGCAATAACAGGTTTTTTATGTAGTTTCATAAAACTATAGGAACTTAAAATCAAATGCTTATATAGGCCATTTAATATTTTATTAGGTTATAATAAAAAAATATACTAAGTTCATGTGTTAAAACCATTGAAACCTTCTGAGCAGACCCGTTTATGAAGTATTATACTTTACCACTATTAGAACCCTAAACATTGCCGTGTTTTAATAGAATTAACTGCACCTGTGACCAAGGAATAATATAAACATCATAATTGTTTAAGGATAGTATATTGTGTCTGAAGGGATTTTAAGTGTTACCAAAACAAATTAAAATTCTTGCGGACATTCTTGGATATTTTATGTAGTATGGTTGAATAACAAGCCTCCCCAATGTGTCATAACACTTATGATGTGAGTGTAATAATGTAATAGTGAAATAATTTTTGAAAATGAACTTCAACACCATCAAACTGTAGGCGCTTGCTAACTGTTTGAACATGCTGTGTGTGCATTGCAAGTGATTTTGATAGTCCTGTAAGTTTATGAAATGAGAGATATGGTTATAGTGAAGCCATTGTCTTAACAGAACATGATGAACTGTTTTTGAAAAAAACGGTTTAACAACATATTTCTATTTACTAATTATTAACAGAAAACTCTCAGTTATGACTCTAGAAGAGAAAATCGAACAATTATTAAACAAACGAAAGGAAGCTAAACTCGGTGGAGGTCAAAAAAGAATTGACGCTCAACACAAAAAAGGGAAGCTTACAGCACGCGAACGTTTAGAACTGTTACTTGACGAAGGCAGTTTTGAAGAATTTGACATGTTTGTAACACACCGTTGTCGTGATTTTGGAATTGATGAAGACAAGCCGCTTTCTGACGGAGTAATTACCGGATTCGGTACAATTGACGGAAGGCTTGTGTATGTTTTTTCGCAAGACTTTACAGTATTTGGCGGTTCGCTAAGCGAAATGTTTGCCAAGAAAATATGTAAGGTAATGGATCAGGCAATGAAAGTTGGCGCTCCTGTAATTGGTATAAACGATTCTGGTGGAGCCCGCATCCAGGAAGGTGTTCAGAGCCTTGCCGGATATGCTGAAATATTTGAACGAAACATTCTTGCATCCGGGGTGGTACCTCAAATATCCGCGATTTTCGGACCTTGCGCAGGTGGAGCGGTATATAGCCCTGCTCTTACAGACTTTATACTGATGTCGAAAAAGAATAGTTACATGTTTGTAACCGGACCGAAAGTGGTGCAAACCGTAACTGCAGAAACCGTTACAGATGAAGAACTGGGAGGCGCTGTAGTACATAGTTCAAAATCGGGAGTGGCGCATTTTGTAGCTGAAGACGAACAGGAAGGTTTGCTGATGCTGCGTAAGCTACTTGAATTCCTGCCACAAAATAACATGGAAGATCCTCCAATGGTTCCATGTGATGATCCGATTAACAGATTGGATGAATCTCTTGATCACATTATACCGGAAAGCGCTAATAAGCCATATGATGTAAAAGATATTATTCATGCAATAGCAGATAACAACGAGTTTTTCGAAGTATCAAAAGATTTCGCTCCAAATATAGTAACCGGTTATGCCCATTTCGGAGGCATGTCTGTTGGTATAGTTGCCAATCAGCCAAATTACCTGGCCGGAGTACTTGATATTAATGCATCCCGCAAAGCAGGCCGTTTTGTAAGATTCTGCGACGCGTTTAATATTCCAATTCTTACATTGGTAGATGTTCCGGGGTTCCTGCCGGGCACATCCCAGGAATATGGTGGCATTATCATTCACGGTGCCAAACTGCTATACGCTTATGGAGAAGCAACTGTTCCAAAAATTACAGTCGTGCTTCGCAAAGCATATGGCGGCGCTTATGATGTGATGAGTTCAAAACATTTACGTGGAGATATTAACTACGCTTGGCCGTCAGCCGAAATTGCGGTGATGGGAGCCAAAGGCGCTACTGAAATTCTTTACAACAAAAAGCTGGCCACCATCGAAGATCAGCAGGAAAGAAACGAAATGCTGCGAAGCTTCGAAAACGAATATCAAAATAAATTTGCTAACCCATACGATGCTGCCTCTAACGGATTTATAGATGATGTGATTGTTCCGCGTAATACACGTTTCCGTATAATAAGAGCACTTCAGGCGTTGGCAACCAAAAAAGATACAAACCCTGCTAAGAAGCATGGCAATGTTCCATTCTAAAAAAAAGCATCATGAGTTTTTTCTTCAAAAAAAAGTCAAAACCGGCAGATACGGAAGCCGCTCCTGTTCAGCAACAGCAAGCTGTTGAAGTTGTTAATGAACATGACGACGTTGCCGCTATCATAGCACTTGCTCTTTCAATGTATATCAACAAAGAAAAAGAGCATCAGAATGCTACAATTACAATTGAACGTATGGTAAAACCTTATTCTCCATGGAGTTCTAAAATACATGGACTAAGGCAACAGCCAATACGCATACCCGGTTTAAGATCAAAAATTTACTAGTGTTTTAAACTATCAACAAATGGAAAAATTAAAATTCACTCTAAAAAATAAACAATACGAGGTTGAAGTTTCCGGTATTGTGAACAATATAGCTACTGTGGTGGTGAATGGCGAAACTTACGAAATAGAAGTAGATCGCCAGGTGGTACGCCAGGAAAACGCTCCTTCAAATAATACTAAGCCTGCGGCTCAAAACGGTACACCTGCAAAGGCTACACCGGCAGTTGCAGCGCCACCTTCCGGAGGCGGAACCGGTTTTGTTAAATCTCCTTTACCGGGTAAAATACTTGACATTTTTGTTAAGCCCGGTGATAAAGTAACTCATGGGCAAACAGTACTGTGCCTGGAAGCGATGAAAATGGAAAATAACATTAATTCCGATCTGGAAGGTGTTGTTATTGCCATTCACGCTCACAAAGGCGATACAGTATTGGAAGGTCATAAGATTATTGAAATCGGCTAATTTAACATTCCAATAAAATAGGGTAAAAACAAGTATTAACTCAAAAAAATCAACATGGCACCAATTACTATGTTCTGGTTGTCTTTTGTTGTTCTTTTTCTTGTGGTAGTAACAATTGATCTGTACGTTACCGACCACAGGAAAGGAGAAATGAAAATTAAAACAGCCTTACGTTGGACATCTCTCTGGATATCACTGGCACTTCTTTACGGAGTAGCCATATATTTTTTCTTTCCACAAAATCCGGACAGCCTGAAAAAAACATCGGAGGTAATGGCTATCAAATTTGTTTCAGGTTATCTAACGGAATATTCTCTTTCAGTAGATAATCTGTTTGTATTTGTTATGATCTTTTCGTTGATGGCGGTACATCCGAAAAATCAGCCAAGACTTCTAAAACTAGGAATTCTGTTATCAATAGCGCTTCGCATATTATTTATAATTGCAGGAATGGAATTGATCCAAAGATTTCACTGGATTATTTATGTGTTTGGCGTTATACTGGTATGGACAGCATATAAAATGGCATTCACGAAAGATGAAGACCAGGTTGATCCTACCAAAAACATTTTATACCGCGGAGCATCAAGATTATTTCCAATTGATCCGGACAAAGACAATCCGCATTTCATGCACAAAATTGGAGGTAAATGGCATATAACATCCGTGTTCCTCGTGTTTTTGGTAATCGGCTCTACAGATGTGCTCTTTGCCATAGATTCCATTCCGGCTATCATTGGGGTAATTAAAGAAGGAACGGCAAAAGTGCTTACTCCTCCGGAAGAAGACTTTATAGCTATTACGTCAAACGTGTTTGCCGTGATGGGATTAGTATCATTATTCTTTGCACTGAAAGGCATTATGAAAATGTTCCGCTACTTAAAACATGGCGTGAGCTTCATACTTTTCTTTATTGGTGCAAAAATGTTGTTATCATATTTCAGCCCGGTAGAACATTTCTTCGCCAACCATTCCTGGGTTTCCCTCACCGTTATAATCGGCACTCTCGCATTTTCAATTCTCCTCTCTCTTGTGATAGCAGAGAAAAAAGAAATTGAAGATCTGGAAGAAGAAATTGAAGAACTAAAAGAAGAAATCAGGTAACCAAAAAAATTAAACAAATGAATTTTCAAGATTTATTACCCGCCCTGTACAACATTACATGGCAACACTTAGTAATGATATGTGTAGGATTTACACTTATCTATCTTGCCATTGCCAAAGAGTATGAACCTACCCTTTTGTTACCAATGGGGTTTGGCGCTATATTGGTAAATATACCATTGTCCACAGCTATCAGCCATATTGATCCAGCAACCGGTAAAGCGATTGAAGGTTCAATAGAAGGCGCGTTAACCATTTTATATAATGCAGGTATTCAAACAGAATTATTTCCATTATTAATATTCATTGCCATTGGTGCAATGATCGATTTTGCTCCGTTATTTAGAAATCCGTTCCTGCTGCTCTTTGGCGCCGCCGCTCAGTTTGGTATATTCTTTACAATGATAGCCGCCACCATGATGGGCTTCGATTTAAAAGAAGCCGCATCTATTGGTATTATTGGCGCTGCCGACGGACCAACTTCCATTTTTGTGTCATCGCAATTTGCACCGCATTTGTTAGGGCCCATTTCAGTCGCGGCATATTCCTACATGGCGTTGGTGCCCATAATACAACCACCGGTAGTAAGATTGCTGACATCAAGAAAAGAACGCCTCATTCGTATGGAAAGCCATTCCAAACCGGTATCACGAGCTGCGCTTATATTATTCCCAATTACAGTTACGGTGATTGCAGGCGTCATTGCGCCTTCTTCCATCGCACTAATAGGATTTTTGATGTTTGGAAATTTAATTCGCGAATGTGGAGTGTTAAATAAATTATCGCTCTCCGCTCAAAACGAATTGGCCAGTCTTGTTACCATTTTACTTGGTATAAGTATAGCAAGCACTATGACTGCAGAAAGATTTGTAAAGCTTGAAACCCTTATGATCATTGGATTGGGATTGATAGCTTTTATCTTCGACACTTTTGGTGGTGTAATGTTTGCAAAACTGGTAAACGTGTTCAGGCCGGAAGGAAAAAAGATAAATCCAATGATTGGTGCATGTGGCATATCGGCATTCCCGATGTCTGCACGTGTTATTCATACAATGGGACAAAAAGAAGATAAGTTCAACTTTTTGTTGATGCACGCGGTAAGTACAAACGTGGGTGGACAAATTGGTTCTGTGGTGGCCGGAGGTTTAATACTTGCGCTGGTTCCATTATTCTAACATCTAAATGTATTAATCATGATATTATTAACAGCAAAAGCAACCTCAGATGCATTAAGCATAACGGGAGTTGGCATGACTGCAATATTTATTTTTATGGCGATCTTCTATATCTCAATTCGCCTGATCGTAAAGTATTTTCCAAGCAAAGAAGAGTAAACAATTCTTAGGCTCAGGCTCTAAAATAATATACTTCGCATGGTATAAAATGTGCTGCTATTTTTTTGGGACCGGCGGTAGTGCTACTATTAAGCATCGTTGTGTCACTCACTTGTACGATAGTAATGCTATTGGGCGGGGGTAGCAGCAAATATAAAAGAGATGTCAGAAGTCAGAAAGCCAATTCTCTATAACTTCTGATTTCTGACATCTTCATTTAACTTGCACAATAGCATTACTACCGTACAAGTGAGTGACACAACAGAAGCCCAATCAGGGTACTGCTGCCGGTTCCAAAATAATAAACTAAAATTTTACGCTACTGAAAATTTTGAAATAATACACCTGCCCTCTTTAAAGGTTAGCTGTTTTGTCAATAACTTTGTTTAACAATATAAACATACACTATGGCACAACTGACAATACCCTATTTTTTAGAAAAGGCCTTCAATAATGGTTTTGTTTACGTTGTCGATGAAAATATAAAATACGAATTTTATGTTTTTGATATCGGTATTTTAAATGTGAATGACGGCATAATTGTGGCCTGCGATCCATTTCTGCATAATAAACATTTGCCATTTACCACTCAGTTTCCTGTAGGCAGATTTCCTGTTCAACTGGCAATTGCTACAACAAATAATGAGGAAAAAGTTTCCTTTGCAAGAATTAAATTTTCTGATAACAACCCTGTCAAGTGGCAGTTGGCTGTATGCGACCAGCAACATATTGAAGAATTACGCGAAGGTGAAATTTTTGGATATGCCGTAGACTCGGGATCCGGCGCCTATATGGATACCTCAGGTGCAAAAGAATTAAAACATTATTTAAGTGTGAAAGCTAGTTCCATTCATATGCTGCTGGCGGAAATGGAAAAAAATCATCGTTCCACATGGGATTGGTTGATGTGGGAAAAGAATGATTGCAATGCCGCTTTGTTCACTGCCGGATACGGCGAAGGCTATTACGCAACATATATCGGATATGATGATGCCGGTAATATTTGCAGGCTGGTAACAGATTTTGAAGTGATAGAGTAAGTTTGAAAACCATTATGTACATTGCAGTTGGCTCATGAATTGGCAAAGTTTAATTTGCCTCTTAAACAAAACTGTAGAAAAATGAAAGAATTTCTTTTAATATTCAGAATGGATATTCTTACTCCGGAAGCCCAGCCAACACAGGAACAAATGAACGTGTACATGCAGGATTGGATGCAATGGATAAATAGTATTGCCGATAATGGAAAACTGGCCGAAGGCGGCAATCATCTCGCATATTATGGCAAAGTATTGCGCCCCGGCAATGTTGTTGAAAACACTCCTTATGTTGCAAACAACGAATCTGTTGCAGGCTACATCATCGTGAATGCGAAAGATATCGACGACGCAGTTTCGCTTGCCCGCAAATGTCCTATTATACAAGGCAAAGGAACAAGCGTGGAAGTGAGGGAAGTAGCTGCCGGCTGATACACCCACCAGCTTCGCTTTCTTTGCACCTTACTGCGTAATTTATACCTTCGTGCACATGAAAGTTTTCAAATTTGGCGGTGCCAGTGTAAACAGTATAGACAGGATAAAAAATGCGGCGGATATTCTTCGCGGATATTCTGAAGAAAAAATTCTAATTGTTATATCCGCAATGGGCAAAACCACCAATGCCCTTGAAAAAGTAGCGGAAGCTTTTTACAGAAATGATAAAGAAAACGCCTTACAACTTTTTGCCGCTATTAAAGAGGAACATCAATCTATAGCACACCAACTAATGCCAGGTGCCGCTAATAATGCGGATGAACAGTTGCTTGATATATTTACGGAAGTGGAATGGCTGTTACACGATAATCCTGTGCGTAATTTCGATTACTATTACGATCAGATTGTTTGTTCCGGAGAGTTGTTATCTACGGCTATCATTAGCGCTTATTTAAACCATGTTTCAATTCGAAATTCCTGGATTGACGTCAGAGATGTTTTCAGAACGGACAATAATTTTCGTGATGCGAATATTGACTGGGCTATCACCGGGCAACAAATAACCAGCAGGATCCTGCCGCTTTTTAAAAAAAATAATTTTATAATAACACAAGGTTTTATTGGCGCAACTGCAGATAATGAAAGCACTACGCTTGGTCGCGAGGGCAGCGATTATACCGCGGCGATTTTTGCCAATATGCTGAATGCCGAAAGTCAGACAATATGGAAAGACGTTGAAGGAGTGATGAATGCCGATCCCAAAACATTTCCTGCCGCACAACTCATACCAGAACTGAATTATAAAGAAGTTATTGAAATGGCTTATTATGGAGCGCAGGTGATTCACCCAAAAACCATCAAGCCGCTTCATAATAAAAGTATTCCGTTACTTGTGAAATGCTTTTTGAATAAAGACCTTCCGGGAACAATTATTCACAACAGTAAAATAAATCATCTCCCTCCTATTATTGTAGTAAAAACCTCGCAGGTATTGTTGCAACTGAACTCCAGGGATTTCTCTTTTGTGGGTGAACATGCCGTTGGCAAGCTATACCAGCTTTTTGAAACATTTAATATCAAACCCAATTTAACTCAGAACGGCGCTATAAGTTTTGTTTGCTGCCTTGACGACAAACCCGACAAACTCGAAAAGATCGCTTTGGCAGCTTCTGAAATATTTGATGTACAAATAAAAAAAGAACTAACGTTATTGACTATACGCCATTACAATGATGAGATTTCAAATCAACTTACTGCAGGTAAAAAAATATTGTTAAAGCAACAATCTCCGGAAACCGTGCAGATAGTGGTGGAAGAATAATGTGAAAATGTGAAAATAATTCAATAATTAGAACTTGTACGAAATACTAATCACTACGCCAAAATCAAAATTGCTGGTGCCGGCAGGAGGTTTATTATCGAAGTTGGTATAAGGATTTATGTCGAGATAAAAATAACGGATCAACTGCCACGAAAATGTGGTGTTGCCATCCACACGCACCCGGCCTTTGTCGGTAAGGCTTACATACATGGTTTGGTTAGTAGTGATTTGAATATCAGGATGCCGGAATTTGAAAAAATTAAATCTCAACATGGCGGGAATTTCAAGCTGTACTGTGGTGGAAGAGTTCGCTTCGGTGCTTTTTTCCTGGTTTACTGCCAGGCCGCTAATTCCATAAAGCTGCCAGTTCTTTCGTACAAAAATTTTTTTCCCTGCCCCACCCATTTCCTGGAAGCGTCGAGCAATAGACAATTCCATATTGCGCTGATATTGCACAAGCCCGGCTATAAACCATGTAGAGCTGATATTATAGTTGGAGAAAAAAGAAATATTCTCCCTGTCAAATGAAAACTTTGAAGTATCAATGGAGTTAATGCTTGAAACAGACAATTCCGATTCGAACAATTGTGTAGGATACTGTACTGTTGAGCTTATGGTAAATTGCCCAAGCCTGCTGGATTTTGTATAACTCATTCCCAAAGAAAGATTTCCCGAAAGTCGTTTAAAAAAACTTTTTTCAAGCGAGATCAATAAACTTATATCGGTTAACGCGATCGTAATTTTTTTGTTATCATCTGCCAAAATTTCGGAATAATTGCTTTTTAGTGAGGGCTTTAAAATACCATAATAAATATCGTTGTTAACCGTTTCAATTCTAAACCTTTGAAAAGTAATAATCCGCTTTATTTTATACAGCTTTACATTTTGCATTTTCAAATCAACATCATCAAAAGTTAATATACCCAGGCTTGCATTTTCAATCTTACCTATCAAAATTTGCCCGTTGCTCAAATAAACAGAATCTTTCTGGGCCATTGTTTGCAAATTGAAAAAAATCAGCAAAATGCAAATTGAAATTTTTATTGTACGCATTTTCAAAATGATAATTGAACAGGATATTATAGGTAAATATATAATGTACAATGTCTATTGAAAATAGTACAGAAAATGAATTAAAAAAAATTTACTTCAGGAAAACTATTTAATAAATCTTTTGTTAGTAGAGAGATATCTATCTCATTCCTATGTAAACTTTAAGCATAGCAATATTTCTTTATTGCTGCAAAAGCCAGTACCAACGCTTGTGCAGCGAAATCTGCTATTCAACTAAAGTAATTAAGACACTAACAAAAAAAGATGCTATAAAGTTTGGCTAATACTGCACCATTAATCAGATATCCTACGCAAAAAATATTTTATAGAAAAATCCAAAATCAATGTTTTACTAAAACTTTAAACAAATTTTCTATTCACAAAACAAAAATGTATGAAAAAGATCTTTCTGTTCTTTCTGATTACAATTGTAACCGCGGCTATAATGCCATCATGTACACCAACAGTAAAGGTAACCAGCGATTACGATAAGAATGCCAACTTTCAGCAGTATAAAACATTTACCCTGGCAAATGTGGATGCTGAAAAACAATCTATAAGTCAGCTAAATCAAAATCGGATCAATAACGCGGTTACTGGTGAAATGATAAAAAAAGGTTTCCAACAAGTAAGCAGCAATGCGGATCTGGTTGTGAATGTAGCCACAATACTTAAAGACAAAAAATCAATAAGTTCTAACACTGATTACTACGGTTATGGAGGAGTGTACAGGCCATACATGTGGGGCGGCGGAATGGGAATGACCGGCTATACCACATACAATGTGCAGGATTACAAAGATGGGTCATTAATAATTGGCGTGGTTGATGCAAAAACAAATCACCTTATATGGGAAGGCATTGGAAATAGTGAAATAGACAAACCTTTGAAAGATCCTGATGCGGAAATACCGGCTGCCATCTCAAAAATCATGGCCAATTTTCCGCCGGGAGCAATCAAAAAATAATTAACCAATAAGCATCTGTGTTTTATAGTTACACTTTTTCGTATATGCTTATACGTGAATAAGAAATTGTTACAGTAAATATTTTTTTTGGTACCGACGGCAGTATTTCATGGCATCATCGTTGCGTCGCATTTCGTTCATCTGTAGTATTTCATGGCAACATTGGGCTGCATAAAAAGAAACTGAAAAGAACTCAAACAGCTTCTAGATATATATTGCCGACTTATGAAATACAATTTGTTAACGAAAAAGCAAACTATATGCCTGCTAAAAAAAGAAAATTTACAGACGAACAAAAGTCCGATATTCTCCGCCAGGCAGAGGAGTCAGGCATTACGCAAGTGTTGCGGCAACATAATCTTTCATACAGTGTTTTTTATCGTTGGAAGGAACAGATGAAATCGCTTAAGTCCGAAAAAAGTTTGCCTGATACGCATTTGCAGATGACTATAAAAAAGCTTCTTGAAGAAAACGCGACACTGAAAAAAATAATAGCGGAACAAGCATTGAAAATTGAAATACAACAGGAAAAAATAAATAAGCACAACAAAAATAAATAACAAGAAAAATATTTTTATTCCGTAAAACACAGATTCTTTATTGAATATATTTTGGAGGTAGTTGATCTGTTATAAAACAATATCAATGACAGTATTAGAACAAGTAAAAGATTTGCGTTCACGCATACATGTATCCATAATAGGACAAGAAGACGTGGTGAACAAAATAATCATCGGATTATTAACAGATGGAAATATATTGCTGGAAGGGCTTCCGGGACTCGCAAAAACAAGAGCCGTTAAAAGCCTGGCTAAAAATTTGGATTGCCGGTTAAGCCGCATACAATTTACTCCGGACTTGTTACCTTCCGATATAACAGGCACTGAAATATATCAGCCGGAGGCAGAAGAAAAATTTGTTTTCCAGCCCGGACCAATATTCAGCAATCTGGTACTGGCCGATGAAATAAATCGAGCTCCGGCAAAAGTGCAGGCCGCACTACTGGAAGCGATGGAAGAAAGACAAGTATCAGTAGCCGGAAAAACGCACAAAATGGAACCATTGTTTATGGTACTGGCTACACAAAATCCGGTGGAACAAGAAGGCACTTATCCTTTGCCGGAAGCTCAACTTGACCGGTTTATAATGAAAATAGAAATTGATTATCCAACCAGCGAAAATGAAAAAAACATAATGCGCCTTGTGCGTGAAGAATCGAAAGGGAATATTAGCCAAACGACTACCATACCGCAAAGTGTAATTTTTGAAGCGCGAAAAGAAATTAATAATATACAGGTAGCAGAAGCAGCGGAAAAATATATAGTCGACATAGTAATTGCTACACGCAACGGCGAAAGTTTCAGTAACGACCTTGGAAGATGGATCAGCTATGGCGCCAGTCCGAGAGGCACTATCAGTATTGACAAATGCTCAAGAGCAGTTGCATGGCTCGATGGCAGAAATTACGTAACACCTGATGATATAAGATTTATAGTTCACGATGCGCTGAGACACCGGCTTATACTAAGCTATGAAGCTAATGCCGATGGCGCAACAGCCAATAATGTAATAGACCAACTTTTAAAAACAGTAGCAGTTAGTTAGTGTAGAATTGAGAATGCTTAAATTAAAAAGTACATAATAATTAACTAACTCTCTGATCTCTGATTTCTAATATTCACTATGCATCTTTTTAGAAAACATACAACACCAGCCTATCCATCTGAAGTGGTAACCACGCAGAAAGATCTAATGCGTTTTGAATACATCGTGCAGTCAAAAAACATATTGCCCTCCCACCCTGTTTATTCTATACTTGCCGGCAGGCATGCCTCTAAACTAAGAGGCCGAGGACTTGACTTTGAAGAAGTGAGACATTATGTGGCGGGTGATGATGTCAGGAATATTGACTGGCGCGTAACTGCAAGAACCGGAGCTACTCATACAAAAGTTTTTAATGAAGAAAAGGAGCGCCCCACTTTTACCCTACTAGATCAGTGCGGTTATATGTTCTTTGGATCGAAGCGTTTTGTAAAATCAGTAACGGCGGCACATGCGGCAGCAATAAGCGCTTTTTATACGATCAAAAGAGGTGATCGTGCAGGTGGAATTATTTTCAACGAGAAAGAATATGATTATGTATCGCCCAAGCGCAGCAAAGCGTTAGTGCAACATTTCCTTCAGTTGATTGTACAAAAAAATCAACAACTGCCGCTACGAAAAACAATTGAAGCAAATACAAATAGGCTGAACGAAATGCTTAGGCGTACAAAGACGCTTATAACGCACGACTATGTAGTTTCTGTGATCAGCGATTTCTCAAATATTAATGATGAAACCAGGCAATTATTGAAAAGCCTTAGTTTTCATAATGATGTAATTCTAATACACGTCTATGACCTGTTTGATGAACAACTGCCTGATGGTAAATTGGTTTTGAGTGACGGCAAGCATCAGATAACATGGCAAAACAGCAGAAAAAAATCTGGTGAAAAATACAAAGCGGATTTTAAAAATATGCAAAGCCGGTTGGCATATGAATTTCGTCATTACAGAATACCAATAGTTTTTCTTAACACACATGAAACTGTCGAGGACCAGGTAATGGATTTCTTTGGAAAAGTGTATAAGAAGTGAGGGATTTGAAATTTGAGTTGCTTTACAATTGGCGGGCTGTGTATGGTATTGAGATTTTTTGGAGATGAATTGTAGTGTTACAATAAGATTTGAGATGCTTTATAATTGTTAGGCTGCATATGGTTTAGAGATTTTTTTGGGGACCGGCGGTAGTGCTACTATTAAGCATCGTTGTGTCACTCACTTGTACAGTAGTAATGCTATTGAGCAATAAGTAACATCATTCGAACGAAAACTTTATTAATTATTAATTATTAATTAAAATGGATGATCCTGATTTTGGACAATTGATAGAGCCGGCACCGGTACCGTTCACTTTTGACGCTCCGGGATGGTATGTGTTGGTAGTAATTATATTGCTTCTCCTATTAGCAATTGTATGGATTATCATTAGAAAATACAGAAGAAATAAGTATCGCAGAACCGCTTTGGCTTATTTACAACAAATAGAAAAAAACAATATCGAGGATAATGACTACGCAAAACTAGTATACGAAACAAACATGCTGCTGAAACGAATAGCTATGGCTAAGTATGGCCGCACAACAACAGCAGCAATAAGAGGGAACGAATGGATCGATTATATAAACTCGAAATGGAGAAAAAATATGTTTAATAATGAAGATGTCGGTTTATTGAATAATACTATTTACGAATCCGAAGTGCCTTCGCCAGAAGTTACTTTGTCGTTTGTAAATAAATCAAAGAAATGGATTAAAAGTCACGGATGAGGATTGATAGCAGCAGAGAGTTAAGAGATTATAATAACTGCCGGAGTTTTGCACAATAAAGAACAAATGTTGAAGAGTGCGACGCAACGGCTGCCTAATAGTAGTAATGCTGCCGGGCTCAAAAATAGAAATCAGCAATAAAAGAAGATATACTTACAATAACTGATCATTGTTAAATGACACAATACCATGCACTTTGAAATTGCATATAAGTGGGTGTTCTTATTATTGCCATTACCGCTGATGTTGTACTGGATACTACCTGCAATGCGCAAACGAAGATCAGCATTAATGGTGCCATTTTTTTATAGAACAGCGACCATATCAAATCAGCGACCTAAAAATAATTCATGGATTTCAAAAAGAAATATAGCAGCCTGGATCGGTTTAATGCTTTGCTGGATATGCCTTTTAGGTGCGGCATCATCACCAAGATATGTGGGCAAACCAGCAAAGAAAACAAAAACAGTCAGGAGCTTTTTAATAGCCGCGGACATTTCATTCAGCATGGCTGAAACAGATTGGGTAATGGATGGAAAACGAATGAGCAGATGGGAAGCGGTAAAATATTTATTAAAGGATTTTATCAAAGAAAGAAAAAGCGACCAGATTGGTTTGGTTATGTTTGGAACACATGCCTATTTACAAGCGCCGTTGACAACAGATCTGCAAACAATCAACTGGCTGCTTGATCAGACCGAAGTGGGAATGGCCGGACAAATGACAAGTATTGGAGAGGCTATAGCATTCAGTATAAAAGTATTTAAGGAAGATACCATAAAACAAAAAGTAATGTTGCTGCTTACTGATGGAATTGATGACGGCAAAGATATTTCACCAATAGACGCGGCACAGGCAGCGAGGAAAGATTCTATTATTATTTATACGCTTGGTATAGGACAAGCCAAAGGAAGCGGCGGTTACGATCTTGATGAAAAAACGCTGAAAGACATCGCATACGTTACCAATGGAAAATATTTCAACGCAATGAATGAAGGGCAAATGAAACAGGTGTACGCTGAGCTAAATAAAATGCAGCCCGTTGAGTATGAGGAAGAATCATACAAACCGGTAACACTGTTGTATATGTATCCACTGGCAGTGGCTGTTGGCCTTGGTTTGTTGTTTCATTTAATAAATGGATTGATACATCTTTTTAGAAGACGTGAATGAATTTTAATGAACTAAAAATTATAATCAGCAATTTTGATTGGGCGCAATTTCACTTCTTACGTCCCCAAGCGCTTTATTTATTTTATGTCCTGGCATTTGTAACAATTTTACTGATCATTGGAAACAAGGAAAGAAAACAATGGAAAAAATCGATAGCAGCATCGTTACGGCCATACATGTTTACCAAAAGTAACCGGTGGGCCATTGTATTACCATTATTGCTGTTTGTAACAGGCGCATCGCTGGGCATTATAGGATTGGCAGGCCCAACGTGGAAGAAAAAAGAGATACCGGGAGAAAAAGTTCAGGCAGTGGTTCTCATAGCGCTGGATCTTTCAAAATCGATGCTGGCAAAAGATATTGAACCCAGCAGGCTGGAACGTGCCAAATTTAAAATTAGTGATTTTGTGGATGCAAATCCCAGGGCCAGGGCGGGGCTAATAGCTTTTGCCGGAACAACGCATACGGTACTACCTTTTACCGGTGATTACAAACTAATTAAACATCACGCACAAAGTCTTGCCAACAGAGAAATGCCGGTTCAGGGTACCAATATGCAAATACTGGTAGCTGCCATTGATACCATGATGCAACGGGTACTGGCACCAAGCACTATATTATTAATGACAGACGCTATTACTCAGGAAGACGCAATTACACTTACTAATTATATCGACAACAGCATACATCACCTTGAGATATTATTGCTCTCAACGCCAAATGGCGCGCCAGTGCCGGGTTTCAGCCACATAGTTTCCAAACAGGATCCTAATGTATTATCAAATCTTGAACAGGACAGTAAAATACATATTACACCAATAACGCTCGACAAGTCGGATGTGGAAGGCATTGCAAAACGCATAAGAGACAAACTCGTTTTTGAAAAAGATAGAAAACAGGATGAAAAAGAATGGGATGATATGGGTTGGTTACTGGTAATACCGTCCCTGGTTATTGCAGCATTTTGGTTTAGAAAAGGATGGGTTATACAATGGAGTTGGATACTGTTTGCGTGTTTATTATTTAGTTCATGCGGTTTAAAAAGCAGACATCCGGATTGGTGGTACACAAAAGATTACCAGGGACAATTGTACACTAACGTAAATGAATATGCTAAATCCGCGGAAACGTTTGAGAATAATACCCGAAAAGCGATAGCTTATTTTAAAGCCGGAGATTACGAGACCGCCGCAGAACTTTTTGAAATGGATACATCGGCCGCATCGCAGTACGACCGGGGACTTGCACTAGCAAAACTTGGACGGTATACTGAAGCTATTTCTGTTTTTGAGAAAGTGGAAACTATTGATCCGGCATTTAAGGATAAAGTCAGCAACAGTATTTTGAAAACCCGGCAACAAAAAATGAAGGTTGATTCTCTCATAAAATTCGATCCTCAGAAAGCGAAGGAATTAGCAGAAAATAAAAAGAATGAAAAGAAGGATGCGTTAAAGGAAAGAAAAGCGAAATCGGAAGATGAGCAATTATCATCTGACACGCAGGTAAAAAAGCTGCCAAACTTTGGAAGCCGTGTAACAGATGAGGTGCAATCGACCATACATAAATATAAAGAAGCCAAGTTTCCGCCCAAAGATTTTAAACTGGAGAAACAAGAATCTACGGAGGATAAAATTCTGATGCAAAAAACCAATGCCGACCCCGGAGAATTTTTACACCGTCGATTTGAATTGCAACGAATGCGTTATTACAAAAACGTAAAACCCGGAAAAGAAAGTTGGTAAAAAGAATCACCATATTTTTTGTTATAGGCATGCTTATAGGCAGCGCCGCGAAGGCACAAGATTGTTTTGCCCGTATTGAGTTGAATAAAAGGACGGTGTATGTGCAGCAACCATTCAGAATAACAGTTCGGGTTTTAACAAAAACCTGGTACACCGCTCCACTTGATTTTGATAATATTCAGATTCCCAACTCATTCATTCTACCATTCGACAGAACATTCTCATCAATGTTTACAGTTGGAAATGTGCAGTATGCCGGGTTGGAATTTTATTACATTGTCTTTCCGTACAAGGCAGGTACATTCACCATTCCACCTATTCATATTGTGGCCACCACTCCTCCTGAAGGTAGTTCGGAAAGCCGTAAGGTTACATTAACTACAGCACCTCAAAAGATAATTGTAAAAGATGTTCCCCCAAGTTTGAAAAAGGAAAGCTGGTTTGTGGCAAAAGATGTCAGCATATCTGAAAGCTGGAATAAACCTATGAATAATATAAAAGTAGGCGATGTTATCACCAGAACGATCACAATAAATGCAAAAGGCACATTACCGCAATTTATTCCAGAAATAGCCAAAGAAAAACCGGCATGGGCCAGCATATATCCGGATGAAGCAGAATTGGATGATACCCGTGATGAAAACGATGCCAACGGAAGACGTATTGAATCAATTACTTACCTGTTGGAAAAAGCAGGTAAGTACCAGGTTCCACAAATAAAAGTAACATGGTGGAATCCTAATAACAGCCGCATATATTCAAAGATCACGGCTCCTTTAAGCATCAATATTAAAGAGAATCCAAATCTTGGCATATTAACCACTTTAAAAGACAGCCTCCAGGCACAACAAAAAAACCAGCCGCAGAACAAAGCAGAAAAAAAGACATTCCTGGTACTAGGTATACCGTGGTATTGGTTCACACTTTATGCGCTAACAGCAATTTCAATATTATATATTCTAATTCGCTTAACAATTCGCATGGTAAAATGGTTATTATTAAAACGAAGGCATTATTTACAAAGCGAATACTACAGTTTTCTGAAATTCATGCGTTTGCCGATTAACTCGAACAAGCTGATTGCCGCTCTTTATAACTGGTGGGACAAATCGAAAATAGTGAATAGGTCGCCTTCTGTAATGGCAACATTTAAGAAAGAGAATGAAAATGAAATGATTGATGAATTACAAAACATTTACGGTCACAAATATAAAAATGGTGATAGTTCCTTAGTTAATACCGAAGAAAAGAAATTTAAATCAAACATCAAGAAATACAGAAACGATAAACATGATCTATCAAATGAAAAAACAGCAAACATATCTTCAGACCAACAATTATGGAACATTTAAATCATTATGTATGAAGCAATTAATTTTAAAGTTTTTTTTCGTCACTATAACGACACTCTCCGTTCAGTCATCATTTTCACAGGATCCGCTTCCTTCATGGAATGATGACACACTTAAGGCCGCTATAATATCTTATGTAAAAAGTATAACAACCGAAGGACTTCCAACTTATGTGCCCGTGGAAGATCGTATTGCAACATTTGATAATGATGGCACATTGTGGTGTGAAAAGCCTGTGATTCAAGGACTTTTCGCTTTATATCGAGCAAAACAAATGACAAAGAATGATCCATCGCTGGCAACAGAGCAACCATATAAAGCAATTGTATCCAACGACACTTCTTACTTAAACCATATGAATGAGTTGGATATAATCAAACTGTTTGATGCCACCAACACAGGCATGATGCAATCTGAATACAAA
The DNA here is from genome assembly GCA_031553495.1 of Flavihumibacter sp. GTDB lineage: Bacteria > Bacteroidota > Bacteroidia > Chitinophagales > Chitinophagaceae > Pinibacter. The sequence goes on from JAVBLN010000011.1 coordinate 36,900, forward strand.
CAATTTGTAAAAGAGTTTTTCGAAAAAGCCAAAACACCCACAGGGCGATCGATAGCGGAAATGGTATATCAGCCGCAGGTAGAACTGCTACAATATTTGCGCAGTAACGGTTTTAAAACATTCATTTGCTCAGGCGGAACAGTTGACTTTATGCGTGAAATATCCATGAAATATTATGGCATTCCTTCGGAACAGGTCATCGGTTCGCAATTTCTGTATATGTATAAAGACAACGCAGGCCAAAATGATATCTACAGGATGCCCAAGTTGCAAACATTGAACGATAAAGAACTTAAACCTGTGAACATTCAATACTACATAGGTAAGCGGCCAATTTTCGCCTGTGGCAATGAAGGCGGTGGCGGAGATATTTATATGCTTCGTTTTTCACAAGGCAGCTCCTACCCTTCTTTTCAATTATTAATAAATCATGATGATAAAGTACGTGAATACTATTACCAGGAAAAGGATAACAAATCGCTTGACTGGGCAAAAAAATACGGCTGGCATGTAGTAAGTATGAAAGGGAATTGGAAAACAATCTTTGTTAAAGAAAAATAATTCATCCCACCAAAAAGAGCAATATGGAAACAAAAAGTATCATAATTGTATGCATGCTGCTTGGTGCATTATTAACAGGTAACATTAATGCATTTTCGCAGTTAAAAGGAGATCATATACTTGGTGATGCAGGCTTGCAAGCAGGAACGCAGGCCCCTCCATCAATTACTATAGCAGTTCCTGTATATAATTATCATACGTCGAAATATTTGAACAGCGATAAAACAGAGCTAAGTTCATCACCTGATGTAAATATGTTTTTAGTAGGCTTAGGCGCTTCAATTGTTACAGATATTAAAATTCTCAAAGCAAATTATGGCGCCACATTATTATTTGCATTTGCCAGTAACAAGATAGATGGCAACATGGTGCATTCAAGCACTTCGCTGGCTTTTACTGACATGTATGTGCAACCATTACAACTTGGCTGGAAAACCAAACATGCCGATTTTGTTTTTGGATATGCCTTATATATTCCTACAGGTAAATATGCAGTTGGAGGTACAGACAATGCAGGAATGGGTATGTGGAGTAATGAAATTTCAGCAGGTTCCACTGTTTATTTTGACAAGAAAAAAACATTCAATTTTTCAACGCTTTTATCATATGCATTAAACAGTAAAAAGAAGGATTCTGAAATAAAGACAGGCAATGTATTAAGTATAGAAGGCGGACTGGGAAAAACGTTTTATAAATCTGTAAAAGGATTACAAGTACCAAGAATCTTTAATGTGGGAATGGTGTACTATATGCAATTCAAAACAACGAGTGACAAGATACCGGTAGGTCAAACAACGTTCTATGGCGATAAGGATCACATTTATGCACTTGGAGCCGAAGCAAATACATTTTTCCCAAAACTGGAAGCTGCGCTGGGAGTGAGATGGCTTGGGGAATTAGGTGCAAAAAACAGGTTCCAGGGAAATACCTGGTTCGTAACACTTGGGAAAATTATCAATACGCATAAACATAAAACCTCTGCTAAACCGGAAAGTTAACTCTGCATAAGAACTCCGTCCTATAATATCAATATATACTCACATGAAAAAAATTGTAATTAGCATATGCATTGCCGTTATGCTGCTTCAAACAGCAGAAACATTTGCCCAGGCAGGTGCCGGTAGCAAATATGGGCCAAAACAACAAGAATATGTAGATAGTATCAAAAATTCAGATTACAAATGGAAACTCCCGGTACTTGGCAAAAAATTATCAGCTAAAGGTTTTGATCTTCCATACAATTCAGGCATTATGCTTAATCCGTTTATTGGTAAACAAAAAGTATTGATCAGTGATCTAAAAGTTGGCTTTAATGATCATCCTCCTGTGCCTTTGGACTTTGTGAAATTTGGAGATGTGGAAGCTAAAACCCAGGCTATTACTGTTCGCCCCGATGTTTGGATACTTCCCTTCTTCGATCTGTATGCAATAGCCGGTGTTTCATATGCGCAAACCAACGTTTCAATTATTGCGCCATTTACGATGAACACAAATGCAAAATTTAATGGTACCACACTTGGCTTGGGTACCACATTTGCTGCAGGTTATCATGGTATTATTTGCATTGTGGACGTTAATCATACATGGACCAATATGGATAAAATTAAAGGTTCGATAAAAGCCAGTATGGTTGATGCACGCTTAGGTATGAATTTCCTTTTTAAAAACAAACCTTATAGAAGCATCGCAGTGTGGGTTGGCGGACAAGGTATGTTTATTAACCGCACTACAGAAGGCTCAATAGATCTTAGTGATCTGAAAACTAATGCTACCAGGGAAGATATGGAAGGCATAGCAAATGAAACATCTGACTGGTACAACAGCTTAACGCCTGCACAAAAAACAGTAATGAAACAAATTGCACAGGGAGTTGTTGAAAGAATAAACGGAGGTGGCAGTAAGGATCTTATTATAACCTATTCACTGGTTAAAAAACCAGTTTCAAACTGGAGTATGTGTGCTGGTGGACAATTCCAACTTAGTCATAAATGGCAACTTAGAACCGAAGTCGGATTCTTCGGTGGAAGAAGTTCGTTTCTTCTTTCATGCAGTTATAGATTCAGATGGTTCAAAAGCCATAAATAATTTGAATTATGCAATTCATTCCTTATGCGAAATACAAACTATAAAACCATCATTCTTTTAACCGCACTTTTAATATGCGGCATCGCTAAAGCGCAGCATAAGAAAATGCATATATCAACAAAAGATTCTTTAGATGGTGCTTTCGATCTAAGTGATTATATTATAGAAGCAAAAGGATTTTTACCAGTTCCAATTATAATTACAGAGCCTGCTGTTGGCGGTTTTGGTGGTGGCATTATTCCCATTTTCATTCAACCACAAAGACCATACATCGATTCAGTAAAAGGTAAAAGAATTATAACTCCGGTACCGCCCACCATAACAGGAGGAATGGGTATGTACACTGTAAATAACTCATGGGGATTGGCGGCCTTTCGCACCGGCACGCTAACAAAAAGCCGCATTAAATATATTATTGGTGGTGGCTACGGAAATATAAATATGTCGTTTTATAAAACATTACCTTCATTAGGTGATAAAGAGTTTTCATTTAATTTCAAAACGATCCCTGCTGTAGTTCAGGCTACAAAACGCTTAGGATTTTCAAATTGGTATGCCGGTCTAAAATATCTTTTTTTAAAAACGGATGTTAAGTACACCGGAGATAGAATTTTGCCGCCGGACTTTGCAAAGCCAATTGAATATTCAAGTATTGTAAGCCAGCTTGGCGCAGTGGTTGAGCTTGACAGCCGCGATAATATTTTTACTCCCAACAATGGCGTAAAAGTGCATTTTGATGCGATCAGATCCGATAATATTTTCGGTAGCGATTACGACTTTTGGCACCTGAATTATTATATGTATGCTTATAAAAGTATTTCCAAAAAATTAGTTGGCGGATGGCGTTTAGATGGTCAGCAATCTTTTGGCGATCAACCATTTTATGTAAAACCATTTCTTGATATGCGCGGTGTTCCTGCTGAAAGGTACCAAGGCAATGCAGATATTCTTACCGAGCTGGAAGCCCGCTGGGATTTTTTCAGGCGCTGGAGTATTATGCTGTATGGCGGTACAGGAAAGGCTTTTGATGATTGGAAAGACTTTGGCAGCAGCAAATGGGTGTACACTTACGGCACAGGATTTCGCTATTTAATTGCCCGGAAATTAAAACTGCGTATGGGCGTTGACGTAGCTTTCAGTAATTCGGACTGGGCCTACTACATAATATTTGGCAGCAGTTGGCTAAAATAGAACGATTAAAGTTATAGATGTATATACTTTACGCAGTATAAATTCTGGCACGAATGTTTGGCATTGCTCAATAGAATTACTACAGTACAAGTGAGTGACACAACGATGTGTAATAGTAGCAATGCCGCTGATAACAAAAAATAACTACAACATTTTATACAGCTTAAGTATAATAGGAATTATTATGGGCCGGGCGGTAGAATAAGCATGGGGCATCGTTGCGTCGCACTCTTGTACCGTTGTAATGCTATTGAACCACATTCACAATTACAGAATCTTTAATTTAAAGAGTATGAGTATTAAATGTTCATACAACTATTTAAAGTTGGCTGTTGTAGTAATGGCTACCGGTTTCTTTTACTCAATCAACAGTGCAATGGCGCAGGATTCTGTTGCAATATCTGCAACTGATACCACAAGAAAAGAATCCAAGTTTGACAAATTTAACAAGAAAGCCGAAGCGCTTTTTAAAGTAATTCCTGTTCCGCTCATATCATTCTCCAGCGATGCGGGCACCACAATTGGATTGGCTAAGTTCAACCTGTTTCATCCTTCAAAAAAAGATACACTTTCCAAACCATCAAAAATTTCAGGAGTGGTTACCTACTCCACCAAAGGAAGGATAAACGCATCTTTATCGAACGATCTTATTTTGCGCGAAAACAAATACCTTATCATTAGCTATATAAATTATAAAAGAACACCTGAATATATTTTTGGAATTGGCAACGATGTTAGCAGAAAAGATAAAGAAGAAATTTCTGTAGACCGCATAAAATTTGTAACCAACCCCATGCGTCTTGTAGTGAAGAATTTATATGTTGGGCTCGCGCTTGATGCCTCGGATTATTTCAACATTAAGGCCGACTCCAACAGCTTTCTTATTAAAGATAATGTTACTGGCCTTGAAGGCGGGCCGAATATTGGTTTAGGTGTTTCCGTGGCGCTGGACAACAGAGACAATCGCTATAATGCATATAAAGGTCATTTTATTTTAACCGACGTATTGTTTTATGAACCTTGGTTGGGAAGCAAATATCAATATTGGAAATTTGATTTTGATGCCAGGAAATATATCAATCCGTGGTTGAAACATGTGATTGCCATCCAAGCTACCACCACATATACCAACGGAAATGTTCCCTTTTATGAGTTAGCAAAATTAGGTGGTCCCGAAAAAATGAGAGGTTACTATGAAGGCGCTATCAGGGACAAAGTGTTGGTTGACGCGCAGGTAGAATACCGTATGCCTGTCTGGAATATTTTTGGAGTGGTGGGTTGGATCGGCACCGGTCGTGTAGCTGATAAATATTCTAACCTTACACTCAACGGATTTTGGCTCTCATACGGCGGAGGATTACGTATTCGTGTAGATACAAAAAATAACACAAATCTCCGCTTTGACTGTGGCTTTGGCCCTCATGGCATTCGCGGCTTCTATATAGATTTTTCAGAAGCGTTTTAAGAGTTGCAAGACACGGAATGCAGTTGTCAATGGATTGTTATATTGAAGAATTTACGTATATTCATTATAGTTATAGTAGGTATAAAAACTCTTACGCTACTCACAGGTAACAGACCGCTCTTCCTCTCTTCATTCATAAAACAATGAGCTAAATGGATTTATACAAGGTGTAGTATATGGGCCCCAGATCACACCTGTGTATTTGATCTCTTTGCGCTCATCCATTTTGTTCAAAAAGAAGTCTGTAGACAACAGGAAGCGAGAAACAATTTCATCACGATACATTTTATACTCTTCTTTAAAAGGAAGCGGAATATTTCGTGAGGATCTATATAACGCCAATAGTTTTTTCTTCTTTTCATTAAACCCCCATGGATTACTTTGAGATGCTTGTAAGGCAAATTTTTCAATCTCGCCTTGCTTAATATTCAAACCTTCAAGATCTGCATGCAAAATATCTATGATCACATTTTTGAAAGTAGCGAAAGTTTTAATTCCAACATAACCAACGCCAACAGCCAGTATACTTGCAACAGAGAGTTTTATAAATCGTCTTCTACTTGTCATAAGAAGTTATTTAAAATTCATGTCAGCCGACATAAGCGATAATGCGCAAATAGTTAATGTAGGATTTGCCGCGGAAATGCTTGGAAATGAACTTCCGCCTATAACAAACAAATTCCTGTATTGATGATGGATCATATATTTATCCACTACGCTTTCTGCGGCATTTTTACCCATTCGAACTGATGATAGAATATGACATTCAGTATCAGTATAATTTTTTTCTATAAAAACATCTTCTACCTGCAAAGGAGAAAATATTTCGTTCATCTGGCTTTCCATACGTCTACGTCCATTTATTACGTAATCATTTAACTCTTTGTATTCAACTATAGGCTTTAAAGGATGGTCACTTAACTTAACCATATTATTTTCCAGGTCAGGAATATTTTCTAAAACAAACTTAAACCTCGCAATATTGCGCCACTTCCCGTTTTCATTGCGAATAACCGGTTGGTTGTGATTTTCAATTAATACAGATGATGCGTATTTTCTAAAATCTCCATCGTGATGCATATAACCGTTAGCAGTAACCGAAGAACTGCCACCCACATTTATAATGCCTGTATGAATGTTTGCAAAAAATCCGCATTGCTCACTCAAACCCTTTCCTGTAAAGGGATTACTATCACCGCTGTTTAATAAAATGTGTGCATTAAATATTGCGTTGGTTCCAAGCACAATAATATCTCCATAAAATATCTCAGTCCGGTTTATATCAGGTTTCAACCTGTTTACACATAATACATTTCTTGCCACATCGCCGGAAAATTCAATCTTATACACCTGCATATTTTCTTTAAGCTCCACTCGCGGATCCTTGTACACATTATCACGTAATCCGTTTTCAATAGTGAATTTTGCATTGGCCGGGCAAAGATTGCAAGTGTAAGAACTGCAACAAGTATTGCGGTTGTTTACAGGTTTACTGGCACGCGCAGTTGGTTGACTTAGCCAGGCGTTATCCCCATAAGCATTTTGCATTTTTTTATCGATAGTGCTCAATGCATGCGGAGGTAAAACATATGGCCGGCTTCTCGGAAATGGCGTTTGCCGTGGGCCGCATATCTGCATTATTTCTTCCGCTTCACAATAATATAATTCAAGATCATTGTAAGTTAAAGGCCAGTCAATTGCATGACCATACAATGTTTTCATAGAAAAATCATTCGGCATAAAACGCGGTGTACAGCCCCACCAGCAATTGCTGCTTCCTCCAAAATTCAAATCAAAAAGCCAGGGTTTATATTTATTGTGATTAATAAACGAATCGTCGTGTGATTCAATTGCATTAGAATAAACAGGGCTTTTTCCTTGTGCAAACGCCAACCGGTCGGCATATGGGAAGAACATTCCTCTTTCCAACACCAAAACTTTTTTAGTGGCGTTGCTCTTTTTCGCCAGGTATTTTTTTAAAAAAAATGTTGAAGCGAATCCGGTACCTGCTATAATAAGGTCATAGTTTATTTTGGAAGAGCCCATCAATAGTGTATTTTATAGGTTTCTATGGTTAATCACAGGCTCAATACAAATTGGAGTTCTCTCAAATATAATCAAGCTTTTTGTGATTTTATAACCCTTGACATCTCTAATTTTTCTTTAATTTTTAGCAGTGTAATCATCGCGACTATAATTTTGGTGCCAGCGGCATTGCTACTATTAAGCATCGTTGTGTCACTCACTTATGCGGTAGTAATGCTATTCTGCAACGTGTAGAAAGTTGTCTGCAAACAGCAGGCAATAATGTAGTTCAAGTAACCATTGTGGTTAAGTAAAAAATAATAATTTCTGGATCATAAAATAAAAGAAAAAAACTTACGTTAATGCTTCTCCTTAAGAATGAACTGTAAGCATTTTGAAAGGTGTCATCTTAACGAAATGCCTTACGAGATAATACATAGAAACACTTAGAAAATAAAATTATTGTTCAAAAATTATATTCAACGCATATACGTAAAATTTCAAAACACTATTATTTTCAAAAAAAATTATTAATATTAGCCTTGAATTTGAAAAAATTCGACACTAAATCCCAAACCATGAACAAATTTACCTACATCCAAACCCCTGAATTATTATTAAGGAAACGTTCGTCCTTCAAGTGTTTTAAGGAAAAACAAAAATCACCCCGAATAATCACACACAATACTCATCACCCTGTTTTTAAATATTTACATTGTAGCAATTAAATCCTACCAATTACAAAAGTAAAATCGAGAATAAAGTTTTATTCAATTTTTTACGTTTGTTTGTTGACGTTATAATTAAATATAATTGCGGTTTTATTGAAATCAAGTAGCTCAAAAACAAATTCCCTATGCATACGCATAACCAAAAATCCGTTTCCAGTATTTTCAATTGTTTAAAAAAATCCTTCGCACTGTATTACACAGTAATCATAACATTATTTTTATTGTCACTTAATAAATTTTCATTTGCAGGAAATGATGCTTCATATACCACCATTTTATCTATTATAAAGAATAATGCAGCGGCGGATGGTTTGGATAAAAACACAGTTGTTGTAAAAGTGTTGGACGCTTCAAATAATCCTGTAGCAGGACAGACAGTAGTTTTTAGCATAACCCGTGGGGTGGCTGATTTTTCAAGCTACTCTACTGTTATAACAAATTCAAGTGGCGATGCCCAGATATCATTAACCAGCATTACAGCAGGAAACGTTATTATAAACGCCCAGGTAAACGGTGATGCTCTTACTAGCGGAAGTCCCATTTCATTAGATTTTACAGCAGGGCCTCCTAGCACATCAAATCCGCTTACAAGAATTATAGTGGTAGTGAACAATCAACCGGCAGATGGTTCCTCAAAGAATGTTGTGCAGGTACATGTGGTGGATGCTAATAATAATCCGGCCGCCAATCAGGACGTAAGTTTCACTGTAACTATAAGTGGTTCTGCAAGTGGCGGCGTAAGCTATGTAATCAGAACCGATGACAACGGCGATGCAATGCTACCTTTGAGCAGTACAGCATTTGGCGATGTAAGCGTAACGGCAAAAGTAAACGGAGCTAATATTTCTTATGGAAGCCCTGCTACTTTGCATTTCACGGCCGGTCCGCCGGATGTAAACAATGCATTGACAACTTTGGTTGTTACACGAAATTCTCAAATTGCTGATGGCACTTCTACAGATATAATTACAGCTACGGTGGTTGATGCTAATGGCCATCCTGTAAAAGGTGCTACTGTTGTGTTTGCAAAAGCCAGTGGCAGCGGTTTCTTTACTACTTCTGCTACTGTAACGACAGATGCCACGGGTAAAGCTTCTGTTTATATGAGCAGTTTTGTTTTGGGCAATAATTTTATTTCAGCAACAGTAAATGGAGCCTCAATTATTCATAATACAACTGTCAATGCATATTTCAGAGCAGGAGCGCCTGATGTGTCGAATGCATTGACCACTATAAAAGTTACGCAGGATAATGCAACTGCCAACGGAACTGCAAAAGACAAAATCATGGTGCATGTAGCTGATGCTAATGGTAATAGCGTAGTTAATGCAATTGTGGTATTTACTCAGACCGGAGGCAGCGGCATACTTGATAGCACCACCGTAAAAACAAATGGAAACGGAGATGCAGTTATTGGTATGAGCAGTATAGTAGCCGGAAAAAATTACATTACAGCCACAGTAAATGGAATAACAGTCATTCATGGCAGTGCTGCTGTAGCAACCTTTGTAGCAGATGCGCCATCTGTTACAAATCAATTAACTACCATTAGTGTTGTAAAAAATAATTCTATAGCAAATGGTACAGCAACAGACCAGGTAAAAGTACATGTTGTAGATGCCAATATCAACCCGGTTCCCAATGCGGTGGTGGAATTTACAAAAACATCAGGAAGCGCATCATTCGTCGGTTCCACTACAATTAGTACTGATGCGAATGGCGATGCTTTTATAAACATGACAAGCACTGTTGCCGGTCAAAACCAGGTGATCGCTACAGTAAATGCCACCCCAATTGTCAATGGAAGTCCTGCAAAACCCAGCTTCATAGCAGATGAACCATCGGTAACAAATACTCTTACAAAAATTACTGTTACACAAAACAATGCTATTGCGAATGGTACAGCCACTGATCTGATTGTAGTGCATGTGGCCGATGCGAATGGTAATAATGTGCCCAATGCAATAGTGGTGTTTACTAAAACAAGCGGCAGTGGTAATTTTACAAGCTCACAAACCGCAAAAACCGATGGAAATGGAAACGACATAATCACCATGGTTAGTAATGTGTCGGGATCAAACAGTATTACTGCCACGGTGAATGGAATAGCCATTACAAATGGGAGTCCAGCAACAGCCACTTTTGTCGCCGACGCTCCTGATGTTTCAGCTTCAACAACAAAAATATCGGTAATAAAAAATGATGCTGTCGCTGATGGTGCAGATAATGATAAAGTTACAGTTCATGTAACTGATGCAAACGGAAATGCCATATCTGGAGCCTTAGTTGAATTTAGCAAAAATGGAAATGCCAACTTCACTAGTACAACTACTGTTATTACTGATAATAATGGAGATGCGACCATTTCATTAACCAGTACTACCTCCGGAATTACAAATGTTACTGCAAAAGTAAATGGACAACCTGTTGTAAATGGGAGTCCGGCCAAAGCTAACTTTAAAGCCGGAGCGGCCGTTGTCAATAATCCTAACACAAAAATTATCATTGTAAAAGACTCCGCTTATGCAGATGGCAAAGATGCTAATATAATTAAAGTACATGCTGTAGATGCAAATGGTAATCCGGTTGCGGGACAAACAGTTGTATTTACAAAGGTAGATGGCAATGGAAATTTTGCAGGCGCCACAAACGTTATTACTGATGAGCATGGAGATGCGCTCATCTCAATTACTAGTAATGTTTCCGGTGTAGTGAAAATATCCGCTATTATCAATGGCTTACCCATAGTAAACAATAGCCCGGTTATCATTGCTTTCAGATCTGCTATTGATTTTAATGATCTTGCAACCGCCATTACTGTTATAAAAGACAGCGCTATTGCTGATAATATTTCTATTAACATTCTAAACGTTCACCTGGTGGATAAATCCGGTAAACCTGTTGAAGGAGTACAGGTTGATTACAGCATTCTGTCCGGAACCGCAACACCAGTTACACCGCTTTCAGTAATAACAAATGTAAAGGGTGATGCACTGATCAGCTTTAGTAGCAATATTGCAAATGAAGTGGCAATTATTGCAAAAGTTTTAAACACAGAAATCATCAATGGCAGTCCTGCAAAAATTCACTTTTTGCTACCATCAACAGACATTGTTGTTCCGAAAATATTTACACCTAATAATGATGGCATTAACGATATCCTAAAACCAATAGTAAGTAGTATAACAGAACTAAGAACATTTAACATTTATAATCGATGGGGCAACCTGATGTTTTCTACAAAAGATACAAACTCTGGTTGGGACGGCACTTTGAAAGGTGTACCACAACCAGTGGAAACATATCTATGGTTTGCTGAAGGTGTGGATAAAGATGGTAAACTTATTAAACGAAAAGGAATGGTAACACTAGCGAGATAAAAAGAGTTGAAAGTTGAGAATTGAGAATGCTTTATACGTGAGCCACTAAAAAAATTTAAGAACTGTTTGAGTTAATATTTTTTTTGATCCCGGCAGTAGTATTTCATGGCATCATCGTTGCGTCGCATTTCGTTCATCGGTAGTATTTCATGGCATCTTCTTTTTAGTTGAAAGTTGAAAATTGAGAGTGCTTTAAACACTGGTTGCAAGTAAAAACAAAAGCACACAAAACTCATAACTTGTTCAATAGAATATCAACCGTACAAGTGAGTGACACAACGATGCTTAATAGTAGCACAATCGCCGGTCTCATAATACTAAAACAAACTAACAGAGACGCTTAGTATGATAGAGAATGATTTTAAACGACAGACTTTTTAATATCTGTTTCATTACTCAAAGAATTATTATGAAAAAGAAATATAAAAATTTTAAAGAACAATTACGGTTTTCGCTGATCATACTTGCATTGGCGCTATATAACATGATGGCACATGCGCAGGAAATAAATTTTTCACGTGTCCAGGATATGGCTATATGGTACAACCAATCGCTCAAAACAAATAAGCAGATGAGTCTTAAAATGAATTATAGAAATGTGAATTACCAGGGACTGATCGCTTACAACAGTATCTGCGCAATGCTTGATGCACCAATATTATCAAAACCTGCAAGGGATAAAAGCAATTCCGGATATTTTAGCGCAAGCATTGGTGGCGCATCCGATAAATCTAACCAGGGTATCTTAAATAATACATTAGGGTTGGTTGGTGTTTCATATGCAATGCCCGTTACAAACAATGAAATATATGCTGCTGTTGGATTTCAGGCAATGTACTATCAAAGTCGTTTAAATGCTACCGGTCTACCTGCATTTCCTGATCAGTTTGACCAGTATGGACCGATTAATGGAAAGGCTAGTATAGATCCGCTTTCTACAGGCTGGTCATATGGCTACTTTAATTTTAATGCAGGCGCTTCCGTTTTCAGTAATAACGAGTTTAGCAAGTGGTATCTCGGCGCTTCAGTATTGCACATTAACACACCCTATACAGAACGCAGCAAGGCTGAGTCGTTCAAACAGGAAAGAGCTTTGAGCGTGCAGGGTGGATATAAATTTATCAACAGCACTTTAGATGAATACGCGTTCAATATGTCACTCAACTGGCATAGCAATGCGTATAAACATTACTTCAACTTCGCTTATTTTAAAGCAATTGAAAGCATAAATGGAGCAGTTGGCGTGGGTGTAGGCTATAGATATAAGGATGCGATAGTTCCCAATATTGATCTCAAATACAACAAAGCAACCATCGCGTTGTTGTATGATATAAATATTTCGGATATCAATTCTGCGGGTTATAAGCGCACTGGCGTTGAACTTGCATTAAAACTTGATTTTTGATACCGTTACAAATGAAACCCATAACCGTTAAAGCCAAATCATCTACCATGAAACCTGACATACCCGTTTTTTCTTTGAGAAAAAACACCATGCACGTTTCTTTATTACGCCGCTTTTCCTTTGCGGACAGAAATACGCGGCATAAGAAAACTAAATCTGCAAAATGTTTATTCGCTATATGCATTTACTGCATAAGCATAGTGTGGGGTGCTAAAGCTCAGGAAACACAAAATATCCCATTACCACATATCGACAGGGTTATTAACATTGACAGCCTGATGCGTGCCAGGCAGGACGACACCTCACTTATCATTTATCCGGGACATGATTCCATTATCGCCAGGCCAAAGCTAATCGGCGATTCTGCACATATTCAACCGGAGCTGCCGCAACCTAAAAAAAACTATGATGACAGATGGTTTATTTCACCGGGTCTGCGTTATCATGGTCAGAACTACAGTATTGTAAAAAATAACGGTCACGAACATACTAATATTACAAACACGTTACCATTCGGCAAAAAAAATAACAGCGCTTTTGCAGTGTCCGTTTATCGGAATCTAAGCAAGCGGGTTTCAGTTAGTGGCGATATCGGAATGAGTTTTGGACATGCCTCAGACAAGTCTTCGCTTGTTACGCAAACGGTATTCAAAACTTACAATATGGCAAATGCCGAATTATACTATCATTTTATTGACAACAAAAACAAAGTGCAACCATTTGTTTCAGCGGGTATATACACACTATCCGGTGAAGCAACGTATACCTCGGCGCCACTCGGTGTAGGATTTAAGTACCAGGGAAATGGAATGATGGCTACAGCAAAAATCGCGTATGCATATAGTATCAGCAGCAATGTTTCCGGTATAAATCCATTGATGTATTCGGTAGGCGTTTATCTTCCATTAAAGAAAAAGAAAAAGGAACCTGCTAAGAATGAAGTAAAGAATGAACTGAAAAAGAATTTAGACTCTACTAATACACCGGCTCAAAAAAGCAACAATAACAACCTGCTCACACTTGGCATGCCTAATATAAACGTCTTTATTATGATGCCGCCATTTGATGGAAGTACCAATAAAAAGAACAATGGAAACAGCTCCGATGATGGTGCCAATAATAATGATAATAATGACAATAATGGTTATAATAAAAACCCTGACATAAGAAGGCAGGTTCGCGACGGAAGTCCGGATAATCCTTTTAATTATCCACCTCTCTCCAGGTACACTATTTATTTTAATTACGACTTATATTCATTAACATCTACAGCTTTTGAAGTACTCGACCAGGTTACTTACCAGTTGAAAACAAACAGCAATTTATATGTAGATCTTTTAGGCTATACTGACCTGGTCGCTTCTGAAGCTTACAATTTACCATTATCGAAAAAACGAGCACAAGTAGCATTTGAATACCTGAAAAGCCGTGGCATTTCTACAGACCGCATGTTTGTAAATTATTTTGGAAAAGAAAACCCCGTTGTAAATACAACAGATCCCAATGCTTCATGGCGGAACCGGCGCACAGAAATAATTTTATATGAAAAAAAATAAATAATAATTAGGAAGCGACATCACAAACTACATTGTTGTTGCGTTTATAGAAAAGATTCGTACTCTGCATACTCATAACTCCAAAAGGCATTCGCTTCGGTGAAATGCCTTTTTTCATGTAGCATATCCGTAAATACCGTTAATTTTTTGTAATTTGAATATTAACATCATAATCATGATTGTTTTAAAAAAATGGCATATAATTGGTTTTGATTATGAAGAAAATAATTTAATCTCATAATCACATAAATTATTGAATACCACATTTATGAAAAAGAAAGATTTTTTATTGGCAGGTCTTGCAACAATAACATTAGCCGTGGTTGCCGCTTATACTATAAGGAAGGTAAACATTCGAAGGAAGCTAAAAAAAGCATCAGATGAAGGCTATGAAACAGCACATGATATTTTATTTCCTCAAAAACAAATTGCATCAAAAAACCTTCGTTTCGGACCTATATTACCGGAATAAAATCAATTGTTTTTTTAAAGGGTTGCTTCATGCAGCCCTTTTTTGAAATAGATATAAGAAATTAGAAAATCCTCAGATATCTGATATCTGATCTCTATTTTTACTGGAAATTTGTTTCTCAAATGTTATCACCCTTTTACTGGCAGCCTTGATTTTTTATGGTAAATAAAACAGACAGCAGTCTTGTAAAATTTATTTTTTTCGGCAATTTTTTCTATGGCATCTGTGCCATCGCTCTTTCTATCGAAGCCAGCTTGCAGCAAGGCTTTCCGTTGAACAGTTTACCATATTACCTGCTTGTTTTCGCTTTCACAATTTTGTACTACGTGAAAGCATACATTACTGATAATGCGCACAATCATCATAACATCCGAGCTGTTTGGTATGCAAAAAACAAAAGACTAATCAGTGTTTGCCAAAAGCTATTATACATGTTGGCTGTAATTTGCGGCATTATAATTTTCCCCTATAAATATCTGAGTTCCATTTCAATTCATCAGTGGCTGTTGATATTGGTTTTTCCGATGGCCGCATTGATGTATTATGGTATTAATCTCAGAACCACCAATGCCTACAACCTGCGAAGCATAGGCTGGCTCAAACCATTCATGATTGGATTTGTGTGGGCAGGACTGGTTACTGTTTACCCCGTTTTATACTACTGCATTACACACAGCCAGTTATACCACATAACCTGGATTAATCTTTTTCTGCTCCTGAAAAATTTCATGTTTATAACCGCGTTGTGCATTTTATTTGATATAAAAGATTATGCGACGGATCATAACTACCAGTTAAAAACATTTGTTGTAAAAGCCGGACTTCGAAAAACAATTTTCAATATTGTAATTCCGCTAAGCCTTATCGGGCTTGGCTCTTTTCTTATTTACGCAAATTACCGGCAATTCGGTTTAGTAAAAGTTTTGATCAATATTATTCCATTCATCTTACTAACCGTTGTAGCTTATTCGTTGCAACAACGAAAATCCATCTTCTATTATCTCGTCATCATTGATGGACTAATGTTGGTTAAAGCCATGTGCGGCATAGTGGCATTCATAATAACCAAACAGTGAGAAATATGGAAATGTGGGTAATATGGAAATATGCTAATTTGAAAATTTGAAAATGCCGGGAAACCTTCAATGATTTGCCCCATAGCATATCCACCGTACAAGTGAGTGACACAACGATGCTTAATAGTAGCACTACCGCCGGTCCCCTAAAAAAATCTTACTACAACACCATGTATAACAATCTAACCCTCACATTTTCACATTAATAAAGCAGCTCATTCCTGGCCCAGATCTTCAGACCTGCGCTAGTGTGGGAGATCGTCGAATCATTGAATTATTAAACACTTTCATCACACTGCATTTTCAAATTTTCAAATTAATTTCCACATTTTCACATTCTCACATTATCCCTCCACTTTCGCCTCGCCAAATTTCTCCTGCCAGGCCAGTATGCCGCCTTCAACATTTACAGTGTTAGTAAAGCCTGCGCTCTCCAATAGCTGTGCGGCAGTAGCGCTTCTTTTTCCACTACGGCAATGAATGATCAGTTCTTCGTTCTTTAAATTTTCAATTTCCTCAATTTGCATAGCCTGAATTTTGCCAAGCGGAATGAGCGGTACACCAAGATTACTTTCAGCATATTCACTCGGCTCCCTCACATCTATGATGTGTGGCTTTTCGCCGGCATCCAGGCGGGCTTTCAATTCTTCCACGGTAATATTTGTCATATTATTTTGTATTTAGTAATGAGCACTATTTGAGTCATCTGTACTGATAGAATCCACAACCGGCTTTTGCGCACTCAGCCATATATCAATCATTTGCCCCGCACGGATCCTGTTTGTACGTTTGTCTTCGGTAAAGCGTTCCGGGTATTGTTTGTAAATAAACGCGTTTAATGTATCCTGAACGTCAGCATCCACCACTTGCGCGCCAAACCCAATGCCAGCGGCACTCAACAAGTTTTTCGCTTCCAGGTATGTTTTACCTACAAGATCGGGAACAGCAAGATCTACATCCGATAACCCGCTTCCCAAAACCAATGAAATGGCCGAACCCATCGACAATTTTGTTCCCGGCTGAATTTCCTTACCATTGAACAATTGGTTCAACACAGAGTTTTTTGCAAAGTCGGGTTTGTATGTGGTATCGCTTATCTTAAATCCAAATTGCCTTACAACAATTTCTGCGTTTCTAAAACTCATTCCCACCAGGTTGGGCATTATTATTAGCGGCGGCACAGAACGGTTTATGGTAAGGTAAACAGTACGATTCACTTTTACAACTTCTTCAGCCTCAGGAAATTGACGTAAAACCATTAGCGGCGGAACGGTATCTCTGTATACTGAATCCTGCACCTCCACATCAAACCCCTGCTGCTCAAGCATTTTTTTTGCTTCCATAAATGATTTTCCCGTAACAGAAGGTATTTTTAATACCTGGCCGTGCTTGGTAAAAAACTTTAACGATGACAATATTAGTACTATTAATAGCAGGCCAACTATCAATACAAATAACATGTTGACCCACAGGGGTTTTCTTGTAAGAAATTTAAACACTATAAATTGGTTTTGTTTTCAAGGATTGCTTTTCCCTTTAATAATTATCGTCAAAGAAATGAAAAAAATGTTTTTCCAACAAGGTAAACCCGGTATAGATAAAATTCATTTTTCAATTTCTCATCACATTTCTTTTCATAATTCACACATCACCCAATGCTCATTTACCACTATTTAACGCTTCCTGCAGCAATTCAGTATAAAATTCCTTTAAATCCATGCCGGCAGCTATTACCTGCTGCGGTACAAGACTTCCGGAAGTTTGTCCGGGCACGGTATTAATTTCCAGCATGTAAGGCTCGCCTTTGGCTTCGTTATATATAAAATCAATACGAACTACTCCGCGGCAGTTAAAAACCGCATACACTTTTTTTGCCGCCTGGCGAACTTTTTCAGCAATTGCCTCTTCAACCGGCGCCGGAGTTATTTCCTCGCTCTGGCCTTTATACTTTGCTTCAAAATCGAAAAATTCCGTTTTGCTTCTTATTTCAGTAATTGGCAGCGGTTTAATCTCTCCTTTGGATTTATAAACGCCAATTGTAAATTCCCTTCCCGCAATAAACTCTTCCACCAGCACCTGTTCGTCTACTATAAATGCCCTTTCCAAAGCCGCCAAAAGATCTTTTTTATCAGTCACCCTGCTCATTCCAATGCTGGAACCACCATTATTTGGTTTTACAAAAACCGGAAATTGTAATGCAGAACAGATTTCTGCTTCATTTATTTGCGAATGTCTGAACAAATGCAGGCTTTTAGCCACATGTATACCAGCAAAAGCAGCCACCGCCACAGTATAGCGCTTGTTAAATGTAAGTGAAGAAGTTGCGGCATCACAGGTAGTATACGGAATATTCATAAGGTCAAAATAGCTTTGCAGTTTTCCATCTTCACCGGGTGTACCGTGAATGCCAATAAAAACCGCGTCAAATTTTATTTTCCGGTTGTTTATTGTCAGACTAAAATCATTTTTGTCAACAGCAATTTTTTCTCCCTTTTCATTATCATAATCCCATGCATCAGGGCGAACATCAATTTTATAAACATTAAATTTTTCTTTATCCAGGTTCTTTTCTATTGTTATAGCGCTTAAATACGAAATTTCCGCCTCTCCGGAATACCCTCCTGTTACAAAAGCTATATTGGGCTTCATGAAGTTTAACTTAGTTTGATGATGAAATAATCTATTATTAATCAAATATCAAACCTAAAATCCAAAATTCAAAAGTCAAAAAGAAAAGCGCCTAATAATTGAATTAGAATTTTTGAATTTGTTTGCAGTGTTCATCAAAACTCATCACTCTGTCACTTATTACTCATAACTTTTTTGTAACCGGCAGTAGTGCTACTATTAAACATCGTTGTGTCACTCACTTGTACGGCAGTAATGCTATTGGGCGGGTGATGAGTTTTGAGTTATGGGTTATGAGTGCTTTTGTTTTGGCTTGCAATCAGCGTACAAAGCACTCTCAATTCTCAACTCTCAATTCTCCATTTATTTAACCACTTTCAATTTTCAACTATAAAAAATGACCACCCGTTACCGGATGGCCATAATTTTCAATGAAACCATTTGTATACTACCCTATAAGTTTGGCTGCTATACTTAATTTGTGACTGGTAAGTATACTACAGCTCTACAATAATTATTGATTAAGAACGATTATTGTTAATCTAGACGACATTGCATTTTGGTCATTGATGTCGGAACCTGTATATACTATGGGTTGATTATTATGCGGTATAATATTAAACTTGGTATTATTAAACCAACTTTTGGCTTTTAGTTCTATCGTATGCATTCCTGCCGGTAAATCATAAAACGTTTTGGACGCTGTGCTATAGTTGCCCAAATTATGGAGAACACCAGTAGTTCCATCTGGCGAATCACATCCCGAATAATAGGAGGATACTCTTTTATATTCGTCTAGATATAAATCAATGGATCCTTGAACCGGGTGATTAATTTCAGCGGGTAGCCCTACTGCGGAATATGTTATCATTAATGTTGAAGGCTTGGCTAAAATAATGGTTTTCTTTTCAATAAGGGAAGCCGTGTAACCTTTATTTATAATTATCGGATTGTTGTTTATATATTCATACACTGCACTAACTGCACCTGGTGATGAAGTTGCTGGCTGCCAACGTACATTGCCTGAACCATCTGTGGTCATTATTGAATTAGGATCACCAGCTTTTATATCCACAGTAAGATTGTTTAAGGAGGCTTTAGTATTGCCGCCCAATGCTACTGTATTCTTAGGGGATGTAACATCATAGGCTTTTGCCCTTACAGTATTAATAATACTGTCATGCAGTATGGTATTATGTTGATACCATTTTGTTACACTGTCACGTATTACTTGAACTATACTGGAAGCATCCACTGCACATAAGCTAACCCATTTGCTATCGTTCCAAACTTCCACACATTTGGTGTCGAGGTTGTAAATAGTAAGTCCCCGTGCTTCAGCTTTAGTAACATTCAATGTGTCCGAAATGGTATTTCGCTGGGTCGTTGTTAACTGAGGCAGGCGCAGACCACCATACATATTGGTGCTGTAATTTCCAACAACCTTTAATACTGAATAAGCTTCGGGTTTTGTAATGCCGCCAACTGTTTGCTGGGCATGAAGTGCGCCAATTTGCAGAATTAATAAAAAAACGGTCATTAATAGTAAATACGTTCTTTTCATGTGTGTAAGGTTTTGCTTTTTGATTTTTTTGTTAGGAATGTTGATCCAAATTTTGCAACGGCTGTTTGCACTGCCTGTTGGGAAATATTTCATAAACTGAAAAATTTGTTTTGAATAATTTTATTGTAACTGATTACATTTTTACTATAAGTACAGATTTAAGCAGTTTATCTTTTTGCCATACATGCACCGTATAATTACCTGATGCCAGGTTGTTTAAATACACAGGCTGCTTACTGCTTACATTTGGCTTATCGAGCAACAGCGCTCCTTGCATGGAATACACTTTTATACGAACAGGATTATTTATACCCTTCACTGAAATTTGAGATGTAACTAAAGTTGGGTATACTGTAACATCGCCGTAGCCGCAATTGATTGAAACAGTTTTTGTTTTATCAATCTGAGATTTTCCATCTGTGTCTACACAACGCAAGCGATACTGATAAGCTCCATCTGCCAATTGTTTATCAATAAAACTATAGGCAGCAGTACCAGGGTTGAATGCTACGGAGCCTACTTTTCCAAAGGTTCTGCCATCAATGGAACGTTCCACTTCAAAATGGTCGAACTTAACCGCGTTTTCCGCTGTCCATTTCACAAGAACATTATTGCAATCCACTTTTTGAGCATCAAATGAGGATATCTTTACAGGAAGTGGAGAGGATGGCGCCACATGCAATCCAAAATACTGACCAGTAGTTACTCCCTCAAGAGAAACCACTGTTGGTGTAGCATTATGTACAAGATTGGCCGTAATATTGGCTGCATCATCTTCTTTTGTATCGGGATCTATAGTTGATTTAACACCTTTAAGAAAAAAAGCAAACTCAACTGTACCTAAATTGGGATCTATATCCACTGTATGAACAAAAGTAATATTACCCTGTTTTACAATGGGAGTTGCTATACCCGGTATTGATGCCACTACACCATCTGTATTCCGGGTTGTAAGGCCATCAAATTGCAAATATCCTTCCGGCCACGAAATGTTTATTTTCAACTGTTCCGCAGGAATCTTTGCACTAGCTCCGGCATTAAAAAAATAGCCCACAACCTTTATTCTGCTATTCTCATCCACACTACTACCTGAAGCAGGCGTCAAAAAAGTAAAGCCGGGAGTAGCTCCTTCAAGCATTTGAGCTTTTACATTAATAGTGCTACAAATTGTTACAATAAAAATCCCCAAAAAAAACAAATACTTTCTCATTATATTTTTTTTCATGTCAATTATTTTAGTTTTACTTTTTGATATCTGCCGAAGTAGATACACTATTATTGGTAGTTACAGTTTCCCCGCCTGATCCTCCTACTATGGTTCCGGCGATAGTTGTGTGCGCGGATGCTTTAATTGTTGGTTTTACTTTAACAGTTACGCCAATTGTTGAGAGGTTATATGCAGTAATAATACTGTTTGTCTTAAACGAATAGTAAAGTGGCGTAGTAGTAAATGTCCAGTTGGGATTATTTACATTAATAACACTACCGTTATCAATTGAATTAATAGTTTTATCGAATACAATATCAAAATATGCGTTTTGGGTTAGCCTGAATTCAATTTCAGATCCATTGGTTGATATACCGTTTATTTCTCTCAGATATATAACCATGTTACGTTCAGTTGTAACCGGCGGTGTTTGTAATTGGAACGTGCTGGATGCCCAATCGAACGAAGCTATCAAATCAGGAGCTGACGCTGCTTTACTTCTTTTAGTGTACCATGCTTCATTGGCAGTGGCGCTGGTTGGCAGAGAAGTATAAGAAAGAGCGTTTCTTTCTGTTGAGCCAACG
Organism: Flavihumibacter sp.; assembly: GCA_031553495.1. Classification (GTDB taxonomy): domain Bacteria; phylum Bacteroidota; class Bacteroidia; order Chitinophagales; family Chitinophagaceae; genus Pinibacter. Next base: position 58,830 of record JAVBLN010000011.1, read on the forward strand.
ATGGTACTTACTGAAAATGCATTAACCTGCCAGGCATCCAAAGATGCCAGTGAACCCGTGTTGTTGGGAGATGTGCCATAACGTGTTACATAATTGGCACTGGTTTTAAAACCAGACTGGTTTGTAACAGTGTTATGCTGCAGGGATATATTAGCACCACCGCTGTTATTTGCAAAAATGTTCCATGTGCGGCCCATACCATCTGTACCAACTTCTACCGATGTGCTGTAATTATAATCATTAACATTTACATGAACTGTATTTGTAGCAACAGGTGTGATAGTAGCAGGTGTAAAATCCGCTACGGCTTTACCCACCGGAAAATCGAACGATGTGCTGAATTTCTCTTTTACCAAATGGCCCTGAGATGGCGATACTACAAACTTTGTAAGATCAGCGCCACTAATATTACCCTTTTCGCCAATGGTCATATCTTTATCATTTAAAACTAAATGACCTTGTGTGAATATTAAATTAGACCCTGTGCGTGAATGCGAATTAGTAAGGGAAACACCGGCTCCATTATCTATTTCCATCACAGGTATGGTATTTTTAAGATCAGCACCGCTGTTGCCTCCATCTAACGATTGAGGACGAGGCGCATCTACCGGTGCGGGTTTAAAAACAATGCGGCCTGAACCTTCACCAAGCGAATATAATTCACCGTTAGCTTTACGCCCCATAATTTGTGCTCCCGGCGCCATAACAAAATTCCTGCCTCCGAATATAAAAAGAGAGCCGTCTTCAATGATCATGACACTATTTGCATCCAGGTAAACATCCTGATCGCATTCCACATTTCCCGAAACTACAAACGACCTGTCATAATACTGAGCATGCACTTTTTGTGAGCATATTATGCATAACAATAGGAATAGCGCTCCAATTGTTTTTGCAAGTAGATTTCGAATCATAATAATTAATTGTTGTTTTTTAAGTGAGCTTAAAACAAGAATCACAACGTTTTTTGCTATGCAAAAAGAATTAGAATAAATTCATGGAATTATTACTACATCAATAGGATGTTGATACATTTTAATAACCCTTTCTTTTTGTTTGGATGAATAAATTATTGTACTTCCGGAAAATACAACCACTTATACAGTCATCAGCGGCACACAAAAAAACGCGTGATATTACAGCGCTTAATGTAAGCTGGTCAATAATAATTAGTGATATCTAATCTAATTACCGGTTTAAATGAGCAGGTTGATTCAATGGAGATGAAAAATTAAAAAGAACAAAACGTTGAAGCAGTTAGCCAGATTTTTTTAGTTTGCATGTCTTGTTTATAAAGAATAACAAGCCATGCCGGGAATGGAATAATTTCATGGGATAGACTTATTTAGTTAAACAATCAGGTAAACACATTTCAATTCAACACATTACTCAAGCTCTTCCTGATGTAAAACTATTGTAGATAACACCTTCGCCAGTTTGAAATCCATTAAACTATGTTTGAGAAAAATTTTTTGTAGTTTGCCACCATAGCAAATAGGACTTTCCGCATAATAGAACTGTCCTTTCTAAATAATACGGGGAAACGAATTTGAAAATGTGCTAATTTGAAAATTTGAAAATGCGTTGTGATGAAATTGTTTATATAATAGTCTGAATTAGGATTTACCAGATTATAAAATTAATGGATGTTGTTTTCCTAGTCAATCCAAACCCTCTAACCATAAATCCTTTAATCCAACAAATCCAAATTCTGACAACATTCTCATCCGTTATTTCGAGCACGATAGTTTAATGTTGCATAAAATAAAATATCGCAACTTATAATACCCATACCCTTCGAGAAATCTCAGCAGTAACTGAAACCTTGAATGTTGCTAAAAGCAACGGTATAGTGCTGCAAGGCTTGCAGCCTTGCAGAGCGTGAATAAATGGAGAGTGGAGAATTGAGAATGCTTTATACACTGATTGCTAGCCAATACAAAAGCACTCATAACTCATAACTCATAACTCATAACTCACAACCCGCTCACTAGCATTCCTGCCGTACAAGTGAGTGACACAACGATGCTTAATAGTAGCACTACCGCTGATTCCCCCCCACAAAAAAAATGAACATTTTTGCTGTGTAAAATAGATTAAATTATAGCCGCGGAACCAAGATCATTTGTTTACGAACACGCTTGGAGTTATGCGAAACTTTTGCTTAAAAGCGGTGGCAAAATTAGCAGGACTTGAAAAACCTACCGAAAAAGCGACATCCTTTACAGACATGCCAATGCTTAACAACTCCTTTGCTTCCATCAGCCGGCAATGCTGATAATATTGGTAGTATGGCATGTTAAAGATCTTTTTAAAAAGATAACTGAACTTCGATACGCTCATACAGGCTTCCTTGGCCATATCTTCAATGTGTGGGCAAGGTTCGCTAAAATCTTTAATCAATAAATTTTTTATTTGTACCATGCGGGCAGTTTCAAGAACATTTGTTTCCTGGATCAGTTTCTCATTTTGCCGCTTAATAGTTTGTAGCAACCGGGCGATCAATTGAAAAATGGTTCCCTGCAGAAAAATTTTTTCAATTTCCGGCGAAAGGGTATTACGAAAAGCGGCATCTATCATGTCGATCATTGAAGTACTCATGGATGAATAGCCGCTTAATGACGCGATTGTAGCGCCATTTTCGGTATCGCTTTGAACGGGCATCAGAAATAACTTTTTGTCAAGCGCCGCTACCGGCATCCGAACGAATAATGTTGAATATTTTTTACTGCCCGGGAGGATTTTTATTATCGAAGGAACATCGGATGTAGCATAACAAATATTTTGGGCGGATGATATGCCCAATGGTACATATTTTTTGCTTTGATTAGAAAAATTATGAAAAAGAATATCTTCATTTAAGGTAAAAATAAAATGGTAATGCTCTGCTGAGGTGCTATTTCGTTTTATCCATATATGCTGTTTAGCCAAACCATATACTTTTATTAATTGAATATTATCTTGTAAATAGAAGAACTCAAACTGAACATTCATAGCGTCATTGTCAACAAAAACCCCATTCTCACGTCTTGATACGCCGGTGCAAAATATATCCATGAGCGACCGGTAAAGCGCATCAACACTTTCTGTTTTGATGTCCCATATTATGGAATGAGATGTCTGCTTACTCATACATTCTGTTTGTTGTATAAAATATATCATTATGAGCCCGGCATTTGAATTACTATGGAACAGCCGTTGCGTCGCACTCTTGTGCTGAAGTAATTTTATTCGGCAATTAAATTATAGGCACTAACGATGTTCTTATTAAGAACTAAAAAATTACAGTAATGATAGATAATGGCCAGTTTTAAGAAAAAATGGTATGAGGGAGGCCCACTTTATACATATTACTCAAGAACAATCAAAATGTTCACTACAGTGAATTAATAAGTATTTAAAACCAATTGTGTAGAATGAAAAAAGTAAATTCAATATTCATAAAAGCTCCTTTAGCCTTTACATCATTTCTAAACATCGAGCTGTTTTTGTCATTATCCCGAAATGGTAAATTTTGATAATTAACAATAAAATTGAACATTCATTTTTACAAAATTTCAATAATGTTTATAATAATAATTTTCATATGCAAAGAATGCAAATTCAATACTTTTTAAGAAAATTTTATTTAAATTAATTAAATAATTTTGGCAAAAATATAAATTTAATTTACCATTTTTTATAGAATCAGTCGTTTTTTTTGCAAATTCTATCATAAGACTTTGGTTTGCAAAATTCTTGGGATAAATTTGAAAATGTGAAACCGCAAATGAGTATTAAATAATTCATAATTCAATGACTCAATGATTTGATGATTTAGTGTTTGCTTGTACCAAAACATCGGCAACCAGTAACTCCCCCTACCGGCTTCATAAAAAAAGCACCGGATAATTCCGGTGCTTTTTTACAATTATATTGTACTAATTACTTTTTACTTTTTGGGCATTGCGGTATCTATGGGCATTTGAACCGGTGGTTGTGGTTTTGGCGCAGGAGCTTTATCTGCTACATCTACTACTTCCACATCAAATACCAGGCTTTCTAAAGGTTTACCACCAGGACCAGCCTGCATACCATATGCTAAAAATCCGGGTATGTATAAAGTAGCTTTACTGCCTTTTTTCAATAATCTTATTCCTTCATCCCAGCCCGGAATTACCTGGTGCTGACCGATTACAAAACCAAATGGTTCTTTATCGGGCTGCATATTACTCTCAAATTCCTTATCGGTATCAAAAAATTTTCCGGAATATCTCATTGAAACATATTTACCGGAATCTATCTGTGGCCCATCTCCGGGAGTTTTAATAACTACATATGTACCCTCTCCTGCTTTTTGGGCGGTAAGATTTTTACTTTTCAATTTGCTTTCTATAGCAGCTACTGACTGATCATTAAATTTCTTCATTTCTCTTTCATAATCCGCTTTCACGAGTGAATCAGCCGTAAATACATCTTCTACTCTTATCTTTAAAATGAGTTTATCTCCTTTTTTCAAGAATGGAGGCATTCCCATTGGATATTTAACCATCAAAGAGTCTACCAATTGCAAAATTTCAACGCTATCACCTTTATGTAAAAGACGGAAAACTTCTGATGGCTGATAACCGCCAACACTATCAACTCTTGCATAACCGGGAAGAAAACTTTGCGAAGTACTAAAAACAGAATCTCTGTCTTTAATATTGGTATAGCTTGCCCTTCTAAGTAATTGAGTATAATTAAATTTTATAAATTGGCCGGTTTTAAGTTCCGGCCCGCTGCCACTTTTTACGATTTTGTACATAATGCCGCTGGGTGTTTTTTTATAATTGGCATTATTACAGGCTGCCAATACCAAAATGGTAGCAACCGCTGCTGCAATCGAAGTAATTTTTGTCATTTTAATTTTATTGTTATTGCAATTGTAAAGCATTTTCTTTTACTGCTTCTTTAAATTTTTTTACAGTTATTTCTAAAGAGTCGTTTGTGTGCCCGCCTGCTGCATTGAAATGACCGCCGCCCTCAAAGTAATTTCGTGCAAATGTATTTACATCTACATTGCCCTTGCTGCGAAAACTCCATTTGCGTTCTTCATCCCTGTCTATAACCAATCCCACCATTCGTATGCCTTGAATACTTAATGGATAATTAACCAATCCTTCCGTATCACCGGTTTTAATATCAAAACGCAATAAATCTCCTTTTGAAATGGAAATTAAAGCGGTATTGTACTCATACATAATTTCCAGCCTGTTGGTAAGCACATGACCTATAAAGCGTAACCGGTTTTCAAGGTAATTGTCATAAATGTTTTCATGTACCAGCGTGTGCTGCATGCCAATACTTTTCAAATGCGCTACCATTGCATGTACGGCCGACGTTGCAGAAGGGAAACGGAAAGAACCTGTGTCGCCTATTACTCCGGCATAAAGGCACTCAGCTATCGGAATTGTAATTTTTTCTCTATGGCCACTTTCCGCAATCAGATCATAGATCATTTCCGAAGTGGAACTTTTTGCAGTGTTGCTGATACCATAATCAAAACTTTCCACTTCTGGTTGCTGGTGATGGTCTATCAATATTTTAACACACTTCAATTCCCTTATAGGAGCAGCCAGCGTTTTTGTGCGTGGCAGAGTATTAAAATCCAGGCAAAATAACCATTCCGCCTGTTTCAAAATAGCTGGCACCTCCGCTTTGCCTTTCGGGCTTTCATAGTCGAGTACGGTATTACACCCGGGCATCCAGTTCAGAAATGCCGCCCAATTGGTAGGTGAAATTACGTTTACTGTGTGTCCCAATCCTGTTAAAAAATGATATAGCCCAAGAGAGGATCCCATAGCATCAGGATCCGGCTTCTGGTGCATGGTTATAACAACACGCCTGGGTGTTTGAAGTAATTCGTATATTTCCTGAATAGGTTTCATAAAAGCGCAGCGAAGGTAAGTGGAAATAGGATAATGTCAAAACAGCATGTAAAATCGTGTTGCCTGCAAAAAGTTTTCTCGCAAAGGGGACGCAATGTTTGTGGATGTAGTTCATAAGGCCACTGTGTCAGTTGCACTTTTGCGAGAAGCCCGCCTGCGGAAAACATCACCTGAATTCTTTTAGAAAATCCTCATTCACAGTTATTCCCAAGCCTGCATTTTCGTTATAAACTATTTTACCTTCATTTATGAATAGCCCCGAAGCGGTATCCTGTTCCAGCAAAAGCGGCCCGTCCATATCAATATAATCCGCAAGCGGAGCCAAATGAGCAATTGCAGCGCTGCCAATGCCGGTTTCATTCATACTGCCGATCATTACTTTCATATCCAGCTTACGTGCATTTTCAATCATACGTAAAGCAGGCGTAATACCGGAGCACTTTGTTAGCTTTATATTGATTCCATGAAAATAGCCTGCGCATTTCTGTACATCGTGTTCCATTACACAGCTCTCATCCGCAATCAAAGGCAAATCCGATCTTTCATACAAATACTTCATTCCCTCCCAGTCGTCTTTGGCCAAAGGTTGCTCTACCAACTCCACATTCAGATCTTTAAACACCTGAATTTTCTGCAACGCTTCATCTTTTGTCCAGGCAGCATTTGCATCTATTCTGAAAACCGCATCCGTACGCTTTCTCAACGCTTCTACTATTGCGATATCATTATCTGTTCCCAATTTTATTTTATAGACCGGCCAGGGTTTTTCCTTGATTTTTTCTACCATTTTTTCAATAGTATCTATACCGATAGTATAATCGGTAACCGGAGCCAAATCAGGATTCGCATTCCACAGTTTGAATAAGGGCGTATTGCGCCATTTGCCAAAAATATCCCAGGCGGCCATATCCAATGCGCAGACTAAAAAATTGTTTTGCGGAAATAAATGATGTAAATAATGCCAGTATCTGGAGGGTTCTGTGAATGAAAATTTTTCTACAAATATTTTTTTCTGTTCCAGGTCTGCCAACATTTTTTCCACCGAAACATCGTAATAGTTTATTGCCGGCGCTTCGCCATAACCTTTAATACCATTAAAATCAAGCTCAGTGAAAAATGCGGGCTGGTGGGTTTTGCTTCCTTTTGAAATGGTAAATGGATATATAAACCTGCTGGAACGGAGTGTTGATCTTACTTTCATTCAATAATGCTTATGGTTGATGGTAGTAAATGAATCTTATATTTTGCGTTGAATAAAAAATTGTAATGATTTTTTGGGAACCGGCAGTAGTGCTACTATTAAGCATCGTTGTGTCACTCACTTGTACGGTTGTAATGCTATTCGACAAGTTATGAGTTTTGAGTAATGAGTAATGAGTGCTTTTGTTTTTGCTTGCAATCAGTGTAAAAAGCACTTTCAACTTTCAGCGATAAAGCATTCTCAATTCTCCACTCTCAATTCTCCATTTATAACCAGTCACTGGCAACCGGTAACCGGCAACTTATTTCTCTACTGCCCACTGCCAGCTCGCCGAATAGAATTACTACCGCACAAGAGTGCGACGCAACGGCTGTTCCATAGTAATTCAAATGCCGGGCCCATAATAAAAGCAGGTCTTACATACAGTTCTTATTAATAGACACCCTCTTCTGACCTATACAAATTGTAAGCTATAAAAAAATAATTGTAGCCCTTATTATACTGACCAACAAATTCTTCCCTGCTAAACGGTAGTTTGTTTTTCAAATAATAATCAAGCGTGGATACAGACAGGCCGCAGCTTTCAAGAAAATCGAACACCATTTCGGGAGTGGATCCATACAGATCGGCGCCGCCTGCTCCAAATTCAAAAAGAATAACAGGTTTACAGCGTTTGATGGTATTCTCTCCACCTTTCAGCACGCCTAATTCAGCTCCTTCCACATCTATTTTAATTAAATCGATCTGCACATTTTCAGGAATGATATCATCTAAAGTGCCGATTGTTACTTTTATTTTTTTTGTGTTATACTCCTCGCCTTCCACCCTTCTTTCTTTCAAGCCGCTGATGGCCGGGCGATCAACCACATATGAAAATTCGGCTTCTCCTTTTTCATCCGATAACGCCAAATTATGGACGGCGACTTTTTTACCATACTTGTTTTTAAGATTTTCAAATAACGGCGGAATTGGCTCAAATGCAAATCCTTTTCCTAACGGAGCCGCCTTCACCAGTTCCCGCAAAATATGACCTTTGTGCGCTCCAATATCAATATATCCGGAAGCGGACTTTAAAACTTTTTTGATTACAGCTATTGTTTGAAAATCGTACACATCAAAAGGTCCGGTAAACAACTTGTTGGTAGCTTTGTATAAATAGAACGCTCCTTTTTTAGCCGCTAATACAATTGAATCCGGTACGATTTTTCTCAATCTGATCTTTCCCATAAAACCTTATGCGAGTTTTTTGCGAACCGAAGATAGGATTTAGTTGAAAATTGAAAGTTGAAAGTTGAAAGTGCTTATTGAATGTGACAAATCATTGAATCATTGAGCACTTCCACACATTTTCCGCATATTCACAATAATAAAGATTGTTCAAACCAAATAAACAATACTGTCCCTCAGCATTTTCAAATTAGCACATTTTCAAATTTTCAAATTCATTTCCACATTATCCCTTCATCATCTTCCATTTTCAACTAACCTAATAATTTTTGTAAAACTCATAAGCCGCATCACCTGGTAGGTGGGGTCAAATTCAAACCATTTTTTTGCAAAGTTGGGACTGCGGCCAAATTTGTGGTGATTATTTTGGAATAATTCGCCTAACAAAAACAAGCCGAAAGGTTCACTGTTTTTGGAATGATCGCCATTGTTATAATTGGAATAACCGTATTTATGGCCGCACCAGTTAACTATGGCGCCTTGCACCGGACCAATCAAAAAATGCACCGGCAATAATAAGTACCACCAAAAATTGGGAGCGAAAGCTACATATATGCCTGTGTACAATAAAGCGAAAACGACACGTGTAATTATATGGTCGCCAAATTTATCAAGCCTGTTCCATACCGGCAGGTAGTCTTTTGTAAACTGTGGCTCAGGCAACGATTTCCCGGTAAGAAAATTATTATACATAAGCCTGGTGTGTATCATCATGTGGTATACATCTTTGAAAAAATGCGGCGAGTGCGGATCTTTTTCGGTATCGCTATACACGTGATGCATACGGTGCATAACGGCATATGCACGTGGAATTAAAAACGACGAACCCTGGGTAAGCCATGTAAGAAAATAGAAAAGTTTTTCGCGCTTTTTGCCGGTAGTGTACATTTGATGCGATGCATAACGATGCAAAAAAAATGTGTGGAAAAACAATGATAGAAACCAATGCGTAAAAAAGAAAATTAAAATAATGGTCATGGTGGTTACTGTTACTAATTGATCTGTGAAGGTAAGTTGCAGTTAACTACTATTGAAAATTATTTTAATGGCCGATGAGGTTAGTGTAACGCAATTCCAATAGATTCAGGGCATTAGGGTAAAAGCCGGTTACATTTTTATTGACCAGCCTCACCACTTCATCGTACCACAGCGGTATAACCGGCGCGTCATCCATTACCATCTGATCCATTTGCCGGTAAAGTGAATAACGAATGGAGTCGTTGTTTTCTCTTAATGACTTTTCAAACAAAGCATCGAAAGCAGGATTATTATACCGGGTATAATTGGGTGGCGCAGGATTTTTGGAATAAAAAACACCCAGATAATTTTCTGCATCAGGGTAATCGGCAATCCAGCTACCTCTAAAAAATAACGCCTGCGATTTTGCCGTTTGCTCCAGCAGCAAACTTTTTTGCACCACTTCCACCTGAACTTTTATACCAGCGTCTTCCAACTGTTTAGCTACAAAACTGCCCAGTTCGGCATATACAGGAATCGTTAAAAGCTTTATTACCGGCAGATTTTTTCCTTCGGGAAAACCTGCTTCCTTCAGCAATGACCTTGCTTTTTCTAAGTTGTAATGATAACCGCGAACCATCGACGCATCAAACGATGGAAGTCCCTGTGGTATAAATCCGCTTTCAGCAGGTGTGCCAATTGAATTGCGCAAATAAAGCATCATTTTACGCCTGTCGAACGCGTAATTCATAGCCTGCCTTACTTTTTTATAACGCAAGGGAGATGCTTTTAACAGCGTATTGGCAGTATCCGTCATTATTCCCAGGTATTCAATATTAAGGTATGGATGTTTTGAAAGAACGATTTTGTCTTTCCATTCATTTTTCAATTCACCGGTTTTTGTAAGTATTTCATCTTTAAAAGAAGCATCTATATCATTGATGAAATCCAGTTGTTTTTGTTGAAACAAAAGAAACTCCGTGGCCTTGCTATCATAAAAAGAAATCTTAATTCCATCAAGATATGGAAGCTTGTTGCCGGAGTGGTCTTTTTCAAAATAATTTTCGTTTTTCTTTAGTATCAAAGCCTGTCCGTCTTCCCAGGCCACAAGTTGAAAAGGCCCGGTACCGCAGGGATGGCCGCGAAAATCATTACCGTATTTTTCCACCACTTCATGCGGCACAATGGAACAGTATTGCATACTAAGTAAACCAAGTATAGGTATAAACGGATGAGTAAGCGTTAGCTGAAAAGTGCTGTCATCAATGGTTTTAAAAGCACCGGCATCTTTAATTTTATCGTTAAATATCCAGGCGCCACTACTGGCGGTGGTTTCATCCACTATTCGTTTCAGGCTGTATTCCACATCATTTGCAATCATGCGGCGGCCTTTGCCGTTCGCGAACGCGCTGTTGTCATGAAAAAAAACATCTGTACGTAAGTGAAAAGTAAATATGGTTTTGTCTTCATTTACATCCCAGCTTTTGGCCAACAAAGGAACGATGTTCAGATTACTATCCACTTCCACCAGAGTATTGTACAACTGATGAACCGCCCACATAATGGATTGATTTTTGGCAAATGCGGGATCAAGTGTGGCGATTCCTGAGCTTTCGTTGTAGTGAAATATTTTTTTATCGCTATGCTTTTTTGCACCGCAATTCATAAATAAAACACAGCCAAAGAGTAGTATGATTGTTAGTTGATAGTGGATGGTTGATAGTTGTTGATTCTACAAAATTATCATATTTGTTAATTATGCAAGCAGTGATATTTTCCGCAGTCATAGTTATTATATTTTGGTCATGGTGAAAGCTGTATACTTTTTATGGTACGAGCGGCGGTATTTCATGGCGTCATCGTTGCGTCGCAATCACTTCATCGGTTGTAATTCTTTTCATCGGCTAAAGTATTTCTGGCTCACTGTTAGCAAGATGTCCTACACCTTTGAGGTGTAGGACATCTGCATACGCCGCAGTCTTCTGACCGCTGATTTCTCTACTGCCTACTGTCCACTGCCTACTGCCTACTGTCCACTGCCAACCCGCTCCATAGCATTCCTGCCGTACAAGTGAGTGACACAACGATGCTTAATAGTAGCACTACTGTTGATACCCAAAATATAACATCCCTGTACTACACACTGTATAATAACCGGAAGCATTTCAAATTTTAAATTTCAAATCACAAATAGATACTTTCTTATTCCTAAATTAGCAAACCAATTATAAAATATGAGTGTAAAAATTCCTTTTCTGATTAGTGTAACCTTGTGTTTTTCCGTTTACCTTTTTGGACAAAGAAAAAACGACTTCACACGTGCTGATTCATTGCGTGGATCTCTGAACAAAGAAAGAACCTGGTGGAATTTGCTGCGATATGATATTACTGTGAAACCGGACTTTAACAGCAAAAGCATACAGGGCTCCAATAAAATTACTTATTACGACAATGGCGGACATACCATGCAAATTGACTTGCAGCCACCGATGGAAATAGACAGCATTGTGGGTGACTACAAACGGTATGATTTTCGCAGAGAAGGCAATGTTTTTCACGTGTATATTAGAGATAGTGCAGCCCGCTATAAAATAAAACCCGGCCCCCGCGAGCTTACCGTTTATTTTCATGGCAACCCGCAAATTGCAAAACATGCGCCCTGGGATGGCGGCTGGATTTTTACCAAAGACAAACAAGGCCGCCCCTGGATGACGGTGGCATGCGAAGGCCTGGGGCCAAGCTCGTGGTTCCCATGCAAAGATCATCTTGAAGACGAACCGGACAGCGGCGTTGTTCTTTCAATTATTGTGCCCGATACTTTAGTTGGTGTTGGCAATGGAAGGTTGATTAACACTACAAAAAATCACAACGGTACTACCACATATAAATGGGAAGTTAAAAACCCCATCAACAACTACAATATCATTCCTTATATTGGCAAGTATGTAAATTTTAGTGAAGTATATAACGGCGCTAAAGGCAAACTCGATTGCAGTTACTGGGTGCTGGATTATAATCTTGAAAGTGCCAGGAAGCAATTTAAGCAGGCGCCTTCTATGCTTCGCTGTTTCGAATACTGGTTTGGGCCATATCCGTTTTATGAAGACAGTTATAAACTTGTGGAATCGTCGCACCTGGGTATGGAGCATCAAAGCGCTGTGGCTTATGGTAACAATTATCAGAATGGTTACTATGGTAAAGACCTCTCCGGCACCGGTTGGGGATTGAAATGGGATTTTATTCTTGTGCATGAGAGCGGGCATGAATGGTTTGGAAACAGTATAACCTGCGCCGATATTGCCGATATGTGGATTCATGAAAGCTTTACCAACTATTCAGAAACATTATATACTGAATGCCTGTATGGAAAAGAGGCCGCAAATGATTATGTGATCGGGTGCAGAAAAAACATACACAATGATATTCCCATCATCGGTGATTACGGCGTGAATAGCGAAGGCAGTGGCGACATGTACTATAAGGGCGCAAGCATGCTTCATACTATACGCCAGGTTATTAATGATGACGATATTTTCAGAAATATACTTGTTGATCTGAATAAAACTTTTTATCACCAAACAGTTTCTACCAAACAAATTGAAAATTTTATCAGCAACAGATCCGGATTGAATTTTTCAAAAGTATTCGATCAATATTTGAGAACCACAAAAATTCCGGTATTGGAATATGCTATTGATAAAGGCAATTTAAAATATCGTTGGAGCAATTGTGTAAAAGGCTTTGCCATGCCGGTGAAAATTACTGCCGGAGAAACTCAATGGCTCTACCCTTCCGAAGAATGGAAAACAGTGAAAATACCTGTAGGTGCTGATTTTTCAGTTGATCGTAACTTTTATATAGAAACAAAAAAAGTGAGGTACTGAATTGGGTTAAAGCACTCCCACGATGGATGACGGCCCGATCGCGGGTGTGCTTTTTGTTTTTTTTGCTTGTGCAAAAAGAAAAGATTTTTTATGAATGAATTTTCGAAACTTATAAACAATCCCATTCATTACTGAATAATTCCTTCCATCACATCTTCTATATAGGAAACGATCTCAACGAAGCGTGCATCTTTTCTTATAGATCTGTCACGGTTTTTCGGTTGTTCAGGTTTTATGTGTTTAATAATTCTGCCGGGGTTGGCGTCCATTATAAATATATCGTCACCCAGTAAAACGGCTTCACGGGGATCGTGCGTAACCAGTACAATGGTAGGATTGAGGTTGGCCAGCTCTTCTCTTCTGAAAATATCCAGTAAAAAGAATTGCATTTTAGCCCGCGTAAATCCATCCAGCGCACCAAAAGGCTCATCCAGAAAGATCATTTTCGGGTTAGCCACCAGGCACCGTGCTATGGCTACACGCTGTAGTTGTCCGCCTGAAAGCTGCGGTATTTTGGCAAACTTGTTTTCATGTCCGTCAAGCCCCACCACTTTTATCATTTCCATTGCTTTTTCACGGGCTTCATTTTTCGCAACCCCTTTCAACACTAGCGGAAGCGCCACATTATCTAAAACGGTAGCCCATTCCAATGAAGAGTATTGCTGAAAAACCATCGGCATACTTTGATGATCTGTAAGCGGCTGCCCTCCTATCTGTACTTCACCGGAAGTGGGTTTTTGCAATCCTGTCCAGTATCGGAGCAATGTTGATTTTCCGCAACCTGATTTTCCCATTATGATTACAAACTGTCCCACATTAGGATAATCCTCAATCGATAAATTAAAATTGTCGAACACAACAAATTTTTCCTGTGTTTTATCATTGATATAAGACTGGTGAATACTCTTTAGTTCCAGAACAGGAGGTAGTGTATTTTCGCTCATTATTTTTGTTGTGATTTTATTGATATTTGAATTTAAACAGAAGCCTGTCTATTAATCTGAAAAACGCGTCCTGTATAAGTCCTATGACAATTATGATAAAAATGGCTACATACACTTTACCTACATTGCTTTGACGCTCGCCTAAAAAGATCAGGCTTCCTAATCCGCCCTGGATACCGGCCAGTTCGGCCACTATAATATATGTCCAGCTTATACCCACCAGTATGCGTATATCGTCCGAAAGCCTCGATATCACTGAAGGCCAGGTTACATAGCGCACCGTTTGCCAAAAACCGGCGCCAAGTGTTTTCATCATTTGCAAATGCGTTACGCTTACTTCATCGATGCGCTGCACCACTACCGGAACGAGATAAACCCATATACCGAAAGCCAGAAAATTGATTTTTGTTGTAATAGTCAGGCCGCTTATCGCTATAAAAATGCCCATAAGCGCGGTAATAGGAACAAAGCGCAAAGCATTTACCTGGCTACTGAACATTTTACGAACCTGTGGCGAAAGCCCAATGGCAAAACCGATTATTATAGCTGCCACTACCGATTTTATATAACCCGTTACATTGATGCGTACAGAAAAAAGTATATTTCCCCAAAGGTTGTCATCCTTTTTCATTTCCAGGAAAGCCGACCATGTTTTTTGAGGTGTAGGTAAGATGTGATTGTTGATAAGTCCAAAATTGGTTACTAAATACCAAAGTGCAAATACTATTAACCATCCTGCTATTTGCAAAGGCGAAAGGTTCTTGCTTAGAAATGCTTTAATATTGATCGGCGACGGTTTTTGATCCTCTTTTGTTTGAGCCATTTTTTCTTTTGATTTGAGAATGAGGGGAAAATTCAATAGTCATAATTCAATTGTCAAACGTCAAAAAAATTGAAATGCGTTTATATATACTTGTTGCGGAATAATTTTAATGTTATTTTTTTGAAACCGGCGGTATTGCTACTATTAAGCATCGTTGTGTCACTCACTTGTACGGTAGTAATGCTATTCACCAGGATGAAACATTCCTGCTTACAGTTAAACTGCATAATACAATATCATTCACATAAGTGCCGAATAGCGAACCAAACGTACAAGAGTGCGACGCAACAAAAGCTAAATACTTATTCTTAGCCGGGCCCACAAATATTCCCTTTCTTACATTAGTGATTATGAAACAATAAATGATTTTTGACTTTTGACTTTATCTTGCTTCTATTCGCTTTTCCAGATAAACTGAAATTCGGTTCTCCTGTTTCTTGCTTTGCAGCCTTCATCCTGGTTGGCTTCACAACCGGTCACAGGTTTTCTTGAACCGTTTCCTACAATGATGAATTTATTTACATCAAATTTATGTTCACTGATAAGATAGTTTACTACCGCTTGCGCACGGTTTAGCGACAGTTTATCATTTGCCACTGCATTCCCAACATTATCCGTATTACCTTCTACACGAATATATGCGCCGGCAAAACCCTGGGCCAGTTCATTAATTTCCCTGTCAACAAGTGCTTTGCTATCATCATTAAGCCGGGCAGAATTTGTTGCAAATTCAAGACTAATCACTTTACTGCTTTGTGATGATTGCGTTTTCATTTCTTCAGTAGCGGGCTTGAAACCTTCAGATTTTGCAGCGGCTTGTTTACCATCGGAAGCAAAATTCTGGTCTTGCATTATTTCCTGTATCACAGAAGGATCAGAAATATTTCTCCAGGGTGCGGGCGATTTTGTCAAACCGATTTCGGTATATTTAATAGCCATTCTACCATACATTCTTTCGCTGGTCATACCGGTATAGGTACTGTTCAAGCCAAAGAAATTCACGTTATCGCCAAGTGTAGAAAAGTAAACTTTATCAGCAGATTTGGAAGCGATATCTTCCGGGAATTTGAAACCTTTTGCAAACAAGGTATTTGCTTCCTTTTTGGCAGCGGCATCATTGTTTAATCGGGCATTTCCCTGTAGCCAGGCTTTTACCAGGCTCACGATTTTATCATGTTTGCTTTTAAGCACAGATTGTTTTACCAGCAGTCCGTCAGAAATAATCTGGCTTGCAACAGCTGTACTTACCAAAACCTTAGATCCGTTTAAAGCGGCCACACAATCTTCGTCATCCGGAGCCCACACCACAGCCGCGTCGCATTGATTGTTCTTAAAGGCGTTTGCCGCTTCCACACCATCACCCACTTTATAGTTGTCAATATCACTGGTTTTTAACCCGGACGATTCAAGCACATTTAATAATAAAGTATTGGAAGCTGTACCCACAGCATAAGCTACTTTTTTTCCTTTCAGATCCTCTACTTTAGTAATGCCTTTACGCACCACAACGGCGTCCGCGCCGTGCGACTGGTTTACCTGCATGATAACATTTACATTATCAGCTATCAGTTCGCTACCGGAACCCATCTCAACGGAAAGCGCATCAACAGTGCAATAAGCAAGATCAATATCCCCGGAGTGCAACCCTGCTCTTGTATCTTTCACAGCGTCCATCTGTTTTATTTGCAGCTTCACGCCATATTTTTTATACATTTCACTGTTTTCATTCGGATCCATACCGCCATTCATAAGCACCAGTCCTTCCACTCCGGTAAATGTGTTATATGCCACTACCAAATCCGGTTTTCCTGATTTATCGGAAAAGGGCAATTTTCCATCCGGAGATGAATCGCCCCAATATTTGTAGCCTAAATATGAACCGCCTAATACTGCAGCAAAAATCGCCACATTACGTATTGCTTTTACGGTTTTCTGACCTTTTTCTGTTAGCATCATACTATTATTACGTTTATAGGATAAATGTATAAGGATTATATTCCGAGATTATAAAATGATTTATTATTTGAGAAGGTCTTTGTTGGCTGTTAACCACGAAGTGTCGGCGCCAGCATTTTTTTTGCTCACATTTTCTTCATTCATAAATGCAAATACGTCTACTTTATTGCTGTATTGTTCAAGCAGCTTTTGTCCGGCATCATCCAGTATACCGTTTTCGGCTTCCATTTTCATCAATAACGTTTCATGATCGTGAATCATGGACATTACTTCAGCTTCGTTTTCGGCTATACGGTTGCGTGTTTCTTCTAAGGTTATACTTTCAAATTCCGATACGCCAAGTAATGCGGAAGCGCTGCTAGCCGCTTCGCGCCAGATGTTGGATGTTTGCAACTGGTCTCTTAACCGCACAATAGTATTGCTTACAGATTCGGTACTGCTTTCAAGATTGCTGTATAAACGATCGAAGAAATTATAACTTTTAAGCATCTTCTGCTTGTCTTCCTGCATTATTTTCAATAGCTTTTCATCTTCTGCAGCCTCACGACTAAAATGCGCCATTTGATCTTTTGCTTTGTCTTTTGTATGCTGATCAGCATTGGGATTTTCCGATTGCTTTTGAAATTGAGTTGCATACTTCAGATTTTTTTCCATCGACTCTTTGCGCTCCTCCATTTTTGTAGTATGCAGTGTTATGGCAGACATCATTTTCTTTATACTGATGTTGAATTTTGTCAGCACCTCTCTTCTGTTGGCAACAACCACCTCCAGTAAACCCGGCAGATCTGTTTTTATCAGCCAGCGTGTCAGTTTCCTAACACCGCTTTTCCAGCGGGCTATCAACACATGGCGCATCAAGAACAGCGTACCCACTACTCCTATCATTATGAACAGCTTACCCACTTCCACACCAAAATCTATCCAGTTTTTAATGGTTCTGGTTAGTAAGGGCAGAACCGCATAACCAACTAATAAAAAAACTGCCACTAAAATGGAGGTAATTATCAGGCGCATCTTACGCTCATCCGGGGTTTCCAATGTGTATACAGAAGAAGTGGAAGAGGCTTTTACAATTTCGTTAGTCATTTTTTTACGATTTATGTTGGGAGTTGAATAGTTTTAGATCATTATTTGTTTTTATACAGATTGAAGTCTTTTAATATCATCGTCAATGGTAGTTTGAATATAATCATGTGCCAAAGATATTAAGCGCTCCGCCTTTTCTATTTTTGCAATTCCTTCTTGCCCGAGTGATTTATCCACTTCAAGCTGCGTTCTTTCTTTGTTAAGCAATTCTTCCAATTTTTGTTGCTGTAATTTTAGCTGGCTCAACTGATCTTCTAATTTTCTAATATTATCATTATGATCCTGCAATACGTTTTGACGTTTTTGCAATTGATTATTTTTTTCTGCATCCGCACCCAGCAAAAATTCATTTTTCTTTTTCTCAAGTCCATTTTTATAAATACGAGCGGTTTCAACAAGCTTACCCGACGAAATATTTTGCGCTTCAAAACTGGTAAGCACAGCTTGCAATACCACCTCCGGTTGCGAAATACCCTTAGCAGCCATCCTTTCCTGCATTTTAGAAAGCATTTGTCGAAACTCAAAATAATCAGGGCCGGGAAGATTTTCCTTTAAAAGTTCATCCTCAAAATATTTTATAAAAGAGGGATCTATCTGAACCGGCAGTGGTGTTTCCTGTGTAGTTCTTTCCTGGACAAGCGGGGCTACAAAAGAAGGTTCGCCTGTAGTGGAATTTTCAGCATTGGAAGCCGGCAGAGGAAAAAAAGTAGTGGGAACTACATTTTGGGAAGACGCTTTTTTTTCAGCGTTATTACCTGTTTCCTGCGGTATGGTAGAGGGGGTATCATCCTGGATAAACCCTTTTTCTTTCAAAAAGTCTTTTAGACCCATAGTTAAGGTGGTTAAATCTTTTACTCGATAAAAGTATTAAAATTAAAGATACCCTTATTTCTTCACCACATAATTTTTATCAGGTCCAATTGTCAGAAAATCTCAATACTATTATCGTAGTATCAAAACGGCTAATCATAGCCGTTATTAATATTTGATTTTGGCAGCCAAAAAAAGGACTGTTGATCGCAACAGTCCTTTTTTAACAAACAATAATCAAACCGGCAGGATTTTAGTTTTCTAATCCTGAAAAATAAAACCCTTCTTCACTCAAGACAAAACCGTTAGAGACATAAAAAAACAATGATCTATGCATAACATCTTTAGCTTTAAGCAAATAATGTAAGCCCAGCGCCGGATTTCTTTGTGCATATTTTACACTTTGTATTTTCAGCAAACCAATCTGGCTGTTATATTTAACTTGAATTTCTTTCATTTGAAAATCGGCGGCCATCTCCGCGGAAGAATTTTGCATAATTGTATCCATATTATATTATGGTTTTAACAGATTTAATCAATAATAGGGTACGTATTAAAAACCGTTTACAAAAACCAATCTAAAACACATTCAATGTTTTGATATATTATAGATGTTTGGCGCTTTTTTTAAGTTGCTTGTTATAATTTCAAAGTCTACAATACATTCATATTTTTCATGTTTGTACACTTTTCAAGCATTAGTATTTCCAATACAGGCTTCAAAAGATTATATTTCCTGTATCCAAAGTACATTATACCATGTGCAGCTACTATTGTGCGATGATTTTTTTGGGGGACCGGTGGTAGTGCTACTATTAAGCATCGTTGTGTCACTCACTTGTGCGGTTGGAACTTTATGGAGCGGGTTGGAGGCAGGCAGTAAAGAATTCAGAAACTTTTTTGAGTTTTGAATTTCGACTTATAATGCAATTTGTCTTACACCTCAATAATTCAATAATTTGCCCAAAGGGTACAATTTTAATTTTCGATTCCTTTATGTTTGCAAAAAATTAAAAGCATGAAAGAATTGATCACATCAGCATGGGAAAACCGTGAGTTGTTGAAAGATACAAAATACATCAACGCCGTTAGAAACGTGATTGAAGAAGTAGATAAAGGCAGATTAAGAGTGGCTTCACCTGTAGAAGGCGGCTGGGAAGTAAACGAGTGGATTAAACAGGCTATACTGATGTATTTCGGTATTCAGCAAATGAAAACGATGTCGTTGCCGCCATTCGAATTTTATGATAAAATGGATCTTAAAAAGGATTATGCCACACTGGGGGTAAGAGCAGTACCACACGCCGTAGCCCGCTATGGTTCCTTTATTGCAAGAAATGTGGTATTAATGCCAAGCTATGTAAATATTGGCGCTTATGTAGATGAAGGCACTATGGTGGACACATGGGCCACTGTGGGAAGCTGTGCTCAAATAGGTAAAGGCGTACATCTTAGTGGTGGTGTTGGAATTGGTGGCGTACTGGAACCCTTGCAGGCAGCGCCGGTAATAGTGGAAGATGGCGTATTTGTTGGATCGCGCTGCATTGTGGTAGAAGGTGTTCGGGTAGAAAAAGAAGCCGTATTAGGCGCGAATGTTGTGCTTACCAAAAGCACAAAAATAATTGATGTAAGTGGCGCGGAACCTGTAGAGTACAAAGGACGTGTACCGGCAAGAAGCGTGGTAATACCCGGAACTTACGCTAAAAAGTTCCCTGCCGGCGAATACAATGTAAGCTGCGCTTTGATTATAGGTCAACGCAAACCCAGCACCGACCTTAAAACCAGCCTGAATGACGCTTTACGCGATTTTAATGTATCGGTGTAGGGCAGGTCAGGGGCCAGTTGGCAGTAGGCAGTAGACGGATGGCAATAGGGAGAACAGGGGGTCAGGAGTCAGAGATTAGAACACTGCGCTGTGACCGGTTGTAAATTGTAATAGTCAAAACTTAATCTGACAGGATAGGTTTTTTAAGGCATATTTATAAATCGATTGCGAAAGTTGCCTTCTGATTTCTGATCTCTGATTTCTCTACTGTCAACTGCCTACTGATATCTGACATCTGATATCTTCAAAAAAACTTATTACTTTATATACTTTATACTCCCTATATTTGCAACCCGAAAAGCCCAGGTGGCGAAATTGGTATACGCACCGTCGTCAGGTGGCGGCGCCGCGCGGTGGGCTGGTTCGAATCCGGTCCTGGGCACTAAAGGTTGAGAATCTTTGATTTTCAACCTTTTTTTATTCTATTGATTCAAAATTCAAAAGTAAAAAAGAGGAGGATTGTTTACTAAAATCCTTCAATCCATAAATCCAATAAATCCAAATTCAGACAAACAATCTCGCCCGTCATTTCGAGCGCAGGTTTGTAATGTTGCTAAAATGAAATATTATAGCTTGTAATAAATCCAACCGTGCGAGAAATCTCTACAGTTGTGTTTTCTCACGCCGAACGCAACGAAGCAGCGGTGCGGAATGATTGTACTGCTTTTCGATTTCTCTACTGTCCGCTGCCAACTGAATACTGCCAACCCGCTCAATAGCATTCCTGCCGTACAAGTGAGTGACACAACGATGCTTAATAGTAGCACTACCGCCGGTTACAAAAAAGTTATGAGTGATGAGTTTTGAGTTTTGAGTGAAAAACGCCGCTGTCTTCTGATTTCTGATCTTTGTTTTATCCACTGCCAATTGTGCAAGCTCTGTCACTCACAACTCATTACTCACAACTCATCACTCAAACCTCGCCACTTCTCTCATTGAAAGTACTCCTGTAGTCTGTCTTTCATGGCAGCCGGCATAGTGGTGCGTTGCATGGTTTTTGCTTCCAGGAAATATAAAACTACTTTTCCTGTGTTAAGCAGTTTCCCTTCTTCATTATACACTTCCTGGTGAAATTCAATTTTATGATGAAGCGGCATTTCTTTTAAAATGGTTTTTACTGTTAACACATTATCGTACAATGCCGGACGAATGTATTTGCTATGCATTTCAACTACAGGCATTATAACACCGCTTCGCTCCAGGTCGGCATACGCGTAACCCAGTTGCCGTATGGCTTCTACCCTTCCTACTTCATAATACTGCGCATAATTTCCATAATACACCACACCCATTTGGTCCGTTTCCGCATAGCGCACCCTAATCTTTGTTTCACTTACATACATGATATTGCTTTATAAAGAAATCCGGAATGCATATCATATATCAGCATTCCGGATCTTGGTTTATTGCCTGGTATTTATTAATTTCTGAGACCTAATTCATCGATGATGATTTCTATTTTTTCATCCAGCTTTTTCTCAGTTACTTCAAACTCTGCGGCATTTGCCAGCTTTGTATTCACACTAAAGTAGAATTTGATCTTGGGCTCAGTACCGCTTGGCCGGGCAGATATTTTACTTCCATCAGCTAAAATAAACTGAAGCACATTACTCTTGGGCAAAGTGATAGTATGGCTTTCTCCTGTTTGCAGGTTTTTGCCTGTTTGCATTTCATAATCCAACAATTCAACCACTGCAGAACCGTTCAATATTTTGGGAGGATTGTTTCTAAATTGCTCCATCATCGCGGCAATTTGTTGCTGGCCGTCCATTCCTTTTTTGGTAATGGAAATAAGGCGCTCTTTATAAAAGCCATACTGCACATACAAGTCAATTAGTTTATCAAACAGGCTTCTTCCTTTGTTCTTTTCATAAGCGGCCATTTCGCAAAGCAGCGCTACTGCGCTAACGGCATCTTTATCACGCACCTGGTCGCCTATCATTAAACCATAACTTTCTTCACCGCCAACTATATAATTTTCGTTTGCTTCTTTTTCTTTAATCAACTCCGCTATCCATTTAAAACCTGTTAATACATCGTAGCAATTGATGCTGTTTTGACGGGAAATTTCATTGATCAAATCTGTTGTCACAATGGTTTTTACTACCATATCATTTGGCCGGGCCACACCTTTTGCCTTGCGGGCTTCAATCATATAATTGAACGCCAGCACAGCGGTTTGATTACCATTCATAAGTACCCAGTTGCCACTTCTGTCTTTAATGCCAATGCCCACTCTGTCGGCATCGGGATCAGTTCCCAGCAAGATATCGGCATCCAGTTCTTTCGCTTTTTTCAGGCCAATGCTCATCGCTTCGCTTTCTTCGGGATTCGGATAAACAACAGTTGGAAAATTTCCATTGGGTTCAGCCTGTTCCATTACAATGTTCACATTGGTAAAACCAAATTCTTTCAAAACTTCAGGCACCAGTTTTATACCGGAACCATGTATGGGAGTGTACACAATTTTCAGATCGTGTTGTTTTTGGATCACTTCAGGATAAACACTCAAACCTTTAACCATCTTTATATATTCGCGATCTATTTCTTCACCGATCAGCGTAATATTGGATTCGCCGCCCGACCACTTCACTTCATCTACAGAAGCGATTTTTTCCACTTCTTTGATCACGTTTTTATCATGTGGCGGAACTAATTGTCCACCATCATTCCAATATGCTTTGTAACCATTATATTCTTTAGGATTGTGCGATGCTGTACAAACCACGCCTCCCTGGCATTTTTTTAACCTGATGGTAAAAGAAAGCTCTGGCGTAGGACGTAAACTTTCAAACAGGAAAACCTTTATTCCGTTGGCTGCAAGCACGTTGGCGGTTGTTTCAGCAAAGAAACGGCTGTTATTTCTGCAATCATGCGCGATGGCAATGCGAATGTCTTCATTTGGAAAAGACTGTTTTAAATAATTAGCATAACCCTGCGTTGCCATACCCACAGTATATTTATTCATTCTGTTAGTGCCCACTCCCATAATACCGCGAAGCCCACCAGTACCAAACTCAAGATTTCTGTAAAACGCTTCAGCAAGTTCCTGCTGATTTTCCGATGCCTGTTTTTTGATTTCATTTTTAGTGGCTTCGTCATAATTTCCCTGAAGCCATGAATTTACTTTTTCATTAATCGCAGCATCCATATTCTTATATTTTATTTTATAATTATTTGAAAATAATGCAATACCACTAGTATTGAAGGTAACAAAAATAATGGTTATTCAAATGTTGCTAAAATGAATCTTTGGAATAGTTTGCAGTGAACAGTAGGCAGAAAGAGAAGATGTCTGCAATCATTTTTTCCCAGACTTCAGATTTTTAATTTCAAACTTCTTCCATTGTGAAATGGATTTGAGTATAAATACAAAAATACCAGCCAGATGCATTTTCAAATTTTCAAATTATTGTCTCTTATTTCTGCCTTAAATTGCGGGCTAATTTTTTTTACTTTGTACCCTTTCCAAATGAAAAAAACAAATCGACTCATAATAATTCATTGGTTGTGCCTGGTTTTATTGATTCACAATGGGTTTTCCGGTTTTTCACAAACGGGCGTTTCTGATTCCTCACACCTCAATAAAACGAAATTTTGGGTGGTGGCCGGCACGCACACCGCTTTGTGGGCCGGCTCCTATATAGCGCTGGATAAAGCCTGGTACTCCGATTATCCTAAAGAACATTTTCATTTTTTTAATGATAATAAGGAATGGAATCAAATGGATAAATGGGGACACGTATGGACTGCATATCAAATCAGCAGTTTATCAACAGAAATGTGGCGCTGGACAGGACTGAAAAACAAAACGAGTGTGTGGCTTGGCGGCGCAAGCGCCATCGCATACCAGGGTGTGATTGAAATTCAGGATGGGTTTTCAAAAGAATGGGGCTTTAGCTGGGGCGATATTGGTGCGAATACCCTGGGCGCCGGCGCTTATGTAGCACAGGAATTGTGCTGGGGCGAGCAGCGTATCCAGGTTAAACTTAGTTACTGGCCGTACGATTATCCCGATGAATTTATTCAGCGCCGAAATAATCTTTTTGGCAACAGTATGCCCGAAAGGTTTTTAAAAGATTACAACTCGCAAACATACTGGATCAGCGCCAATTTACATTCTTTCTGGAAGCAAAGCCGCATCCCTAAATGGCTAAATGTTTCATTCGGGTATAGCGCTGATCTTATGGTTGGCGGCATGGCAAATAGCTGGACAGATAAAGACGGTACAATTCATAATTACTCCTACATACCACGCACAAGGCATTATTACCTGTCTCCCGATGTGGATTTCTCAAAAATAAAGACCAATAGCAAGCTATTACGCGGTGTATTTTTTGCGTTAAATATGATTAAAGTTCCCGCACCCACTTTGGAATTCTCAAAAGGCAAATTCAGATTTAGGGCGCTGTATTTTTAATTTGAAGTTTAAGATTTGCAATGCTTTTTTATGAGTAATGAGCTTGCTCTTCTCCTTCAAAACTCAAAACTCATTACTCATTACTCATAACTCATAACTTTTTTGTAACCGGCGGTAGTGCTACTATTAAGCATCGTTGTGTCACTCACTTGTACGATAGGAATGCTATGGAGCAGTTGGCAGTAATCAGTGGGCAGCAGGCAGTAGAGAAATCAGAGGTCAGAAGAATTTTCTTACATTGTCATGTCCTGAAAAAAGTAGACAGTTATTTAGTTGTTTATCCAGCCTCACGCTCTGCAAGGCTTGTAGCCTTGCAGCTCTATACTGTTGCTTTTAGCAACAAATTAGTGTACTGACAGTAGCAGAAGAAAGTTCCACCGCAACGCTGCTTCGTTACGCTCGCCGCGAGAAAAAGCAACGCTAACCAATTTGTATTTTTAACCATTACCATAGGAGTATATTCGAGCCTTGTTTACATGTCTTGAATATGCTTATAATTACAGCATACGCATTTCTCCAACAGTCTTCCATTCTACAGCATTCTCAATTCTCCATTCTCAACTCTCCTTTATGCAACCCTTGTGGTTAATAAGAAAATGGATTACATTTAAACAAAGAGTTTTCATGAAAAATATTTTCATAGCAGGCGCAGGCAAATCATCTGTTTTTCTGATTGATTATTTATTAAAATACGCACAGAGAAATAATTGGCATATAACAGTTGCGGATGCAGTGCCGCAGAATGCCGAAAATAAAATCAAAGGCAATTCTTGCGCAACAGCGGAAAGACTAAATATTCATCAAACAGAAAAAAGGCAACAGCTTGTAAAAAAATCTGATCTGGTAATCTCCATGCTCCCTCCTGCCCTGCACATTGAATTGGCGAAAGATTGCCTGCAATTTGGAAAGCATTTACTGACGGCCTCTTATTCCGATGAAGCAGTAAAAAAAATGAGCAGTGATATTACTGAAAAAAATCTCCTGTTCCTTTATGAAATGGGCCTTGATCCCGGTATCGACCATATGACTGCTATGAAAATGATTAACTCAATTCAGGAGCAAGGTGGTAATATCATTTCCTTTATATCTCATTGCGGTGGATTGGTGGAGCCGGAAAATGATGACAATCCCTGGCATTATAAAATTTCCTGGAATCCTTCAAATGTAGTAAGAGCGGGCAAAGCCGGTGCCATTTTTAAAGAAAACGGTGAGGTAAAGCAGCTATCTTATGAGGAATTGTTTTCAACTACAAACAAAATTATAATTAACGGTAACGAATATTCGTTTTATGCAAATCGCGATTCTTTATCCTACATGGAGCTGTATAATTTGCATAATGTGCAAACATTCATGCGCACCACATTGCGCCATACGGAATTTATGAATGGTTGGAAGCATATTGTAAGGCTTGGCCTTACAGATGAAGTAAAAAAATACCGGACTGATAATTTGTCGCCGGCCGCGTTTTTTAAACAGCATGTTGAAGAAAACAATTTGCAACACGACCTGCCACAACCCACGTCAGTAAAAGAACAACTCGCATACCTTGATTTGTATAACGATTCATTTTTTATCAATAAAGGAGTGCTTTCTGCATGTGATATTCTTCAGTTTTTGTTAGAAAAAAAACTTGTACTCCGGCCACAGGATAAAGACCTGGTTATAATGCAGCATGAAATTGTTTACGAAAAGGAAGGGCTGCAACAGTTACATAAAAGCTCAATAATTGTTCATGGAGAAGATGCCACTCATACCGCTATGGCACGCACTGTTGGGTTACCATTGGCAATAGCTGCCACAAAAATTCTTGAAGGAAAAATTTCTGTACGGGGCTTGCACATTCCTATTATACCGGCCATATACGAACCGGTATTGGAAGATTTAAAAACAATGATTACTATTCAGCAGGTTGTTACCGGTTAGCGCCGAATAAAGAACTAACAGTTGAAGGGAGTGACACAACGATGCCCAATAGCAGCACAAACGCCGGTTACATAATCTTTTCTACAACCTACGGCTACAGTATATCCACATCCCTGGCCGATAAAATTCTATACTCTATATCTCTATAAATGATTTTGTATTTGCCTGGTTGCAGGTATAAATAGTAGTAACCGTTTTCGGCGGGAACATATGTTTGATCGGCAGGTATTAAAAGTCCTACATCTTTATTTACACCATCGCTTTCATAATATGCCTGCACAAGAAACAAGTCGCGTTCAATAGGTTTTACGGCATATTCTTTTTTCAGCCCTCCGAATGAATACCATTCCGGACGGCCATTTTTATATCGCGTTTGCGGATGAACAACAAGTATGTCATAACCATGCGTAGCCAAAAGATCTACAGGTTCATTATTTTTTACAGCCACCGAAGGCCCGGGCACAGGATAACGCTCGATGTATCTGTCATAAAAAATACGTCCATACTCAAAATCGCTTAGCTCCGTCATGTCGGTTTGATTAACAGTTAGCGGATCAATTCCCGACAACATTTTAAATGCCTTTGCCATTGGCGTATAATCATCCATATCCTCTTCAAAAATATGGCCATGTGTAGCTTGTACAACAATTTTAGCGCTACTGTCTTTTTTCAAAATGGAGTTGATATTATCAGCTTGCACCAAATCGCGTTCCGCGGGTGTGTGCGTGTAAACGGAATCCTGGTAAGCAACTAGCTGAAAACCGGTTTGCAACGCTATGCGCAGCATTTCCGCCATCACGGGCTCATGCACATAACGCCCACTGTTGATATCAATCACATTTGTATTTACTGCCGATGAATTATTAAGCGCTTCCACTGCGAAATATCTATAGCCGAGGTTGTACAGATCTTCCAACAAAGATGTGGTAAATACACGATGCTGAGGTTTGCTTTGCGATTCATTGATCATTACCACCCTGCTTTTCGCGGCTCGGTCAAGTATGTATTTCTTAGCATCCACATGTTGAATGCCTTTTAAGGAATCGGCATAAGCAGCAATGGAAGCCCTAACTTTCGCAGATAATGTATCGTAACCTTTTTGTGAATAATATAGTGCCGATTGATAATCGCCCATCGCTATTATGTAATCGCTGAAATCATTGTAATAATACTGATCCGCGAAAACTCTTTTAATCTTTCGTTCATTTTGCAAAGCCGCGTACAGTGGAAACAGGTAATTGATCTTGTTGTTAACCCTGTCGCTTAAGCGCAAAATAGTTGAATCTGCCAGACTTTTTTTCCCTGATTCAATTTTGTTCTTAAGTTGTAATAAATATGGTGAAGGCTGCGAAAAGCCTGTAAACATAAGTGTTACACAACAAATAAAAAATGCAAACAGTATGCGCATGAATAACAATTAGGCTGCAATATTAAAAGAATGTAGCAGATTTAACGAAAGATAAAATGTTAAACTATTGATGTTCGTAATTTTTGCGAAACCAGTCAATCATTTCTTCGTAAGTTGCAGTATCAGTAATGTTATCATCAAGTATTTGTTTAAAGGAAAGTCCTTTTACATCCATAAGATATTTCACCATCACCCAGAATTTTAAATATTCCGTTCCCACAAAAGTAGGGCCTTCATCCACAATAGTTTCGGCGTATAGAAAGTTTTCCCTGTTGTACGACTGTAACCTTTTAATGTTCTGAAGCAGAATATTTTTTTCATCTTTAGTGGAGGATCTGTAACAAACATATTCCGCATAGCCTTCCCATTTCCATACCGGAATATTCTTAAAAGGCCTCGAATGAAACAGTCCTAACGCGTGATACTGATAACAATGAATCATTTCGTGCGCCACTGTTCGGGCCATTTGGCGATAGTATCCATTTAGTCTTATCCATTGAAAAGTTTTGTCGGGAGTGCCATTTAAAATTACATTATTATGGTAACCCCACGCGTAAGCCTCGCCATACAGTTCTTTTAAAATTTTTGGAAAACGGCTTCCGTCATTTATAAAAATATCCATGCGAAACGCGGAATCGTACAACTCGCTTTTTCTTACCAGGGAAAGCGCTTTATCAATTACTTTATTATAAGACGTGTCATATTTTTCTTGAGAGTAAACAGTTACACCATTATAGTCTTGTTTATTTGCAAACATGATTTGCGGGTTCAGCATATACAGTACAAAAATTATCAGCAGGAATAAAAATATAACAATAAACCTGGTGGCAATTTTTACAATTCGCTTCATAATGGTGAAGTCTGTCACGTAGTAATGTTTGATTTGACTGTTTATTTTTTTTATGGTACGGGCGATAGCTTTTCATGGCATCATCGTTGCGTCGCAATCACTTCATCTGTAGTATTTCATGGCAACTTCTTATAGTTGAAAATTGAAAGTTGAAAGTGCTTTAGGCACAAGTTGCTAGTAAAAACAAAAACATCAACTATCAACCAATAACTCATCCAAACAGCTTCTCAACTATTTCGCAAAATTTTCTGCAACTCCCTAACTCCCACAGTTGCAGGCTTTTCAATAACAGTTAAATTTCCCGAAGACGAGATGTAGGGAATACGTTTATCTATAACAAACATTTTAGTTGACGGATGAGCATAATTTACAAGTCCGGCGGCTGGATAAACCACCAGTGATGTACCAACCACTACAAAAATTTCCGCGCTTCTAACCAAAGGGATCGCTTCTTCAATCATTGGTACGGCTTCGCCAAACCAAACGATATGCGGCCGCCATTGCGCACCATCAGGAGCGCTGTCGCCCAAGTGAATGTCTGTTGCAATTGGCGCGATAATGTGATCATTTTTTTCACTGCGCATTTTAAAGATCTCCCCATGCAGATGCAATACTTTTGTAGAGCCTGCTCTTTCATGAAGATCATCAATATTTTGAGTAATGATGTGAACGTCATAATCATTTTCCAACTCAGCCAGGCCAATATGCGCATCGTTGGGTTTCGCGTCCAGTACATCTTTTCTTCTGCTGTTATAAAAATCCAGCACCAATGCAGGATCTCTTTTCCATGCTTGTAGTGTGGCCACATCTTCCACATTATAACCTTCCCAAAGTCCATCGCTATCGCGAAATGTTTTCAAACCGCTTTCGGCACTAATGCCCGCTCCGGTAAGCACTACAAGTTTCTTTTTCATTGGTTGATTGTTGGTTGTTGGTTATGTATTATGAAATACTTCAAAAAATATTCCATACTATTCTTTATATATGGCAACCGGCGACCAGTAACCGGTAACTTGTAACCGGCAACTTACAACTCACTTTTCTCCTGCAAGTTCCATTACCACATTCCACTCTTCATCTGTAACCGGCTGTACCGATAAACGACCTAAACGTACCAATGCCATATTTTGAAGCCGTTTATCAGCTTTAACCTGAACAAGCGTTACAGGTTTTTTCAATTTGCGCACAGGTTTCAGATCTACCACTACCCATGCTTCTTCGTCTGTTGTGGGATCCTGGTAGGCTTCTTTCGCTACTTTGGCAATTCCTACAATTTCCACTCCTTCATTGCTATGATAAAAAAGAACCTGGTCGTTCTTTTTCATTGCTTTTAAATTATTTCTTGCCGCATAGTTGCGTACACCATCCCAAAAAGTTTGTTTGTCTTCCACAAACTTGTCCCAACTGTATTTAAATGGTTCTGATTTTACCAGCCAATATGCCATAGTAGTTGATGGTTTATAGTTGTTAGTTGATGATTGTTGGTTATTACAGTTGAGAGATCTTATCTTGTTCAATTATTATCCAACTGTTGAAGTGTGCGACGCAACCAAAGCCTAATCAGGGTTCTGCCGCTGGTCCCATAAATAATAATTTCAAGATCCAGGTTTGTTGTGTACATATAAGCACTTCTATCTGAGTCTGACAATTATTAACCAACAACCGTCAACTAAATTAGTTATTTTTTCCTTCCAGCATTGGTACAAACGAAAAATCTGCAAACGCTTCTTTATAAAGTGAGTTGTCTGGCAGTTTGGTGATGCGCAGCATCTTTTGCACAGCTCCTTCTCCCAATGGAATAACCATTTTGCCACCCACTTTCATTTGTTCTACAAGTTTTGGGGGAATAAAAGGCGCGGCGGCGGTAATAATTACTTTATCGAACGGGCCGAATGTAGGAAGCCCTTCAAATCCGTCACCAAAAAAACATTTTATGTTAGGATATTTTTTTAGCAAAAAGAACTTTTTGTTCATTTCAAAAAGCGCTTTTTGACGCTCAATAGTAAATACCTGTACTTTCATTTCTGCCAGAACACAGGACTGGTAAGCGCTTCCGGTTCCTATTTCCAATACTCTTTCAAACGGTTTTACATCAAGTAATTGAGTTTGGTATGCCACTGTATATGGTTGCGAAATAGTTTGTTGCTGCGCAATAGGAAAAGCTCTGTCTTCGTAAGCAACTTTATCAAATGCCGAATCTAAAAAAAAATGCCTTGGCACCGTGTTGATTGCCTCTAAAACCCGCTCGTCTGTAATTCCTTTTGATCTTAATAATTCAATCAGTTGTTTGCGTAAACCTTTGTGCCGGTATGTATCTTCGTATGTCCTCATAAATCGCCTGCAAGTTACGCTAAACAAGATAAAACACTGTTTAAAGTATATGACAAAACGTTTGTTTTTTTTCACACTCAGTTGTTTATCAATCGTACTATTTTAGCAAGGATGTGAAAAATAAAAAAAGCTTAAAAAAATTTGCATAGTATAAAACAGCGTTATATTTTAGCGGCAGCTTATATTAAATACGATTTAGGCAATTGTTAATCCGATCCACTACCTATTTATTACCCCTTTTAATTATTTCCAGGAAAAATAATTTGCGTGCCTTGCGGCAAAATAACCTTCTCCTTTTCTATGAACAATTAGAAAGCCTTACCAGCTTTTGATTCCATTTATTAGTAACCAAAATAGTTTTTACCTTATAAAAAGTATATGACCAACCTTTACCCCACCCATGCCACAAAGGCATCAGCATTTCTATTTTCATCGTTTATTTATTCGGTTACACTTTCGGCTCAATGCCCCGCAAATTCCATTCCGGCGTCAGCAAATGGAAGCTATAACAGCGGCCAGGTTGTTTGTGTTTCATCCACATTTAGCGGCAATATCACACTTGCGAGTGGCTCGCAATTGTTTATTGCGCCTGGCGGAAAATTTACCGGCGGAATTAATGCCGGCTCGAACGTGGAAATATTAGTACAGACTAACGGCACATTTGCACCAGCGAATTATTTCAATGGTTTTGGCGGGAAAATTACCAATAATGGCAAAATCACATTAAATTATCCGTTTAGCTCGCTAACCAATTTAACTAACAATGCCGAGCTCACAATTAATTCAAATTTTAATGCACAGGTAAATTTACTTAATACCGCATGCGGCAAAATAACCTATCCAAACGGAGCCTTATGGAATTCCACCAACACAATAATTACCAACAACGGACTGATTACTATTGCAAGCGGTAAACTGGAATTGGCACAAAACAACAAGCTGCTTAATTATGGAAAAATTTATGTAAACGGCACTTCCTCATTTTCCGGTTACGTATCCAACGATGGATACATAGTGGTAAATGGAGGCGTTACCTTAAATGGCGATTCGCTCATTAATAATTATGTGCTGGCTTTTGATGGCTCCACGGGTATATCGAAAAACGTACTCAACACCGGATTATTTTGGATTAAAGGCGGCGCCACTTTTAATAACCAGGGCGCGTTTACACAAAAAGGAACCAGCGCTTTTTTACGTGTAGATGGGAAACTGTCCATTGATGGAAGAAAGCTTACCGGCACAGGATTGGCTTATCACGCAGGTAAACTTGATATTTCAAATAACGGAATTTTCGGTATTTCCGAAACTACCGTACCAAAAGACACAAATAATTTTACTCCCACATTAGCATCACCGGCCGCACCATGTGGAACCGTTGGAAATCTATTACCAATTATCCTGAAAAATTTTGTTGCCCGATCAAATGGAAATACTGTGGAAATAAACTGGTCAACAGTTTCCGAGCTTAATGGAAAATCAATGACGGTGCAGCACAGCACAAATGGCATACAGTTTAATGAGGTGTATACTGTGACTTCCGCAGCAGGTAGTACAACAATTCAAAACTATTCTTATACTGATAAAAGGGCGGCAAGCGGCTCTAATTATTACAGGTTAAAGCTGGTTTCCTTTGATGCGGATGATGTTTATAGTAATGTAGTAGCGGTCAATTTAAGTGCAACTGCAGATAGAAAAATAAGCATATACCCTGATCCATTTACTGATCATTTCACTATAAAAAATACAGCAGCTACTTTCGCCGGAAATATAATACTGAAATTGTACAATGACAAAGGCGCGGTAGTGATGTCGCAAACTGAAAATAATTTATCAGGTATACATATTATATTACCATCGTCCCTTGCAAAAGGAATTTATGTTTTGGAAATTAACAGCAACTCAGGAAAATCATTGTACAGATTGATGAAGCTTTGATAAATTATTACAGCCGGGGCGTATAACATTTTTTTTATGGGCCAGGCGGTATTTCTACTATTGAGCATCGTTGCGTCGCACTCTTGTACGGCAGGAGTGCTAGTGGGCAGTAGAGAGGTCAGCAATCCGAAAAATGCCAAACACCCCACCCCGTGGCACAACTTTTATACATACATTTATAAATCAAAATTGTGTGTATGAAATCATTTTCTGCCCTGTTCATTTCATTATTCATTTTCATACCTGTCTTTGCAAATCCCGATAAACCCGGTGATATTAAAGTGCAAATGACAGGCATGAAAAATGACAAAGGCTTTGTAGTAGTTGGCTTGTATAAGCAAAGTGACGGCTTTCCTTTCGACGCGGCAAAAGCATACAAAGGTGCAAAAGCGAAAGTAAAAAATGGAAAAGCAGTCGTTTCATTTAAAAATATTCCCGCCGGAACTTACGCCATTGCCGTACTTCACGATGAAGATGATAATATGAAAATGGCAAGAAAAGTTACCGGGCTGCCCGATGAAGAGTATGGTTTTTCAAATGATGCAAAAGCCATATTCGGCCCTCCGAATTTTGACAAAGCAAGTTTCGAACATAAAGAGCAACAGGTTATACATATTCAAATGAAGCTGTAATAAAAAAGGCTGTATTCAAAACCAAAAGGTATTACTTAAAGCAACTTCTTGTATTTCCTTTTAACTGACTTTGAATATTTAAAACACTTAATCAATTCTTTAAAAATTTCGAGTATCATTTTCCCCCATATTTCATAATCACTTCCCTCATTTAGGTAACTTTCGTTTAATAGCTCTACATCATAATCATCTATCTGATGACCATACAAGTAAGTTTTAAAAGTGAATGATTTTCCGCATTCTGTTATTTCTGTATCTTTTGGTATAATAAGGCAATTAAGGTTAATGCCTGGTAATTCCAAACACCCACGATCAATATTTTCACCCAAAGGAATTGTGTCTTTTCTTGTAGGAAGAGAAGCTATAACACTTTTGCTATCAGAATTTTTTAAAACTATTATGTAAAAAGTCGGCATAGTTCTCAACTTTCAACTAACGTATACCTTTTGTGTCATTCATTCCTAAAGCAAAAAAAATTATCTTGCACAATACGTCGCTTAATTCTTAATAACAACTATATGAAAAAGATTGCTATGGTGCTTGTTTCATTTTTAGCAATGAATACTTTATTTGCACAACGGGAAATTCCGCTATACTCAAACGGAGTGCCTAACTCAAAAGGTAAAAAAACTATTCCGGCAAAACAAACCAATGGATTTATTAATGACATCTTCAATCCTACAGTAACGGTATTTACACCTGTAGAATCTAAAAATACGGGCTGCGCAATAGTTATATGTCCCGGTGGCGGGTATGGCGGATTGGCTATTAACCATGAAGGATTTGAGGTGGCAAAACTTTGCGCAAGCTGGGGAATTACGGCTTTTGTTTTGAAGTATCGTTTGCCCGATGATTCTTTAATGGTTGACAAATCAATTGGCCCCTTGCAGGATGCACAACGTGCTATACAACTGGTAAGAGAGCGTGCTGCCGAATGGGGTATCGATACTTCTAAAGTAGGAATAATGGGGTTTTCAGCAGGCGGCCACCTGGCTTCTACCGCCTCCACGCATTTTAATATGCCGGTTATTGAAAATAAAAAGGATATCAGCCTCCGCCCCGATTTCTCAATACTTTGCTATGCGGTAATTAGCTTTTCAGAAAGTATTACTCACAATGGGTCAAAGTCAAATTTAATAGGCAAAAATCCCTCGGCAGATAAAG
This sequence comes from Flavihumibacter sp., assembly GCA_031553495.1. GTDB lineage: Bacteria > Bacteroidota > Bacteroidia > Chitinophagales > Chitinophagaceae > Pinibacter. Next base: position 94,115 of record JAVBLN010000011.1, read on the forward strand.
TAAAATTATTTTCAAATGAGTTGCAGGTAACACCTCAAACACCACCTGCATTTTTGGTTCATTCAACGGATGATAAAGTTGTATCTGTTATCAATAGCTTGAGCTATTATGAAGCATTACTAAAAAACAATGTTCTTTCAGAAATGCACATTTATCCTGCAGGTGGACATGGCTATGGATTACGCAACCCTACTACGCCTGATGTGTGGAGTGACCGGTTGTACAACTGGCTAAAAGCAAATAATTGGGTGAATTGATTTTTATAATTGAAAATTGGTTAACTTATCTACAATAAAAAAGGCTGTTTTAAAAAACAGCCTTACGTAAAACTCATTGTTGAATTTTACAATTGATGAAAACTACTTAGTGTTTCGAATTTATATCTAAAAACATTGGTTCTACAAGTATTCAAAGATGCTAAAGTGTCGTAAAACATGCATCATTGTTATAACTGAAACTACAATTATAAAAACAACGCCATCTTTCAAAAGTTTCATGCCCTTATACTTATTTGCTTTTTCTTAACACAAAAAAAAGAAGATATTTTATATTTCCTTATTCAAAGGAGACAAGTTTTTTACATTATTAGTTAAAAGGTAAATAAGTTTTTGAAAATAAAGTTTTCAAAAGACAAATAGGAATAATATTTTATCATTTCTTATTACAAATTTTAAAAAAATTACATTATTCAAAAAATGATGCATCTATGAAACCCTTTCTGACAGCCGCTTTTATGTTGATGTTTTTGAAAATAAGAAATAAGATATTCGTTTCCGTTATATTTTTATAATTGCCGCATCACATTATGAACATTTATTTATTCTATAGTATTATTTGCCAAAAAATACAATAACTATTACAAATATTTTTGGTTCAATTTATATTCATAATATTTTGACCTGGATAATTTTTAGCCGCATATTTTGGGAACCGGCGGTAGTGCTACTATTAAGCATCGTTGTGTCACTCACTTGTGCGATAGTAATGCTATTCGGCAGGTGAAGAGCTTTGTATTGCGAAGTAATGCTTATTCAAAAGGAAAATTACTTTAACGTATAGCTGATAATAGCTTGCGTAAAACCAACTTCGCCTGAGTGTGTTGAAGGCTGGCATTCAATTTTTACAATGCCCACATTTTGCGCTACATAATAATCGTAGGTAGCCATCTTTATAGAACCCACACCATTAACCTCATAATATAACACTACCCTGCTATGCATTACATGGGGAAACTGAAGGTTATTAATATTCATGTCAATATCCTTAGCTACAATAGTTCCTATGATATATGCTGAATAATGATCGTTTTTACCGGCATCCATTTGCCAGCTATCATCGTCGTAATAAGTATCGTTCAGATATAGAAAATTCAACGGAAACGGCGAGTTGGTACCGGCAGTTACATTTTGACGATGGTAATAATTATGGCTGTTAACAGCAATGTAATAATTGTTTAAACCGGCAGAGTTGGCATAATTTACAAACACCCTGTAAGTAAGCGTATCGAACGACATGGTGTCTTTAGTAGCTTTCACAGTAAACAGGTCCTGGTTGCCTTTCGTATCCTTATAGCTGTAAACCCACGTGCTGCCTTCATTTGCCGGTTGGTAATCACCTGCGCCATAAACGGGTTTACCTGGCTGAGGAGGTAAATCGCCTGTTATTTCTTTTTTACACGAAACAGAAAAAAGAATCAAAACCACTACAGGAATTATGTTTATGGATGCCGACAACTTCATGACTTCTACGTAAATATTTTAGATTCAACCTTTATAATTCCAATATTGCTTGCAATATTAAAATCAAATTCACCTAGTTTAATCTCTCTCAAAACCGGCAACACGAATATGTACCGGGAGTATCTATATTAATTTAAAAAGACCGTTCTTTTTGACATGAGGTTGCAAGAAGTGAAAATCCTGCAGCTAATACAAAGTTTATTTTTTTCATAAGATTTGGTTGAGAATCAAGGTGTTTAATATATTATCCTAAAAATACCATTTTTTTTAAAATAACTCAGGCATACCATTATCTTCTTTGGGTTTTGGTTCCCATTCCATTTCAGTGTTTTTGGTATAATCTGCCAGTTTATTTCCAACCGCTTTCCAACCCATTACATCCACAAAGTCAGCAATTTTTATTTTCTGGGTTTTAAATTGAGCTCCCTTACCTGTATAAATCAACACTACCGGATCGCTTTCCGAGGTGATCAGTTCAAGATAATTGTTTTCACCTTCTTTAATAAACAGGAATTTATTTTTCAATGAAGTAGTTTCTATTTTAAACCGCTTTACATTGAACTGCTGTCTATCACCATCAAAATAAATGGCTGTCAATATTTTATTCGGATTAAATTTTTCTATCAGCAATACTTTTTCGGTATCAAAACGCTGGCTGAATTCCTGGTCGGTTATTTCATAATTACCATCTGTATACGCTACCAGTATTTTATCATCGCCATCAAACCCGCCTAAATAAATCCCTTTCTCATCGGTATTCAGCCTGCCAAACTGATCATCATACCAAAGTTTGCGTGTACTAAGTGTCGAGCGTCCGGCCTCTTTAAATTTAATATTTTTGACCGGGTATTTTGTTACCTGATTGCCAATGGTTCCCCTGGCCTTTATTTCAAGTTCTTCAAAATAAAATTCAAGTTCTTTATTACGGGCCGAGCAATTGGGGCTAAGCGTAATTTTCACCACTTCGGCTTCTCCATTTGCATTGGAACTAAAATAATGCACTTTGGTTTTTTCTGTACCCCTGGTCAGATCGTATTCTTTATCTCTTGTAACGCCAGTTACATTAAACCGCTTTCCATAGCTGATCCCGGATTTTCCATCCAGGTAAATCATATTATAAGTAGTGCGTTCGTCATTTTTCTGAAATACTGCCGCATGTATTATATCCTTTCCTATAAACACTTTATCAGCCACTTTCACCACTTTCATTTTACCTGATTTGGTAAATACAATGATATCATCAAGGTTGGAACAGTCTGCTATAAATTCATCTTTTTTCAAACTTGTTCCAATAAACCCATCTGCACGGTTCATGTATATTTTTGTGTTGGCAATAGCAACTCTGTTTGCCTGAATTGCTTCAAACAACCTGATCTCTGTTTTTCTTTCCCGGCCTTTACCATACTTCTTCAAAAGGTTTTCGTAATAGGCTATGGCAAAATCAACAAGATTTTCCAGATCAAATTTTACTTGTTTTATTTCAGCATTCAGCGCTTTTATCTGGTCATTCAGTTCATCTATATCCAGTTTATAAATTCTTCGTACAGGCTTTTCCGTTAGTTTTACGATATCTTCCCTGGTTATATCTCTGCGCAACTGATTTTTAAACGGAGCGAATGCTTTATCAATAGCCACCAATACCTTTTCCCAGGTCTCATGTTTCTTTTCAAGTTCTTTATATATCTTTTCTTCGAAGAAGATTTTTTCCAGAGAAGTATAATGCCATTTCTCCTGGAGCTCACCCAGCTTAATTTCCAGCTCACGCCGCAACAATTCTTTTGTATTATCAGCAGAAGTTTTCAGCAGATCACTAACTGTGGGAAACACTGGTCTGTTATCAATAATAACGCATGCATTAGGCGAAATACTCGTCTCACAATCTGTGAAAGCATATAAAGCGTCAATTGTAATATCTGAAGAAATTCCGGGAGCAAGATCAATTTTCAATTCTACTTCAGCGGCTGTAAGATCTTCTACTTTTTTGATCTTTATTTTTCCCTGATCATTTGCTTTTATTATGGAATCTTTCAATTGGGTGGTAGTAACGCCATAAGGAACATTTCGAATAACCAGTGTCTTTTTATCAAGCTCCTCAATTGTAACACGTACCCTTACCTTACCGCCACGTTTACCTTCATTGTAGTTCGATACATCAATCATACCACCGGTTTGAAAATCGGGGTATAGTTCAAACTTGCGGCCTTTTAAATATTTTATGGATGCATCAATAAGTTCGCAAAAATTATGAGGAAGAATTTTTGTTGCAAGCCCCACTGCAATTCCGTCTGCACCTTGCGCCAGCAACAAAGGAAATTTCACAGGAAGCGTTACCGGTTCATTTTTACGGCCATCATAGCTCAATTGCCATTCAGTGGTTTTATTGTTAAAAGCCACGTCCAGCGCAAATTTGCTTAGACGTGCTTCAATGTAACGAGCCGCCGCCGCATCGTCACCGGTTCTTATATCGCCCCAGTTTCCCTGGGTTTCAATCAGCAGGTCTTTTTGCCCCATGTTCACCAACGCGTCGCCAATACTGGCATCACCATGTGGGTGGTATTGCATACTTTGACCGATTATATTTGCCACTTTGTTGAAACGGCCATCATCCATTTCTTTCATCGCATGCAATATGCGGCGTTGCACAGGTTTTAATCCATCTTCAATAGCAGGTACGGCCCGCTCTAAAATTACATAAGAGGCATAATCAAGAAACCAGGTTTTGTATTGCCCCTGCACTCCATTATCGTTTTCGAAAAGATCTATTGCTTTACTTTTATTACTCATAGTTTTCTCCTCTTCCTGCTAATTGAAATTCTATCTGAATATATTTTTTACAGCTTTATTAGTAATTATATTTTGTGCTATTATAGTATTCAATATTTTTTGTAACCGGCGGCATTGCTACTATTAAGCTTCTGTTGTGTCACTCACTTGTACGGTAGTAATGCTATTCAACAAGTCATGAGTTTTGAGTTATGAGTTATGAGTTTTGAGTGCTTTTGTTTCAGCTTTATTCAATATCTATAGCATTCTCAATTCTCAACTCTCCATTCTCAATTTATCAAAAGCACTTTCAACTTTCAACTTTCCACTTTCAACTTCATTTACTCCTTCCCCGTTTTTCCCAAATGTGTGAACTTAAACCCTACCATATATTTCATTCCATATCCAAACATTCTGTCCATTGATGAATGGCCAAATAATATTATACCGGCCAGCATCAAATAATTGTTTTGCAAAAAATAACCACACACTATCAAGGCCAACGCAACAGCCTTATGGTGTGCAAAATTATAACAAATCGCTCCTACTCTGCCGTTTATAATATAACCAACCATACTGATGTCCGGCGTCAATATAAGAACCGGAAACACCCACCATGAAAATGGCAGGAACATGAATAAAAAAATGCTAAACAGGAACATGCCAAATTCTTCCAGTTGTAATAGTGGCTTCATGACTTTGGGTTAATTTAAATGAACAATTGCAAACCTGATTAGCCGAGGCTTAGCTCACTTCTTCCGCCGGAGCTGCTGGCGCTGCTTTTTTCTTTACTTCAAAATCCTTCATATTTTTTAATTCTCCCTGCACATCGTATTCACCTGATGTTACAATTTGTTTTAACCTCCATAAAATATAAGCATCTCCGGTGGTTTGTTTTCCTTTGCTCAAAAACTGATGGATGATCCTGTTCGCTTTTTGCCAATCCGTTGTAATGAATTTTTTCAATTCCTCATCATAAAAATCATAATCGGCATGCACTATTTTTTTCCCTCCTTCCAGCAACCGAACACCCCTATTTTCGGTACATAATTTTATCCATTCATCAGGATCTACTTCAAACTCACTTAACGTGATGGGCCTGGCCAGTTTTTTTGCTTTCAAATATTCTTTGGGTGGAATGGTATGCAGCCAGTTGGGATAAAATATTTGTCCTTTCTCATTAAAGAAAGGCAGGTTGTTCAAGTACAGTATAAAAACGCGGCCCTGAAATTCCTGCATATATTTAAGCAGCCAATAATACCCACACACATCGTGTTTGTTTTGTGCTGCCCAAATCCAGATCAATTCTTCTTCATTGCGGCGCATATTACCAACCAGATCGGCCACTGTTTTGTAGTCATCCACTTCATCCGTATCCACCTTGCCATTATAATCGCCCCCAGCCAATACTTCCCTCCACCAGTTTTTGCGCGCCTCTTTTCCTTCACCCAAATATATGTCAGCAATCGGGCCCACTGCATAATCATCTTTTATCTGTATCACCTCTCCCTGCATAGTTTCATCCAGCTCAATCGCCTGCTTCAAAACTGCAATATCCGGTTCGTTGAAAACAATATGAATCATGGTAATGAATAATTAATAATGAATAATTAATAATATGGGTATGCTTTTAATTATTCGGTTTCTGATTAAAATTAATTTTTTAGTCTTTTATATTTGCTTCTCTTTTAGTTTTTTAATTCTTTTAATAAGGACTTTTAATAGGGACTACTTTAAGCACTCTATGGTATTTATTGCCGAATAGAATTACTTCAGCACAAGAGTGCGACGCAACGGCAGTTCCATAGTAATTCAAATGCCCGGCCCATAATAAAAACAGTTATTAAATACAGTTGTTATTAATAAATGAAAAATTAAACGTTTTATCTAAAATCGCATTATCCTGTTTCATTCAATAACCAAACTTTATCCTCCAACCTATTATTAATTATTCATTATTAATTATTAATTTCTTCAGCAAAGTCCACCTCCACTCTTAGGTTTTCGATTATAAACTCTTGTCTTTCCATTGTGTTTTTGCCCATATAATATTCAAGCAAATGCTGAATATGTGTTTCAGGCATAATCATAACGGGTTGCTTGCGTATATCGTTGCCTATAAAATTTTTGAATTCATCAGGGCTTATTTCACCCAAACCTTTAAAGCGGGTAATTTCTGGTTTGCCGCCCAGTTTTTTTACTGCGGCCTGTTTTTCTGATTCGTCGTAGCAATATATTGTTTCCTGTTTATTTCGCACACGGAACAGCGGAGTTTCCAATATATACAGATGACCATTCTTTACGAGATCCGGGAAAAATTGAAGGAAAAACGTCATCAGCAAAAGCCTGATATGCATTCCATCCACATCGGCATCTGTAGCAATTACAATATTGTTGTAGCGAAGATCATCGTAACTTTCTTCTATATTTAATGCGTGCTGTAGTAAATTGAATTCTTCATTTTCGTACACCACTTTCTTGGTTAAGCCAAAACAGTTAAGCGGCTTTCCACGCAAGCTAAATACCGCCTGGGTTTCCACATTGCGTGATTTTGTGATGGAGCCACTGGCGCTATCGCCTTCTGTTATAAACAGTGTGCTTTCTTTTTGTTTCTCAATTATCGCTTCTTTATCTTTTCCGGTAGCTTCGTCATTATAATGATAGCGGCAGTCGCGCAATTTACGATTGTGCAAATTGGCTTTTTTTGCACGCTCATTGGCCAGTTTCTTAATACCGGCAAGATCCTTTCGCTCACGCTCACTTTGTTCTATCCTTCTTTTTAGCGCATCGGCTGTTGCAGGGTTGCGATGAAGGAAATTATCCAGTTCTCTTGATAGAAATTCTACAACAAAATTCTTCATCGTCGGTCCATTCTCATATACAGTCAACGAACCGAGTTTTGTTTTAGTTTGAGATTCAAATACCGGCTCCTGCACGCGAACGGAAATAGCGGCGCATATACTTCCCCGAATATCCGCGGCTTCATAATCTTTTTTGTAGAAATCGCGTATCGTTTTCACAAAAGCTTCTCTGAAAGCAGCCAGGTGAGTACCGCCCTGTGTAGTGTACTGCCCGTTTACAAAAGAATAATATTCTTCCCCATACTGGCTTTCGTGAGTAATAGCTACTTCAATGTCTTCTCCTTTTAAATGAATAATGGGGTAACGGATCTCATCTTCATTTGTTTTGCGCTGTAAAAGATCCAGCAATCCGTTTTTGGAAACATACTTTTTTCCATTGCAATTAATGATAAGACCTGCATTCAGGTAACAGTAATTCCAGAACTGATTATCAAGGTACTCCTGTACATAATGAAAATTCTTGAAAACAGCACTGTCAGGAACAAAAGAAATAAGTGTTCCGTTGCTTTCTGTAGTTTTTGTTTCCTTATGTTCTTTAATGAGTGCGCCTCTTTCAAATTCTGCGGTTTTTTCTTTTCCTTCGCGGAAAGCGGTTACTTTAAAATAATTACTGAGCGCATTTACCGCTTTGGTACCCACACCATTCAGCCCCACACTTTTCTGAAATACTTTGCTATCGTACTTGGCGCCGGTATTTATTTTACTTACCACATCTACTACTTTCCCCAGGGGAATGCCGCGGCCATAATCACGAACGGTTACGGTTTTATCTGCAATGGTTATATCAACATTTTTTCCATAACCCATAGTATGTTCGTCAATGCAGTTGTCAACCACCTCTTTGAGCAAAACGTAAATACCATCATCAGGACTGCTGCCATCACCTAATTTTCCAATATACATTCCGGGACGAAGGCGGATATGTTCACGCCAATCAAGGCTTTTAATTGAGTCTTCGGTATAATCAAAAAGGTCTTTTTTTTCTTCTGCCATATTGTTCTTCTTAAAAGTGGGCGTTTTTTCAAACCAGCGAATTTAGTGGATTTGTGTAGAAAAGTCAAAGATTTCCTAAAAAATTTAGCGTTGAAGGGGGCTGACAAACATGCCGTTATGCATTAAAAATCAATAAGTTGCAGAAGGGCATCAGAGGTCAGAAATAAGAGATTTGTCAGTAGGCGGCTGGCAGTAGAGAAGCTGTATTAAACAGGAATGGTTGGGAGTTGCCGTTGTTGCGTGTGTAGGGTGGCTATCGTGCGAAGGCACACCAACAACCAATGGGAAGCCTATTGTTGCCAACCAATGAAGAAGCAATTTGCCGGTAAGGCACAAGCTTGGCTATACACTTGGCTCAGTTACCACGCTTGCGCCAGGTGCGTGATAATCAACTAAAAAACTGTCTACTTTTTTCAGGACGTGACACTCATAACTCATAACCCATAACTCAAAACTCATCACTCGCTCAATAGCATTCCTGCCGTACAAGTGAGTGACACAACCGGAGATGAATAGAATTACTATAGCTGGTCCCCCCTAAAAAAATTGTACTGAATGCGAGTATATATGTATGTTATACCCTTGCACATAAGACCTTACTACTTATTCCACTCTTTTTCCAACACCACAAAACCCCAGGCATCGATTACAATATTCTTAACCAGGGAAAAATCATACGTATCATTTGTGAAAATTTCTTTGAAACCTCCGCGAACATAAGGATGCTGCATCGATACTCTTACAGGATGATCGCTGAAGTTTAATAACACTATCACTTCATCGTCGCCGTTTTTGCGTAAAAAACAGAACGAATAATCAGCAGCATTTGTGTTTAGGATAAATGTTGAGGAATCAACAGCTTTTAATGCCGGATTGCAGGTTTTCAACGTTAGTAAAGATTTGTAGAACTGGTGCAGCTTATACTCCCCTGTCCAGGCTATGGTATCGCGTTCAAAAAACTCAATTGTTTTGTAATTGGGCAGTTCCTGACCGGAATAAATAAATGGTATTCCATTCCATGTGCAACAAAGAACAGCGAATGCTTTTGCAGCATCACCCAAGCGAAGATATTCACTTCCGCTATGTGAATTTTCATCGTGATTGCTTGTGAAAAATGTTCGGAAAGCTGTTGGAGGAAAGCTATCATTACTAATATGCAAAACACTGCACAAGCCTTTTAAGTCAATATTCTTTTTCCAAAAAGCCTCCATAGCATGCAAAAACTTCCAGGTGTATGTGGCATCAAAGGCTTCATGATAAGAAATATCTTCACATTCTGCGAGCCAGATAAGTTTTTTTACTTTATCGCAAGCTATTCTGGCCTCTACCCAAAAATCAACGGGAACAAGCATGGCCATGTCGCATCTGTATGCATCAATATCACATTCCTCAATCCAGAACAACAGGTTATCAATCATAGCTTTTCGCAAATCCTTATTATCATAATTAAGATCAATGACATCATCCCATCCGTGCGGATCAAAAAATTCTCCATGCATGTTTTTCCTGTAGTATTCAGGATGTTCGCGTGTCCAGCGATGATCCCAACCGGTATGATTAGCCACTACATCCATCATAATTTTTATTCCGGCCTCGTGCACCTCATTTACAAGGTTTTTAAAATCTTCCATATTCCCAAACTCCGGATTGATGGAAATATAATCGCTACAAGCATAATAGCTTCCCAGCGAACCTTTTCTTTTAGCAAAACTAATTGGCGTAACAGGCGTAAAGTATAGCATTTTCACACCCATATCTTTCAAACGCGGTATATGCGCACAAAAAGCATTAAACGTACCTTCCGGAGTGTACTGCCGGATGTTCACCTCGTAAATATTGGTATTATATATCCAGGAAACTGGTTGAAAATGATTTTCCATACATTCAAATGTAACAATTAGTTGTTAGTTGATAGTTGATGGTTGTTAATGGTTGAAAAGAAATCCGATGTCATATATCGGAAAAACTTAGTGACGTTGACATCTTACATCTGATATCAGATATTTTTTTATGAGCCCATCTGTATTGCTACTATTAAGCATCGTTGCGTCGCACTCTTGTACGGTTTATTCGCTATTGTGCATTTTATAGAACCGCATCCTATTTATTGGCATGATTAATATTAAAACATACTAGATTCAGCCTCTGTCATCAATCAACTAATAACCAACAACTATCAACCAAAACTGTATTTTTGCGGCATGAAGCAATTTAGTGTTCCCAACATATACAGAAGCTCATTAATAACCGCTATAAAGAACAGGCGCAGGCAGGAAGACAAACTGAAAAAAGATTTCTCACCCACCCTGCTCGATTTTGGGAGGTTGCACATTTATCTTGCACGCCATTTTGGCTTTTGTTATGGAGTGGAAAATGCCATAGAAATTGCATTTAAAACAGTAGAAGAAAATCCGCACAAAAGAATTTTTTTGCTAAGCGAAATGATCCATAACCCACAGGTAAATGCTGATCTTCAACAAAGAGGTATTCAATTTTTACAAGATACCTATGGCAAACAATTAGTTCCTTTTGAAGAACTTTCATCAGAAGATATAGTGCTAATCCCTGCATTCGGAACCACATTAGACATTGAAAAAAAACTAAATAAAATTGGCATTCAAACTGAAAAATATAATACAACCTGCCCATTCGTAGAGAAAGTATGGAATAGAAGTGAGCAGATCGCCAAAAAAAATTATTCCATTGTGGTACACGGTAAACCGAAGCATGAAGAAACCCGGGCTACTTTTTCGCATGCCGCTTCGCATACGCCAACTGTGATTGTAAACGATATGGAAGAAGCAAAAGTGCTGGCAAAATATATTACCGGAGAAAAACCTGCCGGTGAATTTTACGAAACTTTTAGAGGCCGCTACAGCAGTGGATTTGATGTAACAAGGGATCTGCAACGGATTGGTGTTGTAAACCAAACCACACAGCTTGCAACCGACACACAGGCAATTGCCGAATACCTGAAAAGCGTGATGATAGCACATTACAACCTTACCGATGCCAATGTTGGAGAGCGTTTTGCAGACACACGCGATACACTGTGCTATGCTACAAACGATAATCAGACCGCTGTAACAGGAATGCTTTCCACACCCGCCAATATTGCGATTGTTGTAGGTGGTTACAATTCATCCAACACCACTCATTTAGTAGAATTATGTGAAGAGAGTCTCCCAACTTATTTCATTAATAACGAAGAGAAAATAATATCGCCGAAAGAAATTCTGCATTTTAATTTTCATACAAAGCAGGAAATAATTACCCACGATTTTTTACCCGAAATTAATCCTCTTAAAATTTTAATAACGAGCGGCGCCTCCTGCCCCGACGCTTTGGTGGAAAAAGTAATACGCCGCCTTGCAACAATTTATGGTGTGGAGAAAAAAATTGATGAAATGATGTGAAAAGGGATTTTTAAATTTTCCCCAGGTATTTTTGTAGTTCTTCTTCTGTTGGATTCATGGCTATCAGAATGCCGTTTTTGTCCATTAAAAATGAAGTGGGGATGCCTGTTATATTCCACTCCGCAGCGGTTTTAGATACATTGGCAGGTTCATTAACCTGTATCCATTTTATCTTGTCGGCCTTTACTGCTCTTCGCCAGGCGCTTTTATTGTTATCAAGGTTTACACCAAATATTTCAAAACCCTTCTCTTTATATTTTGCATAAAGCTTTACCAGCCTTCTGTTAGATTGCCTGCAAGGTCCACACCACGCAGCCCAAAAATCTATTAATACAACTTTTCCTTTTAGTGAAGATAATGATATGATTTCGCCATTAAGTCCCGGAAGCGATATTTCAGGCGCCAACCTGCCCTGACGCGGTTGCGCATTTACAATGGAGGTAAGAACAAAAAAAGTAGCCAGTAAGTATATTGATTTCATAAGCCGTGTTATGCATGTACGATGTACAAAATATTCCTGATTTTAAATAAATTTTTGTACACCGTACACTCGCACAGTTCTACATATTTTTTTTGCAATCCGCTTTTTTGTCTTTACAGCAATTCTTACCGTCTTTCATTTTTTCCTTAGTACATTCTTTTCCATCTTTCTTGTCTTTGCAGCACTGATCAGTCTTAGCGGCATTTTCGCTGGTTGTGCTTTTTCTTTCATAATGGCAGCAACTATGCAGTTTGTTATACGCATCATCGCTTGCAGTAAAATTTTTGGTATCGTAACCTGCCGCTGCTATCGATTTTTCAATAGCCTCAACATTGGTTTGTTTTGCATCAAAAGACACTGCAAGTATTTTACTATCCACATTCCAATTGGCCGCTGTTGCACCGGCTTGCTTTGCTGCTTTTTCAATCGTTTTTTTACACATGCCGCACTCGCCCCAAACTTTTACTGTTTGCTTTTGAGTTTGCGCAAAAGAAAAAACAGACATTAGTAAAAAAGAAAGGCAACAAAAAAACTGTAGTGTTTTCATGATAAATCAGTTTTGCTTTTTAGTTTTTATTTCCGGATAAATTTGATTTGTAAAAATACAATCTTTTCGTTTTAATTATTGAATCGCAGAATTATTGAATTATTGAAATAACTAAGTTTGGTAAATGTTCGCATCCAATTAATTATCATCTCTTAGAACATTTTTTTTACAACACAATGAAGGTATTTTTTATATTATCCGCATTCATTTACCCCACCAAACCACGGCTGTTAGTGTTACAAATAGCCTTGCAAAGGCATAATAAAACACCTAGTTTTTTTGTTCCCGGCATTTGTAACTCCGGTTAAGCATCGTTGCGTCGCAGTCCGTTCATCTGCAGTAATGCTATTGGGCAGCCAACCGCCGCCTACCATCTCACACAGCTTCCCGATTCCGCAAAATGGTACTTGGCGGAATTTTGAACTTTTTTTTGAAAGCAGTACAAAAATGACCGGGATTGCTAAACCCAAATTCATATGCGGTTTCCGCAACGGATTTTCCTTTAACCAGGCTTTGCCTGGCCTCAAGCAATCGGTGATGCTGGTAATATTGAAAGTATGGCAACTTAAAAAGCCTTTTAAATAAGATCTTAAACTTTGAGATACTCATATTCGCTTTACGAGCCATTTCATCCAGATGAGGGCAATCTTTAGAAAAATCGGACACTATCGTGTTCCTTATTTGAATCATTACAGATGTTTCCTTTATTTTAGACAGTTTGGTTGTTTTTTCACTATTCAAATTTACCTGGTGCATCAGCTCTGCCAACAATTCATATACAGCACCCAAATAATAAATGTTTTGTAAATCTGAAAGCCGGTTATGATCAAATAATGCATTTAGTTTTACTAACATATCTGCATTAACGCCTATATATCCTTTACTGAATTTTTCCAAAAACAAATCAATGGCATTCTCTCCATCATCCTCAAGCAATAAATCATTTAATTCATCCTTTGCAAACGCAATGCTAATAAATCGAACGTTTTTGCATGGATGTAATTTTAATATAGAACGAACATTTGATGTGCAATAATATGCAGCATGTAGTGAAGGAAGCCCCAAACGATGAATTCCTTCATTTTTAAATTCGGAGAACGCATGTAAATCAACCGATTCATTTAACGAAAATATACACTTGAAATATTCTGAAGTTGGCAAAGGAAGGCAATTTAAAAGAATCGGCTTACGAATTGAAAGCTCAGTTTTCGCAAGGATAATTTTACTGGTCAGGAAAAAAGTTTCGCACCTGCCTTTTACAAATATATTATCAAGACTGATGCAATTATTCTTCAACGTAACCCCTGTTTTAAAAGACTCTACAAAAGTTTGACAGAGTCTTTCCAAACCAGTTTTGTTAACTCTCCAGTTCAAATAGATTTCTTTCATATAAATATCAATTGATCGTTTACTCACAATTTTATTTCTTGCAGATGTCTATTTGACCACAGGTTTGATGAATGAAGCAAATCAGCTTTGCAATTGAAATGACAAATTAACCTCAGTAATCAATTTATATTTCTATGTACAATACAATTCCAGGTCTTCTCTATTAAAAGATCTATTAGAAAAACTTAAATCAGTAAGAACGTCTTAAATCAATATTTTTTGGTAAGAATTATTTAGATTACCACAAAGGTAATTTTTAATTTAGCTAAATTATATTAAAAAAGACAATAAAACTTTCAATAACGCTTATAAATATACGAAGTCATTGCAAAACAATAATATATTTGCTGAGAGCAGGATATTGTTTTATTTCAGCAAGTAAAACAATAGTAAAATCAGCAATTACACAAGAATAATGTCTTTTAGATAATAAAATTTGCAAACCGGAATACTTAATCTACAAGTATTGCCAAAAAGTAAAATCATAACAGAAAATACAAGTAATAGATAACAACGAATTGTTTAATTCGCCTTCCACAGTCTGTTCGTTTGGGATGAATATTCCTGTTACCTTTTATTTAAAATATTCTTCATAATAAATTGATCAGCCCTGATCATTTTTTTTGATAGTGAGATTTCTGAGTAAGAATGCTATTTCCCCTTTTCCCTTTAAAATATTCGCGAATAAAATCCTGATCTTATAAATAAATAAGTCTCCGGCTTTCTGAATTTTTAAATATTTATAAAGTGTTTTAAAATCTTATATAATACAATTAAAGAAAAATTTACATTCTTTCGTAAAGCAAGCTCTTAATTATTCAATAATTCAGGCAATTCCAATAATATTTAAATTATAAGTGATTAATTTTGAGCGAATTACGATGCAACCTTTATGTATTTTTTCTACTCTTTAGCCTTATGTGTGATATCTGGTATATCATACAGAACTATACTTTACGCAGTAAATATTTGCGCATGAATGTTTCTACTTGCCGAATAGCATTACTACAGCACAAGTGAGTGACACAACGATGCCTAATAGTAGCAATACCGCCGGTATCAAAAAAATCGATCACACAAATTATACTGCTTGAAGTACGAGAGTAATTTATGATATGACAATCGCATTGTTTGCTGCTAATTTAAGATGAGTATTATCTCTTCATTTTAAATAACCGGGCTAAATAATGTTACTAATTCTTACCTCAAAAAACTTACCTCTGAATTGACAAGGCCTTCTGTAACTGCACCATTCCTCTAATTCAGCATCCATTATGCCTACAAATACATCTCATTCAATAATTAAATTATTTGTGTATGACAAACTTTACAAAAAACCATGTTTACAAGATTGCTTCTTATTGTTCTACATAATTAATCAGGATTAGAAAAAATTAAACCAGGATTTTATCGCGTACCTCCTTAATCCAATATCGCCTCTAAGCTTTACAGTCTTTTTCATTGAATTGTTTTAAATAACTACCCGCAGGCATATGCGAAGGTTGTGGGGAAAACATTTGTGATCAGGCTGATATTTTTGCCCCTCTACTCCGTAAGAAAGTAAAAGTTGAAAACATTGAAAGCGGTTTTCTGCCGAAGTGTTTTCAATCCATTTTCCATGACCCTGTATTGCTCCGATTCAAAAATCATTCTTTACTAAATTTCGATGAAAATGAAAAAAAGAATTAAAATCAGCAAGCTGATATTACAGGTCAATTTGCTGATTGCATCTCTGCTTTTTGCAGTTGCTTTGCAATCACAATCCCCCGGAGGTATTGGCACTTCTAACATTAAACTGTGGTTAAGAGCCGACAAAATTACTGCAGCCGATGGTGCTGCCTTGTCCACATGGACTAGTGCTGTTAATAATTATAGTGTATCCAACTATGGGGTAGCTAAGAATTTTTATAACAGTACAGAAAACTACCTTATTAACTTTAATCCTTCAGTATGGTTTCGTACCTCAGGTGATTTGCGTAACAATGCCCGGTTGTTCTCCAACACCAGCGCTTTTACAATTATTACAGTAGGTAAGGAAACCGCCACAAATAAAGGCACTTACCGTGGTACTGCAGGTTTTGGCAGTAATGGCAACTACCCTGCTATCGATTTGGCATCGCGCAAATCAGGATCCGGGTATCAAACCTGCTGGGGACCTTATTTTGACTTCAGTGGTGGCGAATTATTCGGCTCCAGAAGTATTACTTATAACGGTATTTGGCCTGGTAGCGGGCAGCAGCCACAGATCTATTCAGTAAGCAGTGCTAATGCCAGTACATCGGGCAGTGCTATTTACACGCATGTAGATAACTACAAAGAACTTACCAACCGAAGGGCCAACCAGTCTTTTCAAATAGGTAATGGCACCTTTGTGGGTAGCTCGTATGATGCCAACTGGACCGGTTCCGTAAATGAGGTATTGGTATTTGACAGAGTGCTTACTGATGATGAAATGCAAAAAGTGAACACTTATCTTGCCATAAAATATGGTATTACGCTTCGCGGTCAAAATGGAGCCAATGCAACTGCTGCGGGAGCTTCTAATTATATTGATTCTGATGGAAGCGTTGTTTGGAATATTACACATAATAGCCTGTTTAACTATAACATTGCCGGAATAGGCCGTGATGATGCCTCGGAACTTATGCAAAAGCAAAGCCGCAGTGTGAATTCCAACACCAACAATAGCGATCCGATGAAAAACGGAGATATGTTGGCTATTGGATTAAATAGTATTGCTGTATCTAATTCAGCTAACAGCGGAACATTTGCCAACAATAAGCAATTTTTCATGTGGGGAGATAATGGAAAAAGCGGGTTGCAAAGCACGGATGTTCCAACATCTGCGACTCTTTATGGCATTGCAGATAAACTTCCGCAACGTCTTAAAAAAGTTTGGATGGTGCAAAACACAGGCGGTGTATCAAACCTGCAACTGAAATTCTATCTTCCCAATACCGGTATGGCAGGTTCCACTGTTGAAGATTTTAAACTGTTAATAAGTAACACCAGCAGTTTTGTCGGCGTAGTAGCACCTAATATCATAAGCCCGGCTTCTTACGATCCTGCAAAAAAGGAATTAATATTTGACAACATTACACTTGCGGATGGACAATATTTTACTCTTGTTACAAAAGCTGTATATGCTCCCGGAGGTGTAGCCGATCAATTAACAGCCTGGTATAGAACGGATGATCCAAAAATTACTCAAGCCGATGGAGCGAATATTTCATCAAGTGGAAATGCGACTCCTACTTCAGGAGCCACAATTTGGCCGGAATTCAATGGAGGAGCTCCTCTATACAATGGTACTGGCAGTAAAACTTATCACAAAACATCTTCGGATAATCTTATCAACTTCAACCCTTCTTTTAAATTTGGAGGAAGTGGTACAGGGTTGGTTAATGATAATACTGATCGATACATTTCGAACACATCTGCTTATCAGATTATAACAGTTGGTCGCGATGAAGGAGTTCCAGGAGTTTTAAGGGCAACAGGTTCTTTAGGTCATAATGGAGTTGCATTGGATTTGCATACTGACGGAATTGCTCCTAATGGGTTTAACTATTGGTTTGAAGGAGCATACTTAGGATTTGAATATGGAGGAGGATACGCACTACCATACAACAATAGTACGTATGGAACTTATTTTGGTAAAATTCCACAGATTTATGGGGCCGGTTCATACAATGCATCTGCAAGTACCACAGCTTCCGACAATTTAATTTATGTAAATCTTGATAATTATAACCAACAAACAAATAAACATACATTGCAAAGCGCCTTTCTAAAATATGGATTATATATTGGAAGCTCGTGGAATGATGCCCCATGGACAGGGGTTATAGGCGAAGCGATCTTATTCTCTAAAAAGCTTTCTGCAACAGATCTACTTAAGGTAAATACTTACCTGGCTATTAAATATGGTATTACTTTAAGAGACTCTGTTAAAAATCCCATAACAAGCGGCACTCTTAATGGTCATCATGCAAATAGTGCTCTTTCTATTACACTGAATAATACTACAAACGCAAGTCTTGTTTCATTTACCCCGTCGCCTTATATGGCATCAAATGGCAATATAATTTGGGACACGCTGAAGAACGCTAATTACAACTTTAATATAGCGGGAATAGGAAAAGATGATGCAAGCGTATTGGAACAAAAACAAAGCAGGAGTCAGAATAACATTTCAAGTACTTCATATGGAGCAAATACCACAAACAAAGCTATAAATGGTTTCTTCAAAGGCAACATGCTTACTATTGGTTTGGGTACAATAGCTAATTCGAATGCTCAAAACACTACAGACTTCATCAGCGATGGTGATTATACCATTTGGGGTGATGACGGTTTGAATCCAAAACCAACTACAAACAATTTGCCGGCAGAGTTTGCGAATTGTTCAGGTTATCGTCTTGGCCGCCAGTGGAAAGCACAAGTGACAGGTAATGCTTACAACAATCTCACACTGCAATTTGATTTGAATAATATTGGTGGCACCCCCTCTACCCTGTCTTCAAATTATGGTGAAATGAAAGTGATAGTAGATGAAGATGGTGATGGCGATTTTACCACAGGCAGTATAAGAAGCTATTCCGTGGCTTCCCTAACAGGAAATATTGTTACAGCAAACAATATAATGTTGCAGGATGGCGAAATATTTACATTAGTTACTAAAGATGTACAGGAAGGCATAGTTTATCTTGTGCCATCAAACCAGGTAGTTACCAATTACATAAAGTGTTTGACAGGCAGCGGTTGGAAATATATCTATGAAAGTACAAACCCGGGACCGGACAAACACAAAGTGTTTGCCTTTAATCCTAATGGCAATCTTAATCCCGGTGGTTTTGTGAGTGCAGGAAATAACAGCACATTTATTGTCACTATTGATGCAAGCGTTACAGCGTCATCAGAAGCGGATAAAGCGATGACAGTGTTGGCTAAACGTCTTATACAGGTAACTGACAATTCTGATGCATCTTACAAACCATATACTATAAATGGTGGCGTGAGAGTGCGCATTTATTACGATCCGCAGGAATTAACGAATGCGAATACTGAGATTTCCAATTTTGCAGCAAGCAAAACCGGTTCTGCTAATTTCGTCAACTCCTGGTTCAAAGCGGAAGGCGACATCAACGCAGTTAAAGGCGCTGTAAAACCAACAGGATTTAATCCATCATTAACGGTTCAGTATCTTACACCGGATTCGTCCGGAATAGAAGACGGTGTTGACTTTGTTGAATTCTGGAATATCGACAAGTTCTCAACCTTTGGGTACATGGCTAAAGCAACTTTCAAGCTTAATTTAAATGGCCGAGTTTGGACTGATGCCAATGGAGATATTGCACAAAATGATGTAGACAGAACGCTTCCTACTTTATATGTAGCGGTAGTAGATAAATCACAATCCGGAAGTCCGGTTTTGGCTTACACAGAGGTCAATCCTGATGGCACTTATGCCTTGGATGAAACACTGGATCATGAGGTTTCTTATGATGTAATACTAACAAAAACAGAACCTGTAATTGGCAGTTCGTCACCGAATGAATTGTTGCCTGACAATTATATAGCAACAGGCGTTAGAACCGGCATTCCAACAACAATTGCGAGCGTTAGCAAATCATCATTTACTACTGCTTCAGTTGATCCTACAAATTATGATTTTGGCATAGAGCAACGTCCGACAACTGATCCTCACGAACGTCTCGACATTGATCCGGACTTATATACAGAAACAATTCCCGGTTATAAAGGAATTTATATGAACACCGCTTCTCTGCCAAGTCTGTCCGGTAGCGATCCTGAAGATTGCTCAATAAGTCCGTATTGTTCAGTTGGCAGCAATTTCAAAATTGTATCAATTGATGCTAGTACAATTCTGTATTACAACGGAGTACAGGTGAGCGCAGGGCAAACCATTAATAATTTCGATCCTTCAAAAATGGTTATATACGGTACATTTGGAAGTACTCAACAATCATTTACTTATTCACTTGTTGACAATGCCGGAGTAACCAGCGCTAATCCTGCTACATACATAATTGGGGGAAGCACACCATTACCGGTTACACTTGAAGGTTACAAATTGCAGGTGGTTAATTGCAATAAAGTCCTGGTGAAATGGGAAATTACCGACGCGAAAGATTTCAGTCATTTTGAAATTCAGCGTTCTTCTAACGGTAAAGATTACACGACAATAGCATCAATTGGATTTAACGACAAGCAAGCCAATTACGATTATACCGATCAGGATTTGATTAATGGAGAATATCAATACAGAATTAAAATGGTGGACTTGAATGGCAGTTACAAAATAAGTTCAGTTGAAAAAACAATAATCAATTGCAATACGAATGAAATCACTGTATTCCCAACTTTAACAACAAATGACATCTCTGTAAAGGGACTACAAGGCACCGCCACAGTACGTATATTCGCAGTAAACGGGCGACTGGTTTTCGAAAAAACAAATGTTAGTAATTTCGAAAAACTTAACATCAGTCATTTTGCTGCCGGTACATACACTGTACAGATCATTCAAAATAAAATGCTGATGAAGACTACTCAGATTATAAAACATAATTAATCAATCAACGTCTTAATTGCAAAAACAGGTTGCGTTCTCGCAACCTGTTTTTTTTATTTGCATCACTATTATACAATTATTTTTTTGTGGAAGTCAGCGGTATTGCTACTATTAAGCTTCTGTTGTGTCACTCACTTGTACGGCAGTAATGCTATTGAGCAAATTATGAGTTATGAGTTTTGAGTAATAAGTGCTTTTGTTTTGGTTTGCAATCAATGTTTAAGCATTCTCAATTCTCCACTTTCCATACTCCATTCTCTCTGGCACAACAAGGCTTGTAGCATTGCAGTGTTATACTGTTGCTTGAAGCAACTATTATAAATTCAGCTTTCACCAACCTGTTATATAAAGATTTCCCACACGGCATTTCGAATACATGGAAAGAAAGTGTATGTTATTCAGAACGACTTATTCGTGCCTCTACCGGACAGGAAATATCATTACACATGTAGATTATAGACCACAGTAATCTTTTTTTGCTTTGACCATGAAGAAACAATGTACATAAAAGAGAACTGATTGCTGCCATTTTTTGTGGCACTTTTGACTAGCAATGCGGTTTCGGATGTTCGCGGAGGCCATTTATGCCAATTCTTCGAATATTACTTTCACAAAAAACACATAATCAAAATTTTTTTTGAAAAAAAAATTTTTTTTCAAAAAAAATACCATATCTTTATTTAAAGAAATCAAGGTAGAAAATAAAGTTTTAGAAACACGGTTCTTACCAAAATCCCTTAATCTCCCAGCCAGTAGAGCCCGGCATTATAGTTTGATATCAATTAGGTTCATTCTTGAACTTTTAACAAACATTGTTCCTTTTAATTTCCTTTTCCCTGCCGATGGAGTTGACTATGGTAGCGATATTTTTCACCATTCAATCGGACTATATGAATAACACAACATGCAACATTATTGTTAAAAAGCCATTATCACAAAGAGTTGGTTCTTCACAAAATCATCGACTTGTTTTTTCCTCTACTGCTTGTTTCGCATTTCCTTAGTGAAACACTGCTGCTTCGGATAAGTTTAGCTACAGCCAAATAGTTTTATAGTACAAGCCGAAGCATTCTCAATTGCATGCTGTTCAAAGCTTAATGCTTATAACTATCAACTGCAAAGTTCTAATGGATAAAATAGTGTATGCCAAAATTCCTATTAGGTAACTGCTAATATATACATCTCTGTTTTAATCGTTAGACCGGCATGTTTCCACATGTTATGAATGAAATTAATAAAGAAGGCGTATATCTGATGTTGCACAATAGCGAACAAACCGCTGAAGTGTGCGACGCAACAGAAGCTCAATAGTAGCAATACCGCCTGGTTCATAATAAAAAAATTCCCAATGATAACCAGATCAAATACTTTACAAGGAAAACTGATACTTACTAAAAACCCAATGATAATGAATGAAAAAATTATAACCGGTACCATGGTTTTACAAACCGACCCGCAGGTTAAATTTTTACTATTCGTATCAGGATTGCACTCGCAAACTCTTGGAGATACTGGCTCTAACAGTGTCAAACCATGGTTAAGGACGAACAAGATCTATACATCAAATTCCACAATTTTACGAAGCCGGACCAATACAATAAAAGCAGTAAAATATATTGTTACCAACCACACTGTGCAAAAAATGTTTTATAGCGAAAGTTCAGTTTTTCTTTTCATCTCCAATCCGTCTACCCGGTCCAATCATTCAGGCGGCTTGCGTAATGGCGCACGCCTGATTAACAACACCTATGCGTTTCCAACTATTATAGTTGGTAAAGAACCTGTAACCTGCGAGTCCGTTTATAAAGGGCTTGCAGGTTCTTTCCAAATAATTCAGACCCAAAAGATGATGAAAGCTACTTCAATTGCTAAACATAATTAACACGCCAAAGGCTTACCTGCAAAACGGGTTGCGATTTCGCAGCCCGTTTTTTGCGCTGTTAGTAGATATCAGAATTTGGATAAATCTTCCTTCACACAATTATAGATTGTACTCCTGTAAATCATTTCGAGTGCTATTTGGCAAAGTACAACGTGCCGCATGTAATGCATAAGCCCATACAGCCTGTCGTAATTATTTACAGCGGTTCTTCAAAACAATATTTTGTTGCGTATTCGTTGTGGTATGGCTAGAAAAAGTGCGGTATCTATGCCGGTATTAATTTCGTGTATACTTATACGTTTGATTAGCTATTCTGCGTTTGCAATAATTACATTGCTGCGTTTAGTATAACAAGGGTATGGAAGGCAGGTAAGGTAAAACAATTTGTAGCAATAGTGTTTGGCTCGAAAAAATGTTCATTATTTTAGCATAACATCCCAAAAATTCGCATAATGGAATTTTTTCTTATAATAATTAAGTTTTACTTACAAAAAATACCTTACCTTTATTATACAATTCACGGTAAGAAAAGAATTGCCTTAGTCAAAATTCTTACTCAGTATATAACTTAAAACCCATAAGCTGTACAACTCAACAGCACTTTATAATTATAATTATACACATCCCAGCCTTCAAACCTTCAAATTTGCTTTCTGTTTTAGAAAATTGGTATCCATTATACTCACAATTGAACTTACAACAATCATTGCTCCTTCAGTATCAATCCTATACTTACTGATAGAATCTACCGTTGTACAGGTATTTTTCATTATTAAAACGGACTATATGAATAACTTTACTTACAACTTTGTTGTTAAAAGTTTCTCTTTTCAACAAATTGAACCTGCACGAAATCACAGAAATGTATTTTCCTCCCCTGATTGTTTTGCATTTCCTTAAAAAAAGCACCGCTATTTCGGGAAAGTTAAATTACTGCCGCAAAGCTTGCATATACGGCACTTTAAATGCAATGGCATATAACTAATAATTCCAACCGAAAGTTTCATAATTTATTACATACTGTACGGCAGCAATTTGCTTGCAACCATAAACTGTAGAGTTCTAAGAGGCAAACAATGCTGACTTAAAATTCCAATTAGTTAACCGTTTCATGTCCATCTCTATTATTTATCGTTAAATCAGCTTGTTTCCACATTTAATTAATGAGGTCAGTAAACAGGACGTGTTTCCGCATAATGCACAATAGAGAACAATCCGCTGAAGTGTGCGACGCAACAGAAGCTTAATAGTAGCAATACCGCCCGGCTCATAATAAAAATACAATCCTACATGGTGACTGAATTAATAAAAATCCTAAAAAACAATTATTTATTAAAAACCTAATGAAAATGAAAAAAAGATGTAGACTCAGTACCCAGATTTTACAAATCAAATTACTGATTATATTTTTACTTTTCTCGTCTGGATTACAGTCGCAAACGCCAGGAGGCATAGGTGATGAAAATATCAAACTCTGGTTAAGGGCCGACAAGATCAGTGCTGCAAATGCGTCGGCCTTAACAAAATGGACTAATACTATGGGAGTTGCGAATTATACAGTTTCCGCCTACGGTGGAAGCAAAATGTTTTATAATAGCAGTCCTAATTATCTTGTAAACTTCAACCCTTCTGTATGGTTCAATCACTCAGGGGGTTTGAGCAATGGTACCCGGTTGTTTAGCAATACCAGCGCGTTTACAATTATTACTGTTGGTAAAGAAACGGCAACAAGCAAAACTACTTATAGAGGTCTTGCAGGATTTGGATATAATGGTAACTATCCTGCAATTGACTTGGCTTCTATTAAAAGCGGCGCTGGTTATAGAGGTTGTTGGGGACCATATTTTGACTTTAGTGGTGGCCAATGGTTAGGATCCAAAAGTATTACATATAATGGTATTTGGCCCGGCAGCGGACAACAGGCACAGATATACAGTGTGTTAAGTGAGAACGCTTCAGGTGGCAGCAATGTGTTTACTTTTGTTGATAATTATAAGGAGAATACAGGTCGCAGAACTAACCAAACCGATCAGTTTGGAAACGGCACTTTCGTGGGCAGTTCTTATGATGCTCATTGGACAGGTGCTGTAAACGAAGTTTTGGTATTTGACAAAGTGCTGACTGATGAAGAAATACAAAAGGTAAACACTTACCTGGCTATTAAATATGGCATTACACTTCGCGGCCAAACCGGAGCTAATGCCACAGCAGCAGGCATTTCCAATTACATTGCTTCTGATGGAACCGTTATCTGGAACATTACACGTAACAATACATTTAACAATAACATAGCAGGTATTGGCCGTGATGATGCTTCCGATCTGGTGCAAAAACAAAGTAGAAGCGGAAACAACAACTCAAACAAAACAGACCCGATGAAAGACGGTAATATGCTGGCTATCGGGCTAAACAGTGTTGCCGTTTCGAATGCAGACAATAGTGGAACATTTGCTAATGATAAACAATTCCTGGTTTGGGGAGATAACGGACGGTCTGGTTTGCAAACCACCGACATGCCATCTGCTTCCACATTATTTGGTATAGAAGACAGGGTAATTCAGCGTCTTCAAAAAGTATGGTTTGTACAAAATACAGGTGGTGTAACAAATAGTCTTCAACTTAAATTCTATTTAGCCAATACTGGCATGGCAGGTACTAGCCCGGAAGAGTTTAAACTACTTATTAATACTACTTCAAGCTTTGCTTCAAGTAGTAATTTTATTGAAGCATCCGTTTATGACGCAGCAACAAAAACATTAACTTTTGATAATGTGGTTTTAAACGATGGAGATTATTTTACACTTGCTACAAAAGCCGTGTACGGACCGGGTGGAGTAATTGGCAGGTTGAGTGCATGGTATAGAGGGGATGATCCTGCGATTACCAACGCCAACAATTCTGCCATAACAGGGTGGCATGAATTTAACGGGGGGGTAAATCTTGGCAACGGAAGTGGAGATAAATTCTACCACAGCACAACAACTGATAAGCTAATAAACTTTAACCCGTCAGTTCATTTTCCTGATAGGGACGGCTCCGGCCTGGTTAGCCCTAATAACGCATATTTTGAAAGCGGCGGTTTCCACTTATTAACTGTTGGAAGATCGGAATACCTAACTCCAACCACCAGCACCGGAAGGGCATATTATGCTACTGCCGGGGTTGGAAGTGATGGTGACGCCCTGGCTTTAGATCTGCAACGAGACGGCACATCTCATAATGGTTTTAACCCCTGGGTTGAGGGCAGCTCTCCCATTTCTTATAGTAACAGCAGGGCTATTATGTATAATGGCTACCAGGGTAGCGGCTTTGCTTTTGGTCGTATTCCTCAGATCTATGGTGGGTCATCTGCAAATGTTACAGGTAATAATGAAATGAATTATTATATAGATGGATATATTGATAAAAATACAGGTATGGAATCCAGTCCAACCTCAACTTCTAATATCAGAAAATTTGGTTATAAAATGTTCGTAGGAAGTTCAGGAGTAGATGCGGACTGGCAGGGTACTGTAAATGAAGTAATACTATTCAACAGAAAGCTGAGTGGCCTCGAATTAATGAAAGTTAATTCCTACCTGGCGCTGAAATATGGAACCACTTTGCGTGATACTACTGAAGCACCAATTACAATCGCCACGGACATCTCGAGTTTTCCTTATACTGATGATACAAATCCATCTTATGCCGCATTCAAAGGCTCGGATTATTATGGTTCTGATGGAACCAAAGTATGGGATGTAACTAAGAACACCGGTTACGCATTCAATATTGCCGGTATTTTTAGAGATGATGCAAGTGCTGTTGATCAAAAGCAAAGCAGGAGCCAGAATAATATTACAAATGCATATGGAACCAACAATAATATAGCTATTGATGGTTTCTTTAAAGGCGATATGCTCACAGTTGGTTTAGGGGAAATAGTAGCTACAAATGCCGCAAATACCGGCATTTTCCAACATGATTGCGATTACACCATTTGGGGTGACGATGGTCTTAATCCTAATACCATTCTTACCAACTTGCCAAAGGAATTTGCAAATTGTGAAGGAGCACGTCTTGGCCGCCAATGGAAAGTGCAGGTAACCGGAACCGCTTACGACAATCTCACTTTGCAGTTCGACCTTAATAATGTTCAGGGCGATATTGCAACCACTTACGACGAGATGAAAGTGTTAGTGGATGAGGATGGCGATGGCGATTTTACTACCGGTAGCATTCGCAGTCACAATGTATCGTCTTTCACCGGCAACATTGCAACCGCTAACAATGTATTGCTACAGGATGGTGAAGTATTTACATTACTCACCAAAGATTTCCAAACCGGCATTGCATACCTTGTACCTGCAGGATCTATTGTTTCCACAAACATGCTTAAATGTTCTACAGGAGACGGCTGGAAGTACATTTATGAAAGCGATGTCGCTACTCCTTTAGATGCAAATGGGTATGGTCCAAATAACCACAAAGTGTTTGCAATTAATCCTAATGGCAATTTTGATCAGTTTGGAATTGCAATGGATGATAGAAGCATATTCCCGGTAACAATAGATGCGAATACTCAGCTTTCGGCTTCGGATGAAAAAGCAATGACAGTGCTGG
This sequence comes from Flavihumibacter sp., assembly GCA_031553495.1. Taxonomy (GTDB): domain Bacteria; phylum Bacteroidota; class Bacteroidia; order Chitinophagales; family Chitinophagaceae; genus Pinibacter. The sequence continues at coordinate 121,386 of JAVBLN010000011.1, forward strand.
CGCGTCGTTTAGTATATGTTTACGACATTACAGACAGCGACCCATACAGTGTAAACGGAGGTTTGAAAGTTCGTATTTACTTCGATCCGCAGGAATTGGCAACTGCTGATGAAACTGTTTCCAATTTTGCTCTTGGCCTTGGAAATACCGCAAACTTCATTAATTCCTGGTTTAAAGCAGAAGGCAATATTGCTGCGGTTGCTGCAGCAGTGAAACCAACTGGATTCCAATCTACATTACCGGTTCAGCTTCTTACTCCTGATTCAACAGGTGTGGAAAACGGAGTAAACTTTGTAGAGTTCTGGAATATTGATAGTTTATCAACTTTCGGATACATGGCCAAAGCAACCATAAAACTCAATATTAGCGGAAAAGTTTGGGTTGATCCAAATGGTGATGTTGAACAAAATGACGCATATTTCCCAATTCCAACCGGGTTATATATCGCATTACTCGACAAATCGCAAGCAGGCAATCCTGTATTGGCATATACATCTGTAAATGCTGATGGCACCTTTGCATTGACTAAAGTACTCGATCACGAAATTGAGTATGATGTACTAGTCACTGCAGAAACACCTGTAATTGGCGACCCGCTTTCTCCTTATGAATCATTGCCAAGCTATTATGTGGCAACAGGTGTAGCTCCTGGAGTTAACGCGATAGTGAAGAGAGTTTACAAAGCAGCGTTCACTACAGCTTCCAGCGATTTAACAGATTACTATTTTGGAATAGAACAACGTCCAACTACAGATGAGCATGAATATCTAAATGTTAATCAAGGCCTATTTACAGAAACCGATGTCGATGGTTATAGAGGAATACCAATGAGTACACTGCCTCTGCAAAGCTTGTCCGGTACTGATCCTGAAGATTGCGCAAGTTGCTCAATAGGCAGAACTTACTTAATAGAACTGATTCATCCTGATACCAAACTGTTCTATAATGGAAAGGAAATAAAGGAAGGAGATACAATATTTAACTTCCAACCGGCTAATATGATCATATATGGTAAAACCGGAGTTTCACAAATGGGATTCTATTATAAACATCTTGATAATGCCTTGGTGGGAAGTCCTGAAGGCGCTCTTTATGAAATTAGAACAAGTACTCCATTGCCAATCACCCTTGTTACTTACAAAGCACAAGTGGTTAGTTGCAATAAAGTTTTGGTGAAATGGGAAATTGCAGACGCGAAAGATTTCAGCCATTTTGAAATTCAACGCTCAACCAACGGCAGAGACTTTACAACCATTACTTCCATAGGATATAATGATAAGCAAAGCAATTATGATTATACAGATCTGAACCTTGCCAACGGCAATTATCAATACAGAATTAAAATGATCGACCTCAATGGAAGCTATAAACTTAGTCCTGTTGAAAAAATCACTATCGATTGTAATGCTAATGAAATTGTAGTATTCCCAACTATTACATCCAATAACATTTCTGTTAAAGGACTCGAAGGTTCTGCTACAGTTCGCATCTATGCAGTGAATGGACAGCTTGTTTTCGAAAAAACAAATGTTAACAATTTCGACAAGCTCAACATCAGCCATCTTGCTTCTGGTACTTATAGTGTACAAATTATTCAGAACAAAAAGCTGATTAAGACTACTCCAATCATCAAACATAATTGATGCGCCAAAGCCTTATCTATCACAGCAGGTTGCGTTCTCGCAACCTGCTTTTTTTGTACGCCGCCTATTAATAGCAACAATAATTATTGAGATCATATTTATGGAACCGGCATTTGAGCCCTGATTAAGCATCGTTGTGTCACTCACTTGTACGGTAGTAATGCTATTCTGCGGGTTGGCAGTGGACAGCAGGCAGCGGGCAGTAGAGAAGTAAAAAATCAGGGTGATCGCGCTGCGTCGCTCCATCGTTGCGTTCGCCGCAAGAATTCCCCTTGCCGAAGTCACAGTAGTGCAAAAGCTTAATCAGGGCGCTCCCCGCGATCGATGACGGCCCGATCGCTGGTGGGCTCTTTTATTGAATTAATAAACAATTCCATCACAGTACATTTTCAAATTTTCAAATTAGCACATTCTCAAATTCATTACCCACATTTCTCATTCCTTTATAAAGCGTATTACTGCCGTCTTTTCACCATTCATATATCCTGCAAGCTGGTAAGCGCCGCTACTTAAATCTGAAAGATCTATTTGCTGCACCGAATTACCTGCGGAAACAGTAAGCCCAAATTTTCGCCATAACCTGCCGGATATATCAGTAATATACAAATCCATCCTACCCCCGGAAGCCGCGGTAATAGTAAGCGTAGCAGTTGTTTTCACCAACGTTGGCGCCAGGCCGGTAATAGCAAAAGATGCTTCATGCATATTCGCAGCCAATACTTTACTTAATGTTATTGTTCCGTTTTTTTCTACAATTCTTAAGCGGTAATAATTATTTCCTTCCTGCAATGCATCTGTAAAACTATAATTGGTTACACCGTCACTACCATTCACTTCGCCGGTTTTATTGAAGTTGATGCCATCAGCAGATCGTAATATTTCAAATGATTGCGGAATATCGGCAGGATCAATCTTCCATGTTAAATTCGCAGAAGCTCCATTTTTCTTAACGGCAAAATCCAGTAGTATTACCGGGAGAGGGCCTGTTGGTACAATTCCAAAAGTGAAAATATTGAAGTCGTTGAGAACTTCGGATCTTGCTACTCCGGAACTCACATTTCCCGGTATAATAGATGTACCGCTCTCCCCCTTCTTACTTTCCCAGCCGGAACCGTTAAACCCTGCAACAACCAGCTCGGTATTAAATTGCGCCCCTGCCACAGCCTGCGCTAATAAAAGCTGCACTGCCGCATCACTTCCGCCTGCACCGCGTGTTATAACCCAATATTCGGCATTGCTTAACTTCCATAAGGGATCGGTAAGAACGGTTACGGACGGCGCCTGTGATCTAAAATAATCCACCATATAGGTGGTTTGTACTGCCAACTGTGGTATTATTTCCAGCGGACGATACATGCCGCTTTTACCAACAGGAAAAAGATACGCGGAGCCCGGTGTATGCGTATGCCTTATCAGCGGACCGGAAACATAAGACGACACTGAGCCATTGCTGACAATAAGATCAGTATTATCGGCGCCGTTGATGGTAAGCGCATTTGCTACCGTTGTAGATAATATGCCGGATTGTAAGTCGATGCGGCCTACACTTAGCGGAGTTTGCAGATTTACACCACCGGCGGTATTATTTATACGTAACGCTACCATATTGGCTGCATTATCAACAGTTCCTTTCCATGATGAAATTGCTTGCGGCACGCTCCCATTTATCTCCAGCAAAAAAAGATTTTTTGTGGTGCTAGTTGCCGTACTTGTTGCTGTAAACGTGCCTCCGGTTTGCACAAAGTTTCCTTTTACTGAAAGTTTACTTGTGCCTGTCACAAAATTATTTCCCTGCAATGAAAATGTTCCTGCGTTTTGCACAAAGTTTCCGTTTACCTGTATTTCATAATCTTTGTTTTCGCCATTAAAATCGGCAAATGAAAGCTGTATGGGCGAGTTGGCGGCTATTTCAAAATTTTTTCCAACCGTTAACGATTTTACCGGAGAACTCGAACCATTGAATAATATGGCAAGTTCGCACCCATTGGTATTAAGAATTTTGAAATCACCATTAATGTTACCAGTTAAATTCAAATTATAAATAAACCCCAACGAAATTATTTCAGGATTAAGATGTGGCAGGTCTACCACAAGATTTCCCAAATTTACAGGTACATCAAAAGAAGGCATTTGCTCAATAGTACCCGTCAGCTCAACGGTTGAGCTTATATTATAGTTTGCTTGCGGAATTATGCCGCCTTCCCTGTTGTGAATATAATGTGCGCCGGCGGCTAATGAAAGCGTAGCGGCTGATGATTCTATGTAGCCGGCAAATGGATTTAATTGCAGTGTGCCGTTTACCGTTAGTAAAGAATTGGTTGATAAAATCAGCGACGCCCCCAGGAAATTATTGAATGTGCCTTCCAAAATCAATGTTCCATTTACAGCGCCGGTGGTGTTTCCGTACAATATTAAATTAAGCTCCGCATCACCGTTAGTAAAACATTTCAGTGCAGAACCGTTTTCAACCACAAATGCATTTGCAGCGCCGGCAATCGTAATTTGTGATGATGATGTAGTGCTTAAAACAACGCTACTGTTACCTATAATAGATAATCCGTTTATTTGAACTGCTGCAATATCTATATTGATGGTGGCAGTGGTATTTATAAAAACCTTATCGCTTGCAGTGGGTACTGTAGCCGGAGCCCAGTTGGCGGGTGCATTCCAGTTGCCAGAATTGCCCCCGGCCCACGTTATATCGGCGCCAAATAGCGATATGGAATGAAATAATGTATATAGCAGGCATGTCAGTAAATGGTTTAGGTTCCGCATACTATTGTTTTTTCGCATTGAATAGGGACACAGGAAGTGGATGGTAAGTTTTGGCTTTTATGTAGGAAATTTGAGGACAATACAAAATACAATTTTTTGCATAAGGTCAAAATAGTTAAGCTTTTATTTTTTTAACCACATATTCTACTGCCTACCGCCCACTAACAACCCGCCCAATAGTATTACTACCGCACAAGTGAGTGACACAACTGAAGCCTAATCACGGCTCCACCGCCGGTTCCATAATAATAACTTTAAAAATTTATACTCTTCGAAATTTAGAAGCGATGTAAATTCAGAATAAAAAAGGCATATCATTTTTTATGATATGCCCCCGTGGAGGTAAGGTTTAATGCCACCTGGTATAGAGAAAATTACTTACTGATCACCAAAATAATTCCTTACGGTCTTCCTTGGCTTTGCACGTTTCTTTACCATGTTCATTTTGTTGATGCAAAGTCCATTTACTGGTTAAATTGGTTTCTAACCAAAGCTTTCCTGCTTTACGAAATACGCGAACAGGCAAACTGAAATTTTTAACGAAAAATGACTGTAATTGTTCAACAGTCATGGTTGAAGTAATTTTAAGCTGGCCACCGTCGTGCGACATACGCAGATCGCCAACCTTTTTGTCTTTAACTTCAACAAGGTGGTGGTGTGTTCTGATGTTATTATTTTCACTATGCCTCTTCTTGAAAAACTCAATTTTCAAAAACGGAAACGCTTTAGAAAATTCAAATTGCAGGTCGTGCAACCAGCGGTTATCGTTAATTTCTATAGTCATAGTGCATTATTTATAATATTAACAAATAAGGTTTGCAAAAGGGAAAGATCAAATAAAACACTATAAGTAGTCGTTGTATAGTAAATTTAATAAATAATACCAATAATCTTTTAATTTTAGTCAACTTAGGCTATGAGATTGATCACTTTATTAGTTGACAAAACTACTAGACTATTAGGGTGTTATTACATTTGATTTACAAGTATTTATAGAACCAAACTCCGGGAAAAAAATATTTTTCACTTTTTAGCCCGCTTGTTGTGTTAATTTTTTTTGCAAGTGAAAAGCTTTAACAAATAAGAAGCTTTAAAGTTCGCAAGAGTTATATAACAACCAACCAATTTTATATTTATTGCTGCTTTTTTAGGGTTAAAGCTTTATCCAATTTCAAATTAAATCTTACCGTATCCCAATATTCTTTTCCATAACCAACAAATATTTCTTCGCCGGCGGGAATATTTTTTGTGGCCCTTATGTACACAGATTTGCCTTCTCTCTCATATTCGCTGTTGTTGGTAAGACCTTTTACACGCTGCAACCCCTTCGCGTCGTTGGCATAACGGGCAAGTTCACTCGTTGTATGGCGGGCATCAATGACATGATTGCGGCTTACAAAAAAAATATAACCGTTAGCGCCATCATCATGGTTTACGTCTTTCCATGTTGTTATCATTCCTTTGTATTCTACGATTCGCGAACCTTTGGGAATCATTTTTTTTGTAAACAAACCTTTTCCTGCGTTGGGTAATCGGGATTTTCTTACAGTTAGTTGATTTTCGAGTAATGCCATATGTTATAAAAAGTATTTCTTCAATATTTATTTCACTTTCTGCCATTCAGCAGCGTTTATTATAATGCGTTATTTGTAAAACTGGTTTGTGCGTTTAATTTTTCAATAATTGCATCGGTGGTATCAATTTCGCCAATACGGGGAAAGATCACATTAAGACTGTGTAAATGCGCGGCCCCTGCCCTATCCGTCATGGCATCGCTTGCAAAGCAAATGTTATACCCCCGTTCACTTGCCGCCCGGGCTGTGCCCTCCACGCCAATACTTGTTGATACCCCTGCCAAAACTATACCTGTTACACCTCTTTCCTGCAAAGCTTCGTGAAGGCCGGTTTCGTAAAAAGCGCTCCACGTTTTTTTTGTAACCAGTAAATCGCCCGGTTGAGGCGTTACCTGGGGCAAAATATTATAATAACCTTCCGCCTGCCATTTTTCTTCCAGCAATTTTTGGCCTTCAGCGTCTTTAGGAAAAGAGGGTTCCTGCGAGCGGACTAATGTCCAGGGCGCCCCTATAGGATTTACATGAACAATTACCACCAATGCGCCAGCCCTTCTAAAAGCCGCCACAAGCCTTGCAGCATTATCAATTACATTATTAACAGGAGATGCAAACTGTCCGGTTGCAATCCCTTCCTGAAGGTCTATTACAATAAGGGCAGTGTTCTTGTCGAGTGTCGTTAGCATATTATAAACAATTTTTAAATGTACATATTGTCTATAAAATTTCATACCAATTTTGAATTTTATTATGGAACCGGCGGTAGTGCTGCTATTAAGCATCGTTGTGTCACTCACTTGTACAGCAGGAATGCTATTGAGCGAGTTGGCAGTAAGCAGTAGGCGGTTGGCAGTAGAGAGTTCAGAAATCAGTATACACAGGTATCCTACACCTTTGAGGTGTAGGATACCTGGATCCGGACGACAAGCCTGAAATATTTTAGCCGATGAATAGCATTACTACTGATGAAGTGATTGCGACGCAACGATGATGCCATGAAATACTGCCGCTCGTACCATAAAAAAAATCATAACCTGACCAAAACAAAAATCCCGAAGCAAATGCCCCGGGATAATATTTTGCAGAAAAAGCAATTTATTTTTTTGCGTATTTCCTTTTAAACTTGTCGATACGACCTGCTGTGTCAACCAATACATTCTTACCGGTAAAGAACGGGTGAGAAGTGTTTGAAATTTCCAGCTTGATCAAAGGATACTCATTACCATCTTCCCACGTAATTGTTTCTTTAGAAGCGGTAGTTGATTTTCCTAAAAATGAAGTGCCGTTACTCATGTCTTTAAATACAACAAATCTGTAACCCTTCGGATGGATACCTTGTTTCATATTACTTTGATTTTTAAGGCTGTACGGATTTTGCCGTACACTTTATAAAAAATGGATTGCAAAGGTAGCCTTTGCATCTGAAATTTCAAAAAGCGTTTTTGTTCCTTCGCAAATCTATTTTGCCGGCGCACTCAACGCCCTGAAATCAACCGGAACAAGGCGGCTTACCCCGGGCTCCTGCATGGTGACGCCGTAAATGACATCCACCGCGCTCATTGTCATTTTATTATGTGTTACAATAATAAACTGGCTTTCTTCGCTAAACCTGCGTATCATATTGGTAAATTTACCCACGTTCGCATCATCCAGCGGCGCATCTACCTCATCTAAAATACAAAATGGCGCCGGTTTTATCAGGTATATGGCAAACAACAGCGCCGTGGCGGTAAGTGTTTTTTCACCACCACTCAACTGCGTAATGGAAGACGGACGTTTACCTTTCGGTTTCGCCACAATATCAATAGCGGTTTCGGCCAAATTTTCCGGGTTTTCCAGAATCAGGTCGCACTGATCTTCTTCGGTAAACAGCGCTTTGAATACCTTAATAAAGTTTTCCTTTACCTGGTTAAAGGTGTCAAGAAACTTTTGGTTGGCGGTACTTTCCACTTCCGCGATGGTTTGTAAAAGACTTTCCTTGGCGGTTACAAGATCATTTTTTTGTTCTAAAATAAACTCATAACGCTTTTTCATTTCCTGGAACGCCTCAATAGCTGTAGGGTTCACCTCGCCAAGGTTTTCCAGGCGTTTTTTCATTCTATCACTTTTTTCCTGCAAGTCCTCCACAGGCGTTTCCGTTGTTCTTGGCTGATCAATAATGTCATCAAGATTTATCCTGAACTCAACCTGCAACCTTTCCTTCATGCCGGCAAGTTGCAGTTTCAGCTCATTCAGCTTGTCCTTAATGGCGCTTAAAGAATGCTCCAGTATGTCTTTTTCCTTTGTTTTGGCACGCAGCAGACTCTCTTTTTCATTCAACTGGTTGCGCAAATTGTAGAACAACTGATCGGCTTCATTCAGCTTCTTTTCATCCTCTTCTTTTTTACGCATCAGGTCTATTAACGCCGCATCCGTATTTTTCAACGCCTCTTCGCTTTCCGCTATGCTTTCATTCGTTTGTTTCAATTGCGAAGCATTGTTTTCAATTTGCACTTTCAAATCATTATACTGGTTTGTTTTAAAAACAATTTCCTGCTTTAATGAATTGATGCGGCTTTGCTGGCGTGTAAGCGACAGGTTGAACTCGTTATATTCCGCGTTGGCAGCGTTATAAGCATTCTCCGCGGCTTTATAATCTTCCTCCACTTCCATTAGCCTGAAGCCCGTTTCTTCTATCTGGCGCACCAACGCTGATAATTCCTCACGTGTGCCCGAAATGGCATTATTGGTATTTTCAAGATTTTGTTGCAACTCCTCCAGCCTGTTGCGACTGGTTGATTGCTGCGCATGAAGGTTTTCGGTTTTGTTTTGTAATGCGAATACCTGGTTGGTCAGGGTATTAATGTCGTTTTGAGTTTGCTTAATGGCATTTTCTTTCAATTGCTCATTATACCCTATTACTTCATTATGCTTTTCCTGGATGGATGCTTTAATTTCGCTTACAACTTTTTCAAGCGCGGCAATTTCCTCGCTAAGTTTTTCAAGGTTTTTGGCGCGGCCTATTTTTTTACCTTCAAATAGGCCAACGCTTCCACCGCTTAAAGCATATTTTCCTTTTACGTATTTACCTGTTTTTTCCAGTATAACAGCGCCATTGCTGTTGCTTAATGCCTCTTCGTTTTCGGCAATGAACACATTTCCCAATAAATGTTCGGCCAGCTTCCTATATTGCGGATCTACTTCAATCACATCAATTGCTGGAATAGTATCCGGCAACGGCTTATGAGTAGTAGCTTCCGAGCTTTCCAGTTTATCCAATAAAAAGAAGTTCGCCTTTCCTTTCTTATTTTCATCCAGTAAATGCACTGCCTGAAGGCCTTCCTGCAAATTATTCACCACATAATAGTTCAGGTAGGATTCCAGTACATTCTCAACCGCCGCACGATATTCTTCTTTCACATAAATGATATCCGAAAGTATAGGCGCGGTATGGTTCCAATTGGGATTTTTATGTAAAAACTTAACGCTTTCGGGATAGCCTTCCATACTGTCAATAAGGCTTTTCAGCAGATCGTGCTCATTCTTCTTCGCATCCAGTTTCCTGTTTTCATCTGCCAGGTTTTGGCGTAATCCTTCTAAAGCGCTTTGCGTTTGCAGAATTTGCTCTTTGGTTCTTTCATGGTGTTCCTGTAGTTGTTGAAGGTCAGTTTTCCTGGTTTCCAGTTCCTGCTCTTTCACACTCATCTCTTCTTCCAGTTGCTTAAGCTGGCTGAGCCTCGCTTCCCTCTCCTCTTCTATTTGATTAATGGTGCGTTGCAGGTTTTGAATGGATGTATCGGCAACGGCCACACGCTTTTCTGCTTCAAACTGACTGCGTTGTATTTGCTGGTTTTCGCTGCGCAACACGTCTACGGCCTTACGTTTTTCATCAAAGGCCGTACGCTGGCCATCAACCGCTTCTTTCTTTTCCTCAAGTTCTATTTGAAGGGTTTCCAGCTTTCCGCTTTCCGCTTCTATTTGTTGCTGTGTGTGGGCAATATTTTCTTCCAGCATTTGCAGTTGCCCACCACTTTTTTGCAGGAAGTCTTCGAGACTGGTTATTTTCTCCTGTAAAAAGTTCAGCCGTTGAGAAGCCAGGTTCTTTTCATTTTCTTTACCGCGCAGGTTTTGCAACAGGTCGTTAAACTCGTGCTGCATGCTTTGCAATGCCCTTTCTTTCTCAATAAAACCAATCTTTTCCTGTTCTATGGCAGCTTCTTCCTGGGCAATCTGAGCTTCCAGTTGAATCTTTTTATCGGTCTCTTCTTCGGTTTGCGCATTCAGATCACGGTAAACAAGATTAAAACCTTCAAGCGATGCTTTGGCCAGCTCAATAGTTAGTTCACGGTATTCTTTCTTTATTTCATAGTACTTCTCCGCTTTTTTGGCTTGGTTTTCCAGCGATTTAAGCTGGTTGTTTATTTCAAACAAAAGGTCTTCAATACGTGCAAGATCCTGTTCTGCCGCATCCAGTTTTTGTTTGGCTTCTTTTTTTCTTGTTTTATAAATTGAAATGCCCGCGGCCTGTTCCAGCATGCGGCGGCGGCTGTTTTCCTTGTCTTTAATCAAATCATCCACCATACCCAATTCTATTATGGAATAGCTGTCGGTGCTTACACCGGTATCCATAAACAGGTTTTGAATATCTTTCAGGCGGCAGCTCACGTCGTTCAGGCGATATTCGCTTTCGCCGCTTTTATAAAATTTTCGGGTAATGGTAACAGTGGAAAACTCTGTTGGCAAAAGGTTTCGGGTATTTTCAAAAGTAAGGCTCACTTCTGCCAAGCCGCTTGCAGAGCGGGTTTTGGAACCATTGAAAACAAGGCTTTCCAGGTTTTCACTTCGCAACTGGCTGATCTTTTGCTCGCCTATTACCCAACGGATACTATCTATAATATTACTCTTACCACAACCGTTGGGCCCAACAATGCCGGTGATATTTTCATCGAAATTAACCACCGTTTTGTCAGCAAAACTTTTGAACCCTTTGATTTCTAAACTCTTTAAACGCACGCTGTTCTATATTTTAGTCGGACGGCAAATATATTCGGTTTGCCTGAAAAGAAAAATCTTGCCATTATAGTAATTTTTCCTTACTTATCACCAGTATTAAAAAAAATTGTGGGTAAAGTGTGGATAAGTTGGGGGATGGACGGGTTGCTGTTTCACGCAAAGTCGCAGAGAAGGCAAAGAGCGCAAAGAGTTATCTATTTCGCTTCCTGAAAAAAGTAGACAATTTTTTAGTTGATTATCAATCAATTGGCTCTAACATATCGAACAGCACCGTTATTTAATCACAAGGGGCACAATAGAAGCTCAAGGTACACAAGGGTTTGCTAAATTGTTACCAACCCTTGTGTGCTTTCCTTGTGAACTTTGTGGTTAACAAGCACCACTGTCTTCTAATTTCTCTACTGCCAGCTGCCAACTGATTTCTGACCTCTGACCTCTCACTTCTCCATTCTAGGCAGCCAGATATGAAAAGTTGTTCCATCATTTAAATTACTTACATAAGAAATTTTTCCATGCAGTAAGTTAATATACCTGTGCACAATATGTAATCCCAAACCGGTTCCCTGAATGTTCATGGCGTTTTTTCCGCGGTAAAAAGTACTGAAAAGATAGTCTTTATCTTCCGGAGCTATGCCTATTCCCTTATCAATTACATCAATTAATAATTCGTTGTTCCGGTTGACAGCTTTCAGTATAATCGGGCTGTTTTCCGGTGAAAATTTTATCGCGTTTCCTAAAAGATTCATCAAAATATTCTTCAATAATCTTTTGTCGGATACAAACATCGTATCGCCTTCAAACTTCAATTCGATCTTTTGGCCGCTCTTTAGCAGGGCTTTTATTTCATCTATTGTTTCCACCAAAGCGCTCTTTAATTCAAAATTGAACACCTCGGCAAAAAAATCGCCTTCCTGAAGCTTTCCAAAGGAAAGAAAATCGTGCAACAGATCGTTTAGGTGATTTACGGAATTTTTTATGCGCTGAATGTGCTTATTTCTTTTTTCCTGCTCTTCAGTGGTTTTATAGCGTGATAATAGCGAAGCGGAAGACAGCACTATACTAAGCGGCGTTCTGAACTCATGTGATGCCATCGATACAAACCGCGATTTTATTTCATTCAGCTCTTTTTCTTTACTCAACGCGTCGCTCAGTTCCTGTTGAGATTTTTCAAGTTCTGCCAGCGCTTCTTTCAAAATCAGCGTTCGCTCCTCTACTTTATTTTCCAGCTCGGTATTCAACAATTTGATGTCGGCAGAATTTTTTTCCAATTGTTCTTTTTGCTCACGCAAAGTCAGTTCCGCTTGCTTTCGTTGCGTAATATCCACAATGAAAGCAATAACAAAAGCCTGATTATTTTGCTTATAATAACTAAGGCTCACCTCAACCGGAAATTCAGCGCCACTTTTTTTGATGGCATATAAATCGCGGCCGTGCCCCATTCGCCGATTGCCGGGCTGATTGTAATAGCTTTCCCGGTAATTTGTGTGCTTATGATGATACCGTGACGGGATCAACATTTCAATGGATTTTCCCATCATATCCTGCCAGGAATATTCAAACAACTCCAGCGCCTCGGGATTGGCCATTATTATTTCTCCTTTTTCATTGGTAAGAATTATTCCTTCTGTGGCAAATTCAAACAAAGCGCTCACGTGTTTTTTTTCAGCTTCCAACGACCGGTACAACCGTTTTAAATACAATATCAGCACCGTTGTCATTACCACAATAACTGCGGAAAAAAGGTGCTGCATGGTAATTTCATCCGTTGTCATGCTGCCGTGCGGATAAAACGCCGAAACCAATACCAGCAAAACGCTTATGGTTCCCAGTAATTTGGTATTAAAATCATCTTTTAAGAAAACGGAAAGCAATATAGCAGCTATAAGTCCGCCATCAAAAAAACGGAACAACGGATTGATGTATTGTAAAACCGCCGATGCTATTATAGTAATAAAGCAAAACAGCAATATGGGAAAACTTTTTTCCTTAAACATATATGAAGTTAAAGCGGGAAAATTAATGTTTGTAAAAAAAGTAAAGTTCAATGAAATTCCCAAAAGATTTCGGGGTACGCAGCAACCGGTATTTTATTATTTTGTTCCCGGCATTTGTAACTCCGGTTCAGCATCGTTGCGTCGCAGTCCGTTCATCTGTAGTAATGCTATTGGGCTGTAGGTATTATTGTATAGGAACCGCATTTGTTGTTGGTGTGCCATCGCACAATCGCCAGCTCTACACACGCAACAACGGCGAAAGCAGCCGTCATATATCTCTCTACATTTTCAAATTTTCACGTTCAATATATATTCTACTGTTGAATGGAGCGTCGCAACCAAAGCTCAATCAGGGCTCCACTGCTGACCTCCAAAATAAAATTCTCGCTTTTGCAAAAATGATAATAAAAAAAGAGACGCTTTGTAAAACGTCTCTTTTTTCAAAAACAATTTATGTATCCACTTAGTGAATCTTATCTACGTTGTTGTATTTTTCTGTATAAGCGGCTTCTTTATCCTTGTCTCCTTTTTGATTGTAAATAGTGATTAACAGATCCAACGCATCTTTCAACGCCGACTTGTCATCCATTTTCAATTTACCCTGGCCATTCAACAGTTGATCTACTTTTTCGAAGTAAGGAATTGCTGCATCAAATTTTTTCATCATCTCCTCTCTCAATGCAGCTTTTTGCTTAACCTGATCTGCAGTAAGTTTTCCTCCGGCAGGTGCTTTAATAGCTTTCGCCTTGGCATTTAGATCAACACCCTGGTTATAAGATATTTGCCCCAATACAAGGTTTGGTTGTGCATAATCGGGTTTCAGTTCCAACACTTTTGTGAAGTTTTCCTGTGCTTCTTTTATCAATTCGTCAGAATTTGCAGGGCGCTGATCTGCTTCTGCTTTATATGCATCCTGGTATAGTTCTACTGCATAGTTAAACCTATAAGTTGTGCTGTCCGGATATTTTGCTATCAATTCCCTATATTTTGCAAACAGCGCGTTTTTATCGGATTTTTCACGCAGATAATCCAGTTCATAGCTGGCCCAGAATGTATCATTTGGATAAACTTCTTCACCAAGTCTTATATATTTAATTACACTGGGTTCATCTTTTTTATCGGCATAGTACACAATCAGCCATTTGTAAATCTGATCCATTCCTTCACCATGCACCTTCGCATCACCAAGTTTTGAATAATATGAAGCCGCTTCATCTTTCATATCGGCTTTTTCGGCAGAAATACCTGCATACAAAACCACATTGGTATCAAGTACCACGGTACTCCATTTGTTATCAAACATATAAGCACCCGCTTCTAAGCAATTTTTGAAGTTGGGGTAAGCTACTTTGTAATTACCACTATTATAAGCGGCAGCGCCATCTTTGAAATATCCCTGATAGATGTCCATCATTGGCTTGTAATTATCAAGTTGTAAAAGCAGGTATTGCTTTTTTTCATCCATTGAAATATATTTTTTCAAAGCTTCGAAGGCCTGCATACGAGCATCGGGATATTTTGATGAAAATGATGCTTCGTTTGCTATTTCACTATAAATTTTAGCTTTTGTATACCAGCCATCCTGATCTTTTGCATTCTTTTCTATAGCCAGGAACTGATCAATTTGAGTTTTTGCCTCATCGTACTTCTTGGATTTATTTAGTTCCTTGATTTTGTCAAGCTTTTGGGCGTAGCTACCCATTCCGATGGCAAGTAGTAATAATAGAGAACAAATTGCTTTTTTCATTTCTTTTTTATTTGATGTAAGGATGTTTTATAAAGAATCATTATTTACCTCTCCGGTTGCAAGTCCATTGTCACTTGAAGGGTTTTCATTTGCTATATTAACGTTTTCTTCATTAACTGCGTTTTCTCCATTGTTTTCGGTTTCTTCTTTTGCTTCTTCGTGCTCATCCAGTTTTGTGATAGCTGCTATTTCATCGCCATCGTCCAGCCTAATAAGTTTTACGCCTTGCGTTGCTCTTCCCGCTTCGCGTATATCTGAAATTGCCGTGCGAATGGTAATGCCGGATTTACATGTGATCATCAGGTCTTCTTTTTCAGTTACTTCAAGTATGCCTACCAAAGGACCCGTTTTATCTGTAACGCTTATTGTTTTCACGCCTTTTCCACCTCTGTTAGTAATCCGGTATTCATCAATTGGCGTTCTTTTTCCAAACCCTTTTTCACTTACTACTAAAACCGTTTTTGACTGATTTTCTTTATTAACACATATCATACCAATTACCTCATCTTTTTCGTCATCTACCTCAATTCCTGTAACTCCTATGGCACCGCGACCGGTTGAACGTACTTTTTCTTCCGGGAAACGGATGGCGCGACCGCTTTTTACTGCCATCATTATTTCGCAACTTCCATCAGTCAGCTTCGCAAATAGCAATTCGTCTCCTTCCACAATTGTTATGGCATTCACACCGCTTTGTCTTGGGCGGCTGAAATCTTCCAACACCGTTTTTTTGATGATTCCTTTTTTAGTGCAAAGAATGATATAATGGCTGTTTACAAAATCTTTGTCTTCAAGATTTTTTATATCCAGGATCGTTCTTATTTTATCATCCGGCGGAATTTGTATCAGGTTTTGAATAGCTCTTCCTTTGCTGTTCTTTTCTCCTTCGGTAATTTCATACACTTTCAGCCAGTAGCATCGTCCTTTTTCTGTAAAGAACAACATGGTATGATGCGTGGATGCAACAAAAAGATGCTCTATAAAATCTTCATCTCTTGTTCTTCCACCCAATGCGCCACGGCCTCCGCGCCTTTGCTGGCGGAATTCGCTAGCAGAAGTTCTTTTTATATAACCCAGGTTGGAGATGGTAATTACCACATCTTCTTCCTTAATAAAATCCAGTATATTGGCATCATCAGCCAAATAAGTGATCTCGGTTTTACGTTCGTCGCCAAATTTATCCTTTACTTCATTTAGTTCTTTACTGATCAGTTCGAACCTTTTGCTTTCATCTGCCAGCAATTCACGCAATTCATGTATAAGCCTCATAATAGCCGCATGTTCTTCACGAATCTTGTCAATTTCCATGCCTGTAAGGCGTTGCAAACGCAATTCCAGTACAGCTTTCGCCTGAATTTCGGTCATGCCGAAATTTATCATTAATCCTTCTTTTGCAACTTCCGGATTTGGCGAATTGCGTATTAAAGAAATAACTTCATCAAGATGATCCAGCGCTATAAGGTATCCTTCTAAAATATGAGCTTTTTTCTCAGCTTCCCTTAGCTCAAACCTGGTTCTGCGAATTACCACTTCATGGCGGAAGTCTACAAACTCAGCCACCATATCCCGAACATTCAGTGTTCTGGGTTTGCCTTTTACCAACGCTACATTATTGATGCCATAAGAGGTTTGTAGTTCGGTATATTTATACAACTGGTTGATTACAATATTAGCAACCGCGTCTCTCTTCAGATCAACTACAATACGGGTACCTTCTTTTTTGTTCGACTCGTTGTTTACGTGAGCTATACCTTCAATGGTTTTATTTACAACCAGTTGACCAATCTTATCGCAAAGGGCATCACGGTTTACCTGGTATGGCACTTCAGTAATGATGATTTGTTCGCGACCGCTGGGTTTTGTATCCACATGCAGTTTCCCACGAAGCACCACCCTTCCGCGTCCGGTCATCAATCCCTGCCTCACTCCTTCCATTCCCCAAATAACACCACCGGTAGGAAAATCTGGCGCTTTAATTATATTCACCATTTCTTCCACTGTAATATTCCTGTCCTTAATATAGGCAAGACACCCGTCAATAACTTCGGTTAAGTTGTGAGGTAAAATGTTGGTAGCCATACCAACAGCTATACCAGTAGAACCATTAATAAGCAATTGAGGAATACGGGTAGGCAATACTGTTGGCTCCTGCAACGAGTCATCAAAGTTCAACTGAAAATCTACGGTATCTTTTTCAATATCTTCCAGCATTTGCTCGGCCAGGCGCTGCAGGCGAACCTCCGTATAACGCATAGCCGCAGGGCCATCGCCATCCTGGCTTCCAAAGTTACCCTGTCCATCCACCAGGCGGTATCGCATACTCCATTCCTGAGCCATGCGCACCATGGTATCATATACAGACTGGTCTCCGTGAGGGTGATATTTACCCAACACTTCTCCCACTATACGGGCGGATTTTTTATACGGTTTGTTGTAATTGTTCCCCAGTTCATTCATGGCGAATAATACCCGCCGGTGAACCGGCTTAAATCCATCACGTACATCCGGCAAAGCACGTCCTACAATAACTGACATTGAATAGTCGATATAAGCCGACTTCATTTCTTCTTCAATATTGATAGGCAGTATCCGATCCTGATCGTTCGTTTGAGCCGGTAATTGGTTATCTTCCATACTTTTTTTCAAAAAACAACGTTATAACGTTGCCTATTAATTTATTATTAAAAATACCTTTTAGTAGTCGCAAATTTACCTGTTTTAGGAATGAAAACCAGTTTATAACGCCATTTTTTGATGTGTTTTTCACTTTTTAGTAAGGATTTACCGAAAAAAATTCAGATGATAAACAGCTACTATGAAATTTTACCCCAAATGATAATTGCCGTAAGAAAGAAATGGCACAAATGTTGAATACAAGTGTCGGACACACATTGCATTAAATATTTAATACTTTTACATGAAATCCATTATAACCCTAATTTTTTTGATAATTACCGTGACCACACTCCATGCGCTAAGAATTTATGAAAAACACAAAAAACCAAAAGGAACTGTGAAAATGATTCGATCTAAAGAATTAGCCGGAAACTGATTGTTATAAAGAAATGCTAATTTTAAACAACTGGTTAAGCGGCACTATTTTTTATACTCCGTAAAGTATAAAGGTTTGCAGTGTTTTTTGGGACCGGCGATATTACTACTATTAAGCATCGTTGTGTCACTCACTTGTACGGTAGTAATGCTATTTAGCGGGTTGAAACAGTCTTGACTAAATTTATACAGCGTATCGCAAAAGTATAATTTTGATTTAGTACCATTTTTAAACATAAACAGATGATTATGAAAAGACTTCTTTTTTCTTCGGTGCTTTTAATAAGCCTTGCAGGATATTCTCAAAAGTTTCAACTTGGTTTAAAAGGCGGTGTAAATATCAGCAATTTTAGTGGCGATGATTTTGCCGACACTAAGAAAAATGCACTTGTAGGATTCCACGCCGGCGGCTTTGTTAATTACCAATTCGGAAACACCATCTCAGTACAACCGGAAGTATTGTTTTCTACACAGGGAGCCACACTTGAAGACCGCGAATCGGGCAAAAAAGAAGATTTGAAATTGAATTATGTAAGCATTCCGGTAATGTTGAAGGCCAAAAGTAACAGCGGCTTTTATATAGAAACAGGCCCGGTAGTTTCAATTAATGTAAGTGGTGATGATTTTGACAATCAAAGTGTGAAGGATATAACCAAAGGTGCCGATTTTTCATGGGCTGTCGGTTTGGGATTTCATAGCCGCATTGGCCTGGGAATTGGCGCAAGGTATAACGTTGGTTTATCTAAAGTTGGCGACGTAAGTGGCGTTTCATGGGAAAACACCAATTTTAAAAACAGCGTTGTACAAATAGGTTTGTTTTATACCATTTTTAATAATAAATAGTGAAATAGGAGAAGGCAGCGGGCAGTAGAGAGTTGTCAGCTGTTATTTTCCAGTTGCAGGTGTTGGAGTACTTCTCGCCTTGTCACGTCCTGAAAAAAGTAGACATTTCTTTTAGTTGGTTATCACGCAATTGGCTCTTACATGTCGAACAGCACCGTTGTTTTACCACGAGGGGCACAATAGATATTCTACCGACGAACGGATTGCGACGCAACGATGACGCCATGAAAAACCGCTGCCGGTACCATAAAATATACACTCAAACAGCTTCTAATTGTATACCTTATACTTTTCAAAAAAATACCAACCGTTTTTGACCAATTTCCAAAAATAAAAAGGTGAAGGAACACCCTTCACCCTTTATACCCAGCGGGAAATATCACCCGCTTATTGAAGTAGCACGAGGCTACAGTAAAAGCATTTTTGTACTGTTAAGGTAGGTAATAAAACTGTTTTTAAAAAATTTTTTAGCACTAATTTTTACACTTTAACACTTCTCAAATTTTGTTGAATCTAAAAGATGAAATTTTCATTTTCTACAAATGCATTTTTTCTTTTTTAGCCATTAGTTCTTCCACTGTTTCCGTGTACATTTCATCAGGCACACAACAATCAACGGGACATACGGCGGCACACTGAGGCTCTTCATGAAATCCCTGGCATTCCGTACATTTATTTGGTACTATATAATATGTATCTACACTTATGGGTGCATTACGCTGGTCTGCATCCACTGATGATCCGTCCATTAAGGTGTATACTCCTTTTACAGTAGTGCCATCAGCCATAGCCCACTCTACTCCGCCTTCGTAAATCGCATTATTAGGACATTCCGGCTCACAAGCTCCGCAGTTTATACATTCATCGGTAATTTTTATTGCCATATTCTTAATTTTTAAGGAATTGTTTTAGTGTAACTTTGCGCACAAATTTATGAATGTAATATGAACTTACAACATCGAATTAACTTGTTGGTTCGTTTGGGTGAATATGTTTCAGAAGAAAATGAAGAATTTAAAAACACCAAAGAAAAAGCAACCCGTGAAAATGCATGGTTTACATCCGAATTCATAGCCATTGCCATCAAAAATATTGCTAAACAATTTCTGCAGGAAGATAAATTATCCGCATTTGCAGCCTCCTATAAACTTGCACAGGAAAATCGAAATATCAAAAATGTGGGCATTGTGATGGCCGGCAATATTCCTCTGGTTGGGTTTCACGATTTCTTATGCGTGTTTCTTTGTGGTCATACATCCACCATTAAAACATCTTCGAAAGACGATGTGCTTATTAAGCATCTCGCAAACAAATTAATTGCATGGGATGACACTTGCAGGGAGTTTATTTCATTTGCTGAAATCCTGAAAGGGTGCGATGCTTATATTGCAACCGGCAGTAATAATTCGGCGCGATATTTTGATTATTATTTTTCGAAATATCCAAGTATAATCCGCCGCAACCGAACATCTGTTGCCGTACTGACAGGAAATGAAACTATGGAACAATTGGATAAACTTAGCGCTGATATACATCTATATTTCGGATTGGGTTGCCGCAATGTGACACAATTGCTGGTTCCTGAAAATTACGATTTCGTTCCGCTGCTGAATGTGATGAAAAAATACGTTTATTTTTCCGATCATAATAAATACAAAAACAACTACGATTACCAATTGTCGCTGCATATTTTAAACAACAAATTTTATATGACAAATGGTAGCATTATTCTTGTAGAAAACGATTCGCCGTTCTCTCCTATCAGCCAGTTGCATTACAGATTTTACAAAAATGCAGATGATGTAAGACAAATGATTTTGCCGAATGCCGTTCAATGTATAACAGGCGAAAAATTTACTCCTTTTGGCATTGCCCAACAACCTTCATTAACAGATTTTGCCGATGGCGTGGATACTATGAAATTCCTGATTGAGAAGGTGGATACTTTTTAGTTGTAAAGAAGGTGAAGTCAGAAGATATATTATGTGCGGCAATGTCACTATCTTAGAAAAGAGAATATTTATGGGCCCGGCTAATAATAAGCATGGGGCTTTTGTTGCGTCGCACTCTTGTACGTTGGGTTCGCTATTCAGCGTTTCAATAATTGGAGAGGTGTGAATGCTAAAGGTGTTAGATTAAGCTAGACATTTCTTTTCTACTGCTAACTGCCTGCTGCCCACGGTCAACCCGCTCAATAGCATTACTACGGCACAAGTGAGTGACACAACCGGAGCTTAATAGTAGCACTACCGCTGATACCCAAAAAAACAATGCACATCTGTATACCAAATTACCTTCTACGGCTCACTGTTGCACCATCTTTATCATCAATGTCAGTTCTTCCAGCAATTCATCTTCTTTTCCGGTATAACCTACTTTTACAAAACGGATATTCCCTTTGGGATCGATAACATATTTTGAAGGCATTCCTTCTAAATCATAGCTTTTTCCAACGCTGTTATCATTATCCAGTAATACATTAAAGTTGAAGTTTTTAAAATCGTCCTTCGCCATAAAGTTCTTCACTTTGGTAGTTTTATCGCTTCCTACTTCTTTTGTTGATATAAAAAGGAATACCACATTTTTGTCGTTTTTAAACCGGTCGATTGTTTTTTGCATGGCAGGAAAGGAAGCCACACACGGCACGCACCACGTTGCCCAAAAATCCAACACAACTGTTTTTCCTTTTAATGATTTTAGTGAAACCGTTTCGCCATCGAGGTTAACGAGGTTAAAATCCGCAGCTTTCTTATTGATCATTATTCTTCTCAATGTATCTTCAGCTTTACCAATTACCTCGCTTTGCAGTTTGGCCAGGTAAGCATCATATCCTTTGATGCTTTTTTTATTTTTTGCATACACTTCTTTAAGAGCGGCTTGCCCATTTTCGTTCAGCATTCCTGTGCGCATAAGTCTTTCCAGCTCCTTTTGCGCCTTGGCTGCCGGTTGTGTTTTAGCAAGCAACAACGCGTAATGCTCGTTATACTGCCAATTGGAGCTGTTTTGAAGATCCACCGCCGCTTTTTGGGAATATGGATAGCCTTCCGCATAATCTTTATTAAGGTAACATGCATAAGCAAGCACATCCAGGTGGTCGGCATACACATTATTCATCCTGACCTTAAAAGCGCTATCGTTTACCGGAGGATTTTTTCCATCCCTGCCGGGTACTGGTTTGTTAAGTCTTGTTTTTTCAAATCCCTTTAGCGCTTCTGTGGCAAATTTTTTCGCATAAGCAGGGTATTTATTTTGGGAAACCAGCTTTTTTGCAAAATTCAGATATGAAAAGGCAAATTCTTCCGCACCTATTTTTGAAGCATATTTTTCATACTCCTTCACACTGTCCAATTCCTGGTAAGCTGCCGCCATGGCTGCATTCAACGATCGTTGCTCCCGTGCCGACTCATTACTTTCCGTTATCCAATATTGAGCGGCAAATTGATTATATAATACTTCTTTTTTGGCAAGATCCTTTTCTTTCATTACAGAAAAAAAGAAGTTTCTACGCACCGAATCCATCTCTTGCTGAGCATGTATTGCATATGAACACACGAGCGAAACTATAAGGAAACTAATTTTTCGTAACATATTAAATTCTTTAAAAACAGCGGGAGGTTTTATGAACGCTACCCGCTGTTGATATTCAAACAAATTTTCTAATCGTTTTTAGTTGCTGTTTTTATAGCCGCATTGATGAGATCGATCATATCCTGCAAATGAGCTTTGGTGCGTGCATCTGAATAGAATGGCATAGCTGCTTTAATTTCTGCTACCAATTGCTTACCATGCGCTTTTGCAAGACCCGGCAACTCATTATAGCGTGCAGACATTGGCATTGTAGATACCATCATTGGCGACGCTTCTGACCTGGAAGAAGGCCCTGTAATCATGAATGATAATTTATCTACATAAGATTTTTGCAAAGACTTGCGATAAATATCTATTGGTTTATGAGTGTTAAGCTCCGACCAGATTCCTTTTTTCAAATCGTTCCACATTTCGGGTAAGGTGTAAGCATCATCACCCTTCCAGGCTTCAAATTTTAGAAAACCGTAACCAATAGCTCTGTTAAACAACCTGTCCAACTGAGCTTCCTGCAATAAACTGATTGTAGAATACGGATCAACACCGGTAAGAAGACTATATCTTCTATTAATGAGCCATTCCGGGGTAGTAAATAAATTTTCCTGTAGGAAAGCCATCGCTTCTTTCTGCGTGGCTTTTGGTACAAACTCATGTATTACACCACCCTGCTCAATAGATTTAGGTGTGGTTTTCATACCACCAATGTTTTTTGCCGCATGCGTCATATAACGACCAAATTGATTAACTACCTCTTTGTACATTGTACCCAGGTCATTATATCCTTCATTAGGTTGTTTAGTCCACTCTTCAAGTTGTGGCAAAATACGTTTCAGGTTTTTTATACCATAAGCGCCGGCTTTCATCGCATTATCACCCAGGTCTTCATTTTGGCAACGCGGATCGAGCATATCGGTTTCCGTTCCAAACCATAACCGCTGATTTGCCTTTAAGCTGTCCACAATCCATTTATTGAAAAACGCGTTTTCCGCAGTGTCATTTTTAAAATCGGGAAGCCATTTGTAGCCCCATTCAATTGCCCACTTATCATAATCGCCAATGCGTGGAAATAAACCATCCCTGGTAATGCCATCTTCAGGTTGGGCCACATAGTTGAAACGTGCATAATCCATAATAGATGGCGTATGTCCGTGAATTTTCAGCCAGTTCTTATCACGCAGTTTTTCAACAGGCACCGTGGAGGATGATCCATAATTATGCCTGAGTCCCAAAGTATGTCCCACTTCATGTGACGATACAAAACGAATAAGTTGTCCCATCAAAGAATCATCATAAACCATTTTACGGGCACCCGGGTCAACAGCCGCGGTTTGCACCATATACCAGTGGTGAATCAAAGTCATCACACTGTGATACCAGTTAATATGCGTCTCCATTATTTCGCCACTGCGCGGGTCATGCACATGCGGACCGCTTGCATTGGCAATAGGAGAAGGTTTATAAATGATAGCATTATGACGAGCATCTTCTAAACTCCATGTGGAATCATTAACAGGCGCTTCTTTTGCAATAATGGCATTTTTAAACCCTGCTTTTTCAAATGCGCCCTGCCAGTCATTTACACCTTGCATTAAATAAGGAATCCATTTTTGGGGAGTAGTTGGGTCGATGTAATAAACGATCGGATTTTTGGGTTCTACCAATTCTCCGCGTTTGTATTTCTCAATGTCTTCATCTTTGGGTTCAAGACGAAAACGTGTAATCATACTAACCCTTTCCACACCTTGCGGATTCTTATCGAAATCAACATAGCCTGTGGCAAAATAACCTACACGGCTATCAAAATACCGTGGTTTCATCGGCACTTTAGGAAGCAATACAATTGAGGTATTCAATTCATAAGTAGCGGGAACAGAGCCGCCCATACCACCACCGCCCGGTGCAGGAGCCTGAGTGGCGTTATAAGTTTTGGTGGTTTTTATCTCCACGTTTAAAGGATAGGCGGTTATACTGTTAATATAAGATTTATCTGCCTGCACACCTGTTAAACGATACAGGGATTTAACCTGGCCATCGAAGAAAAATATATCGTTATCGCCACTGCAAAAATCAGTTATATCAATTACTATAGAAGAATCTTTACCCCTGTTGGAATCTTTTCCTGATGTTGAATCTTTTGAAACGGGTGTAGCAAAATTAAACGCTTTGATATCGAACGAAGCGGCAATCGGTTGTAGGTTGGAATTCTTTACATTGCGGTACATTCCATTAGCAGACGAGTCTTTGGAATATTCCTGGAAAGAAATATTTTTTAAGAACAGTTTGTTATTCGGCCCCTTATCAAACCTGATCACACTTTCATTGATCTGATCTCCTGCAAAACCCATTGCAGAAGGACGCACTCCGGCTGCTGCTTTCAAAATACGGCTCACTATCAGAATGTCGCGACCCAGCAATGAATCCGGTATTTCAAAATAATATTTTTCATCTACTTTGTGTACGTTGAAAAGCCCTTTAGAAGAGATGGCTTTATCT
This sequence comes from Flavihumibacter sp., assembly GCA_031553495.1. Classification (GTDB taxonomy): domain Bacteria; phylum Bacteroidota; class Bacteroidia; order Chitinophagales; family Chitinophagaceae; genus Pinibacter. The sequence goes on from JAVBLN010000011.1 coordinate 146,080, forward strand.
GTAATCACATCTTTATAAGGCCTTGGTCCGGGTTTGGCGCCCATCATGGGTGCACGGTTCACAGGTGCCGACGTATCCGCGTTTCTTACGGATGCAGGAACCATTTTTTGTTGCGCTTTCACACATACCAACGAAAACATCAACACAGTTGTTGCTAAAAAAACTTTCTTCATTATTATTCGATTATAAAATATTTTATTCTTCTTTAAGCCATTTTTGTTGGGCATGCAAATGTCGATTTTTTGACAGAATAAATCTTGATGAATTGCATTATGCACAATTAATAACATAATAATAACCGTATTTAAGACCCGTTTTTATTATGAGCCCAGCATTGGTATTACTATTAAACAGCCGTTGCGTCGCACTCTTGTGCGGTTGTAATTTTATTCGGCAATAAATAACCAGGCTCAAACTTATGCTCTTATTAGTAAAAACAAATCTTGCTTATTACATATTAGCACAATAAACATCTAAAAACCAAAATTACCAACCAACAACTTGCTGAATAGCATTACTACCGTACAAGTGAGTGACACAACAATGCTCAATAGTAGCAATACCGCCGGTCCAAAAAAAACATTGCACAATATTACCCTGCCGGATGTATATCGATTTCTTTACCTGTTCCAGCTATTTTCAATATCGTAATTGTATTCCGACTTAAAGAAATCGACGATAACATCACGCTTTCTTGCACACAACCCTTTGCTATCCGTGGCATCTAAATAAATTAAATTAAAGTTCTCCCTTGTATTGGCAGATATTTTATTGATATAGTCCATATAATCAACCATCTGATCTTTCATGTATGCCAATGTTCCATTTGCACGGCAAACACTATCAAGTATTATGCGATTGTCTTTATATTGTAAATACAGATTTGCCAGAGCAGCATAATCTGTAAGTTTAAATCCGGCTGGCATTGGAATGCGCCCCTTTCCTATTGCCCCATTAGCGCCAGATTGAGCAGTGTTGCCCGTCCATAAAGCCTGGTGAAAAGTTTTTTTATTGGAAGCACTATACCCGGCCGGCAAACTGAAAGACGCTGCTTTGCGCACTATTCCCAACCCGAGGCAATTAAACCCTTCTGCAAGATTTGTGGCAAGAACAGGGCCTCCCATCATACCTGCCATAACGGCTGCCGTGTCGTAACCGGTTGGCGCCGTTTTACTTGCAGTAAGCGCACGACCATATTTATACAGCAATATTTTATAAGGTAATAATTGACGCATAAGTTTATCCGGATATGTGGGACGTAACAATTTGTTCACTACATAATCGATTGCCATATTCAGGGTATCGATATCCCCTTGCTTTGTGGAATCTATCTGAATCGCATATACGCCAGGCGGGATTGTAATACCTGTTCCGGGAATGCCTTTCATGAAGAACCTGAGATCACCTTCGTTGTCAAATTTATAAGCGATATAAGTACCTGTGCTGTTGTAAAAGTTTTGAATTGTTGTGTCATACTCACTCAACCCTTGCGGCAATTGAACCGCGCCTGAATAAACTTTTTCAGGAGTTAATGCAACTTCTCTCTTACACGCCAGCAACAAAACCGGCAAACAAAAAAGAACAACCAGTTTTAAGAATATATTTTGATCAGTATTCATTGCAATTTTTTTAAAGATTAATAAGTTGTTGAAACCCGGGTACTACTTAGTTCATTTTGGTGTAACAGATTGTTACGATCTAATACTTCCTGAGGAATTGGCCATACATACTCTTTATCGCCGGCAGTTAAAGTGTACTTGACAGAATCAGTGGCACTGGTATAGTAAACATGCGTTATCGAAGGCATTCCATAACGTCGTAAATCAAACCAGCGATGATCTTCCAGGAATAGTTCTTTTCTTCTTTCCAATCTGCATGAATCAAGCGCACTTGTTGAAGAAGGCATTGTAGAAGCAGCCCAAATAGTGGGATCTGTGTATCTTGATGCTCTTAAAATATTCAGATCCGCAAGCCCTTTATCAATCATATTCCCATCATTACTTTTAATTCCCAATTGCAGGTAAGCTTCCGCTCTGTTCAAATAAGCTTCCGAAACTCTAAAAGCCTTCATGGTTATGTCTGTTCTGAGAAACTGTTTATTTGTTTGCCATGTATAGGCATAAGAACCAGCGGAAACATTTGATACCAAATATGTGCTCTTTGTTCTAAGATCATTACTTGTGAAGCATTTTAGGAGATCGTTAGACACACGGAAAGTTTGAGAAGAACCATATAGGTGCAGATAATCATTAAGAGAACCGAATGTCCACAAAGTTTCTATATTACCGGGCCCCATAATTAAATTGGAAATACTATTGGCAGTTTGCGTAATAGGAGAACCTAACGACATTAGTGCAGCTTTTTCTTTTAGAACAATATTAGAGTGTTCAATTACTTTATTCCAGTCTTCCATATACAGATATACACGCGAAGCGAGTAAATGTACAGCCAGGTAATTCATCCTGTAAGTATTGAATATTTTTGTTTTTTCCAGATTTGAAATTGAAGAATCCAGGTCTTTAATTATTTGCGCATACACATCTTTAACAGTATTCCGTTCTTTGTAAAGTGTTGAATTTTCAACAACAGCGGTTAACACAAGAGGAACACCCAGTGCTGTTGAAGGATCTTTTCCGGAAATTTTGTAATTGTAAGGAAGACCATAAAAATTAGTAAGCATAAAATAGAAATAAGCCCTTAATCCATAAGCCTGCCCTTTCAAATATGCTTTATCAGTGGCTGTTCCGTCGGATTTATCAGCATTATCGAGAGCCAAATTTGCACCCATTATCAATGCATAATATCTTGCCCATGTATTAAAGTTATCTTTATTACCAGCCAGTCCTGTTTGCGCAATTTGTTCATATGCGTCAGGTTGCCAGCTATACATTGGAAGTACCGCATCAATGGAGTTTATATTTCCTGATAAATTGACTGCCGAATTGGTTACGGAACCCTTATAAATATTGTTCATTTGCACATCATCATCCATAAACACCAATCCTCTTTGTAATGCGGATGACACATCAACACCGGGGTAAGCCTGACCATATAATAATTGTAAAAAGTCGGTAGTTGTCGTGGGAATAAGCTGGTCCTGCGATTGTTCCTTTAAGAATTTTTTGCAAGAAGTGATTCCCAATATGATAAAAACCAATGATGCTATTGTGAGTATTTTTTTCATGTTATGATTATTAGAATGATTCTATTTGATTTAAAAATTACATTTGAAGCCAAAATTGAAAACCGGTAAAACAGGCAGGGAAGTGCCACCAAAACCGGCAGTTTCAGGATCCTGTCCATGTAATTTTTTATCTGCTATTTTAAATACATTTCTTACTGCAAAAGTTACAGAAGCGCTTTGACAAGTTATCTTTTTCAACAAAACAGGCGGAAGCGAATAAGACAACGCGATATTTGTACAGCGCAAATAACTACCGTTTACAGTTCTCAAATCGCTCTTATCATACATTTTAAACAATCCTTCTGTGATTACATTGGCATTGGCTGTTGGCGGCGCAGGCAGAGTGTCGTATTGAGCTGTCGTATTATTTATTGTAAGTACAGGTATGTTTGTGTGTAGCTCGTCTCCGGGATTACGCCATCTGTTCACCAATTCTGCCGAAAGGTTACGATCGGGTTGTGGAGCATACACCACTTTAGAAGCATTATACAATGGGTTAAGCCTTTTTTTATTTCCTGTAACATAATTAAACGATGCAGAAAGTGTAATACGCTGATAACGGAAAGAAGTCTGAATTCCACCTGTAAAATCCGGAATCAGTTTACCGGAATATACTAACCATGTAGTAGGATCGTAATAATTTGCATTGGCAGGAATATCAAACACCGGCATACCATTGTTACCATTTATGCCGGCAAATTTGTAAGAATAGAAACCATTAACAGGTTTGCCATTTGTAACTACTGTTCCGCTTAAATAATCATTAATAAGCGAATTTCCGGTTTTTGGTGATGTTTGCTGTGACGTTGATTTATTCTTGTTTTGCGCACCATTTATCGAAAACGTCCATTCAAACATTTTAGTTCGTATAGGTGTAACAGACAGCATGAATTCAAGCCCTGTATTTACTAGAGTACCACCGTTATAATAAAGTGCACTCATGCCGGTTTCTGATGGAGTAGTAGCAGCAAACAACAGGTCTGATCCTTTTTTATAATAATAGTCCACAGAAGCATTCAGCCTGTTGTTAAAAAATGACATATCCAAACCTACATTTGTAGTAGCCGATTTTTCCCAGCGTAAATCAGGATATGCAGGGCTTACAAATTTCAATATATAATCGCCTGTAAGTTTATCGATGGGTTCGCTACCATACGTAACAACCAAATCGGGCCCTACTGACTTTACCACATTTCCCTGGATACCATAGCTGGCTCTCAGGCTCAAATTGTTTAAGAATTTTACATCGCTCAGGAAATTTTCTTCCGAAATATTCCATTTTCCACCAAAGCTATAAATTGGCAAAAACTTATTTTTTGAGTTTTGGCCAAATCTGTTGGATGCATCTGTTCTTACACTCACATTAAATGCATACTTATTTTTTATGCTATAACTACCCACTAAAAACCATGACAAACTATTACTAATCATTTCTGACATGTTTACCATGTGCTTACCTAATGAATTGGTAATGCCTTGGCCCGCCCTGCCATAATCATTTGCTATCCTGTTTCCCTGATCAGGATAATAGCCATATTCAGTGGTACTGAATAATTCCGGTCTGTTGGAACTCACTTCCATACCTGCTAAAATGTTCAAAGTATGATCACCGTCAAAAAAAGCCCTGTCAAAATTTAGTGTGTTACGCATGGAAATTGTTTGCGCACTGTTTGTTTTCAATGACAGGATACCTCCATAAGGCAAAGAAGACACATTGAATAAGGCGGTATCGGGAGTGGTAGTATAGTTATATCCCCGAATTCGTGCAACGTAATATGACTTATCAGTTGCCCATTGCTTGCTTTCCAGGTTCACTGAGTTATAACCAAACAAGGTTCCAAATTCCAGACCTTTTATAATCTTATACTTTACTTCCAGCATCGCATTCATATTCTTTGTCTGGCTGTTGTTAGCTGTTTGGGCTCGTTCGTTTAAAAAATTGTAAGTATAAGGAGAAGCCAGCAAAGTGGGATCCGTATTATAATCAGTAGTAGCTGCCAGTAAGGGGTAATAATCATCCGATGAAATTGCTCTTGATGTATTGTATGCATAATCATAAGGATTGGTAGTGAAAAATCCGTCTGATTTACGTATAGATCCTCCCAGCTTAAAATCCAGTCTTAATTTTTTAGTAAGTTCTGTATTTATCCTGATATTAGCTCCATATATTTTCGCACCATCACCAATAGTGGATCCTTTTTCATCCACATAGTTTAGCGAAGCATAATACCCGGATTTATTGTTTCCGCCTGCCACACTTAAAGTATAGTTTTGACTAAAACTGTTTTGAAATAAAAGTTTCAACCAGTCTGTATTTATTGTTTGAGCTTGTTGTGCAATTCTTTGAAATTCGTCTTCGGTTATTTGTTTGCTGAACAATCGTAGTAATGCACCCTCATAAGAAGATACGGGCGGCTGGTATTCATAATTATATCCTTTTTCTGCTATTTCCTGAGCCACGTCAATCCTTTCTTTAGAGTTCATCCTGTTTAGCTTGTCATAAGTCGGACGACCCGTAATACCAAAAGATGTAGAAAATGTAACAAGCGGCGCATCTATTTTACCACCACCTTTTTTGGTAGTAATCACAATTACTCCATTACTGGCCTTTGAACCGTAAATAGATGTAGCAGAAGCGTCTTTCAAAAATGTAATAGATTCAATATCTTCAGGATTCACACCTGCAATTGTACTGGCGCCAATACTTGCGCTCGCATCGCTTATACTGGAAGCTATCTTTGTAGATATCAACGAGGCATCCAGTAATTGATTTATCTGTATTGAACTAAAGTTCGTTTCCTCTCTAACAATTCCATCAACCACCCACAACGGTTCACCACTTCCTACAAATGAAGCTGTGCCACGCATACGTATTGTTGGCGCGCCATTTACACTACCACTTGAGTTCATTATGTTTAAGCCTGCCACTTTACCTTGCAGCATCTGATCCACGCTGGTTACACCCTGCACCATAAAATCTTTTGGCTTAAGTGTTGTATAAGAACCGACAGCAATTTTCCTGTTGATATTCTGAAAACCGGTAACTACTTGTTCTTCCAATTGTTTGTGTTCCGGTTCCATGCGGATATTTATCACATTACCCGGATATTTTACCAATGAAATTGCCTGATCTTTCATACCAACATATGAAAAAACAATACGGCTGTTTGAAGGAACTGTTATTTCGTATGTACCGTCAGCTTTAGTTTGCACTCCCTTCCTGGTTTCGAATACGGAAACGGAAACATTTGCCAAAGGCAGTCCCGATTCGTTTTCAACTTTCCCGGTAAGACGGATATTTTTTATTTTTTCCGTAACATCAGGATCTGATTCCACAGGCTTTACGGTTTTGTTATAAATCTGTACAACATTGTTTTCAATGGTGTAGGCTAATGAAGTATTTTCCAATACAGCCTTTAATGCATGTGAAAGCGGTATGTTTTGAAAAGACACAGTAACATTAGGCTGTGCACTAACCTGTTCATAATTGTACACAAAACCCATTCGACTTTGTTTCCTGATACTTTCCAATACATTTACAACTTTTGCATCGGTAACATTGATTGATATTATTGGCTCGGAGTGTTGCCCAAAGGCAATAGAACTCAACAACAAAGCCACTAACAGGCCGAAGATCCTGTTGCTAAAAGGGGTTGCTTTTTTCCTCATAGAAAACTCATGTTTGGCGTTTATACAATTGGTACATTAAAACAGTTTTATGTCAAACCTGACACACTTTACTATACGCTGCATAAATTCAGTAGTGAATGTTTCAACTTGCCGAATAGCATTACTACCGTACAAGTGAGTGACACAACGATGCTTAATAGTAGCAATACCGCCGGTCACAAAAAAACATTGCACCTTTTATACTGCGCGAAGTATAACTCGATACCTGGTCAGTCTTTTTTAATTATTTTACTTCTGCACCAATATCTCATTTCCATTAACAGAATAATTAAACGGCCCTGCTTTTGATAAATACTTTAAAACAGTATTTATATCTGTATTTTGGTATAGACTTACAGAATAGCGTATGTTTTTTAATTCATCATTTTTAAAAACAAAACGGTAGTCATATTCTCTTTCCAAACGCTTTGCGATTGATTCTAAACTTTCATTTTGACAAAAAAACAGATCATCTTTCCATGCAATAATCATTTCCACATCCACATTCTTTTTCAACAAATCATCATCAATGGATTGTACAGCCTGCTCGCCAGGCACCAAAACCAGCGATTTGTTTTTTGCATTACTTACTTTCACTTTTCCCTCTACCAGTGTGGTTTTCATGAGTTCTTCGCCATATGATGAAACATTAAACGATGTCCCAAGCACCTGCACATCCGCTTTGCCGGTATGCACAATAAATGGTTTTGCGGCATTTTGGCTCACCTGGAAAAAAGCTTCACCACTAATTTCCACTTCGCGGGTATTACCCACGAAACTCACAGGATAGGAAATGGTGCTTTCCGCATTCAGCCACACTTTGCTGCCATCAGCCAATTGCAACATATACTTTCTGCCACGTGGCACTTGCAATTTGTTTATGGCCGCGCTTTTACCCTCGTCGTTATTATAAGCCAACCCTTCTTCATCAGCTATCGCAACGGCTTTCCCATCGGCTTCGTTCACTTTTTTTTCTTCGCCAAGTGTTACCACACTTCCATCACTTAGCGTAAGCTGTATATTCTGCAGATTTCTTTTTTCTGCAACAACCGGTGTCTTTTTTTGCACTGGTTCTTCTGATTTTTTAGCAACCCAAATTCCGGCTAGTATAACAGGCAATAAAATAGCGGCCACTAATTGATAAAACCGGCGTTTACGCCTTACGCGGCTTGCATGCAATGCCTGCTCATCAGCGTCAATTCTTTCATTAAGCCTATTCCACATTGCCTTCACATCAAATGAAACATTCTCATCGTTATTATTTTGTTCGAAATCCTTCATGGTTTATGTTATAGTTTTACCTGGTCAAATGGCTACAAATCATTAAGCGTATTTGGTATCGCCTTTTCGGTTTGGGATACATGTAAGTTTATGTGCAAATTCATTCTTTAAGACGCGAAATAAAGAAAAGGGGTGAATGAATTATCAAACATTCACTAAACAAATCCGGAAATCCTTACAGGAATTGTGGAAAATCATTTCGTTTATTAAAAAACAATTACAAGCGAGCGTAAGTGCTGATATTTTTTATGGGCCGGGCGGTAGTGCTACTATTAAGCTTTACTTGCGTCGCACTCTTGTACGGTAGTAACGCTATTGAGCACTGCGTACATACTGAAATGTGTTATATATTTCGTGAGATAAGATCTGTTATGAATTGGTTCTAAGCTGCCGGTATGCAAGCTTTATTTGGGTTTTCACGGTATTGACCGATATGTTCAGTTTCTCAGCTATTTGCTTATATGTAAGATTATTGCTATTACTTAAAAGAAAGATCTTGCGGCGGCCGTCAGGTAAGTTGCCTAACTCTTTCTCCATGCGTTCATATAAATATTCCTGCTGTTCGGCCAGTCTTTTATTTTCTTCCGCATCGTCCATCATCATCGCACCATCATCAACCAGTTTAACCACAGAATTGGCTTTCTTCTTTTGGTTCAAATAATCAAACGCCCTGTTTCTTACCGACTTTTGAGCATAGCTTAAAAAAGAATGACTGAATTGTTTATTGCGGTGGCTTTTCCAAAAAATATAAAAAAAGTCCTGAACAATATCTTCAGCAATATGCGCATCACCAACAATTTTATAAACTGAAATACACAACGCTTCGCAATGCGAGAGAAACAGGTTTTCGAAAGTTTCCTTGTCAATAAAATCAGGAGTTTCACTATTCAACTTCAACGGATACATACTAACTGGCAGTCGTTATGCAATTTTAAATTTTTTGAGTTTTGTTAAAACATAAACATCAAATCTAATTCATTATGCAATTATTCTGTTAAAAGCATTCAAATTATTTAATTTAACATGTTTAAATAGTTATAGGAAAATTCATAAGTAAAACTTACTAACATTTGTTTAAAGATGCCTTACGGGTTGCAGGGCAACTTCGAAAGGTATATTAAACGGGCGCATTAATAATGGATGTCTGCTCTTTAAGAAGCTTTCAAATAGGATTAGTAGTTTAAGAGATTTCTCGCCCGGTTATTGTATGAATTGGATGGAGATTTTAACCACTAAGATCACAATGGAAAGCACAATGTACATAAGGGCTGCTTGCAATTTCAATCAACCCTTGTTTGCCTTGTGCCTCCTATTGTGTTCCTTGTGATTAACACCATCAATCAGTACATTTTCAAATTTTGACTTCCACCTCTCCTATTCTGCTAAAAAAGGATACTTGTAATCTGTTGGCGGATTGAATGTTTCTTTAATAACTCTTGCGCTTAACCAGCGATACAGGTTTAACTGCGATCCTGCTTTATCATTTGTTCCGCTGGCACGTGCGCCGCCAAATGGTTGCTGGCCCACCACAGCGCCGGTCGGCTTATCATTTACGTAAAAATTACCGGCCGCATTGCGCAGCTTGCTTGTAGCCAGTTCCACAACAGCTTTATCCTGCGCGAAAATTGAACCGGTTAAAGCATATGGCGAAGTAGCATCCACTATACCCAACATTTTTTCAAACTGATCCGCATCGTACACATACATGGTAAGCACAGGGCCAAATATTTCCTCGCACATGGTAACATATTTCGGATCTGTAGTTTCAATCACAGTTGGTTCTATAAAGTAGCCTTCCTTTTTATCGCAATTACCACCCACAAGAATTTTCGCTTTTTTATCCTTCTTCGCGTTGTCAATATATTTTTTGATGTTATTAAAACTACTTTCGTCAATAACCGCATTTACAAAGTTGGAAAAATCTTCCACTGTTCCCATCTTCAGGGTTTTAATGGTGGCCACTAATTTGGTTCTTACTTCATTGGCCAGGTTAGATGGAATATAAGCCCGCGAAGCAGCAGAACATTTTTGTCCCTGGAATTCAAACGCGCCTCTCACAAGCGCTGTAACCACCGCATCCGCATTGGCGCTTTTGTGAACCATCACAAAATCCTTACCGCCGGTTTCGCCCACAATACGCGGATAGCTTTTATAAATGTTCATATTTTCACCAATCGTTTTCCACATGGTATTAAAAACGCCGGTGGAGCCGGTATAATGCACACCTGCAAAATCAGGGTGATTAAAGCAAATCTTTCCTATTGTAGGGCCATCCACAAAAATTAAATTGATTACGCCATCCGGCAAACCCGCTTCTTTTAATATGCGCATAATCATTTGAGCGGAGTACACTTGCGTATTGGCACATTTCCACACCACTACATTGCCGCACATAGCCGCCGATGTGGGAAGATTTCCTGCGATAGCTGTAAAATTGAAAGGCGTTACAGCCAGCACAAAACCTTCCAGCGGACGATACTCCATGCGGTTATGAATTCCGGGAGAACTTACCGGTTGCTGACGATATATTTCACTTAAATAATGAACATTGAAACGAAGGAAATCAACAATTTCGCAGGCGCTGTCAATTTCTGCCTGGTACGCGTTTTTACTTTGCGCAAGCATGGTGCAGCCATTCATGTAATAACGGTATTTTGTGGCAATCAGGTCTGCGGCTTTCAAAAAGATTGCGGCCCTGTTTTCCCAACTAATCGCGGCCCAAGCGTCTTTTGCTTTCAAAGCAGCATCAATGGCCTGCTGCACATGTTTTGCTTCACCACGATGAAAATGCCCCAACGTAAACGACAATTCATGTGGCGGATGAATAGCCACTTTATTGCCCGTGCGCACAGCCTTTCCACCAATATACATTGGAATTTCAATCTCTTTCTTTTTTAACTCTGCCAGTGTTTTTTTCAGGGCAATTCTTTCCGGCGAACCCGGTGCATAATTTAAAACCGGCTCGTTGGCTGGTAATGGATAATTAAAATAACCGTAGCTCATGTTTTATCTTGGTTTTAGATGTTTATAGTTTACTTTAAAAAATTTACAACTTTTCGTTCTCATTCCCTTATAACTCAGTATCAACCTGAAAGGCTTAGGATATTTTTTTGACATCATCTTCGGTATTTCATGGCATCATCGTTGTGTCACTCACTTCATCTGTAGTTTTTCATGGCGGCGGTGGCCTATACTACAGGGCTTTTCACTGAACACACACAAATCACAATCAATGAAGTTGCTATTTTATCATTATCAAAAATTGGATTACAGACTTTTAATGTTTTGAAACCACTTTCAAACCTACGATAGATAAAATTAAGGTAGTTAAAAAAAATACTCTCCAGAAATTATACGGTTCTTTAAAATAAAAAATGCCAATCAATACAGTACCGGTTGCTCCTATACCCGTCCACACGGCATAAGCGGTTCCAATGGGTAATGATTGCACAGCTTTATTCAACAACACAATACTTAAAGAGTAAAAAAATACGAATATCACACTCCATTTAAGATTGCTGAAATTTTCAGTAAACTTTAAACAACCGGCAAATGCAATTTCACAAATACTCGCCAGTATCAGATAAATCCAGGCCATGGTTAATTAATAATGAATAATTAATAATAGTTTATGTTGGGCATTGGTTATTGGTTTCTAGCAGAATGTTGGTCAATTGATAATTAAAGTATTTGCGAGCTAAATACCTAAACCAATAATAGTAAAAGTGAAAATTTGGAAACATGGTATTGTCACGTCCTGAAAAAAGTATACAGTTATTTGTCTTTATTCTAGTGAGATTTCTCTACTACCCACTGCTTACTGCCTACTGATTTCTGACTTCTTATTTCTTATTTCGATAATGCTTGCTTGTACTGAAACACCGGCAACTGGCAACCGGCAACCTGAAACTTGTTACTTGTAACTTGTAACCTGTGACTTGCCCCTGCCCACTAAAGTTCCTACCGTACAAGTGAGTGACACAACGATGCTTAATAGTAGCACTACCGCCGGTCCCCAAAAAATAATTAACTATACCAAAAGCAAAGCCTAATTATTTGAACCATACTCAAACTTCAGCTATTATTAATTATTCATTATTAATTATTAATTACCCCGACTCTTTTTCGCTCATCAAATATGCTTTGATAAATCCGTCCAATTCGCCGTCCATTACGGGTTGCACGTTACCCACTTCATAATCGGTTCTGTGGTCTTTAATCATTTTGTAGGGATGGAAAACATAACTTCTTATTTGGCTTCCCCACTCTATTTTTTTCTTTGAAGAGTTGGCCGCGTCTTTTAAAGCTTCGCGTTTACGCATTTCCTCTTCATATAAGCGGCTTTTGAGCATGGTTAGCGCTTTCTCGCGGTTTTCGCCTTGTGTACGGGCCTGCTGACATTCAACTATAATGCCCGTTGGCTTATGCGTTAAGCGGACAGCGGTTTCCACTTTGTTCACGTTTTGTCCGCCGGCGCCGCCGCTACGGAAGAAAGCCCATTCCAGGTCGCCGGCATTTACTTCAATATCAATGGTATCATCAATAAGCGGATACACATACACGCTGGCAAACGAGGTATGCCTCCTGGCATTGCTATCGAAGGGAGAAATGCGCACCAGCCTGTGCACGCCGCTTTCGGCCTTTAAAAAGCCATAAGCAAAAGGCCCGTCGAACTGAAGTGTCGCGCTTTTTATACCGGCGCCATCGCCATCCTGCCAGTCGAGCTGAGAAACAGTCCAATCCTGTTTTTCGCCGTACATGCGATACATGCGCGCAAGCATTTCCGCCCAATCCTGGCTTTCCGTTCCGCCGGCGCCGCTGTTTATTTGCAATACGGCGGGCAGCTCGTCTTCAGGTTTGTTTAATGTGCTTTTAAACTCCGCGTCTTCAATTTCGTTTAAAGCCGCTTCATAAGCATGTTTAGCTTCTTGTTCGGTGGCCTCGCCTTCTTTCCAGAAATCATACAGAACGGCAAAATCTTCTACTGAGGTTTGCACTTTTTCAAACAAACCAATCCAGTACTCGTTCACTTTAATTTCCTTTAAAATGGCGGTGGCACGCTCATTATCGTCCCAAAAACCGGGCGATAATGTCATTTGCTTATCTTGGAGAATTTTGTCTTGACGATTTGCGACGTCAAAGAAACCTCCTCAGGACGCTAACGCGTTCCCTCATATCCTTTAATTGATCTTGTGTCATAACCGGGCGAAGTTAAGGAAAATCGAAGCTCAATTTTGTCCACGAATTACACGAATGTTCACGAATTATTTTTAAGGAGCAAATACATCTTGTGGACTTAATGGAGTGCGGCACATATAAGCAAATTTCATTCGTGTAAATTTGTGCAATTCGTGGATAGAAAAACTCCATAATATTCAGAACAGATCAAGCCTTGTATCTGGCCATGTTGTATTCTTATCATTTACCACCGACCACATAAGATTATTTAAATCCGATGTATAACCGGGCTGCAAACTTCTTGAGTTACAAAGAACCACCCAGCAAAATCCGTTGCCGGTACGTATCATTACCGAGCTGGCGCCGGGAAGGCTGCCGTTATTCCACCAATTATCATGATCAATAAACCAACCGCTGCCATACGCAGGATTTGCAACTGAAGGCGTGGTAATAGTTGCTATGGAAGAGGGCGACAACAAATCTACTTTGGTGGGGAAATTATCGGTACTTACCAGGAACCGCAACACATCTTCTGCTGAAGCAAGCCAGCCTTCGGAAGCGTCCATCCTGGTAATGTTAAACCCGTACGGATCTTCATCATTATATCCATAATACAGCACTTCATCAGGTTTGCGCTCAGCCTGTGTATTTCCGGCTATTAACATATCGCTTATTCCGCACGGTTCAAATACTTTTATTTTGATATAATCAGCATACGAAATGCCTGAAATTTTTTCGATGATCCTGCCCAGTAAGCAATAAGCAAAATTTGAAGGCGTATATGTTGTGCCGGGCGGAGCCGTTAGCATCTGATTATCCAATGTCCGGGATATTAATTGCGAAACCGACAAATCAGGTTCGGAGAGCATTGGATCGGAATGATCGTCGCGCCAGCCGCCTACAATTTCCTGCATCAGATCTCTAACAGTTATGTTTAGCAGATTCGTATTGTAGGCCTGCTTTCCAAAAACAGTTCCAAGTATGCCGCTGCTGCCAAATACTTTCGTATCAAGGTGTAAGCGATTGTCTTCCACGAGTTTCATAATAGCCACTACCGTAAAAGTTTTTGATAACGCACTGATGCGAAACACATTTGAAATTTGAACTTTTCGTTCAGCAGCCACATCAGCAAAACCATACCCTTTCCGGTAGATCATTTTTCCGTTTCTTGCAACAGCCAGCGTAACGCCTGGAATATTATACTTATCCATAAATATGGCAACCGTGCTGTCAATTTTCAGATTTGGCAATTGCTGCTTTGCATTAGAAGAAGTGCCGATAAAACCGTTATCCGGATTGTCTGATTTAGTACAGGCATTCACCATTATTACTGCGCAGAATAGCAGGAAATTTGAGGCTTTCATAACCAGAAGTTTATTAACTACTTCATTTTTTATACACACATGAAACAACCACAGTATATTGGGTTTTCAGCCTTGAGGTATTAATCTTAATTTTTTCAGGTTGGCAGAGTACGATGTTAATAATATTCACAAGCAGTAATAAAAATGAAAACAAAACCTTAATGTTATTTTAATATTAACATCAAACACAAAAAATAGTTTTATTACAGACCAACATTTTGTACTTTATACTCAATACGATTTATTACATAAGCGGGTTGCCTTGCCAATGAGATATATTAAAATTCCTGGAACGGGCAAAATAATATCCACAACTGGGGATAAGTGAAAGTTGGAAAACATTATTCCAACAATTAAATTTGAGTATAGGATTGGCATAACATTAGTATCATAAAATACTAAAGCGACAGAAACGCTATAGCCCTGGTTTTAAAAAATATTTGTAGAATTTAAACAGAATAATTTGACTGAGACAATTATTAACCTGGAAACCGTTAATCCAATAGAATTTTTCGGGGTAAATAACGGTAAATTAGATATCCTCAAAAAGAAATTTCCATTATTGAAAATACTCTCAAGAGGAACACAGATCAAACTAAGTGGTGCACCGGAACAAATAGAAGCAGCTAAAGAAAAAATAGAGTTACTGGTGCAATACCTGCAAAGAAACGGGCACATGAGCGAAAACTATTTTGAACAAATTTTAGGTGGCGACGACCAGGAAACCATAGATCATTTCGTGGATCGCAACCCTAACGATGTGCTGGTTTTTGGTCCCAACGGAAAAACGGTCAGGGCCAGAACTCATAACCAGAAAAGAATGGTTACCGCCACCGATAAAAATGACATTCTTTTTGCCATAGGGCCCGCCGGTACCGGTAAAACCTATACTGCCGTGGCCCTTGCAGTGCGTGCACTGAAAAACAAACAGGTAAAAAAGATCATTTTAACGCGGCCCGCTGTGGAAGCCGGTGAAAGTCTTGGATTTTTGCCCGGCGATCTGAAAGAAAAAATTGATCCATACCTGCGGCCGCTTTACGATGCGCTGGATGATATGATCCCCGCCGATAAGCTGGGCTATTATATGACCACCAGGACTATTGAAATTGCACCGCTGGCTTATATGCGCGGACGTACGCTTGATAATGCATTTATCATTCTGGATGAAGCGCAGAACGCAACGGATCTGCAACTTAAAATGTTCCTTACACGCATTGGTGCCAATGCAAAAGCCATCATAACCGGTGATTTAACGCAGGTGGATTTGCCCAAAAATCAAAAAAGCGGCCTTGAAAAAGCAGTGCGCATTTTGAAACATATTGACGGCATCGCCCACATAGAACTTGATGAGGAAGACGTTGTGCGCCACCGCCTGGTAAAAGCAATTATCAGAGCGTATGAAAAGGAGCATAAAGTAGAGAGTGTGCAGTAGAGAGATTAGATGGCAGTTGACAGTTGGCAGAAGAAGTTAAAGATCAGCTTGCTCTTCTCACCCTAAACTCAAAACTCATTACTCATTACTTATAACTTTTTTGTAACCGGCCATAGTGCTACTATTAAGCATCGTTGTGTCACTCACTTGTGCGGTAGTAATGCTATTGAGCGGTATTCAAATAATCTCAAATTTCTAATCTCCCAAATTAATTTAAGTTTGCAGCACAATAATGAAAGAAATATGAAGAAATTATTCATAATGCTCGTTGCAGCTTTTTCCTTTGTGGCATGCACCAATACCGAAACTAAAGTGGCTGAAAAAGAATCGGACAAGCCTGAAGACGCCCAGGATGCCGGCAGACTTTTCATTAGAGCTTCATTAGACGGCGATTATAACAAAGCGCTTTCCTATATGGTGAAAGACTCAATGAACATAATGATCCTGAAAAAATGGAAGAATGATAATTATGATAAGTTAAGTAATGAGGATAAAATCAATTATAAGAACGCGAATATTTTACCTATAAAAATTGAAAACATCAACGACTCGCTGGTGAGCTACGCTTATTCAAACACATTCAAAAAAAATGATACTACGGTATTGTTTATAGTTCGAGAAAAAGACGCATGGAAAATTGACATGAAAAGGATCAGAGCTTATTATTAGAGTTGAAATTGAAAATTGAAAGATGAAAGTGCTGAATTAATTAGTAATTAATAATGAATAATTAATAATAAGCAGCAACTGAAGTGCAGGCGCTGCTTATTATTCAATAGAATTACTACCGTACAAGTGAGTGACACAACGATGCTTAATAGTAGCACTATTGCCGGTTCCCAAAAAATTAACGAACAAATTATTACTGCCTCTTGTATTACTTTTTTAATTTTCAAATTTCAATTGAATTCGCTTTTAACGGGTTGCTTAACTCATATAAACGTTCCTTATCTAATAGCATTTTCAACTTTCCACTTTCAACTTTCAACTAAAAAAGATGGAGTTTTTTTCAAACTTTCAAAAAAAATTCCCTGGTGTTTCACGACTTTTCATTGTTTTATTATTAACAGTTCCCGTATCTATCTGTATAGGCTCAGCGGTAGCGCTTTTTCTTTGGCTGCTGGATATTGCGACTAATACAAGACAACAAAATTCATGGTTGATATTTTTCCTTCCGGCTGGTGGATTACTCATTCATTTTCTTTATAAAAGTATTGGCAAAAACGCCGAACGCGGTAACAACCTGCTTATTGAAGAAATTCACGAACCTGCTGCCGGCATTCCTAAAAGAATGGCGCCGCTTGTGCTTTTCAGCACAATTATTACACACTTATTTGGCGGCTCTGCCGGACGCGAGGGAACCGCCGTGCAAATGGGCGGAAGTATTGCTTCGGCTGTCGCAAGATGGGTGACTCGTGATAAGGACATACTGCAAATACTACTTACAGCAGGCATTGCGGCTGGTTTTGGCGCTGTGTTCGGCACGCCGGTCACAGGCGCTATTTTCGCTATGGAAGTGCTCACCATAGGCCGTATTCAATATAAAGCGCTGGTGCCTTGCATTTTCGCGGCAGCAATTGCTAATTATACCTGCAGCGCATGGGGCATTCACCATACGCAATATCATGTGCTTTTCAAAAACACTTTACACTATTTGTCGATCGAAAATTTCACCCTGCTTGCAAAGGCTTTATTAAGCGCTATCGCATTTGGGCTGGCAGCTTTTCTTTTTTCAGATCTGACAATTATCTTCAAAAAAACATTTCAAAAATTTATAAAAAAAGATTGGCTGATACCCGTTTTGGGAGGCTGCATTATTATTTTATTGGCATTCCTGCCTGGGGCCGAGGATTATCTGGGCCTGGGTGTTCAATCTCCAAATATTGATGGCGTAAGTATTGTAAGTGCATTTAACATGGGAGGCGCTCATGATTTCAGTTGGTTATGGAAACTGCTTTTTACGGCCATTACATTAAGCGCGGGTTTTAAAGGCGGAGAAGTTACTCCCCTATTTTTTATTGGCGCCACTTTAGGAAATACACTGGCCATACTGTTTAGCGCACCGGTCGATCTGTTTGCCGCAATGGGATTTATCGCTGTTTTTGCAGCAGCTACCAATACACCGATAGCTTGTACGGTTATGGGCTGCGAACTATTCGGCAGCGAGCATATTTTATTCTTTGCAATAGCATGTTTTACCGCATATTTTTTTAGCGGGCATTCCGGAATTTATACTTCCCAGAAAATTGCCGTTGCTAAAGCCGGTAGTAAACATTCAGGTGAAAAAAATTTGCATGAATCATTTGTGAACAGAAAGAATAACTTTACACAAAAGATAATCAGGTTAAAGAAAAAATTCAGGAACCGGAAATTCTCCGGCAACTAACAACCTTCAACTATATAACTTTACCAGTATAAAAATAATGACTATGCCGGCTTGGTTAATTTTCGCATTACTGTCCGCCATCTTCGCGGCATTAACAGCAATTTTTTCGAAAGTAGGTTTAAAGAATATCAACAGCGATCTCGCAATGGCAGTAAGAACGGTGATCATATTGTTTATAGTTTGGGGAATTGTATTCTTTCGCGGCTATGCAGATCAAATAAGCACCTTTTCAAAAAACAACTGGTTGTTTTTAATCTTGTCTGCAATAGCTACAGGGCTTTCATGGCTGTTTTATTATAAAGCATTGCAATTAGGAAATGTAACAACTGTAACCGCTATCGACAAAGGAAGTATCGTTTTCACTGTTTTGTTGGCTTTTATTTTTTTGAAAGAACCCATCACATTGCGCACCGGCATTGCAATTACACTGATTGCCGCGGGAATGATCACTTTGGCCTGGAATAAATGATTTGAGATTTGCGTCGCTTCTCACTCAAAACTCATTACTCATCACTCACAACTTTTTTGTAACCGGCGGTAGTGCTACTATTAAGCATCGTTGTGTCACTCACTTGTACGGTAGTAATGCTATTGAGCAAGGGGAAGGTTGCAGGTTTCAGGTTGCCAGTTGCCGGTGTTTCAGTACAGGCAACCCTCCAGAGATCAGAGATATCGAATCATTGAATCATTGAATTAATAAACAATTCCATCACAACGAATTTTCAAATTTTCAAATTAGCACATTTTCAAATTCATTTTCACATTAAATCATTTGAATTACTCCTCAACGTTAACTGCATGTCATTAAAACCAATTTTAATTGTAGGTTTGCATCAAACATAAATTCCAAAACACATATGCTTACAATAGCACACCCATGGCACGGCTTATCTTATGGCGAAAATGCGCCGAATATAGTAACTGCTGTAATTGAGATTCCGCAAGGCTCACGAGCCAAATACGAAATTGATAAAGAAAGCGGGCTGCTAAAACTTGACCGGGTTATTTATTCCTCTTTTTATTATCCGTGTAATTACGGATTTATTCCACAAACCTACGGCGACGACAAAGATCCGTTGGACATACTGGTGATCACATCCTTGCCGGTTGTTCCCATGTGCCTTATGGAGGCTAAAGTGGTGGGTGTAATGCAAATGATTGACAGCGGTGATGGCGACGACAAAATTATTGCTGTAGCAGTTAATGATCCGAGTGTTAATCACTATAACAATATTGAAGAGTTACCCAAACATTTCTTCAGTGAAATGCGTCACTTTTTTGAAGAATATAAAACGCTTGAAAATAAATCGGTAAGAGTAGAAGAATTTCAAAATAAATCAACCGCGCTGCGCATTGTGGAAGCGGGTATAGAAAGCTATAAGAAGAATTTTAAGCAGTAGGCAGTAGGCAGTAAACAGTAGGCAGTAAACAGTGGGCAGTAAACAGTGGGCAGTAGAGAAATCAGAGACCTGAAATCAGATGTCAGAAATCATCTGACATTTGATTTCCTTACTGCTCACTAGAATTCCAACTGTACAAGTGAGTGACACAACCGGAGATGAATAGAATTACTGTAGCTCGTTCCCCCCAAAAAAAATTGTACTTTTTGCGAGTATATATGATTACAAGACATCCAACATCCATCATTCATCATTCATCATTCATCATTCATCATTCATCATTCATCATTCATCATTCATCATCCATCATTCAAAACTCATAACCCTCTTAATGAGCCTCAGCTTATGCGTACGCTGGGCGGTTTCGCTGTTTACTATTCCAAGGCTGTCAATTTTATCTACCCGCACTTTCCCGGAAGCATGAATAATTTCGTGAGCATTTAATAATATGCCGACATGCGTAATTTTTCCGTCTTCATTATCAAAAAAAGCGAGATCTCCGCATTTCGTTTCTTGCAAAAAACCAATATTTTCTCCCTGCGTTGCCTGCTGGTAAGCATCGCGCAATAGCGGAATTCCCAAAAACTTATATACGGTTTGCGCAAAACCGCTGCAATCAATTCCAAACACACTTTTGCCACCCCATAAATAAGGCGTATTGTAGAACCGAAAAGCCAGTTGTTTCACCATCTTTCCCGTTGGCTTCACAATGTAGGGATCCCAGGTTTTCCCTTTATAATACACTGTATTGCGACGCCAGAAAGCCTGTCCGTTTTTCATGGCTGTGAGGCTGCTACCATATGGCACCATCATAATATGCCCATTATACTCAAGCTCATTAACCCATTCCGGTGTAAGGTGGCGCTCTCCTTTCCGGTATTGTTCCTCTTCTATAGATGTAACGTGACTTTCCTGGCACCATCCTTCATAATTATCGTACTGGCAACGAATTTTGATCCAATGATCTTTTTCTCTTTGTAAAATTTCGCAACACTCTCCAAATAGCTGTTGAGAAACCATTTCACTGCAATGAGAAGGCTCTGCTCGTAAGGGGCTAACTGAAACACAACATACTGCGTAAGGCATAATGGTATTCTTCTTTGTATTAATTTTATGGAATTCCTGATGTTAATGTATCTTAAAGATAGATGAAAAAACATAATTTCAACCGGTGAATGATCATAGATTTGAACATATAGCAGATAGCGCTTTATTGGAAAACTTTTACCATGAAAGGGATAACAAATGGCTTGGCATTTTGTTGCAACGCTATACCCTTTTGTTGTTTGGTGTTTGCATGAAGTATTTAAAAGATGAAGAAGAAGCAAAAGACGCGGTACAGCAGGTTTTCCTGAAAACTATAACAGAACTTCATAAATATAAGGTAGAATATTTTAAATCGTGGTTGTATATGGTAGCAAAAAACCACTGCCTTATGCAACTCCGTAATCCGGAGAAAACACCTGTATCCATAAACGAAAACATGGCTGTAGCCGGCGAGGAGCCGCGAAAAGAACAATTAGCAGAAAAAGAACAAACTTATAATAAATTGCAGGAAGCGCTTGCGCATTTGAATAAAGAACAACAGCAATGTGTAACTTTGTTTTACCTTGAAAAACAATCGTATCAGCAAATAGCGAAGAGCACCGGCTTTACCTTAATGCAGGTAAAGAGTTTTATTCAAAACGGGAAACGCAATCTTAAACTGATGCTGGAAAAGAGTAAATGATTTGTTGTTGAAAAGTATATTATGACACAAAAATGAAACCTGATTTAATAAACATATTAAGCAATAGCAATAAAGACATAGATAATCAGCAACTGATGGATTATATCAGCGGCAAATTGTCGGATTCGGAAACACACAACGTGGAAGCCGATATGATAGACGACGATTTTATGAACGATGCCGTGGAAGGCTTACAAACAGTAAATGATAAAAAGAAGCTCAATTTTTTTGTTGACCAAATAAACCACGACCTTCAAAAAAAACTTACCAATAAAAAAGCAAGAAAACATAAAAGACAAATAAAAGACCAATCATTTATTTATATCGCAATTATTTTGATATTGCTTCTGATCATTCTTGCTTATGTGGTTATTCATAATTTATATAGATAAAAAGTCAGATGCCTGAAATCAGATGTCAGAATTTGGATACACCTGACCAAATAGTTATGGATTGAAGTATTTGAATTGAACAAGGAAACCCAATCCTACAATCCCATAATCAGCTAAATCCAGATTTGGACCATTATATAATGCACCCTTATTAATTGTTAATTATTAATTAATATTCCACCCTATCACCTTTCTTCTTCCATGCATCAAACACTTTCTTAGCATTTTCCCTTTCAATAGAAATCATTGGTATTTGGCGATGGTGAATTTCTTTCGTCAATTCGCCATAAATAAAAGAATCGTCAAAACCCGCGTCAGCCGCGTCTTCGCGAGTGCCGGCATAATATACCATTTTTGGCCGTGCCCAATAAATAGCACCCATACACATCGGGCAGGGTTCACATGATGTATAGATTATGCAGTCATCCAATTGAAATGACTGCAAATTTTTACAAGCATCTCTTATCGCCACTACTTCGGCATGCGCGGTAGGATCGTTCGTTGAGGTTACACTATTCCATCCCTCGCCTACTATCTTTCCGTCTTTTACAATCACGCATCCAAAAGGGCCGCCATTATTGCCATTCAGGCCTTTCTCCGCCAATGTAATGGCCTTGTTCATAAATTCCTGCTCATTCATTTCAATAGTTTTTTAAGGTTTGTTACGGAGGGCAGAGGTCAGATATCATTGTTTTACAAATACCCTATTTACAAATGGTAGCAAAATGTATTCTCACAAAGTTCGCGAATTCTGAAAAATAAGCACAGTTTAAATTAAGAGCAATTTTTTTTATGGGCCGGGCATTAGTACTACTATTTAGCTTTGCTTGCGTCGCACTCTTGTACGGCAGTAATTCTATTGAGCAATGGGCACACATAGAAAAATATTATACTCCCTGTTGAATTGACCGTTACAACACTACTCATAATTTCTTCATACCGCTAATCAACATTTACCGCCAGCTCATTGCAGAACACTTGTATTTTACTTTCATCCATTCTCTTACAAGCATTCTTTATAAACAACTAAGTGTTTATGCTTACTATAAGAAATTAATAGGGCTTGTATTAAAATCGAATTTTAAAAAGTAGGTACTTTGCCAATTATTCTAATATCCTGACCAAAAGCAACCAATAACCTATAATAAACGTAGAACCTATGAGCATCTTAGCCAATATTTTACCTAAACTAAATTTTTCAACTTCCAGTTCAAAGAAAGAATACTACGAACAAAAAATCACAAAGTCCACTGACATTCCGGAAATACTGGCTTTGTACCGGGATTCGGCGAATATCATTTCTGTTCAAAATAATATAAAAGCATTTGAAATTGCTTTGGGCAGTTCAACAACTTTTGTTAAAAAACAAATGGGCGAACCCATTTTGGAATACCAATGCGAAGCCTTAAAAGAAAGAAAAATATTCATTTATAAGAGCAGGTTTTTGAAGACTAAAGTTTTCACTCAATTTCATTTTTATAACAAAAAGTTATTCATAGTAGAGAATCACTTTTATACGATGAATGAAGCCGAACAAAATATTTTTCAAAAAATATTCGTTGAAAAATATAACCTTTCATCAAAAAATTTACGTGGTTCTTTTAAACTGGTTGATCCCAAAGGCAACAACTTAATAGTATCAAACGAATTATATACAAGTTTGATTTACTTGTATAACAACAAAGCAATATTGAAAGATTTACAGGAAAAACATATTAATAAATCGCTTAAAGATCTTAACCAGTACCAACTTCATATTTCAAGCTGGCAGAAAATAATATAAAAAACTGATGGACATACTAAACGCGGTATAAACTCAGGCAGGGATGCTTTTACTTGCCGAATAGCGTTACTACCGCACAAGTGAGTGACACAACGATGCCCAATAGTAGCAATACCGCCGGTTCACAAAAAAGAAGTCAGAAATCAGAGACATGTTTTTGGCAGATTTGATTTCTGATTTCAGTACCGCACACTATAGAAATTCCAGCCAAACGCTCTTCCACATATACCCTCTTTTTACTAGCTTGCAGGCCTTTGCATTATGTCGTCAACCGCAGCACAACAAAAACTCCGGGTAGCCATCAATAACCGTCAGATATTGGCAATAGCACTGCCGATAAGCTTTTCCATATTTGTGCCGCAAATAAATTTTGTAACAAACAATATTTTCTTAGGTGTCCTGGGAGAAGAATCATTGGCGGCAGCGGGCATTACAGGAGTATTCTACCTGATATTCGCTGTGTTGGGCGCCGGGCTAAACAATGGCTTGCAAGCACTTATAGCAAGGCGTGCCGGAGAAAACCGCCCGGAAGAAATTGGGAAACTTTTTTCGCAGGGTATAATAGTTTCTATCGGCATTGCTGCATTTGGTATACTATTTACTAATCTTGCTGCGCCATACATACTCAGAGAAACCCTGCATACAACAGAGCTACAAAATAAAGCTATAGACTTTTTACGCATTCGCATTTGGGGCTTGCCGTTCTTATACATTTATCAAATGCGCAACGCTTTGCTGGTGGGCACTAACCAAAGTAAATACCTTATTGCCGGTACCCTGGCGGAGAGCGTGGCTAATATATTTTTTGATTACGGACTGATCTACGGAAAATTCGGAATGCCGCAAATTGGTTTTAACGGAGCGGCTATAGCCTCTATCATTGCTGAGTTTACAGGTATGTTTGTGGTATTTGCCGTAATACGTTATAAAGGTATCAGCAAACGGTTACACTTGCATAGCGGTATACGATTTGATAAACAAAATGCAAGACTATTGCTGGTTCAGTCTTCGCCACTTATTTTTCAATATGCGATCAGTATTATAAGCTGGGAGTTTTTCTACATTCTTATAGAACATCATGGCCCTCGCGACCTGGCCATATCTAATACCATGCGCAATATTTTCGGAATGTTTGGAATTTTTACCTGGGCTTTCGCTGCTACCAGCAATGCTATGGTGAGCAATATAATTGGCCAGGGTATGAAAGAGCGGGTATTGGAGCTGGTTAGAAGAATTGTGAAATTAAGCTTAAGTATTTCTGTTTGCGTTTGCATTCTACTGAATCTTTTTCCCCAGGTCTTTCTATCTGTATTCGGACAGGGAGAATCTTTTGTGCAGGAAGCGATTCCTGTTGTCCGCATTGTATCGCTAGCGCTGCTTATAATGTCGTTTGGCACAGTATGGTTGAACGCGGTTACAGGTACGGGAAACACCCGCATCAACCTTGCCATTGAAATACTCGCCATTACAGTATACTCCGTATACGCATATGTAGTACTCGAGATAATGAAACTGCCTATTGCTTACGGTTGGATGGCAGAATGGTTGTATTGGAGCATTATGTTTATCTGCTCATTCATTTACATGCGCAGCGGCAAATGGAAGAATAAAAAAATCTGAGGGTAATTAATAATTAATAATGAATAATGAATAATGAATAATAGTTCTATTGCTGAGATTCTTAAATATACAGAGCAGAAATCAGAAGACAGTTGGCAGTAGAGAAAACATACATCAGAAATTGAAGACACCAATACTGTTCGACGTACGCTGTGACAACATATCGAACAGCACTGCGGTCTTCTGACCTCTGATTTCTTTACTGCCTACTGTCCATTGCCTACTGATCTCTCTTCAAGAATTAATCACCTTCTTTAGTTTCCCATTTTTATTACGCAAATCAATACCGCCTTCGAGAATCGATTTTAAATTGGTGAGATAAAACACCCAGCCTTCCATACAGTTGATATGAAAAAGCGCCTTACCTTCTTCATCAACGGGAATATTAAACTGCTTTAGCTTTACAACAATTTCATCATGTTCCTGTTTTACTGAAATGCTTACCTGCATATCTGTTTTTGCGCTTTCGTCACAAAAAGTAAAACACAAATAATTGTCGCCGTTGGCTTCCACAATTTCTCCATATTCTATAGTATTATTATCATAGCCATGCCAAAGCCATTTGTAAGTATCGCCCGCTTTTACATTTTCAAACGAGTCTATGGCTTCACCGGTAGGTTTAAAAAATGACGCCTGGCGTAAAAACCATTTCTCCAAACCACTTTGCGTACTCAGCGCTTCATATATTTCCTTTTCGGAACTTCTAATACTTATTCGAACTGTAAAAGAGCTCCAGTCGTAATTTTCAAAGTTCATAGAAGTTATTTTTACAGGATTATTTTGGAGTTCAAATTACTACAAAACATGTTATAAATATGTTGTGATTTAATTTATTATTTACATCTATTATTTCTCACCTCTATATCTTTGCCCAAATTTTCCAATTATGCGTCAGACTATCTTATCGTTATTATTACTAAGTTTTATGAGTGTATCTTTTGGACAAAAAGAAATCCAAAAGCTTTCAAGGCCCAAATTAGTAGTTGGAATTGTGGTGGATCAAATGCGTTGGGATTATCTCTATCGTTACTATGATCGCTATGGAACCGGAGGTTTTAAAAGACTAATAAATGAAGGCTTCTCCTGCGAAAACACATTCATCAATTATTTACCCTCCTATACTGCTGTGGGACATACTACTATTTATACCGGCACCGTACCGGCATTTAGTGGAATTACCGGCAACGACTGGATAGATCAATTAACTGGAAAATCTTTGTATTGTACTACCGACACTACGGTTGGATGCGTAGGAAGCGAATCTAACGACGGCAAAATGTCGCCGAGAAATCTCCTGACATCTACTGTTACTGATGAATTGCGCCTTGCTACCAATTTCAGATCAAGAGTAGTAGGAGTTTCATTAAAAGACAGAGCCTCCATTTTGCCTGCCGGACACCTTGCCAATGCCGCGTTTTGGTTTGATGATGCCAACGGACGTTTTATTACCAGCACTTATTACATGAAGGAGTTACCATCCTGGGTTAAATCTTTCAACGACCGCGACCCTGTTTCTCAATTGATTAGAAATGGATGGAAAACACTATACCCCATCAATACATACATTCAAAGTGAAAGTGATGACCAAACTTATGAAGGTAAATTTCCGGGCGAAAAAACTTCTACCTTTCCTCATGCCATTGACGAAGCCTATAAACAAAAGAAAAGTATTTTACGCTCAACACCTTTTGGCAACACACTCACATTAAATTTTGCAAAACTGGTTTTAGATAATTACAAACTGGGGCAAAGCGGTGAAACCGATTTTTTAACTATCAATTGCGCATCTACCGATTATGTGGGACATATGTTTGGCCCCAATTCCATAGAGGTGGAAGATACTTATTTAAGGCTGGATAAAGATCTGGCAGACTTTTTTCAGGTACTTGACAGCAAAATTGGAAAAGGACAATACCTCGTTTTCCTTTCTGCCGACCATGCTGCGGCGCACAACGTTCAATTCATGAGCAATCACGAATTACCCGGCGATATATGGAACGCGTCGCCCTTAAAAAGTGAATTGAATAAAAAACTGGAAGCAAAATTTGGCACTGCAAACTTAGTTAGAGCCATTAAAAATTACCAGGTAAATTTTGATTTGAACAAAATAGATTCGTTGCAACTTGATTTTTCAAAAATTAAAAAAACCGCTATTGAATATCTGCTTCGTCAACCAAATATTTTGTATGCCATTGATATAGCGGAAATTGGAAATGCTCCCATTCCGGAACCGTTGAAAACAATGGTTACCAATGGATATAACTTTAAAAGAGGCGGCTCCATTCAGATTGTTTTAACGGCAGGCTGCTATGAAGGTTCATCCAGAACCGGAACCACGCATGGCACATGGAACCCTTACGACACACATATTCCACTGTTGTGGTATGGCTGGAACATTAAGCAGGGCAAAACAAACAGGCAAACAAATATGACCGATATTGCCTCAACACTGGCTGCTATGCTGCACATACAAATGCCTAACGCATGTGTAGGAAAAGTAATTGAAGAAGTGAAGAGATAAAATAGTATAGTGTGCTGATTTTTTTGGGGGACCGGCGGTAGTGCTACTATTAAGCATCGTTGTGTCACTCACTTGTGCGGTAGTAATGCTATTCAGCAAGTTATGAGTTATGAGTTTTGAGTTTTGGGTAAGAGATTTCTCGCACGCTTTAGTTTACTATAGGTTGCAATACCAGATGTCCTACACCTTTGAGGTGTAGGACATCTGCATAACACTTCATTCACAAAAATTAAAGAATAGGATTAATTATTTAGTTCGCAAACTCTATAGGAGCATTACGGGATTAGCCTTTCCGTTATAAAAATGTATTTGCTAGAAAACCTGTTATTTACTTAAACACCTTAAAATAAGGAATCCCACTGTAGCCAATAGTAAAGT
>JAVBLN010000039.1:0-76156 GCA_031553495.1 Flavihumibacter sp.
CTTTACTATTGGCTACAGTGGGATTCCTTATTTTAAGGTGTTTAAGTAAATAACAGGTTTTCTAGCAAATACATTTTTATAACGGAAAGGCTAATCCCGTAATGCTCGTATAGAGTTTGCGAACTAAATAATTAATCCTAAAAGTTTTTTTTGATAATGTAAGGAATGCTTATCCTACTACATTTTCAAATTTTCAAATTAGCACATTTTCAAATTCATTTCTCACATTACTTACTTGTCATTTTTATAACCGGCACTATCATTTCTTCGAGGCTAATACCCCCATGCTGAAAACTGTTGCGGTAATAATTCGCGAAATAATTATAGTTGTTGGGATAACACAAATAACCATCCTCTTTAGCAAAAATGAAAGAAGAATTTACAGTGGGAACCGGCAATCCTGCGTCGCGGGGATCACGAAAGGCCAGCACACTTTTTTGCTCATAGTTCAAGTTACGACCGTGTTTATAGCGTAGGTTAGTGGTAGTTTGTTTATCACCAATCACTTTGTGCGGCGTATTTACCCGAACACTTCCATGATCCGTAGCTAAAATGAGATTTACTTTTTTATCAGCAATCTTTTTTAGAGCCTGGTGTAGTGGCGAGTGCTCAAACCAACTGGCAGTTATACTTCTGTAGCTCATTTCATCATTCGCCAGTTCTTTCAGCACTTCCATTTCGGTGCGTGCATGGCTAAGCATATCCACAAAATTGTACACAATCACGTTCAGGTCATTATTAAGAAGGTTGTGTATATTACTTACCAGCTCCTGCCCCGCGCTATGATTAAGCACTTTGGTGTAGGACATTTTCAGGTTATCTTTTCCCAACCGTTTCAACTGATCTTTTAAAAATTCTTCTTCATGTAAATTTTTACCGCCTTCTTCGTCATCATTTTTCCACTGAACAGGATATTTTTTTTCAATATCAATTGGCAAAAGACCGGCAAAAATAGCATTCCGGCTGTATTGCGTAGCCGTAGGTAAAATGCTGTAAAAAGAATCTTCCTGCAGTATGCGAAAACTTTCTGCGAATATTGGCTGAATGGCTTTCCATTGGTCGAACCGCAAATTATCGATAAGTACAAAAAAAGTAGGAACGCCTTTTTCAAGATGTGGAAGTACTTTTTGTTGTAATAATGTGTGCGACATTACCGGCACATCACTACTCTTTGGGTTTATCCACAAAGTATAATTTTTAGAAACATATTTCCCAAACTCAGTGTTGGCTTCCTGCTTTTGAGTTTGGAAAACCTCACGCATTTCGGGGCTGTCGCTTTTTCTCATTTCCAGTTCCCAGTACACCAGCTTTTTGTAAATATCCATCCATTCGTTATAATTTGGATTGCTGCTTAGCGCCATAAACAAATGCCGGAATTCCTGTTGGTATGCCGAAGTGGTTTTTTCGGCTACGAGCCGTTTATTATCCAGCGTTTTTTTTAAGCTCAACAGCACCTGGTTGGGATTAACAGGTTTAATCAAATAATCGCTTATCTGACTTCCGATCGCATCATCCATTACATTTTCCGTTTCATTTTTGGTGATCATTATAATAGGTGTATGCTGACTTATCTCTTTAATTTTTGCAAGCGTTTCAAGCCCCGAAATGCCGGGCATCGATTCATCCAGCAAAACCACATCCACCATATGATCCTTTACATAATCAATAGCATCGAAGCCGTTTGATAATGTATGCACCTCGTATCCTTTATTTTCCAAAAACATTTTTTGCGATTGAAGACTTTCCATTTCATCATCCACCCAAAGAATTGTAGCTATAGCCATTTAAAATGATTTTATTTCTTATGTAAAAATTCAAGATTCAATACAAATTTTGCAGTGGAACCAGGTGTATATTTTTTTATGGACCGGGCATTATTGCTACTATTAAGCTTTACTTGCGTCGCACTCTTGTACGGTAGTAATTCTATTGAGCAATGTGCAGGCACTGTAAAATATCATATACCTGTTGATTTTTTTAGTAGTTCAATAGCAATTCAAATGTTGAACGGAGCGTCGCAACCAAAGCCCAATCAGGGCTTTGCCGCCGGTTCCCCAAAAAGTCAGATTTTATTCTACCGCAAAATCCGGGTTCAAAAGAGCGTCTTCAAATCACATACTTTATGTTGTTGCACAATTCTTAAATGTGCTTTATTCTTTTGGGGCCTCCATTCCTATTGCGGCCCATTCTTCTTTGGCAGGGCCATACACACCGGGAACTTTTAGCCCTGCAAGCCTCATCAATACAGTCATTTGTCCACGATGGTGACATTGATGCGCAACCAATGAGATCAGCGTAAAGCCTTTCGTCCATGTTTCGCCAAACAGTGTTATTTCATCACTCATCGATTCGTCGGTCCAGTTTTCTTCCACTGCCGCCAGCAGTTTATCGGCTTCTTCGGTGTAGGCATTCGCCAGTTCTTTTGCTGTTGCCAGCGTTCCGGTTCTTTCGGTTACCGGCAGGCCGGCCGCGGCTCCCATTTCGCCAATAGTGCGCACAAGATGATTTGCCAACATACCGGGTGTTCTTACATTTTCATTAAATTTTGTATCAAGAGCTTCGTTAGTAAGCGCTTCAAAAATTGTTACGGTGGCTTTTGTTTCGCTTTGCCATAATGCTGTGAATTCTTTAATGGTAAACATAATTTTTATTAGGGTTTTATGAAATGATGAAAAAATAGTTAAGGAACAATTTTGATCCGGTTACTAAAGCTTATTCAAATATATATTTTCCACACAGTAATTGTACATTTGATTTTTTCTAATAATTAATTTAACAAAGCAAAAACAGCATGTCTGGTATTACCAGGAAAATAATAAACGACCCTGTATACGGTTTTATCACAATAGATCATCCGCTTCTGTTGCAAATAATTGCGCATCCGTATTATCAAAGATTGCGTCGCATTCATCAAATGGCATTCGCATCGCTGGTGTATCCCGGCGCCGAGCATACCAGGTTGCACCATTCTTTGGGAGCATATCATTTAATGTGCAACGCTATTAACGAGTTGAAGAACAAGCGTGTAGAAATTACGCCGGAAGAAGAACTGGGTGCTAAAATCGCCATTTTACTGCACGATATTGGTCATGGCCCGTTTTCACATGCACTGGAAAAAACATTGATTGAAAAAGTGCATCACGAAAAAATTTCGCTGCTTATTATGCAGCACTTCAATAAAGTGTTTGAAGGGAAGCTGGCAACAGCTATAAGCATTTTTACCAACCAATATCATAAACCTTTTTTACACCAGCTTGTATCGGGACAGCTTGATGTGGACCGGATGGATTATTTAACCAGGGATAGTTTTTATACCGGCGTTTCGGAAGGTGTTATAGGCTATGACCGCATTTTAAAAATGCTTACCGTGCATAATGGCGAGCTGATGGTGGAAGAAAAAGGCATTTATTCAATAGAAAAATTTCTAGTAGCGCGACGCCTTATGTATTGGCAGGTGTATTTACACAAAACGGTTTTAAGCGCCGAAATGATGCTGGTAAAAACCATTACAAGAGCAAAAGAACTGGTAAGAAATAATATACCGGTAGAGTGTACTACACCGGTTTTCGATTTCTTTTTGCATGATACGTCGGCAGACGAAAAGCTGGAAGATCACCTTGAAAAATTCTGCCTGCTGGATGATTCAGATATCATCAGCACTTTTAAGAAATGGATGTCGCATCCAGATAAAACACTTTCGTTTTTAAGTTCATCCATTATAAACCGGCAATTATTTAAACTGAAACTTTTTCCCGATCCTATTGATCCGTGGTATGAAAACGAATTGAAAGAGAAAGTTTGCACCACTCTCAATATCTCTGAAAGTGATTCGGAATATTATGTTTTCAGTGGTGAAGCCAAAAACACTACATACGACCCAACAGAGGAAAGCATAAATATTTTGTTCAAAGACGGAAGCGTAAGAGACATTTCAAAAGTGGACAATGCATTAATTCACCGGAATTTATCGAGCCCTGTAAAAAAACACTACATTTGCTTTCCTGATGTTTAATAAGATTTCATAAAGTGATGTTTTCTAAAAGTTTAAACATCAACCTCTTAACAAGTTATAATATTGAGTATGCAATTCTCTGCGGCCCAAATCGCAATGCTGGTTAATGGTACGGTTGAAGGTAATGCCGAAGCCACGGTAAGCTCATTTGGGAAAATTGAAGAAGCCGTAAAAGGTCAGTTATCATTTTTAGCTAATCCGAAATACGAAGAACATTTATACACCACCTCCGCTTCCGTTATTATTATAAATGAAGCTCAGGAATTAAGGGAAGCCATCAGTGCCACGCTTATACGCGTACCGGATGCCTATTCGGCTTTTGCCACATTATTATCCAAATACCAGGAAATAATGACGCAGCAGTTAACAGGTATTCAGCAACCGGCATACATTTCCTCCACCGCGAAAACAGGAGAAAATGTTTTCATAGGCGCTTTTGCATACCTTGGCGAAAATGTGGTGATTGGCAATAATGTAAAAATTTTTCCCGGCGCTTTTATTGGCAATAACGTAAAAGTTGGCGATAGCACTATACTGCATGCAGGAGTAAAAATTTATCACGATTGCGTGTTGGGAAAAAATGTAACCGTACATGCCGGTACTGTTATTGGAAGCGATGGATTTGGGTTTGCTCCAAAGGCCGATGGTTCTTTCCAAAAAGTGCCACAAATAGGAAATGTGGTGGTTGAAGACAATGTGGAAATAGGCGCCAATTCAACTATTGACAGGGCCACTATTGGTTCCACACTTATAAAAAGCGGCGCCAAACTCGATAACCTTATACAAGTGGCGCACAATGTGGAAGTAGGCAATAACACTGTAATGGCCGCTCAAAGCGGCGTAAGCGGCAGCACCAAACTGGGCAACAATGTAATGGTTGGCGGACAGGCCGGAATAGTGGGGCATATAACCATTGCCGCCGGCAGCAAAATAAACGCTCAAAGCGGCGTTAGCAAATCCATTAAAACGCCAAACACGGCCGTAACCGGCTCGCCCGCTTATGATTATACCAGCGCATTGCGCAGCCAGGCGCTCAACCGCAATCTTCCGGAAATGGAACGCAGGCTAAATCAACTTGAGCAGTTGGTAAAACAATTGCTGAAAGTGGAAAGCGGTAGAGAGTAGAGACCTTTACAATTCCATTAAAAATTCTACCAGGTTTTTATCGTGGTCCAGGCACAGTTTTTTTCTAAGCCTGTAGCGGCGAATTTCCACACCACGAATCGTTATGTTTAAAATAGAGGCAATCTCTTTACTGGTCATATTCATTCGCAAATAGGCGCACATCTTCAAATCGCTGGGAGAAAGCTTCGGATGCATGGCTTTTATTTTTTTGAAAAAATTTTCATGCGCTTCATCGAAGCTATTTTCAAAAAGATCCCAATCGCGTTCATCATTCATTCCGTCATTTATAACCTTCTGAATTCTTTTTATTTGGTCTAACGAAAGTTTTTTGCCATCCTTATCTTTCAGTGCCATTACCTCATCACTTATTTTCTGCAGCAACTCATTTTTAGAAACTATATTTATGGCAGAATTAGCAAGCTCCCTGTTTTTGGCAGCCAGGTCGGCTTCCAGTTGATGGGTTTTAATTTGGGCTATACGCTGCTCATTGGCTTCACGTTCTTTTCTCAACGAATCTTCCTTTTCCTTTTCATGGGTTTCCCATAGCTTTTTCTGCTGCTTTATTAATTTTTTATTATGCAAATGATGAAAGAAAATTATAACCGACGCGGCCAATATTAAATATCCGAAATACGCCCACACTGTAGAATACCAAGGCGGTAAAATGGTGAACTGATATGTGGTAATGGGAGTAATAAACTCGCCATTGATCTTTGCTCTTACGAGGAACTGATAATTTCCATGTCTGAGATTGGTGAATTCTCTTAATGTAATGGGGCTCCACTCCGACCACAGTTTTGAATAGCCTTTAAGCTGGTATTGATATTGAATGTTGGCGTTCTTATAGTACGGAAGCGAATAGGTAATAGAAATGTTGTTTTGACTAAAAGGGATCTGTACTATAGAAAGGGCAAAATTACTTTCAGTAATAGTAGTGGCTCTTTCCGTTATGTTCTTTACACTTTGTATCAACACTTTGGGATAATCGATTTTCTTTAATCGCACATCTGTGCTGTAAATAGCAAATCCATCATCGATACTTATTAGAAAAAGCGAATCGTTTATTTTATTGATGTTTTCATAAAAGTCTATCATTTTGCCGGACAGCATGCTGAATGTGCTTGAATCTATCTCTACATTTCCGGCCTGGGGAATATCTACAAATGCAATTCTTCCGTGATCGATGAACCAATATTGCCTATCGTTGGCTTTAATAATGTTACTGGCAGAATTAAAAGAGCCCAGTTTTTTATTAAGCTGATCGTATCTTATAAAGTTGTCATTAATTTCATCATAAGTATAAATTCCTTGTTTCGACAAGAAAACGATTTGGTCGTTGAATTTTTGTACACCTATTTTCAGATTTGAGGGCAGCCCGTTCTTATCATCATAATATTTTAGTGAAGCCACATGCGTAAGATCATCGCTCAGTTTTAGTTTATACAGCCCTTTGTATGGATGTCCCACCCAAAGCTGACCTTTTGAATCCTGCTCAATATAACGAACACCATCACTAAAGCCCGACACAGCATTTGAAAATACCCATTTGCCATTTTCAATTTTATATATTACCAACCCTGTATATGTGCCCTGCACCAAAAAGTCGGGCTTGTTATTTAGTTTTTTTATTATCCAGCCGCCGCCATTGTCCGATATTTTAATAATGGATGTTCCTTCAATTCTGTATGTTTTCTCGTTGTGGCAACTTATGAGCTGATTATCTATCAGTGTTAGTCCCCACACCTGTCCTTCAGATCCGTTTATAAGTTTAAAATCAAATGATCTGAGCCGGTTAGCATTATCCGTAATCCAGTCGCTATAAAAAACGCCAAGATTTGTTGCGAGATAAATTTTCCCATTATATACCTGGCTCGAATAAATGGTACCCAACAATCCCTTTTGATCGAAGTAATAGCTTAATGGAGAATTTAGTTCTATCCTGTCAATACCGTTATCAAGCCCCATCCAAACATCCTGCATATCGTCCACATACAGGCTAAGTACCGTATTATTCTGCAACCCCGTGGTTTTATTGATCTGTTGAACAACGCTCCCGGTTGTATCAAGAATTACAATACCATTTAAGATAGTACCAAATGCGAAATATTTATTGTCGATAGTTACTCCGTTATTAAGTTGGCCGGCTTTAAGCAGCCCGTCTGCCCCGGTACGCCAGGGAATAAATGAGTTGCCATCGTACAAAAACAAACCATCATTTCGGGTTCCAATGAGGTATGTATTCTTTCTAAATGGTAAAATTGACAGAATGCCCGAACTACCCAAAGCCTGACTTCCTTCAACAAATTTTAAATTATTTCCGGAAAGCTCAAACAGACCTTTATGTATTACTTCCACAAAAAATTTCCTGTCAGCTTTAAACAAAAAAAGAAGCGGTCGTTCCGGATCAAATACAATGGTTATTTTATTGTTTTCATAAATGTAAATGCGGGCAAACGACTGGAAAAGAATTCTATCTCCATCAAAATAAATTTTCCAGATTTCATCTTTATTCATCAATCCACCCGGAACCAGGTTCACTAAAGATGTATATTGAAAAACACCTTCGTCATCATAAGACCAATATCCAAACTCCCCAAAACCACCCACATACACTTTCCCTTTTTTATCGGAAGCCGCCACACGAACAATCTGCCTATCCGGCATCTCATTCAGTTTCCAGTGTTGGCCATCATAAGACAGCAGGCCATTGGCATTGCCATAATACATTACGCCATTTTCATCTTTGGTAACAGACCAGTTTTGGTTACCGGCTTTATATTTTTCTTTGGTATAGTTCTGAACATACGGAATTCCAATGCTCTTGATTTCCATAGCCCCTAATGGCTTAGTTATACAAAAACTAACAAGCAAAACAGTTAATAAACACTTTACGGATACCCACATATTTCAATATTGTCAATACTTTTAGAAAGCAAATGTTTTAAATAACATTTACAGGCAGGAAAGTAGGTTGGTATAGGTTACATCTGAGCCAAAAAGCAAAAATAATTAGTGCAAGCCACTTCAGCAATGCCATCTTCAAAGCTGCTGCGTGTGTCTTTTTTGCCAGGTTTCTGGATTTCTTTTTGCTATAATCAAATATTTTATAATGCTAGCCGAAAATCAAAACTCAAAAAAGGATAAGGTGAAGCCGGATGTGGAAACGGTTGAGCAATTTTTTTGGGGCTCCGGCCGCGGTTTTACTATGATCATAGTTACTTAATTTTTGTCCTAAGTGAAAGCTGTGATCTTTTTATGGTACGAACTACAGCTTTTCATGGCATCATCGTTGCGTCGCAATCACTTCATCTGTAGTATTTCATGGCAACGTTGGTCTGCTTCACAAAATTTTGCTTATAACTCACAAACAGTTTTCCGGCAGTTGATTTTTTCCAATGTTCAATAGATATTCAACTGCTGAACGGAGCGTCGCAACCAAAGCCCAATCAGGGCTCTGCCGCCGACTTCCCAACAAAACCATAAAAATTTATTCTACTGCAAAACCTGTGTTGAAAACCTGATTTTTTTTAACCCTCAACTCATGTATTTCAAATGTTGCCGTTGCTTTAGTTCAGTTCCGAGTTCTGCATCTTATACAGCGTTTCATCATCTTTCAGGCGCAGTTCCCATTTCCATGCAGTTTCCATCATATCATCCAAAGTATACTTCAGCTTCCAGCCCAGTTGATTCACTGCATATGCATTGTCGGCATAAATGGCTATCACATCACCCGGGCGGCGCGGACCAATGGTATAGTTCAGTTTCACACCACTCACTTTTTCAAATGATTTGATGGCTTCCAATACTGTTACGCCATTTCCTGTGCCAAGGTTGAAGATCTCACAACGTTTAGTGGTTTTCGAATCTATTAAATACTCAATAGCCAGGGTATGCGCATGTGCTATGTCGCTCACATGAATAAAGTCGCGTAAGCAGGAACCGTCGCGGGTTTGATAATCATTGCCATGCACCGTCATTTGCGGTATTTTTCCGATAGCCGTTTGAGTAATAGCCGGTACCAGGTTTGCGGGTCTGCCTATTGGCAATTCCCCAATACGTACAGACGGATGTGCGCCCACCGGATTGAAATATCTTAGCAAAATACATTGTGTGGGAATGGCTTTGGCAAACTCCTTAATAATGTCCTCTCCCATTTGTTTGGTAAGTCCGTATGGAGATTCCGCCTGCTTTAACGGCGTGCTTTCGGTAACAGGTATAACGTCCGGATTGCCATACACCGTGCAGGATGAAGAAAAAACAAAATACGGAATCTCAAATTCCTTAACGCATTTCAACAAATTAATTAGCGAAAACATATTGTTTTCAAAATACATCAACGGCTTTTCCACCGATTCGCCCACCGCCTTGTAAGCCGCGAAATGAATGATACCGATGATGTCTTCATTTTCCTGGAAAATGGCGTTGGTATCTTCATAATTACAAAGGTCTACCTTATAATTCTTGATTTTTTTACCTGTGATCTTCTCTACACCTTCCAATATGAGCGGATTGGAGCGGGAATTATTATCTACCGAAATTACATCAAAACCATTCTCAATTAAGTCAACAATAGTGTGCGATCCAATATATCCAACACCTCCTGTAACTAAAATCT
Source organism: Flavihumibacter sp. (assembly GCA_031553495.1). Taxonomy (GTDB): domain Bacteria; phylum Bacteroidota; class Bacteroidia; order Chitinophagales; family Chitinophagaceae; genus Pinibacter. Next base: position 9,753 of record JAVBLN010000039.1, read on the forward strand.
TTTTCATTTGTAGTTAATTATTTTATTGGGTCAATAATAAATTTTTAATATCGACAGGTACGGCTACGATTTTCAAAGATAGTTTTTTATGAAGCATCCAATTGGATTAAATATTGCCCATACCCGCTTTTTAACAGGGGTTGAGCCAGCTCCATAAGCTTCTCTTTACTTATAAATCCTTTGCGATAGGCAATTTCTTCAATACACGCGATTTTAATGCCTTGCCTTTGTTCTATTACCTGCACAAACTGCGATGCCTGCATCAGCGAATCAAATGTACCGGTATCAAGCCATGCCGTACCTCGATCCAAAATTGATACCTTCAGTTTTTTTCTGCGCAAATATTCTTTGTTCACATCAGTAATTTCATATTCGCCACGGGCACTCGGCTGCAGGTTTTTTGCTATTTCAACCACATCGTTATCGTAAAAATATAACCCCGGCACCGCGTAATTGCTTTTCGGCGCCGCCGGTTTTTCTTCTATGGAAAGCACATTCATGTCGGCATCAAACTCCACCACGCCATACCTTTCCGGATCGCTTACCTGGTATGCATACACTATACCGCCATCAGGCTTTGTATTATTAGCCAGCATTTTCCCCAAACCCATACCATAAAATATATTATCGCCCAGCACCAGCGCCACAGGATCATTACCTATAAACTGCTCGCCTATTACAAAAGCCTGCGCCAACCCATTCGGAACCGCCTGTTCTGCATAAGACAGTTGCAGGCCCCAATTGCTTCCATCACCAAATAGTCTTTTAAACATCGGCAAATCGTGCGGTGTGGAAATAATCAGAATTTCATTAATGCCGGCCAGCATTAAAGTTGACAACGGATAATAGATCATGGGTTTATCATAAACAGGCATGATCTGTTTGCTGATGGCATATGTAATAGGATGCAACCTGGTACCGGATCCTCCGGCAAGAATTATTCCTTTCATCTGATTGTTTTAAAAAAAATTAAAATTGACAAACCAAAACCTCCTATTCATTCTACTTATACAACAAAAATGAGGAAAAAAAATTAAAGTAGGTCGTTGAATGTAAAAATGAGGTATTCTACTATCAGGCTATATTTTTGGGGACCGGCGGTAGTGCTACTATTAAGCATCGTTGTGTCACTCACTTGTACGGCAGTAATGCTATTGGGCTGCCTCATCCACAGCCCTTCTCCAAAGGAGAAGCGAGTCCCGCGCACAAAGCGGATATTCGTAATCTCAACAATTTTTTCAACTTTCAGTTGGCACAATGTGCTCACTTCAGGCTCTCATTTGGCCTCTGCCATTGTAAATTATGAATAGTTTCCGGAAAAAAACAGCTTTATTTTTTATAAAAAAGTTCACTTTACTTATCCAATTCCTTCACTATTCTTTCCTGCACGATTTTAAATTCTTCCGGCGACAACTTTAGTTTCGCATTCGCGAAATTCATATCGTTAATTCCATTAATTGGTATTAAATGCATATGAGCATGCGGCACTTCAAGACCAATAACACTAATACCCACACGATTACACGGAATTGCTTTTTCTATAGCTTTCGCGATTGATTTTGCAAACACCAGCATTTCGCTTAAATAATCATCAGGTACATCAAAAAATTTATCCACCTCCAATTTAGGCACCACCAATGTGTGACCTTCCGCTAAGGGAAAAATATCCAGGAATGCATAAAACTTATCGTTCTCCGCTATTTTATAAGAAGGAATTTCCCCCGCGATTATTTTTGAAAATATAGTCATGGTGATATGATTTATAAATCAAAAGTACAAGTAATTTGAAATTTGAGATGCTCTCCATTCTCAACTTATTTGAATTATTTAGGAATGCAAAACCTCATCCCCGGCCCTTCTTCCAAAGGAGAATGGGGTCGGCGCACAAAACGGATATTCGTGGTTGCAATAGTTCTTTCAACATTCATTTCTACTTGTTTTCAGCGGCCCGATCATACAGCACTTTCAATTCTCGATTTTCGACTATACAGCGTTCTCAACTTTCCATTCAATAAGTTTTCCACATGAAAAATAATTTAGGGAACAGAACGTTTCATATTTTGCATGTTAAAAAGTTTTTAATGATCATAAACTTTTACGCTGTCAAAAGGTCAATTTAATCATGAAGAAAAACACGTTTCTTTTCATCCTGCTGATTATTGTGTGCGGTTTGTTCGCATTCAGGAGTTTTGAAAAACGAATCATGCGAAAACGCCTTTTTAACAGCGAGCTAACCGGCACACCTTACATTATTATCAAAAAATCGGATTACGAATTAAATGTGTATGATGATGACGGCTGGTATGCTACTTATCCTGTTGTTTTCGGAAGTAAATCGCTGGATGATAAAATGATGCAGGGCGATAGAAAAACTCCCGAAGGCGAATACCAGGTTATATCAAAAAAACTTCATGAAAAGTGGGACCGGATGATGATGCTTAATTATCCTACCCAGGCCGATATCGATAAATTCAACGAACGAAAAGCAAAAGGCATCATTCCGCAAAGTGCGAAAATTGGTAGTGGTATTGGTATTCACGGCACATGGAGGCGCGATGATATAGTGGTTGATTTTTTTCAAAACTGGACCAACGGTTGTATTTCATTAAAACGAGAAGACGTTGAAGATCTTTATAATATTATTCCTGTGGGAACTAAGGTGACTATAAGACGTTAAAAACCGTTAGTTGTCGCGTCCTAAAAAAAACAGACATTTCTTTTAATTGTTTATCCGCACCTGGCGCTAACATGTCGAACAGCACTGTTGTTTAACCACAAGGGGCACAATAGAGGCACAATGCACACAAGGGTTTGCTGAATTGTTACCAACCCTTGTGTGACCTTTGTGCTTTCCTGGTGAACCTTGCGGTTAAAATAAATTGAGAATGCTTTATACACTAATTGCAAGCAAAAACAAAAGCACTCATTACTCAAAACTCATAACTTGTTGAATAGCATTCCTACCGCACAAGTGAGTGACACAACGATGCTTAATAGTAGCACTTCAGCCGGTCCCCAAAAAAATAGCAAAATTTTTATGCTGGTAAAGTCTGTAAACCAAACTCAACCTCAGTATTTCAAATCTCAAATTTTTCCTGTTTTTATTTCAATTACCACACCGGGATCGAGTAATGTGCTGGTATCACCAAGGTTTTCCATTTCTCCTTCCGCTATTTTTCGTAGTATGCGCCGCATGATCTTTCCGCTTCGTGTTTTAGGTAATCCTTTTACAAATTGTATTTTATCCGGTTTTGCGATAGGCCCAATAATGCGTGATACTGTTTGAGTAATATCTTTTCTGGCAAGCTCTTCATCGCCGTGAGCTCCCTGGTAAATAATAAACGCGTATATACCCTGCCCTTTTATTGCATGCGGAAAACCTACTATAGCGCTTTCCACCACTCCCGCGTGCATGTTGATGGCGTTTTCCAATTCGGCTGTTCCAATACGGTGACCGCTTACATTCAACACATCGTCTACGCGGCCGGTTATGCGATAATGGCCTTCATTATCACGCAAACAGCCATCACCGGTAAAATACATTTTATCATATGTGGCAAAATAATTCAATCTGCACCGTTCATGATCTCCATAGGTAGTGCGCAAAATTGACGGCCAGGGAAATTTAATGCAAAGGTTGCCGCTTACATTATTTCCATGTATTTCTTCTCCTTTTTCATCCACCAGTATGGGCTGTATGCCGGGCAGCGGCAGTGTGGCAAAGGATGGCTTCGCAGGAGTTATACCTGCAAGATTGGATATTAATATACCACCGGTTTCCGTTTGCCACCATGTGTCAACAATTGGACATCGTTTTTTTCCTATATGCTCGTCATACCAGTGCCAGGCTTCTTCATTAATGGGTTCACCCACGGTTCCCAAAACTTTCAACGACGACAGATCGTGATTGAAAATAGGACCAAGTCCGTAGCTCATAAGAGAACGGATAGCTGTTGGCGCTGTGTACAATACATTTACCTTATACTTATCTACAATGTCCCAAAAGCGGCCCGCGTCGGGCCAGGTAGGCAGCCCTTCATACATAAGCGTGGTAGCGCCTGCGCATAGTGGGCCGTACACAATGTAACTATGTCCTGTAATCCAGCCAATATCGGCAGTACAAAAATGAATGTCGCCGGGTGCATATTGAAAAACATTTACAAAGCTATAAGTGGTGAACACCATATAACCCGCACAACTGTGTACCACGCCTTTCGGGCGACCTGTGGAGCCTGAAGTGTATAGTATAAACAAGGGATCTTCAGCATCCATTTCTTCCGCTTCGCAATAAGGATTGCCCTGCGTTTCCACTTTTTTTATTTCATCTTCCCACCATACATCACGACCTTTTATCATGCTTACAGGTGTGCGTGTGCGTGTAAGTACAATTACTTTTTTTACAAACCGGCATTGTACCAACGCGTCATCAATCACGCTTTTCAGAGGGATTTCTTTGTTGCCCCGAAATGCGCCATCACAGGTAATGATGAATTCAGCCTGCGCGTCCTGGAGGCGATCTGCTATACTTTGAGCGCTGAATCCTCCAAAAATCACCGAATGAATGGCGCCAATTCGGGCACATGCCAGTACGGCCACCGCCAATTCGGGAACCATACCCATGTACACGCATACGCGGTCGCCTTTTTTAACACCGTTGTTTTTAAGCACATTGGCAAACTGCAACACTTTATTATGCAGCTCTCTGTAGCTGAGCACACGATGATGCTCTTCCGGATCGTTGGGCTCCCAAATGATAGCCGGTTTGCTACCCAAACTGCCTAAATGGCGGTCGAGACAATTTTCGGTAATATTCAATTTGCCATTGACAAACCATTTTATATCAGGATCGGTGAAGTTCCATTCAAGTACATTGCTCCAACGCTTTCGCCACAAAAAATTTGCTGCTATATCACCCCAGAAGCCTTCGGGATCATCAACACTTTTTTTATACGCAGTATGATACTGCTCCATTGAAGTTATTTGAAACGGGTAAGCCATATGAATCCAGGTATTTATTGCAAAATAAGAAAATAGGTTTGTTGATGGTAAACTTTTTATGAGTTTTGAGTATTGAGTTATGAGTGCATTTGTTTTAGCTTTATCTAACAACAATAGCATTCTCAATTCTCCATTTATTCAATATTCATTTCTAATCGTTTTCAGCGGTTCTTGCATACAGCTTTCAACATTCAACTAATCAATCACTTCTAAAAGAGTTAACTTTAAACTATGAGAAAACAAGTTGTATTTATATTTTTATTCTTTGCTTTCATTTTTGTAACAGCATGCAATAATGATGGTGACGATAAACATAATGCCGGAAATGATGAAGCCCAAAATACATCCACAGATAACTATAGTAAAAAGAAATTGGAAGGTATTGATTTTGTAGCATTAGGAAATGACCCGGAATGGGAATTGGATATTGATCTGCAAAAAGCTATCTGGTTCACAACACTTGAAGAAAATGTTACCGCCCTTACCACACCAGTGCCGCAACCAATTAAAAGCAATGACAGTCTTACTATTACTTATGAAGCGTCTGTAGAGGCGGGATCTATAAAAATTATCATTACCCGGGAGCCATGTATAAACAGCTCTACTGGTGAAACATTTGATTATAATGTGGAGGTGCAAACAAGTGGCAGGGTGTTTACGGGTTGTGGTAAATATTTGAATTGATTTATAAAATAAGGGCAGGTTCTGATTGGTGGAAGTTGCTCAAACAACTGATACTGTTGAAGGGTGCGACGCAACAGTTGCTTAATAGTAGCACCTCAGCCTGGCTCACAAAATAAAAAACCGAAACCAAACGCTGTGACAATTTATTAGCATAACACCGGTTTAAAACAAATATTGATAAAAATGAACAAGCCCGTTTTGGTAAATAGTATCAAAAAACCTTCGCTAGGCTTTTGCTTATTAATGGATCTCATCGGTTGCGCAACCTATTTACTTCCCGGCACCGGTGAATTTTTTGATATATTATGGGCGCCCATTTCCGCTTTTATTTTTTACAAAACATTCGGCGGCACAAAGGGTATTTATGGCGGTTTATTCAACTTTATAGAAGAACTATTTCCTTTTCTCGATTTTATTCCCACGTTCACTATTGTATGGCTCTGGAATTATTTTACACAAAAGAAGGATGGACTGCTCAGGCTTAATTAACTCGCATATTCTCCTAATAATGAATCTTATAAAGAATGTGGTATACTTTTTTAAATATATACTGGTGTTATTTACAGCAACCGTATATTAACAAATTGTTACCAAGTTAAATTGTGAATATAGGCTTGCCAATAATTCTATTTTTGCGCAAATTCTAAGTATGGGCTTGAACTCTATAATGAAGATTTTTATGCCGAAGGATAAAATATTTTATTCTTTGTTTGAAGAAGTAGCAACAACGGTAGCGCAAATGGGTAAGCTTTTTAAAGTGATGGTAGCAGAACCGGATGCCGACAAAAGAGCAGCTTACGTTTCCCGAATGGAAGATATGGAGCACATCAACGACGATTACACCCATAAAATTTTTACAGAACTCGGAAGAAATTTTATCACCCCATTCGACCGGGAAGATATTCACTACCTGGCCAGTTCTCTTGATGACATTGCAGATTATATTTACTCCGCCACAAAAAAAATCAACTTTTATAAAGTAAACCCCAATGACCCGGGTATTCAAAAAATGGCCGACCTGATTGATCAGGGAGCAGAGCTTATAAAGAATGCCGTGAAAGAATTGCGCGACATGAAAAACATGCGCCAGATAACCGATGCGCTTGTGAAAGTGAACAGTATAGAAAACCAGGCAGATGATATTTACGACCTAAGCATCGATCGATTGTTTGAAACCGAACCGGATGCAAAAGAAGTAATTAAGAAAAGGGAAATTTACCAGGTGCTGGAAACAGTAACCGATAAATGTGAAGACGCTGCCAACGTTATTGAATCTATTATTATTAAATACGCATAATCATAATTTGAAATTTTATATTTCAAGTTTCAAATTCGATATATGACATTTTTAGTCATCATTGTTATCCTGGCGCTCGTGTTCGATTATATCAATGGTTTTCATGATGCCGCCAACTCCATAGCAACAATAGTTTCCACAAAAGTATTAACGCCTTTCCAAGCCGTATTATGGGCCGCGTTTTTCAACTTTCTTGCCTTTTTCGTTTCGAAATATATTATTGGCGAGTTTAAAATCGGCAATACCATAGCCACTTCCGTAAATGAAAACTTCATCAATCTCGAAGTGATTTTTTCCGGACTGGTAGCAGCCATCATCTGGAATTTACTTACATGGTGGTTTGGAATTCCATCAAGTTCCTCGCACACATTGCTCGGAGGTTTTATGGGCGCAGCCGTTGCGCACGCAAAAGCCCTAAGCGTGGATGGCCAGTCGGTAATCAATTACGTAAAAGTAATTCCAACATTTCTGTTCATTTTCCTGGCGCCAATGCTGGGCATGATCATAGCCTTTATCATAACGGTTATCATCGTAAATATTTGCAAGCGCACATTGCCGCACAAAGCGGAAAAATGGTTTAAGCGTTTGCAACTGGTTTCATCAGCATTGCTAAGCCTTGCGCACGGCGGTAATGATGCGCAAAAAGTAATGGGTATAATAGGCGCGGCAATTATATTCTACGATAAAACGCAAGGCATTCATCTCACATTCGGCGAATTTGTTGATCACTATATGTGGGTGCCGCTGGCAAGCTTTACTGCCATTGCGATTGGCACCATGAGCGGCGGCTGGAAGATTATAAAAACAATGGGCACACGCATTACCAAAGTAAATGCGCTTGAAGGCGTAAGTGCAGAAACAGCAGGCGCTGTAACGCTTTACATAACAGAGCACTTAGGTATTCCCGTTAGCACCACGCACACCATCACAGGCTCAATCATTGGAGTAGGCGCCACTAAACGTCTTTCTGCCGTAAGATGGGGTGTAACCATTAACCTGCTGTGGGCATGGATATTAACCATTCCTGTAAGTGCCGTAATAGCAGCCGTTGTATATTATATCTGCACTTTGTTTTAATTGGAAGTTTATATTTTGGGTACCGGCAGCGGTATTTCATGGCATCATCGTTGTGTCACTCACTTGTGCGGTAGTAATGCTATTGAGCTGCCTCATCCCCGGCCCTTCTCCTAAGGAGAAGGGAGTCCTGCGCACAAAGCGGATATTCAAAGTCTCTACAATTCTTTTCAACTTTCATCTTCAATCGTTTTCAGTGACTCATGCATAAAAGACAAGCACTTTCAATTTTCAACTAATCTTCACGCTCTGCATGGCTTGCAGCCTTGCAGCACTATACTGTTGCTTTTAGCAACATCGCGGGGTTTTAGTTACCACTGAAATTGTTTGCTATAAAGAAAATGTCCTACACCTTTGAGGTGTAGGACATTTTGTGGCCTCTCTCTGATCTCTGACATCTGATCGCTCTACTGCCCACTGCACACTGTCAACCGCCCACTAAAGTTCCTACCGTACAAGTGAGTGACACAACGATGCTTAATAGTAGCACTACCGCCGGTTCCCAAATAAAAGTTATGAGTATTGAGTATTGAGCGAATCCATATATATTTCAAGCACTTTCAACTTTCAATTTTCAACTTTCAACTAATTTTGACTCTGTCTGCATGGAGTTTTATAAAATCTTCCCAGCCCTTGAGTTTTTTGGAGTTTGCCAGCAATGGATTGGAAGTTTGGTAATGATGGCAAATGGCAACAGCCAACGCGTCAGTAGCATCATAAAATTTGGGTTCGTCTTTTATGGTAACAATGCGTTGAATCATTTTCCAAACCTGCTCTTTATCCGCATTTCCATTTCCGGTTACGGATTGCTTTACTTTTTTGGGAGAATATTCGCACACTTCCAAACCGGCCTGCATGGCCGCCGCAATGGCCACACCCTGCGCCCTGCCAAGTTTCAGCATACTTTGCACGTTTTTTCCATAAAATGGCGCTTCAATAGCAAATGATGTCGGTTTGTGTTTCACAATTATCTCTGCAACTTTGCGGTAAATCAGTTCTAGCCGGTGATACATGTTTTTTTTGCTGCCCAGCGAAAGCACATCCATTTCTATAAGCCGGATGGAATTATTGGTTACCTTAATAAGGCCATAACCCATCACCACTGTACCGGGATCAATGCCTAAAATTATTTTTGAGGTCTTTTGCAAATAGGAAGTTATTTTTGAAAAGAATGTCGTTATACAGCAACAAAAATATCAAAAAGTTTGTCAACTATTTTTTGGGACCGGTATTGTTTGCGTGGTTATCTTATTCGATTTTCCGCCAAATAAAAAATCAGCCCGATCTGTCAACAACATTGGTGAATATGAAAAACTCCTTTACAGGAGCCGAATCCTGGAAGCTGTATTTGTTGATAGTGCTCACAATAGTGAACTGGGGAATAGAAGCCCGCAAATGGCAATTGCTAATGCTTACCCTTGAAAAAACTACCTGGTGGCGCGCCATGAAGGCTACTTTATCTGGTATCGCATTTGCCATTAACACACCAAACAGGATTGGGGAGTATGGAGGAAGAGTATTATATGTGAAAGAAGGCAACCGTATACAAGCCGTATCGCTGGCAGTGGCAGGCAGTTTCAGCCAGTTGATTGTTACATTGTTAATGGGATGTTTCGGTTTGATATACTTTTTAAACTTTGTTCCAAAAAATATATCCAATCACTGGCCGTCTTATCTTATGTGGATAAGAATTACTTTATCAGTAGTTACAGGAATAACGGTATTAAGTTTGCTATTATACTTTCGCTTGTCGTGGCTGATAAAGATGATAGAAAAAATTCCGGGGATTGGCAAGTGGGCACAAAAGATCGCGGTGTTGGAAATGCTTGGTGTTACAAGATTGTTAAGAGTTTTCGGATTATCATTCATCCGGTATGCTGTTTTTATATTTCAGTATATATTGATACTGCAATTGATGGATGTGGACCTTAGCAACTGGCAAATTATATGGATAGTAAGTGTAATGTTTCTTATACTGGCGCTTATTCCTACTATTGCATTGGCCGAGGTTGGCATAAGAGGGCAGTTAAGTATAGAACTATTTGGATTATTTACCTCTAATAGCTTAGGAGTAATAGCCGGTACAATTGGAATATGGTTTATCAACCTGGTAATTCCGGCAATAATTGGCAGTTTATTAATTTTAGGTATTAAAATTTATTCGGGCAAAGATTCATAAGCCTGGTACAAAAAATAAAAACAAATGCGCAAAGCTTTTTTGATATTTCTTATAACCTTATTTGTTTTCCCTCTCACTATTTCACTTAATGCTGGTGATGATTTCTGCAATACAAAGAATAGCGCTTTTAATACTGGCGAATATTTAAACTATAGGGTATATTATACTTTGGGAGTGTATGTAGCAGCAGGCGAAGCAAACTTTAATGTGACCCTTGAGCGCCTGAACAACAAACCTGTGTATCATGTAGTGGGTGATGGAAGAACATATAGTTTTTATGACAACTTTTTTAAAGTGCGTGATCGCTATGAAAGTTATATTGACACTTCTAACCTGCAACCTTTGAAATTTATCAGAAATGTAAATGAAGGGAGCTACAAGAAATACGAGAATGTAACTTTCAATAAATCGGCCAATACAGCTATTACCAATGCCGGCGTTTTTAAAGTGCCGGCTTGTGTGCAGGATGTAATCAGCGCTATTTACTTTGCCAGGAATATAGATTTCAACAAATACAAACCAAATGACCGCATACCCTTTTCCATGTTTCTTGATAATGAAGTGTATGATCTATATATCCGCTACATGGGAAAAGAAAAAATAAAAACCAAATATGGCTCATTCAACGCCGTAAAATTTAAACCGCTGCTTTTAAAAGGTACCATATTTGAAGGCGGCGAGAAAATGACAGTTTGGGTAAGTGATGATGCCAATCATATTCCTTTGCGGGTAGAAAGTCCTATAAGTGTGGGTAGCATAAAAGTGGATATGATGGGCTATAAAAATCTTCGTTATCCGCTCAGTTCCATGATAAAAATGAAATAGTTTATTTAGTTGAAAATTGAAAGTGCTGCATACATGAGATGTAAAAGAAAATAATAGCATTCAATTAGAAAAACCAGGAACGAGAAAAGCAATTATAAGTATACTTTGTGTTTATTAATAAGAGTCGCCATCAGTGTGCTTTTTTTATTATGAACCCAACATTTGAATTACTATTAAACAGCCGTTGCGTCGCACTCTTGTGCTGTTGGTAATTCTATTCTGCAAATAACATGACCGCACTAAACGATACCCTCGTCAATAAATTAATTGAAAAAAAATCACGAACCTACTCTGTGTTCCTTTGTGCCTCTTGTGGTTGAAAAACAGATGAATAGAATTCCCTCTGTACAAGTGAGTGACACAACGATGCTTAATAGTAGCACTACCGCCGGTCCCCCTAAAAAACTATTTTTAGTACGAAGAAGTATAACCACTTAAAGCATTTCCAATCAAAACCTCCAGCCGGCTTTTATTGACAGCCTGTTGAAACCATATTTGTAGTCATCCTTATCTTCATTGCCACCGGAGCTATATGTGAACCTTTTTTCAAAACTCTTATAACAGTACCCAATACTTAGAAGCAGCGTATTCCGCTTTTTGAACTGCCATAAATAGCCGACGCCGGCATCAAAATATGCACCACTTTTATAGCTATAATTTTCTTCTTTGGAATCATTATAAAAGTTGATGCCGCCATCTACGTAAATGAATGGCCGCTCATTTTTATTTCCGATTTCGCGCCTCACATCCAAAAAAACCGGAACAGAAATATAGCGATACAGATCAACGCCTGCACCTGCTGCGGCAAACCATTGTTTATATGCAACCCCGTTGACAGACTGAACGGCCGCTGATGTAAAATCACTATTCACAAGCAATGCGCCCTGAACAATGGAATGAAATACAGGTTTGTTTTGCGCATTTGCCTGCTGCATGCAAACAGCAGCAAATGCACAGAACACCACCCATTTTAAACAACTCATTTTTGTAAGGTTATTTTGCTTAGTAATTTTAAATTGGAGGGATCGCTATAGTCGTATTGATACAAGCCATCTGTAGCCACCACCAGCGCCACTTTGTTATGTGCTATCACATCAAATGTTTCAATTCCGGAAATGGTAGATAACAATTTCAGATCATTCACATTGGAAGCATTGTACACTTTCAAACCATCTCTGCCATCGCAAATGAAAAGCAGGCTGCCGTCTTTTGAAAGTCCGTGCGGATTGGTCATTCCATATGTTTTGAGCAACGACGGCTTGTTAATATCAGAAATATCGAGCACATCGAGCTGGTTGGCAAATCCCTGGCAGGCAGTGCCTGATCTTAATGTTACATACGCGTATTTATTATCGGCAATTACAGGATCGCAACTGCGTACGTGTTCAAACTCACTTTCCTTTACCGGGTTGCCGCCATTGCTTATACTATACACAAACATACCTGCGGAAGATCCTATAAACAATTTATTCTGAAACGGGAAAATGGTTTCTATATTCCAGCCGATATCAACCTTTTTTTGGTGCGACGGATTTTGAGGAGAACTGATTCCAAAAACGTTCAGCGCATTCCAGGTAACTGTGTATAGGTATTGATCGGCTATTGCGAAACGAGCCATTGAGCCGCCTATTCCAAAAGGAGAAGCAGATTTGGAAGAAGAGGAGGCATAGGTTTGCAAACTGTTACTGGAAACATCATAACAATAAATATAGTTGTTGCTCTGGCTGCAATCCACGTCAATAGTAGTATCGCGCTTAATATAGTTTACTAGCACTTTTGCACTATCGGTGCCATAATTAAGGTATGCGTACCCTGAAGGAGGAAATGCATTTTCGGTAAACTTAACTGCCTTTGCCTGTTCAGGATTGCTGATATCAATTGTTACAAGATCAGTATAGGAATCCGCATATAGATAATTTCCTTTAACAGCAAGATCGAGGTTGCCCGGAATATTGATAAACGCTATGTTTTGCGGAGATGCCGGGTTTGAATTGTTTATAATATGAACTCCCCGGTTCATTTCATTAAGGAATATATAATTGCCGTACATGTAAATCTTTCCGGGTAACTCAATAGGTATGGATGAATTGCTTTTTACGTTGGCTTTTACTTGTTCTGTAGTTTGATAAACGGGGATGTAATAAGAATAAGTTTTAGTGCAGTGATCTTTGAAGCAGCCTGTGAGCACAAAGGACAAGAAGGTTCCGAAGCCCATTATACAGGCTTGCGCAAGCAGCGTTGATTTTTTCATGCTAAACTATTTTATATGCTGACAATCGATCTTTTCTAATCGTTGCGTTGCGGGCAAAAAAAACCCCGGAAAAAATCCGGGGCAGAAACGATCAATGTACTAAACTATTTATAATAGACATAACGCTAACCTTTATGGAATGCTGCCATTTCAATATCATCAAGCAACAGCTTACCTGCACGCTTCTCTTTCCTCAATTCCGATTGTTGCTGCTTTTTATCAATTTTACTAGCTATTTTAAAGATGAATTTTTGCTTTGCTTCCTGTCCTTTAAAAAGACCAATAACCGATCCTAAGCCGAATGCTACGAGGATTATCAAATTCTGTTTCATGCTTTTCATAACTCATCTATTTAAATAGTTCATCAATTAATTACTATAGACAATTTTTTTTGCAAAAACGCTGTATGGATTTAAACAAATATTGTTCCTATCTATATAATTTTTATAAAAAAATTGGAAGCTATTGATCAGAGAATATTGTACTTAACCTTTTTGAAACATTGCTACGTCCGAAGGGAAAATGATGTTCGTATATTGATACCGTTTGCTTAAAAATGTCACCCTTTTATTACATTATTTTGAAATTTTTTTTTGAGATTTTATAATATAATTTTCATATAACATAAATCTATCAATTTTGTAGGGTATAAGCTTTAATTAAATATTAACCTTTGAGAGTTTCTTCAAAAGCCTTTACAGGTCGGCTTCCCAAACAGTATAGCGAAGGATGTTAAGATTGTTTTATTTTTACGGATTATCTTTATCTATAACAATGAAACATTACAAAAGGTTTTTACCTGCTACATTAATTTTAAGTTTTACGCTCAATACGACATTTGCGCAGTTTTTTCCTTCAAAATCTTATCCTAAAGATTATTTCAACAGTCCTGTAAAAATTCCTATCAGCCTTGCCGGCAATCTGGGTGAGTTGCGGCCCAACCATTACCACATGGGCCTTGATATGAAAACCCAACAAAAAGAGAATTTGCCTATATATGCCGCAGCCGATGGATACGTGTCAAGAATAAAAATAGAACCCGGCGGTTTTGGAAGAGCTATATATATAAATCATCCGAACGGTTATACCACAGTCTATTGCCATTTGAACGATTTTAACCCGGCTCTGGAAACCTGGGTAAAACAACAGCAATACAAACAGGAATCCTGGAGTGTGTATCTCGAGTTGCCGACTAATTTATTTATTGTAAAAAAAGGCGAGTTTATAGCTTATAGTGGCAACACCGGCGGATCCCAGGGGCCACACCTGCATTTTGAAATACGCAGAACAGTTGACGACGTCAACCTAAATCCTATGCTTTTTGGTTTACCAATTCCTGACAAAACCACTCCGGTTATAACAAGACTGGCGCTTTACAACAGAACCATGAGCTTATATGAGCAAGCACCTCGCATGCTGACTATTAAAAAAACCGCAGAGGGTTATGAAACAACTCAAAGCATTGTAACCGTATCGGCCAGGAAAGTAAGCTTCGCAGTGGGCGCCTATGATACGCAATCAGGTTCTACCAATCAAAACGGTATTTACGAAGCGGAATTGTATGATAACGGACAACCTATTACAGCTTTTCAAATGGACAATATCAGTTATGATCATACGAGATATTTGAATGCTCATATAGATTATAAGCTGAAATCATCTGGTGGCCCTTATGTGCAACACTTAAGCGAATTGCCCGGTTATATACATTCCATTTATTCAAAAGTAAAAGGCGATGGGGTTATAGATCTAAGCGATAAAGCCGTTCATACTATAAAAATAATTGTAAAGGACGCTGATGGCAACGTCTCTACACTTCAAACAAAAGTGCAGTGGAACGGAGAAAATACACCGGCGCCATCTGTGGCGGGTAAAATGTTTTACCCCTTAATGCTGGATGTATCTGAAAACAGCAGTTGCGAATTTTATATGGGAGAGAGATGCCTGTATGATTCCGTACATATAGCTTATAAATCAAGCGCTGCCACTGCAACCAGCGCCATTTCGGCCATTCATACTATTGGCGCCGCTTACATTCCCCTGCAGGAAGCAATGGTGGTGCGCATCAAACCCACCCGCAACCTTTCAGCTTCAGATCAGCAAAGAGTAGTAATGCAGAGATTTGCAGGCAACAAAAAAGAAGTGCAGGAGGTGGAATGGAATAACGGTTGGGCTTCCGCAAAATTCAGGGATTTTGGAACCTTCCAGCTTTTGCTGGATACCGAAGCTCCGCAAATAATCACTGTTGGCTTCGCGAACAGCAGCAATGTTAAGAATGCTTCCCGGCTGGTAATACAGGTGAAAGACAATTTTGGAAAACATAAAAACTTCCGAGCCGAGCTTGATGGCAAATGGCTGCGCTTTACCAATGATAAAAGCCTGAGTTTTATTTATAAAATGGATGAAAAATTTCCTTCAGGTACGCATACTTTAAAAGTATCCGTTGAAGACTTAGCCGGCAATATGACTGTGAAAGAATTCGTATTGACAAGATAAAAGTAATAAACCACAAGGTTCACAAGCTCTCGTGTTTGCATAAAAAATTTGTGAACCTTGTGGTAAAAGATACATTCTCCAAACAGCTTCTTAAACGCTTATTTGGCAGTAAATATTTTAACCGGTGATAAGCATTCCTTCCGTACAAGTGAGTGACACAACCGAAGCCCAATCAGGGTACTACCGCCGGTCTCATAATAATAATCCTTTACATACCGATTATATTTCGAACGGAATAATATTTTGTAATTATTTTTTTGGAACCGGCGGTAGTGCTACTATTAAGCATAGTTGTGTCACTCACTTGTACAGTAGTAATCCTATTCGTCTATTTTTTCAACCACAAGGGGCACAATGGTTTTCACAAAAGGTACACAGGTATATTTGTGATTACTTTTCCTATTCTCAGCTTCCTTTCATTTTAAAGAGCTTCTGTTTTCTTTTACATTTTATACATACAGCATTCTCCATTCTCAATTTATTCAACTTTCAAGTATAAAGCGCTAATTTGCAGCCTTCATCAAATTCTCATTCTAACACGTTATTTATAAAAATGGAAACACCCGGAACAAAATCACATTACCAGATACTGGATGGCTTGCGAGGCGTAGCAGCACTCATGGTGGTGGCTTTTCACATTTGTGAAGCGCATGCCACCAGCCGCTTTGATCAGATCATTAACCACGGTTACCTGGCTGTAGATTTTTTCTTCCTGCTTTCAGGTTTTGTAATTGGGTATGCGTATGATGACAGATGGAACAGAATGACTGTTGGTGCTTTTATAAAACGCCGCCTGGTAAGACTTCAACCAATGGTTGTAGTGGGCACCATCATTGGAGCGATATTCTTTTACTTTCAAACTTCAGGATTGTGGCCCACAATAGCTCAGACGCCGGTTTGGAAGGTATTGCTGCTGGTACTGCTTGGCAGCTTTATGATTCCGATACCAACCTCTATGGATGTTCGCGGCTGGAACGAAACCTATCCACTCGACGGACCAGGCTGGTCTTTATTTTTTGAGTATATAGTAAATATCCTTTACGCACTATTTGTAAGAAGATTCTCAAAGCTTTTACTTGCCATTCTTGTGTTCCTTTCCGCCGGGGCATTGGTATATCTCGCAGTTACGCAGGGTGATGTTATTGGCGGCTGGTCGCTTACTGCAAAACAACTGGGTGTAGGATTTTCGAGAGTAATGTATCCATTTTTCGCCGGGCTTCTTTTATTCAGAATGTTTAAACCCGGCTATGTGAAAAACGCGTTTTTATGGTGCAGCCTTCTATTAATGATAATACTGGCAATACCAAGAATCGGCAACGCCGATCAGCTATGGATGAACGGTTTGTATGATGCATTCAATATCATTTTTATTTTTCCTGTTATCATATTTTTAGGAGCCAGTGGCAAAATAAACAATGGTTTTGCAAAAAAGATATGCAAGTTTTTGGGGGATATTTCATACCCGATTTATATCACGCATTACCCGATCATTTACACTTATACCGCATGGGTGTACAACAACAAACTATCATTGAAGCAGGCTTTCCCTGTTGGCGCAACGGTTTTCATAGCTTCCATTGCCCTGGCATACGCATGCCTGAAACTATACGACGAACCTGTAAGAGCATGGCTGCAAAAAAAAGTTGCTGGCAAATAGCGGCAGGTTGTTGGTTGTTTTTATTATTTTGAATGCTTTTGTTTTTTTATATCTCATACATTCAGCATACTACATTCTCAATTCAAAAACTACCATCTTATCAAGGCGCTTGCCCAGGTAAAGCCACTGCCAAATGCAGCCAGGCACACGAGGTCGCCTTCGTTTATCTTGCCACTTTCCCAGGCCTCGCATAGTGCAATAGGAATAGATGCCGCCGTAGTATTTCCGTATTTCTGAATATTGTTATACACCTGGTCGTTGCTTAGTTTTAGCGTTTGTTGCACAAACTGCGATATACGCAAATTAGCCTGGTGAGGTATCAGCATATTAATATCGTCCGTGGTAAGATTGTTGGCTGCAAGCGCTTCCCTGATCACTTCCGGAAATTTTACCGCTGCTTTTTTGAACACGGCAGGGCCATCCATGAATGGAAATATCTGTGCATTATTAATCATTTCATGGCTCACAAATAATCCGCCAATAGTATTCTCATCAAAGTCGGCCACATTTTCATCAACCCAGTGATTTGCGTGAGAACCCGGATTATACATTGCCAGCAATTCCGCCTCGCTACCATCGCTATGCAAATGTGTGCTCAAAATGCCTTCGCCTTCACTGGCCGGCTGCAATACAACAGCGCCGGCACCATCGCCAAACAACACACTCACATTTCGTCCGCGTGTACTTAAGTCTAATGCAAAAGAATGTTTTTCACTTCCTATAACAAGTATGTTTTTGTACATACCTGTTTTGATGAATTGATCTGCCACACTCAACGCGTAAATGAACCCGCTGCACTGGTTGCGCACATCAAGCGCTCCCACTTCTTTTAGTTTCAGCGCTCTTTGCACCAGCACGCCGCAACCCGGAAAATAATAATCCGGACTAAGTGTGGCAAAAACTATAAAATCTATATCCCGGGGGGTAATACCTGCACGTTCAATCGCAATCTTCGCCGCTTCCACCCCCATTGTAGTGGTGGTTTCTCCTGTTTTATCTGCGAAACGACGTTCCTGAATGCCGGTGCGTTCCTGTATCCATTCGTCGCTGGTATCCATATATCTGGTAAGATCGTTGTTGGTAAACACATTTTTCGGAACATACATGCCGATGCCCGCAATTTTGGAATGATGCATAGCAATCATGATTTTAATCGTTCAAAATAACAAAATCTGACGATGACTGCGAAATGAAACTATTGCAGTAGAAACTTTTTTAGTTAATGAATATTGAAAACTTTTAAAAATGATATATAAAACCCAATAACTGTTCCACTTATATTTTACACTGCATAAAAGTGCATACTATTTTTTGGGCATCAGCGGTAGTGCTACTATTAAGCATTGTTGTGTCACTCACTTGTACTGCAGTAATTCTGTTGAGCTGGTGGGCAGCAGACAAGTACAAGTTGCAGCTTGCCGGTATTCTAATACAGGCAAACACTACAACGTCCGGTTTGTTAAAATAAAGCAGGTACCTGGCGCTAAGTACCAATTATGTAGCGCAGGCCGGGGGCCCGCGCTAGTACAAATTCTGACAATTATGAAAAGTGTTCCTTTTTAACTTGTGAATTAATTTAGTGTCTGCAAGAAAACTCACTATTATTTTTTCCCCTGCATAAAGCCATAATGTTCCAAAATCTGATTCAGCAGTTTTAAACGTACGGCAGATACATCAACAGTTTCGCCGGTTGAAATCACTTCAAGCACAAAGAAGTAGGGATGTTTATTCTCTTCAATCCAACCGGTAATCCAACCAACAGATTGGCGAATATCGGATTTGCCCCAGCCGGTTTTATAGCTTAATTGGTAGTTCGCGTTATTTTCCTTTAGCATCATATTGCGCACAATGCGCTGTGTTCTTTTCTGAAAGGGGAGCTGATCGAAATACAACTTTTTCACAAGACCAAACTGTTCGTCGGCAGTTATTTTCACCGAGTTATCAAGCCAGAAAGTATCAATTCTATTTATCACAGGCTTTTGATACCTGCTTGCATAGCCTAATGTATCAAGCCAATGCTGCATGGTATCTTTTCCAATTCTTCTTGCAAGCTCCTGAAACCAGGGAACACATGATAGCTGGAATGCATCATGCATCGTAAGATCACGATTCCATTGCGAGTTTTTTCTTACTACACTATCCCATTTAATTATGGTACTATCGTCTTGCACACGGCCTGTTTCAATGCCTATTAAAGAATTGACAATCTTAAAAGTACTGGCAGGAAGATATGCGCTGTCCCGAAAATATTTTTTGTTGAATACGGTAAATTGTCCCTGGCTGTTGTCAAACATGGCAAAGCAGCCGGTCACTTTATTGTCTTCAAAATATTTCTGAATGCTGTTATCTTCAGTAACATTGTTAGAGGTGCAAGCTGTAAATAAAATGCTTACTAACGTTAATGCATATGTTATTTTTTTCATGGCGTGATGGTTATACTGCAAATGTAGTTTTAAATGCAATCTCAATATACCACAAATAGTTCGAGGTATTTTTTTACCACAATGGTCATAATAGTGGCACAAGCCGCACAAGAGAGGGCAAATAGCGATCAATTCTTGTGAACCTCGCGATTCCTTTACAGCCTCCTATGTGGTTAAAAAAACATTCGAAATTATATCTGCCTTTGACATCCGATATCTCTACTGCCCGCCCGCCCAATAGCATTACTGCCGCACAAGTGAGTGACACAACAGAAGCTTAATAGTAGCACTTCCGCCGGTCCCATAAAAGTTATGAGTGATGGGTAATGAGTTTTGAGTTAGTGACCTCTGATTTCTGATATTTGAACTCTCATAACCCATAACTCAAAACTCACAACTAATTACGCCAAAGTCTTCCCTTCTTTCCGTATTTTTGAGCCCTCGAAAAAGAGAATAAATACGATGACAATAAGTTATAACTGGCTTTGTGAGTATTTGCCCGTGATTCCGGATCCGGAAAAATTATCAAAAATTCTTACGTCAATTGGCCTTGAAGTTGAAAGCCTCGAAAAATATGAATCCGTTAAAGGAGGCTTGAATGGACTTGTAATTGGTGAAGTGCTGGAATGTGAGCAACACCCCAATGCCGACAAACTGAAAGTGACAAAAGTAAATACAGGTGCCGGCGAGCCGCTGCAAATCGTTTGCGGAGCGCCTAATGTTGCTTCCGGACAAAAAGTAGTGGTAGCTACTGTAGGTGTTACTATTTTTCCAACCTCCGGAGATCCTGTTACGATGAAAGTGGCAAAGATCCGCGGAGTGGAAAGCTATGGTATGATATGCGCCGAAGACGAGATCGGACTTAGTGAAAACCATGCCGGCATTATGGTTCTTCCTGCTGATGTGAGAGTAGGTACACCTGCCACGGAATTTTTTCAACCATATACCGATTATGTGTTTGAAATTGGACTCACTCCTAACAGAATGGATGCGATGAGCCACCTGGGCGTGGCCAGGGATGTGTGCGCTTATCTTACACATCACGATAAAAACGACCTGCGTGCAAAATCGCCTTCTGTAAACGCTTTCAAAGTTGATAATCATAATTTACCAATTACCGTAAATATTGAGAACACCACTGATTGCCAGCGCTATGCAGGGGTGAGCATTTCGGGTGTTACCATCAAAGAATCGCCGAAATGGCTGAAAGATAAATTGCAGGCAATAGGTTTGCGACCAATCAATAATATTGTTGACATTACCAACTATGTGCTGCACGAAACCGGGCAACCGCTTCACGCGTTTGATGCCGATGCGATAACCGGTAAAAAAGTAATTGTAAAAAATCTTCCGCAAAATTCGTTGTTTACAACGCTTGATGAAAAAGAAAGAAAATTAAGCAGCGAAGATCTGATGATATGTAATGAGGAAGAGCCCATGTGTATCGGTGGTGTTTTTGGCGGCACCAAAAGTGGCGTGAAAGAAACTACTACCAATATTTTCCTGGAAAGTGCGTGGTTTAGTCCTGTAAGTATTCGCAAAACATCTTTCCGTCATGGCTTGCGAACAGATGCCGCCATGCGTTTTGAAAAAGGCGTGGATATTTCCAACACAGTGAATGTGCTAAAAAGAGCGGCCTTGCTAATAAAGGAAATTGCCGGAGGTGAAATCTCATCCGACCTTGTTGACGTTTACCCCACACCTAAAGAAAAAACTTCGGTTTCCATAAAATATCATTACCTCAAAAAATTAAGCGGTAAAAATTATCATCCGGATGCGGTAAAAAAGATACTGGAAGCGCTTGGCTTTGAAGTAGTAAAAGATGGTATTGACGAGCTGTTTCTTTTAGTTCCGCACAGCAAGCCCGACATATCAATTCCGGCTGACATAGTGGAAGAAATTTTACGCATTGACGGACTAGATAATGTAACTATTCCGCACTCGATAACTATAAGCCCATCTGTAGAAGCAGATCCGATAAAAGAACCGTTCAGAAGTAAAATAGCGAATTTTCTTGTTGGGCAAGGCTTTAACGAGATAATGACCAATTCCATTACCAACAGCAAGTATTATACCGACGATGTTCTAAAACATACCGTAAAACTGATAAACAACCTGAGTGTGGATTTGGACGTGATGCGGCCGGCAATGATTGAAACCGGTCTCGAAAGCATTGCACACAACATCAACCGGAAAAACAGCAACCTTTGTTTTTTTGAAACAGGTAAAATATATTCCACATCCGGCGTTGGGAAATATAAAGAACAGGAAAGACTTACATTATTCCTTGCAGGAAATGCGAATGAAGACTCCTGGAAACAAAAAAGCGTAAAAGCCGACATATACAAACTGAAAGGCATAGTAGCCGCAATTCTACAACTGGCAGGTGTTTCCAACATAGTATTTGAAGCTTACAGTGATCAGAAAATAGATGGATTAGCAGCCAAAATAAACAGCAGGCAGTTAATAACTCTTGGAAGCGTTTCAAAAAAATTGCGCGAAAAATTCGACATCAAACAAGAGGTGCTGTTTGCAGAAATTGATTGGGAAATGTTGAAAGAGCTTGCAGGAAAAAAAGAAATAGTATTCAAAGAATTGCCAAAGCAGTTGCCCGTTCAGCGCGATCTTGCAATCATTGTTGACAAAAGCCTTTCATTTGAAGCAATAGAAAAAACAGTGAAAAATGCAAAAGCTTCCAAATTACAAAGCATTAGTTTGTTTGATATATTTGAAAGCGATAAGCTGGGTGCAAACAAAAAGTCAATGGCAGTCAGTTTCAGTTTTCTTGATGAAGAAAAAACCCTTACAGATAAGGAGATTGACAACATGATGAACAAGATTATGACCGCCGTTGAAAAAGAACTACAAGCTGAAATAAGAAAGTGAGTTGTTTACTTTAGTTGTTGGTTGCCGGGTGATAGTTATTAGCGGTTATCGGCTTACAACCATACTTCGCACAGTATAAAAAATGTGCAATGTTATTTTAGGATATAAGCGGTATTGCTACTATTAAGCATCGTTGTGTCACTCACTTGTACGGCAGGAATGCTATTCAGCAGGTTGAAGCATTCATGTGTAAATTTATACTGCGTGCAGCATAAGCTAAAAGTATCTGATAACCAACAACTACCAACCAACAACAGATTATGGAACCATTACAGGAACAGATAAAGCGCATACAGGAAAAACTTCAGCAACTACTGAAGCAGTATGCCGTATTGCAAAAAGACAATGAAAAACTCTTGCTGCAACTGAGCCTGCTGAAGGAAAAAGAAAATATTCAACACAGGCAAATAGAAGAGCTCAATCAACAAGTGGCATTATTAAAAGCTGCCAAAAGCGGCATGAGCGAAGAAGATAAAAAAGATTTTGAAAAACGTATCAATCAATATTTGAGAGAGATTGATAAGTGTATTGCGATGTTGCAGGAATAGAAGACAGAGATCAGAAGTCCGAAGTCCGAAGAAATTACAATGTATGTAAAAGGAGAAGGAAACAGATCAGCAAACAGACTGCTGACATCTGATCTCTGATTTCAACAAAAAAATCAATTCATGTCAGATCAACTAATACCTATAAATATTGTTATTGGCGACAGAACCTATCGTATTAAAATAAACACGAAGGATGAAGAAGCCGTAAGGCATACCGTCAAAATAATCAACGATAAAATAGTTGAATTTAAAACCAATTTCGCCGGTAAAGACATGCAGGATTATATTGCCATGGTAATGGTTTGGTATGCTACATTACAAATTCCACAAACAAACAACCAGATAGCCGAAGAAACATTGCTGGAAAAATTACAATCGCTGGAAAGCTCCTTAGATAAAGCACTTATTTAGTTGACAATTGAAAATTGAAAGCGCTGTATGCACTAAAGCTCAGCTCCCGCGCGGAATCCGCCGACATAACGCCAACGCACCTGTTGCGCGTTCGTGCTATTTGTCTTGCAAGAAATCAGAAATTGTTACAATAGTTGTTTCGCCAAATTTGTCAAGTCCAATAAATCTTTGTCGCCTGTTAATAGATAGTCTACGTTTCCATCAACTGATAGTGAAAGTAAAAAATTATCTTTGATGTCTCTACAAACTTCGATTTTTGTTTGAACTTTTACGAAGTCAGCATATTCATCAATGGTTTGGAGGATTTCTTCAATGTCTGATGCGGAAAAGAAACGTCTGAATTTTGGTCGTCTTGCAACTTCTAAAAATTCATCAAGTAATTCTTGGCTGAATACCAAAATTCCTTGTCTTGAAAAAATAATTTCGTCAAGCTTAGTAAAATCTTTTGTGATTAGAAAGCTTATCCAAAGGTTAGTGTCAATGATAATTCTGCTAACCTTATTTTGCATAACGTTTGCTTCTTACTAAGTCTACTTCATTGGTTATTTCGTCAAAAGTTGGTGCCGATTTTGCTTTTGAGCGTAATTTTTTCAGAACGGTTGCAAAACCGCTTTTAGAAGTCTCTCGAATAGCAATAAGATTTAAGTCCGCTAAATCTTTCAAGAGTTTTGCAGCTCTGGGATTAAGTATGTCGACTTGCATTGTATTCATGTGTCAAATTTAATAAAAAGAGCTGAATTTTCGCCTTTTGTCAATAGTGGCCTGCTCGACCGCATAACGCACAACATAATGTGTTTGCATAATTAAATTGTCAGTACACAATAGTAGCGCAACCAATTTTATTCACACTAACCAATTTTTCATATTGTATTGCCTATACTTCAACACCGGCAACTGGCAACTCATCTGATCTCTCTCTACTGCTTACTGCCAACTGCCACCTATTTCAAATCCTCACATTACTCCCATCAACCCACACATCCTGTATGAAATAAAATTCCGGTTCTTTTCCTTTTGTAATTGTAATGGCGAGAATATCGTGTTGTATCCATTTCCACCCGGGATTTTTTTGTAAAAAAGAATTTGCCGCAGAAGTAAGCAGTTTCATTTTCTTCAGGGAAACACTTTCTTCCGGAAGACCATAAGCCTTACCGGTCCTGGTTTTTACTTCTATAAAATGAAGCGTATCGTTATGCGAAGCTATAATATCAATTTCATGATGCGAATGGCGCCAATTGCGATGAAGAATAACATACCCTTTTTTCTGAAAATACTCCTCCGCAATGCTTTCTCCATATTTTCCCATTTCATTATGACGTGCCATTCTTTTTTTTCAGTTTCTTTGGTGTTGAAATTTTATATTATGAACAATAAAAATAGTTTTTATAAGCTAACGGGAAAAATTCAACATTACCAATGGGGTGGCAATAGCTTTATACCTGCATTATTAAATATTAACAATGATGAAAACAAGCCTTTTGCAGAATACTGGCTGGGCGCACACAACAATGCACCCGCCGAAATGGAAGGCATCACCCCCAAAAAACTTAATGAATATATTGCTGCCAACACAAATGTGCTGGGAGAAAAAGTGTATAACGATTTTAAAACACTTCCTTACCTGTTGAAAATATTGGATGTGAAAGATATGCTTTCCATACAGGTGCACCCTACCAAAAAAGCCGCTGTAGAAGAGTTTGCAAAAGAAAATGAAAAAGGAGTTGCGCTTACCGCGCCAAACCGTAATTATAAAGATGACAATCACAAACCGGAGCTAATGGCCGCATTAAGCGAATTTTGGTTGCTTCACGGTTTTAAAACACCTGAACTAATGCGCCGGACATTATCATCCGTTCCTGAACTATCTTTTTTACTTCCTTTTTTCGAAAATGATAATTATGCCACGCTTTACCGCGAAGTAATGGAAATGGATCAACCGAAAATAAATGAACGCCTTCAGCCATTGCTCAACCACATTATTCCGTTATACAACAATAATCAGCTAACAAAAGACAACGCGGATTTTTGGGCAGCACGCGCCGCGCTTACTTTTAACGAAGGAAGCAATATAGACAGAGGTATTTTTTCAGTTTACCTGTTGAACCTGGTTCATTTGAAAACCGGCGAAGCTATTTTTCAGGATGCCGGTATTTTGCACGCATACCTTGAAGGGCAAAATGTGGAAATAATGGCCAATAGCGACAATGTGCTCCGCGGAGGCCTTACACCTAAGCACATCGACGTTCCGGAACTAATGAAACACGTAGCATTCAAACCCGTAATGCCTAACATAACCACCGGATCGCCCACTGCTACGAAAGAAAAAATATTCATATCGCCCGCGCCGGATTTTCAGTTAAGTACAGCCCGTCTTGAGCCGGATGAAAAACTAACATTACACGCTACCACCACAGAAATTGTAATAGTGCTAAATGGCCATGCAGCAATAAATTCCGACCAAAAAAGCATTATTTTGAAAAAAGGCGAGGCTTTCGTAACCTTTGCAGGCACAACAGTTACTGTACAGGCCCTGGAAGCGGTGGAATTATACCGGGCTTCGGTACCTGTGGTATAAACGAAACAAATATTGTTCGTTACAAAGCCATTTTTATTATTTTTGTTCAATTCAATGATATTTTATGAAACTTAATAAGTCTCTAATCTGGTCTTTAGTATTACTAATTGTAGTAGCGGCAGTTTATCGCGCCATACCCGGGCGTCCCTGGGGCTTTGCGCCGCAAATAGCAATGGCGATATTTGGCGGAGCTGTAATTAAAGACAAAAAGTGGGCGTTAGCGCTTCCGTTGTTTTCCATGTTTTTGTCCGATGTTCTGTACCAGTTATTATATAGTGCAGGCATAAGCCCAATTCCCGGCTTTTATGAAGGGCAGCTATTCTACTATGTATTATTTGGCCTGCTCACCTGCTTTGGTTTCCTCATGAAACGTATTACTATTCCTAACGTGCTCGGATATTCGCTTGCAGCACCTGTATTATATTTTTTAGCTTCCAACTTTTATGTGTGGATCACAGGATTTGGTTTCAACCGTCCAAAAACATTTGAAGGATTGATGATGTGCTATACAGATGCGCTGCCTTTCCTGCGCGGGCAGATTTTAGGCACCCTGGTTTTCGGAGCCATACTTTTCGGCAGTTATTATCTGCTAACCAGGAAGAGCGAAGCCAAAGGATATATTGCCAATTAATTGAAAAGTACTACCACATTATAAAAAGCCGCCGATTTTATCAGCGGCTTTTTTTGTTCCCGGCATTTGTAATGCTATTCAACATCGTTGCGTCGCAGTCCGTTCATCGGTATTGCTACTATTGAGCTGTAGGTTTATCTCATAACCCCTATAAAAAAGTTACAAACTTTTATTGTAACAGGCGCAAGCTTTACCACCCACATATCCCTCACTATCACGCTTACGCCAGGATTCATGAATTTTTAACATGCCGACGCCAGTCACAAGCAGGCAATCGTTAAACAAAGAATGCTACTGATACCTTATCTTTACACAGTATTTGCCGATTATGCTTTTTACGGCATACCTCCCGTACAGGCTATGGAAATGAAAAAGGGATACCCGACGAAAAACGATATCGTATCGGTAAACCCGGATGCAACAGATAATCCTTAGGCAATGACTGCAATGGAGGAGTGTAAAGATTAATTTATGTTGGCCCCGGTTTATTGATAACTCCATTATTTACAGGAGAGACATCCCAAGAGGTGAAACTTCCTCAAAGCAATTGGTACGATTCCTATACAAGAGAATATGCAAGTAATAGGAAGGTTATTAGTACCACCCCAAAAAATCCCGGTTTATGTATACTATACGCTGTATGTAGGCAGTCATGAATGTTTCAACTTGCTGAATAGCATTACTACCGTACAAGTGAGTGACACAACGATGCTTAATAGTAGCAATACCGCCGGTCCTAAAAAACACTACACATTTTTATACCGTTCGAAGTATAAAAGATGGAGGAATCATTCCGATGTATTCGCCCATTACAACGCTGGATGGACAGAAGCAACCGGCAGGCAAAACATCATGGTTGTGAGTAAATACAATTTCAAATATATGAATCATTAAATAAGATAAAATGGCAATGTCAATTCAGAAAATGGTTAACTTTTCATTCGTTATATCGCTTTTGTTGATTCTTATGCAGCCCAACGACCTGCATGCGCAAGAATCCCGAATACCTCTTCCTTCTGCTGCGCAATTGCGATGGCAAGCAGGTGAGCGGATCATGTTTGTTCATTACGGACCGGCAGCCTGGCAATCCCGTGAATATGATAATTTCACAACTCCGCTAAGCCGTTTGAAAATGGAGAAACTGGATACCGATCAATGGTGCCGGGTGGCAAAATCATGGGGAGCCAGGATGATTATCTTTGTTGCCAAGCATTGCGGAGGGTTTTGCTGGTGGCAAACAGAAACAACCGATTATGGCATTAAAGAAACTCCATGGCGAAATGGCAAAGGCGATGTCATGAAATGCTTATCGGAATCATGTGCTAAATATGGCCTTGACCTGGGTGTGTATATATACCCGGGAGACGACCGGTGGGGAGCCGGTATCGGGAGCGGAGGTATTACGAACGACCCGAATAAACAAGAGGCATACAACAAAATATTCAGGCAACAACTTTTGGAGGTATTGACAAAATATGGCCCCATAAGGGAAATCTGGTTCGATGGCAACTGCAAAATAGAAGTCAAAGATATATTGGACAAATATGCTTCGGATGCTGTCATCTTTCAGGGCGAATGCGCCAATTTAAGATGGGTAGGGAACGAAGAAGGATATGCGCCATATCCCAACTGGTACACGGTCAAAGATAAAGATGTGAGAACAGGTTCAGCAACCGCATTACATTCGGATGTTAATGGCGACAGGTATGCGCCAGTAGAGGTAGATGTTCCGCTATTGAAGAATGGAGGCCACAAGTGGTTTTGGGCTCCGGGCTGCGATTCCTTGTTGATGACAACGGATCAACTGATGAATATCTATTACAAGTCGGTTGGAAGAGGATCGGTTCTTTTACTGAACTCAACCCCCGATACTACAGGAGTTATCCCTCAAACGCATGCAGATGTGTATAAAGCGTTTGGAAAAGAAATTGCCGCCAGGTTTGACAAGCCGGTAGCATCGGTTTCGGGCATGGGAACAGCCTTCGAAGTGAAGTTTGATAAAGCCAGGAATATCAATCACGTCATTTTGCAGGAAGACTTGTCCAAGGGGCAGCGTGTTCTTGCATATGAAATAATAGTCAGCCGGGATGGTGTTCATTGGAAAACGATTTACAAAGGAAGCTCCATCGGAAACAAGAAAATAGATTGCTTTCCTACCATCAGTCTGAAGGCACTCAAGGTACATATTACCAATTCAAAGGCAACTCCATGCATAAAGAAAATGGCCGTTTATAATGTTTCCGGTGATTTTAGCAAACAAATGGGTGCCGGACAAAAAGGGAATGGCAGTATTGCCGGAACATGGCAACCGGATACTTTTAAAGCAGATTCATGGACAAACTTTGAGATAGATCTCACTCCTTATCTGACAGAGGTGGGAGAATATGAAGTTACTTTCTCGAAGCTGGCTTCGGATTATATTGTCGGGAAATCGTCCGATCTGGATTTTAAAGATATCGAATTAACCATGTATGGAGGGGTGCACAATTCAGCAGTTACTTTTATTCCGCAGAAACAAATCTTTAGAATTACCCATTCACAACAGACCCTCAATGAATTTCCAACTATTCTGAAAGCCAAAGTGAAGACTAAAGGCGCCACTTCTATAGGTGAGATTATAGTTAGAAAGGTCGCATATTGAGTACATATACTATACATAGCATAAAAATGTGCAATGTTCTTTTTGGGTATCAACTGTTGTGCTACTATTAAGCATCGTTGTGTCACTCACTTGTACTGTTGTAATACTATTCAGCAAAGTGATCTCTCGAATTTCGTACCGGGAAAGTCTTCTTTCATACCGGCGCGGATGTTCCGCAGAACATCCGCGCCGGTACCCATATTATAACGAAAGCGTCTATTAGTTCAACGCCTCATATACTTCATCCACTTTCAGGTTTCTTGAATCATCGGCGGCATTTGTAGCCAGAATATCGCAGCGGTTATTGTAAGGATTATCAGCATGTCCTTTTACCCATTTAAACCGGATTTTATGCTTCGTACTTAATTCGGCATAGCGCAACCATAAGTCGCTGTTTTTTTTGCCTCCGGCAAAATTAGTTGCCAGCCATTTTTTCAGCCAGCCCTGTTCTATAGCCTTTACCACATACTGGCTATCGCTATAAATCGTTATTGTAAGTCCTTCTTTTTTCAGGTTTTCAAGTGCAACAATTACAGCCAGCAGTTCCATCCTGTTGTTGGTAGTAAGCCGGTAGCCCTGCGAATATTCCTTTTCTATATCGCCCCATTTCAATATTGCCCCGTATCCACCCGGGCCCGGATTGCCGCGGGCTGCCCCATCTGTATAAATAATCAGCTCTTTGCTCAATGTAAAAAATTATAGCAGCAAATATAGGAATAACGGCAAGCCCAGAATATTATAACCGATGAAAAGAATTACTACCGATGAAGTGATTGCGACGCAACGATGATGCCATGAAATACTGCAGCCGGTATCATAACTATACTTGCGGTATTCACCAAGACCAAAATAAAATAAAAGATACCTTGATAAAAACTATAACTGGTACCATAAAATAATAACTCAATCAATATCTATATCATATATAGAAACTCTTGGAGGTAATGACAGTGCCTTCTACGGCAGGAATGTTATTCAGCAATTTGCAACCATTCCTGTAGGAAATCCTTACTGTTTTTTTACTTTTATTTTTGTTTTACTTTTATTTGTATGGAACGTCGTGAAAAAATCAAATGGATCGTTGTTTTATCTGTTGCAATCATTATTAAGATCATTAGTTTGTTTCCGCCATTCGTAGAAGAATATTATTCCAATGGCTTTTATCCCTTCATTGCCCGGCTGCAGCGCATGCTTTTCGGATGGCTGCCATTTAGCATTGGCGATCTTTTATACCTAGCGGCAGTCATTTACCTCCTTATTATTATTGTAAAACTTGTGCGTAAAACACTACGAAAACAATTGACACGGAAATTTGTTTACAAAGTGTGCCTAAAAATAGTATATGTGTGGCTGTTAGTATATATT
Organism: Flavihumibacter sp.; assembly: GCA_031553495.1. GTDB lineage: Bacteria > Bacteroidota > Bacteroidia > Chitinophagales > Chitinophagaceae > Pinibacter. The sequence goes on from JAVBLN010000039.1 coordinate 40,694, forward strand.
TATTTCAACACAACCTGGGGGCTAAATTATAACCGGCTTGGTATAGCCTACCAGTTGCAAATGAATACAGAACGTTACAGCACAAACGATCTGCAAATGCTGACAGACACTGTTATTCACCGGTTGAATGCTGTTTATGAAGAAGGATTGCTGACAAGAAATGAAATGGATAGAAAACGAACACTTTTTAAAAAAGCGGATGAAAGCTATGAAGCCGCAAGCAAAGACTATCCATTTCTTGAGTATAAAACAAAATCCGTTAAGCCTTCACTGTTTAGCTATTTAGGCGATTATTTCGGTTTCACCGGTTACTATAATCCTTTTAGTGGTGAGGCGCAGGTAAATACAACTGTTCCGCTTTTTGTTCAACCATTTACTACCTGCCACGAACTGGGGCATCAATTAGGTTATGCCAAAGAAAACGAAGCGAATTTTGTGGGTTTTCTGGCTGCAAAAAATTCAAAAGATCCGGCGTTTTTATACTCGTTGTACTTTGATCTTTATACTTACTGCATGCGCGATCTTTACATACGCGATAGCACAATTGCCAACAATTTAAAAATGCAACTTACCCAGGGAGTAAAAACCGATTTCATGGAGTTGCGAAAGTTTTATGCTAAGTATGCTAATCCTTTAGAGCCATTGATTTCCAAAATGTATGGCCAGTACTTAAAAGCTAACGAGCAGCCTGTGGGAATTATGACTTATAATGAAGTGGTAGGCATGGTGATTGCATATGTTAAGAAGTATGGAATGAATGCATTGTGAGGCTTAATGAACTCTTATCAAGCTCACTACACCTCCTTGCGAACTTAGCTTTCCTAGCGCCTTGGCGTGAAACTTCTCTATTTTAAATACTTTGTAACCTCATCGCTTGTTGGTGAAACTTTGCTTGGAAAAACAGTTATAAGTTTCCCGTTTTCGTCGATCAGAAATTTTGTGAAGTTCCATTTTACAGGATCATCAAAACCGATTTTTACAGCTTCTTCTGTAAGATATTTGAACAGCGGATGAATGTCATCGCCTTTAACAGATACTTTTTCGGACATAGGAAAACTTACGCCATAATTCTTCTTGCAAAATTCCTGTATCTCGGCATTGGTACCTGGTTCCTGCTGTTTAAAATTATTTGCCGGAAAACCGACGATCACCAATTTGTCTTTGTAAGTTTCATACAGCTTTTCCAACTCCGCATACTGTGGCGTATATCCGCATTTTGACGCGGTATTAACGATCATTATTTTTTTCCCTTTGTAAGCAGAAAAATCTATATCATCACTTCCGTCAAGTGAGGGAACTTTAAAATCGTAAATGCTTACAGTTGCAGCAACTAAAATAGTCAGCATTAAAGATTTGAACATTGTTGTATTATTTTGATTTGAAATTTGAAATGCCGGAGGTTGAGTTTGGTTTATTGGTCTTGCCCATACTTATAATTATTGCATACTCATTTTCATAATGTCTTCCATCATACACTTTGAACTTTCAACTTTCAACTTTCAACTTGAATATTTACTGCCTTTCATAACAACCCAGGTCCGGTGCATTTACAGCTCGAACATTTCCATCTAAATCGTAAATAAGGCCGGTAACACTTCCTTTATCAATAGCCGGTGAATTTTCCTTCAGCCGGAAATTATAATAATGTCTTGTTGCATTTATACTATCAAATAGCGGCGGCGCATCGAAAACATTTACAGCAGTAACGTTGGAAGGTGTTGAAGGTTCTTTCCATAAGCAATTGGTAAAGTTTATATTGAAAGCATTATTGCCCTGCTTCGTAACTGTTACTTCATCGTTTATACTTCCGCTTTCGCCCCAGATAATGCAATTTAAAAAAGATGCGGACAGATCGCCTGTTTGCATGTTTCCATTTTGGCTATAGCTATTACTCAACGTTATAGCCGGGTTTAGGTGAGGCACATACATATTGGAAACAGAGGCCATAGTGCAATGAGTAAAACTATAATTGCCGCCATATTCTACAAATATGCTTTTGCCGCAATTGCTCAAAAGGCAATTGCTTGCAACCAATGAACTTTTGGTGGCTATTATACCCGCATCAGATATGTTGTCCAGGATGCATGCATCCAGCGTTACTACAGGATTTGAAACTGATCCCTGCTGTTGCAGGATAAGGCCCTGGTAAGCGTTTTTAATGGTGGTAAAATGTAATTCGTTGTTTTTGCTGGTTTCGCGAAAATAAATGCCGGGCCAGCTCCCGGGATAATTCTTATACGGTTCATCCAATCTGTCGCCGCTAAAAATAACCCTGGTGCTATCGTATTTTTCACCAAATACTTTTAGCGAGCCGTCCACAAGCACAGGTGAATTGGCTCTTACATATATGCGACATCCTTTTTCAATGGTCAGCGTCGCATTTTCTTTTACCTCCAAGCCGCCTATAATAACGTATGGTAAATCATTTTTCCAAACTGTATTGGTGTTGATGATTTCATTATTCAGAAAATGGGCATTTTGTCCCCAGGCGCTTAATTTTACATACTTCGTGTTGCCATTATAGCTTATTAAAATATAGTCTTGTACTATAAAAGGCAGGTTATTACCAGTTGCTTGAACTGACACAGTTACAAACACATACATGCTGTCATTTGCTTCCAGTTCAATGTTATTCATTTGCGAAACAGGAGCGCCGTCAATATTTATTTTAAATGGAGAAGCATTGCCACCAACGAGTTGTATGGTATTCAATCGCAGCTTTTGCTCATTGTTATTAGTAATTTTTAATGCCTGCGTTACAGAGCCCGCAGTGGTAAACACCGTGTCGAAGTATAATGAATCGCTGCTAAGTATAACAAATGCCTCCTTGCTTGTAGTAAATGAATCTTTCTTACAAGAAAAAAATGCTATACCGGAAAAAAGGAATGCTATTAAAAGAATGTTTTTCATTTGTTGCTATTAGTATTCATTAATTATTCGGCCATTGCATAAGCAAGCGTTAATATACTAAGCTTTGACCCAATGGCTTGTAGAAGCTCTCTGCCACATGCTTCCAAAGTGGCGCCGGTGGTTATTACATCATCTATCAATAAAACATGTTTGTTTTTAACAACGTCTTCGTTTACCAATTTAAATTTTCCGCTCATATTATCCCATCTTTCCGACCGGCTTTTATGTGTTTGCGTTGCCGTGGCCGCCAATCTTTCCACAGCATTTGCTGCAATTGGTATTTGCAATTGCTCACTAATGGCTTTGCACAAAACAGTTGCCTGGTTATAACCTCTTTGCTTTTCCCGCGATGCAAATAAAGGCAAAGGTACCAAAGCGTCAATATCGGAGAACCGGTCGCTATCTTTTACCTGGTTTGCCATTTGACTGCCAAGATAATAGCCAATATCCTTTTTCCCTTTATACTTAAAAGCATGCATCATATTTTGCAACGCGGATTGCTTGGTAAAATAAAATGTACTTGCCGCGGCATGTAAAGGCAATCTTCCCCAAAACCTTCTCTCCAGCGGATTGTCTGCAATTTTGTGATAATTTGTAAAAGGCAAATGCTGCACACACTCAACACAAATTGTATTATCCGCATCCAGCACATCACTTCCGCATCCGGCACAAACGTGTGGAAAAAACAAATGTGTTAATGGGGAAAGAAAGGACATTGCTTAAATTTGAAATTTGAAATTTGAGATTTGAAATTGTTTTAAGATTTGGTTGTCGATTATGTTTTTATAGTTTTTTTTATGATATTTTTTTATTGGGTTTATTGGGTTATTCTTTTTGGGTCATGACTGTGATCTTTTTGGTACGAACATTAGTTTTTCATGGCATCATCGTTGCGTCGCATTTCGTTCATCGGTTGTAATTCTTTTCATCGGTTAAAATATTCCGGGCTTGCCGTGGTTCAGATGTCCTACACCTCAAAGGTGTAGGACATCTCTGATCTCTGCATTCTTCTGACTTCTCAACTGCCCAATAGCATTACTGCCGTACAAGTGAGTGACACAACGATGCTTAATAGTAGCACTACCGCCGGTCCCCAAAAAAGTTATGAGTTTTGAGTTTTGAGTTTTGAGTGAAATCTACACCATTTCAAATCTCAAATTCAAAACAGAAGATTGTACACTTCTTCCACCCGCGCCACAGATACGATCTCAATATTGGACTTTAGGTTACTTAATCCTTTTTTATTGTATCGCGAAATGATGATTTTCTCAAACCCCATCTTTTCGGCTTCAGCAATGCGTTGCTCAATCCTGTTCACGGCACGTATTTCTCCGCTTAACCCCACTTCGCCGGCAAAGCAGATATTTACCGGCAAAGGAATATCTTCATAAGAACTCAATAAAGCGCAAAGCACCGCAAGGTCAATGGCCGGGTCTTCAACTTTTAAGCCTCCGGCAATATTAAGAAACACATCTTTAACGCCAAAATGAAAGCCGCCGCGTTTTTCAAGCACTGCCAGCAACAGTTGCAGTCTTCTCAGGTCCATGCCACTCACCGTTCTTTGCGGCGTGCCATACACCGATTGGGTAACCAGCGCCTGAATTTCTATTAGTAAAGGTCTTAACCCTTCAATAGTGGCAGCAATGGCGGTACCACTCAATTGTTCTTCTTTTTGGGAAATCAATATTTCGCTGGGATTACTTACGCCTCGCATACCATTTCCCGTCATTTCATAAATGCCCAGCTCGGCAGTGCTGCCAAATCGGTTTTTCAAAGTGCGCAATATGCGGTATGCATAATGCCGGTCGCCTTCAAATTGAAGAACTGTATCCACCATGTGTTCTAAAATTTTCGGGCCGGCTATACTTCCGTCTTTAGTAATGTGGCCAATTAAAAAAACCGGCGTGTCGGTTTCCTTGGCAAACCGTTGCAGCTCAGCTGCACACTCTCTTATCTGCGACACGCTTCCGGCAGATGATTCAATAAACGGTGTGTGCAGGGTTTGAATCGAATCTATAATGACCAGTTGAGGTCGCAGTTTTTTTATTTCCTGAAAAATTACCTGTGTAGAAGTTTCCGTAAGCAGGTAAAAATTTTCATTTGAGGCTTTCAATCTGTCGGCCCGCATTTTTATTTGCTGTTCGCTTTCCTCGCCACTCACATACAAGATGCAAATGTTTTTCATTTGCAATCCGTTTTGCAAAAACAATGTCGATTTTCCAATTCCCGGTTCTCCCGCTACCAGCACTATGCTGCCATTTACAATACCGCCTCCCAGCACACGGTTCAATTCCGCGTCATGCGTTATGATACGTTTTTCTTCGCTGCTCGCAATTTCATGAAGCGATACGGTTTTGTTTTTTCTTTCGCCGTTATATGATTTCCAGTCATCGTTGTTTTTTGTTTTTTCCTTTTGTACCAATTCTTCCACAAAAGTGTTCCATTGCTGACATGAAGGACACTTGCCCAACCACTTCGCACTTTCATATCCGCAATTCTGACAAAAGAAAGCTGATTTCGTTTTACTCATTCAATAAAGATAGTAGAATTAAAAATCAAAGAACAATTCCAATAAGGCGTACTGCAGGTTGCAAGAAATATTTTTGTGTACCGGCGACAGTATTTCATGGCATCATCGTTGTGTCACTCACTTGTACGGCAGTATTTCATAGCATCAATGCAATGCATGCGCTACTATCAGCCTGCTCAACCAATTATTCGAAATCGCTATAGTAGTAAATAGTCGTACATCATTCCATTAGCAGTTGTATAACAGAGGTCGTTTCTTTTTATAACCTTTAACAGTATCCCCGTATGACGATTGTCATAAGAACATGAAGAACGGATAGTCTATAGAATAAATTGAGTATAGAGAAATCGATTTCTAAAAATCAAAAACAGATAAAAGGAGTTTTCAGTTTAATTCATTTGAAAATGAAAAATACGCTTCTAACTAATTCAAAAAAGAACAAACAATGTTTAATAGAATTTGTTTTTTAAAAAATGGAAAATAATGTTGTTGATAGAATTTTTAAAAAGTAAAAGGGCCGGCAAAATTGCCGGCCCCTTACTTACTAACCCATTAAATTCTTGCACTAAATTACAAATTAGCGCCACATAACAAAATAATTTTTTGCCTCTGTGAATAACTTTTATGATTTTAAAATGTCAATTCATTTTTTTAAACAATTAACAATCAATTACTTATTTTTCATAAATAAAATAGTTTCAATATATTAATGTCAAATTTGACATATCATCTCGCCGACTATGACAAAATGTCGTAAAATGAAAAATTTAAGAAAATGGCAGCTTTATTGTTATTACTTTTACCTAAAATTTAGTTTGTAATGACACCCTCAGTAATGTTAATCTCGTTGATTTTTGTGGGCATTAGTATGTTGGTTTCCTTTGTGTTAAAGAGCAAGTTCAACTCGTATAGCAAAGTGCCCCTGGTAAGTGGTTTAACCGGTAAAGAAGTGGCTGAAAAGATGCTTAAGGAAAACGGCATTTACGATGTTCAGGTTATTTCAGTTGACGGTTTCCTCTCCGACCACTACAACCCTGCCAATAAAACGGTAAATTTAAGTCCCGACGTTTATAATGGTGCTAGTGTGGCCGCCGCAGCCGTTGCTGCGCACGAATGCGGGCACGCTGTTCAGCATGCTTCGGCTTACCCCTGGTTAGGTTTTCGCAGTAAACTGGTGCCGGTAGTGCAAATTAGCTCCAGCCTTGTACAGTGGGTACTACTGGGCGGTATTCTTGCCATCAAGGTATTTCCCCAGTTGCTACTTATAGGAATTATTCTTTTTGCATTAACCACGTTGTTCTCAGTAGTTACTCTTCCCGTGGAATTTGACGCCAGCAACAGAGCGCTTGCATGGCTCAACAGAACAAATGTTACCAGCCAAAGGGAATATCCTAAAGCGAAAGATGCGCTTAAATGGGCTGCAATGACTTATGTGGTAGCAGCTATTGCTTCCATTGTTACACTCATTCAGTACATTGCTATTTACAATAATAGAAAATAATTTATTCGCAACTTATAATTCGAAGGTTGATAGTACAAGTCTATCAACCTTCTTTTTTTATTAAAACCAGCTTTTCTTTCTGCTCTTTCCGCCAAGTCCCAATGCTCCCAGCAAACCTCTTGTTATCATGCTTGCAGCAGTTCTGCCCACTTGCCGCGTAATTGGATTGTCCAACACTTCTTCTATTACCGATTTGTCCTTTGCGGTTTTTTTTGTAGTGGTGGTTTTGGATTTCTCCTCTGCTTCTTCAAGTTTGGCAGTAAGTATTTCATATGCGCTTTCCGAATCAATCTGCTGATTATATTTTCTCACCAGTCTTGATTGGCTCACAATACGATCAATTTCATCTGCCGTCAGCACATCCATACGGCTGCGCGGCGAGCAAAGCATAACATGCGCAAGAGGCGTGGGTATACCTTTTTCATTAAGCATGGTTACAAGCGCTTCGCCAATGCCTAATTGAGTAAGCAGGTCTTCGGTTTTATAAAATGTTGTTTCAGGATAATTTTCGGCAGCCTGTTTAATTACTTTTCTGTCTGCCGCGGTAAAAGCCCGCAAAGAGTGTTGCACTTTCAGGCCAAGCTGGCTTAATACCGTTGCCGGAACATCCATTGGGTTTTGCGTACAAAAGAAAATGCCAACCCCTTTCGAACGGATCAGTTTTATAATAGTTTCAATTTGCTGAAGTAATGCGCTACTGGCTTCCTGGAAAATCAAATGTGCTTCATCAATAAAAATAACCAGTTTCGGCTTATCAAGATCACCCTCCTCCGGGCAGGTTGCATATAGCTCTGCCAGCATTTGCAGCATGAAAGTAGAAAACAGTTTCGGCCTGTCCTGCAAATCGGTCACCCGCAACACGCTAATGATACCGCGACCATCATCGCTGATGCGCATAAGGTCGTCTATATGAAAACTAATTTCACCAAAGAAAAGATCCGCTCCCTGTTGTTGCAGCTCTACCACTTTGCGCAAAATGGTACCAATGGAAGTAGTAGAAATATTACCGTAATCTTTCGATAATTCTTCTTTGCCTTCGTTGCTCACATATTGCAGCACTTTCACAAAATCTTTCAAATCGAGTAAGGGCAGTTTAGTGTCATCACAATATTTGAAGATCATGGCCACAAGGCCGGCCTGTGTATCATTCAGTCCAAGAATTTTACTAAGCAAAACAGGACCAAATTCGCTTACGGTGGCACGCAATCTAACGCCTTTCTCATTGCTAAGTGTAAGCAATTCGGTTGGATATGCGGAAGGCGAGTAAGTAAGTCCCAGTTTTTGATAACGCTCTGCAATTTTATCGTTGCTCTTACCTTCGGCGGCGATACCGCTCAGGTCGCCTTTAATGTCCATCATTAATACAGGCACACTATTATCACTAAGCATTTCGCTTATAACTTGCAGGGTTTTCGTTTTTCCTGTTCCGGTAGCGCCGGCAATCAGGCCATGCCTGTTCATGGTTTTCAAAGGAAGAAAAATATCAGCGCCCTGAACCACTTCTCCATCCAACATGGCCACACCTATTTTGGCGGCTTCTCCTTTAAACTTATATCCCTCGTTTATTGTTTGCAAAAATTGTGATGCATCCGGCATAGCAAATAATTGAATGAATGATTAATTGATTGTTTCAACCAAAGAGTGAATTAATATTTACAAAGTTGCGTTTAAATTTTAAAATTAAACTTAGCCTGGTGTAGAATTATGTGATTTTTTGGAGGTGAGCTATAGTAATTCTATTGGGCATCGTTGTGTCACTCACTTGTACGGCAGGAATGCTATGGGACGGGCTGCAAGTTACAAGTTACAGGTCTCAGGTTGCCGGTTGCCGGTGTTTCAGTACAGGCAAGCATTATCGAAATAAGAAGTAAGAAGTAAGAAAAGAGAAATCAGAGATCAGCGGCGTATGCAGATGTCCTACACCTCTAAGGTGTAGGACATCTGGCGACAAGCCTGAAACATTTTAGCCGATGAACAGCATTACTACCGATGAAGTGATTGCGACGCAACGATGATGCCATGAAATACCGCAGCCGGTATCATAACTATACTTGCGGTATTCATCAAGACCAAAAAACAATAAAAGACAACTTGATAAAAACTGTCGCTCGTACCATAAAATATTAACTCAAACAACACTAAAACAGTGGAGAGATCAGGTGTCAGAAGAAATTATTCCAACTCCGGCAACTGATATCAGTTTTAGCACTCTCCATTCTCCATTTAATACCTAAATGTAATTGGCTGTAGTTTATATGATTTTACTGGCACTCCGTCCTTTTCTGCAGGCGTCCATTTTCCCGATTTTTTTAAAACACGGAGTGCCTCCTTATCCATCCAATAGTTAGCGGATCTGAATATTTCAAAATCATACGCCTCCCCATTTTTATCTATTAAAAACTGAACCACTACTGTTCCCTTGAGCAAGTATTTCACAGCCTTATCCGGATATTCTATATTTTTATTCAAATACTTAGCCCACGCGGATCGTCCACCGGAAAATTCCGAGTCCTTTTCTCCTGGTGTTATAGCTATATCCTTATTGGTTTTTGTAGAATCAATTGGTTTCCTCCAAGCTGTATCTGTTCGGATAATATTCCCATTTAGGTAGATTGTTCTTGAAGTCCATTTACCTCCCGGATTCAGAAATATACAACTATCAAGTTCGCCATTAGTATATAATTGAATTGAATCTCTTTCGCCATGCAAATTGTAATAAATAAAACGACCATCGGGAATGCTGCGTGCCTCATCCTTATATGATTCTGTTAGAATGCGGGGACCGCGATAATAGTAATAGTGCATTTGCCACAATGAATCGCCCATTTTTTCGATTTCTGATAAAAATGTAGCGTTCTTTTCTGAACACGGATCTTGATTGATGTCGTAAAAGGTAATATTGTCTTTGGTTTGCGCGGAGGATTTTGTAACACATAATAATAATAACATCACGGCGGTAATGATATGTTTCATATTATTTGGATTTACGATGATGACAGAAAATTAGTCAACTGACCACAACATAGGTAACCGCTGATCATAGGTAACTATTCACCTCAAAAAATGCCCTTTTTTTAGTTCCCAAAATAGAGGAGTGTTATCTATATTTTGGAGACTGATCTTTGAGAATCATTTTTTGAGGAGGGCTTATGCCCATGAATATTTTTGTGTATTAAAATTATTGATTTTATTAGGTTTTAGAAAATTTAGACTCAACTTTATGTTCATCATTTTTGGATACTTCAACCTCAATAGAACTATTTATTTTAAAGATACAACAGCAGGATGCGGTTCTTGACTTCTGATTTCTCTACTGCCTGCTGCCTACTGATTACTGCCAACTGCTCCATAGCATTCCTGCGGTACAAGTGAGTGACACAACGATGCTTAATAGTAGCACTACCGCCGGTCCCCAAAAAATATTGCCAATATTTACCCGATGTACAAAAAGAGGCACCAAGTACATTCGTGATTAGTTTTGTAGTACTCAACTTTATTTATTGAATGTTCTTGTTTTGTCTTCCTCTCGCACCAGCAGCATTCTCAATTCTCCACTTATTAAAGCATATTCACATTATTCCGGTTGCAAGCCCAGCAAAGTTTCCAGGTTAGATTTATAATTGTCGCTTAATGGAATTTCGTGTTGTGCAACTACCACTAACCCCCGCTTAATGGTAGAAATTTTTGGAAGAGATACTATATATGATTTATGAATACGGGCAAACTGGTGAGCCGGTAATTTTTCTTCCATAGCTTTCATGCTCATGCGGGTAAGCACCGGTTTTGAATTGGCCAAGTGAATGCGAATGTAATCTTTCATTGCTTCCACAAAAACGATGTCATCATTATTAATTCGAACCTGGTTGTATTCCACATTCACAAAAAAGTAATCGCGTTGTATAGTATGATTTGAATGTAATTGTTTTTGCTGAAGCTGGAAAAGATCATAAGCCTTATTGCATGCTTTTAAAAATCTTTCGAATGACACAGGCTTTACAAGATAATCAACTACATCAAGGTTGAAACCTTCAACTGCATAATTTTCATAAGCAGTGATCATAATAGTAAGTGGCTTTACAGATAAACTTTTCAGTAATTGAAAACCGGTAACTCCCGCCATTTGAATATCGAGAAACATAAGATCTACTTTTTCATGTTTCAGTGCATCCATAGCTTCCATAGCGTTTTTACAGCGTTTTACCAATTTTAGAAAAGGTATTTGCTTAATATTATCTTCCAATAGATCGAGAGCAAGCTTTTCGTCGTCTACAGCAATACAGTGCATCATTTAAATTGAAATATTAGGTTAATGTAAAACCAGTTGTCATTTGTATGAATGGTGAGTTTATATTTATCACCATACAACAGATTCAACCTTCTTTGAACATTGATAAGACCAATTCCGGAGTGCTTATCGCTGCATTCTTTGTTTGCTAAATTGAATTTATTTTTTACATCGAAGCGCAACTCTCCGTTTTGCTCCATCATTTTTATGTGTATTTCAGGATTTTCAATAAAGCCGATACCATGCTTAAAAGCGTTTTCAACAAAGGGTATCAATAGCATGGGTTCTATAGAATAGCTTTCGAAATTTCCATAACTCTCGAAATCAATTAATACGTTATCAGCAAATCGAAGCTGTTGCAGATCTATATAGCTTTGAAGGTAGTCCTTCTCCTTTGCCAAACTTACTTTATCCTCGTCGGATTCATATAACATATAACGCAAAAGATGTGATAGTTTTATTAAAGTTGGCTCCAGTTGTTCCGATCTTGTTCTTGCAAGCGATACCGTGTTGTTCAACACATTGAACATAAAATGCGGACTAACCTGCGACCGCAAAAAGGAAAGTTCCGTTTTTAAATGCTCGGTTTCTTTTTCTTTTTGTACCCTTTCATTGTGCATATTATCAATTACAAACCTATATGTGGTACTTATGGCAAGTATGAAAAGTGTAGGAAATACTGATATTATAAATGGAATGCGCCAGGGAATGCTTCTTACATGTTCATAACGGTTAACCAGCAGCATTGCCAGCATTACAAACAGGAAAATACCAAAAAGGCTGAGTATATACCACAGCACTTTTTTCTTTTGCATCAATTTCGGAATAAGTATATAAGCGTTAAGGTAAAAAACAGCCACCAGCAATAAACGAAAAACCATTTGAACGCTTTGTGGTGGCGGAGTGTGCCGCATTTGCTCAGGTGTCTCATTTACATTGGGCCGCAGAAAAAAAGGTACTGAGAAAATCAATACCCAGGCTGCCACATGAAACAATACAGCGAAAAAAGGCTGCTGATACCATTTAAGCTGTTCTTTGTTTTTATCACTGATTGTAAGCATGTGGTTGTAAACTCAATTTTGTAAATGTAAGTTGAAGCTTCAATTGTGCGTGATTGTTTACTCCCGGCCAAAAACTTAATGAAAGGTTAAATATTATCTAACACCCATGTAAGCATCAGCGGCCTGAAGAGTTTTCCATGCACATTAAGTGGTATCCCACCTGCTTTTTCGAAAGTGAATGGCAGTGTAATAGTATTAGTTGACATTATAGAAATAGCACCATTCAGTTTAATGTCATCTTTGAAATCAACTTCACCGTTTCCATACCATTTAAAAATCGATTCTTTCGCACTCCAAAGCATGGCGGTAAGCTGCAAATGTATATTAGGCAAATATGACCAGTTATCCAGTGTAGCCTGTTCGTATACATTAAGAAACTTAGATGAAATGCGCAACAGTCGCGGCGTTACAAGCTCTATATCTATACCCGCTCTTTTGGTGGAACTTACAATGGCCGCCGCAAAATTGCCGGAATGCGATATGGAAAAATGAAATTTCTCGTTAGGTAAAAAAGGTTTTCTTGTATCGGCTATTTCAATTTGCTCCAAAGGAAACTCCGGGAACAGCATGGGTAACAAATACCGGCCTGCAAGGTGCTGCAAGCGCTTATAAGGATGGGATACATCTTTTTTGATGGGTACCTTTTCCACAAAAAAAGATTCAGGCTCTTCAATGCGCCAAATACCAAGCTTAGTATTTTCGTCTATAATTTGTTGATAAAAAAGAGGCATAATTTAAAAAATGACGGTTATTTTGCCATACACAAATTGACAATAAAAAACTGATATTGAAAAATGATACTATCCGATACCAGGATACTGGAAGAAATAGAGAGCGGTACTATTAAAATTGAACCATACGATCGCAGTTGCCTGGGAAGCAATTCCTATGATGTACACCTGGGCAAATGGCTGGCAAAATACAAAGATGAAGTTCTGGATGCACGCAAGCATAACCAGATAGAATATTTTGAAATTCCTGATGAGGGCTTTGTGCTGCAACCGCATGTATTTTACCTGGGCGTAACCGACGAATACACTGAAACTCACGCACATGTGCCATTTTTAGAAGGCAAATCGTCCACAGGCCGGCTTGGTATTGATATACACGCCACAGCAGGAAAAGGTGATGTTGGATTTTGCGGCAACTGGACATTAGAGATTTCTGTAAAACAACCCGTCCGTATTTATAAAGGAATGCCAATAGGCCAACTAATATATTTTCCGGTGGAAGGCGAAATTGAGGTAAAATACAATCAAAAGAAAAACGCCAAATACAGCGGCCAGCCCAATAAACCTATTGAAAGTATGATGTGGAAGAATGTGTTTTAGGCGAGGTCAGAAGAAGGTGAGCATCACTCTCACTCACCACTCAAAACTCAAAACTCATAACTTTTATGTAACCGGCGGTAGTGCTACTATTAAGCATCGTTGTGTCACTCACTTGTACTGTAGTAGTTCTATTCGGCGAGCTGGCAGTGGGCAGTAGGCGGTTGGCAGTAGAGAAGCGTATTAAACAGGAATGGTTGGGCGTTGCCGTTGTTGCGTGTGTAGGGTGGCCATCGTGCGAAGGCACACCAACAACCAATGAAAATTCTATTGTTGCCAATAAAAGAAAAAAAAGCAATTTGCCGGTAAGGCACAAGCTTGGCTATACACTTGGCTCAGCTACTATGCTTGCGCCAGGTGCGTGATAATCAACTAAAAAACTGTCTACTTTTTCAGGACGTGACAGAGTGTCTTTGTTTCATCTTTATTTAATTATCTATAGCATTCTCAACTCTCCATCAGGCTTCTCATTCATTATACTTATAGCCTACCCCTCGCACTGAGTGGAAATATTTTGGCTTACGGCTGTCTTCTTCAAAGTATTTACGAAAATTCAAAATAAAATTATCTATAGTACGCGTGGTAGGATAAACACTATATCCCCACACTGCTTGAAGGATCTTTTCGCGAGGCACCACTTCATTTTTATTTTCAATAAGCAGCTTCAGCAACATTGTTTCTTTCTTACTTAGCTGTACTACTTCGCCCGTTTTAGTGGTAGCTTCCTGTGCTTTAAAATCAATAGAACTGTTTCCAAAGCTATATGTATCGCCCACCGTATCTTTATCCTGCAGTTTTTTATTTTTTTTCAATCAGTTTGTTCACACGCAATAACAACTCCTCAAGATTGAAAGGTTTTGTAAGATAATCATCCGCTCCTTTTTTTAATCCAAGCACCCTGTCCGCACTATTATTTTTTGCACTTAAAATCAGCACAGGCGTCTCGTTGCTTTTCACACGCATTGTTTCCAGCACAGAAATTCCGTCAAGTTCCGGCAACATTACATCCAAAATAACCAGGTCAAAGTATTCGCCGTGCAAGGCACGCAGAGCGGTATTGCCATCAAAAGCAGAGGTCACTTCATATCCTTCCAGCTCCAGGTTTAACTTCAATGATTCGTGAAGATTTTCTTCATCTTCTACCAGTAAAATTGATTTTTTTGTTTTCATATATGAAACTGAATGCTAAAATTTGTACCTGTTGGTACGTTATCGGTCACTAAAATTTTCGCATTATGCGCTACAGCAATTTTTTTACAAAGATATAGCCCAAGCCCCGTACCTTTTGTGCTACGAACAGCCTCATCACCAATTCTGTAAAACCTGTCAAAAATCTTTGGTTTCTCATTATCGGCAATCCCAATTCCATTATCCGCAACATTCAAAGCAACAATATTTTTTTTATGATAAAGCGAAAAATATATTTTGCCTTCCCTGTTTGTGTATTTTACAGCGTTATCCAATAAATTGTTGATGAGTATCTGCAACAATAATGGATCGCCTGCTATAGAAATATCCTTTGCTATATCTATAAACCATTCCTTAACGGGAAACCGCGTTCTAAAACTTTCCGCACATTTTTGCGCCAGCCCGGAGAAATCAATTTCTTCTTTCGTACTCCTGAAAGCGCTTTCCTCCATTTGTGCAGAAACCAGAATATTACTTGCAAGTGTATCAAGCCTGTTAATTTCCTGCAACGTCATTGTGGTGATCTTTTGTTGCTTTTCTTCCGGCAGCTTATGTTTTTGTATTGTTTCAAGATTGAGTTTTGCAATAGCAATAGGCGTTTTCAATTCATGTGTTACGGCCATCATAAAATTGTGCTGTTGCTTGGCAAACTTTATTTCTTTTCGCATTGCCCTGTGCACAAAAAATGCTCCTACAAGAATTAGTGAAAAAAACACAACCCCCTCGCCAATATATTTAGCGGAAGTTCTACGTTTTTCTTTTTCAATTTCTTCTATTTTATTAAGATAAGCGGGGTCATCAGCCTTCTGTTCAAGCAGTTTATAATTCGTCATTTGGTTGCTCTGCTGCATTAGAGATATAAACCACCAAACCAGCGCCGCCACTATATATATAAGCAGCAAATAAAACAGGAATGAAGCAAATCCCGGTTTGTGTTTTTTTGAAATAAGTTTTTTGAACATTATGCAATAGTAATTTTTTATCCCGTATAATTCCTCCGGCTGTATTACATTTTCGGAGTGCACACATCGCTCAATAGAATTACTACAGTACAAGAGTGCGACGCAAGCAAAGCTTAATAGTAGCTATAATGCCCGGCCCATAAAAAAAATTGTGTGCACATTACGCCCATTTATTTTATTTAACTACCTCTCATGCGAGCTGTTATTTTTTGTGCACCGGCGATAGTGCTACTATTAAACATCGTTGTGTCACTCACTTGTGCTGTAGTAATTCTATTGAGCAAAAAGAAGCCTGCACCTCTCATACACCCTATTAATCATTCATTATTAATTATTAATTGATTAATTACCCCTCTTCATTTCATCTAGTTGTTTTTGCAATACAAACATTTCATCTCTCAATCTTGCGGCTTCCATAAAATCAAGATCCCGTGCGGCTTTTTCCATTTCTTTTTTCACCCTGCTTATAGCCTTTTCCATTTGCGGAATGGTTTTATACTGTTCCTGATCTTCAGCGGCAATGTTTACCAGGTCTTCGTCGGGTGCAATAGCGTAAGGATCCTTTACATTGTATCCCTTAATATCCAATACGGATGTTTGTGCAAAAACCTGCTCTTTACTTTTTTTAACCGTACGAGGAGTAATATTATTCGCAATGTTGTAAGCAATTTGTTTTTCGCGTCTGCGATTTGTTTCATCTATTGTGCGCTGCATACTGTCCGTCATGGTATCCGCATAGAATATAACAAGGCCATCCGCATTGCGGGCGGCTCGGCCCGCAGTTTGTGTAAGCGATTTTTCGTTACGCAAAAATCCTTCTTTATCCGCATCCAAAATGGCAACCAGCGAAACTTCCGGCAGATCCAATCCTTCTCTTAATAAATTCACACCCACGAGCACGTCAATTTCTCCAAGCCGCAATTGTCTTAGTATTTCCACACGTTCAAGCGTATCCACTTCGCTGTGTATGTATTTCGATTTTATATTGATGCGATGCAGATATTTGTCCATTTCTTCGGCCATGCGCTTGGTGAGCGTGGTTACCAACACGCGGTCGCCCTTTGTAACCCGCTTATCAATTTCTTCCAGCAGGTCATCTATTTGGTTTATGCTTGGTCTTACTTCAATTGGCGGATCGAGCAAGCCGGTTGGCCGTACTACCTGCTCTACAACCACACCACCGGTTTTTTCCAGTTCATAATCGCCCGGGGTGGCAGATACAAAAATGGTTTGATTGAGCATTGATTCGAATTCATAAAAATTAAGCGGCCTGTTATCCAATGCCGAGGGCAACCGAAAACCATAATCTACCAACACCAATTTGCGGCTTCTGTCGCCGCCATACATACCGCTTACCTGCGGCACAGTCTGGTGACTTTCATCCAGCACGCATAAAAAATCTTTCGGGAAATAATCCAGCAGGCAAAATGGCCTGGTGCCCGGCCGGCGACGATCAAAAAATCTTGAATAGTTTTCCACGCCGCTGCAATAACCCAGCTCCCGCATCATTTCCAGGTCATAATTAACGCGTTCGCTTAAGCGTTGCGCTTCTATAAATTTTCCGACAGATTTAAAATATTCCACCTGCAAAGCGGTTTCATCCTGAATTTCGTAAATGATCTGCTGCATCATGTCTTTTGGAGCAAGGTATAAATTGGCCGGAAAAATTGCTGCGTTATCAAGCTTTTCAATACGCTTACTGGTGTTTACATCAATGCTTTCTATTTCTTCAATATCATCTCCAAAAAATGTGATCCTGTAGCCATAATCGATATAGGGCAAATTGATATCGATAGTATCGCCTTTTACACGAAAACTGCCACGGCCAAACTCGCCCTGGCTGCGCATGTATAACGAGTTAACAAGCGCATGAAGAAAGCCCTGCCGGGAAATCGTCTGTCCTTTGTAAAGTCTTATAATACCGTTTTCAAACTCAGCGGGATTACCAATACCATAAATACAACTTACAGAAGCCACTACAATAATATCGCGTCTTCCGCTCAGCAATTCGGCGGTGGCCTGGAGTCTTAGCTTATCCAACTCTTCATTAATCGACAGATCTTTTTCAATATAAGTATCGCTCACCGGCATGTAAGCTTCGGGCTGGTAATAATCGTAGTAAGAAACAAAATATCCCACCGCATTCTCAGGAAAGAACTGCTTGAACTCGCCATAAAGCTGCGCCACCAGTGTTTTATTATGAGTGAGCACCAGCGTGGGTTTTTGCACATTTTGAATAACATTGGCTATGGTAAATGTTTTACCCGAACCGGTTACGCCTAGTAAGGTTTGGAATCCTTCACCATTCATAAGGCCTTCTGTCAACTGGGCAATTGCACCCGGCTGATCACCCGATGGCTGGTATGGAGCATGTAATTTAAATGGCATGCTACGAAGTTATACTTGAAAATTGAATAAATTGAAAGTACGGTATGAATGAGTCACTGAAAACGATTGGAGATGAATGTTGAAAAAATTGTTGAGATTACGAATATCCGCTTTGTGCGCGGGACTCCCTTCTCCTTTGGAGAAGGGCTGGGGATAAGGCAGCTCAATAGCATTCCTGCCGTACAAGTGAGTGACACAACGATGCTTAATCAGGGCTCTGCCGCCGGTCCCTAAATAATAAATCCAAAATTGTAAACTGCGGTAATAATAAAGGCCAATCGCCTGTCACTTACCAGCGTTGACAGCTACTGACATCTACTCTGTTTCAATCGATCTTTTAATATAGCTTGAGAAATCAACAATAACACAGTTATATTCTTCGTTCAATAAGTGCGAGCTTAACAGGAAATCAGCTGTAGAACGGGTTGTGGCAATGGGTATATTCCATACACTTGCCAGGCGAAGCAGCGCTTTGATGTCGGGGTCATGTGGTTGCGCTTCCATAGGGTCCCAAAAAAAGATCAATACATCTATATTGCCTTCTGCAATGGCGGCGCCTATTTGCTGATCGCCGCCAAGCGGGCCACTCAGGAATTTGTTTACAGATTGGTCTAAAGCGTTCTCTATCATAGATCCGGTGGTGCCGGTACCGTAAAGTCTATGCTTAGCCAATATTGTTTTATTTTGAATAGCCCATTCTATAAGCTCCTTTTTCTTGTTGTCGTGCGCTACCAAAGCAATGCGTTTGCGAGCGTTCATTGTTCTAACTGGCATAGTGTAATTCGTTTATGCTTTTATGTTAAATATCACTTTTGTGCTTGCAAAGATACTGCTCGGCATAATGTTTGTTAAGAATTTATTCCACAATGCGTTACAGGCTATACATATTATTTTTTATTATATTTTGGCTGCGCCTTTCAGAGGGCAGTGCACAAAGCAAAGATTTTCCTGCAACAATTGCGGATTCGTTAGTTGGCAAATCTACATGCATATTAAACTTGCCGACGCTTAATGATAAGAATACCGTTACGCTTCAGTGGCAGCCTTGTGCCGACAAAGAAACGGGTTTTTACACAATTGAAAGAAGCGGAAACGGAACCAGCTTTGAAACGCTGGCAGTAAAAAAAAGTTCTGCAAAAACACCGGCTTACGAATTTATAGACGAATCGCCGCACACAGGCAACAATTACTACCGTATAAAATACACTATTGCAGATTCTGTATATTATTCAAACACCCACTCCATAATAGTTAAAGGAAATTTTTACTGTAAATTTTATCCCAATCCTGTCGACAATCTTCTTATTGTAAAAGCTGAAAAAGAGATACAACTTAACCTTGCCGATGTGAGTGGAAAAATTTGGATTTCAAAAACAATCTCTCGCGGAATTCAGTTTGTGGATGTGTCAAATTTAACTAAAGGCGTATATATTATTACGCTGGTACAAAAAGATGAGAATAAATGGATTACCGACAAACTAATTAAAAACTAGGGGCAAAACATATAGTATTTTTACTAATACCTGTTTGTGGTATTGTGTATGTAATTATAAAAGGTTATTATTGCATTGGTTTTTCATAGGATATTGGATTTTAAAAACGGGGTTGAATTTCTATTCTGACCCCTTTTTTATTTTTGTACTTCAGGGAAATATTCATTCAGCATAAAAATTATCCCTTTTTCAAAAAATTTTCATAACACTAATGTACAACCGTTTTCATATAAGTTTCAATTTGATAGTAATCATCTCAGTATTTGGGGCATGCCAGTCCCGCACAAGTGAAAAATCTGTAGAACTGGTAGAAAACATTTGGCAACCAAAAGGCAAATCCATTATTTATAAAAGTGAGTTGGGAAGCAGGAAAAATATTGTGCTGCCGGACGGATCAACCGCCATACTCGGCTCAGCTACCACATTGACCGTTCCCGAAGATTATAATAATTCTTCAAGAGAAATAGCAATTGACGGCATGGCATTGTTAGAAACAATTGCCGATAGTACAAAGCCTTTAATTATTCACACCAAACATTTGATCAACACAACAGCAGGCGGCATATTCCGCATAATTGCATACCATACCGGGGAAGGCGAAACTATTGAGGTGCAAAGCGGTTCGCTGAAAGCTGAAAAGGCATACAAATCGCAATTTGATGAACCCGAAATATTACAACATCACGAAATGGTGATGATCAATCACACCATTGATCTAATAGAAAAGGAAAAACTAGACACAACTGACTTAGCTACATGGAAACTAAACAGGCTTTCATTCAATAATGCCTCCATCACAAATGTTGCCCGCCAACTGGAAAGTTGGTTTGGCATAACAGTAGTGTTGGATGGGGATCTTTCAAAATTACCGACAATTACAAACACTTTTGAAAACTATACATTGCAACAAATACTAGATACCTTAAGTGAAACTTATCACTTCAAATACTCAATTAAAAACGATGAGAAAGTGATCCTGAAATGATATTTTATTTATCAAGAGAAAAACAGTCAGATATCAAAGGCCCGGTTTACGTGTAGTGTATGTCTTTCATTATTCTTCGGGCAGAAAAATTTTCTCCTGAAATTTTGCAGCAGCATAAATGTGGAAGTTATTATTATGAGACCGGCTGTAAACCCCTGATTGGGCTCCGGTTGTGTCACTCACTTCAACGGTAGTAATTCTATTCGTCGACAAAAAAAACATCCATAGGATTAATTATTTAGCTCGCAAATTCTATACGAGCAATATGGGAGTTAGCCTTCCCGTTATAAAAATGTATTTGCAAGAAAATCCGCTATTTTACTTAAACACCTGAAAATAAGGAATCCCACTGCAGCCAATAGTAAAGTATGTAGCCGCTAAAGCGATGAATAACATTCCCTTTGCTGAAGTCACAGTAGTACAAAAGCTAAATCAGGGCGCTACCCGCGATCGGGCCGTCATCGATCGCGGGTGTGCTTTTTGTTTCTTTTTGCTTGTGCAAAAAGAAAAAGACTTTGATAAATGAAATGTTGAAACCCGTAAACGATATTCCTTTGCGAACTAAATACTTAATCCTAAACATTCATTATATAATTCAGCATCCATAAAAAAAATCCCGCTTAGACAAGCGGGATCTACTAACTAACCCATCATTCAAAAATATTTATGCTGTTTGCATTTCTTTAATTTTCTCTCTTATTTTTCCTTCAATTTCATTTGACAATTCGGGATTATCGCGCAGTAATTGTTTTACGGCATCACGGCCTTGTCCTAATTTGTCGGTGTTATAACTGAACCAGCTACCGCTTTTTTGCACAATACCCAACTCTACACCCATATCAAGAATCTCTCCAACTTTAGAAATTCCTTCGCCAAAAACTATATCGAATTCGGCAGAGCGGAAAGGTGGCGCTACTTTATTTTTCACCACTTTTACTTTTGCTCTGTTGCCAATTGCCTCGTCACCATCTTTAATTTGTGCAGCGCGGCGTATATCCAAACGCACGGAAGCGTAAAATTTAAGAGCATTACCGCCGGTTGTAGTTTCGGGGTTTCCAAACATTACACCGATCTTTTCACGAAGCTGGTTAATAAATATGCAAATGGTATTTGTTTTACTGATAGTCGCAGTCAGTTTTCTAAGTGCCTGGCTCATCAATCTTGCCTGCAAGCCCATTTTGCTCTCACCCATTTCGCCTTCCAGCTCACCCTTTGGAACAAGCGCTGCCACAGAATCAATCACCACCACATCCAACGCTCCGGATAAAATAAGCCTATCGGCTATTTCAAGCGCCTGCTCACCATAATCGGGCTGAGAAATAAGCAGGTTATCTACATCTACACCAAGCTTTTGGGCATAAGCACTGTCAAATGCATGTTCGGCATCGATAATGGCGCACATGCCGCCTTTTTTCTGCGCTTCGGCAATTACATGGGTCGAGAGGGTTGTTTTACCAGAAGACTCCGGGCCATATATTTCTACAATCCGGCCTTTGGGTAAACCGCCTATTCCGAGCGCAACATCCAGGCCAATGGATCCGGTTGAAATAACTTCGTGCGGTTCCTGGGATCTTTCATTCATCATCATAACAGAGCCTTTCCCAAAATCCTTATCAATTTTCTCCATCGTAAGCTTTAACGCCTTTAATTTTTCAGCATTTGACATGACATCTAGTTTTTTGTGCTCCAAAATTATTAATTGGGTAAAGTTAGAACAAGATTTTTATTCACACTAATTTATTTAGTATTTTTCGCTAAATTTTTTGGTCGTCGATTTGTTTGTTCCAAAAGGTTTAATCAATCGCCATATTGGACACTCATAAACTTTACCCCAAAAAAATCTGCAAATAAAAATGATTTAAATCATATAGAATAAAAATCTTCACCCCCTTCTTTACCTTGTTATATGGACTAACTTGCACCCGTTTTTTACATTATGAATTTTTGCAATTATCAGCAACCTTTCTTTGATTCCTGTTGTAGTTCATTAATAAAATTGAAATATATCTAAAAATGGGTTCACTTATACTTGTAATCAACAGCGGAAGTTCGTCTATAAAGTTTTCGCTTGTTGAAGTAAGCACACATGAAACAGTGATTTCAGGTTTGGCCGAAAAACTTGGATTGGAAAATGCTGTTCTTCATATCAAACAAAATGGAGAAACCAAAAGTTATGATCTTGAAAAGAATGATCACGAAACAGCAACCAAATCAATTTTAAAACACTTACAGGAAAGAAACTTCGATAAAGATATTAAGGCTGTCGGGCATAGGGTGGTGCATGGCGGAGAATATTTTTCTTCATCCACCATCATCACACCTGAGGTAATTGCAGCAATAGAACGTTGCCTGCCATTTGCTCCACTTCATAATCCACCAAATTTAATTGGTATTAAAGCGGCCATGCATGCTTCACCGCATTTGCCACAAGTGGCGGTTTTTGATACGGCTTTTCACCAATCGCTTCCAAAACATGCTTATTTATATGCTGTTCCCAAAAGTTGGTATAAAGATTATGGTGTACGCCGCTATGGGTTTCATGGCATAAGCTACCGCTATGTTGTGCAAGAGGCTGCGGAAGCTTTACAAATACCACTTTCAGATAGTTCGTTTATTTGTGCGCATCTTGGAAATGGCGCCAGCATGAGCGCTGTGCTGAATGGCAAAAGTGTTGATACTTCCCTTGGATTTACCCCGCTGGAAGGACTGGTTATGGGTACACGCTCTGGTGATCTTGACCCTGCGCTGCACGGCTATCTGGCCAATGTGTTAAATAAAGATGTGCATGAGATCATTGATCTGCTGAATAAGAAAAGCGGTTTGCTGGGCTTATCGGGGCTTACCAGCGATGTGCGTGAATTGACAGAAGCAGCGGCTAATGGCAATGAAGATGCAAAACTAGCCATTGAGATATTTGTATTCCGCCTGGCGAAATATGTAGCTGCCATGTCGGTGTCGCTTCCACGCATTGATGCGCTCATATTTACCGGAGGCATTGGAGAGAACTCCACCATTGTAAGAAAAATGGCTATCGAAAGATTGGCGGTACTTGGATTTTATTTGGATGAAGAAGCGAATAACAAAACAATAAGAGGCAAATCCGGAATTATTACAACATCGCAAAGCAAGAAAGCCATTGTTATTAATACCAATGAGGAATTAATGATAGCGATGGACACTGCGGGTTTAATTAGTAATTAACAATTAATAATTAATAATAGTGTAGTTAGGAATAGCGTTGTTTGTTGCTCAATAGCATTACTACAGTACAAGTGAGTGACACAACGATGCTTAATAGTAGCAATACCGCCGGCTTACCAAAAAAAATCTTTGCGCATTTTTAAGATGCTTATTGTATAATTCAGGCACTTGATTTGCAACAAGAAAAACAAGCTTATACTTTTAAAATATAGCAATATGCGAACATATTACATTGCCCCTGTGGGATCAGGCGCCGCGCTTACTTCTGTTTCGCTTGGAACGGTAAGAGCGCTTGAAAGGTTGGGCATTAAGGCCGGCTTTATTAAACCCATTGCCGATACCTTACTTTTAGGAAAAGAAACCGAACGTTCCTGCTATTTTGCAGAGGCTTTGTATAAAATTCCTTTCAAACAACCCTTAACAATTGAACATGTTGAAAGATTGTTGGGCAATGGCGAAAAAGAACGCCTGATGGAGGAAATCGTTTCGCTGTTTCAGCAGGGCACAGGCGGTAATGATGTGATGATTGTGGAAGGATTAGCTCTGGACATTAACAAACCTGTTATTTCTTCACTCAATACAGATGTGGCTCGTAACCTGAGAGCAAGTGTAATATTAGTAATATCGGCAGAGCATTTGCAACCTTCTGCTATTGCCGAGCAAATTGAAATTGCCGTTCAGCAATTTGGAGGCATTGGTAAAACAAATTTCGCAGGTTTTGTTGTTACTAAAGCTAATCCTGCGGTAAGCATGGAAAGCCTTTACTCCGAATTGAAAGAATATAGCAAAACTATCCGGCAGGGCAAACTGCCGCTTTTGGGAGTCATTCCATTTGATATAACATTACTTGCACCAAGGGTATTGGACATTGCCAATCACCTAAACTGCCATGTGCTGTATGGAAATAATGGATTGAAAACCTCGAGGGTTTACAATTCAATTGTAGTATCCCGATCTGTTGAATACATTGTGGAATTACTAAAACCAGGTGTACTGGTTATTACAGCCGGTGACCGCGACGATGTATTGATGGCCACCGCACTCGCTATTTTGCGCGGAGTACCTATTGCCGGAATATTACTGACCAGCGATTTTACTCCGAAAGAAAGTATAAAAACATTATGCGCTCCGGCATTTACGCAAAATGTGCCTATAATGTTAACCGAATACAATTCTATTGATACGGTTAATATTTTAAACAAAATGGGTACCAGCATACCATGCGATGATATTGAACGCATCACCAAACTGGTAGATCATGTTGCCGAGCACCTGATTGTAGATTCGCTGAAAGAAAGAATTGGTGAAGCCATTGAAAAAAGAATGCCACCGGCTGCTTTCCGTTATCAGCTTATACAAGCGGCACGCAAAGCTCAAAAGAAAATTGTGCTTCCCGAAGGCAATGAACCACGCACTATACAGGCAGCAGTAATTTGTCACGAAAAAGGTATAGCGAAATGTGTGCTGCTTGGTAAAAAAGATGACATACTGAAAATAGCGGATGCGCAGGGTGTTCAACTACCGGCCGATCTTGAAATTATAGATCCGGATCTGGTACGCGGCAACTACACTCAGAAGTATGCCGAATTAAGAAAGAGCAAAGGTGTTACCATTCAACAGGCCGAAGACCAATTAGGAGACAATGTGGTACTAGGAACCATGATGGTAGTGGTTGATGAAGTAGATGGCCTTGTTTCGGGAGCTGTGCACACAACAGCCAATACAATCAGGCCCGCGTTGCAACTGATCAAAACCGCGCCGGATACCAAACTTGTTTCTTCCGTGTTTTTCATGCTTATGCCCGACCAGGTATATGTGTATGGCGACTGCGCCGTAAACCCTGATCCTACTGCAGACGAACTGGCTGATATTGCCATTCAAAGTGCAGATTCGGCAAAGGCATTTGGCATTGAACCGAAGGTGGCCATGATCTCTTATTCCACGGGCACTTCGGGTACCGGTGAGGATGTAGAAAAAGTAAAACAAGCGACACTCATTGCAATGGAAAAAAGACCGGATATCATCATCGACGGCCCATTACAATATGATGCCGCCAGCGTGGAAAGCGTAGGCAGGCAAAAATCACCCAACAGCCCTGTTGCCGGACAGGCAAACGTATTTGTGTTCCCCGATCTTAACACCGGAAACACTACTTACAAAGCCGTGCAAAGAAGCGCCAACGTGGTAAGCGTAGGCCCTATGCTGCAAGGCTTGCGCAAGCCTGTAAACGATCTTTCGAGAGGTGCACTGGTTGATGATATTGTTTATACTATAGCGCTTACCGCCATACAGGCCACAAAGGTGAATAAGCAATAGCGGAGAGTTGAAAGTTGAAAGTGCTTTAAATATAAATGGATTCACTCAAAACTCATTACTCATTGCTTTTTTGTAACCGGCGGTAGTGCTACTATTAAGCATCGTTGTGTCACTCACTTGTACGGTAGGAACTTTAGTGGGCGGTTGAGAGATCAGATGTCAGAGAGCAGAGAGAAGGCCACAAAATGTCCTACACCTTTGAGGTGTAGGACATTTTACTTTATAGCAAACAATTTCAGTAGTAACTAAAACCCAGCGGTGTTGCTAAAAGCAACAGTATAGTGCTGCAAGGCTGCAAGCCTTGCAGAGCGTGGGTATAAATAATAGCATTCGAAAATAAAATGATGTTGAGAACAGGAGAAGAAACCACGAATATCCGCTTTGTGCCCCTTGTCAAAAACCGTTGTGCCCCTTGTGGTTAAAAAAAAGACGAATAGAATTCCTACCGCACAAGTGAGTGACACAACGATGCTTAATAGTAGCACTACCGCCGGCCCCATAAAAAAAACTCCACTAATTTTTACTCACCTCGGCTTCAAATGGCGAAGCCGGTAATCCTTCTTTATTATAAAAATTCACTGCTCCGGGATTGTCGGCCCAGGCATATCTTACAAAAACAGGTTTTGGCACGGCATCACTCCATACTATTACTTTATTGTTTTTAATTTCAGCATTTGCCCATACGAATTTTTTGTCGGCGCCTGCAATGGCAAAGTATTTTAACTGCTCATTTCCTGTACTTACAATTCCGCTTCCAGTGTTTGTAAATGAAAGTGTTACTTTATTTCGTTTCAGCTTCGCCGATTGATATAATGGCCCACTGGCTATAATATTTTTTTCGCCGTATGCAATTTTTTCTGCCTGCAATGCAAGTCTTTTGCCAATATCCTGTTTGTTCAAAGGATGTATATCATTCCATTCTCCCAAATCAATCGCTATCACCATAGCAGTAATAGGTGTAGGGAGCAGTTTTAACTGCGCTTGCCTTAACGCCGCCCAATTGCTTTCCGATGGCTCGTTGCGGGCTTCCATAAAGTTGGGTAATTGCACATATATAAAAGGAAAATTTCCCTGTTGCCATTCCATTCTCCAATTTTCAATCAACGTGCGCATAAGGCCGGTGTATTCAGCAGGCTTGCCGGTATTGGCTTCACCCTGGTACCATATAACTCCTTTGATGGCATAGTTGGTAAGTGGCGCAATCATTGCATTGTACAAGCCTGCCGGTTTCCACCTGATGAATGTTTGCGAAGGCATCGCATACATTTTTGCACCGGCTTTGTATTTCCAAATGCCTGCGATATTGATTGTGTCATTTCCGGCAACAAGCATATATGGCTTATCTAAAACAAATCCTCCATCACCGGAATTGCTAATAACCCTCACAACAATTTCGTTTTTACCTGCCTTTAAAACATCCGGTTCTAAAATATACCGTCTTGGTGGATATTGATAGCTGGTGGTACCAACAAATTTTCCATTAATAAACACAGAATCGGCATCTACAATTCTACCCATCAACAGCTTTGCCGGTTTGCCCGTCATAGAGGCCGGAACATTTATTTCCTTTCTAAACCACACCGATCCATTCATTTTACCAAGTGGTCCATTTACCCAATAACCCGGGATATTCATTTTCTGCCAATCTTTATCATCCAGGGCTTCACTTTTCCAGTTGTTTTTTATTCCTTCATCCGTATTATATAGTTGATTATACCATTCGCGGCTATTTTTATTATCGTCGGCTTCAATAGACGCAATCAGATTTTTATCTTTAAACTTTTGCACTTCATTATAGTATGCCGGATACTTTTTCAATGCATCTTCGCTAATCCACGCTTCGGCCGGGGAGCCGCCAAGCGCACTGTTGATAAGCCCTATAGGAACACCATACTTTTTATAAAGATCATCCGCGAAAAAATACGCGGCAGCCGAAAACTGCAACACATTCTTTGGGCTTGCTGCAATCCATGCGCCACCGGAAACATCATCATGAGGCTTTTCAAAATCATACACATCGGGAATTAAAAACTGCCTGATGTTGTGATTTTCGGAAGTGCTTATAACTTCGGGGTATTTATCCACCAGCCGATCCATTGTAAGTTCCATATTAGATTGTCCACTGCAAAGCCACACATCACCAAACAAAATATTTTTTATGGTAATAGTATTGCTGCCGCTAAACGTCATTTCATAAGGCCCACCTGCCTTTTGCGCCGGAAGCAATATCATCCATTTTCCTGCATTATCGGCAATGGCGTTATATTGCTGTTGTTGAAAATCAAGTGTCACTTTTTCACCTGCTGCTGCCCGGCCCCACACTTTCACTTTAGCATCGCGCTGAAGAATCATTCCGTCACTTATGAGTTTAGGCAACCGGATTTGTGCAAAAACAAATGAATAAAAACCTGAAGTAATAATTATTAGCAGCAACCGTTGTAAAACCTTTTTACACATAACTCAAATACAATTTTTGAAGCGATGAAGATAGTAAGTAAATACAGTTGAGTGCTTATGTAATTTCCTTGCAAACGCATATGCAATTTGTTATAGCAGTTGCATTAGCTAGTTGAAAATTGAAAGTACTTATTGAATGAAGAATAGAGAGTGAAAATTGGCAAAATATTTGCAACCTTCTATTTATAATCTACCCTAACAAAGCATTGTTTACTCTTTTTGCCTTTGATTTTCCAGAAGCTTTAATCAATCAGCACCCGAACAAATTATTATTCCTATGGGCAACCATTAACACAACCGACAGGCATGTTTTTCTAAATTCCAATACCTTTTTTGAAAATATATCAGCCTTACTGTAATTTCATTTTATGAAATCGCTATTAATCATCAGGCACGCAAAAAGTAGTTGGAGTACGGCTGATTTATCTGATTTCGACCGTCCGTTGAACGACCGTGGAAAACGTGATGCTCCGGCAATGGCCAAATTGTTGGTTGACAGAAAAATTGTAATTGACACATTCGTTTCCAGTTCTGCAAAACGGGCAAAAAAAACAGCACAATATTTTTGCGAAGCATACGGCAAATCCAAAGAGGAGCTTATTTTAAAGTCCGAGTTGTATCACGCTACCACATCTGTATTTTATGATGTCATTAATAACATACATAACGATGCAAGTGTAGTTGCCGTTTTTTCTCATAACCCCGGCATTACGGAATTTGTGAATACACTCACTTCCACCACCATTGATAACATGCCTACCTGCAGCATTTTTGCCATACATATCCACACCAATGATTGGAGTGAATTTGAAACCGCCGAGAAAATATTTTGGTTTTTTGAAACGCCAAAATTTCTCGCAGAATGATCATTATCACTCATCGCATGGTTAATACATCATCCTTTGTGCAGTATAAAAAATATACAATTTTTTTTGGACCGGCTGTATTGCTACTATTAAGCATCGTTGTGTCACTCACTTGTACGGCAGGAACTTTAGTGGGCGGTTGACAGTAGGCAGCGGGCAGTAGAAAGTCAGATGTCAGAAAACACTCTCAATTCTCAATTAAATAACCGCTTTATAAATGATTTTTTATCCGGAATAAAGCGTTTACTTTCGTTAGTATGTTGTTGTATTCAGATATACTCACTCCGCGGCTTGCATACATTATTAATTTTGTAAGCAATCAATTATTACAGGATAGTATAACTATTACGAATGACCGAAATTATTTTTTTTCGCAAACTGGTCCGAAAATAAATTACTCTGAAACCCGCATCAATAGTGATGAATTTTTCATAAAACCCGTTTCGCTTTTATTTGAGAATAATATAATTGAACAACCGGTTGTTGTAAAAGAAAATAACGGTTTAAAGTATTTTTTCGATATTCCGGAAAGTGATTATGCTTTTGATCTGTTTGCGGCATCTTTTTATTTATTAAGCAGATACGAAGAATACCTGCCGCACACACCGGATGAATATGGCAGATATTGCCATACCAATTCCATAGCTTATAAAGCCGGCTTTTTACATGATCCGCTGATCAATTATTGGCTCATTGATTTTAAAAACGCTTTGCACAAAAGATTTCCCTCGCTGCAATTTGCACAGCAAACTTTCAAACTCATTCCCACATATGACATTGATAACGCCTGGAAATATCAATCGAAAGGCTTCGTAAGAACCATCGGCTCATTCCTGAAATATGTAGCAACAGGCCAGTATAGCCAACTGCGTGAACGCTTTGCCGTTTTGCTCCACAAACAACCGGACCCGTTCGATGCATATGACCGGCTCCATGAATTGCATCAAAAACATACACTGCATCCTTATTACTTTTTTCTGTTAGCTGAAAAACAAACCGGGTACGATAAAAATATCCACCCATCTAAAAAACAATTACAACAACTGATACAAGCCCACCTGGGGCAGGCTACCATCGGCATTCACCCATCCTGGCAAAGCGGAGATAAACACAAGCTGTTACAAAAAGAAATAAACCTCTTAGCTTCCATAACTCAACAACCTGTAAAATGCAGTCGCCAGCATTATATCCGATTTACATTGCCGGACACATTCCGCCGGTTAATTGATGCCGGTATTGAAAAAGACTTTTCGATGGGATACGGCGGTATAAATGGTTTTAGAGCTTCCGTGGCCTCTTCTTATTATTGGTTTGATGTAGAAAAAAACGAACCCACCCAATTGCGATTGTATCCCTTTTGCTTTATGGAAGCCACTTGCTTATATGAAGAAAAAATATCGCCATCAGCAGCTTTCGAACAACTCATGTTATACTACGAAAAAATAAAAGAAGTGAACGGGCTAATGATCACACTGTGGCACAACCAGGCTTTTGGTACAGATGCTTTATATAAAGGCTGGAAAGAAGTGTATGAAAATTTTCTTGAGTTATTGAAACATTGATTTTACGGTTTCACGTAAAGGCGCAAAGAAAGCAAAGTACGCAATATCTTCTTCTGTTTCACGTCCTGAAAAAAGTCGACATTTTTTTGAGTTGTTTATTCCGCACCTGGAGCTAACATGTCGAACAGCACCGTTGTTTAACCACAAGGGGCACAATAGAGGCTCAAGGTACACAAGGGTTTGCTGAATTGTTACCAACCCTTGTGTGCCTTGTGCTTTCCTGGTGAACCTTGTGGTTAAAATAAATTGAGAATGGAGAATGCTGTATAGTTGAAAGTTGAAAGTGCTTTTTACACTGATTGCAAGCAAAAACAAAAGCACTCATTACTCAAAACTCATAACTTGCTCAATAGCATTCCTACCGCACAAGTGTGCGACGCAACGGCCGCTCAATAGTAGCAATACCGCCGGGCTCATAAAAAAACTCCTAAATAATGATTCGGTTATTATATACTTGTGCAAGCGAAAAATAAACCGTTCAACAATTCAATAACTCAATAATTCGATCAATGCCTGAAATGACGCATACCTGTCATTACCATAGCCAGGTTGTGTTGCTTGCAATACTCAATCGAATCCTTATCGCGAATAGAACCACCGGGCTGTATAAAAGCTTCCATTCCTTCCGCATGGCTCATTTGCACGCAATCGTTAAAAGGGAAGAACGCGTCGCTGGCCAATACCGCGCCTTTTAAATCGAAATTGAATTGTTTCGCTTTTTCGATAGCGTGGCGCAAAGCATCTACACGACTGGTTTGTCCGCAGCCTTTACCAATTAGTTGCTTGTTTTTTATCAACGCGATGGCATTGCTTTTTAAATGTTTGCAAACAAGATTCGCGAATATCAAATCACTTTTTTCCGTTTCAGTTGTAGATCTGCCGCCCACTTCATCCCACTTCTCATAATTGCCTTCATCTGTTTGCTGTACCAGCACACCATTAAGTAGCGATTTGTACTGGCTTTTAGCGCTCAGCGACGCTTTGCTTTGTAGTAATATCCTGTTCTTTTTCGATTTCAACACTTCCAGTGCATCCGCATCAAAAGCAGGCGCAATCAGCACTTCAAAGAAAATTTCATTAATAGCATCAGCAGTGGCTTTGTCAATAACTCCATTACTTACTAACACACCGCCAAATGCGCTTTCAGAATCGCCGGCCAGTGCGGCATTCCACGCATCCTTCACAGAAGGCCTTTGCGCAACACCGCAAACATTTGTATGTTTAATGATCGCGAAGGTATTATCGGAAAATTCTTTTATTAACTGCATTGCGGCGTCTACATCCACCAGGTTGTTGTATGAAAGCTCTTTACCATTAAGCTGCGTAAACAATTCTTCAATGCTACCGTAAAAAATGCCCTGTTGATGCGGGTTTTCGCCATATCGCATAATTTTTGCATCCGGCACGGATTCAAAAAAGTAGTTGCCGTTAGTTGGAGTAAAATATTTTGAAATAGCCACATCATAATGTGCGCATACCTCAAAAGCCTTTGCAGCAAAGGTTTTGCGTTGATCAATAGTTGTTTCGCCTTTTTGTTCTGTAAGCAATTGATTCAGTAACGCGTAATCTTTTTTGGAAGCCACCACCACCACATCGCTAAAGTTTTTTGCAGCACCACGAATCATAGACGGCCCACCAATATCAATTTTTTCAATAATCAGTTTTTCATCATTGGTAGAAGCAACAGTTTCTTCGAATGGATACAAATCCACAATAACAAGATCCAATTCAGGAATTTCATATTGTTTCATTTCATTCAAATCCTGTTCATTATTCCTTCTTCCCAAAATACCGCCAAACACCTTTGGATGCAGCGTTTTTACCCTTCCGCCAAGTATAGAAGGATAGGATGTCACATCTTCAACCGGCACACATTTAATACCCAGTTTTTCAATAAATTGTTGTGTACCGCCCGTACTGTAAATTGTTACACCAAGGTCAGAAAGTGTTTTTACTATAGATTCCAGACCGTCTTTATAAAAAACGGAGATCAATGCGGATTGAATTTTTTTGTTCATAACTAATACAAATTGGCTGTTGCAAAAAAGGAAAATTACTAAGCTGAATAAGAGGTGCAAATGTAGCCAAAAAAAAATTCATGCTCTCATGAGGTCGCAAAGCGATTTTGCAGTATTTATCCTTTCGTTATGGTTTTCAAAAAATTCGCAAAGTATATTTTACACAGTGTAAAAATGAACAGAAATTTTTTTTGTGTACCAACGGTAGTGCTACTATTAAGCATCGTTGTGTCACTCACTTGTACGGTAGTAATGCTATTGGGCAAGTTGCTCGTGGTTGATTGTTAGTGCTTGAAGTCAGAAGCGCAGGGATTTCTCGCACGGCTTGGTTTATTATGAGTTGCGGTATTTCTTATTAGCAACATCAAAAACTCGTGCTCGAAATGACGGAGAAGATCGTTTACTATTCAATAGGTTATTGAAAAAAAAGTAAAACAAAATGTCCTACACCTTAAAGATGTAGGACATTTGTGTGTATATGTATTTTCTTCAGATATCTGATTTCTTATCAGCCATTACAGTTTTTCAAACCTTGCCTGGAAGAAGCGCAGGTACTTAGGTTCGTAAACCATTTTCATACCCTTTATTTCATTTCTTCTTTCATATACTCTTGCGGTTGATTCGGCGATAACATCCATATGTGCCTGCGTATACACGCGGCGAGGAATAGTGAACCTTACCAGCTCCAGCTTCGGATAATAGTTATTACCTTCCGCATCTCTGCCGGCAGACACGATACCTCTTTCCATAGTGCGCACACCGGAATCGAGATAAATTTCCGCGGCTAATGTTTGTGCAGTATATTCATCTTGTGGAATGTGAGGTAAAAACGCTTTGGCGTCAACAAAAATACCATGTCCGCCAATAGGCTGTACGATAGGCACACCATACTCAATCATTTTTTCTCCGAGGTAGATCACCTGTCCTACTCTTGCGCGAATATGATCATCAGACACGGATTCTCTTATACCTATGGCCATAGCTTCCATATCGCGGCCAGCGAGGCCTCCGTAAGTATGCAGCCCTTCATACACCACAACCATGTTGCGGGCTTCTTCAAATACATCCCAGTCGTTAACAGCCAGGAAGCCGCCAATATTTACAAGCGCATCTTTCTTTGCACTCATGGTAGCGCCGTCTGTTAAGGAACAGATCAGTTTTACGATTTCAGCAATTGAATGATCCTGGAATCCCGGTTCGCGTTGCTTAATGAAATAAGCATTTTCAGCAACCCTTGTCATGTCGTGAATAATGCGTATACCGTGTTTTTTTGTAAAGGCTCTTAATTCTTTTAAGTTCTCGATGCTGATGGGTTGGCCTCCTGCCATATTCACCGCAGTGGCAATACTCACATAAGGAATTTTTTCTGCTCCATGTTTTTTTACCAGGGCCTCAAGTTTATTCATATCCACATTTCCCTTGAAAGGGTGGTTGTTCGTAGGATCATGGGCTTCATCAATAATCACATCCACAAAAGTGCCGCCTGCCAGTTCCTGGTGCAAACGTGTTGTGGTAAAATACATGTTGCCCGGAATGATATCGCCCTTCTTTATTAAAATTTGAGAGAGGATATTTTCGGCGCCTCTTCCCTGGTGGGTTGGAACAAGGTATTCGTAGCCGTAAGTTTCTTTCACGGCATCTTCAAGGTTGTAGAAATTTCTGCTGCCTGCATAAGCTTCATCGCCCAACATCATGCCGGCCCACTGACGGTCACTCATAGCTGAAGTTCCGCTATCTGTAAGCAGATCGATATACACATCTTCCGAGCGCAGGAGGAAGGTATTATAACCGGCTTCTTCCAGTGCTTTTTTACGTTGTTCAGGGGTGGTCATTTTTAAGAGTTCCACCATCTTGATCTTGAAGGGCTCAGCCCAACTAGCTTTTCTTTTTGTGTCCATAATGATAAATTATTGATTTGGGAAAATAAATTTCATGGGTTGCCAGCCATAGTTGAATGACGGGCATATTGATTCAATCAAATAAAATTGACAGGAAATACAACGTTCCTTAGATCACATTATATTATAAAGAAGAGTGGTCAGGAGAAGTCATTGAAAGACACTCCATTAAAAGCACATATTTTTTGCGCTTGTCATTAAACCGTTTGAATGGATAATCTGGTCTCATAGTATGCCTGCGAGGAGATAAATATAGGGTTTTTCATATTACTGAATGATGATTACCCTCATTCAATTAATAATGAATAATTAATAATAGGATTAATTATTTAGTTCGCAAACTCTATACGAGCATTACGGGATTAGCCTTTCTGTTATAAAAATGTATTTGCTAGAAAACCTGTTATTTACTTAAACACCTGAAAATAAGGAATCCCACTGTAGCCAATAGTAAAGTATGCAGCCGCTAAAGCGATGAATAGCATTCCCTTTGCTGAAGTCACAGTAGTACAAA
>JAVBLN010000052.1:0-28835 GCA_031553495.1 Flavihumibacter sp.
CTATATTTGGTTATCCACACAACATGATATTTTATATCATACACAGTATGACTGCCTTTTCTATAATTTTGCATACTACAAACTTACTGAAGTCTTCGCCTGAAGGCGAGGGTTTTTCTCCCGGATTTAGTATAATAAATATTTCGATTATTAAGTAGCCTACATAAAATGGCCAGAAATGAAGGTTGAAAATTTCTCCTCTAACCGTTTATTTGGACGATAGATAATGAGTATTATTTTATTTTTTTTTCACATTTAAATTTAATTTTATGAAAAAAAAAATTTAGTAGTATTAGTTGTATTTCTCATGCCCGCTTTCACTTTTATTTCTTGCAAAAAATCAGATGAAAAACTTCGAAATGCTTCAAATTTCATTACAATTACTCCAATTGATTATGACATCTTTGTAAAGGCACACAAGAATTTAAAGGAAGTTCTGTTCCAGAAAGATGAACTTTCCATGACATCAAGTCTAAATGAGCCTGGGCCTTTAGATACTGTGTCTAATCCTATTACCCCCAATGTGGAAATAGGATCAATACTAGCTCCGGTTATTGCTGCTGGTCAGGATATTCACAGTCAGATGATCTCTCAATTGCAAGGTTCTTCAGAATGGGACGTACTTACACCGGAGGAGAAAGTTGAAATCACAAATTTGAATGAATCAGGTCATGCAGCACTAGCCATGCTATTTACAGATTCAAGTAGCTCAGAACCACCGCCTGTTCCTGAAGATAATGGTGCAGTTAATCCAGATACGATGATTAACATTGTAACAGGGTATGGGTTGTCTATACCTACAGGTGTTATTCGGGAATGTGTTGGAGTTGCGTTAGGAATCTCTGAAATTAGTAGTCTAATAACAAATACTTCAAAATTGATGACAATGAAGGGTGCAATTCAATTGCTAAAAATAATGGCCAAGAGATATGTAAGCTATATAGGTATTGCTTGGATGGTGTGGGATTTTACAGATTGTGTTGCTCAAATAACTGGGCCTAGGCAATAATATGTCTAGATATTTACTATCCATTCAATTTTCAAAAGCAAACAAAATGGAATATACTGAAAACAAAAGACAACAAAATATTATTACCTTATTAA
Organism: Flavihumibacter sp.; assembly: GCA_031553495.1. Taxonomy (GTDB): domain Bacteria; phylum Bacteroidota; class Bacteroidia; order Chitinophagales; family Chitinophagaceae; genus Pinibacter. Next base: position 1,105 of record JAVBLN010000052.1, read on the forward strand.
AAGAAACTGTTAGTGTTCTTTTTTCTATCTGTTTTATTGTTTTTTTCACTATGAGACACTTTCAGGTTGATACCAAGTATTTCATTATTCTCATGGTTCTTTCTTCAGCAAATATATTCATGGTTTCTAAGATATTTTATCTTACATTTAAACAGAATCAGGCAAAACAAAGTTGGAAATTTCTATTAATATATTATTTTTCTAACATCGGTTTATTGTTATTGTCCTTAAGTTTTTATCTTGGATTTTAGCATTTAGTATATTGCTGTGCTAGTAATTTGAATTGGGATTTTAGATTAAGGGATTAAAAGATTTTGCTTGTGTCAACTTGGGAAATCACACAACCCACTAAACTCCAATTCAGATAATTTCGATCTTCAAAGTTTTGGACTTTTGGAAATGAATCGTTAGAAACGATAAAAGAACATAATAAATCCGAAGTCTTGAGACATTACATAACAATTAAAAGCATATCTTAAAAAGTTGTACCATGGAAAACACCTCCGAAAATAACAACCAACAAAAAGTAATTTTTATATTCAAAGAAACTACCTATTTTCTTACTTTAATTGTTTGTATTATTTACTGCACCATGAATTATTTTCAGGTGGATCCTAAGTATTTCGTTATTCCGGGGGTTCTTTCTATAGCAAATATTTTTATGGTTTCAGATGTTTTTTACCTGGCGTTTAAGCAGAATCAGGCAAAACAACATTGGAGGTTTTTATTAGTTGAATATCTCTTTAACATATGTTTTTTGTTCGTTTCATTAAGTTTTTATTATGGATTTTAGCTTAAGTATGTTGCTGTGCTATTTGTCTGAATTTGGATTCGTTGGATTATAGGATTTATGGATTGAAGGAGTCTAAATTATACCGGGAAGCAAAATCCTTTAATCCACTAATCCGGTAAATCCCAATTCAGACATTTAATCGTATAAACGCAAAAAAAGCCACACTGTAGAAACAGATGGCCTCTAACGATTGCTTGCCATATGAAAAAAAGTTGTAATCTTTTTAGAAACAGGGTCAGTTTATCCTTACATTCTTTCCTTTTATCTTTCTGATCCTGTTAGAAACAATGTTGTTTTTGTTTCTGATGTAAAAGTACAACGGCTTTACCCCTTATAAAAATCATTTTTTGTGCTTTTTTATGATGACAAAGGTCACTATTTTCTTCGAAACCCTCTATGGAAAAGCATTTCAGCGATTTCTACAAGTGATGCCCAAGGCAATCTAATGATTGAATTATTGAATTATTGAAAGTTTCTCGTCGAATAGCGGTGCGGGAATATAAAAAAATCCGAAGTCGCGCGACTTCGGATCATTATGGATTAAGAAAATTTATTGAATCATTTTTCCACTCTCAATGTGTTCAGATCAAGTAACAAAAGTGCATCTCTCAGCATTTTCAAATTCATTTCTTACTGCACTTGCGTAATTTTTAGCAAATTGGTTGGCAGATGCATTTGAACCGGTGTGCTGCCTGTATTTACCACAATATCGCCGGATTTCAGGAAGCCGCCTTCTTTTAATAACTCAATTTCGTCATTGATGATATCATCAAGGCTGCGCTCTTCATCGTAGTAAAAAGCACGTACACCCCAACTGAGGCTTAACTGATTTACCAGCGATTTTTCTTTTGTAAACACGTACAGGTTCGATTTTGGCCTGTAGCTGCTCAACATAAAGGCTGTATAACCGCTTTGCGTCATACCGATAAGTGCTTGCGCATTAGCGTCTCTTGCTATTTTACAGGCATTATAACAAACCACGTCGCTAAGGAATGAAGGCGAATGTGGTTGCGGAATCAAATCATCTTCACGGTTATAGCGGTATTCGGTATTTTCTACTTCAAGTATAATTTTGCGCATTGTTTCCACAACAAGTGCAGGGTGCATACCGGTTGCGGTTTCGCCACTCAGCATCACTGCGTCGGTGCCTTCCAGCACGGCGTTTGCCACATCGGTGATTTCACTGCGGTTGGGTTTGCTGCGGTCGATCATGCTTTCCATCATTTGCGTGGCCACAATTACGGGTTTTGCCCTGTGGCGGCATTTGCGGATCAATTGTCTTTGAATCAAAGGCACTTGTTCCACCGGCAGCTCTACACCCAAATCGCCTCGTGCAATCATTATGGCATCGGATTCAATAATGATATCACGTATATTAACAAGCGCTTCGGGCTTTTCAATTTTTGCTATGATCTTCGCTTTGCTGCTTCTTGCTTTTAATTTTTCGCGCAGTAGGGTAATGTCGTTTACATTGCGTACAAACGACAGCGCCACCCAATCCAGCTCCTGATCCATAATGAATTCAAGATCTTCAAGATCTTTTTCGGTTAGCGCAGGCAGCGATATTTTCGTATCGGGTAAATTGATCCCTTTTTTGGAAGAAATTACGCCCCCCAGTATCACTTCTACCTTAACATCATTTTCAGGTGTAATTTCTATTACTTTCACTTCCAGCTTTCCATCATCAATCATGATCTTGTTGCCAATTACTACGTCGCCGGCGAGATTAGGGTAGGATACATAGATTTTTTCCATTGTACCCACACATTTTTCGTTGGTAAACGTAAGTATATCGCCGGGAACCACAGGCAATGCATTGTTGGCTATTTCACCCACACGCAATTTTGGACCCTGCAAATCGCCTAAAATAGAGATGTTTACCGGTTCCGTTTCGTTAATCTTTCTTATGAATTGAATGATTCTTGCTTTGTCTTCATGCTTTCCATGTGAAAAGTTGAGGCGGAACACATTAACTCCCGCTTTTACCAGTTCAAGCAATTTTTCATAAGTGTCACACGCCGGCCCAACGGTAGCTACTATTTTAGTTCTATGAAATGAGTGGTTAATAGCTGTGGTATAATCCATTTCCTTGTGAAAATATTTTGAAACGATTTTAGACATGATAAATTATTTTCTTAGCTGTTTTCCTGAAGTTTAGATTTTTAAATATTATTAAAAAATTATTTTGTTTTTCAATGTGTTACAAATGTACAATACAAAGTGAATGATTGAAAATAAACCCAAATTTTGGGCTGAAATTTTTCAGCGCCCAATAGATATTCTACCGATGAACGGAGCGTCGCAACCGGAGCTCAATCAGGGCTCTGCCGCCGGTCCCATAATAATATCCTAATGTATGCACAACTGCAAAATTTGGGATAAAATAAAAAATGGCTTACTAAGAAGCCAATATTTTTATCATATCGAACCAGTCGTCTGCAATCTGTTGCTTAGCTTTTACGGCTTTCGATAGCGGCGTGTAATGCATTTGATCATTCACTATACCTACCATTACATTTTTGCGTCCTTCCAGCAGCGACAAAACCGCGTGGTAGCCCATACGGCTGGCCAGTATCCTGTCGGCACAAGTGGGAGAGCCTCCACGTTGAATGTGGCCTAGAACAGTAATTTTCACATCGGCCTGTGGTAATTTTTCCTTTACATATTTGGTAACCTGTTCGCCACCGCCAAATTCGTCTCCTTCCGCTACCACTATGATGTTCATCAATTTTTTGCGTTTTTCTTTTTCCATCAGGGAGCTGATCACTTCATCGATATCGGTTTTGTGTTCCGGTACCAGGATGTGTTCCGCTCCTGTGGCCAGGCCGCTGTGTAAAGCAATGTAACCCGCGTCGCGGCCCATTACCTCAACAACAAATACACGGTCATGCGCATCCGCAGTATCGCGGATCTTATCTATAGCATCAATCGCTGTATTGATAGCGGTATCAAAACCAATGGTGAAATCGGTACCGGCAATGTCTTTATCAATAGTGCCGGGAACGCCGATGCATGGTATGTTGAACTCCTGGCTAAACTTCAAAGCGCCGTTAAAGGAGCCGTCGCCACCTATTATGATAAGGCCGTCAATGCCATGGCTTTTCAGGTTTTCGTATGCTTTTTTTCTTCCTTCGGGAGTAAAAAATTCTTTACTTCTTGCTGTTTTTAAAATTGTGCCGCCTCTTTGAATAATATTCGCTACGGAACGCGATTCCATTTTTGTAATATCATTTTCGATCATTCCCTGGTATCCACGCATTATGGCGTAAACCTCAAGACCGTGATAAATTCCTGTACGCACCACCGCCCTTACTGCTGCATTCATTCCGGGTGCATCACCACCCGAGGTGATCACTCCAATCCGGGTAATCTTTTTTTCCATAATATATAATATAAGTTTGTGTTAGCGAAAATTAATGGCAGTTCAAAGATTTAATTTACTAAAGCTTCAAAAATAAGAATTTGAAACGATTAGCTGTATATGAAAATGAATTATACAACCGGGTACTTAAATTAAATTTATCAATGAAGGGCCATTGATAATGGTTTTTGTTGTTTTTTTAAATATTACTTGAAAAAGCGATTTTTCAATGTGCAAAGCTAATAAGGTATTTAAGAAAAACTGTATTGGAAATCCTTTTATTTTATGAGAATAATCATTGGATAGTATATCATTGTGGTAGAAACGTGTGGATTAATTACAAATTACTGTTAAAGTGGGTATTTTTGGGTACCGGCAGCGGTATTTCATGGCATCATCGTTGTGTCACTCACTTGTACGGTAGGAATGCTATTGAGCGGGCAGTTGACAGTAGAGAAAACTGAGATCAACCGCCACGCCGCTGCTTCGTTACGCCCGCCGCGTGAAAAAGCGCCGCTGAACCAAACAGTATTTTTTAACCACTCAAGGATATCCGAATTGCAACCATCCTTGTGGCCCTTGCGCTTACCTTTGTGGCCCTTGTGGTTAAAACTAAAAAAAACGAACGATGAAAAAAGTATTAATAACAGGAGCCAACGGATTATTGGGACAGCATCTTGTAAAGCAATTGCTTCAAAGCAATTATGAGGTGATTGCCACCGGAAAAGGAGAGCAAAGAATTGTAATAAAAGATAACCCTTTCTTTACCTATCATAAAGTTGATATAACGGAAGGTTTTGAATTGAATAAAATACTTAAACGCGAAAGACCGGATGCGGTTGTGCATGCAGCAGCTATGACGCAAATTGACGATTGTGAACAACAGCCCGAACTGTGCGAAAAAGTAAATGTGCAGGGAACGGCCCAGGTGCTTTATGATGCGGAAGCATACTGTAAGCACTTCATTTATGTATCCACGGATTTTGTGTTTGATGGCGTTAAAGGCAATTATAAAGAAACAGATGAATTGAATCCTGTAAGCTTTTACGGATTCACAAAAATGCAGGCTGAAAGCATGGTAGAAGCATCTGAAATTCCCTGGGCAATTGTAAGAACCTGTCTTGTGTATGGAAATACTATTGAAGGAACGCGAAGCAATATTGTTAGCTGGGTTAAGAATAGTTTGCAGGAAGGTAAAAAAATAAAAGTGGTATGCGACCAGGTGCGCACTCCCACATTTGTGGAAGACCTTGCAAAAGGAATAGAACTTGTAATTGCAAAACGAGCAACCGGCATTTATCATATTTCCGGGAGAGATGTACTTACGCCTTATGACATGGCTTTGCATACTGCCGAATGCTTCAACCTGGATAAAAATCTAATTGAAAAAACGGATGCATCTAGTTTCAAACAACCCGCGAAACGTCCGCCGAAAACAGGCTTCAATATTTCTAAAGCCTGTACCGAACTAGGGTTTGAACCAATTGGATTTTGTGAAGCAATACAAAAGGTGTAATTCAAAAGTATAGTATGCAAAGGGCACACAGATGACACTGATTAGAGTGATCGTCATTGATGGTTTGTTTATAATGCACGCTTTGAAGTTTCGATATTTCATTATGTCAACCTGTGAAATCCGTGCTCGAAATGAGGGATGAATATGTTTATTAATCAATTGCGTGCTTCTTCATAAAACTTTGGAGCAGATAAGTACAGGATGGTATACGCCGCCTCTCAATTATTCAATTAATGCCCAATAAACAAAGCTGCCACGAAGTACAACCCTATTAATTATTCATTACTAATTATTAATTAAATAGCCTTTTAACAATCTTTTTTTAATTATTGTTATAATTTCATTTACCACTTTGTGCTTTTCCCCTGTCTTTATGTTTAGAGGTATAAAAACCTGCTAGTGAACAATTATATTGTACACAAGATAAAATTGTGCGTTGAGTGCTTTGCGTTACGCTTTGCTGAATAGTATTACTACAGTACAAGTGAGTGACACAACGATGCTTAATAGTAGCACTACAGTTGATGTCATAAAAAACATTGCACACTTTTATATTGTGGATGCTATATTGTTTGAAACATTTTTATCTCTCTGCTATTCTTTATAACAACATCCTTGTCCACGTAAAATTTTTCAAATCGCGCATAACATTAACAGACATAGGCATATGAAAAAAACGTATTTCTTTCTCGCCGCATTCCTTATTGCAGGCGAGTTTATCTTCGGGCAGCAACAAATGCCTGATACCCTTTTGAAGAATTTTCAACAACCTCCTAACTCTGCAAAGCCGCGTGTATGGTGGCATTGGATGAATGGGAATATTACCAAAGAGGGTATTCGTAAAGATCTGCTGTGGATGCAAAGGGCCGGCATTGCAGGCTTTCAGAATTTTGACGCGGCTTTTGAAACGCCGCAAATAGTTTCGCGACGGTTATCATATATGACACCGGAATGGAAAGATGCTTTTAACTATGCTACAAAACTTGCGGATTCATTAAAGCTGGAAATGGCGATTGCAGGCTCGCCGGGATGGAGTGAAAGCGGTGGCTCATGGGTGCCTGTTGAAGACGGCATGAAAAAAATTGTGTGGACGGAAACTCGTGTGCGTGGCGGACAAAACAACATTCGTTTGCCACAGGCGCCGGCATCATCAGGAACCTTTCAGAATATGCCATTGGCTGCTCACTTGAGCAATCAGCAGGAAAAACTTCCAACACTTTATCGTGATGTAGCCGTGATTGCTTTTCCGCTACCGGCTGCGGAACGGGTGTTGAGTGAGCTTCGTCCGAAAGTAGAATCGAGCGGCGGATCATTTTCTTTGAAGCAACTAACTGATGGAGACTTATCGAAAGAGGTGATGCTGCCTGCGAATACTAAAACCGGTAAAGCGTGGATCAGCTTTACGTTTGAGCAACCGCAAACTATAAAAGCCATTACTATAATGGGTGGCGGCGATAAAGGATTTCTTGATCGTAATGGCGATTTAACTGAGGCGCGATCTTTCCAAGTGAGTGATAATGGTGTGGATTACAAGCATGTGGTTTACTTACCTGCGGGGGAAACGCTTCAACAAACATTTGCGTTGCCTGCTACTACTGGTCGATATTTTCGTGTAACATTTAACAACCTGCCCGGCAATATGAACGATCCTAATCCGGGTACGCCTATCGCGGAGTTGGTGCTGCATTCAATTACAAGAGTGCATCATTTTGAGGATAAAGCCGCTTTTACACCGGCACCGCGATTACTTCATACAGTTACTCAAGAAACGACAGATACCATTGCATTAGAGCAGGTGGTTGATCTTACCGGCAAAATGAGTGCTGATGGAAGCTTGAACTGGACAGCGCCTTCAGGTAATTGGTGCATTCTTCGTATGGGCTATACCGTTATGGCAATTACTAATCACCCGGCTACAATTGAAGCCACAGGATTTGAAGTGGACAAAATGGATGCGGCTGCTATTAAAAGATATTTCACGCATTATTTAAACATGTATAAAGAGGCCACCGGTGGATTAATGGGAGCCAAAGGCGGTTTGCAATTTATGGTTACTGATAGCTGGGAAGCCGGTGCGCAAAACTGGACGCCGAAAATGTTTGATGAATTTCAACAACGTCGCGGTTATTCATTGCGCTCATGGATGCCAGCATTGGCAGGGTATGTAATTGGCAGTGCCTCATCAACAGATAAATTTTTGTATGATTTTCGGCGAACACTTTCCGATATGGTTTCGGAATATCATTATGATCAGCTCACAGAAATTTTAGCAAGTGAAGGAATGAAACGATACTCTGAATCGCACGAACTTAAAAGAGCGATGATCGCTGATGGTATGGATGCCAAACGATATGCGGCGGTGCCCATGTCCGCTATTTGGACACCTAATGTTATCATTAATCAGAATGATCAAAACGGCTATATATCTGATATTCGTGAATCAGCTTCTGTGGCGCATATATATGGACAAAATTTGGTAGCGGCTGAATCATTTTCGGCTTTGGCTTATCCTGATTATGCGTGGAGTTATTGTCCTGAAAACCTGAAACCTACTGCAGACCTAGCATTGGCCAGTGGGTTGAATCGCTTTGTTGTCCATTGTTCGCCACACCAACCAAGTGATTCGTTGTTTCCCGGTCTTACATTGGGGCCTTTCGGACAGTGGTTTACAAGGCATGAAGCATGGGCAGAACAAGCGAAAGTATGGACCGAATATTTGTCGCGCAGCAGTTATTTATTGCAGCAGGGAAAATTTGTAGCCGACATTGTGTATTACTATGGAGAAGATGATAATATAACGTCAATATTCAGACGAAAACAGCCTGTTATTCCGGAGGGATATAATTACGATTATATAAATACAGACGCTTTGCTGCGCTTGTTAACAGTTAAAAATGGCCGGTTGATAACACCAAGCGGCATGTCGTATAGTATGCTTGTGTTAGATAGCAATGCACGCAGAATGCCTATGGAAGTGTTGAATAAAATAGAAGAACTGATTAAAGGTGGAGCCGTTGTGACCGGTATAAAGCCTGAAGCGCCAACAGGATTAAAAGATGATGAAACACTGTTTCATCAGAAGGTGCAGAGTTTGTTTGGAGGGAATTATTCGAAGGTGTTTACAGGAATTCCAATTCACGATGCAGTGAAACAGGCGAAGGTTGCTAAAGATTTCGATTATACAGCACCGTTAGCAAGTGTAAAACTATTGTACGTTCATCGACAGCTGGGGGACCAGGATATTTATTGGGTAAATAATCGTACAGCGATAACGCAGCAGGTGAAAGCTAATTTTAGAGTAACGGGAAAAGTGCCTGAGATATGGCATCCGGAAACCGGTGAAGTGGAACAGGCGTCATATGAAATAGGCAAGGAATATACGACAGTTGATTTGTCATTATCTCCAAATGACGCGGTGTTTATTGTTTTCAGAAATAAAGCAAAACAAAAACGTGTATTTGTTTCCATTATAGAAAGAACAACGTTGATGGATATTACTGGTTCATGGGAAGTATCATTTCAACCAGGCCGAGGCGCGCCTGCCAAAGCGGTGTTTGAAACGCTTGCAGCATATACTGCTAATGCAAATGATGGTATTAAATATTTTTCCGGAACTGCTACATACAATAAAATATTTACGCTGCCGGCCACAACCATTAATAGCAATCAACAGTTGTGGTTGGATTTAGGTGAAGTTAAAAATTTAGCGAGCATAAAAATAAATGGCAAGGAGTTGGGCATTGTTTGGAAAACACCTTTTATAATTGATATTTCAAGTGCTGTGAGGGCAGGGGAGAACCAACTGGAAATACAGGTAACTAATATATGGGTGAACCGGTTGATTGGTGATCAGCAGCCGGGTGTGACAAAAAAAATTACATACACTCCGGAAATTTATTATGGAGCGCAGTCGCAGTTATTGCCGGCAGGGTTATTGGGGCCAGTGAAAATTTTGCAAGCGAAAAAACAATTGAAGTAGCTAAATTTTGTAATAGTGATTATGAGACCAGCAGCGGAGCCTTGATGATGCTCCGGTTGTGTCACTCACTTGTACGGTAGTAATGCTATTCAGCAAATGATTGAATGATTGAATTATTGAATCATTGATAAGTAGTAAGTCTGTGCAAGTCTTCTGACTTGTTCCGGCACGTTACTTAATTTGCTGTCAGATTTAGTTTCACGCGGCGAACGCAAAGAAGCAGCGAAGCAGCGGGGTTACACTGATTACTGACTTTTCTATTGCCAACTAATTACAGCCGCTGTTAACTCGCCCAATAATATTACAACCGTACAAGTGAGTGACACAACGATGCTTAATAGTAGCACTTCAGCCGGCATCAAAATAAATACATAAAAAATTACCCAGCGCAATGTAGAAATATTGATCTTGATATTAAGCGTACATAAATGGAATTATTCAGCATGAATAAAAGATATTTTTTGGTTACAACGCTGCTGTTAATTTGCAGTTCTATTTGGGGACAACAAGAAGCAAAGGATAGTCTTTTTGAAAACTTCAGACATCCGCCAAACTCAGCGAAGCCGCGTGTTTGGTGGCATTGGATGAATGGAAATATTACAAAGGAAGGTATTCGCAAGGATCTGTTGTGGATGCATCGAGTCGGCATTGGCGGGTTTCAGAGTTTTGATGTAGCCTTGCGAATGCCACAAATAGTGGAGCATCGGTTATTGTATATGTCGAAAGAATGGAAAGATGCATTTGGTTATGCTACGAAACTTGCGGACTCATTAAAGCTGGAAATGGCGATTGCCGGTTCGCCGGGTTGGAGCGAAAGTGGCGGATCATGGGTGCCTGTTGAAGATGGCATGAAAAAAGTGGTGTGGACGGAAACGCGTGTGCGTGGCGGGCAAAGCAATATTCGATTACCACAAGCTCCTGCATCATCCGGCAGGTTTCAGAATGTGCCGATGTCTTATTATTTGTATAATCAGGATCACTTGCCAACGCTATATCGTGATGTGGCAGTAATTGCTTTTCCATTGCCGGCGGCAGAACGAGCGTTAAGTGAGCTTCGTCCGGAAGTGAGATCGAGTGGCGGACAATTTACGTTAGAGCAATTAACAGATGGTGATTTATCTAAAGAGGTAATGCTGCCGGCAAATACTAAAACCGGTAAAGCGTGGATCAGCTTTGCATTTGAACAACCGCAAACAATCAAAGCCATTACTATAATGGGTGGCGGAGATAAAAGATCATTAGATCGCAATAATGAATCCATGAACGTTCGAGCTTTTGAAGTGAGTGACGATGGTGTTGATTACAGGCATGTGACTTATTTACCGGCAGGAGAAACGCTGCAACAAACTTTCGCGTTGCCTGCAATTGCAGGGCGTTATTTTCGGGTTACATTCAACAATTTACCCGCCAATAGAAATGAGGCAAACCCTGCAACACCAATAGCTGAGCTGGTGCTGCATTCTATTACAAGAGTGCATCATTTTGAAGATAAGGCCGCTTTTGCGCCTGCCCCTGGTTTAATTCATATTAGTACACCCGAAACAAAGGATACGATTGGTATTAACCGTGTTATAGATATTACAGACAAAATGAATTCATATGGAAGCCTTAATTGGACTGCTCCTTTAGGCAATTGGTGCGTACTTCGTTTGGGCTATACCGTTATGGCAGTAGTTAATCATCCTGCTACAAAAGAAGCCACTGGATTTGAAGTGGATAAGATGGATCCTGATGCTATAAAGCGATATTTTACATGCTATTTTGAAATGTATAAAGAGGCCACAGGTGGGCTAATGGGCGACAAAGGCGGTTTGCAATTTATGGTTACTGATAGTTGGGAAGCCGGTGCGCAAAACTGGACGCCCAAAATGTTTGATGAGTTTCAACAACGTCGTGGTTATTCATTGCTCTCGTGGATGCCAGCGTTGGCCGGGTATGTAATCGGCAGCGCATCATCCACAGATAAATTTTTGTATGATTTTAGAAAAACAATTTCTGAAATGATTTCGGAATATCATTACGATTTACTCACAGATATTTTGGCAGATGAGGGAATGAAACGATATTCTGAATCGCATGAACTTAAAAGAGCTATTGTTGCTGACGGTATGGATGTGAAGCGTAGTGCAGCCGTTCCCATGGCTGCTATTTGGATGCCAAATCCTATAAGGAACAAGAATAACCAGGATGGTTATATGCTCGATATTCGTGAGTCTGCATCAGTGGCACATATCTACGGACAAAACCTTGTTGCGGCTGAATCATTTTCCGCGTATGGGTTTCCTAATCATGCATGGAGTTATTGTCCTGAAAATATAAAGCCTACGGCAGACCTCGCGTTAGCCAGCGGATTAAATCGCTTTGTTATTCATTGTTCTCCACATCAGCCAAGTGATTCATTGTTTCCGGGATTAGGGCTTGGTGCATATGGACAATGGTTTACACGCCATGAAACCTGGGCGGAGCAAGCGAAAGCGTGGACTAACTATTTATCACGCAGTTGTTATTTATTGCAGCAGGGAAAATTTGTTGCCGACATCGTTTACTACTATGGAGAGGATGATAATATAGCTACTATTTTCAAAAACAGGCCACCGGAAATTCCGGAAGGTTATAATTATGATTATATAAATACCGACGCGTTGCTGCGCTTGTTAACGGTTAAAAATGGCCGGTTGGTAACGCCAAGCGGTATGTCGTATAGCATGCTTGTGCTGGATAGCAATGCTCGCAAAATGCCACTGGAAGTGTTAAATAAAATAGAAGAGCTGATTAAAGGCGGAGCTGTTGTGACAGGTATAAAACCTGAAGCGCCAACTGGATTAAAAGATGATGAAACGCTGTTCCGGCAAAAGGTGCAGGAATTATTTGGTGGAAAATATTCAAATGTGTCAACAGGAATTCCTATTCGTGACGTGTTACAGAAAGTAAAGATTATTAAAGATTTCGATTACTCTACACCGTTAGCAGATGTAAAACTAATGTACGTTCATCGTCGGTTAGGTGGTCAGGATATTTATTGGGTAAATTCCCGTACTGCGGCAAAGCAACAGGTGAAAGCGAATTTTAGAGTAACAGGAAAAGTGCCTGAAATATGGCATCCGGAAACAGGTGAAGTGGAACAAACATCCTATGAAATAGGTAAAGAATATACGACTGTTGATTTATCATTATCTCCAAACGACGCGGTGTTTGTAGTTTTTGGAAATAAAGCAAAGCAAAAACGTGTAGTCCTTCCTGTTATAGTAGAAGAACCGTTGATGAACCTTACCGGTTCATGGGAAGTGGTATTTCAGCCAGGCCACGGTGCGCCTGCCAAAGCGGTGTTTGAAACGCTTGCCTCGTATACTGCTAATGCAAATGATGGTATTAAATATTTTTCCGGTACAGCTACATACAAGAAAACATTTTCCCTGCCTGCCACTGCCATTAATAACAATCAACAATTGTGGTTGGATTTAGGTGAAGTAAAAAACTTAGCGAGCATAAAAATAAACGGCAAGGAATTAGGCATTGTTTGGAAAGCTCCCTTCACCATTAATATTACTAACGCGGTGAGGGCAGGGGAGAACCAACTGGAAATTCTGGTAACCAATTTATGGGTGAACCGCTTGATTGGAGATCAGCAACCAGGTACCTCCAAAAAGATTACGTACACCACCGATGCTTACTACAACGCTCAATCGAAATTGTTACTAGCCGGTTTGTTAGGGCCGGTAAGGGTTGTGCTGAGGAAGAGTAAAAGTTTGAATTAATGAATTATTGAGAATGGAGAAAAAGCCTATCTCTTTTTCTGAAGGGACCCATATGCTGTTTCGAAATCAATAATCAGATACAGATACGCTATGCACAAGTCGATACTACTCGCGTTCAAATTAGCGGAGTGGATCGTTTATTGTATTATTACTTGTAGCATCAGCAAATAAAAATCTACTTGTGTATTATGAGATTTCTATCCGACTAAGGCGGATAGAAATGACCGAGGAAGTCGCTTATTATAGAATATCTATTTATCCACAAAAATCAAAAGACTTTTTTTTAGGATAACCTGATAAAGTAAGTGCCAACAACATTTAAACACTGGCTCAAAAACCTGTGCTTTGCCACATTGGCTCAGTCCCCCAACATGATGTCATTCTTTTTACTTTGATAAGATGACAAACAAACCAATTATTTTAATTCACTTCGAAATTTAAACTGTAAGCTTTGCTGGCTTTACACGAAAATCACGGCCATGTTTTTTCTCCTTTTTTCATTTTATCAAGGATTCGTTGGTAATTTGTTTTCTCATTAGCGTTCGAAGTAATATTGATAGCCTTTTGTTCAGCATCTAAAGCCTTTTCTGTTTGCCCAGTTTTATATAAAAGATTAGCATAAGTATCATAATAAGCGGCGCGATCAAGAAAAATTGCAGGATCCGGTTTTTTGTGAGCAATGCTGATTTCACTCCAATTCAATGCTTTTTGCAGAAGCTTTTTGTCCGACACTTCTTCAAAAATTTTCCATGCGTAGTTATTAAGCTCAAAAGGAAAAAGGTTCTCCCCATATTTCTTTATGTACGGATCAACACTGGCCACAAATGATGACCAATCTTTTTTGTTCAGAAAGTAAGTGAACTTTGCTTTCAAAATTATTTCTTCACCTATTTCTCCATATTGTTTTGTGATTTTCTTTTTCATTTTTTTCCATTGCGGTTGTGCATCTTTTGTCTCTACTAGCGACTCAATATCTGTTTTATATATCCAATACATCAGCTGATTTTCAGCATAACGACCACCCATTATATTATTGATAGTTGCCCGGTTATTGTTGAAAAAATGAAAGCCTTCATCGTTTGTGGAACTTGTATTTTGGGCCATTTGTTCGAGTTCCTGCTTAGTGTATTGATTTTGTCCGATTACCTGAGGTAGTATTGTTAACCATGCACCGAGTGCCAAAATAAGATGTTTCATGTTTTTTGTTTTTAGAATAACTGTTTTAAGTAGCAGACTTATGCTAAGCATAATATGTTTTGATACGATTTATCTTTTTACTTAACTATAACGAATGACTGCAATATACTTTCGCTATCATCCATAGTATAATGCAGTCTGCGAATTTCATGGAATGTTGTACTTCGTTTATGGGGTATCTTCCTGCATCTTTAACTTTGGATTTGGAAATTTTTTCTTTACAGGCCATATTGTATTCAATGTTTCTCCTTCATATAACACACCGCTTTTCATTACATATTTTATCGAAAGTGTATTATGAATATCTTTTAACGGATCTTTATCAAGGATTAACAGGTCCGCAATTTTTCCCTCCTTAATTGAACCAAGATCATTTTGCACACCTATTCCTCTCGCGCCATCGATAGTTGCAATTTTTAACGCCTCAAGATTACTCAGACCTCCCATCTGCAAAGCCCATGTTTCAAAATGTGATCCCACGCCTTGGTGCTCGCCATGGCTACCCATCAAAATATTTCCGCCATTTTTATATATTCTTGCATCAATACTAGCTTCAGGAAGAAAATAGGGAAGAGATGTATCAACATTTGATTCTTCAACATCTTCTAAAGCGTATTTTAAAAATAGAGGGTCATAGAACTTCTTTAGTTTGTCAATAAAGAAAGAGTTATATTTTTTAAAAAAATAATACTTGGTTTGCTGTTCATGTCTTCTGCTATAACTTGCCTGTATTACAGGATCGAGAAATGTGCCGGATTTGGTAAATAGTGTAATGACGTCTTTGTATACTTCACCAAAATAAGGATTGTGCTCAATTGCAGTAGAGCCATCCTTGACCATTGAGATTGCATTCAATAGTAAATGGTTTACTTCATTTGTCATATTTAAACCCACCTCACGTGAAGCTTGCAATAACCATTGTCGTTGAATTCTTGTTGGTTGTGCATATTCTTTGATTTCAGTAGCACCCATCGCTTTGCGATTCTTAACGATTAATTGCGCTTCATTAAAATCAAATATAGCATACCTATCAGAGCGAATAGCTGGACCAACCGTAAATTCTCTAGGACCAGCCATCTGCCCTGTTTCTATTAATTCGGAATAGCCAAACATATCATGACTGGAGGATACATCCAAAGCTGTAGTTACTCCGAACGCCAAGTT
Organism: Flavihumibacter sp.; assembly: GCA_031553495.1. Taxonomy (GTDB): domain Bacteria; phylum Bacteroidota; class Bacteroidia; order Chitinophagales; family Chitinophagaceae; genus Pinibacter. The sequence goes on from JAVBLN010000052.1 coordinate 16,870, forward strand.
TGTATTATATATCCAGGATTGCTGAGGAAGAATCTCCGGAGGTACCCTGTGATGTGCATGCAAATCAATAAGCCCTGGCATAATAGTTTTACCTATCAAATCGATCACCTTTGCTCCCTTAGGAATGCTAATTTCATCTCCTTCTTCCAAAATTGTTATTCTTCCATTATTGATAATTAAATTTCCTTTTTCTATAACCTTATCTCCTTCCATGGTAATTATTCTTGCATTTTTAAGAACAACAGTTCCTTTACCATAATCTTTCTCCACATTCAGAGTAACTGTCAATTCAATATCAGGTTTGATTTCTACATCAATAAATCTCATCTTTGATACATCAAACATTTTTCTCTTTGCATATAACATTGCGGCTTGCAGAATTTTATCTGGATCAATTGCATAGTATTTATTAGCAAAAGACCAGCTTAACAGCTCACCACCATTTTCCCACTGGGGATCATTACCGCTATGGGCAAAACGAATAACAGGGAGAGGTTGGACGTCATCAATTATTGTTGCAGGAAAGCCAAGATTAACTTGGGGAGCAAGAAAGAGACTTTCTGCATATGTATAGACAACATATTTTTGGTTTGGACTTAAAATCATTTTACGAACACCCAATGTCCCAAAAGAATGATCACCTAAATTTCCTTTAACAATGACTTTGGAATTGCTGCTATCCAAAAGGCGTGATATCATTATAGGTGGCGTGAGTGCTACAACTACATTATTGTCTTTTCCGGGTCCAGGATTATACATAACTTGCGTACCATCCTTTGTAAATAATGATTTATTAAGTAAAGGCACACCCTTCGCTAACGTATTCGTTTTTTGTGACTTTATATCAATTAACAGTATTTCCCCAATTCCTGGATTATCACGATCACCAAAACGCAATCCTCCTTTAGCAACAACAACCATCTTATTATCTGGTGATAAGCAAGGTTGATGGTATTGTCCGGGAGTGGTAGTTAATTGCTCTGGCTTACCTCCTAATGCATTTACTCTCCAAACATGTCCTCCTTCCTGGTCGTTCCATGATGTATAGACGATCCATTTACCATCTGGTGAATAAGCGGGTTGAAATTGGCCAAATGGTTGATTAATTAATATTCTTGGATGTCCTCCAGGTAAATCCTGAATATAAATACGACTTAGGGCCTGAAAAATCAAATGCCTTCCATCCGGGCTTCTCTGTGCATACCTGATATATTTTGATTCCAGAGAATCCACCTTAACCAAAAAAGTATGATAGTTTAAAGGTCCGAGATCCACATTTACTTCTGCTTCAAAAGGTATTATATCATTGGCACCTGTTTCAATACTTATCCTGTGAATTTTGCCATTATAGCCTATGAATACATTTTTTGAATCTGCGCTAAAGGAATAACTCCTGCTAAATATAGGGCCAGCATATTTAATATTTAATTGAGTCAACAGTCGCCTTTGGCCTGTAATAAGGTTACACACAATCAAGCTATCTGCAGATTTTCCAAAATCTCCTGTCATGTAAGTTAACCATTTACCATCTGGTGAAACACGAGGGTTATTTATTAAACCGTAATCTCTAGTAAAGCTAAATAGTTCAATTTTCTCTTGCGAATATCTGTTAAGGCTAAAAATGGTATAAACTCTTTGATCATCTGAAATGGTAAATATCGTAGAATCATTCTTTGCAAAGCCTATTACATTTCCCGCTTCAAAAGGAAATTGCTGAAATCCTCCAATAAGATAATAAAGACACCAGGAAGCAAGAACAGCACTGCCATCCGGAGTCCATTGTATATTATTAAAATCTTTAAATCGAGGAGCTGTAGCTTTTGTTAACCTGCCTACATACTTCCCATTCTCTTCTATTAGTTCTATTGCATTTACTCCGGAAGCATCACTTTGATATGCGATCAGTTTTCCATCGGGAGACCAAACCGGGTTGGTATTCATTGCAAGTCCACGAGTCAATTGTTTTGCCTTCCCACCTGTTGAAGGAATAGAAAATATGTCGCCAAGAATAGTGAATATAATTTGATTTCCATCAGAAGAAATACTAACATCCGTATTGCTCACTTCATCGGTTGAAAATGAAATTGTGCGGGCTGGTTTAATAGGTAGCCCGTCAGGTTCTTGCAAAAAAGAAGTGTTTACAATACTTTGTGCGGAGGTACAGAATGCACAAAACAGAAAGCCGATACAATAAATAAATCTCATTGTAAATAATTTAGAAGAATAGAATTGATAAAAATTGGTTGCTACACTAGTTTGTTATTAGTAAACACTGATGATAAATTTTATAGTGCTACACATCTATAAGGAGCTTTTTTATTTTGCTCATGAAAAGGTCAAACAATTATTCACTGTACCCGGGATTTTGATGGCCGACTAAACTTGGATTCTTTCTTATTTCATCAAGAGGAATTGGAAATAGTGCCTGGTAAGGTTTCCACTCTACACCGCCTTTAACCGGAGTAACAATCTTCATCCGTGCGTCAATAGTATTTGTTCTCTTTAAATCCAACCATCTGTGTCCCCATTCGGTGAACAACTCCACATAACGCTCATGCAGCACCGCTTCAATTGCTTTGTTCTCTGACAAGTCTGAAGCTAATTGTTTCAGTTGATTTGCTGCAGGAGCAGTTTTGTCTGTTGCACGATCTCTTATTTTGTTCAAATCTGCAATTCCTTCTGAGATCTTGTCTTGTCGTATTCTTGCTTCTGCACGTATTAAGTATAGCTCTGCCAGTCTTAATACAATTGAATATTCAACCTTGCTAGTTTCCCCTCTTCCTGCTTTGTATTTATAGGGGAAAGAATATCCTGCTGCAATTCCTACCCAATCGGTTTTCCTTTGATCACCTGTTTCAAATGCCTGCAAAACAAAATCACTTAAATAAACTGGGTATATCCAATCTCCCGTTGGGCCTGTTGACGGTAAAACAAATATGTTTCCTTCGCCTGCATTTAGATCATCTTGCTTTACAGCTTGTAAAGCCCAGATGGTTTCACGGCTGTTCTTTAAAAATGTTTGGTCCAAGGGCAATAGCTCAAATAATGGAGTTTGATTAATTACTTCTGATGCTACGACTTCCGCATTTGACCACTCTTCATTGTATAAATATGCTCTAGCAAGAAGTGTTTTGGCTGCCCATTTAGTAGGACGTAATCTTTCAACGGTTTCATTGGTGACAGTCCCATCTAAATATATCCCACTCATCAAACTATCGGCCTGTTTCAAATCCTTAATGATTTGCTTATATATTGCCTCAGCAGAAGTTCTTGGTATAATTGAATTCACAGTATAATCAGTTGATAAGGCTAGTGGGACATCTCCAAAAAAATTCACTAGATAGAAATAATAAAATGCCCTCATGAATTTTGCTTCTCCCAAAAGTTGTTTTTTTGTACTTGGCGTTAAATCTGCTGTTTTATTTAAACCTTCCTCAGCTGCATTGGTAATGTATATTTTTGCATATATCCGCCAAAATTCATCCTGACTAGAATTATTTAGATCATTACGATAAAAAGGATTGATTTCTAAATGATTATATAGAGCTAATTCATCTGCTAAAAGCCCTGTGTAATAACAACAATAATGACATATGCCATAGTCAAAGCTTGTCCTCATATCTGCAAATAAAGATGTTAAAACTGCAGCTGCTGTTCCATTGTTTTTATATACATTTTCGTCAGTTATATTAGTAATTGGACTTCCTACATCAATAAATTTTTTACATCCAATAATGAAGAAAATTATGCAGATAGCTATGCCTGACAATCCTTGTTTGAATAAAAGAGCGAAGATTTTATATTTAAATATTTTGCTCATGGTAATTATGTTAAAATGTTAGTTGTAATCCAAATGTTACTACTCTTAAAGATGGTAGCGCAGTGTAGAATGAACCACTACGTTGTTCAGGATCAAATCCTTTGTAAGGTGTAAGGGTGAATAGATTTTGTCCTAATGCAAATACCCGGGCATTTTTTAAATAAATGTTTTTTACTAGAGTTTCAGGAAAATCCCAACTGATTGTAAGGTTATTCATGCGAACGAATGATGCATTTCCATAACCAGCATCACTGCCACTATAAGAACCATAAGCTGTTCCTTCCTGGTCTTGATACGTAACACTAAATTTTTGAATGGATGCCTTATCTCCTTGCTTTTGCCAACGATTCATAACATAGGCAGGTTGATTCATCATTACACCGGGATTATTTCCTTGTTCCAAATTCAATCCATATTGCTTTACTATTTGCAATACAAAACTCAATTGAAAATTCTTATAGCTTAAGGTATTGGTCATCCCTGCTGTGAAACTTGGGAAAGAACTTCGATAAACAGTTTTTGCAGCATCAGATGGTGTATATGTTGGTTTTCCTTGCTCATCCGCAAAAGTGTACAATCCCGTTTCAGGACTAACTCCTAAGTAATGGTAATAACGGACAATGTCTAATGGCTTACCAACAATCAAAGAATACTGGTAAGGCGTTGTTTCAATTCCTGGAAATTCTAACAGTTTATTGCGTTGAATAGTGAGATTTGCATCTGTAGTCCATTTAAGATTTTTACCATCAATATTTACACTTCTAACATTAAATTCCCATCCGGAATTTTGTATTTTGGCTTGAAGGTTTTTATCTATACCAAAAAAACCTGTGGTCATCGGAAGTGAGTAATTTGTTAATTGATTTGAAGAACGGTTTCTATACCAAATTGTGTTGACTAATAGCCTGTTTTCAAAAAAACCAAGATCCAGACCAATAGAAAGTTTGCGGATCTCTTCCCATTGAAGAAATGGATTAGGCAATCCCGTTGGACTAAGTGAAATAGTTGACTGGTAAGGTATATCATGTACATTAACGCCATATAAACTTAATTGTGAATAGTTACCAATGTTGTCATTTCCCATCGTACCATAGCTGCCATGAATCTTACCAAAACTTAAAAATGAGAGAGAAGATTTATTAAAGCCTTCCTTACTAAATATCCATGCACCAGCAATCGATCCGAAATCATGGAAAACATTTGCGGAGCCAAACCGGGAACTCCCATCTCTTCTGCCGGTCAAGTTCACCACATATCTATCTCTCCATACATAATTTATCCTGGCAAACCCTGCTGTATATTTGTATTTTGAGGCTTCCGCCCGCTGAACTCTTATAAATGGATGAGAACTAAAATCTTCTAACATGAGATCCGTAGTTCCTCCAGAACCAATAATTCGTTGTGAATACAGATAATTTTCAGAAAAGGTGGTTCCAAATAAAACATTCAAACTTCCTTGTGCAATAGTTTTAATATAGGTAAGCTGTGGTTCAATCTGCCAGGTTCTCGTTTTAGCGTTTATAACACTTGTAGTCCTTAAAGAATATGACTGTTCTTGTGGTGAAAAGTGGGTGATTGGTTGTATACTTAATCCATCATTTTGTAATAGATTATATCCAAAGGAACTCTTAATTTCCAAACCCGGAATAATTTCATAGCCTATGTTTGCGCTACTAATTAGATTGTTGGTGTTGGTCTTATCTTTTTGTTCTACAGCTGATAGTGGGTTATAAATCGAATACGTTATTCCATCAGGCAGTAATGCCCAATTCAACGTACCATCAGGATTTCTTAAATCCGGTGCATTTGGTGGTCTAGTGATGTGGCTTGTCAGATCAAACCTGGGAAGGAAACTATTATCAAAAAAGTATTGTGCGCTTACATCAACCTTAAATTTCTTATTTTCAGAAGCAAGATTAAGATTCATATTTGCCCCGGCACCCTGATTGGCAAAATCTCCTGGATAAACGGTAGTCTGTCTCCTATAAGTTGCAGCTACCAAATACTGAATATTGTTGGTTCCTCCTGTAGCGCTTGCATACAGATTAGTATATTTTGCAGTACCACCTATCAATTCTTTCTGCCAATCAGTATATTTATTCTCGTCCCACATGGTCAGGTCCGCATTGGATGGGTCTGGATCTGTATTTTTATCTGGAATCGGAATGCCCGAATTTCTAAAAGCCTCCCGTCTTACCTCCAAGTATTCTTGAGTATTTAATAATTTCATCATTTTTGAAACAACTCCAAGACCTTGTTGAAGATTCAGATCAAACTTAATTGGACCTGTTTTTCCTCTTTTTGTTGTAATTAAAATTACCCCGTTAGCACCCCGGCTTCCGTATATTGAAGTTGCGTCCGCATCTTTAAGCACATCAATAGATTCAATATCATTCAGATTGATATAACTTAAAGGACTACCTGGTTGTATAGTTTCACCATAATTATCTATTCCACTTTTTGATTGAGCCTCTCCACGTGATAACAATTGACTCGGATGAATTTTTAGATTGTTAGACGGGTAGGCCACACCATCAACAATATATAAAGGATTGTTACCTCTGGAAATACTATTTTGCCCTTGTATCCTTACATTGATATACGCACCGGGAAGCCCTGATGATGATTGTATAGTAATACCGGGAACCCTTCCCTGAAGTGCTTGTAAAGGATTAAAGACCGGCGATTTTGCCAGATCTTCACCCTTTACAGATGAAATATTACTTGTGCTTAATCTGCGTGTAGTCGTTCCATACGCAATTATCTGTACCTCATCCAACTGAGATAATACTTTGGATAATGTAATGCTGATATAACCCGAAGAAATTTGCGAAGGGGTTACCCTGATCTCCTGGGATTGATAACCTACGTGTGTAATAACAAGCACATCACCGGCTTTTACATCAAGATTGAACATGCCGGAACCGTCTGTTACACTTACATTTTTCGTATTTCTTCCTGTTACGGTTGCGCCGGGCAACGCGTTCCCGTCTTCATCAACAACTCTGCCCCGCATGGGTGAATAAACAATCTCCGGCTCAGGAGACGTTTCTGTTTCAATTATTAGCTTTTTCACCTCAACCCTTTCCTTTGGCGATACAAATACGCTTCGTCCTTTAATGGTGTAATCTAGTGGTTGTGATTTGAAAATTTGAGCAAGGAATTGATCTACATCAAGATCCTTTGCTCTGATTGTAACCGGCTTGGATGATTGAAGCGCGGACTGTGGATAGAGAAAAAGAAAACCGGTTTGCTTTTCAATGGTTTTCAATACCTGTTTTAATGGTACTTTTTCTCCTGTGTACGTGATATTTTGCGATAAGCCCTTTGCGCTTACATTCAAAATACCAATTGTTAAGAAAAGTACAGTTAGCTTCATAATCGAAAGGATTTGGGTGACGTGGCGACTGCTTCCATAAGCTGAGCATCCACAAATAGCAGTTTTTACCATACTTTTGTGTTTGTTTGGGTGATAAAATAGGTAGTCCTTCAAGACTTTTTTTCTTTGCCCAAACTTCTGCCGTCACGCCCGGAATGCGTGGCGGTTTTGTTTTGGACAAGTATTTTGGTTATAATCCTTTTACAAGTTTTTGAGTTAATATTTTTTGATACCGGCATTTGTTTTTCATGGCATCATCGTTGCGTCGCATTTCGTTCATCTGTTGTATTTCATAGCATCATTGGGTATTATGATCACATTTCACAATTAGCACAAACAGCTTCTTAATTAATTGATGTTACCATTTATGTTACTTGGCACACGTTGCTCAGTTCATTGATGCCGCAGAAGTGTGCGACGCAACGATGCTTAATAGTAGCACTGCTGCCGGGTACATAATTATACACGACTAAATAATTGCGACTGTTGTTAATAGTGAAATGGCTCGAAGTGGTGTTAATTTTTATTTGTAGTAAAGCAGTTTAGAGCAAGACTCCTTAATCTTAAAATATTTCATAGCTCTGAAAGAGGCGTAACTAAACGGTTACAGGCTGCAATGGATAAGCTTGGTATAAAAATTCTTCTCTCCGATGTATTATCGAAGTTATATAATAAAAGCGTATAAATATAACGGTTATAAATATACTAAAATATTGTTAGTGTTTTTCCTTCCAACTCAAACTTTACGCCCATTTTTTGTAATACTTCAAGCACATCAGACAGGTTTACGTTCATGTACATTCTTCCTTCAAAAATCATATTCGATGTAGTGCCTTTGTATGCCACCTTAATATCATACCATCTTTCCAATTGCCGCATCACCGTTTTTAAATCAGATCCTGTGAAATCAAATATTCCGTTTTTCCAGGCAATAATTTTATTAACATCGACATTGGAACTAACTGCAATGTTCTCTGAATTTTTTATGATAGCCTGTTCACCAGCTTTAAGAATTGCAGAATGCGGTGCTTTAGAAGCCACAAGGGTGGTGGTTTTCCGGTTAACCTTTACGCTGCCTTCAATAAGCGTTGTTTTAATAGTTTCTTCGTTAGTATAGGAATTAATGTTGAAGCTGGTGCCTAAAACTTCCACTGATGACCTTCCGTTAACATCTATAATAAATGGCTTGTTCTTATTTGCGGCCACTTCAAAATAAAGCTCTCCACTAATTTTTACTTCACGTTTATTGCCAGTGAAGGCTGTAGGAAAAGTTATTGAAGAGGAAGCGTTAAGCCACACCTTTGTACCATCCGGCAGTATAAGCTGATATTGCCCGCTGTTAGGCGTTGTCATAGTATTCCATACCAACTCTTTACCGGCAGCACCCTTAAGGTTGTATGCAATTTGTCCATTTGCCAACTTTAACACTTGTGTATTTCCTTGCTCCGCAAATTGCCCGTTGGCCACACTATCGAGTGTATACATACTGCCATCCGCCAATGTAAGCGTAGCACGTTGCCCTCCGGGAGCTACATCATTTTTCATATGTCCGTTACTTACTATCGGTTGTTTTTTACTTGGCTTGTACGCATTCCAAAAATATACGCCAACAATTACCAATACCACAGAAGCCGCTACCCATCCCCATTTGCGGAAAGTATGCATCTTGCGAATGCGAGCCGGTGTAGCAGGGGAGGAAGCAATAATTTTTTCAGCAAGACGTGCCGCAAACAATTGGCGAAATTCTTCAGGCCATATATTAATTTGCTTGTTTTGCTCATAACTCTCCAACAGAAATTGTTCTAGTTCGGGGTTGATATTTTCCTGTTTGAATAATTGAAAAAATTCCGCTCTCTCTGCCGGAGTTAGTTTTCCCTGGATGTATTTGTCAAATAGTTCAGTGTAATTTTGTTTTTCCGACATAAAAAAAATTTGAATCGCCGACAAAGAGTTTACCCCTCTATAATAAAGACAGGGATCAAAACAAAAAGCGGCAATAGGTTATAAAATTAATTACGATAAAGCAATTGGCAGAAGATGAATCAACCACAAAATGAGGGTATCGGAAGTGTTTCTATGTATGAAATCTTTTATTTCATTTATAGCAGAAGCAAGATTCCAGCGAACGGTACGTGTTGCTATTCCAAGTGTTTGCGCCACTTTTTCCTGCGACGTTCCTTCAAGATGGATCATTTCAAACACCCGTTTTTTCTGTTCAGGCAAATGATCGATTGCTTTTTGAAGTAAAGTTCCCAGCTCTTTGTTCGCGTACTGATCATCCGGTTGAAGCGCTTTATCTTCCAGCTCATCCAACCGGGCATCCTCAATAGAGTAGGCTTTTTTTTGCATGGCATTGATCAAATAATTCTTGCTCAGTACAAAAAGATATTTGTCCCAATCATCAACAGCAGCAAGCTTTTCGCGCTTTTGCCAAACTCTCAAAAAAATATCCTGAACAATTTCTTCTGCGAGGTGCCACGATTTTACGAAGGTGAGCGCATGAAAAAAAACTCTTTCCGAATAGTGATAGATCAGTTGTTGAAAGGCTTGCTGATCACCTTCCGCAACTAGTAATAGCAGTTCGTTGTGATTATGGGAATTGCTCCTGTTCAAAGACTTAACCTTTTAAATCTACTGTAAACTTACTGTAAAATCAGGATATTTCGCTTGGGGGATGGATAGGAACGGCAGTAGTGCTATAGAGTTGGTTGTTGATTGTTGGGGTTTTAGTACAGGCAAGCATTGCAGAGATCCGAGAAATATCGAATCATGAATTATTGAAATTAACAAACAATTCCATCACCACGAATTTTCAAATTTCACGCTCTGCAAGGCTTGTAGCCTTGCAGTTGTATACTGTTGCTTTTAGCAACATGCAAGGTTTCAGCTACTGCTGAGATTTCTCGCACGGTTTGGTTTATTATAGGTAGCAATATTTTTATGCAACGTAAAAAATACGTGCTCGAAATGACGGAGGAGCATTCCAAACTGCTTTCAATCATTTCACAACCATAACTTTCACCGTCATTTCGAGCCCGCTTATTTTCAACATATGTGATTATGCATTAGGTCTTAGGTGAGACAACCTGGCGAAAAATCTCATTAAATTATTGTACTTACAAATTAATCACTCAACATAAAGTGTTGCATAATAATTAGTCACTACATTAGTTGTTAGTTGATTGCGGCCATGTGGGTTTGCCGTCTTTCATTTTTTGCAACACTTCCTGAAACTCAGAAACAAGATCTGTAAAAGGACCGGCGGCAGCTAAAGATACTGCTTCAGACTGCGTTTTAATTGCGAGTTCCTTTTGTCCACTTTTATATAATAGGTTGGCTTTTGTATCCAGGAACTGCGGAAATTGTCCGGGTACAAGTTTAATAGCAGCGTCTGTCCACTTAATGGCAGCTTCTAAATACTTTTTTTTATCCAAATGTTTGAAGACTTCAAAAGCATAATTGTTTAGTTCGATAAAGTCTGTCAGATTATTTTGATATTTATCAAAATAGCTTGTCATGCAGATTGCAAAATTTTCATAGTTGTTATGATCAAGATAATATTTGGTGCGTAATTGTAATTCAACTTGTTTGCCAGGCTCGCCATAATGGTCTGCCAATTGCTGAATGGCTTTCCAATCTGGTTCTTTACCCTCGTTGTTTATTTTTGGTTCCAACAACTCATTTTTGATTATCTGCATAATTTTTTCGTCAACTTTTTTTTGATCAACAACCTGGGCGAAACAGGTAGTAAATAACAAGCACGGAATTAGGCTAAGCTTTAGTAGTTTCATGTTTTGTGAATTAGTGGTTACCTGGTGGTAACCTTATTAATAAATATTTATTGGTTTAGTTAAAGACTGTTTGAGTTGTTTATAATGCATTTTATGATGACCACTGATGCCATGAAATACTATCGATGAACGAAATGCGACGCAACGATGATGCCATGAAAAGCTATCGCTTGTATCATAAAAATTTTACTCAACCAGGTTCCTATATACTTGTAGTATTCTGATTCTATTTAATTACTGCAAGCGTTTCGCCATCATACATTATTCCATCTTTCATTACATATCGTATTTCCCTGCTGTTGTGAATGTCATCAAGTGGATTCTTATTTAAAATGATCAGATCAGCAATTTTTCCAACTTCTATAGAGCCCAGATCGCGCTGTAAGCCTAATGTTCTTGCACCTTCCATTGTTGCACATCTTAGAGCCTGCATATTGGTAAGTCCTCCAATTTGCATTGCCCATAATTCATTGTGCGCACCAATTCCCTGGTTTTCACCATGACTGCCTAAAGCGATATGACCACCTGCATTCACAATGCGGGCATCTACTTTTGATGATATTACAAATCCTTCTGCAAGTGAATCAACAGGTTTAGCATTTGTTACATCCTCCAATTTATTTGGAGAAAAAAAATTATTGACCTTCTCATTATTCTTCCAATACCTGCTGTTAAAGTATGCCGGAATTTGTTCTTTCCCATAAGCTGCCTGCAACGCGGGAGCCAGGCATGTGCCGCTTTTAGCATACAACTGTATCAGATCATTATATACTTCACCCCAAACCGGATTGTGCTCTATACCGGTACTGCCGTCTTTGATCATACCTATCTGTCCTAAATTAAATTAACTACCGGCTGAAGCCGGTAGATTTGCTATTGTGCTGAAGCACACTTAAGAACCTCCAATGCGAAAATCATCGTCTTTTTCAACATCCTGATTTTCGATATATTCTTTTACCATTTCATCGGTTATGTT
>JAVBLN010000014.1:0-127719 GCA_031553495.1 Flavihumibacter sp.
AACATAACCGATGAAATGGTAAAAGAATATATCGAAAATCAGGATGTTGAAAAAGACGATGATTTTCGCATTGGAGGTTCTTAAGTGTGCTTCAGCACAATAGCAAATCTACCGGCTTCAGCCGGTAGTTAATTTAATTTAACCACAAGGAGCACAATAGAGGCACAAACACATAAGTTTGCTGAATTATTACCAACCCTTGTATACCTTGAGCTTTCCTGGTGAACCTTGTGGTTAACAATTTGTCACGTCCTGAAAAAGGTAGACAATTATTTGTCTGAACATTAATGAGATTTCTCGTCCCGCTCTCTGAATGATGAACTGTCAATTTTAATTCATACAACTGCTCCACCGGGACTTGAAATGACGGAGGAGCATTCTACACTGCTTTTAATCATTTCGCAACCATAACCGTTTCCGTCATTTAAAGCCCGCTTATTTTCAACATATTTGGATTATGCTCTAAGAGTCTCACATGAGACAGCCGGGTGAGAAATCTCATTGAATTAATGTACTGCCTATACCACAACGCCGGCAACCGGTAACCGGCAACTGGCAACTTTCTTCTGACCTCTGATATCTAATTTCTGATCTCTGACTTCTCTACTGCCAACCGCCCACTGCCTACTAGCTACTGTTTCGGCCACACCTTCCACTGAGTCGCACCTACCGGAATACTGGCAAACGGCCCGGGCAATGTGTTTCGAGGGCGTGTATGTTGCAAATAATCAGTGTTTATAAAAAAGTATTTACCGGCGCCATCAGTAAAAGATTGTTTTGATTTGATTGTTTTTCCAAGCACTTCAGTGAATATAACGGAAACGGATGAACGATTAAATGTTTTGGGAACATTCATTTCCAGGAATACCTCGTTGCCTTTTTCTACCACTTTTAATGTTGGACGAAACTGAAAATCGATAAAAGGTTGCTTTTCATTTTGCAATGGATAAGCGCCATACCAATAAGCATTTCCGCTTGCCTGCATGTGTTTACTAATACGATCATACATGCCGGTGCCACGCCCTTTAACACTATCCATTTCATCCCATCCGCTTGCCACTTGTGGCGGCATAATATAATCCTGTCCTCCGCTTCCGATGAAAATATTATTAACAAAGCGATTGTCGCCGCCATCTATTGATTCAATATTTACCAGCTTTGTACTGTTGGGCTCAAAATAAGGCGTGGAACGGGATTGCGGAGTTACACCAATAATGCCGCCAAATAAATTATACACATACGCTCCGCCTTCCGACCAATCGCGCAACGACATGCCCGACAAAAACAAATTGTTATCCACCAGGTATGGCCCGTGATTAACTTCGGGATAAAAATCAACGAGATCATTATCATATAAAAGATTGCCTGAAACACGCGTCCCTTGCGTCATCCAGTCGAGCCAGATTCCCATTTTCGCATTGTGTACCCTGTTGTTTGCAACAAGCGCGTCAATAGCTCCGTGAAATTTTATGCCGGCCATTTCCGCTCCCCAATACGGACGATAAGTATGAATATCGTAAATGTGATTATCGGTAACAATGCTAAACGCGGCGCCAAAGCTGCCGCAGATTCCCGCGGCGCCGCAGCGGTAAATGGTATTGCGGCGAACAATGTGCGAGCCAATGGTTTCCTTAGTCCAGCCGCCTGCAATCACACGTTTGATCATATCATTATAATGAATCGCACCATCGATCTGTGTGTTTTGAAACCACACATTATGTCCGGACGCACGATCCTTGCCCAACGTAAGGCCTACACATTTTGAATCGCTTATAACATTATCTTCAATTATCCAGCCCCTACTCCAGTTGGTGCCAATCAAACCAATTTGCTCAGCAGTAGGCGCAGCCCATTGTGTAGCCGCCTGGCTCAAATGAAAACCCTGCACGGTAATATAATTAATACCCGTACGCGACGGATAAAAACATGCGGGCCGCACATTAATTTCCACCATTTCGCGGTTAGGATCAAACTCATGAAAGTTCGCGTAGATAATGGTACTGTCGCCACGATGCTCGCAGCACCATGTATATTTCAGCAGCGACGGATCAATGCCAATTGCGCCAAAAGCCGGACGAGTGGGCTGTCCGCGCAATACTTCTGCGAGGCTGTCCACCTCATACAGCGGCAGCTCATTTACATATACTTCACCTGTATGCAACTTTCTTCTCATGGGAAAATACCAGTCACCAAAAATAAGATCAGTATAAGGATTATAATTTTCGAAAAAATTATCAACTAACGTTAATCTCCATATGCTTTTGTCAATTCGTTGCCATCCTTTCACAATTTCCGATCCTTTAATGATTGCTTTTTCGCCAGGCGCTGCCTGGTACACAATTTGTTTTCCCGGCAATCCGCCACGCGGCGGATCAATAAGTTGGCGGTATACGCCTTCATGCACCACAATAGTATCACCGGGCATAGCTTGTTGAACCGCATCTTCGAGAGCAATAAAATTACCGCTACCCGTACCGCTTGTAACATCAGGTTTCACATGAAGCGATTTCTGTGAAAAAGACAGGAAGCACAAAGCAACCAGAAAAACAATACTGCAAACTTTTTTCATAATGGCCAATTCTTTTTGGATAGTGAAAATCACGCAATCACAAAGGGATGAAGGAGTGGTTATATGGTGATGTGGGATAATGGAAGATTTTAAAACATTGCAAATGTAATGGTTTTTGCATACGGTAAATCTTAAATAGTTGTTAGATGATGGTTGATAATCAGGAGTGCTCCCGACCAACCGCCCACTCGCTTAACAGCGTGCAATGGCACACAGATGACACTGATTGGACTGATATTCACAGATTTTGCTTATAAAGCACGACGCAACTTGCGCAAATATGCAGCCCTGCTACTGCAAGCCTACTACTGGCGCAGGCTACCGGCCGGTGTCGGCAAAGAGTTGCTGTCATTCCGTGTGAACATTGTGCTTGCCTTGCGGAAATGTTGGGAATGAAAATAAGTTATCTTGAAATTAATAACTGTTGTTGAAGATAACGTATGAGAATATGCGCAAAATTTAAAGTTGGTTTTTGAAAGGAATCTCAATGAGGGGAAAGCTTTGACAATATAACTATAAAGAAAGGGCTGACCGTAAAAAACGATCAGCCTTTTAGAAATAGATCAAAATATCAATTTGGCCAGGTAGGTTTACCAGCCTTCATTTTCTCGAGATTCTTTTTAACATCTTCTATAAAGCCATTACCAGCCTCAAGCGTAAGACCTTTCTCCTGCATGGCGATCGCCTCATCTTTACGCCCAAGCTTATACAGGATATTAGCATATGTATCATAATAATTAGCTGTCGGCTCTTTTTCTATCACCTTCTTGCTCCATGAAAGCGCTGTCTCCAGTTTGTCTTTATCCGATATATTCTCAAATAATAACCAGGCATCATTATTCATATCAAACGTTGAGATGGCGTTAGGATACTTTGCATGGATCTTCCGCTTCACCGTAATAAAATTGTCATAATCCTTTTCAAAGTAATAGTACAATGCCTGCTTCGTCCAAAAAACTTCCTCTCCATCTATTCCGTACTTGTGCACTACATCTGCTTCAAGTTGTTGAAAATCCGGCTTTTGATCTTTTGCAAATATTACAGCATGTATTTCTGCTCCAACCACATCACGGAAGAATTCAGAGACGGCTGCCTTGCCCAAGGTTGCTTCTGCTAAAGGCCGATTGGAACTGACTATCTTAAAACCAACATCTGCTGAGCTCTTCGTGAATTTACGAATGAACTTCAGATTCTCCGGAAGAAATGGGTTTTTCACGGACTTCAAGTATTCAGATGCAATTTCAGGTGCCTGTTTTTCATCAGCCATCACAGCAATTGTACGTAGGAAAGCTGAATCTCTTCTACCACTCTTATATTCTTTCAACCTGACATCATATGCGACTGTATCTGTATCAGCAATTCTCACAGAAAAACTTTTGGTCACTTCAGCATAATTAGTAGTCACAGGCCAGAGACGCGCATGTAATGCACGGATTGTTTGTACAGGCAATTTAATAACCTCACGATCATAAGTGATCAAACCATTCTGCTCTCCTTCCACATCAAAAGGTTGAGTATAAATAGAGCCGCTCAGGCCACGTTCTTCAAATACTTTCAACGAATCTATCATAATACTTAGGTTCCGTTGCATTTGAGGTGGAAGTACTATGTTGCCATATCCAAATCCAGGCACAAGATCATCCCATCGGTGGCCTTCCACAGAAACAGCTATTCCGCCGAATTCTCCGCATACCATAGCCTTTCCGTCCATCTGCACCGACATTGATGGAGGAGGGTATGAATGTACATCAGTCATATCGCTGTGTACAGATTTATCCATCACTGCTTGAGGATCGTGCACACGGCCCCCCACTATCAGCGAACCGCTGTGACCATTTACCAGCCTATTAGGATCCATATTCTTTATCCATTTCGTTAAGCGAGCTTGATCATAAGCGCCCCATCCCTCATTGAATAACACCCATGTAATAATGGAAGGATAGTTAAAAAGTTGAGCAACATTGTCCTTGCACTCTTGCTCGAATTGTAAACGGGCTTCAGGAGAGTCTATACCTGGGTTCACCATGTCCTGCCAAACAAGCATACCGAGCTTATCCGTGTAATAATACCAGCGTGCAGGTTCTATTTTTATGTGCTTACGGATGGTATTAAAGCCCATAGCTTTAGCCGCTTCAATATCAAACTTTAGTGCTGCGTCACTTGGTGCGGTGTACAATCCATCTGGCCAGAAACCCTGATCAAGTGTGCCAAGATTGTAAACATATCTATTATTCAGGTATATTCGGTCATAGCCTTTATCATCCTTTTTGATCTCCACTTTCCGCATTCCGAAATAACTTTTTACGATATCAATTGGTTTCCCGTTCTTCTTTACTGTAATTTCCAGATCATATAGGAAGGGATCGTCCGGGCTCCACAGCCTTGGCTTTGGAACAGGCACGGTAATAGATGTACCACTGCTACCGGACGCTTTCCCAACGGCTTTCCCAGCTGCTGTTGCAACAACTTCAATGGCGCAACCTTCTGTATTTCCACCAATTTCTGGTGTAAAGTACAACTCAGCTTTGTCAATATCCGGCAGAATTTTAATAGAAGCGAGGTAAGAAGCGGGCACAACCTCCATCCAAACCGTCTGCCAAATTCCGCTGGAAGGTGTATACATGATACCTCCCGGTCTCAATATTTGCTTGCCGTGAGGATTAGGCCCACGATCTGTCGGATCCCATACTTTTACAACCAGTTCATTATTTCCTGACTTCCATTTATCCGTGATATCGAAGGAGAAAGATTGGTAACCACCTCTATGATTGCCAATTTCAGTACTATTCATGTACACTGTTGCATCAAAGTCAACTGCACCAAAATGCAGTAATATGCGTTCTCCATTTTTTACCCTAGGCTTATCAATTGACCGCTTGTACCATAACAGTTGGTCTGGCTGTAACATCTTCTGCACACCCGATAAGGCAGATTCAACCGGATATGGAACACGTATCTTTCCATCGAAAGTGGTAGGTGTACTTGTGTTCTTAGCTGTGATGGCATAAGACCACCAGCCATCCAATGGAAGCCACTGTTTGCGCTCCATTTGTGGACGAGGGTATGCGGGTTTATCATCTGGCTTCCACCGTGTTCTAATCCCCTGCGCTATTGTACTACTTCCTAAGTATAACAGAAACGATATTAAAATTACTATTCTCATAATATAAATTTTTCTTTTGATTAATTCATCCAATCCGGCTTAGATTCTCCCTTGAGAAAATGCCCGAAGAACTGTTGTTGCTTCAGCGTAAAATCCATTTGATATTCAAACTTCATTAGCTGATGGCCTTCCTCCGCTCCATAATTGACATACCAAACCGGCTTATGCAATCTGCGAAGCGAAGTAAAGAGTTCAACAGCCTGAGTGGGAGGCACATTAGTATCGCCTTCGTTATGCATAATGAAGAGTGGAGTTTTCACTTTATGCAACCGAAAAAGTGGCGAATTATCAATATAAACGTCAGGCCGTTCCCATGGTGTAACAGTCATATTACCCTGCTCCAGATCGAAATAATGATTACGGTTATTATGGGCGCCCAACTTATGATTGTAATAGCTGATCGCATTCACTAAACCTGCAGTTTCCTGTGCTGCAGCAAACAGGTCTGTATTCACAATGGTCATAAGAGTACCTTCTCCACCAAAGCTGTGACCCTGTAATCCCATCCGCTTGAAGTCTACAAAAGGTAATGTGGAAATATGTTTGGCTGCCGCCACCATGCTCTCCACTAAACTGCGTTCTACCTGCATAGTTTTGAAATGCAAGTCTGGTACAAAAACAAGATATCCGTTACTTACATACCATGGAACATTGATGATGCCCCAAGTTGGACTTAAACCGCTGCTTAACTCTCCATTTTCGTCACCGGGAAAAGTATGGATGGCATCGCTGAGTTTTTCGTAATAGTGAAAAATCACCGGATATTTTTTAGCAGGATCAAAATTTTCCGGTTTGTAAAGAATCCCATTCGCAACTTGACCATTAGGCAGTTTATATTTTTGTAGTTCTGCAGTAAGCCAATTATACTCTTTCTCGGGGTGAATATTGCTTAGAGCTTCAAATGTTTTAAAGTCGCTCGTCTTAAAAAGATTCGCTGATTCATTGGCATTGGAGCGTTTTACTACCCATAAGTCTACATCGCGTGCCTTTACAGGGTAATCCTCGCTGAGAAAATCTATGAAATGTGGCACATGTGCAGGGAAACAGTACAGGTAATCGCCCATTGTCCCCATCTGTAACTGACCCGTTTTTAAATTGAGCTGGAAAAAACCATTTTGTTTGGTCTCAGGATTAAAGCCAGTTAATAGGATGTTAGATTCTTTAAGAGGGCGTGTTCTTTCTTCATAACGCACTGGCCGGCGCAGCATGATGCTATTTGCTCGTCCGTACCCTTTAGTTAAATTCAAAGGCTTTGCTTTTCCTGATGGGTCAGTGAGCCAAATATCGAATTGATCATTTACCAGCAACTTGCCGTCAAGCCAGCCTGCAGTACCATAGAAACGGCGACGGGCTGGAATTTCATTCTCCTTTTCATACAATGCATAAGGTATTCCAGCAGTAAAGTTGCGGATCGTGGCAGTAGCAATTTCATAACTGTAATATTGGTGAGTCGGATTATCATACCAGATCACAAAACGCTCATCCGGAGAAAAATTGACCATTTGAGGAACTGCATCTTTAAATGTTTTAATTGTAGTAGCATTTCCATTTGAAACATCCATTACTTTCAGCGTCACTTTTTCACCATTCCAATATATTTCATCATAATTAAATGTTGTAGTTGAAAGGATGTACCGGTCCCCGATTACCGTTCCTCGTAAATCGTTTTCCGTTAACAATTTAACACCACCAGTGGGAATGTCCAGGTAAGCACAGTATAGAGGGTCGGCAAGTGGAGTATCGGAGAAAAGTATGGTATTTCTGTAACTCCATAAATTCTTATTGCTTTTATTTTTGAGCGCCATAAAATCCGGAGAAGGTTCTGCATTTATTTTCTTAAGATGAAAGAAAATCTTGTCGCCTGCTGCATTGAACCGCATTGAAGGGTATCCTTGCTCAGTCACAGAAAAATTAGGTAGTACCTTCTGAGCGGTAGCGCTGTCTACCATTACCTTAGCACTATCCATACCTGGTTTAAAATACCTAAGACTTTTTCCACCAATAAAGGCAAGCTGACTAAAAGAATTATCAAACGTAAAAGTACTGGTCGGAACCCCATTGGAAATCTGTATTTTTTTTACTCCTGTTTCCACCCAAAACGCTTTGTCAGGTGTTTTTAATACAAGTACTTTACCGATTTCGTCGAACCAGTACTCATCGGCCTCATCAAAGCGTTCTTCAGCACCGGTATGCAGGTTCAACAGCACGCTAGCGGACTTTTCACCAGAGATTCTGTATACAAGCCATTTACCATTTCCTCTTTCTGGTGTTTTAAAAGATTGCACCCCTTTCTTTATTTGTACATCATCTGTGCCTAGTTTTAAAATAGACATCGTGTCGGCATTTAGCCAGATCAACCTCTCATTATCTTCTGTGAATACAGCACCGTCGCCTCCCGAAATTTCACGTTTAATTGTTCCGTCCATTGCCTTTAATACAAGGCGGCAGTGGCCATCCTTTTGGTAATTATACACCAAATATTTACCATTGTTGCTAATGGCACAGATTTCCCAATGCCCTGTATATCTTAGTGAAGACCAATGGCGATATGATTCATTGGTAAGTAACTTCTTTTGCGCCTGTAACAGTATATTTACGTTCAGCAAGAAGAAAACCAAAGCCAGCAAAAATTTTACGACTTTCATGTACTATTTAGATTTAAGAATTAACAATATGAATTGTACTATACGCAGTATAAATTTGTGCATGAACGTTTCACTTTGCTGAATAGAATTACAACAGTACAAGTGAGTGACACAACGATGTTTAATAGTAGCACAACAGTTGATATCCAAAAAGAACATTGCACATTTTTATACCGTGTGAAGTATAAATATTACTCTATTGCTCAGGGTAGCCCGGATTTTGGTGCCCACGGAGAGCTGGTGAACGTTGTATATCCTCCACCGGTATTGGGTAAAGTGCTTTATATGGTTCCCATACAGCACCCTTGGATGGTGCAACAGCCCTCATTACCTCATCTATCTTTCCCATACGACGCAGGTCCAACCAACGGTGCCCCCATTCAGTAAAAAACTCAATTCTTCTTTCTTGCAGGATCGCATCCAGCATGGCCGGTAAGGAGGAAGCGGATGTTTCGCCCAATCCGGCACGTTTACGTATCCTGTTCAAATCCTCTGCTGCTGATCCTGCACCAGTAATTTTATTGTTATGCGCCCGGGCTTCAGCACGAATCAAATACTGTTCTGCAAGTCTGAATACGATGAGATGTTCGCCAACAGTGTCTGACATCCAAAGCTTATACTTGTATGCAAAGGGATAAACACGACCTGCCACCGATACGGTATCCAACCAATTCTCCTTGCGAAGGTCTCCACTCTCAAAACTATCATAAAGACTGTTGCTAAGATATACTGGACGAGCATCTGTATTTGGCCCGGGGATACCTGTATAAGAACCACCCGATGCCAGTACGAAAAGAGAGGCATCTTTTGTGTTCATTCCATCCAATCCCCCCACCGATTGTAATTGCCAGATAGCCTCTGCACTCTGACGTACGAAAACTTTATTCACAGGTTCTAATAAATATTTAGCGCTACGGTCTAATACCATAGATGTTGTTTCCTCTGCTAAGTCCCATTGTTCTGTAAAGAGATATACACGCGCCAACAAAGCAGCCGCCACCATTTTATTCGGACGAAAACGGTCCAATACAGGTGTCACAACATCTGCGGCAGTATAGTCATCATTCAGCTGCAACATAGCATCTTTCAAGTCGGCAATAATTTGGTTATACACTTCGGCCACAGGTGTACGTCCAGCCATCCGGTTCGTGTTCGCGTCTGTATGAGTAACCAGGGGAACATCTCCGTATAACGTCACGAGATAAAAGTAGAAAAAGGCTCTCAAGAACTTGGCTTCACCTGTCAACTGTGTGCGCACATCTTCTGAAATACCTTTAGATGCGGCAACCCCTTCGAGTGCAGCGTTTGTGCGGAAAATAAACTGATATAAAATGTTCCATTGCAGCTGTATTCCATTATTTGAAAGACCATTCACGAATAGAATAGTAAGAACATCTTCCGGCATGGCATTTGAAACTAATTCATCAGCAGAAAGACCAGCCCCAACAGTAATAGATGGTTTTCCGGTAAATACACCTCCCTGACTCATATTTGTATAAATTCCGCTAAGAACTGAAGCAGCCGTTGCATTTGAATTAAATATATCCTTTCCAACAATGAATTGTACAGGAGCATCAACTTCCACCAGCTTGCTACAGGAAAAGAAAGATAATATTGAGAAAAGTATTAATATCTTTTTCATGTTGATAAATGTTAAGTTGCTAAAAACGGATATCTATCCCTACAGTAAGTGTACGCAATAATGGCAATGCACTTCTAGTTACCGGATCCAGTCCCTCATATTTGGTAAATGTTAGCACATTCTGACCCAATAGAAACAGCCGGACATCTTCCATCTTCCATTTTTCTATAAGTGTTGCAGGTATGCTGTAAGAAAGAGAGAGATTGCTCAGGCGTAAAAATGAAACATCCTGAACATCGAAGTCACTACTTTCTACAAATTGAGTAGACCGTACCATTTCCTCTTCATAATTACCGATCACTTTTTGTATTCGTGCCTGGTCGCCTGGCTTTTGCCATCTTTGCAAAAATGCTGCAGGGAAGTTGTGTGCTACACCCCCTGCGAAGTATGTATAGGAACCAAGAATTCCGGTGCCCTTTTGCCTGTTGAACTGAAACATTATATCGAGGTTCCAATTACGATAAGTAAATGTATTGGATATACCACCATAATATTTCGGGTCTGTATTTATCTCAACATACCGCCCTCCATAAGGATCTGTAAAGTCCTGTGGATCTACTACTATTTTACCATCTTTTGAATAGAACTGGTACCTGCCGGTTTCAGGGTTCACACCGGCATATTTGAACATCAATTGGAAACCAGTAAAAGATTTACCTATCTTGAAACTATTTGTGAAAGAAGAAGTAGCAAAATCCGGATATTTGACAAGCTTGTTGCGGTTAGTGGTAAAATTGAATGAGGTAAGCCATGAAAAATTTTTTGAACGGATATTAGTCGTCTTTACGAGTAATTCCAAGCCGGTATTCTGTATTACCGCTGGAAGATTGACCGTGAGTACTCCAGGTCCAACAAACGCCGGCATCGGGTATCCCATCAATTGGTTGTTTGAGCGATTATGGAAATAGCTGGCATTGATAAAAATACGGTCCTCAAAAAAACCTGTTTCCAGGCCAAATTCCATTTTCTTTACAACTTCCCATGCATAATCTTCGTTGAAAAGCCCCAACGTACGATAACCCCTGACACCCTGGTAAAGAAGATCAACTGCTTCGTACTTTTCCATATATCCATAGTCGCCAATCCCATCATTGCCGGAAGTACCATAGCTGAAACGCAATTTACCGAAGCTAATGAAAGAAAGCGGCTTTATAAAATGCTCTTCTGTAAATATCCAACCAGCACCTATTGAGCCAAAATTGCCGAACTGGTTGCCCGGGCCGAAACGACTACTACCATCACGACGCCCCGCAATATCAACAATATATTTATTTCGGAAATTGTAACTCAATCGTCCGAAAACGGCTGCGTATTTATATTGCGATGACATATTGCTTGCAAATACATCTGTTGCTGAGCCAATGTTTCTTAATAACGCATCGCTCATAAAACCGTACGCCATCAAGGAATTCTGACGTGTAGTCGTATTCTGAATTGAACCGCCCACCAACGCATTGATAGTGCCTCCAGCAAGCCCTGTATTCACTAAAATATGAGGCTCGAAGCTAACGCTACGTGCTCCGGTAGTCATGTGATGTGAAACACCTCGCGTTATTGAAAAAGATGGATCATTCGGATTCCGTGAAGCTATTTTTTCTAACCTGATAGAGTATCCTTGTGTTTCGTTGTAGCCTGCTGGCACCTTTAGGGTTAAGAATGGAAAAACCTGGTAAGTAATCTCTGCATTTGCTACAATATTGTTAATATTAGCCTCGTATGTATTTAACAAATTCGCATATGGGTTATCCCAGCTTTGTGCGCCGCCCGGCAATGGAGCCCAATTCAATTCACCGTTAGGAAGATAGATCGACGGGGCATTGGGTGAAAGTGTAAGCGCAGTGTTTGTAAAGTCGATGCCTGGAAGATGGTTACGCTCTATCATATAACTACCGGTAAGGGTCGCCCGAAAACGCTGATTAGGTGTAGCTCCACTGATATTGAAATGCGCATTGCCTCTACTGTTCGCGTCATCCTGACCTGGAAATACAGTCGTTTCGCGATGATACATTCCTCCCAGCATATACCTAAACGTGGGTGTGCCCCCGGATATGGTAGCTTGCGCATCTAGATATTGAGCGTTCCCACCTAGCAACTCTTCCTGCCAATCTGTGTTGCGGGTAGTATCCCATACATAAAGGTCATAAGAAACGGTATATTTATATTCAGGTACATTGTACGGAAAAGTGTTCACAAAGTCTACACCCGAATTATTATATGCTTCACGGCGTAATTTGATATAATCTTCCGTTTCCAACATGTCCATTTTCTTTGGCACTTCGGCCCAGCCGTTCTGTACCCTTACATTCACGGATGTTTTGCCTACTTTTCCTTTTTTAGTCGTGATAAGGATGACACCTCCTGAACCCCGGCTTCCGTAAATTGATGTAGCATCGGCATCTTTCAGTACACTTATTGATTCAATGTCTCCCGGATTAATGAAACTGAGGGAGGAAAAATTGAACAAGCTCTGAAAACCGAGTCCTGGCACGTTATTCGAAATCGGCAATCCATCCACAACAATTAAAGGTTCTATTGTACCTGAAAGTGAGTTATAACCGCGGATCTGCATCTTCACTTCACTACCAACAAGGCCGTTGGTAGGAGTTATAATCAATCCAGGCACCCTTCCCTGTAACGCATAAAGAGGATTATTTACAGGCTGCCTTTCAATTTCTGCTGCACGTATGGTCGTCACATTACTAACTCTTAGTCTTTCGGTAGTAGCACCATATGCAATCACTTGCACCTCATCTAATGCAGAAGGTATTACCTCAATAGTGATCGAACCCAGATTGGAACGACCGCTTATAGGAAGTTCCAGTGTTTTTATATTTACTGCACTTATAACAAGTGTGGCGTTATCATTAACGCCTTTTAATTCAAAATCACCTTCATGGTTTGTTGAAGTTCCTCTTTTAGTGCCCTTTATAACAATGCTCACACCATTTAATGGCTCTCCATTTTGATTTACTAATCTACCCCTCACATCAATCGGTGGTGGCGATAGCTCTTCGCTTTCTTGTGTTACCAATCCCGCTTCCTGTAGCTTTTGTTTAGCAACTGCCTTTCGCATTAAGATCACATTTTTACCGTCTATGCGGTAGTTTAATGGCTGGTCTTTTGTTATGAGTTTAAGGAAATCATCTATGGGCATGTTCTTCACATCTATATCCTGATCTTTTATTCCTTTAATTACATCGCTGTTATAAAAGAAATAGAGGCCGGTCTGTTTTTGCACTTCGGAAATCACTTTTTTGATGGGCATGTTTTTACATGTCAGTGTAACGGATTGCCCATACATGCTGGCGTGCAGTTGGGTCATTGCAGCGATGATGAATAGGGTTGTCAGTTTCATCACTATAAGCATTTTGATGAAATCCCGGCGATATCGTAACAGGAACCTGCCGGGAGGAAAAGCTTTTTTTTGCATAGCTTTGCATAGTTTTAGTTGTTAATAATAGAGTATCGCAAAATCTTTAGATGCAACTGAACTCCTCCGCGCCGGCTGCAACCCGGTGCGGCTTTTTTTCAGTATTGCTTTATGCTGTGGCATTTAATCCACAGCCACTGTATGAACAGCTCAATAGATATTCAACTGTTGAACGGAGCGTCGCAAGCAAAGCTTAATCAGGGCTCTGCAGCCGACCTCATAAAAATTCCCTTTTTGTTTACTTGTAATTTTTTTACTGAATTAGTTTGTAACGATCAATGTCCTTCCTTCTATCCTGAAATTCACTTCCGCATCTTTTAGTATTTTAAGCAGACTCGCGAGCGATGTATTCCTGTCCAGCCTTCCTCCGAAGCGCATTCCGGGAACTTTTCCTTCATAAATAACTTTTATATCGTACCAGCGTTCCAGTTGGCGCATAATTTCTTCCAGGCTTGCACCATCAAAATCAAAAGCGCCTTCTTTCCATGCTACTACTTTATGAACATCAATGCCGGCACGTATCCGGAACCCTTTCTTCCCTTCTCCTGTTTCAGAAACACTTTGCTCGCCGGGCTTTAAAATTCCTTCGCCTGCCACGCCTTTCACCTTCACACTTCCTTCCAATAATGTAGTTCTGATCACACTTTCGTTTTCATATGCGTTGATGTTGAAACTGGTGCCCAACACTTCAACGGTTTCTCTACCGGCAACGCTCACCCTAAAAGGTGATCTTGTATTTTTGGTTACTTCAAAATACACTTCGCCGGAAACCTCCACATACCGCTCTTTTTTATTGAATACTACCGGATACCGAATGGAGCTTCCGGCATTGAGCCAAACCTTAGTGCCGTCGGATAGCGCCAGTTGAATTTGCCTTGCTTTGGGAGTGGTGATCGTATTATAAACCGGTTCCGCTGACGCATTTTTTTGTAACTGATAAAACAGTTTGCCATTTCCAAACATCGCCCGTGCGCCCGACTGGCTGGCCACTACACCGTCTTGAATACTGTCGAGCAACACCGTGGTGCCATCCGAAAGCGTGAGAATGGCGCCTACACTTCCCGGCGCAATATCAGTACCGGCAACAGGTTGAGCCGTTTTTGTTCTATTAAAATGTTGCCCAAACCATACAACCGCTCCCATCATAACCAAGAGCACAGCGGCTGCGCTAAGCCACTGATAAAGCCTTCGCCGTAAGGGTGGAATGGTATTTTTTATTTGTGTTTCTTCTATATCCGCTTCAGTATGAATACGTTTTAACAACCGCATCTTAAGAACAAATTCTTCCTCGCTTCCATACCACAAATTTTGCTCAGGAGTAGGCGCAGATAGCCATTCATCAAGTAAGAATTGTTCTTCCTGAGTAATTGTTCCATTTAGTTTTTTTGTCGCTAAATCTTCCAGCCGTTCTTTTGTTAATGCAGACATAGACAACCGCTTACTTATTTAGAGTGGTAAAAAGCAGCAGATGCATTACAAGCGTAAAAAAAATTTAGAAATAGGATTTGTTACTTATTACCGAAAACCCGATTCAAGACCTTTTTTATTATGAGCCAAACATTTGAATTACTATGAAACATTTGTTGCGTCGCACTCTTGTACTGTTGTAATTCTATTCGGCAATAAACAATAAGCATTAAGATGGCCACATTAAGAGTTCGAAAAAGAAAATTGTTTATAGGTTTCGAAAAGTCACATGCTTTATTATTGGCAGCAGATAAGATCTATTACTCGTAAAGGATTGGCGAACTAAATATCAAATCCTTTTAAAAAATAAAAAAAGAGTGAAGCGTGGTTTTTAGTTTGGTGAGCGCTCTATTCATTTGAGTTCTAACGGTGTTTACAGAAATATCAAGCGTTTTAGCAATTTCTTTATCGGTCATGCCTTCTTCGCGACTTAACCTGAAAATCAACCGGCATTTTTCCGGAAGCTGGCACACAGCTTTTTCCAACTCATTTCGCAGTTGCTCAAAACTCAGCCATTGCTCTGTGCCATCGTCGGCAATATCTGTTATTTCAGTGTTTGAAATAGTTTTACGTTTACGCTTTCCATTTGCTAAAATCGTAAAACAGGCATATTGAAGCATGGCTGAAAGATAAGCCTTGACAGAAATTTTAATTTCAATTGTTTCCCTTTTTTTCCAGAACGTAATAAATACGTCATTCACCACTTCTTCTGCATCTTCCTGGGAATGTAACAACACGTTGGCACGCACCAGCATTTTCAGCCAATAACGCTCATACAATTCGTCAAAAGCAGCTACTGAACCTTCTTTTATTAAAGTAAATAAAGCAGTATCGTCGTATAATCCGTAGGAGACCAACAGAAAATTATTTGGTACTAAATTAAAGAAAAGATAATAAATGCCATCTAACATGGGTCATTTCTCAGGAAGATGCACTTTTTGGGCAGATTATTCGTAGAGTTGTCTGAATTTGGATTAATACCGATTGCAAGTTACAAGTTACAAGATGCAGGTGTGGTAACACAGGCAAACTCTACTGTATTCAAGTTAGTAGAAATTATCACAGGTTCCTGGCGCTAGCAACTTGTAACCTGTAACCTGCACTAACAAATATCCTTTGCGTACTTGGCGTTTCCTTTGCGTGAAACCCTTATAAACACAAAAAAAGCCATACTGTAGAAACAGATGGCCTCTAACGATTGCTTGCCATATGAAAAAAACTCAAAAAATTATATTTGAATAAAATCAAAAGTTCAATTTTATTTTCCCTTTCGATTTCTATTGTAAAAATAAAAAAGACTTTGTCACAAAAAATTAATTTAATGTTAAAAGGTTATACTTACATGTGAGGTTTAACACTCCTCACACCTTTCACTTTATCCCACCTCCTTCATTATGCGCTTTACCGTATCTTTAAAAGTTTTCAAAGCTGCCGTTTCCTGTTGTATGAAGCTATTATCCTTTAAGCTACCTATCACCTCATGCATTTCATTTTCATTTTCATACATCATTTTCCGGAATGGGTTTTTATAATCTTTTGCGCGGGAATGAAGAATTCCTTTTACCATCCATTCTTTAGTAGCCACACTTTCATTCAGCAAGTCCGGCAGTAATGTGTACGCGTTTTTTTTAAATGATTGTTTAAAAACTTTTTCAAAAGCGTTTACAGCATGCTGTAATTTTTGAAAAGGATAAAGCGATGACTGTTTTTCGTAAAATGCATGAACGGCATGCCAGTCTTTAATTTTTCCATTACTAATTTGCTGCAAACATTTTTTCAATTCTGTATCTAAAATCAGTTGTCCACCAACGTTAGTCCATTTTTGTAATACGCTGCGTGTCGGAAGCGCGGCTAACAATTGTTCTAAATTAGATTTTTTATTTACCGTAAACCACTCTATCAACTGCGTTGCCAGGAAATACCGGATCAGTTCTTTAAACAAATTGTAGCAATAGGATATTTTAATGATCTCCACTTTACGGTTACTATTCTCAAAACCGTCAGCCAAAATTTCTAACTCCTTCACAACAGGATCATCATTTTCGAGCAACTCTTTTCCTTTGGCTTTTATTTTTTCTTCCGTTATTTGCGGCCCAGGATATTTTTTGTAAAACGCTTGCCCTGTAAGGGTTTCAAACAACTCTAAAGATGTAATGATTTCAGTAACAGTATCAGGCGCCAAATAATCAAATTCAATTAGTTGAACTTTTTCCGTGCGTTTATCCCTGTCAAGATATTTACCGGCATTGCGTGCCAACGCATACATGTTGTATTTGAACCAATAGCCGGGCATCACAACAAGTTTATCAACCGTTACTTCATTTATAATAAGACAAAACGGAATGGAAATATTTAACTCTGCAGGATAATCGCCTTTAGCCAACAATGCGAACGATGCGAATTTGGAATTGTGTTTTAAACTCACACATAAGCCGGGCCAAAACCCGCGACCGGCAATAATTTCGCCATCGGCACTGCGTGAGTTATGATTAGACCCTATAGTGGCGCCCGCAGCCATATTGCTTTGTCCCATTACTAATGCCGCACATAAAAATGAATTGTTATGATGCTGTTCATGTGCCGGGAAAATGAGTGAATTCAACACTTCGCAACAGGAGATAGTTGCATTATTTCCCAAATAAGAATTAATAAGCCTTGCGCCATACTTCAATTGTGAATGCGATGCCATCACAAACCGCACCGCTTTTACACCATAAAAAATGCGGCATCCAACATTAATAATGCCATTCACCAATTCACAACCTTCTCCCAACTGCGTGGGCGCATCGGCGGAAGAATTGATGGTAAGGTTTTTCAATTTGTTGCCGCCTTTTATATACGCGTCAGAACCAACCCACACATCTTTTATAATAGCACAATTTTTAATCACCGTTCTATCCCCTACTTTACCATAATAGCCGCGCAGTTTATCAAATTGTTTTTCTGTGATCTCTAAAAATCTTTTTTGCAAACTCAAATTATCCCTGTACCTCGACCACAGGTAAGCGTCACCCGGTAGCATGCCGCTGAAAGGAACAATGCTCCGCCCGCCATTTTCATTGCACACTTCCAGCCATATGCGTATATTTTCATGTTCGCCATCCTTCAAAATTCCATTACCAAATTTGGCATAATCGGTGGTTGCCATTTCATTAATGTTCACCAAAATAACTTCGTTGCCTACGATGTAATGAGAAAGATAATCAACGTTATCAACCACTACATTATCACCAAAATCGCAACTAATAATAGTGCTGTTGTACAGCCCAACCGGAAGTTTAATATTATTGAATTCAAGAAAATAAGGTTCAAGTTTTCCAATGCGGACGAGGCCGTAAAACTTGCAGTTCTTAACAAGTTCGGGATTAAAAGCTTCCGAAACCAAGATGTTATTCCAATTATCCGAAGTATTGCTATTGCGCACCAGCACTTCAATTTCGTATGCCGTGAGATTTTTGTAAACTATACCGTTTCGGTTTTGATGGTTGCGCAAATGATATTCGTTTTTCCCTTTAGGTAAATATTCTTTGGGCACGAACCCATATCCTAAAGCATTGATTGGTTGCTTGGAAATTATATTCATAATTGAAAAGTGAGTGGTGAGAAAATAGAAGGCTCTTGGTGTTGAGTGATGAGTTTTGAGTTATGAGTTTTATTTTATGGGCCCGGCAGCAGTACTACTATTAAACAGCCGTTGCGTCGCACTCTTCAACATTTGTTCTTTATTGAACTATTCATATACCGGCTGTCTGAATTTGTATAAGGCTGCTTCAATTTGCCGAATAGCATTACTACCGTACAAGTGAGTGACACAACGATGTTCAATAGTAGAAATACCGCCGGTACCAAAAAAAATTTCACATACTTATGCTGAGCGAAATATAAAATGCGAACTAAATCAAGAACTAAAACTCATAACTCATAGCCTGCAACTATTCTACAGTAACGCTTTTCGCAAGGTTTCTTGGCTTATCAACATCCAGGCCTTTTGCTACGCCAATGTAATACGCCAGCAATTGAAGCGGTATTACACTTATCATAGGCGCTACCAATTCATCAGCCTGCGGCACAATCATTACATCGTCGGCCATCTTTTCTATCACATCATCGCCTTCGCTGATAACCGCAATCACCTTGCCTTTGCGGGCTTTTATTTCCTGGATATTGCTGATTATTTTTTCGTGATAAGAATCCCTGGTGGCAACAAAAACAACCGGTAAAGATTCATCCACCAACGCGATTGGCCCGTGTTTCATTTCCGCCGCAGGATACCCCTCGGCATGTATATAACTGATCTCTTTCAGCTTTAATGCGCCTTCCAGCGCTACAGGAAAATTGTAGCCGCGGCCCAGGAATAGAAAATCACGGGCATCTTTATACTTTTCAGCCAAAGCTTTTATGCGGTCATTCAGTTGCAATGCCACCGTTACTTTTTCAGGTACTTCATGTAATTCGTTCAACAATTGCATATAACGTTTTTCCTCGATGGAGCCTTTTTCCAGCGCCACTTTTAGCGCTATCATGGTAAGCACCGCAAGCTGCGCTGTAAATGCTTTTGTACTAGCCACGCCAATTTCAGGGCCGGCATGCGTGTAAGCGCCGGCATTAGATATGCGTGCAATAGAACTTCCCACCACATTCACCACGCCAAATATGGTAGCGCCTTTTGCTTTCGCGCTTTCAATGGCCACTAAGGTATCGGCTGTTTCGCCGCTTTGCGAAACCGCAATGATCACATCTCCTTCATGTATCACGGGATTCCTGTACCTGAATTCCGACGCGTACTCCACTTCCACAGGAATGCGGCACAATTCTTCAAAAACGTATTCAGCCACCAAACCCGCATGCCAGCTGGTTCCGCAAGCTATTATAATAATGCGGTTGGCATTCTTTATCTGTTCAATATGGTTTTGAACACCCGCCATTGTGATAGTTCCGTTAATTACATCCAGCCTCCCACGCAGGCAATCGAATATGGTGGTGGGCTGCTCAAAAATTTCTTTGATCATGAAATGATCATATCCGCCTTTTTCAATAGCGGCCAATTCCAAGTCAAGCTTCTGTATATACGGAGTGATTTTTTCGTTACCTAAATTCTTTAAAATAAGCTCATCTGCCTTTATAATAGCCAGTTCATAATCATTCACATACACCACCTCTTTTGTGTACTCAATAATTGGCGAGGCGTCGCTGGCGAGAAAATGCTCTCCTTTACCAACACCAATTACAAGCGGACTGCCTTTTCGCGCCGCAATTAAAGTATCAGGATCGTCCTTATCCATTAGCACAATTACATACGCACCCACTACCCTTTTAAGCGCAATACGCACTGCTTCTTCAAGCGAACAGCCATTATTATGCAATTGAATATCCTGGATAAAATTCAGCAATACTTCTGTGTCTGTATCACTTTCGAAGTTGTATCCTTTTCTTAGCAATTCATTTTTTATCTGGCTGTAATTCTCAATAATTCCATTATGAATCATAGCCAGTCTGCCATCGTTTGATAAGTGAGGATGCGCATTCCGGTCGCAAGGCTCGCCGTGGGTAGCCCACCTGGTATGGCCAATACCAATGTTTGAATGCAGGTCTTTTCCAACTAGTGTTTCTTCAAGGTCCGCTACTTTTCCTTTCTTTTTATACACTCTTAAATCGCCATTTTGCAATGCGACGCCGGCACTGTCATAACCACGGTATTCCAGTCTTTTAAGACCTTTTAATATAATAGGATACGCTTCTTTAGGCCCGATATAGGCAACAATTCCGCACATAATTTAATTTTTAAACAATTGGTAAAATAGTTTATGAACCGTTTCCATTGCTTCCGCAACGAAAGCACAATATTATGAAGAAGTGGTGAAAATCGGAAGGAGTGTAAAATCAGGGGTATTTGCCAGAAATACTGATGGAGTAAGTCTCTATAAAGTCTGATATCACTCATCATCAACAATATTGCCCCACAACTACAGCTTCCAACTATTTTTTGTTTTATTTTCACCAACAAATAAAATCAATACATATGATCCAAACGGTTGCAATAATTGGCGCAGGCACTATGGGAAACGGCATCGCGCATGTTTTCGCTCAAAATAATTTTAAGGTAAACCTGGTAGATGTTTCAGCACCGCAGTTAGAAAGAGCCTTACATACGATTAACAAAAATATGGACAGGCAGATAACCAAATTATTACTTACGGAAGAACAGAAAAACAATGCATTGGCAAATATTGCAACTTTTAATCAAATACATGCAGGAGTAGAGAATGCGGATTTGATAGTAGAAGCAGCAACAGAAAACGTGGAACTAAAACTGAAAATATTCGCAGAAATTGATGAAGCCGCTCCTGTAAATGCTATATTGGCTACCAACACATCTTCTATTTCCATTACTAAAATTGCCGCCGCCACCAAACGACCGGAAAAAGTAATAGGCATGCATTTCATGAACCCTGTACCGGTTATGAAACTGGTTGAAATTATTAACGGTTATGCCACTAATAAAAAAGTAACAGAAAAGATTGTCGCATTAAGTAAACAACTCGGAAAAACGCCCTGTGTAGTGAACGATTATCCCGGGTTTATTGCTAACCGTATTCTGATGCCAATGATCAATGAAGCTATTTACAGTCTTTACGAGGGCGTTGCGGGAGTAGAAGAAATCGATACCGTTATGAAACTGGGAATGGCACACCCTATGGGGCCTTTGCAATTGGCCGATTTTATTGGACTTGATGTGTGTCTTTCTATTTTAAGAGTATTGCATGATGGTTTTGGAAATCCCAAATATGCGCCATGCCCATTATTGATAAATATGGTTACAGCCGGATACCTGGGTATAAAAAGCGGAGAAGGCTTTTACAAATACGCCGCCGGCAGTAAAGATTTAGTTGTAAGCAAAAGGTTTGAGGCAATTAATAATTAGTTGAAAGTTGAAAATTGAAAGTTGAAAGTGCAGGGAAAACTGCCAACTGCTTACTGTTTACTAACAAATTGTACTCATAACTCATAACTCATTACTCATAACTGTAAAAAAAACGTTACTTTTTTACCAGTATTAATCTTTTTAGGATTTTAACCGTCTTATAATCGTGAAATTGTAACAGTTTACCGGTTTAAACCGTATTTTAATTAACTACCAGTAAACGAGTTCATTTTTAGCCGTATATTATTTTTAATTCAAACTATTTGTAATGCTTACAATTCTTTTTTCGATGCTTGGTTTTTTTGGCCTTGTGCAGCACAATGCCAATACCGACTGGCCTCGTGAAATTCAAACCGACAAAGGTAAAATCATTATTTACCAACCTCAGCCGGAAAAGCTTACAGGAAACCTTATGGAAGCTCGCGCTGCGATATCCATTGAAAGCAATGATAACAAAGAACCTACTTTCGGCGCTATGTGGATCAAAGCTAAAATGAATACCGACCGCGGCACCCGTACCGCCATCCTGGAGGATATTACGGTAACCAATTTGCGTTTCCCCGCTATTACCGATGCGGAAAGAAAGCAAAACCTGATTGACATGATTGAAACGGAAATGCCCAAATGGCATTTGGAAATGAACCTCGACGATGTGGTAGCCACTCTTGAGCAAAACAGCGATCCTGACAACAAACCGCCTTTCAATAATAAAGCCCCGGAAGTGGTGGTTTCCGAACGACCCGCTATATTGGTAGTTTTGGACGGTTCGCCCAAAATGATGGATTATAATAAACAATTTTCCAAAGTAGCTAATACTCCTTATTTCATAGTAAAAGACAAAAACAGTAAATACTATTTGTTTGCTCAGGAAAATTGGTATGCTTCAAATGATATTATGACCGGATGGAGTAAGGTAAGCAAACCTTCAAAAGATCTTCGCAAGCTGGAAGAGGATATGAAGAATAACGCTTCAAAATATGACGACGGAACAACTGCTAAAACAGCAGCCACTAATCAGCAAAACGCGAATAAGAATTATGACATTATCGTAAGAACTCATCCGGCAGAATTGATTGCTTCTGATGGCAAACCCAACTTCGCTCCTATCTCTAACACATCTTTGCTTTATATGAACAATAGTGATGCCGATGTTTTCATGAATATTGATGACAACCAGTATTATACCGTATTAAGTGGCCGGTGGTATAAGGCATCCAACACTCGCGGCCCATGGAATTACATTGAGCCATCGCAACTTCCAAAAGATTTTGCCAATATACCTGCCGGTTCTGAAAAAGACAGGGTACTGGCTTTTGTGCCCGGAACCGATGCATCCCGCGACGCGCTACTTGATTCACAAATTCCGCAAACAGCTTCTGTTGACAGAAACTCAGCTAAAGCAACCGATGTTACTTATGATGGCACACCAAATTTCAAACCGGTAGAAGGCACTAATTTACAATACGCTCAAAATACCGCCAGCGCGGTATTCCGCTCGGGCAATTCTTATTACTATTGCGATAATGGCGTGTGGTTCCAATCTTATTCACCTTCGGGGCCATGGCAGGTAAGCACCAGCAGACCTCCGGAAATAGATAACGTTCCTCCGTCTAACCCGTTTTATAATACCAAATACGTGTATATATATGATGTAACGCCTACTGTTGTTTATACCGGGTATACTCCAGGCTATTTAGGTTGTTACTCATATGGTCCTACTATTGTTTATGGAACCGGCTGGTATTATCCGGGCTGGTATGGCAGATATTATTATCCTCGTCCTATAACATGGGGCTTCGGATTTAATTATAGTCCATGGACCGGCTGGGGATTCCGCTTTGGTTTTGGCTGGGTTGATCCGTGGTATAGTTTTGGTTTCTGTCATAGTTATGGCGGCTGGTGGGGCCCGGCTGTTTACCGCCCTGTTTATTACCGACCTTATTATAGAGGCGCATATTATGGCCGTCCTGTTTATCACAACCGCGGTTATTATGGCCGCCAAAATAATGTTGTTTACAACAATGTTACCGTTAACCGTTATAACAGGAATATTTATAACTACCATTCACAAGGTGTTGTTACCCGTCAGCTTGGCGGCAGAGGCGCGGTACGTGATGTAAATAATGTAATTACAAGGCCGCAAGCTGGTAATGACAGGGGTAACCGTGTATCCGGAGGAAATAATGTAAACAGACCTAATAATGTATATACCGACAGGCAGGGCAATGTGTACAGAAGAGGATCTAACGGCTGGGAAATGAGAGATGGCGATACCTGGAGAGCACAAAATAATACCACTAACAGGCCGGAAAGCAATAACAGACCATCTGTGAATAATAATAATTCAGCAGGCAACAACCGGCCATCCGGGTATTCAAATAATAATCAGCAACGCACTGTACAACCAGATAACAGGCAACAGCCAAATACACAGCAGCCTTCTGTTTCCAACAGGCCGTCTTCAGGAGTGCCGCCAAATAATTCGAGAACAGCACCATCTGATAACAGGCAGCAACAACAACCGTCTGCAACGCCAAGACGATCTGTAGAAACACCAAGACCGCAACAACCTGCAACCAATAGCA
This sequence comes from Flavihumibacter sp., assembly GCA_031553495.1. GTDB lineage: Bacteria > Bacteroidota > Bacteroidia > Chitinophagales > Chitinophagaceae > Pinibacter. The sequence goes on from JAVBLN010000014.1 coordinate 24,424, forward strand.
GACCCGCTGCCGGAACTATAGACCGCTCAAGTTACGACAGGCAAAGAGGAATGGAAAGATCCATGAATTTTCAACAAAGTCAGCAACGCGGTAGCAGTGTAGGCAATAGAAGCGGTGGGAGTCCTTCTCGTCCGTCGGGCAACAGCAATAGTGGAGGAAGCTCCCGTTCATCCGGCAGTGGAGGAAGACCCTCCCGTAATTAATTACAAATAGTAGAATATAAAAAAAGTCACTCATTAAGCGAGTGGCTTTTTTTGTTTGAGATTTGAAATGCGTTGGTTAGTTATACTTCGTATCGTAATAAGCTCCTTTTTTTTGTTGACCGGCGGTAGTGCTACTATTGGGCTTCGGTTGTGTCACTCACTTGTACGGCGGGAATTCTATGGAACTGGTGATGAGTTATGGGTTATGAGTGAGAGATGCCGGTTACCGGTTGCCGGTGTTGAAGTACAGGCAATTCAATAAATTGTCAGTACACTAATTCGATGAGATTTCTCGCCCGGTTGTCTCACGTGAAACTCCTATTCTTCAATTTTTAAAAAACTTTTAAAAGTAATGACAGTACCTTGTACGACGATAATGCGATTCAGCGAAGTAACAGTTGACTGTAGAAAAATTAGATGTCAGAAATCAGATGTTAGTATTTTAAGTGCTTTTTGTTTTAACCGGCAACCAGTGATTAAATCACTTTCAACTTTCAACTCAATAGAATTACTGCCGTACAAGTGAGTGACACAACGATGCCTAATCAGGGCTCAACCGCCGGTTACATAATATTAATTCTAGCAATTTATAAGTTGAAAAAACAACTAACGTCAACAAATAAATGAAAAACAAATTAACATTCTTCCGTTTCAAATCGCAGCTCAAGCCAGCACCCTATTACTAATTCTTCATTATTAATTACTAATTACCCAAATGGCTTCGGCGATTTTTTCGCCATCCATCGCGGCGCTTACAATGCCGCCCGCATATCCGGCGCCTTCGCCCGCAGGATATAGATTTTGAATTTGCGGATGTTGCAATGTAGTTCTATCGCGGGGCACACGCACGGGCGATGATGTTCTTGATTCGGTGGCCACGACAACCGCATCGTTAGTAAAATAGCCTCGCATCTTTTTCCCAAATGCGACAAATGCTTCGCTGAGGCCTTTATACACAAAACCGGGCAAAACTTCTTTTAATGACACGGATTGTAAGCCCGGTAAATATGAGCAAACAGGAAGTGTAGACGAAAATTTGTTTATTGAAAAATCAGCCATACGCTGCGCCGGCGCTACTAATGAACCGCCACCTGCAACAAAAGCTTTTTGTTCCACCATTTGCTGAAAGTACATGGCAGCAAGCGGACTGTTTATATCATACTGTTTAGTAAATTCTTTTGAAGCGGCAATTTCTTCAAGTCCAACAGAAACAACCATTCCTGAATTTGCAAAAGGATTATTCCGTTTTGAAGGGCTCCATCCGTTTACTACAATTTCGTGATGATTGGTGGCGGCAGGCGCAATAATACCGCCCGGGCACATACAAAACGAAAACACGCCTCTGCCGTTTACCTGCTGCACAAGACTGTAGGATGCCGGCGGCAAATATTCACCACGCTGTGCGGTATGGTATTGTATGCTATCAATCAATTGTTGCGGATGTTCTATGCGAACACCCAATGCGAAAGGCTTTTGCTCGATCAATATATTTTTTTGATGCAGCAGTTGGAAAATATCCCGTGCCGAATGCCCTGTGGCAAGAATAACAGCTTGCCCTTCAAAAGTATTGCCGGAAGCGGTTTTCACGCTCTTGATCAAATTGTTTTCAAGAATAAGATCAGTAACTTTTTCTTCAAAAAGAAATATTCCGCCCGCATCTTTTATAGCTTCGCGAATGGCAGTAATAATATGTGGCAATTTGTTTGTGCCAATGTGAGGATGCGCCTGGTATAATATTTTTTCATCGGCGCCATACTGAACAAATATGTTTAGTATGCGATCAATATCGCCACGTTTGCCGCTTCGGGTGTATAACTTACCATCGCTGTATGTACCGGCGCCACCTTCACCAAAACAATAATTACTTTCAGGGTTGACCACACCTTGCTTGTTCATAGCAGCCAGGTCGCGCCTACGTGCACGCACATCTTTACCGCGCTCCAGTAGAATGGGTTGTATGCCCTGCTCAATAAGTTTCAGTGCAGCAAAAAGTCCGCATGGCCCCGCTCCTATTACAATCACTTTGCTCCCGGCATTGCGAACATCTTTAAGTTGTATTTTTTTTATAACCCGATTTGTGAAAGGCTCATTGATGAATGCATGTACTGTGAGATTACACCAAACCTGCCGCCCTCTTGCATCCAAAGAACGTTTCAATATGTGAAAACCATTTACCTGCGAAATTGGTTTGCCGGTTTCTCCTGCGATGTATTCTTTTATCACCTTTTCATCAATAGCTTCAGAAGGCAGAAGCTTAAAAGAAATTGTTTGTTGCATATAAATTTGCCGGGTTTCTATCCTGAAAAAATTTTGCTCTGCAAAGCTAGTAAATGTGGAAATGAATTTGAAAATGCATTGTGATGGAATTGTTTATTAATTCGATGATTGATTTAATGTGATAAATGTGAAAACATGAAAATGATTTTGGAATAAGTAAATGTACTTTATTATAAGCCGCAATTGTTGGCTATGTGGCTTTGGAGTAACCTGCTAAACTGCCATAATTTAGAGTTCACCATATCATAAACCAAGCTTAACCTACAGCATTTCAAATCTCAAATTAATTACTCGAACGTTTTCATAAGAAAAAAAATCTTATTATAACATGATATTGCGCATGATTTTTATTTTACACTTATTGCAAATAATCTAATCAATAACCTGTAAAATAGTATTCGGTTCATAACTTTTAATTTGTAATCTCTAACTTCTTCATACCTATTTTTTATACATTACTAAAATATTATTTGTCATATTATGCATAGCAAAAATTAATAAGGCTTTTAGTATATTTTTTTTGAGCAAAATCATTTTTTAAAAACATGTGTTGTTTCATTTTTTTATTTACTTTATCTTGAGAAAAATGAACGTGTGAATTTGAAAATTGCTTTCTATATTTAACATGCCTAAAAAAATTGTTATGAAAACTTCGATGCCATTAAAAACGAGTTTTATTACAACCGCTCCTTTCAAAAAACGTTTATTTGTTCCTGTGAAAATCTCACTTATATATTTTACGTTTCACTAAAAGGATTTACCTCAAAGCCGTTTAGAAGAAAGTTTTCGAGAAGAATATTTACATTGAAGAATTTTTTCCCAAAATGAGTTCAGAATAGTCCACAGTATATATAGATTTTTTCTTTGAAAAAGGCCCGGATAAGGCAATATTTTTTTAATAAAACGCCACATTCACACAAAGAAAAAAATAAAAAATTTGTTTTATTGCCAGTCTGTAGTTAATGGGGAAAAAGCAAGGGAATAAAAAATTTTTTTTTCAACAATTTCTTTTGATATTCGCCTCCCTGCAAAACTTTTTTTGGAGCGTAATAAAATTCAATTTTAAGAAAAACGATAGAAAAATTTAGTTCTTTATCAACATAAAAGTTATAATACAGCAATGGTTAAAACTGGTGAAATAGATAAAGTTTGGAATAATTGTCTTGATATAATAAAGGATATTGTAGAATGGCAGCATTATAATACCTGGTTTAAACCTATCACCCCGGTGGATATAAGGAATAATGTTTTAGTAATACAAGTGCCCAGTCAATTCTTTTATGAATACCTTGAAGAGCATTATGTAAACTTACTAGCAAAAACATTACGAAGAGTTTTAGGAAAAGATGCGCATCTTGAATATCGCATTATGGTTGATAGTGGCAATCATAAAAATAAGCCATTAACAATGGATGTACCTGCTCACGGTTACAAAACTTTTTCTAATAATGAAATGGATTTCCCGTTAGTTATTAACAATCCCGTTAAAAATCCTTTTGTAATTCCGGGGTTGAAAAAAATGCAAATTGATCCGCAGCTCAATCCTATTTATACGTTTGACGCTTTTATAGAAGGCGATTGCAACCGTGTGGCCAGAAGAGCTGGAAAAACCGTGGCTGAAAAACCCGGCGCCAATTCCTTCAACCCACTTGTTATATATGGCGGTGTGGGATTGGGGAAAACCCACCTGGCTCAGGCAATTGGCAATGAGGTAAAAAAAGCACACCCTAATAAAGTGGTATTATATGTAAGCTCTGAAAAATTCATCAACCAGTTTATTGATCATAGCCGTAACAACGCCATAAATGATTTTATACATTTCTACCAACTGATAGATGTTCTTATACTGGATGATGTACAATTTTTTATGAAAGCGGAAAAGTCGCAGGAGGCGTTTTTTGCCATTTTCAACCATTTGCATCAGTCGGGCAAACAGTTGATACTAACTTCTGATAAGCCGCCCAAAGACCTGGAAGGTTTGCAGGAAAGATTATTAAGTCGTTTTCGCTGGGGACTGAGCGCTGATCTTCAAATTCCGGATTATGAAACCCGTATAGAAATACTGGAAAGGAAAATGAAGAATGACGGACTGGACATGCCAAAGGAAGTGGTGAAATACCTCGCTTATAACATAAATAGCAACGTTCGGGAGCTGGAAGGAGCCCTAATTTCTCTTTTGGCACAATCTTCGCTGAACAGAAGAGAAATAGATTTAGACTTGGCAAAAAAAGTGTTGAGAAATTTTGTAAAAACATCTTCCAAAGAAATCACCATAGAAGCTATTCAAAAAATGGTATGTGATTTTTACGATGTGCCTTACGACAAGCTTTTACAAAAAACACGTAAACGCGAAATAGTACAGGCTCGTCAAATTACCATGTACCTGGCGAAAGCTTTTACTAAGAATTCTTTAAAAACTATCGGAGAACACTTTGGCGGACGTGATCATACTACTGTTATTCACTCTTGCCAAACAGTGAAAGACCTGATGGATACAGACGGACAGTTTCGCGAGAACGTGATGGAACTTCAACAAAAAGTTCAACTTGCAGCAATGTAAAACTTATAGTTTTTGAAAGCATTTTTAAACCCGGAGTTTTATACTCCGGGTTTTTAATTTGCTCGATAAGATCAAAGAGCTGCAGATTGCATTGCTGTTCATAGTATCCTACACCTTTAAGGTATAGTAGATTTATGAATACTCAACCTCATCCCTTCTCCTTTAGAGAAGGGGGCCTGCATACTAAACGGATATATGAGTATGTAATAATTTTTCAACTTTCATTCATAGCTGGTTTCAACAGCTCATGTATGTTGCACTTTCAGCTTGCCGAATAGCATTACTACCGCACAAGTGAGTGACACAACCGAAGCTCAATAGCAATTCTACAGCCGGCTCCCAAAATATTAGTACAAAATTTACGATGCCGCATAATTGAGAATTTGGCTACGAATACAAATATTTTTTTTGTGAAAAAGTCTTTTCGCAGTTTTTTGGCATGAATTTTTTTCTATTAATACTGAGGTAAAAACGGTGTTGACGAATGATAAAAAAAATGGAAAAATGTAACCCGGTATAGTGAAAAATATTCTCTTCAACATAGTTTTAGCCTCACAGCAACCATAGATGAAATTTGCAGACAAACAGGCATTGTATAATAATATGATTTCTTTCAAAATTTAAATCGCAGATTTTCAATTTTTTTTAAATCATATGCAACTAGTTGCACAATTGATTTGTCTAAAAAATGTAAACAGTATTGTTCCATTAGTAATTCAGTATGTATGATAAAGAAATTTCAGGTTAGCATCAGATTTACGTGGGATGATGATTTTATGGCGCTTATGCCTACACATCGCACATACATCAACTATCTTATAAATAAGAATGTAGTTGAATACTATGGTGTAAGTATCGAAGCTAAACGAAGCTGGCTTACCATTAACGCAGAAGACAAACAATCGGTTGAAGCATATCTCGTTAAGTCGCCGTTATACAAGTACTGGACCTACGAAATTGATGAGTTGTTTGTATTTGATGGACATGGATTTCGGCTTCCGTCCTTACAAATGAATTAGCAATTTAAATGAGAAGCAAAAAGTAAAATACCAATTTGCATTTTACCTTTTGCTTCTTTTTATATAAGATTATTGATAAGTAATTTCCCAGTTTACAAGATCATTTGCCGTTACTTTTACTTTTATTTCTCTTAGGTTTCCTTTCTTAGCGGTTTCCAAAAACGTGGCGCCATTACATTTAAATGACGAGTAGGTATAACTGTCCGGCTCATATACATGAATGCTATAAATAAAATTTGCCGGCAAAACGGATGTGCCTCGTAAAGTTTTATTGCTCCATGAAAGCGCTTTTAATTCCTGCGCTCCGCAAGAAATATGACGGTTGGTAGCAAGCAACTGCGGATGATTTTGCAATGCTCTTATACAAAACAACTGGCAATTATAAAAGGTATCGACAGCACCGGGAGTAAAGCTATTTTTATAAACACCTCTTAAAGATTTAGACCAAAACTCATACACCAAATAACTGCTGTCATTATGCAGGCCCAGTTCATTAAACGATATGTTTTTCCTGCTTTCTCCTACCCTTCCAAGCATCATCCAGTTTTCGTACGGCATATTAATTTCTTGCAAAAAAAGATCATAAGGCGTACTAACACCTGCATCAAATAACCGTGCTCCTGATCCGCTCATTTCGGAATTAATCCTGTTTAAATACATCGATTTGCTTGGGTCAACATCATATAACTGCCCGGGTTTTGTTGGCAAAATTGGAACCGCTGTAATGGCCGGTTCTATATTTCCCGTAAGATAATATTCTGGCTTATCGGTAAGCATAAGCAGCGAACCGGTCATGGAAGTAAGCATACAATCTCTGTAAGCGTATTTGGTTGTAAGCTCTACATGATCGGGATCGTTTAGCCATACCACATTGTTAAAAGAATTGTATTGAGCCAGCGTTTGCCAATAGTATCCATCGGTTCCAATCCGGCACGCGTCTATAAGTCCAATCAGTTCCGGCCTGGCGCCCCAGCATGCCAGTATAAAATTATCTTTACCCACTTCTTCTCTTGCGGCTTTCACCACATTGCGAAATGCGGCAACACGGTCGCCTTTCTTCTTATCAAAAAACTGTGAGTAACTATTATACCCTTCATACCGCAAATGACGAAGCGCATCAATTTTAAAATATTGCCAACCCATATCGCTGAATCCTTTAAAAACCGGACGTATAATCTTATTCAGCGCTTCAGGATTATTTCCGTTAAGCGAATAACCCACCCACCGGCCATAAGCGGGTTCACCTATTTCATTTTGCACAAACAAGTTTTTGTTCGCAAAAGCGCCGTCCTTATCGGCAAAGCTTACGTTATTCCATATTCCCGGCTTCATGCCTTTGCTTCTAATATATTGTGCAAGTCCGCCCAAACCTGAAGGAAACTTATCATTTGCTTTCAGCCATGTATCGGGAAAACCAATTATCGGTTGTTGGTAACCGTCATCTATCTGAATATATTCATAACCAAATGGTTTCAATTTTTCAGCAACAATATCTGTTGTTCTTTTAACATCTTCTTCAGTAATATTCGACATGTAAGCAAACCACGAACACCAGCCCGCAATGGATGGATACTTGAGCGAAAATGTCCAGGGCTCATAATAATCCAGCCCTCTGTGATACTGATAATACCTTGGCCTGAAACGGATACTAACATCATTTCCCGAAATAGTTATCTTGTATGTGTTTTGAGTAGCGGTAGCTGATTCGGGAACAATAACGGCTTTTGAAAAATGATCTGCATCCAGTACCCAATCCCACTTTCTGTCGTACACCGCCCTGTTAAGCAGGCTGTGACTTTGTCCTACACTGCTCCTTACAATGTCGCCGCTTTTTTCCATCACAGGATCCACTGCGCAGGGAAACGCTTCTTCACTGGCAGTAATGATTCCCGAAATAGTAAAGTCGCCCCTTTTCTGCGGCGTAAATTTTATTACATGATCCACAGCATTACCGTTCTTAGTTGTTACCTGATTAATAACAACATCTTCTTTATCCATCGACATATTTCCGTTGAAAATTATTTTCCCGTTGTACTTTACAGTAATTTGCTTAGCCGACACATCCACTGTAGCTGCACTATTGGCCGGTGCGGTTTGCGCACACACAACCATACAATTAATAAAACAGCATAAAAACAAAGCGCCTGTTCTTAAGATGGTTTTCATTGTGATCATTTTTTGTTTTTACAAATGGAGTTTTTTATCCACACGCAAAAGGTCCATACTATTATTCGCACAGTATAAAAAATGAGCTTTGTTATTTTGGGGAATCAACGGTATTGCTACTATTAAGCATCGTTGTGTCACTCACTTGTGCGGTAGTAATGCTATTCAACAAGTAGAAACATTCATACACACATTTATACTGCGTAAAATATAAGAACACAAAGATCTTTCATAAGCGACCTTTTGAGCCTCTTGTGTAAAACCTTTGTGGTACTTTATTTCTTCTACTTTACAGGCGTTAACCTCATTACACTTACGCCATGTGGAGGAATTTCAATATTCAGATTTTCGCTAGTAGTGCCCACATCTTTATGCAGCCACAGATCACGCACTTTATAAGTTTGTTTTGAAAGATTGGCACCACGTATAAATCCAAAGCCATAATGTTTCCAATCGTAATTTAATTTCCATGAAAAATTAGCGTCGCGATTTAAAAAGCAAATAGCGATTTCGCCACCCTTCAATTCCTTCAGCCATATTTCACGATTTTCAAAAGTCCAGAATCTTCTGCCTTGCATGCCCAGTTCATCCTGGTCGATGGCGATCACTTCTTTATTGGTCAGTATTTCCTGGGTTTCTTTATCCATTTTACGCAGGTCGTTACCGGCCATTAACGGAGCCGCCATCATGGCCCACATGGTGAAATGTGTTTTAGCCTGAGTATTGGTTAACATATCATTTCCCACTTCCAGCATATCGGGATCGTTCCAGCCGCCAGGCCCGGCATATTTGTACAGCTCGGCCTGTTTGTCAATAATGTTTAAAACAGATAATCCTCCCCAATAAATATTTCCGTCAAAACTGTTTACAATATCTTCGGTAGTGCGCCATAAGTGCCCAATACCTTTTCCCCATTCCCAGGGTTTATTGGTGCCCCATTCGCAAATGCTGAACACTATTGGCCTACCGGCTTCCTTTAATGCTTCTGCCATAGTTTGATAAGCGGCCTTAGCATTTCTGCCATCACTATAGCACCAATCGTATTTAAGATAATCCACACCCCAGGAAGCATAAGTTCTTGCATCCTGGTATTCGTGGCCTTTACTGCCCGGCTTTCCCTGGCATGTTTTAGAACCGGCGCATGAGTATATTCCAAACTTCAAACCCTTTGAATGTACATAATCGCTCAGGGCTTTCATACCTGAAGGGAAATGATTCGGATCTACAACAATGTTTCCGTCTTTATCACGCGATACCTGCCAGCAATCGTCAATTACAAGATATTCGTAGCCGGCATCTTTCATATTGCTTTTCACCATCGCGTCGGCCATTTCCTTTATGATGGTTTCATTTATATTACATCCGAATTTGTTCCAACTGTTCCAGCCCATAGGTGGCGTTTTTGCCAGGCTTGGATCAACTATTGATTGCGATGAAGCGATCATTGGTAATAACGACATAACTAAAAGTGTTTGTTTGAGGATATTCATGAGTTTGAGTTTATTGTTTTAATTAAAGAGGTCAGAAGTCGGATGAAAGCGTTCTGTTGATGGTAGTTGTTTTTCTAAAACATCTACAATTTAAACATTTTCTTTTTTCCGACATCTGACTTTTGTGTCATTTTCTTCATAATTGAGAGATCGATAAATAGAACGCGTTGCAGTGAGCAGTTGGCATACCTTTTCTGTGCCGTGAGCACAAAGCGGATATTTGTGATTGAAACGACTTCTGCAATTTTCATTTAATAATAAGGCATCGTTTAGTTCCTTGCTGCATATTGCCGAATAGAATTACTACAGTACAAGAGTGCGACGCAACGGCTGGTTAATAGTAATTCAAATGCCTGGCTCATAATAAAAACAAGCCTAACATACTGTTTTTATTAGATTTCAACGGCTCATGTATAAGACACCCTCAACTGATACGGCATCTTCCTACCAACAACCATCAACTAATAATAATAAAACGGCCACCAGCTTTTCATAGGGTTACCATCATCATCAAACGCACCGCTGTTGTAGCCAGGCATGTTTTGGCGCAGGTACATAACAAACTCACCGCCGCAATCATTGTAGGCGCTTGTGTTCCAACGCTGCACTAACGAAGCGTTGTAATCATGCTGTTTGTCTTTACCATCCGGTCCGTTTTTTTTGCCATAATTTTCGCAGGTGCATTTAATTGTTTGCGTATTGTTATAATCGTATTGATACCTGCCGTTGATGGGAAAGTGAATATTGCCGCAGCCTTCACCCCAATTATTAAATGTCCAGGAGGGCAGATAGTTATTCACTGTTATAATAGTTTTTCCATAGTAGTTAAAACATTCGGGCGGTTTTACATAATAAGGGCAAGCATATTGATTGCTGAAAGGAGCGCCATAACGCGAATCGAGATCGAAGTTGAAAAACCTGTTTGCCACTTTTCCAAAATATGGAATATCATCTAAGGCCATGCGTTCAATGGCGTGCCCAAACGCATGCGTGGCGCAGCCTACGCCTCTGTCCACATTTATTTCGCCGAGGCGTATGGTTACAGAAGTTTGCCGGCCTGCTTTTCCAAAATCATAACAAGCGTTAAGGCACTCATTATACTTGCCTGTAAAATTAAATGCGGAATCATATTTTCTTGCCCTGCCCTGTACTTCGTAAAGTGTATTTGGCGCCACCACCCAGCACTCGTTGATGATGCCGTTATCAAACAGTTCGCCAAGCCTTAACCACCTGGTATTATCGGCGTTCCTATAACCCAGGTGTGGCGCAAATCCATCTTCAAACATGGCCGCTTCATTAAAAGATCCATCCGCTTTATGCGGCCGCATTTCACTAATATCCTTACCAGAACCGTCACGCAGGTTAATGTATTTTGTTATCTTATAAACCAGTTGCGGCTGAGAACTGCTGTCCCTGAAAGCCTGATACCTGCTGCCTTCGGAAAATGCATGAATTACTTTATTTACAAACTCTCTGCAATAAGCTTCAGACTTTTTATTATAAAAATCGATCACAAGTAAACGGGGATAAAGTATTCTAATCCGTTCATGATTTTGAATTAACCATTTGTCGGAGTTAGTATAACTTTTTTTGTTAGGCCAAACAGTTAAATCATCAGACAGCACATCCGGTTCCTGTGGTTGTATAATTGCCGGATCATCGCTCTTTTCATTAACGCGCTGACATTGTCCCATCCCCGGAATTATGCAAACTGACAACAACAGTATCACCAGGTATTGTGTTTTCATTTGGTTATGTGTTAAATGTTGAAGTTGGCAGTGGGCAGTGGGCAGTGGGCAGTAGTGAGTGGCAGAGATTTGCCTGATAAAAGATCTTTCTACTGCCCACTGCGAACTGTCCACCGCGAACTCGCTCAATAGCATTCCTACCGCACAAGTGAGTGACACAACGATGTTTAATCAAGGCCCTACCGCCTGTGCCATAATAATATTCTTTATTAATACCCCGGATTTTGTTCAATGCCGGATCTCTGAATTTCCGATAATGGAATTGGTTGCCAATAATATTTTTCAGGGAACTGGCGATCCTGGTATTTGAATCTTTGATAAAATTTTCTGTCGGAATTTTTATCTTTTACAATACTGATTCCGTAAACCGGTTTATTGAACACATCCGCGGCAATCTTCCATCGACGGGCATCATAATACCTGTGTGCTTCAAGACACAATTCAATTCTGCGCTCATGCCTGATTTTTTGGCGCAGCGCATCGCCGGATTCTGTTGCATTTGGCAATCCTACCCTGGTTCTGATCCTGTTCAAATAAGTACGTGCAGTTGCTTCATCGCCTGCTTCCAGGGAAGCTTCAGCATAATTGAGCAGTATTTCGGCATAACGGAAAATGATCCACGAAACCTGGAATGGGTAACGTTCTGTTGCAATATTGTACTTTTCATCCATCAATTTACGATAAATGTAATTTACCTGCGGCGCATTTCCTTTTTGATCGGGATTAGCCTGGCTGTTACGTCCGTACACCCTGGTATCAATCACAAAATTAGGGTTACGTGTATTAAAATCATCATTATTAAATTGCTTCAAGGTATAATTATTATTCGCTTCGCAAATCCAAAATTGCACAAGGGAATCACGAATCCATTTGCTACCGTCAATAGTAACGCAGGCGTATAAACGCGGATCGCGGTTTGCATATGGATTTGCAGCGTGCGCAGGATTATTCCAGTCAAAAGGCTGCCCATTGGCCATTCCAAAATCATCTACCAGGTTTTGTGTAACCATTGTGGTAGACCAACCGCCAGCATAACCTTGTCCGTCAGTGCCACCGCCCAAACCTTCCACCACTGCGAAATAGCCAAACAAATCCGCATCAGTTACAGGATCGTGACTGCGTGTAAGGATCATTTCGGCGCATTGATTATCCATGAGTGTAGCCTTATAAGTAGCGGCATTCCCAACCAGGTCGTACATTCCAAGATCGATAACCGCTTTTGCAGCGGCAGCGGCCTTAGTCCATTTTGTTGCATCATTGGTGGGATTAAACAATGGCGAAGCGGCATACAACAATATTCTCGATTTCATAGCCATAGCAGCGCCTTTGGTAATGCGGCCATAATCTTTATCTTCATAAGAATCGGGCAGCTTACTGATCGCTTCATTCAAATCGCTTTCTATTTGTAGTACGCACTGGTCAATTGTACTTCTTGATTTTTGAAAATCATCGGTTAGCTCAAACGGTTCTGTAACCAACACCACACCTCCGTACCTTGACACAAGATCCATGTAACTCCACGCTCTTAAAGCATAAACTTCACCAATCAGCCTGTTCTTTTTTAAAATTTCAGTTTCAGTAGTAGCGGGAAGGCCATCAGCATTTTTCAAAAATCTGTTGCAACCCATTATGTAATTGTAATGATGTTGCCACACATCCAAACTGGTGCCATTAGAGGGATTCATGCCTCCGTTCCTATAATCACTCAATCCGTGATAATCGTATTTATGAATGGCTTCGTCTGTAAATGTGCTGAATTGCTGGCTTCGCACAAATTCATACCAACCCAGCTTTGGTAATATCTGATATTGGTTGTTGATATAAGCTTCAGCAAGATTCAGGTCTGACCAAACCGCAGATTCTGAAATCTTGTCAAGTGGTTTTTTATCCATTATCTTATTACAGCCCGTAATAAGAACGGATATGAAAACCAGTGCTGCTAATATTATTAATATCTTTTTCATAAAGTTTTTTTTAAGTTGTTTGTTTAAAAGGTTACCATGAGTCCGATGTTGAACACTTTAGTGGAAGGATAAAATACTCCCAGGCTGTTCACCACTTCCGGATCATAATCTTTCATTTTATCGAACAATAAAAGATTGAAACCACTTACATAAAACCTTACTAAAGACATTGATGCTTTTTCGCTTATGCGCTTTGGCAGGGTATATCCCAGTTGCGCGGTTTTCAACCGCAGGAATGAAGCATCTCTCAACCAGAAATCAGAAGAAATTGTATTATAGGATTCCGAACGGTGATAAAATGCGCGAGGCATAGTTGCAGTGCCCGCGGTTTCAGGCGTCCACCTGTTTTCATACAACCACATCGGAATATTTATATCTCCATTCCTGGTTGTTGGATTAACATAAGTCTTTACACCTGCCTGTCCCTGCCACAATAAACTGAGATCGAAATTTTTGTATTCGAAATTCATGGGTATACCGAAAGTATATTTTGGCAGCGATGAAGAATATAGCCGCACTCTATCGTTATCACTAATCGAGTTATCGCCATCAACATTTACATACACAAGATCACCAAGCTGTGCACCGGCGCGCTTTACTGGGGTATTATCAAACTTATCTTTCGTATTAAAAATGCCATCAGTTAAATAAACCAGCCATGAGTCTATAGGGTGGCCTTCTCTTTTCTGATAATCCGGAGTTCTTGGAGATTCATCCATGTATATGATCTTATTGGCTGTATGAGTAAGATTTACGCCAACATCGTATTTAAATTCTCCTATTCTGTTGGCGTGTGTGAGTAAGATTTCAAATCCCTGATTTTGTGCTTTACCAATATTTTCATCAGGCAGTGATAAACCGGTATATAAAGGAATAGAGGCATTTCTCCTGGCCAGGATATTACTTCTTTTTGAAAAGAAATATTCTAGTTCAAATCCTAGTTTCCCATTCCACAAGGATCCTTCAACAGCCACATTATAACTATTAGCCACCTCCCAGTGAATATTTGGGTTAGGCGTTCCTGTTATATACAAAGTAGGAACAACTGCACCTTCTGGCCCAAACACCATGCTTTCGGTGCCCGGCCTCAAAGCTGCGGAAGCCAAATATTGAAATGCGCCTACATTATCGGAACCCATTTGTCCGTAAGATGCACGCAATTTCAGGTTATCGATCATCTTGTAATTATTTCTAATAAAATCTTCTTCCGACAAACGCCAGCCAACCGATATACCTGGGAACCAGCCTACTCTTTGATCCGGTGGAAAAGTCAGCGATTCGTCTCTGCGCAATGTGAAATCAAGTAAATACTTGCTGTCATATGCATAGGCAATACGTCCGAAATAATTGCGATACGCTGTTTCCGAGCCGGATCCGTCATTCTTTTGTCCGTCAATAGCACCCATGAACAAATACGGAATCTGATCGGACAAGAAAGATGATCTTGTACCATTGATCCACTCCGTATTCATAGAAAACTGTTCGTAAGCCGCAAACGCCGATATATTATGCACCCGGTTGAATACTTTATCATAACCCACCCGGGCATTTACAGTATAGCGGTGAGCATTATACATATAGTCATACAGGTATCTGCTTAATACAGGCTCTGTATTGAGATTTACATATTCACCTGTAGCATTGTTGTAAGAATAAAAATCATAAGATTTTGAGAATTCTTTAGTTCTTACACTTGTAAAATCATATGCGCCGGTACCTTCCAGGTACAAGCCTTTTACAAGAAACGGCAGATCCCATCTCGCGGTTAATTGAGAATTGAGCACAAATGTTCCGTCTTTAATTTCACCTTGTTTTCCCTGAATTCTTTCTGCCAGGTTTTTATCGTAAATAGAAGCAGGATAACCATTTTCATAATACATCGGCCTGGTAGGATCCGTTCCCAGCACATCTTCAAAATAACCGTTATCGGCATATGATCCCGCAGCTCTCACTTTATCATCTCTCCTTAAAGAAAGGTTCAATCCCAGCTTGAAATTCTTTGTAGCATTTACATCAATATTCGAACGCACATTGTAGCTTTTAAAATCATCTACAGCGTCTTTAAAAATTGATTTCTGATTTAAAAAACGACCTGAAATGAAATATTTAACAGCTTCGCTTCCACCTGTTAATGAAAGCGTATGAGTGGTTTGCGGTGCAGAATTTGCCAATACATAATCATTAAGCTCGTAATTGGGAAAAAGATTAGGATCGGCGTTGGTTCTGAATTTTTCTATGTCTTCCGGTGTAAATATATAACCGGGACGCTTTGCTTCCGTAAAGTATTGTGCATATTGCCACGAACGAGTCATGGGAGTAAGCCTTGAAAGCTTTGTAAAGCCAACATCGCCACGATAATTCAGTACCGGTTTACCGGTATTACCTCTTTTGGTAGTGATCAATATAACACCATTGGCCGCTCTTGATCCGTATATGGCCGCTGATGCATCTTTCAAAACCGAAATACTTTCTATTTCATCCGTGTTAATTCTTTCCCATCCCGAACGGTTTGCAATACCATCGACAATAACAAGCGGACTGGCGCCCTGCCATGTTGATTTTCCCCTGATATTAATCAAAACACTTTCGTTTCCGGGATAAGAAGTGCGTGTATTTACCACTACTCCGGTCATGCGGCCGGCCAGCGATGTAGTTAAATGTGTGGTCGGTGCTTTTGCTAGTTCCGTACCTCTTACCGATTCTACGGCACCTGTTACCACAGCCCTTCTTTGAGTTCCATAACCAATCACTATCACTTCACCCAAGCCTATTCCCGAATGCATAAGAATAATGCTCAGTTGTCTTCCTTCACGAACCACAACTTCTCTTGTTGTAAAACCAACATAAGAAATCACCAACATGTCACCATTGTCTGCCGGTATTTCAAACCTTCCGTTTTCATCAGTAGCGGTACTTATTCTTTTACCTCGCACTTCAATTGTTGCACCGGCAAGTGGGGTGCCTGTAGAATCTGTAACAACTCCTGTAACAATTTGCTGTTGCGGAATGGAAATTTCAGCTCTAGGTATAGGTTTCACATCTGAAACCACATAGTCGGGATTTCGTGATATTAATACTGAATTTCCTTCAATCACATATTTTAAAGGCTGATCTTTAAATACTACATCAAGAAAGTTTTTTAAAGGCATCTTTTGCGATGTAATAGCAACGGGCTTTGCAAGATCAAGCAATTCTTTGTTAGCTAATACCAGCATACCTGTTTGTTTTTCTACTGCCGATATCGCCTTTTTCAAAGTAATTTCTTTTCCGGAAAGCGATATAGTTTGGGAGTTAGCAGCAATGCTGAAACACATACACAACACACACAAAAACGCCGTTATCATAGCGCCGCCTTCTACAGCATTTCTCATAGCACCCGCAAAAACCCCCTTGACCATCTGCAAGCTTTTATCAAACATTCTGACAATAGCTTTTCGCAATACTTCAACAGACTTACGTATGCTAAGCATTGCCAACATATACACCCTGTTGCAAAATGCTACAGGGTATTGGTTCCAAAGAGCATTTGTTTGCATAACTAAGGTTTTGGTTAACAATAAAAGATATCAAAGAGTTTGTTTATTATAATCCAATCTACTCATTCAAACAATCAAAGCATGAAAAGAGGGTCCAAATACAAAGGAAGAATATCAACCTTTATCTTCTATTCTCTTTTCGTATTTGAAACGTAAAATTTCATCAATTCACAACATGTGGTCATAGATTATGCAACTGATTCAACAGAGTGTTTGAATAGTAATTTCGCAGCGCGATATTTGTATGCATTTGGTTTGGGGGAACCGGCGGTATTGCTACTATTAAGCATCGTTGTGTCACTCACTTGTACGGCAGTAATGCTATTGAGCGAGTGATGAGTTATGAATTTTGAGTTTGTCTGAAGATTGCTTCCAACAATCAACCTCGCTCAATATATATTCAACCGATGAACGAAATGCGACGCAACATCTGTTCAATAGTAATTCAAATGCCCGGTTCATAATAAAAACAGAAACTAAAATATGTTCTTAATAAGAATTACAATAGAAAGCCATTCCTTAATGAGCCATTTCTCCTAAATGCAACCCTATTAATTATTCATTATTCATTATTAATTATAACCCGTCTTTCACCCTCAAGCTTGTAATGAAGATCCGATTCTTTTAAAAAGGCGAGTAAACTTGCAAGACTAACGTTCTTTCCCATTTTTCCATAAAACTTAATATCCGGTATTCCGTTTTCATAAATCACATCAAGATCGTACCATCTCGACAGTTGGCGCATTACTTCTTCCAGGCTTGCATTCTGAAAATTGAATACACCATTTTTCCATGCTACAACTTTATCCAGATCAACGTCATTCAAAATTTGAATATTTTTAGAGTATTCATTACCGTTATTATTATGCTTTTCAGCCTTCCCTACTCTTGCCTGTTGTCCGGATTTTATAACAACCATTTCATTTTCACACACTACTTCTACAGCGCCTTCCAGTAATGTGGTGCTGGTATTATTCTCATCATTATATGCGCATACGTTAAACCGCGTTCCTAATACTTTTACAAAAGACTTATCTGAAATTTTTACTACAAAAGGGGTGTTCCTTTTTTGCACAACTTCAAAATATGCTTCGCCGCTCACTTCCACTACACGTTGTTCCGCGGTAAACAAAACCGGGTAACGCAATGAGGAAGCCGCATTCAGCCAAATCTTTGAACCATCGGGCAGTACAACACTAAACTGTCTTCCCCGCGGTGTGGTTATTTTGTTATATATAATTCCTTTTTCAGCAGAAAAATTATAGCCGGGCTTATACACAAGACAACTATCTAAAAGCTCTATTTGAACACCATTTTGAATAGCTACAATTCCGTTCTTCATCTCTTCCAGTACTATTTGGGAACCATCGTCCAATGTAAGCAAAGCGCCAATTTTTCCTGCTTTTATATCAACAGGATTTATGAGAAAACTTTTTACTACCTGCGGTCTTCTCCCCTTGCTTTGATGCCAAACATAGGCACCCACAGCAATTACAAACAATATAACTGCGGCATATTTTAGCGGCTTGTATTTAAAGAAAACCTTTCTGTAAAACGACTCATCCTGTCCGTTATCTTTAGCAAAAGCAGTTGATTGCAAGCGCTCCAGCATTCTTTTCTCAACCACCTGTTTTTGTTCAAGTGATGTGTCTTCCCAACTGGAGATTTCCGGAAAGCTATTGATAAAATTATCAAGCAGCCGCACTTCTTCCGCAGAAATATTCCCCTGCAAAAACTTGTCGATTAAATCCAAAAACCTCTGTTTATCTGCACTCATAAAAAATATATCTACCTCTTATAATAAGAAGAGTAAAAAGAAATGTATTTCCCCTAGTTGATGGTAAAAGTATTATAACTATTAGTAAATATTTTTGGAGAGAGTTCAGCTTTTTTAACCACAAGTAACACGATGGGAAGCACAAAGAAAGTCATAGATGCCCTACACCTTTGAGGTGTAGGACATCTGAACATCTGTGTGACCTGATGCAACACCGCGGTCTTCTGACCTCTGATTTCTCTACTGCCCACTGTCTACTTACAACTCTCAATAGCATTACAACCGTACAAGTGTGCGACGCAACAAAAGCCCAATAGTAGCAATACCGCTTGGCCCATAATAAAAAAATCATCATTAAAGAATGATCCGGATATTAGTATGGTTTATAATGATTCACAAAAAACTATAGGCTTTAACCACATTATTAAGATGTGGCTAAAGCCTATAGTTTCAATTATACAGGAGTGAATCTATTTACTCAAATCCTTAATTCTAATATTTCTGAAGCGCACTACATCTCCGTGTCCCAGAAATGCGATATGCCCGGTTTTATTTTTCAATCCCGGATGATCCAGTTTATCAAGCGTTCCGTTTTTAATTGCATCCGTAATATCGCCATCAACAATTACAACGCCATTCAGGGTCACTTTAATTTTATTTCCATTGGCAACTATTTCCTCTTCATTCCATTCGCCCAAAGGTTTTAAGTAGCCGCGCTTGGCAGCTATCACGCCATACACCGACCCGTGATATTGATATACATGCAGCTTTTTATAAATATCCGCGTCATTATCCAACACCTGAATTTCCATGCCCACATAAGCAGCATCGCCTTTCATAGGCGTTCTTATACCAATACCATTATTGGCACCGGGTGTTAACTGAAATTCGAAACGGTAAACAAAATCACTGAATTCTTCTTTGGTATAAAGATTTCCTCCGCTTCCACTGGACGGCTTTACAACTATGTTTCCGTCTTCCACCACATAGCTTTGTTTATTGCCTGTCCATTGATCAAGATTTGTTCCATCAAACAGTACTTTAAAGCCATCTTTTTTTTCTACATCACTCAACTCAAAGGGTTTGAATACCGGCAACTCGCGAACGTAAATATCACGATAAGCTACTATAGTGCCATGAGCCTGCAGTTCAATTTGTTCTTCCGTAAATAAAGGTATTTTTCTGTTCCAATAATTTTCCATAGTCACATTATCCACTACTAAAATTCCATTAAGATACACTGTCACCTTATCTCCTTTCATAATAATGTGGAAGGTATTCCAATCGCCAATTGCGTTATCTGCAAGGCGCAACGGTTTGCTTTGATTAACAGCATTATTATACAGTCCACCGGAACCAACTTCGGCGCCAACATCGGTACGGGAAGTGTCCCAGATCTGCACCTGTGGCGTGCCGCGCAAATAAATGCCCGCATCCCCCTGGCTTTGAATTTTCCAGTCAACAAACATTTCTATATCACCATATTTTTTTTCAGTGCACAAGTTGTTGCCTGCACCTTGAAATATTAATTCACCATTTTTTACAGCCCAACCTTTACGCATTACTTCATCAGCTTTAGCTTGTTCCTTCTCTAATGTGGCCGCATCCATAGCAGCACGCTTTATAGGATTTGCCACTAAACCTTTCCATCCTGTAAGATCTTTTCCGTTAAAAATAGACACAAATCCGGCGCCGGCAGGCATTTCAGATAAGTGCTTCGCTATTGCTTTACGCTGGTAATCGCTATCTTGTCCCTTTAGCAACGAAGATGCCTTTTGAAGCAATTGCTTAACCACATCGCCATTCCATTCAGGGTGAGCCAGTGCAATATTCATAACAGTCAACGCCGCTGTACTTTGCAACGCAGGATCATCAAGATATCTTCCGGCAAAGATCATTGCCGGAAATGTAGAGCAACCGGATACATCCTTTAATATGCGCACCTTTTGCGTACTATTGTTGCACAATTCCATCGCTCTCCTAAGCATCAACACTTGTTGATCTTTTGTATAAAAATTATCTTTTGCAAGTCGGATATATCCATTTAAAGCTGTTTCAAAGTAGGAAGTGCCTTTCATTGTTTCGCAAGCGTTAAATAATGCTTCAGCTGATTGCGGATATTTCCAGCCGGATAAAGCCTGCGCTACACTTTTTTTACTACTCTCCGAACCTGATGAAAACGCATTTGACAATAGCTGAATGCCTGTATTGCCGCCTGTTTGCGCAATTATATTATAAAACAGATCCTGCTTATCGGGCAGCGCTTTACTGAGCTGCTCCTGAAGAATAGCATCTCTTTTTGTAACATCTTTTTCTTTGTTCAGGGCAACAACAATCGCTTGTTGTATAGCGGTCGCATTTTGAGGATCATTGGTAGAGATCAACAACGGAAACAGTTGCTGAAGATTTTCGAGCGTAACTACAGATTTCAATCCTGCAGCCGCCGCATTAGACACCTTCGAGTCTTTATCGTTCACAAGGTTTAAAAAATCATTTGCAGCGGGACTGTAAGCTCTTGCCGCCAAAACATCGATCAGCGCGGCTTTTGAAGCTCCCTGCATGGTTGGTAAAGCACCAGATATAGTGGATGCTACATTATTTCCAGGCAACATCAACAATTCTTTTTTTATGGTTTCAACATCAGAAGAAGTCCCGGTTTTCAAAACATTAAGCAATGAGGGCAATGCTACATCTTTTCCAATGCGTGCCATTGCAGAAATAGCAGCCGACCGTACTGCTGTATTTTTACTCCCTATTGCCTGCTGCAATGCCGGCAATGCCGCTCCGGCATTGGTTTCGCCAAGCATGGTAATGATCTCGGCTTTCACTTCATCAGTACTGCTGTTTAACTTTTGCAACCAGCCGGTCACATTATTATCATTAATCATTTTCGACGCTAATTTTAAAGCAGCTATTCTATATGCGCTGTTATCATTATTCATTGCTTGTATCAACAGTGGCATACTTTTTTCACCGTCAATTTCTGTGATCAATTGCAGAGCGGCAGATTTCGTATGTGTATTACCGGTAGTATTATTAAACGCTTGAGCAAACTGCACTGCCTGAGATGTTCTTCCATTTTTGGCTAACTGCTGTATATATAACAGATAGGCTGCCGTGGCATTATCCGTAGTGAAAGTGTAACCTGATCTTTTTGCAGCATTCGCCAAAACCGGTTGCGATGCAAGATCTCCAATAGAAGCCAACGCAAACAAACTTACTCTTGTCAGTGCCGCATCCGTACCTGTAGCCAGTTTAGTTAATTGCGGAACAGCTTCCTTTACTTTCATTTCTCCTAACGATTGAACGATGGAGATGCGCTTATTGCCGGTACTGGCTGGCAATGCCGCAAGCAACGATTTTGCTGCATTTGAAGTATTTATGATTACCAACGCCCTGGCGGCATCATCGCACAAACGGTCATTTTTCAAATATCCTTTCAAAGTATTCAAGGCATAATCACTGCCCACAATTTGTAATTGACCTATTAGAAATGATTTGTTCTCAGCTCCCGGAACTTTTTGCAATGCGGTTACATAAGCCCTTTCAGCAGCTACCCGTTCTTTTTCCCTACCCTGCTGCATTACGAAATACGAGAAACTGTTGATGGTATACTGAAGGTTTGTATTATCGCCCTTCCCTTGTGGCGACAGCATGTTCACCATTTCGAGAAGTCCCTTCTCTCCTATTCCTGCAATAATTTCCATATTATTGTTTAGCTGATTGGCATTTAAAGCAGGTGCTTTAGCTAGTACATCAGCAATCTTGGTAGTAACGGTTCGCTGATCTGTTTGCGCAAATCCATTGAAAAAAATGCCCATTACGAGCAGCGAACATATAATAATCCGGTTTTTTATTTTTGGCAAAATCTCAGTTTTCATGTTGAAGTTTTTTTAAGTGATTATATTTTCTTTCTTCACTAATTCATATTAGTTAACAACGCCATTACATCGTCCAAGGGCCACGCATTGGTTGCCACAAAAGCGCATTAGCGGCGGCATCATTTATAAACTCCTGCTTTACCGGGTCAAACTTTAAAGACCGGCCCAGCCTTAATGCGATTTTCCCCATGTTTACAATTGTAGCGGAGCGATGTGCATTTGCTTCATTCAACGCAAATTTTTGACGTTTCTTTACAGCTTCAACAAAATCTGTTACCTGGGGCAACGGATCAGGAAATGCGGCCAGCTTTTTTTCGAGGTCCGGTATAGTAGATCTAAAACCATGATATAATTTACCTTTTGGTCCCTCAATATATGCAGCATTCACATCCCTTCCTTCTCCATCCAGTATAATCTGGCAGCCGTCATCATAAGTGTAGGTTATTCTGCGCCAAGTTCCCACCGCATCAAAGTGTTGTTGCGGCGCATCTATTTCTACCGATACCGGGCTGGTTTCATCCTTACCAAGAAAATACTGAATAGGATCTATATAATGCTGTCCCATATCTCCAAGCCCACCGCCATCATAATCCCAATAACCACGGAAAGTCTGGTGAACACGATGCGGATTATACGGTTTGTACGGAGCGGGGCCCAACCACATGTCATAATCAAGTTCGGCAGGCACAGGCATTTCCTGTAAATTGGTTTTACCCACCCAGTAAAATTTCCAGTCGAAACCGGTATGCACACCCACAGTAACTTTCAAAGGCCAGCCGAGCATTCCGCTATCAACTAGTTTTTTTATCGGTTTTACAGTAGTGCCCATTCCATAAAATATATCTTCAAAGCGAAACCATGTATTCAATCTAAATATTCTACCCGATTGCTGAATGGCTTCCACCAATTTTTTTCCTTCGCCAATCGTTGTTGTCATTGGTTTTTCGCACCACACATCTTTTCCTGCACGTGCCGCGTCGGCGGCTATTACACCATGCCAGTGCGGCGGTGTAGCCACATGCACTATATCCACTTCCGGAAGCGTGATTACCTCACGGTAATCTGCAAATGTCTTAACTCCCTTACCAGGCCCGCCTAGCAGATCAAGCGCCTGTTTAAGATGGTTCTTATCCACATCACAAATTGCTACCACACGGGTGCCTGCATATGCAAAGTGTGAACGCCCCATTGCACCAACGCCTATTACAGCTTTGGTCAACTGGTCGCTGGGGGCAACAAATCCCCGGCCCATCACAAAGCGGGGAATAATGGTGAATGTCGCAAATGCGCCTAATGAATTTCTTAGGAATGATCTTCTTGATTGTTTGTTTGCCATTATATTGACTTTTTTGAAGTTCGTTTCACATAATAATTCAAGGCTAACTAATGGAAAATTTCGCATTGCGAAATTGAAGTGCTATACCAAAACTCAAAACCATTCTCCCGATTTTGTTCATTCATTTTTATGAACAAAACAATTTGCAAGAATCAGATTTATTTTATTATACCGGCCATAGTTTTTCATGGCATCATCGTTGCGTCGCATTTCGTTCATCGGTTGAATATATATTGAGCGAGGTTGATTGTTGATTGTTGGAAGCAATCTTCAGACAAACTCAAAACTCATTACTCATCACTCGCTCAATAGCATTACTACCGTACAAGTGAGTGACACAACGATGCTTAATAGTAGCACTACCGCCGGTTCAATAAAAAAATCATTACACATTTTTATACTGCGCTAAATATAAAAACACACACTTGTTTATTAAAAATATTCTACATTATATATTGAATAGGAAAAACAACAACTGCACGGTAATAATCTTTCCCAAATTGAACCGTAACTCTTCCAATGCCCTGCTGATGTGGTTTTCTACAGTTTTTGTAGAAATATGCAGCATATCGGCAATCTCTTTATGAGAAAGATTTTTCTCACGGCTCAGTTTATACACCTCCCTGCATTTAGGTGGAAGCCGGTCGATAAATTGATGCATTTTTGCAAGCATATCCCTGTACTCCACATCATCATTAATGGTCACATCTTGCAAACGTTGTTGAGCATTTTTAAAGAAATCTTCTTTTACCACCCCATTTCGAATTTGACGAAAAACAGCGTAACGACACGAAGCAAACAGATACGCCTTTAACGAAACTCTGATCTCTAATTTATCACGAGAATTCCATAAACTTAAAAAAATTTCCTGGATAATATCTTCACAAACCTGCTTGTCTTTTAAAACACTATAAGCCTTTAAAAACAAGCCTTCCCAATACAGTTTATAAATGGCCGTGAGAGCAAATTCATCGCCCTCTGATAATTTTCTCAGAAGTTCAGTTTCATTATTGTCGTATATAATCTCTGTCGACATCATTTTGATGTCCTTATATTGCAATATAAATTAAAAAAGTGAACTTATCGCTGCTGTTATGATTTTTGGGAGAATAGTTTTTTGAAGGGCATGAATATTACAAGTCATACAATTTTCATTGTTCTTCCACAATGATGTTTTTTAATTCATCTTCCGATGGCAGGCTTGTAAGATATTTGGAAACAAACACTTTTTGCGGTAGGCCCGTAGTAACGTACTTTACAAGGTTGTGATTTTTGCTTGCACATAAAATAATACCAACAGGCTCGATATCGCCCTGCGCCATTTCATTTTCTTTGAAATAATTGAGGTAAACAGTCATTTGGCCGCTATCGGCATGTGTAAATTTCCCGAGCTTCAAATCTATAAGAATATGACATTTGAGTATACGATGATAAAATACAAGATCAATTTTGTAATGAGTATTATCAAAAGTTATGCGCTTTTGGAGTGCTTCAATAAGAAAATTTTGCAAATGATTGATAATTGCCTGCTCTAAATCCGTTTCTGAATATTCAGATTTTTCGGGCAGTCCCAAAAATTCAAGTATATAAGGATCGCGGAAAAAGTTTTCAGATTTCATGCTTTCGTCTTTTCCCGGTTTGTTAAGAACCGCTTCTTTATTCGTGCTAAGTCCGGTACGTTCGTAAAGCATGGTATTTATTTCCCTTTGCAATTGCCTAACGCTCCAATTATTACTAATAGCCTGTGTTTGATAAAAGACTCGTTTAGTTTCGTTATCGTTTAATTTTAAAAGTTCTATTATGTGAGAAAAACTAAGGCGATTAATTAACTCTGCAACTTCAATTTTTCCTAAAGAAGTCTCCCTACACTGGTCAGACAGTGTCTGACTTTTTACAATAATTGATAACCGAGAATTTTGCAATTCGTTAGACACTGTCTGACATATTGTACCACATTGATAATGAAACACTTGAAACTTATCGGATAACGCCAGAACAATTTCCGGATATGTAAAATATAATGTTCTGTAGAGTTTTAAATTGGTTTCACTTAATCCTTTAATATGTTTTTTCTTTAAGTTTTGCGTTATTGTCGACAATACCTTTTTTCCATAAGTGGCCCTATCACTGCCCTTCTGCTCATATTCACCAATATAAGCTCCAATTACCCAATTTCTTAATGTTAATGCAACATTCACCTGTTTCTGCACTTGGTTAATAAAGTATGTATTTACTTCTTCAATTTGTGTAACAAGTGATTTTATAGTCAACGTGGAATTATGTTTCATAGTTAAGGTTGTTTAACCGAAGATGTGTATTTTAACTTACCTTAAAATTATTTTTACGTATATTCTTTCAGGTTAGTATCGTTAATCACTATCTATTTTTTTGTTACCGGCATTTGTAACTCCGGTTAAGCATCGTTGTGTCACTCACTGCATCTTTTGTAATTCTATTGAGCGGGAGAATCAGATATTTAGTTCGCCAATTCTTTATGAGTAGTATGGGGTTTAGCTTTACCATTGCGGAAGTCACAGGAGTGCAAATGCTTAACCAGGGCTTTCCCCGCGATCGGGCCGTCATCAATCGCGATTGTGATTATTGTTTCTTTTTGCTTGTGCAAAAGGAAAAAGACTTTTGACGACAGAAATTTCGAAACCTATAAACAATATTTCTTTACGAACTAATTACCTAATTAATCCTTAAAAAACATCATAAACAAGATGAAATTTATTTTTACAAACCTTAAATTACATCTAACTATGAACAGTTTTATTATCACCCGGTTTGAGCCACTTTATTAAAATGGGAAGTCCAAGTCCCTGAATGGTCAACATAAGAATAACAGTTACAATGGTTATAAAAATAATTGTGTTACGACTCAAAAATTCAGTACCATCAGCCATAAATAACGGCAACGATATGGCAGCGGCAAGCGAAACAATTCCCCGCATTCCCGACCAGCCAATGATGATGCATTCTTTAAAACTTATAGGTTCATAATTTTTCAGACGATCTAGTTTTCTTAATAGTCGTTTCTGATTGTGTTGCATCATTTTTATCTGCCTGTTTGCCCGGATTGAATTTTCTTTTTGCAAACCAATTATTCGTTTATCGTTGTAAATCTTTTCCTTTATTGATGTCTCCCTTTTTTGCATCATTTGAATTCTCTTTTTGATCCACTGCCTGTGCCAAAACACAAACAATACACGAATTATTAAGGCTACTAAAAAAATAAGAAAAGCGCACCCTATAAGATTCCAGATATGATTCCTCTGTATATTTTTCAATACTTGTGGAAACTCCAATCCAATCAGCAAAAATATCAATCCACCAAGAATGAAAATGGCAATATCCCATATTGAGCCGGATTGTTCACGCACTTTATCTGAAAATTTATTTTTGTGCCGTGCGATCGCAAGACCGATGGTAACAACGGCAATCACTCCGGACACATGTATTTGCTCAGCTATAAGATAAGCAACAAAAGGTATTAATAGGTTCAGACTAACAGTAACATTATCTGGCATTCTGCGATTCTTAACAATGAATGCAAAAAGCAGCCAGATAACAACACCTACTCCAAAGCCCCCGGCAAGCGAAATGATAAACATAAGTCCGGCCTTCCAAAAAACAAATGAGCTACCGGCAACCGCGGCTACGGCAAAACGAAATGCTACAAGCGCAGAGGCATCATTCACCAAACTTTCCCCTTCTAGAATGACACTTGTACGATGCGGCAAATTAAACCCTTTGGTAACCCCGGAAGCTGCAATGGCGTCGGGCGGCGAAAGTATGGCGCCTAATACGAACGCCGTGGGCCAGGTCATTCCCGGAACCAGGAAATAAGCCACAATTGCAATACCTGCCGTTGTTACAAATATCAACGAAACAGCAAGCGCTGATATGGTTTGAAAA
This sequence comes from Flavihumibacter sp., assembly GCA_031553495.1. Lineage (GTDB taxonomy): Bacteria > Bacteroidota > Bacteroidia > Chitinophagales > Chitinophagaceae > Pinibacter. Next base: position 52,299 of record JAVBLN010000014.1, read on the forward strand.
TTATTTTTGAATTCTTTAAACGAAATATTGAATGCCGCATCATATAGCATTGGAGGAAGAAAAACAAGGAATACCACTTCAGGATTAATTGACAACTCGCTAAAGCGCGGTATAAACCCAACGCCAATTCCCACAGCTAACAATAAAATGGGATACGGCACTTTACTTTTAGATGCTATTGGCGAAAGTCCGATTGCGATTGCAAGTAGGATAATAACGACGGTATAAAATTCCATGCTTTAAAAATCAATTTTTTAAAAGTACGAATTATGATACATTAACAACAACTGTTCAATAGCATTACTACAGTTGAACGGAGCGTCGCAACCAACGCCTAATCAGGGGTCTACTGCTGGTAACATAATATTTATTCAAATTATAAAACCTGCTATAATTCATGTGTCATAAAAGTTGTGAAACAGTTTAAGTGTTGTAAGAGTAATTTTTTGGATACCGGCGATAGTGTTTCATGGCATCGTCGTTGCGTCGCAATCACTTCATCTGTTGTATTTCATAGCAGCATTTGGCTGAATAAATAAGCATTTCAAATTAATACAAGCGGTTTAATAATATATTTAGCGCAACCCGCTTATTCAAATATTTCTTATTTCGTAAATAAATTTTCCGACACCGAAATAAATCCACCATTCGTTCACTCAATTTTGCACCTGTAATTTTTTGTCCCATGAATACAATACCTTCTATACTATCTTTTCGATTACCCTTTATACTAAGTTTTCTTTTTATAAATATATATTTCATTTTCGGCTCAGCCACAAGTGCATTTGCACAACACGGAAATGCTTCGATAACAGGCCGGGTATTGGAGAGAGATTCTAAGAAAAGTTTATCGCATGTTACCGTCACGCTTTTGCCATACAACATCTTAACCACCACTAAAGCGGATGGTTCTTTTGAATTTTCAAAATTACAACCAGGAAAAGTTCAGCTTAAAATTGAGCATCTGGGCATGGAAACAATTGATACTACCATTATTCTTGAACCGGGTATCAATCATAATCCCGCATACCACATGTCACGAACTTCATTTTGGTTGAATGAAGTTACAGTAGTAGCTAAAGAAAAAACTTCCGGTTTGTCAACCAGTTCAAAAATTTCAAGAACAACTTTAGATCATATGCAAATGGTCAGCCTGGGTAATATTATGCAATTATTGCCGGGTGGCACAGTAGCCAATCCAAGTCTTTCAAATGCCAGAGAGAATGCGATTACTATCAGAAGCATTTCATCAAATGATTATATGAACAGTTTGGGTACTTCTATAATTGTTGATGGCTCGGCCATTTCAAATAATGCCAATATGCAGGCGTTAAATACTGCAATTGGAGGTAATAATGCCTCTGTTGGCGGTGGCAGCGGCCCTTCTTCAGGAATAGATCTTCGCGCTATTTCAACAGACGATATAGAATCTATTGAAGTAATAAGAGGTATTCCTTCTGTGGAATATGGCGATTTAACCGCCGGCGCAATAATTGTGAAAACCAAATCAGGAGTGGAGCCATGGAATATCCGTTTCAAAACAAATCCGAATATATACCAGGCTTCTGTTGGAAAAGGATTTTTACTAAGTGAAAAAGCCGGCACGCTAAATGTATCTGCCGATTACGCTTACAATACAAATAACCTAACCGAATCTTATGCCTACTATCAAAGGGCAACCGGCAAAATATTATACTCTAATACCTTTTTTAATAAACTAAGCAGTACTACTTCATTCAATTTTTCATTTGGAAAAGATACACGCAGGCAAAACCCGGATGATCACCTATCCCAACTTAGCACCTCTGCAAGGGATATAAGTTTACGACTTAATACCAACGGCACTTACAGGCTAAACAAAGAATGGCTGAAGAGTATTGAATATACACTCTCAGGCAATTATACCAATAAACATTCCATGAACCAGCAGTTATTTGGAAACGCTTTCGCGACATACTCCACCGCACTATCGGATGGAACTATAATAAGTAATATTCCGGGTTTAAAAATTTATGATAACGATGGCAACGAAATTACAAACATACCAAAAGGAGAAGAAAAATCATTTGTAACAGTTTTACCTAATGAATACTTCCATCGTAGTGATATCTATGGTAAGGAAATAAACACATTCGCGAAACTCAAATTTAACTTCGCTAATAAAATAGGTAATAAAATTTTCAATAGAACTATTGCCGGTGCGGATTTCAGAAGCGAAGGAAATATTGGGGCAGGATTGGTATACGATTTGGCAAATCCGCCGTATCGTACACTCTCAAGTAAAAATTCATCTCCTCGTCCTCGTCCGTTTAAAGATGTTCCTTTTATAAACCAGGCAGGATTGTATATCGAAGACATTATCAAACTAAATGCCGGAAAAAGGGATATAGATATTAGCGCGGGAATACGTTACGATTATATAAATTCTAAAAGCGCATGGCAGCCGCGTATTAATGCTTCTGTTGAACTAATTCCGCGCCTAATGTTTATTCGCGGAGGTTATGGCATTACTGCAAAGATGCCTACAATACTACACCTGTACCCTAATGACGCGTATTTCGATTTCGCTAATTATAATACGCTCAACTCATCAACAACTCCTGATAATGAAAAACTAATGATCGGCACTACTTACAGGTTTGATGCAGGCAATAGCCGGCTTCAAATTGCTACTAATCAAAAGAAAGAGTTGGGTATTGATTTTAACATTAGTAAAAAAATGCGTTTTTCAATTACCGGATATCATGAAAAACAGAATAATGGTTATGTGTTTGCCGCCGACCTCAATTCATACAAATTAATACCTTATACCACTTATAAAATTGCACAACAAAACGCGGGGGCTATACCCACTTTAATGAAAGATATTACTGAAAATGTTTTTGTGCATTTCAATAAACCAACAAACGGACAAACAAACATTAACAAAGGAGTGGAATTTGATTTTGATCTTGGAAGATTTGACAACATTCGTACCGCCTTCGTTATAAGCGGAGCATGGATGCGGTCTTCATCTTACTATAATGGCGCCACATTTAATAACGCTTCAAACGGAAATGAATTATCCACCAATATCGGAATATATGCTCCGGCAAAATCGACAAGTGAGCGGGAAATGGCAAATACTACATTAAGAATTACACATAATATTCCAAAAATAGGCTTTGTTGCAACGCTTTCTACACAGTTAATTTTCTGCTATAAATACTGGAGTACCTATGGCAATGATAGCATGTTTGTTTCATATATTTCAAGAAAAGACGGCAAAGTATATCCGTTTGATCAGAAATTAAAAGATGATCCGGAGTTTAGTTATTTATTCGCGACAAAACCTAATCACATTGATGCCATTACCGAATCGTTTCAACCAACACTGATGTTTAACCTGAACCTTACAAAAGAAATCGGCGACTATTTGCGAATTTCATTTTTCGCGAATAATATGTTCTCATCCCGCCCATTATATAACAGTAAAAGAACACCCGGAACATTTACAGAGCTTGGCATTCCATTATTCTTTGGTATTGACCTCACCGCAACTATTAAATAAATTTTCGAAATGAAAAATATATTCACATACACATTGTGGCTCAGTATTGTTTTGTGCGGCATTTCATGTACTCGCAATCTTGACGATGTAAGTATTGTAACCCCCATTAAAGCAACAATACAAATTTCTATAGATCCTTCTTCAAACGATGCCCCGGCTCTTCAGCAATATGAAGTGCGTTTGGAAAACTATACCGAGAATTATAAAATAAAAACGATAATGGATAACAGTGGTGTTGTTACGGTAAATAATATTATACCCGGAGTCTATTCAGTTTTTGTTTCCGGCGAATCATCCGAAAATGGGTTCACCTATGTGTATAATGGAAATGTAATTAATAAACGTATCGTCTCAGATGGCACACAGATAGATGTGAAAATATCTGCATCAAAAACAGGAGCACTGGTATTTAAGGAAATATTTTACAGTGGTTCTAAAACTCCCTCTAATGGGTCTTACTTCCGCGATCAATTTTATGAAATATACAACAATGGCAATATGCCGGTGAACTTAGATAATCTCTGCATCGCCTTGCTACATCCATCGCCCGCTTCTACCAATATGCCGGTATGGCCGACAGAAGATAATGAACAATATGTGTATGGCTCGCAAGTATGGCAGATTCCTGGAAACGGCACTACTTATCCTTTGAAACCAGGCGAATCTATCATCATTGCACAAATGGCTGACAATCACAAAAAGTCTACTTTGAATCCAAGTTCACCGGTAAATCTATTATCAGCCGAATTTGAAACACTGGTAAAAACATCATCAATTGTTGGAGACAATCCGGCTATTAATATGAAAATTGCATTTTGGCCAAGTCCAACACCACAATGGCTAACAACCGTATTTGGCGGAGCGTATGCAATTTTCAAACAAAAAGAACCAATTGATAAAAGCTTTACATCCAGTCCGCAAGGCTCTACAACTCCTTATTTAAAAATAAACAGGACTGATATTATTGATGCAGTAGAAGCGATCAACGACGAAACAAAAATGAATCTCAAAAGGATCCCCGCTTCGCTGGATGCCGGCGCCGCTACAGTAAATGCTACATATAATGGAAAAAGTATATCACGAAAAATAAAAGAAAAGCTTTCCGATGGCCGCATAATATATATGGATACTAATAATAGCACTGATGATTTTGAAGTACAGGAACAAGCTGCTATAAGACGAAACAACCCAAATATTCCGGAATGGAATACATGGAAAGATCTATAACTTTTAACACACACAAGAAAATGCTTTACAAAACAATATATACTTTTAGCATTATCACCGTTCTTTTTTCTATAACGGCACATGCGCAAATCTTTATTACGCCGGCTTCTATTGAAACTATAAAAGCAAGATCGCGGTGGTTTTCTACAAAAAACGCAGCCGGATTAGCTACAGATAACCTGGGCAATTTTACACAATTGGATGCCGGTTATCAACTTCAAACAGGCGATTTCAGAAGGCCGCAACAAGGTAATGAATCCGCCATACAGCTAAATGCCGAAGGTGCGCTCAAGGTGAACAAAACTCAGCTTTGGGGAAGTTTTAATTATGAACGAAACAAACAAACTGAAACACTTTACAATTCAGGTATTATAGACCCTTTCAGAGGGATGCCTTATTATGTTGCAGATACAAACAAAAGCGACTGGGTTAAACAAACTTACTTATTGCGCATGAAAGTGGCGTCACCACTTTATTGGAACCGGGTAAGATTCGGATTGGACGCAGAATATCATAATGTTGTCAGCGCCAAACAAGTTGACCCCCGTGCTGAAAATTATTTATACACTTTTGCAATACGTCCGGGATTCACGCTTAATTATGGCAGACATGTAATTGGCTTTAATGCAGAATATTTAAGCAGAAAAGAAGAAAACTCTCCCTCATTAAGTAATAACAAAATAAATCAAACAGTATATTTATTAAGAGGACTTGGATATAGTTTCCAGGATGTTGTTGGCGGTATAGGTGGTATAGGAAAACGCATCTTTACCGCAAACAGTGGTGGTGGCGCTTTACAATATGCATACAGTGCGCAGCGTATTGACCTGTTATCATCAGTAAGTTATTCAATCGCCTCCGACGAAGCAGTTGAAAGCCCCACAAAACCTAAAAAATCCGGCACTACACTCGACTACAATTTTAATGCAAAGTTCCTGACGAATATTCACTTTAATGAAAAGAACTTAGCTTCCATCAATTTAAGTTATATAGATAGATACCTCAAAGGCATTGAATTTGTACAAGAATTAGACCAGCAATATCATGTGCAGGAATGGATCACCTATTCCAAAAATATTCGATCAACTTACAAACAAAAAAGTTTCATAGCCGCGTTCGATTTTTTAAACGGCCACAAAAGTGAATATCGCTGGAAAGCAGGATTTACTACCGCATATCACAAACAAAACGACATGTTTTATCTACCCGATTCGTGGAAAAATATTGAAACCATTGAGTATGGCATCAATGCTAAAAACAATATACATCTATCAGGAAAATCCAGGTTGTTGATAGGAGCAAATGTTGGTTACAGTAATAATTTGAATGGTGAGTATGTGTATAACGGACCCGATCCTAACTCGCCAATTATAAAGGGATTGATGCATCAAGACATGAATTATTTGCTAACCGATTATTTCAACGCAGGAGCTCAGCTAAGCTATACTCTTGCAATAAACAAAGGATGTATTAATGCCGGTATTTTCTGGAACTGCTTTATTCCTAAAAACAATGATCTTGTCAAAGGCAATCGTAATACCGTTATGGTAAAAGTGGGTTATGCATTGTAGATTTCTTGAAATAAACACAAATGGTTTTACCATTTTACATAGCGTAAGAATATCAAAGATTTTTTTTGGTAAACCGGCGGTAGTAATACTATTAAGCATCGTTGTGTCACTCACTTGTACGGTAGTAATACTATTGAGCAATAAAGCAGCATCCGTCCCAACAGCAACCTTATTAATTATTCATTATTCATTTCATTGTACTGTGTACAATATAAATCAAAAACTATACGCTTAATGTGCTCACATCGCGCCTTTGCGTGATATAAAATAAGTAATGTATGAAAAAACTTCTTTTATTTTTTGCAGGGCTGGCAGCCAATTACAGCTATGCCCAACTTATTGAAATAAAACCTTTCATTAAATCGCCAAGTTGTTTCGCGATTATCATCGACCAGGCTACTTATCAATATGCTAAGGAGTCCGTTCATGCATATAAAAGCGTAATTGAGAAAGATGGCCTCGCTACTTACATTTTTGCTGACAATTGGAAAAATCCGGAAGAAATAAAAAGCGTTTTACAGAAACTATACAACTCCCGCCCTGCTTTGGAAGGAGCTGTATTTGTAGGCGAAATTCCGGTTCCAATGCTCCGCAACGCGCAGCATTTGACAAGTGCGTTTAAAATGGACCAGTCCAGAGATTGGAAAGAATCTTCCGTTCCTTCCGACAGATTTTATGACGACTTCGATTTGAAATTTCAATATCTGAAAAAAGATAGTACCGAGCAATTATACTTTTATTATTCCTTAGTACCCGAGTCTGCACAATCGCTAAATCCTGAAATATATACTGCAAGAATTCGACCTTCTGTTCCGAAAAAAAACGCAGCACAAAGACCAGAGTTGATCAAACGCTATTTAGATAAGGTGGTTGCCGAACGCAGCAAACCTAATAAACTTGATAATTTAATGATGTTTCGCGGACATGGATACAACTCAGATGCACTTGAATCATGGTCAGGAGAACAAGTATCATTGCGCGAACAATTGCCAGATGTATTCAAACCCGGTGCAAGTGCAACCTTTTTATGGTTTTCCATGAAAAACCCAATCAAGTATGATATCATTTCCGAAATACAACGCGAAAATTTAGATGTAGCGCTTTTTCATGAACACGGTAGTGAGGATATGCAATATCTAAATGATTATCCAACTGTTAGCAGTCCACAGCCTTCCATTGAAAATATAAAACGCTACTTACGCAGCAAACTTCGGAGTGCGGCAAAGAGAAAACAAGATACCACAAAAATCATCAATGATTATGTAGTGTCTTTAGATGTGCCCCGTTCGTGGTTTGCGGGAACCTTTTCAGATTCATTGCTGGTCGCTGATTCCATTTTTGATGCCAACTTGGACATTCACCTTGAAGACATCTACAATGCCCGGCCTAATGTACGGTATGTTATGTTTGATGCATGTTTTAATGGCTCTTTTCACCTTAATGAATACATTGCAGGTGCTTATGTATTGGGTAATGGAAAAACCATAGTAGCGCAAGCCAACACGGTAAACTCTTTGCAAGATAACTGGCCTAATGAATTTCTCGGACTTCTGGGCTGTGGCGTTCGCGTAGGATTTATGAATCAATACAATTGTCGCCTGGAAACACACCTAATTGGCGATCCTACTTATCGTTTCGCATCGCCAGGTTACGATCAGCTTAATACAGTGCTTGCAACGAGAAGAAACGACGCGGCTTATTGGCGGTCTCAATTAAAAACTAATAATCCGGATGTTCAGGCTATAGCTTTGCGCTTACTATTTGATGCAAAAGAAAAAAACATTTCAAACCTCCTTGCAGAAACATATTTTAACTCTCCTTACTCCACTGTAAGAATGGAATGCGTTGATTTATTAAGTAAAACGAATGACGCGAACTTTTACAGAGTATTGAAAACTTCCATTAATGATTCGTATGAGCTTATTAGAAGACTATCAGTTAATTTTATTGGACGTACAGGATCAGATGAATTAATCCCTGCATTAACATCAGCTATTCTTAATAATACAAACAGCGTTAGAGTATTAGGCAGAGCTAAAGATGTTGCTCGTTTTATGAATCCCGAAAAAATGATCGCTGAAATAGAAAAACAAATTTCAGAAGCTGCATATCTTTCAAAACCTACCGAATTAAAAGAAGAACTCATCGCGAACATTAAAAAATCGTCTGTCAATGTAAATAATGACATCGCGGTAATCTTTAACAAAACTGAAAAAACAAAATCCAGGTTATTCGAAATTCGCGGCCTCAGAAATCTTACTTATACATATAAAGTTCCTGATCTTGTTCGTTTCGCTGAAGATGCTACACAAGATACCGGCTTGCGTATTGCAGGTGTAGAAGCCTTAAGCTGGTTTAAATTATCTTCTGAAAAGCATAGGATTATTGATATGTGCAATAGGTTAATCGCCTCTGCAAATAATAACGAATTGAAAGAGCAAGCTTTGAAAACAAAAAACATTCTATTAGATTGATGGGAGAAAGCAGAAATTAGTTGAAAGCACCGAATGCGCAATTTGTAGAAGAAAACAAAAGCTTCTAAAAAGAAATGAAGTTGTGATCACACAAAGTAAAATCATGAAGTATTTTCTCTTTTCTTACTTCATATTTCGATAATGCTTGCCTGTACTGAAACACTGGCAACCGGCAACCTGTAATTTGTAACTTACAGCCCGTCCCATAGCATTACTACAGTACAAGTGAGTGACACAACGATGCTCAATAGTAGCACTACCGCCGGTACCAAAGAAAACTCATCACAACGCGGTACGAAGTATAATACTTACAGCACTTCATCATCAAAGAAAAAAGCCGAACAAAAAATGCCCGGCTTTTACTATTTACAAAAATATTTCTTACAAAATTTCTTCTACAGGTGAATAATGCAATCCGAATGCATCTGCCACAGATTTATACACTATTTTTCCATTCACCACATTCAATCCCATTCTTAGTGCCGCATCTTTGCGACAGGCTTCTTGCCAGCCTTTATTGGCAAGCTGAATTACATAAGGCAACGTTGCATTTGTAAGCGCCAATGTTGATGTATAGGGCACCGCACCAGGCATGTTGGCCACACAATAATGCACTATACCGTCTATTACATAAGTTGGGTTTTCATGCGTAGTAGGCTTACATGTTTCTAGACATCCGCCCTGGTCAACTGCTACATCCACCAGCACGGTGCCTTTTTTAAGTTCCTTCAGCATATCGCGTGTAATCAGGTTTGGAGCTTTTGCACCGGGAATTAATACTGCCCCCACTATAAGATCCGCGTGCTTTGCAAGTTCGCGAATGTTGTATCGGTTAGACATTACAGTTTTTACATTTGCGGGCAATACGTCGGACAAGTAACGCAAACGATGCAGATTTATATCCACAATAGTAACATCCGCACCCAGACCGGCAGCCATTTTCGCGGCTTCGGTGCCCACTACTCCACCACCAAGAACCAATACTTTGGCAGGATTTACACCAGGCACTCCGCCAAGCAAAATGCCTCTGCCGCCAAGCGGCTTTTCAAGGTAGTTGGCGCCTTTTTGTATAGCCATACGGCCGGCCACTTCACTCATTGGAACCAGCAACGGCAAAGCGCCATCTTTTTCAACGGTTTCATAAGCCAGGCACACCGCTTTTCTTTCAATCATAGCTTCTGTTAATGGCTTGTAAGATGCAAAGTGAAAATAAGTGAACAACAACTGATTTTCTTTAATCAGCTTATACTCTGATTCTATTGGCTCTTTTACTTTTACAATCATGTCCGCTTTTGCGTACACATCTTCAATTTTTGGTAGTATGGTAGCACCTGCTGCAACATATTCTTCGTCTGCAAAACCGCTCCCCTCGCCTGCTGATGCCTGCACATACAATTCATGACCATGCGCCACCAGCTCAGATATGCCGGCAGGTGTAAGCGCTACACGATTCTCATTGTTCTTGATTTCTTTTGGTAGCCCGATTAGCATTTTACTTATATTTAATTTTGGTGAACCCCTGTATTTTCATGCAACCGGTTTGATACACAAACAATGTGAAGCCGGTAAGAAAACGGGGGGATTAAAATTGGTTAAACAAATTTGAAGTATAATTTGCTATTATTAGCATAATTTTTTTTATCCAGTTTTTTCCGTAACCTATGGGTTTGAAAAGGTTGAAGTAAAAATGGGTTGTTTGTTATATAGATTCTAAAGAAACTTCATTCCGCTTTTGCTTTTTTTAGAGCAAAAATGTGTTATCAAGAAAAAAAATAATTTACACAATTCAATAAATACTCCCTGGGCACTACCTGGTGTTCCTGAAATTGTACAATTTTGGAGAGTAATTATAAAAATTCCGGTATAAAATGATGGTACAATTTTTATCAAATCCTTTTACTAATAATGAAGACAAGTAGATTTAAAAATAATACGTATGTATATAACCGTTATAGATATCTAAGTTATACAAACAAATATGCACGGTGTATAAAAAAACATTATTCACCGTGCATGACATTAAACATTCATCCCGATAATCTGCAAAATATATTTATAAAGACGTTTGACCGTCGCGAACTTTTATTTTCTTTTTACCTGCGTTTTCTTTTTCAAATTGTTCCACTTCCTTAGGCTTTGCTTTGGGCTTTTCAGCTTCGTCTGACGCTTTAGCAGTATTAGAACCTGCGCCTGTCAACGGATCTGATTCCAGTTTTCCGAAACGATAAAATTCTGTTTTATTTATAAATCCGGTGCCGGGGTCATAAAATCGCCAGGTACCATGCTTCAGCGAAGTGCCTTCATTTTTAATTACCACTCTTGTAAAATGCCCCGGATCATCAACATTTTCCACATCAATCGTATCATACACCTTATCCGGGTTCAATGCCAGCCAGCTTTCTTCCACAGTTACATTTCCCATAATGTTGTAATAAGCACTTTTGCCATCTTTAAATCCCCATTTATAATTTTCAATAGCCTGCAGATCGCCCATTAAATTATACTTGCGCCAAACGCCTTCTTTCCGGTTGTCCACAAATACGCCTTCTTCTTCAAAGCCGGGTTCACCCCGCAATTCTTCAAACCGTTGTACCCATTTCCCCTGTTTTTTGCCCTCCTTATCTACACAGTTGAGTGTATCACCCTTCACCCCTATTATATACGATTTCCACTGGGCATTGGCCTGGCAAACAACAAAAAAGCTATACACAATGATTTCATACTCTTTGAATTAAAAAAAATGCTACACTTCAATAAATTAATTGTTACACTTTTCGCAACATAAAAATGCGCAAAGTTTTTTTGGTAAATCAGCGGCATTGCTACTATTAAACATCGTTGTGTCACTCACTTGTACGGCTGTAATGCTATTCGCCATATTCAAACATTCATGCACAAATTTAAGCTGCGCAAAGCATAGTAGTTATTGTACCGGCTTCTTAATAATAACGCAAAAACCTGTTTTGAATTATCATTTCAACAATTTATCATTTTACCTGTTCAACAACTTTTACAAAAGTATATATTTGTCAGTCACGCGTTGTTATAAAGAAAGCTTATCATGAAACCTATAGCTCCGATTTTATGTATCATTATTTTTAGTTTGTGCTGCAAAAGCATTGTAGCACAAACTAAAACGCAATCAACCACCCCTGCACCAATAGTAGTACCAAAAACAATACCGCAAATAAAAGAAGGCATAGAAAAATCCTACAACCCTATTTTATACACAAGAGATGTTTTAAAAAAACAATATAAAATTGACACGGTATTGATAAGAAATACAAAAAACTTTCAGGGAGTGGCCGATAGCATTTCATATACAGGAAAACCGGGAAAAGTTTATGGGCCGTTCCTCACAAGAAATAAAGAAAAGTACCTTGTGGAAGTATTAGCGCAACAGCAAAATACATTCAACAGGATCAGCCAGATATTTATAGATACAAGTATTTTAACATACCGTGTGGCCGATTCACTTTCCAATTCAATATTAAGTCGTATAAAAAGCGGGCAGGATACTTTTGAAGATATGGCAGCGGCTTTTTCGATGGGCGGCGAAGGCGCAACAAAAGGAGATCTTGGCTGGATAGCCAGAGGTCATATTTTACCTGAAATTGAAGAGCAAATAGTGGCTCATAAAAAAGGAGATGTATTTAAAGTTTGGAGCCGAACCGGAGTACACATTCTGAAAAAAACAGATAATCCGAAAAAAGATGTTGGTATGGCCCTGGTATTGAGAGTTTTCTTATAAAAACCCTGCGAAAGCGGGAATATCAACATAGTAAAATTGTCAAAAAAATACAAGATGCGGATAAGGTCTAGAGATTTCCCACACGGTTGTTGAATAAATTGGATGGTTTGAAAATCATATACTTTCTGCATCTCCTGTGCACGAAATGACTTGCGGGAAATCTCAGTGTAGCAGGGATATTCTGCAGCTACTTCCTTTTCCCGCAGCGACGCAACGCGATCACTCCGATTTTTTACTTCTCTACTGCCTACTGCCCACTACCAACCCGCTGAATAGCATTCCAACCGTACAAGTGAGTGACACAACGATGCTTAATAGTAGCACTACCGCCGATATCAAAAAAATAAACGTGTAAAATTATCCTGCCCGAAGTATAGCTTATATTGCATCATCCGATTTTAAAATTTTGTTTTATGTAACAGTTATACCATTAGTTTTGGAAGAATAAAACTAAAATTTCGGATATTTATAAATTACATAAAATATAAATAGGGTCGAATTCATCATTTATGAAAACCAGATATAACCATACATTAAAACTGAACAACTGTTTTCAACCGGAATTTGCAACACCAACATACAATTAAAATCATTTCAATGTATTTAATAAAAGGCCTTCCGTTACTTTTCATCATAATACTTTCATTAATCAGTCGGAATGGATTTGCGCAGGAAAAGTTTACCATCAGCGGCATCGTAAAAGATTCTCTTTCAGGCGAAGATATAATTGGCGCATCGGTGTATGTGAAAGAACTTGCTAATACTGGCATATTTACCAATGCTTACGGTTTCTATTCATTAACGGTACCTAAGGGTAATTACACGCTTATTTTTCAATCTGTAGGCTACAATCAACATTCTATGGATGTTGTGGTTAATAGAAATTTGCAAATTAATATGCAGCTTGACCGGTTTGGCAGCACATTGGATGAAGTGGTTGTCAGCAGCAGGAAAAAGAATGAAGCCGTGCTGCGGCCAATAATGGGAATGGAGAAAATTAGCACAAAAGAAATACAAAACATACCGGTCATTTTTGGTGAAAGAGATGTTTTAAAAAGCCTGCAATTATTGCCGGGAATTCAAGCGGCTGGCGATGGCAACTCCGGTTTTTATGTGCGTGGCGGCAGTGCCGATCAAAACCTTATACTGCTTGATGAAGCGCCGGTTTATAATCCATCGCATCTGTTGGGTTTCTTTTCCGTTTTCAATTCCGACGCTATTAAGGATGTCACTGTGTATAAAGGTGGAATGCCTTCAGAATATGGTGGCAGACTGTCGTCTGTAGTGGACCTGAAAATGAATGAGGGCAACAACAAACGGGCAAGCGTGAATGGAGGCATTGGTCTTATTTCATCGCGATTGAGTGTAGAAGCTCCTATCAAAAAGGATAAAGGCTCATTCATTATTTCCGGCAGACGCACTTACGCAGATCTGTTTTTAAAGCTTTCTAATGATTCATCTGCCAGGAACTCCATACTCTACTTTTATGACGTGAATGTAAAAGCTAATTATAAACTGGGAGAAAAAGACAGGGTTTATTTTTCCGGATATTTGGGCAGGGACAATTTCAACTACAATAAAGAATTTGGATTTGACTGGGGAAACACTACTGCCACACTGCGCTGGAACCATATTTTCCACAGCAAATTGTTTTCAAACACCTCATTAATTTTCAGTAATTACAATTATAAAATTCATATAAACAACGACGACAATAATATCAGGATCACTTCTTCTGTTCGAGATATTAATTTTAAGGAAGATCTGCAATGGTATGCCGCTACAAATCACACGGTAAAATTTGGATTTAATTCTATTTACCACACATTCATTCCGGGCGATATTACCGCGAATATAACATCTGGTATCAACAACAAAATACTACAAAAGAAATACGGTTGGGAAAATGCTGTTTACATAAATGATACTTGGTCGCCGTCACAACATTTCAATGTAAATTTTGGTGTGCGTGCAACATCTTTTTCTCAATTGGGGCCCGGCACATTTTACTCGTATAATGACGATGCAAGTATAAAAGATTCTACTATTTATACCAACAATGCATTCACTAAAACATACTTCTCACTTGAACCCAGATTATCACTTAGTTATATATTGAACGACCGGCATTCCATTAAAGCATCGTATGCACGCAACACGCAAAACATGCATCTGCTGAGCAATAACACAGTTTCATCGCCTACCGACATTTGGTTGCCAAGCAGCAATAATGTAAAACCCGAAATCTCGGACCAGGTAGCTGTGGGGTATTACAGAAATTTCAAAGACAACCTGTACGAGTTTTCTACCGAGATTTATTATAAAAAATTACAAAACCAGATTGATTACAGAAATGGCGCGGATCTGTATGCGAATGAAAATGTGGAGTCGCAACTGGTGTTTGGGAAAGGCCGTGCATATGGAGTGGAACTATTACTAAAGAAAAAGTATGGCCGTTTCAATGGATGGATTGGTTATACTTTGTCGCGAAGCGAAAGACAATTTAACAGTATTAATAATAATTCTTGGTTTCCTGCACGGCAAGACAGAACGCATGATATATCGCTCGTAGGCATTTACGAATTAAATAAAAAATGGACGATATCTGCGGATTTTGTTTACTATACCGGCAATGCCACAACATTTCCCAGTGGTAAATACCAAATAGAAAACGAAGTAATAAATTATTATACAGAACGAAATGGATACCGCATGCCTGCTTATCACAGGCTTGATATTGGCGCCACTTATATGATGAAAAAAACGGCCACCAAAGAATCCAGCCTGACATTTTCGTTGTACAATGCATATGGTCGTGAAAATGCGTTTATTATTAGTTTCCGTACAAATGAAGATGACCCATCAAAATCGGAAGCGGTGCAGGTGGCGTTGTTTAAATTCATTCCTTCAGTAACTTACAATTTTAAATTCTGATGAAACAAATTCATATACTATCAACGATTTTTGTTACCACTGCTTTATTTGTCGCCACTTCCTGCGAAAAGGTTATTGATATTACAACCAATAACTCCACTCCACAGTTGGTAGTTGAAGGCAATGTTTCAAATTCAAATGGTCCACACACTGTAAAGCTTAGCACAAGTGTGAACTACGATGAATCAAACAATTTTCCACCGGTGCAAAACGCCCTTGTTATTATCTCAGATGACATAGGACATTCTGAAGCACTCAAAGAAACTTCTGCCGGCATTTACCAAACTTCAAAGCTAAAAGGAACGCCAGGCTACACATACACGCTCTACATAAAAACAACAGACAAAAAAGAATACACCGCCACTTCAACAATGCCGGCGCTGGTACCACTTGAAAGAGTAGATATAGAAAGATTAGCATTCAGCTTTGATGAAAAAGATACTTTAGATGCAGTTGCGGTTTTTCATGATCCTCCGGGGCTGGGCAATAATTACCGTTTTGTGCAGTACATCAATAAAAAACAATCCGGTGCAGTTAATGTTACCAACGATAAATACTTTGACGGCAATCCTACCCGCCTCGGCCTTTACCGAAAAGACAAAGAATATATCAAAACCGGCGACGAAGTATCAATAGAAATGCGCAACATCGATAAAGCAAATTATGATTATTTCAACACGCTAAACGATATTATTAACAACCTCGGCAACACTGCACCGGCCAATCCAATCAGCAGTTTCACCGGCGGCGCTCTCGGATATTTTTGCGCATACAGCGCAACAAAACAAACAGTAATTGTAACCGAGTGATTTGAAATGCTGTGTGCTGAGATGGTAAAA
This sequence comes from Flavihumibacter sp., assembly GCA_031553495.1. Taxonomy (GTDB): domain Bacteria; phylum Bacteroidota; class Bacteroidia; order Chitinophagales; family Chitinophagaceae; genus Pinibacter. The sequence continues at coordinate 68,645 of JAVBLN010000014.1, forward strand.
ACAATTATAGTGATATCAGATGTCAGAAATCAGAGATCAGCAGAAGAACATCGTTTATCACTCAAAACTCATCACTCATCACTCATAACTTTTTTGTAACCGGCGATAGTGCTACTATTAAGCATCGTTGTGTCACTCACTTGTGCGGTAGGAATTCTAGTGAGCAAGTAGACAGTTGACAGCAGGCAGTAGAGAAGTAAAAAATCAGAGTGATCGCGCCGCGTCGCTGCATCGTTGCGTTCGCCGCGAGAAAAGGAAGTTGCAGCAAAATGATGTCAGAATTTGAATTCGTTGGATTAAAGGATTTAGATTTACAAGCAAAACAACATCCATCAATCCAAAATCTGGTAAATCCTAATTCAGACAATTATGAAAAGTGTTCCCGTGCGTCATTTCGAGCCTATTGGGTGGGTTACCAGAGTTTAATACAAGCAAACACAGCAGAGATCAGAAAAATATCGAATCATTGAAGCTATTCAATCACATTTTCACATTCTCATATTAAAACAGTTTGTTCATAACACATAAACAATCCCATCACAACGAATTTTCAAATTTTCAAATTATCACATTTTCACATTAATACCCCGGCCTGCCCGACAATGAATTGAGCTGCGAATAACCAACAAGTTCATCCGCCCGGCCACCTATGGAGCGATAATAAATAAGGATAGTATAATTGTTTTCTGTTTCCCAGTAATTGCCTTCTGTATAACTGAAATCGGGTACGTGCTTAGGATCTTTTTGATCTACTGTAACATAGGCGTAATCATAATAGCCTTGTTTCAAAAATAAAGAAGTTTCGTATAACCCTGTTGTTTCATTGAATACCATTTTAGCATCAGGCTGTGCACCAAAATTGGTCAGTTCGCCGATAAGGTAAATATCTTTCCCATCAAAAGGCTGCCCGTCGGGAGTTCTGAAAGAAAAATGAACGGTAGCATAGTCCGCCTGCCATAATGGATTGATGCTTTCGCTCACCTCATTAAAGTAAGCTCCGTTATTATCGCGGTAGTAAACCGAAGCCAGCCGGGAGCGGTCCGCATCCGTTCTTACAAAAATATCGGTACCATCTTTCTTGTAATCCGCATGAGTAACACGATCACTTTGCAAACGAAAACTGCGAAGATCAAGCCAGCGCCATTCTTTTCCTCCGGGAAATACACAGTTCTGCTCAGAATTATACTCAAACTGATTTTGGCGAATGAATGTTGGCTTAATATTCGTGATAGCGTTATCCCACCTGTTGTTTTGCAGTATCACCACTTTCACTTGTTGCATGGGGCTGATGAGATCAAGAGTTTTCATATTCACTTTCAATGCCACTTTTTGATGCGTTGTAAAATATCTCCCGTCAAACGGCTGTTGAATTTGAGCTATAGCAGCAGCTTTTTCATCTACCACCAGCATTCTTTTGGTAAAGATCAATTGCGAAGTATCGCTATTTGCAAACACTTTTAAAATATAGTTCCCCGAACGCGACGGCACGCTATTATTTTCAGGCAATACCACCTGATAATGTGTATATCGAGTAAGTGAAATAGATGAATTACGATAAGTTAAAATCCTGTTTTGTGAAAATCCTTTTACGAAATCAAGTGTATTCAACATAACCGGCGTCCAATCGGCGTTACAGAGTTGATATGTATAAGAATAATCAGCCACGCCGCCATCTATATCATCAAAATGAAGCTCAAGTTTTTCACCACCATTCAACCTCAAAACCGGGTAAGAAACCTGGTTGCCATACATATATAATTTTACATTTTTTATATTATCTGCATATATGTAATCTCTCATTTGCCCAAGGCAACAGCTTATAATACCGGCGTTAAAAAAAAGTAAAACTAAAATCCGTTTCATTGACTACGAGTTATTTATAGTGCAATATACGGTTTAACGGTGGAAAGGAGAAGTCAGCGATCAAGGGCAGAAAAGTTGAAAATTGAGAATACTTTATGCATGAGCCGCTGAAAACGAGTAACATCACGATATCAATAGTAGTACTAAAGTTCATCCCCAAAAAATAGCACATTTTCAAATTCATTTCCACATTTTCCACATTCTCATATTTTTACATTAACTAGGTTTCATTCAAGATCAACGCGTCCAAATTGCGGATACCGATCTTTTTTTCGCAAATAAATCCTTCGCCATACTTAACGCCAATTCGCTTGCCCAGCATACGGGCTCTGGCTATAATGCTATCAAGAAAATCGGGAGTGGAAATATATGTTTGCGGTTCTTCGTTACCGTTACCATTGCCATTGTTATGAAACTGCGTACCGTAAGCTTCAATCGCTTTCATCCGTTGTTCAAATGCCTCGGAAATATCAACTATCAAATCCGGTTCATGGTACCAATCCTGAATATAATGCAGCACATACTTGGGTCTCCAGCGTTCCTGCGGATGACCATCTTCATCAGTGGTTTCAATTTTTCTGAGTCCGGCAAGAAAACATGCGTCGGCTATAAGATGACCGGCCCTTCCATGATCGGGATGGCGATCGTGCAATATGTTTGCTATAACAATTTCAGGTTTGTATTTGCGCAAAGCCCTGATCAATAAGCGCTGGTGCTCTTCGTCGTTCTTAAAAAAACCATCACGCATTTTAAGATTTTCACGGCATTGCACACCCATAATTTCAGCGGCATTAGAAGCCTCTGCATATCTTGTTTCAATAGTGCCGCGTGTACCCAGTTCACCCTGGGTCAAATCAACAATACCAACTCTTTTCCCATTTTTAATTTCGTTTATAAGCGTTCCGGAACAACCAAGTTCTACATCATCAGGGTGAACTCCGATTGCAAGTATATCTAGCTTCATTTTTATTGTAATTATTTCGAAAAATTGCTGTTTTGGGTGTAAATGTAATGAGAAAAAAACAATGAAATATACAAATGTGGAGCTGGCAACGGAGAGTTGAAAATTGAAAGTTGAAAGTGCTTTTTTAAAAGCTTAACGGTAAGTGCATTTTCGCCTTTTGGTATAGCTTTCTTCTTTGATCAGTCGCTTTTTAAAATGTAATAGCTAAGTTTGAAATGAATTTGAAATCAGTTTTTAATACAATTGACGATATGAAAAAATGTGCCATTACTATAATTCTGCTCCTTCTTATTTTCACAGGTTATGCCCAGCCCGCAGTTTACACAACAGCAAATGCACACTCACATAACGATTATGAACAGAAAGAACCATTCAGCCTGGCTTATAATGAACAATTTGGATCTATAGAAGCGGATATTTTTTTGAAAGATGGCGAACTACTTGTATCACACGATGTAAAAGGGCTGGAACTTCATAGAACATTTGAAGAATACTATTTGCAACCGTTAGTAACGTATATTGAAAAAAATAACGGTTACGCATATTCGGACACATCACGTATACTTCAATTATTGATTGATCTTAAAACACCGGGGGCTCCAACATTAAACAAACTGGTTGAGCTAATTGAAAAATATCCTTTAGCAAAATCACGCTCAATACGCTGGGTTATTTCCGGAAACAAACCCACGTCGTTTAATGCTTATCCTTCGTTCATCCTGTTTGACGGCGATGTGTTTCAGGCATATAGCAAAGAACAATTGCAGCGCATCTCATTAATAAGTGGCAATTTTAAAAAAATAAGCAACTGGAATGGCAAAAGCGCTATGCGAAAAAAGGATTTTGAAGCAATAAAGAACCTCGTTCAAAAGGTGCATGCGATGAATAAACCAATTCGTTTTTGGGGCGCCCCTGATGGAGAAAAAGCATGGAAAAAATTTATGAAACTCAAAGTCGATTATATCAATACAGATCATATCTCAGACCTCGCAAGGTTTATAAAAAAGCAGAATGAGTAAAGTATAACATCATTTTTTACAGGAAAATTTGTCCCCGGGGCGCTAAGGCACGAAGGAAAACAAAGCTAATTCCAGTTTGATTTACATGTTTCGAATATTCTTTAAATTATTGAATTGGGAGGTGATTGAATTTATTCAAAAAAAATTATTTGTAAGACCCTCTGCTGCCATGAAATACTACAGATGAACGAAATGCGACGCAACGATGATGCCATGAAAACTGATGCCGGTACCCTAAAAAATAATATTCCATAACTACTTTCAACTTTCAATTATGTAAGCATTTGCAATAGTTTTTTTGCAGCGCTGATAGCGGGAATTTTTCCTGATTCCACCTGGTTTTCCATAAAATCCAATTGTTGCATTATACCGGTATGATTATAAAAACGATTGTGTAAATGATAGCTTATTACATCGTGCATCCATTGCAGGTTTTGCTGTTGACGATTGGTTAAGAAATAACCTTTTTCCTTCATACTTTTTTCGTAATCGCCAATGAGCTGCCACACTTCCGACATACCGGTTTTTGCAATGGATGATGCTAACAGTACTTTGGGATACCAATTGTTAGTGGACGGTGGAAATAAATGCAAGGCATTTTGATATTGTCTTTGCGCCAGTTTGCATGAAGAAATATTGTCGCCATCAGCTTTATTAATCACAATAGCATCGGCCATTTCCATAATGCCGCGTTTAATACCCTGCAGTTCATCACCTGCGCCTGCCACCATTATAAGCAGAAAAAAATCAACAATACTTTTTACACTAGTTTCACTCTGCCCTACACCAACCGTTTCAATAAGAATTACATCAAAACCTGCGGCTTCACAAAGCAACATCGATTCACGGGTTTTGGAGGCAACACCGCCTAGCGTGTTGCCCGAAGCCGAGGGGCGGATATACGCATTCGGGTCATTAGCCAGTTCTTCCATTCGGGTCTTATCTCCCAAAATACTTCCCTGCGTTTTTTGACTGGAAGGATCTATAGTAAGTACCGCTATTCTTTTTCCATTACCGGTAAGGTGTTTGCCAAAGGCTTCAATAAAAGTGCTTTTTCCAGCACCGGGAATGCCTGTAATACCAATTCGAACGGATTTACCTGTATGAGGTAAAATTCTTTCCAGCACTTCCTCAGCTAAATTATTATCAGACGTAAGCCTGCTTTCAACAAGCGTTATAGCCTTGCTCAATATTATCCGATCTTTATTAAGAATTCCCTTTACATACTCGTCGGGAGAAAGATTTGTTTTTCTGAATGTCGATTTCATTGCCAGATATTAGTCATGCAAAGTATGGTGTCAAAAATAATTTATAAAACATTTATGATACAATTTTATAAACAGAGGAATGAAGATAGGTTGATAACGTTTGGCAATTAAATATTTACCATTGATAAATATCATCATGGCAATTACAATCACACCTTATATTATGCATCAATTTTGTACTGAAGCTTTTTTCGGTGAATAAAATTGCCGGAATACAAAAAAGCCCGCCAATTGGCAGAAACCGAAACTCAACCATAGCAAAAATGATAGTTTTCATAATACCAACTTTTAAAATTTATGTAGCCATTAGATCGGAGATTATGTATTATTTTTTGCTTTACAAGCCTGTCGTATTTCCTAAATAATTGTTAAAGGGAGGTCTTGAATATATAAATAATAGAAAAAACTGAACCTCAACAGAAATATACGGGCTTATTTGTGATAAAATTTATAAATTAACATGATAACAGTCAGGTATTCTAATTTGGCTGCATAATACTTTAGCTATTTATATAAAAAAACGAAGGTTTTAATTAAACAGCTTGTCCCGGTCAACACTCCAATCCATATGAAAAAATGAAATGTTGCCGGAGTAAAAAAACGATATTTATTCATTTAATATTTAACCCTCCAAAATCAGAAGTATGGAATTACAGTATATTGAACACATTGGAATAGCTGTGAAAGACCTGAACACTGCGATTCAATTTTACAGAGATGTTTTGGGTCTTACATGTTATTCAATTGAAGAAGTTCCTGACCAAAAAGTAAGAACAGCTTTTTTTAAGGTGGGACAAACCAAAATAGAATTGTTGGAAAGCACTTCTCCTGATGGCCCAATAGGTAAGTTTATTGAGAAAAAAGGAGAAGGTATTCATCACATTGCGTTTGCAGTTCAACATATTGAGAAACAATTAAAGAATGCAAAACTAAAGGGTGTACAACTAATAGATGAAGTACCCCGGTCAGGAGCAGAAGGTTTGGATATCGCGTTTCTTCATCCCAAATCAACGTTTAGCGTCCTGACTGAATTGTGTGAAAATAAACAATCGAATTGGTAAAAAATCAGCTATGGTGTTAAGTCAAAAGGAAAACAAGGTTAATTATAAAAGCTAATAATCAATCCTTGTTCCTTGCTTTAACACCATTTATGTTTTTTAGTTAACACCATTAATGTATTGTCAATTCTAACTGCTCATTCACTCCATTATCTCTTCAACGATGATTTTGTAGCGAATTACTATTACTATTTTTATAATTGAGAACCTGAATATATTTATTTAAACAAAAAGTTTATGTCACTAAACGTTGAAAAAATAAAACAGCTTGTCGCTAAACGTGAAGAAGCACGTTTAGGCGGAGGTGTTAAGCGAATAGAAGCGCAACATGCAAAAGGAAAATTAACAGCTCGCGAACGCATTGAATTGTTATTAGATGATGGTAGTTTTGAAGAGTACGATATGTTTGTAACCCACCGTACAAAATCATTTGGTCTGGAACATGAAAAGTATTTTTCTGATGGAGTTGTCACGGGACGCGGCACCATCGATGGAAGAATTGTATATGTTTATTCCCAGGATTTTACCGTTTTTGGCGGTTCTCTTTCGGAAACGTTTGCACAAAAAATTTGCAAAATACTTGATGAAGCCATGAAGGTGGGTGCACCGGTTATAGGTCTTTGTGATTCAGGCGGCGCGAGAATCCAGGAAGGAATTCGCTCACTGGCCGGGTATGCGGAAATCTTTCAACGAAACATCCTGGCATCCGGATTAATACCTCAAATCAGTGCAATATTCGGCCCTTGTGCTGGTGGCGCGGTTTACTCTCCTGCTCTTACTGATTTCATCTTAATGACAGAAAAGAACTCTTACATGTTTGTTACCGGGCCAAAAGTAGTACAAACCGTAACGGGTGAAATAATTTCTACGGAAGACCTTGGCGGACCTAATGTACACGCCACAAAATCAGGAGTCTCACATTTCCTTACAGATACGGAAGAAGAAGGAATTCTACTGATCAGAAACCTCATAGATTACCTTCCGCAAAACAACCTCGAAGATCCCCCGATTATAGCCAATACAGATCCTGTAGATAGAAAGGAAAACAAGTTAAACGAACTTATACCTGACAATCCCAATAAGCCATACGATGTAAAAGAAGTAATTCTCGCCACAGTTGACAACCGCGATTTTCTTGAGGTTCAAGCCAGTTATGCCAAAAATATTGTTGTAGGATTTGCACGCTATAATGGCCGTCCTTGCGGCGTTGTAGCAAATCAACCTATGTTCCTGGCTGGTGTGCTGGATATCAATGCATCAAGAAAAGCCGCACGTTTTATTCGCTTCTGCGATGCCTTCAATATTCCCATAGTTACATTCGTAGATGTACCGGGATTTTTGCCTGGCAGCGGACAAGAATATGGCGGCATAATCATTCATGGTGCAAAACTATTGTATGCATACGGAGAAGCTACTGTGCCAAAAATAACCATCACCTTGCGTAAATCCTACGGCGGCGCTCATGATGTAATGAGTTGTAAACAATTGAGAGGTGATGTGAATTATGCATGGCCAACCGCTGAAATCGCAGTTATGGGAGCCAAAGGCGCCATTGAAATTTTAGAAAGCCGCAATATTGCAAAAATTGAAAACCCGGATGATAAACTGAAATATATGCAGGAAAAGGAAACCGAATATTTGGAAAAATTCGCTAATCCTTACCAGGCAGCCAAGTATGGATTTATTGATGATATAATTGAGCCACGCAATACCCGTTTCAGAATTATTCGTTCACTGGAGGCGCTTTCAACCAAAAAGCAAATAAATCCACCGAAAAAACATTGCAATCTTCCTTTATAATAATTGAATTGTTATGAGTAACAAAATAAATGATACCACTGACATAAATATTATACCCGAAAAAGAAAATAATATTTCAAGCGAAGAAATAACCGCTATAGCAGCTGCTATTTACATGTATATGGAAGAAGTTCATGATGAAGAAAGCGCTGTACTTACTATGGGTAAATTTATCAGGGAGTATTCGCCATGGAGTGCAAAAATCTTTTCCACTTACAATTTCAGGGGAAGATAAAACCATACAAATAACATCTTATTTCTTAAAAAAATGTTTTAAAAGTTGTGGAAAATAAACACTAATTACAAAATGTATGAAAAAGTTTAAGTTCAAAATAGATGGCAACAATTACGAAGCAGGTGTAGAAGAAGGTGCCGAAAATGTCCTCAAAATAGAAGTAAACGGAAAAACCTTTGAGGTAACGATGGAGAAGGAAGCTGAAGCGCCAACCACTCCGGCTCAGAAACGATTTGAACCCCGTCCGGTACCGCCCAAACCGGAAGTTGTGAAATCAGGCAACGTGGCAAAAAAAGTAATATCTCCTTTGCCGGGTGTTATTCACAGTATTTTGGTAAAAGAAGGCGATAAAGTGAAGATGGGCGAAACAGTTGTGATTTTAGAAGCCATGAAAATGGAAAACAGCATTGTTGCTGAAGTATCAGGAACTATACAATCAATTAAGGTAACGGTTAACAGCAGCGTTTTGCAGGGAGATGTTTTGATAGAAATAGCCTAACTTCAGTATGAACAGAATAAACAAAAATTTTCAAACATTCTCCTGGATTAAATATCAGGAGAATGTTGTTTTGTTTATACCATTAGCAACTTTCCAGTAAAATTTTCCCAGTAGCAAAAATACTTGCATGAATAACGATTGATTCTCCCGGCTTGAACATCTCATTAAATTTAAAACTCATTAAAATTGTCCTATATGAATAAGTTTGTATCAGCACAAGAAGCAGTAAAACTAATTAAGTCCAACGACAGAGTTTTGGTGCAGGCCGCCTGCGCCACTCCCGATGTATTACTGAAAGCCATGGTGGAAAGAGCATCTGAATTAAGAAGTGTAGAAATAGTTCACCTGCATACAGATGGCTTTTGCGATTACGCCAAACCTGAATACCGTGAAAGTTTTAAAACGAATTGCTTTTTCATTGGAGGCAATATTCGTAAATATGTGCAGGAAGGATCCGCTCAATACAACCCTGTATTTTTAAGCGACATTCCGCTTCTTTTCAGAAATGGCACCATGCCGCTGGATGTTGCTTTAGTACATGTATCACCTCCGGACAAACATGGTTATTGTTCTCTGGGTGTATCAGTTGATATTATTGCGGCTGGCGTAGAATGCGCTAAAACAATAATTGCGCAAGTTAATCCCAATATGCCACGCACAATGGGCGATGGAATTATACACATTAGCAAGATCGATGCATGTGTGGAAGTGAACGACCCGATTCATGAAATGCTTTTGAGTGAACCTTCTAAAGAAGAAACTCAAATTGGTCAATATATAGCGTCTCTCATTACCGATGGCTCTACCCTGCAAATGGGTATAGGAGGCATTCCAAATGCGGTGCTAACATGCCTTCCCAATCATAAAGATCTTGGCATACACACCGAAATGTTTTCCGACGGATTACTGCCGCTTATAGAAAAAGGCGTAGTAAATGGTTCTAAAAAAACTATATGGCCCAATAAAATTGTATCCGGTTTCGCCATGGGTTCAAGAAAATTATACGATTTTGTTGACGATAATCCTGAAGTATTGATGATGGATATTTCTTTTGTAAACGATACTTCCGTAATCAGAAGAAATCCCAAAGTAATGGCAATTAATTCTGCCTTGGAAGTGGATATCACCGGACAGATTTGCGCCGATAGTATAGGCACCGCAATGTATTCCGGTGTAGGTGGCCAGATGGATTTTATGCGTGGCGCTGCGCTTTCACCCGGCGGTAAAGCTATTTGCGCATTACCAGCTATTACACAAAAAGGCGTTTCGAAAATTGTACCTACATTGAAGCTGGGCGCAGGTGTGGTAACTACCAGGGCGCATGCTCAATATGTGGTTACAGAATTTGGGATAGCCGAACTTAGAGGAAAAAACCTTGCCCAAAGAGCGAAAGCTTTGATCAATGTGGCGCATCCAAGCGTTCGTGAAGAATTGGAAAAAGCTGCATTTGAAAGGTTTGGAAGCAGCTATTTTACGTTTAACGATTTGAGTTCTTTATAAAACAATTCAAAAGTCAATAGTTCAAAAGCATTATGCGTTTCTACTATTGAAGAAAATTTCTAAAAAGCTATTTGAAATAAACGTTTCGCAACCGCATTCATTACGTGTTCTCCAAACAATATTATTAGTTTGGAGAACATCATAAAATATATCGGACGGTATAAAAACAAGTATATTTTTTTGGGGGGACCGGCGGTAGTGCTACTATTAAGCATCGTTGTGTCACTCACTTGTACGTTAGGAATGCTATTGAGCAGGCAGTAGGCAGTGGGCAGTAGAGAAATCTTACTAGAATAAAGACAAATAACTGTATACGCAGATGTCCTACACCTCAAAGGTGTAGGACATCTGAATAACAACAAGCCTGAAATATTTTAGCCGATGATAAGAATTACCACCGATGAAGTGATTGCGACGCAACGATGATGCCATGAAAAACCGCCGCCGGTATAACAAATATTAACTGCGGTATTCACCAAGACCAAAATGAAATAACGATGACCTTGGCTTATACCAAAGCGGTAAAAACTATTAACCCAAAAAGATTTGACCTAACAGTTAAAAGCATTTGGAAAAGTTGTTGGAACAATATTATTAATTATTAATTTTTAATTATTAATTGTATTGTCAGTTCTCATTTATTAATTTTTATACAATGGATACAAGCAAGAAAATGTTTTCCGATTTTGCTGATGTCAGCAAAGAAACATGGAAAGCAAAAGCTATTGAAGATTTAAAAGGAGGCGATTTTGAAAAAAAGCTAGTCTGGAAAACAGATGACGGTTTTTCAATTCAACCCTTTTATACAATTGAAGATATCGAAAGCTCACCTTCATTAAAAAACCAGTATAAAGCCCATAATGCAGGCTCAACCTCCTGGATCAGTTATGTGGAAATTGAAACGAGCGATGCTAAACCGGCAAATGAACTGGCTTTGGAAATGAAAAGCTTTGGAGCTGAAGGCTTTTTATTCCGCTTACAAAGTGCTATACCCGATTTTGAAACGCTACTGAAAGGGATAGATCCCGCTACGGATCATATAGCCTTTTCAACGCCTCAGCCCTCTGTTTCCTTAGTTGAAGCCTATATAACGTTTCTGAAAAACAAAGGCATAGCGCCGGAAAAAGTAAACGGTTTTTATGAATCGGATATTTTGGAATCGCTTTGTCTGCAAGGCACAGAGCCCAACTTCAATGCACTTGCTGATGTGCTGAAACTTACAAAAGCATATCCTAATTTTAAAGGTCTCTCCATTCGCTCACACGCATTTGTAAACGCCGGTGCCGCCACCACACAAGAACTGGCTTTTACACTTAGCAAAATAACAGACATTGTAGAAAAGCTTTCTGCACAAGGCTTAGAAGCAAAGGAAATCATCAATGAATTCATAGCGCATCTTGCCATAAGCGGTGACTACTTTTTCGAAATAGCAAAATTGAGAGCATTAAGAATTTTGCTTAAAAACATTTTAACGCTATATAGCTGCGAAGAAATCAATATACCTGTATTGAGTTCCAATGCTGCATGGTCTAAATCATTTTACGATCCGAATGTAAACATGCTTCGTAACACTACAGAAGCTATGTCTGCCGTTTTAGGCGGCTGCGACGCGTTAATGGTAAACCCGCACGACATTACTTTCCGCGAACCGACTAAATTCAGCAAACGCGTTGCATTAAATATTTCCAACCTGCTAAAAGCGGAATCATATCTTGATAAAGTTGCCGATCCGTCTGCAGGTTCTTATTATCTTGAAAACTTAACCGCGAGCGTTTGCGAACAAGCGCTCAACCTGTTTAAACAAACAGAAGAAAAAGGCGGTTTTGTTACTGCATTTAAAAACGGAATTATTCAAAACGAAATTGCCGCTGTAAAAAACCTCAAAGAAAAAGAAATCATTTCACGCAAGCGGGTGTATGTAGGCAGCAACAAGTTCCCCGATTTAAAAGAAAGAACTGCTATGCCACCGGTAGATGGAGCGAAGGCCGCACAGGCATTTCCGCATTTGCAACCGCAACATGCTACAAAAGCTTTCGAAGAGCTGAAGAGCAGAACAATGGCTCATTTGGAAAAAACAGGATTTGTACCGAAAGTATACCTTGCCTGCTTCGGCGACCTGGCCATGCGTAAAGCAAGAGCAACATTTGCAGGTGAATTTTTTGGTACCGCCGGTTTTGAAATAATGGATGATAACTTTTTTGAAAGTGCTGAAAAAGCCGCTGAAACCGCAGCAAACAGCGAGGCCAACATTATTGTAATGTGCTCTTCCGATGCGGAATATGAAACCGAAGCTTTAAAGTTTGCAGAAAAATTCAAATCAATTAATAAAAATAAGTTGCTTGTATTGGCAGGTTATCCTGAAACAATTATGGAACAATTGAAAGCCGCGGGAGTTGAAGCGTTTGTTCATTTAAGATCAAATGCGATTACAGAATTAGCGGTATTTCAACAAAAACTTGGAATAGGAAGTTAATACAAAAGCAATGGCCGGCCTGTAACAGGCGGCTTTGAATGTTGAATTTTCATTTTGAATTAAAACATTAATTATGAAACCGGATTTTTCAAAGATCAATATAAAAGAGCAACTTGATAAGCTTGGTAAAAGCAAACCCAATGTGGTTGAGAACAATTGGGAAACCGCTGAAGGCATCGATGTGAAACCACTCTTTATAGAAGCAGACAATGCCACCGCAGAACACCTGAAATATGCCGCAGGCATACCGCCATACCTGCGTGGGCCCTACTCCACCATGTATGTAATGCAGCCCTGGACAATTCGCCAGTATGCCGGATTTTCTACAGCTACAGAATCCAACGCGTTTTACAGAAGAAACCTTGCAGCAGGACAAAAAGGCTTGTCTGTTGCCTTTGACCTCGCCACCCACCGCGGCTATGACTCCGACCATCCAAGAGTAGTTGGAGATGTGGGAAAAGCCGGAGTTGCTATCGATTCCGTGCTGGACATGAAAATATTGTTTGACCAGATCCCACTGGATAAAATGTCGGTGTCAATGACTATGAATGGCGCGGTTATTCCCATCATGGCGTTTTATATAGTAGCTGCGGAAGAGCAAGGTGTGCCGAAAGAAAAACTTAGCGGCACTATTCAAAACGATATCCTTAAGGAATTCATGGTGCGCAATACATATATATATCCACCCAAGCCATCCATGAAGATCATTGGCGACATATTCCGCTTTACCAGTAAAAATATGCCGAAGTTCAACTCTATTTCCATCTCTGGTTATCACATGCAGGAAGCAGGAGCTACCGCTGATATTGAACTTGCTTATACACTTGCCGACGGGCTGGAATACATACGCACCGGTATTGAAGCAGGATTAACCATTGATGAATTTGCGCCTCGCCTATCCTTTTTCTGGGCCATTGGTATGAACCATTTTATGGAAATCGCTAAAATGCGCGCCGGCAGATTGCTTTGGGCAAAACTGGTAAAACAGTTCAACCCGAAAAATCCAAAATCGATGGCATTGCGCACGCACTCCCAAACATCGGGATGGAGCCTTAGTGAACAAGACCCGTATAACAATGTGGCCCGCACTTGTATTGAAGCAATGGCCGCGGCTTGCGGACACACACAATCGCTGCATACCAATGCACTGGATGAAGCCATTGCGTTGCCAACTGATTTTTCTGCCCGCATAGCCCGCAACACTCAATTATACCTGCAACATGAAACAAATATTTGCAAAGTGGTAGATCCGTGGGGAGGTTCATATTATGTAGAATACCTCACTGAGCAGCTTGTAAGTAAAGCGTGGCAACTGATACAGGAAGTGGAAGAACTTGGCGGCATGACAAAGGCAATAGAAACCGGCATTCCCAAAATGCGCATAGAAGAAGCCGCCGCACGCAAGCAGGCAAGAATTGATTCGGGAAAAGACATCCTGGTAGGCGTAAACAAATTCCAGGTAAATGAGAAAACAGATTTTGATGTACTGGAAGTGAACAATGCCGCAGTACGCCTGGAACAGTTAGAACGCCTGAACAAATTGAAAACCGAAAGAAATAATGAACAGGTACAAACAGCTCTTTCGCTTATTACAGAGTGCGCCAGAACAGGAGAAGGCAACCTGCTGGAACTGGCGATAGACGCGGCAAGAAAACGTGCGACGCTTGGCGAAATATCTGATGCGATGGAAGCTGTATTCGGACGTCATAAAGCCGTAGTTAGAACCATTTCCGGAGTTTACTCCAAAGAAACCGCAGGCGATAAAGAGTTTACCGAAGTGCTTGAACTCACTGATAAATTCGCGGCGGAAGTTGGTCGTCGGCCAAGAGTTATGATCGCGAAAATGGGCCAGGACGGCCACGATCGTGGTGCCAAAGTTATAGCTACATCCTTTGCCGATATGGGCTTTGATGTGGACATGGGCCCTCTGTTTCAAACCCCGGAAGAAGTGGCACGCCAGGCAACAGAAAATGACGTTGATTTCGTGGGTGCGTCATCGTTAGCAGGCGGACATAAAACATTGATACCGCAACTGGTGGAAGAATTGAAAAAGCTGGGACGTCCTGATATTGTTGTATTTGCAGGCGGCGTTATTCCTCAGCAGGATTATGAATACCTTTATGAAAAAGGTGTTTCAGAAGTATTCGGCCCCGGATCAAAGATTCCGCGATGTGCTAAAACAATGCTCGAAAAATTAGTTGTAACTGAATAAAACAAAAAAGCCACCTGAAAAGGTGGCTTTTTTGTTGGCTTAAAAAATTCATCTTAGTATCATATGTATCGGATTTCACATCCGGTGTAACGAAAGTTTTATTTTTTATGGTACTAACGATAGTATTTCATGGCATCATCGTTGTGTCACTCACTTGTACGGCAGTAATACTAGTGAGCGGGTAGATAGTGTGCAGTTGGCGGCAGAGAAATCAGAGGTCAGATGTTATATGGTGAGAGAGGTTAGAATATCAAGCAAACTGAATACTGCATAGTTTAACAATGCTGAAACACCAATACCCGCCCAATAGCATTCCTACAGTACAAGTGAGTGACACAACGATGATGCCATGAAATACAAATGCCAGTACAAAAAAAATTACACAAACTTTTATATTGCACAAAATGAAGTAACGTATTCTCGTACAATTTAGCGCACGCCTGTATAGCCAGCTCTCAATGCCATTCAAACATTTTGTAACTTAGAATATTGATTCTACCTCTTTTCAAAATCAGCCCATATGAAAAAAGCTATTGCTGCACTCTTTATTATTTTTAGTTGCTTTATAAATGCCGGCAGTGCACAACTGGTAGCGAAAATGGAGCTTAAGCAGCCCATTGAAGGACTTTGTGGCAATCAGGATGTATACGTGCCTTTACCAATGTATAAAAATCAAAAATCTGCTGTATGCCCGGTTTCCAAAGGAGAAATTACCAAAAGGCTGAATGCTGAAGTGAGCTGGCTGAAGGATAGCGCGAACTATAACGACAAAGGCATGGTGCGACTGATTATTAATTGCAAAGGCGAAATGTTGCAATGTACTATGGACAACATTACCAGGAACGCGGATCTGGATGATCAGATAGTGGCTGTGTTTAACTCGTTGGGTAAATGGAAGCCTGGTACTATTAATGGCAAAACTGTTAACACTGCAAAGCTCTGGAGTTTTAAGATTGTGAATGGAAAAATTGAGATTGATTAACGGATTTATCTTGTGTCTTCATGCCACTACTATGCGGATAGTTTTACTCCTTGCCACATTCTTTAACTTTCATATATCTTACGAAAAGGCATTTCTGAAGTGCATAAGCATGCTCGAGACACAATAAGATTTTTATACCTTACCTCGTATTTTATCTAATTATTTATCAAATTAGCCCTAAACGTTTTTAATGCCTTTGAAATATGTTTTTCAACTGTGCTAACTGAAATACTCAAGCCGTCTGAAATTGCTTTATGAGATAAATTCTTTGTTCTACTTAGTATAAACACCTGCATGCATTTTTCTGGCAGGCTATCCAGTGTTTGAATAATTTTCCGGTACAATTCTTTCTCTTCGACCCGTACAGCAAAATCGTTTTTGCAATAGGGGCTAAAAAAAATATACTCCTGGTATTTTCTTCTTATAGTAAGCGATCTTATTTCGTTGGAAATCTTAAATCTTAAAGCCTGAAACAAATAAGCTTTTACAGAAGTAGTAAACTCTATTTCATTGCGTCTTTGGTATAACGAAATGAAAACATCCTGCACAATATCCTCAGCTTTTTGACGACATTGCAGTTTACTTTTCGCAAAAACTGTTAATGAATCTTTATAACGATCATATAACATCTCAAAAGCTGTAGCATCATTCTTTTGGCAAAAATGAAATAGCTCAAGATCAGAACATAATTCATACGGACTTTTAACTACGGACATATACAATCAATTAGAAACGCAAGTTTAAGAATTTTTAACAAATAATTCTGTTCACAAACGTCATTTTTTAAAATCACATAATCGGTTGCATTGCAATATACTATTTTTTTTATATACATTTCCTACAAATCATTAGGCTTTTTTTGCAAACTTTTATTGATTGGCAACAAATGAGCCAGAAAATAAAGGCAGATACCCAACAGCATACAGCCCAAACCTATTAACTGCGCCTGGGTTATTTTAAAACCTAACAGATTTATCTTATGATTAACTCGCATAAATTCTGTCGTAAACCGCTCTGCACCATTTGCAAATAAATACAGAGCGCTTATTCTGCCCACCATAATTACCCGTTTTCGCAACAGCCAAAGCCCAATAAAAATACCTGTACAAATGACAAATTCATATAACGGTGTAGGATAAACGCCCGATTGCAACTGATAGCAATAATTTTCCCAATCGCAACCCGGAATAAAGACGCCCTGGTTTAAAATATTATGCGGATACTTGTAAGCCCACAACCAGTCGGGCATCCAGCTCACCGGTGTAGCATAAGGGTTTACAATTCCCCAGTCGCCATCGCCCGAAAAGTGACAACCCAGTCGCCCTACCGCATATGCTATCATCAAAGCCGGCGCTATGGCATCCGCAATCACCATTCGGGGAATATCAAGTTTGTAATAATAATACCAAAGCACAATTGTACACAATATCAGCGAACCATAAAAGGTCATTCCCGAAGATGAAACAATTGTACCAACAGGATCCACTACAAACCTGTTCCATTCTTCAAAACACGCAAAAAGTTTAGCACCAATCACACCGAAAATCGCCGCTATTAGTGTTACATCCCCCAGCCTGTCACTGGGATAAATACAAATAATTTCGCCTTGGCTTTTTTTCTCAGTATACGTAAGCAATCCCAGCTTTTCTTTTCGCTGTAATTCTTTATAAAAAAAAATCATGGCCGGTATAAACGACAATGCAACAAAAAATCCAAACGTGGGAATACTTTTTAGTATAGGCAAGTGAATATTGAAAAGATCCTTACATGCATAATACAGGTTGGGGTACATAATAATCGAATAATTGAATTATTGAATCATTAATAGGGGTATTTACAAACGCATTTCAAATTTATACTTTATGCAGTATAAATTCGTTATTTTTTTGTTGACCGGCTGTAGTGCTACTATTAAGCATCGTTGTGTCACTCACTTGTGCGGTAGGAACTTTAGTGGGCAGCCTCATCCCCAGCCCTTCTCCAAAGGAAAAGGGAGTCCCGCACACAAAGCGGATATTCGTAATCTCAACAATTTTTTTAACTTTCAACTATACAGCATTCTCAATTTATTTTAACCACAAGGTTCACCAGGAAAGCACAAGGCACACAAGGCTACTTGTAATTCAATCATCCCTTGTGTGCCTGGTGCTTCCTATTGTGCTCCTAGTGGTTAAACAATGGTGCTGTTCGACATGTTAGTGCCTGGTGCGGGATAAACAACTAAAAGAAATGTCTACTTTTTTCAGGACGTGACACAGAAATCAACTCTTTGCATCTTTGCGTGAAATTGAATGATTGAATCATTGAATTAATAAGCAATTCCCTCACAACGAATTTTCAAATTTTCAAATTAGCACATTTTTCACATTTCTCATTGCCTCCCCCAATTCACATTTGGTGTTGCACTCATTTCCAGTTCCAGCACACCACCCGCGGCAATATCGCTATGCATGATATAGCATTTGTTATACGCTTCGCCATTTAGCTTCGCGCTTTTGATATAAATATTTTTAGACGAATTATTTTTTGCGATTATTGTAAATGAGTTGCCTTTATAATATTTACTATCAAGAGCAAAGTTGATTTTGCTAAATACCGGACTAGTTATTTCATAACGGTTATCACCGGGACAAACAGGGTGCAAGCCACTTGCAGCCAATATATACCAGGCCGACATTTGTCCTACATCTTCATTTCCAACCAATCCTTCCACAGAATTATTATACGCCGATTCACAAACTATTCGTGACCATTTTTGTGTAAGATATGGAGACCCAATTCTGTTGAAAATAAACGGTACATGATGTACAGGTTCATTTGCATGATTGTAATAATCGTTCCACATCATGTTCTTGGGCGTGTGTTCAAAAAAACTTACAAGGTCGGCAGTTACGGATTTCCGGTCGCCCATCAGTTTTACCATACCTTCAATATCATGAGGCACAAACCACCCTTGCTGATAAGGATTACATTCAATAGAGCCATACCATTGTTTTAATCTTCCTTCTGCCGGCCACGCTTCCCATGTGCCATCTTCATTGCGGGGCCTGAACCATTTCTTTTCAATATCAAAAATATTTTTGTAATTCTGTGAACGTTTTAAATATTTATCAGCATCCTGTTTTTTATTTAGCAATGTAGCCATGCGGCCTACACACCAGTCAAAATACGCATACTCAAGAGTGTTAGATATGCCAAGTGTAGAAGCCGGAGTATAACCACGTTCTCCATTACCAAATTTTTCTACTGAGTTTACTGCAAACCGATAGGCTTTAGGTACATTATAATTTCTGATACCTTTTGCATAAGCATCAAGCAAGACAGACACTGCAGGATTACCGATCATACAACCGGTATAAGCGTTTAAAAATTCCCAGCGTTCGTAATATTCTTTTCCGCTTTGATCAGCCATTGTAATCAATGAGTTAAGCATATCATTTACAACACCGGGGTTGATAATAGTTTGCAATGGCATCTGGCTTCGGAACACATCCCAACCACTAAAAATAGTACGCTTGGTAAATCCTTCTTTTTTATGCACTTTATAGTCGCCGCCAACATAGTCGCCGGTAACATCGGAATAAATGCGCGGATCGATCATAGTGTGATAAAGGGCGCTATAAAAAACTATTTGTTCGTCTTTGGTGCCGCCCTGTACTTTTACTTTTGCCAAAGCATTGTTCCATGAATTATACGCCTGCTTGCGAAGCGCATCAAAATTCCAGTGCGTAATTTCGCTTTGCAGATTTTTTTTAGCGCCATCAATTCCGGTAAACGAAATACCCACACGCATTTGTACTGCTTCATTTGCTTTAGTGGCAAACTCTGTAAAAAAACCAAGATGCTTTCCTTCCATTTCTTTTACATCTTTAAACACCTGCGCGGCAGCAACCCGCTCATGATATTTTTGGCTCTCTATATCTTCACGCTTACGAGTCCAGCTATCGGGAATATCAGCGCTCCAAACACCATAGTTTTGTAAAGGCTTATCGAACTGCGCATAAAAATAAACGGTATAATTTGCCTTGCCTTCGCCATTTCCCCAGCCGCCACCATCAGGGGTACACTTCATCCAACCTTGTATAGTATAATTATCAACCACTTTCACATACTGCATTACAGAGGTGCCTCCCACCCTTCTGGCAAGATCAATTTGAATGCGCGACAAATCATTTTCAGGAAAAGTAAATCGCAACATACCACTATGTGGCGCCGCTGTCATTTCCGCTTTTATATTGTAGTCTATAAGTTTTACAGTATAATACCCGGCAGAAGCTTTTTCGCTGCTCTTATCATATTTGGATCTGTAGCCACCAGCAGGATTTTCAAGTGTTCCGGAAAAAGTTTTAAGTACACCTGTTGCAGGCATCACCAAAAAATTTCCAAGATCGCCAAACCAACCTATACCACTCATTTGCGTAAAAGCAAAGCCTTCAATGCTGGTATGTTCATAGCTATACCCAGAGCCATTATCACCTCCTGTTATTGTATTTGGACTAACCTGAACCATTCCAAAAGGTGTAGTAGCGCCGGGAAATGTTTTTCCCAAACCATGATAAATACCTGCATCACCAACACTCGTACTGGCGCCTATGAAAGGATTTACAAGACCTGCAAAATCCTGCCCAATCACATGCATTGAGATCAGGGTCAGAAAACCAAAAACAACATTCATTTTTTTCTTTAATAACAACTTCATGATCTAATAATCGTTTATCTATAATTAATCACATATTAACAGCAGCAATAATTAAAGCCGGTTGGTGCATCTTGCTCAATATACAGATACAGTTGAAGAGTGCGACGCAACGGCTGCTTAATAGTAGCACTATCGCCCGGATCATAAAAAACCGCTCTTAATTGTTGCAACTATTAATATTCATTTGGGTACAATTTTTAACTATTAACAATCTTCATTCTTTTACTTGTTATCAGCTTATAAAAAAACAACACAACCCCTAGAAGTATGCAAAGGACAGCTATAAACTGGGCCTGAGTACAATGCAGTCCTACCATGTGCAACCGGGGATTATCACGCAATGTCTCTATAGTAAAGCGTTCCAGGCCATTAAATATCAAATATAATGATGCCATTAGTACGGGTGTAGTTATTCTTTTTCTAACGAACCATAGTATCAAGAATAATATAAAACATATAACAGCTTCATAAAACGGCGTTGGAAAAACAGGCAGTGCAAGACGATAACAATACTCTCCCCAATCGCAATTGGGCATCGCGATTCCCTCCATAATTACGTTGTGTGGATAATCATAAGCCCACATCCAGGAAGGCAAAAAATTAAAAGGATTGATTGTATTGTTCACCTTACCCCAATCGCCATCACCAGACAAATGACATCCAAGCCGACCTATTGCATATGCAAGCATCAGCGCCGGTCCAAACGAATCTGCCACATACAGCGGTTTAATTTTATGATACTGAAAATAAAACCAAATTACTATGCTGGACAAAATCAAAGAACCATAAAACGTAATACCGGCCAAAGATGTAAGCATTTCATAAGGCTGTTGAACAAATTCATCCCAGTGTTCAAGGCAATGAAAAAACTTACCACCGATCAATCCAAACACTGCGGCTAGCAACATAACATCTCCCATGCGATCGCTTGGCCATATTTGAATAACTTTTGTTTTCGGCTCAGGAAGTTTTTGTATTCGTCTTACCCAATAAATAAAGAACATCGACAAGCATCCTGCTACTAATCCTCCTGTCAAATTTCCATTGAATGAGATCACATACTGTATAGGCTCTTGCAAATAATGCTTATTAAAGAATACTTCTACAACTTTAAAGCCAACTAAAAAACCAACTAAAAAATATTGCAGTAGTTCTTTTTTACCTGCAGGCTTTCCTATAATCAATTTTTCTTCTTTGCAAGAAAATAATCCATCATTTTCCTTTCGCAATAAATCCTTTCTTAAAAAATATATTCCGGTCAAAAAACTTAACGCCACAAAAAAACCAAATGTGCTGATAGACATCAACGCAGGCAGTTTCAAATGAAACAGCTCTCTTGCCATATAGTATAAATTAGGATACATGCTTATTATACCCGTTTACTATTTCTACAGCTTAGAGCGTTCTCAAAAGAATTAGTTATGGCCAATATTATTTTTACAAAACATTTTCTAACCTGATCGTACGAAAACCAAACTTCGGTGCTTTCAGTTTTACTAACGTTGCTTTTTCGGATCTTTTTGCAGTTAAACGTTCTTTTATTCTACCGTTTAGTTCTATCATTTCAACAGAATGCTTAACATCGAAAAAAAACCTAACTGTACAATTCTGATCGTCACTTTCAGCATTATAAATTCTAACTATGATATCCTTTCCGTCAGCCATCATTGAGGTTATTTCCCAGCCCTTTTGATCTATACTTACAAATGAGTTTTGTGTATCCCTATTGTTATTGGTAAATGTGGTAATGAGTGGCTCATTCCACCTTGAGCTTTCAGTATTCAAATTCGCGTCATCCCATGTAGACACATGCGGTAAAAGTGCATAATGCACACTGGTGGCAGAATCAATTCCGTAATTTGGTCCAAAGAGTCCTTGCCCGGAATATTGTAATGTCAAGCCCAAAGGAAAATCTTTTCCGTGTGTATAACTAGTTGTATGATCTGTAAACAATGCCATTCCATAATTATTATTAGCATCAGTTACATCCACCCAGTTCAATATCACATTATTCTTTATGCTATCCCAGCTTGTAAAGAATGTATTGTCCAGCTTACTTTCAATTACATCAAACGGCGCATTCTTGTATACACGCCTGTTTTGAAGGTTTACAGGAAACAGCACCAGCAGCTTGTAGCGGTCATCGTAGAAAGCCTTTTTCAAGTTTTCATTTTTATAAATACCTTTCTCTGAGTAAGCGCCAATGCCCATATTACCCTTCCAATTGATGGTTACATTACAATCAATTTTTGGCTCGCCCTCAAACAATGTAATGTTTTGAGTAAACGGCACTCCTGCAATTGTTCCATTGATCTCAGCCATTTTACTCAACTCGCCATCTATTATTCTAATGGTAGCTTTACTATCGGCACTTGAATGAAACCCGCCATCATCGTAAAAATTTCCATGCAATTCATTGAACCTCCTTTCATTTTTTTGATCAACCATTTCCCTATTACCCAGTTTTTTGGCAATAATACTTTTTACTGTTCCTCCGTGATTAGCATCCAGCACAATTTTATACATATCGTTTTCTAGTGCGTAAAAGCCTTCTGCAATCACGGATTCTTTAACATTTGCTTTCTTTGTAACAACAGGCTGTAAGGTATAGGAGCTAAATCCCATAGAAGGAACAGACGCTTTAAAAAGCAGGAAATCTTTTTGCTGTTGTGATGGAATAACTTTATTAGTGCTGCCATCAATTACCTGAATATTCAGTTCTTTAAGAGCCTCAGGCTTTGCAATGCAAACAACTTCATCTCTGGCTATCGCCATTGTATTAACCACTTTTACTGAAGTCATATTTCCATCTGCACGAAATAGAGATTGTAGTGAAGCTTGTATAATGCTGTCAGATTTTCGATTTGCAATGCCTGTCCAATTTGTAACATGCTGCGCCCAGGAGCGGCCTTGATGATTATTGTATGGCACTATCCAACAATCGTGATGCTGTGCTAAAAGAAGATTTTGCCAGGCTTCATCAAAGGTGTTGGAAGGAAAGGAAACACTTTTAGCAATAGTTGCCATAGCTGCAATTTTTTCCGCAGCGGGAATTTTATTTTCGGATACCCGTACCTGTTGCGCTATCTTTTGTGTTATTTGAGCACCCCACACTAAACTTACTAAAACATCTTCTGGTGAAAATCTCCACGTTTGCCGGGGCTTATATGCAGCTATATTCTCAAAGTAATTTCGCCATGTAACATATTCTGTAGGCTGATAACTTTTGGAACCATCACCAAGCCAGCGGCCAATTCGCCATCCGGCATCCTGCAGACACATTCCGATTGGATTTTTAATTCCATAATCAAATGCAGCGTTTATATATTCACGTGAGTTACCACATGCAATTGTTTCCCATGTTGAGCCGGGTTTTAATTTTTCAACTTCATAACGCGGCGAGGTGGTAATCGTAGTTCCATCTGGCCCTTGCCAATTTACCAACTCGCCTCCAAATGCTCTTGTATAACCACCCCAGCAGGTGTTCGGATTTTTTAGTGATGCATACTTAAAACCAAATGATCTTAATATTTGCGGCATTGCACTTGTAAAGCAGGGTTCTTCTGATGAATATGTTAAGAATTTTGCGTCCGGAAAATGTTCCCGCAATTTCCGAATACCATAATCAAACTGCCTGATAATACTTTCTCCTGAAATATTGTATAAATAACTTTGTCCGTAAGAGGGATTCACATACTCAATTCTTCCGTCAGCAGACTGATCCGCAAATATTTTCTTAAAATCATTATAAGCCTGAAAATCCCGCTGTTTCACCATATCCCACGTATCAGGCTCTATTTCGATATTCATTTTCCATTCGGGATATTTATTTAAAACATCAACCATGAAGGATGTGTATTTCTCAGGAAAATGCCCCCACACCCCACCATGATAGCCATCAATAAAATATGCCGTTTGCGAAAAACTTTGCAAAGCAAACAGTAAAAAAACTATCAGTAAATATCTTCTATAAAATTTATTCATGATTGATATAAGCAATCTGCTTTTTACAATTTTCATATTTGATAGTGCAGGTTTTTCATAGCTCAATAGATATTCCACAGCAGTTTTTGGGTATTATGTTATCAGCTATTGTGCTACTATTAAGCATTGTTGTGTCACTCACTTGTACAGTTGGAATTCTATTGAACACTTATATCAAAAGCCAAATGCCTTACCGGAAGCCCGTATAAAGCATTCAGCTTTATCAACTACATTAAATATTTATAAAGCGATCAATTCTATTTTTCTTTTCTTTGGTTTATTGATGGTGTAAATTTCATTTACTAAAGTAGCTATTTCTTTTTCCCATGCAGTACGCACTTCAGGGAAACGGGCTTTTTTATAATTATCTAAATTACCATTAATAGCCCAGTCTTTAGGAGCAAGTCGTTGCAATGTATCCAATGTGGCTTCATCATCTTTAAACAATAAACCTCTTGGCAACAAAGCAGAGAACTCCATCCACGCATACTGGCGAAATCTTTTTTCTATTTCCCATCTTTCCTCATTCAGCAACATAATAGCTTCGGCCTGTTGATATTGTGGTGTGCTTCGCAAAGTTGCAAGATTAATACCATCGGCCAATTGAGCGCCTGTCCAATTACCAATTTGCTTACCATCAATTTTCAGTGTATATGTTTTTTGAGCAGATAAGTTTTTTACCTGCAACATTTCTTTATTAAACTCATTCATAAACGGAATAAGCGTTAAAGCCTCTGCCTGGCTGTGTTTGCTTCCCCAGCCACGTGGCGCGGTATCAACCGGGTAAGGCAACGCGTTGGCGAGATAATCAAATGAAATATTTCTGGAAGTGGCAGCAATATTGGTAACAGCACAATTCCCGGCCTTTAATAATTTACGCGAAGCGGCATCAACCGAAATGCTTGCCACTTCTCTTCCTGCAAGTCCCTGCGCTTTTAAAAAGAGGTAAGCCATCACCATGTGGCCATTGTTGTCAGGATGAATTCTGTCGCCACCACAAAGCGTAAACAACGAATCATTTTTCTGTCCTGATATATTCAATGCAGTCATAGGGCGATTGAAATCAACAAAGCTCCAATTATTATTCTTTGCAGACTGCTGTTGGAAATTTGCAATCTCCAACATGGTGAGGCTCTTTTTAGGGAAATAGTTATTAGGAAGCTTTACCGTTTCATCATACGGTGAAGATGCGATCACCACCTTTTTCACATTAGGCATAGCTTTCAGGCGGTTCTCTATTTTCACAAAACTTTCGTAGGAAGTTTTCACCGCTTGTTTTTTCACTTCTTCGGGATCAGTATTCAAATACTCAAAATATTTAGAATCATTCATTCCGAATGTAAGTGTAATAACCGTTGGCTTATGTTTAAACACATCATCATCTAACCGACGGTAGATCTGTTCTGCCACGTCGCCGCCAATGCCGCAATTGAAAACATCTATACGTTCGTTTGGAAAACGCGTCATATAATATAACCAGATGAATGAATGATAATGCCCGCCATCGGTTATACTGTTTCCAATAAATGCGACACGATCGCCTTTCTTAAATGGCGCCGGATTTGATTGCGCAAACGCGCAACTACAAATGAGTACTAAGCAAATTGAAAAAAACGTCTTCATGGAATAATTAAAAGTTAATAAGACAAATATGGTTATACATACTATACTCTTGCTGAATAATATTGTGCTTTTATTTTTTGATATCAACAGTAGTGCTACTATTAAGCATCGTTGTGTCACTCACTTGTGCTGTAGTAATTCTATTCAGCAAAGTGTAACATTCATGCACAAATTTATACTGCGTTTAGTATAGCTATTTCAATCGTCTGATAAGATCTGCAAAAATAGAGACCATCATTTCAACCATAAGAGAGATCTCAAGTGTTTTAAGGGTAACAAAATCAACTTAAGATCCTCCACATGGTTGAAATGACGGGCTCTGTTGTTTCTAAGCTATGATATAGGGTTATACTTCATTAATGGCAAAGTGATCGTATTAGAGAAGCTTATATTTTTTTACTATGAGGCACAAGTGAATGCTTGTGCTTCATAGTGTTTTATTTTGAGAATCCTGCGCATTCTATTGATACTATACTTTACGCAGCATAAACATGTGTACGAATGCATCAACTTGCAGAGTAGAATTACTACAGCACAAGTGAGTGACACAACGATGCTCAATAGTAGCAATACCGCCGGTCCTCAAAAAAAAAAACGTTACACACATTATACTGCCCGGGCATATCTTTTAGAATCCGATTTGTAATCCTATATTCACAACTCTTTGGTTCATGTAAGCATCTCCTGCTGTATTGCTGGTTACTTCAGGGTCTTGTTGATACAAATCATAATTTGTCCATGTCAACAAATTATACGCACTTAAATAAAGTCTTGCATTATTTATTTTAAATGGCAGCGCTTTATCCGGAACCTGGTAGCCAAATTCTAATGTTTTCAAACGCATATACATAGCATTGATCAACCAAAAAGTGGAAGGATAAGATCCACTACTGCTTATGTTAGTTCCATTTGTAGTTAGCCGTGGAAATTTGGCATTTGGATTATCGGGAGTCCACCTTAGTTCATGAACAGGTTGAAACTGACTTTGGAATGGCTCAATACCGATACCGGTTACAGCAAAACTATAGTTAAATGAGCCTTGGAATAAAACGCTTGCACTAAATCCTTTGTAACTAGCTCCCAAAGTTAAACCTACGGAAGTATTAGGTAAATTAGGTTTACCTATGGGGCCCATATCTGTTTCATCTATTTGACCATCACCATTAAGATCAGCATATTTTAAATCTCCAGGATAAACCGGAACAAAAGGTTTTGCACTTTTATCTATATCAGCCTGATCTTTATAAAATCCTATGCAAGTGTAACCAAATGGTTGTCCAATAGAATGTCCTGTTCTTGACAGCCAGGGATAAGCCGGATTGGCTTCATCTTGAAATAATATTTTGTTTTTTGCATAAGAAAAAACTGCATTGATATTATACTGCACCTGGCCAACCTTGTCTCTATAAGAAATTTGTCCATCAAAGCCGGTATTGCGTACCTTACCAAGATTGAAACGTGCAGTGCCAACACCTAATACTGAAGGAATGGAACCTCTTGATATTAACTGATCATAACGGGTATCATTAAAATAATCAAAGGTCAATGAAAGCTTATCATTTAAAAGATTCATATCAATTCCAACATCAAATTTTTTAGCTAATTCCCATGTTACAATTGGATTACCAAGGGAACTTTCATAGATAACAGGATAATATGTTCCATCGCCTTCACCAAAAACATACGAGTCTATACCGGTTCTATATTCCTGTTTGTAAAGATATCTATCACCAGGTACGGCATCGGAACCAACCATTCCATAAGAAGCCCGAAGCTTTAAGAGATTTATGAAAGCCAATGAGCTGTTATTAAAAAAGAAATCTTCTTTACTTATATTCCAGCCAACACCAAACGCTGGGAATGCGCCGTAGCGTTTACTTGATTGAAAACGGTCTGATCCGTTGTATCCAATGTTGAAGTCTGCCAAATATTTTTGTTGAAAATCGTACCCTACCTTAAAGCTATAGCCTTGAAACTTATTTGGTACAGATGCTGCTTTCTCATCAGTATAATTTTGCCTGTTGAATAATAACAATGATGTAACGTGATGGTCGCCAAACGTTCTTTCATAATTAAGAAATGCTTGCAAATTCACATTCTTATTATATATTTCTGAAGACCCCAGCAAATTATACACTGCAAGGTTATATTGGTTGCGAGGATCCAATGTGTAGGACTTGTCGGTTGAATTGTAGTAATAAGATGGAGGAGAATAACCCCTAACCGGATCGCCACGGAATAAATGGCGAGTATTGCTTTCTATACTTGAGTAGGCCATACGAGCTGTAAACGACAGGCCTTTAGTAATCATATCCAGTTTTTCAACCAAGCCAGCCAAGATATTCAGGTCGGTTCTTTTGGAACGGCTGTAACCACTATTTGCCAATCTTGCATTAAGCGTAGACAGGTTATCGGGGTTATACCGATCATATGCATAGCTACCGTCCGGATTTAAGAAAGGAGCCGAATATGGTCTTATTCTTTTGAAATTGAATATTTCAGAAACTATATTCTGAGCATGAGGCTCATTTATATCACCAAATCTTGCAGTTACATCAAGACGAATACTAAGATTTTTTGTAGCACGAACATCAAGATTGCTTCTAAAATTGTATCGTTTAAAATCATAGTTAGTATTTACTTCATTGCGCGGATCAGAAAAATCCTTTAGTGCGCCGTTTTGAACAAAAGCCCCTCCTGATACAAAATATTTCAATATATCATTACCTCCTGATATATCAACATTCGCGTTGGTCTGAAAAGAGTTCTTTTTAAAAATTGCGTCGTACCAGTTTACATTCGGATGCCCATATGGATCATCACCTGTTCTAAAATGCTCGACATCTAAATCTGTAAAAGGAGGATTCAATCCATCATTTAAGTAAGCTTCATTTTCAAGTAGTACTGAATGATAAGAATCTAAAAATTTAAGTTTTTTAACAGGGCTTTGAATGCCACTTTCAACCCTTACATTCACTTTGGGTCTTCCGGAGCTTCCACGCCTGGTTGTTACTATCAAAACCCCGTTAGCACCTTTTATACCATATACTGCGGTAGTAGAAGCATCTTTAAGAATACTAATATTCTCGATTTCATTTACGTTTATCTGGGACAATTGCTCGTAACTGTATTCAATATCATCAACGATGATCAATGGTTTATTACCCTCTGAATTAAGAGAACTAACACCACGTATAAAAAAATCAGAAGCATCTTTTCCCGGTTGTCCTGACCGTTGTTGAGAAAAGAAACCAGGTAATCTTCCTGTAAGCGCATTCTGTACATTAGCGGTAGGCACTTCACGTATTTCGGCTGCTGATATAGAACTTACAGTACCGGTATTTGTTACCCGCTTCTTAGTACCATAACCTACTACAATTACTTCATCCATACCCTGAGTAGCAGTTTGTAATAAGACTTCAACATAATTTTCGGTCCCTACTTTCACATCCTGCGATAAATAACCCACGCGACTAACTTCCAGCACAACTACGCCATCAGCTTTTACAGTCAATGAAAATTTGCCATCCTCATTAGTAGTAGTTCCAATATTGCTTCCTTTAACCATTACAGATATATTGGATAGAGGTCCAAAATTGTCCTTCACAACTCCTGTAATTATTCTTTGTTGTGCATGAAGCCCTGTAACAAAGAGGAAAGTGAAAAAGAAGAAATAAATATTTTTCATAATCAAAAGCAATTAAGCATTTAGAAACAATGTATCATCAGTTCATTAATAATCAAGTACCATTACCATCCCGGATTTTGCTGCATGTTGGAATTTTTTACCACTTCATCATACGGAATAGGATATAAGTACCTTTTCTTATCATTAAATACAGGAGTGAACACCGTAATAGGTGTGTAAGTCATTCTTCCTGATGTTCCTTTAATGATTTGCATTCCATGCAATGGCTTGTTGCAAACATCTTCGGCTATTTTCCATCTGCGCACATCCCAGTAGCGATGTTCTTCAAATGCCAGTTCTATTCTTCTTTCATTACGAATAGCTTTACGCATTTTATCTTTATCCATGCCGGATTCCAAGCCATACATACCATCTCCACCAGCTTCAATACCAGCCCTTTTTCGCAGATCTTTCAGTACCTGGTACACTTCATTTGATGGTCCTGCAAATTCATTTTGCGCTTCTGCAAAATTCAATAATACTTCTGCGTATCTAAATATGATATTATCATGGTATGTATCAGCAAAGTCGGTTGAAGTTTCAAAGTTTCCAAGGAACTTTCTCATATAATAGCTGGTACGTGTTTCCTGGTTAACTTTTCCGGTTTTGCTTCTGCCACCGTCAAAGGTTTCCACAATTGAATTAAGCCATTGAGATCCGTTGCAAAATACAGTTGCGGAAAGACGTGGATCTCTATTGCTATAAGGATTATCGCTATAAGAGGAATAAAATTTAGATGTATTGTCTGTTACTGCTTTACCATCCAGGAAAGGGAAAGCTTCCACCAGCTCCTGGGTAGGGCTGGTTCTTCCATTTGCAGTACCGGGCGAATAACCTACAGGAGCATTGTTAATTTCGAGGGATTTTCCTTTCCCATCTTCACGAACAAAAATCACTTCATCATTTACGTTATTGTCTTGGCCGGTACAGGTAATAAATATATTCTTAAATACCGGGTTGAGGCTATATTCTCCATTCATCACGGTTTTGGCAGCATCTGCAGCAAGTTTCCATCTTTGTGGATCAGCATCAGTATAACCCGTTTTGTCATTAGCCGCATCAATATTTCCACCGTTAAAAAGAGGGCTGGCAGCATATAATAGTACTCTTGCCTTTAATGCCATTGCGGCCCCTTTTGTTGGAGACTGATAGTCGGAGCTGGAAGCCGCCTGCTTCATTGTTCTTAGATCGTTATATATAGCATCACACTCGCCAACTATATAATCCACACAACTTTTAAATGAATTACGGGGCAATTGCATGTCTGCACCTAAAGCCCATACATTATCCCCAACTAATGGAATCCCGCCATATCTTTTTACTAATTCAAAATAAAACAAGGCTCTTACAAAGCGGGCTTCCGCTTTCCATACTACTTTTTTCAAAAGCCCATTTCCCGAAACGTCTTTAGTTGGCACTATATCAATGTTATTGATAAATATATTGGCCTTACGTATTCCCGCATAACTGGAGGCCCAAACATTTTCTGCTTCCGGCATAGTTGATGAACTATAACCACCGGTAGCAAGTTTGGATACATCTGTTGTACCTGTTGCAGATGAAATAGCATCATCCGTTGAAGCATCCAGCATGTCAGAATTAACACGGTTGTATGATTTTGGAAGCGTGAACAAAATTCCGTTCAAATATGCCTGAGCATTTCTCCCAAGTGAATCATAAGCATCAAAAATATATTCATCGGTGTTGAATTCGAGCGGAATCTTTTCAACATTCTTAGAGCAAGCCACAAACGAGATTAAACTGATCACTATGAAAAATATATATTGAGACTTTCTCATGATATATTGTTTTTTTGTTTGAAAAAGGAGATTAAAACTTAACATTTATTCCGGTATTAATCACCCTTTGAATAGGATATACACCATAAGCCTGCACTTCGGGGTCAACCTTGTCAAAAGCAGACCATGTAAATAAATTTTGAGCATTTACAAAAACTGTTATTCCTGCTACTTTTATTCTATTAACCCAATTGTAGGGCAGAGTATATTGAACATTAATATTTTTGATACGCCAATAATCTCCGGAATGCATCCAAAAAGTACTGCCCGCTAAACTATACTTATCCTGGGGTATGCCAAGAAACGGTTCCGCATTAGCTTTAAGCCTTGGATAAGCAGCGTTCACACTTGTTTCCGGTGTCCACCTGGCATATATTTCATCATATAACTGTCCATACAATTGGCCTTTCCCGTTAACAGACATTACATTGTAGTTGTCAATATACAGGTTGCGATTTTTAACACCCTGGAACAATACACTAAAACCAAAACCTTTATAATTAAACCCTGCGGTTAGACCATAATAGAATAACGGTGTTGTTTTACCTATAGCTGTTTCATCAAACTGGTCAATAACATTATCGCCATTCATATCTTTATACTTAATATCGCCTGCATGTACTTCATACCCCGGTATAATAGCGCTGGTGGTTGCATCTTCTTCAGTTTGGAAAAAACCTTCAGCGATATATCCAAATCTTTGTCCTACAGGTAATCCCGTTCTTTTGTTCCATTCATACTCCCGTCTTTGTTCGTCCATAAACAACACTTTTGTTTTTTCAATAGAAGCATTTCCGGTAACAAAATAATTAAAGGCTCCAACGTTATTTTGGTATGTTGCAGTAAATTCAGCACCGGTGTATAAGTTCTTACCAATATTTTCAGCAGGATAAGCAGAACCAATTATTGAAATACTTTTACCACGTATTTGCAATAAGTCGAAATATACATCTCTATAAAAATCTGCTGTAAATTGTAATTTATCTTTAAATGCAGAAACATCTAATCCTACATCAAATTTGTGGGCTTTTTCCCATGTAATACCAGTATTAGCCAGCGCACTTTCAACAAATGCAGATGGAGCGGCAACAGAGTGGCCAACTCCTATAACAGCCGTTTGCCAATAATCCTGCTTGTATACCTGGCGCCAAATAAAATAACCTGAATTATCAACACCATTACCCGTTAATCCATATGTTGCCCTTAGCTTTAAAGTATTTAACCAACTTACATTATCTTTTATAAAATTTTCCTGCGCCATATTCCATCCTGCACCTAATGCATAGAATGCCCCAAATTTATTACCAGGCATATACCTGTCATATCCGCTGTAATTGACAGCAGCTTCAGCCATATACTTCTTCTGATAATCATAATTCATCTTTGCTACATAATTGCTGGCAGTTCCAGGTAAATCATAGTTGAGTGTAGAACGACGCCAATCGCCCATTAATGTACCTCTGAATGTGTGATCGTCGCCAATTTTTTTATCATATCCAATTTCAAACTGGCTATACCAATACCGTGTGTTGGAAATATTATAGTAATTGTTTACTTGAGCAACAGCAGAACCATATCTTGTATAATAGTTACTTCCATCTTCTTTTGTTTGCATAAGAAAGACAGGGTCTTGCTTACTTCTATTTATTGCAATAGCTGATTGCACAGCGATATTGCCATTTAATTTAGCCCAAAGGCCGGGTACCCAACGATCTAACTTATATTTCAAATTCACATTCGCCATAATATCGCGATCGTGATTTTCAATATATCCTGAATTATTAAGCAATGCATATAAATTGGTACTAAAAGAATTATTACCACCCAAGGATCCATCACGATTGAAAATCGGATAGGCATTATTTGGTGTTCTTAAAAGTTCGCTTAATATGGTGGCAGTGGTGGCCCCTGGTTGATATGCATCGTGCAAACGGCCAAACAATTGTACATTCACTGTAAAATCCTTAGTAACATCAATATCTACATACGAGTTTATCAAATAACGCTGCAACTGCATTTTAGCATCTTTGTTTGAAATATTCAATAACCCATCCTGATCCATATAACTTAAAGAAACTGCATACCTGGCTACCTTGCCACCTCCCGTTATGCTAAGATTATACCTTGACATCAATGAGCTTTTACGATATACCTCATCATACCAGTTTACATCCGGATATTTATAAGGATCTGTTCCACTTTTAAAGGCTTCTAAATCGGCAGTAGAATACATTGCCTTCTTTCCATCATTAAGCAATGCTTCATTTATAAAATAGCTATAATTAAAAGCGTCAATAGGTTTGGGAAGCTTTAATGGTTGCTGCACTCCATATTCTGCGGTAAAAGATAACCGTGGAGCGCCTCCTGTAAGCCGCTTTGTAGTTACCAGCAACATGCCTTTTGAACTACGCTGTCCAAGTGCAATGGATGACAATGCATCTTTAGCTACCGAAATAGATTCAATATTTTCGGGATCCAGGGAGTAAATATCACGTTGAATCCCATCTATCAATACAACAGGATTTTGGCCCCTAAGCCTGATAGATAATTCACTGTTATCACTAAATATAGACAACCCCGTTCTGGCAATCGAACCTATAAGATCACTTGTTGTATTTGCATCACCCGATCCCATAAATGTTCTGAATCCCTGGGTTTGCGTTGTGAATAAGCCTGCTAACCTGCCTGTGAGAGCATATCCATATAAAGAAGCAGGCGTAGTAGAAAGTTGCGAGTTATATACAGTACCAACAGAGCCGACCATCAATTCTTTTTCCTTTGTTTCATAAAGCATATCCACTTTCTTTTCGCTGCGCAAATAGCTTTCATTCAATCGAATCACCAAAGACTTATCATCTTTGATTATATGTTCTGCGATATCAAGCCCCTGCGAAGAAATAACAAGCATGTTTTTCACTTGCGCATCTATTTCAAATGCCCCATCTTTATTTGTGAGAACATTAACCAGGGAGCCTTTTACCTGTACTTTCGCACCTTCAATGGCATGACCATAATCGTCAAGAATTTTGCCTTTAATAAGCTGAGTGTTTGTTTGAGCAATAACAGCATTTAACAAGCCAAAACCTATTATGGCAGAAAGTATTGCTTTTTTGAAAAAATATAAATGCGACATAAATAGTTTTTTATAAACAGTTATTTAAACCAGCTAACATTTTTCAAAAATGAAATGTATTGCTATATAGTTTTATCTTCTAATCCTCACACCTGAAAGTAAATTTGAACGGATCAGTTTTACTTCCTCCATACCCAATGGTTATTGTCCCTGTGGAATTTGTAAGATAATATTCAATTCTTGAGAGAGTTTGATTCCCGGTTAAATGAAAATATTCTCTTGGCCAAAAATCAAACCTGAACCTGTTTAATCCCGGCATAGGTTTGAAAGCTGAAGCTGCTTTACGATCGCATACTTCAATTGACGATCCATCACTCAAAAACCCTTTTGCACATAGAAAAATATCAGTAGAAGAACTCAGGTCGGTTGGTGTAACATCGCCATCATAATAAATAGTTTGAATGTCATTATCTGTAGCTCTGGCAAGCTCCATCATAGCAATCTGCGGGTTAACCAAATCAACAATATCTCCCACTCCATTTTCCACTGTTATTTTTTTAGATCCCGCAGTACTATATGATCCGTCATTATTCGGCAGATCCAGCCCATTGCTGGTATTTCCAATAAAAAACCCCATGTTTGCAATCATATTTTCCATACCGGCTTTCGTAGTTATTGTTATAGTAAACTCGGGAGCCTCGCCATTTGTAAGGTCATAAGTTTTAGCTCCGGATTGAAAAACTAACCACTCTAAATCATCAATTAAATTACCCATCAATCCATATCTTGAATCTCTTTTTAGAGCCGTGGGCCAATCCAATTGAGTTACTTTTTCCCTGGTTGTTGCCGGTATCAAACTCATCCTCTCGTTGTTTGCTCCTTTAGGTGGACAATCAAATGTTATTGAAGTATTTTGAGCTGCTGCCCATGATTTTGGCACAAGAACCCCCACCACAAGTGTTTTTGTAAGGTTATCACCGGCACTGCTCCATTTGGCTTTCACAGTAGTTGTAAAATTATCGCCAGCGTTAATTTTGCCACTGTTAGGTAATACAATTTCTAAAATATCAACACTACATGAAACTATGATACTAACTATAGCCATTGCCGCCAGGTATTTCCACCAGTTTCTTTTTAAGAATTTATATTTGTTTTTCATACACAATCTTTTTGTTGGTATAGTATTTACTTTTCTATTTGATATACTTTATAATAACCCGGTTATTGCCCGGCGTTAATCAAAGTATATTGATAAGAATTTTTTATACAGCCAGGGCTGCCGGTTAATACTATATTTCTGATTCCTTTTGAAATAGGATAAACAAATTCATTTTCTACAGGAGTAGTTGCGCCATCTTGTGTAAATGATATATAAATAGGATATTTCGAATCATCCATCGACCATTTACCATTTTTTGAAACTACAAACGGAACAGCGTTTTCAATTGTGTAAGAACCATCGCTTTTAAATATTATTCTGAATTTGCTGAAATCAAAATAATTAGTGATATCCACTTCGTTTCGCGTTACTGATGCTATTTTCCAAGTACCTGCAATATCTTTTAATGATTCTGTTGTTACCAGGCTTTTTTCTTTTTTACAAGCAAGTCCAATAGTAATCATCAGCAACAGACTAAGTGACATTTTTTTGATTACTGAAGATGTTTGCATATTATTAAGATTCTATGTTCAAGATTTTATTTGCATTACTGAACAGTTGTCCAATATGGATTTTGAATTAGCTCAACCGATTTCCCGATTTCAGATTGCGGGATCGGCCACAAATACATGGCATCACGGAAATTATGTTTACGAACATTTACTATATCTATGGCTGTAATTTTATTTATTTTACCTCCTGTTTTTGGTTCGCGTGTTATTCGCATACCATGCATCATAGCATTCTCTGTTTTTGAGGCGGTTAACCATCTGCGTGTATCCCAAAACCAGTGCTCCTCAAATGCCAGTTCTATGCGTCTTTCATTATGAATAATTTCACGCATTTTTGCCTGGTCCATACTGCCATCCAATCCATACAAATTATCAGCCCCAGGCTCTATACCGGCTCTTTGCCTAATAGCCTTAAGGGCATCATAAACTGCAGTAACCGGCCCGCTATACTCGTTTAACGCCTCTGCATAATTCAACAACACTTCGGCATAACGCATAAGAGGCCAGCATAGATTATCGCCATGAACACAATTGCCTGATATATCGGGTTTCAGCATTTTATTGGTGTAATAACCTGTTGTTGTTCTTTTTCCGAAAGCATCTTGTCCGGCTTCCTGTCCGGACAATACGTATATTTCAACAGGAATTCCCATATTTGGAACAAGACCATCATAGTACATCACTATTAATGACGAATCACGGATAATAGTAAACCCTAACCTGGGATCGCGGTTATCATAAGGTCTGCCGGGGTTATACCCAGAAGTAGGATCCGTAATTGCTTTCCCATTTTTCATAGGAAATGCATCAACAAGCTCCTGGTAAGGATATCCTCCGTTACCATTTCCTCCACGTGTTGGAGGTAGCCAGCATTGTTCAAAATCTTTCCGAGCATTGTGCTTGTTCATCTTCGCAAACAGGTATTCATAATTAACACGCTGGCAAAATAAATCCTGGAAGGACGGAGTAAATTGACCCGAAACATAACTGGTTTGATCATGCAACTTAAATACACCCTGTCCCTGGCTTATTAAATAATATGCAGCATCTAAAGCTTTTTTCCATCGCTCTTTATCTGCATTCAAATAACCTATCAGTGGCCTCACCTTTTCACCGGCGTTGGCATTATAATCATTATTACCATTAAAAAGCGGACTTGCAGCATAAAGTAAAACACGGGCCTTCAATGCATAACAGGAACCTTTTCCTACCCTGCCATACTCTACTCCCTGCTGCCGTAATGGAAGATCCAACGCAGCCGCCTCACATTCAGATACTATATAATCAACACATTCTTCGTAAGTATTGCGTTTAGCAGAAATGAAATCACTATCAGTATAAATTGTATCTCCAATAATAGGAATGCCGCCATAATGCCTCAACAGAATTGAATAATACCAAGCCCTCAAAAACCTGGCTTCTGCTTTTGTTCTCCTCTTCAGGCTTTCATCAAATGGAATAACAGGTAAATGCTTAAAATACTGATTCACCGCCCGAATTTGTGCATAACTATTTGACCATGCATCACTACTAACAATACTTGCCGATATAGAACCGGTGGCAAATGCCAAAGAAGTAGCTGAAGTTCCACTTTTTGGAACATCAGACTCTGTTGATGCCGCATCTAATCCTCCATTATTATCAAACCTGGTTGGACTAAAACTAAAACCAACATTTATATAAATGTTGTTGAGGAAGTTCATTGCATAGGCACTGTCCGAAAAAACAGTAGCCTCATCTAGGCTGGAGGTAGTCGTTTGCTCCAAAAAGCCCTTCTTAGAACAAGACGACATAGCAATGGAAAAGCATAAAAGACTGACAAATGCAATCAGAGCTACGGAAGCTTTTTTCATATTGCGCAATTAATTTAATAATAACATTAATCTTAACTTGCAAAACCGTTTTTGCGAAGCGTTAAAAAATGATTCTATCAAAGTATGTGTCACTTAAACAAAAGATAACCGCTATTCATTTTTAAGATTTTTTTATAAGTTGGGAAAATTGCTGCCGTTTTTTTCATTTTGTGAATTTTTCGAATATTTACAAAGAGGTGTTTATTTAACCTGGCAGATCCTCACAATCAATCTTTTTTGCCAAAAATATTTGGGACCACTATAGTAATATTCACAAAGCCCCTCATTATTCTAATGCAGGCCAGGCAAAAGCGACAATTTTTTATGGTACCGGCAGTTGTTTTTCATGGCATCATCGTTGTGTCACTCACTTGTACGGTAGGAATGCTATTCAACAAGTTATGAGTTATGAGTTTTGAGTTTTGAGTGCTTTTGTTTTTGCCTGCAATCAGTGTTTTAAGCATTCTCAATTCTCCACTCTCAATTCACAATTTATTTAAACCACAAGGTTCACTAGGAAAGCACAAGGCACACAAGAGTTGGTAACAATTCAGCAAACCCTTGTGTACCTTGAGCCTCTATTGTGCCCCTTGTAGTTAAACAATGGTGCTGTTCGACATGTTAGCGCCAGGTGCGGAATAAACAATTAAAATAACTGTCTACTTTTTTCAGGACGTGACGGTATTTATTGCCGAATAAAATTACTACAGCACAAGAGTGCGACGCAACGGCTGCTCCATAGTAATTCAAATGTTGGGCTCATAATAAAAGCAAATATTAAATAGGGCTTTTATCAACATCTACTTCATCTTCTGTTTCTTTACTCCTTCCGTCGTAATCACAATAGGTTTTATAAAACCGTTTTCGTCAAAATACATCTCATCAATGCAGGTTTCGCGATCATCGCGATGCTTTTCAGTAAGCGGTCTGCGGTGATAAACAATATACCATTTATCCTTGCCGGGCACATGAATAATGGAATTATGCCCTGCTCCGGTGGCTACCGCAGGATTTTGCTGTAATATTTTTCCAATTCGTGTATACGGCCCCGTTATGCTGTCTGCTATTGCATAGGACACCGAATAATTAGGCAGGCCCCACCCGCCTTCCGACCACATAAAATAATATTTTCCATTTCGCTTAAACACAAAAGGCCCTTCCACATAATTATCCGGCGTTATTTCCTTAAATGTTTCGCCATCTGCAAATGGAATAAAACCGGTAAAATCATCTTTTAATTGCACAATGTTGCAATGCCTCCAACCTCCGTAAATCATATAATATTTTCCATCATCATCGCGAAACACAAACTGATCAATCGGTTGGGCTCCATTGTAAAACTTATCAATTAGCGGTTTGCCAAGGTAGTCTTTATAAGGGCCGCCGGGCTTATCTGCCACAGCAACACCTATGCCGCCATAGGCATCATTGTTTTGAATGTCGTTCGCGGCGAAAAAGAAATAATAGCGCTTATCTTTTTCTATAATTGCCGGCGCCCACATTGCGTACTTAGCCCACTTTATAGCGGATGAATCAAAAATACGACTATGCTTTTTCCAGTTCACCAAATCGCGGGAAGAAAACGCGTCAAAAAAAACCTGCTTCTCATATACATCGGAACAGGTGGGAAAAATCCAATACTCTTTTCCAAAAACGGCTGCTTCCGGATCGGCATACCGGCCGGGAAACACAGGATTGTTAACTTTCTTTTGCTGTTGCGAAAATGATACGGATGCAATTATAAAAATACAAGTAATAAAGAGGAACTCTTTTTTCATAGCAATAACGAATTTGTAATAAAAACTTCTTTGAATGCAAACATAATGAAATGACGCTGGCCTGCATACACCATTACTCGCCACTCACAATACATCACTCATCACTTATTATACGGTTCCACCAAAAGTTTGTACTTTCCGTCTTTCAGCAGTTTTGAATCAAAAGTAATCTCAATATTTTTACTTTCTCCTTTCAGCAAAGTGAAGTAATTATCGTTCATCAACGCTGGCAATATTCTTTCGCCATCGGCTGCACGAACCGCCTGCACACGCACAGCAAAAGCTATGCTTTTAGAAGAGTTTGTAATCACCGCTTGTATAGTGCTCTGCCCATCTCTTGTAAATATGTTGGAACCGGTTTTCAGCCGCGCAGCAGGTAGTGTATTCAATGCGGTGTAATCACCGGATTTATTGCTGCGCCAATAAAAATTATCCGATACTGCTTTACCTGAGTTATCAGTTAATTGCAACTTTATAAAATGTACATCTGTAATGGCCGATGCAGTCCGCTTCTTACCATACACTTCCATTTCATAAATGGAATAACCCCAGTTTAATGCACGTTTAATGCCTTGCATTTTTATATAACGTGCAACAATAGACGAAAAATTGATTTGATCCATTCCGCCCTTTCCATCTGCAGTTTCATAAATATCTTTCCAGTTTTGAGCATCGTCTGAAACCTGCAGTTTATAAGCCTTCGCATGAGCCGATTCCCAATTGATAATAATAGTTGACATTTCTTTTGGTTCGCCCAAATCAATATACACCCACTCATTATCAGAATAATTGCTACTCCACCTGCTGCCGGTGTTTCCATCAGATACAGCATTTGCATCACCCGCATCTTTTGAAACCGAAGAAGCATATGCCTTTTTTCCGAAAGCCATATTATCAATTGCGAAGTTCAAACTGAATGCATCTGTTGTAGCATTTGCGGCCGCATTCAGGGTAGTAGTTTTTCCATACTGTTTTACTTCCGTTCCATCCAGGTTGTAAATGGAGGCTTTAACAGTAAGATTGTTCAAAGTATTTAATGTAGTGTTCACAACTTTTATTGAATTATCGGCATAGCTCCATTGTACATGCACAGGCTCGCAAGCTTTCTTCACGCCCCAATAAGCGCCGTTCAAATCGTAGTAGTAATCATAAGTTTGCCACACAAACGAAGGATAAGCGGACTGACTCATCCACGTCATTACACCGGAAGCATCATTCCACATGTGATGTTGCCAGCCTTCATACAATGCCTTGTTGGTTTCTATATTTACCAGTTGCGCTTTACGGCAAAAATCTTGTATGCCTGTAGCCTCACCGTAACTAGTATTTATTGTTGAGAAATAATTATCGGGACCTCCATTGGCAGCGGATTTACCAAAGAAATGCTTATTCCACATTTCATTTCTTGGCCACCAGCAAGTATCCGGCATAAATTTTTTAAAGCTCTCAAATGTAGTAAACACTGCCGTTCCAATCTCCGTGCGGAAACCCCAGCCAGGATCGCCGCCAAAACCACCGGGATATTTTGTAAAATACCATTTAGGATGAAAGTTAGTCCACGGGCCACTTCCGGTTAGCGCGTCACTATGCGAATTGGCCTGGTACCAACGGTCGCCTGCATCAAAGGCGTTTACATTTTCACGTAACCAACCGTTCAAAGGGGGAAGCGGATAACCTTCATTATCGCCACACCAAACGGCAATGCAAGGATGATTTCGCAACCGAATAATTTTTTCTACAGCATTTCTATTAAACGCAAAAACATCGGTTGGCAAATTAGGGTGAGAGTTCAGCCAAAAATCGTCCCACACCATAATACCGTATTTATCACATGCTTCATAAAACTCTTCATCAGTGGTGGAGCCAATCCAGTTGCGGATCATATTATAGTTCATCTCTTTGTGCAGCTTAATTTTCAGATCATACTCTTCGCCGCGGCAACGTAATAAATATTCACTCATACCCCAGTTTCCACCCTTTCCATATATTCTTTCTCCATTTATGCTTATATGAAATACGCCACCAATTGTGTCGTAACTGTATTTCTTTATTCCAAACTTAATTTGCTTTTCGTCAGATACGGTTCCATTAACACTGTATTGTAAGTTGCAAGTATACATATTCGGTTCTCCATAACCGTTAGGCCACCATAATTTAGGATCTCTTATATACAACTGTTTTATTCTTGCAGAATCAAAATACAAACTACGAGACTGACCGGCGTTGAGTTTTACTTTTTCAGTAAACTGTACGTTACCCGGATTAATGGTGCAGGTTACTACCCCGTCCTGAACTTTACCGGAATTATTTTTTACATCCATTCTTATCGAAACCGCAGCTTCTTTTTTTGAAGAAACATCTGTTCTAATCCATGGATCACTAATAGTTACACCGTTTGTAATAGTGAGATATACATCATCCGTAATACCGTTTAGCAGGCCAGGCACAGAAGGCATCCAATCCCAACCATCACTTGAAATATAAGTGGGACTAGCCAGATTTGGAACAGGCAGCGTGGGCCAGTAAACCAACACAGCCAATACATTTGTGCCACCCGGCTTCAGTAAATGAGTTATATCAAAATTACCACGATGCATGAAGCCATCCAGCAAGCCAAGATATGTACCATTGAAATAAATTTCACCCTTTCTGTTGATCCCTTCAAAATGCAACCATACTTTATTATCGCTGTTCAACTGAGGAGTTGCGAATGTTGTTCTATACCAAAAGTTGCGGTTATATTTTGATTTATCTACCTTATAAATATTGTCTCCAAAGTTCGGATCCTTCTCAATTCCCGCTTCCACATAAGATGTGAAAACAGCGCCTGGCACAATCGCTTTTACCCAACCGGCGGCGCTATAATCCGGTTGATACATTCTTACACTATCCTTCCCTACCTCGCTTTGCGGCTTCAACAACCATTGCACACTTTCGACATTACTGTTAAGTGACATTTTCCTCTGTGCATACAACTGCAATCCGAAAATCACCAACAGGGTTAATAATGTGTATTTTTTCATGCTCTACATTTAATACAATTAATAATTAATAATGAATAATTAATAAAATTGTGTTTAGCACTAACCTTACTTATTGCTTGTGAAATACAGTTGCAATTCAATAATTCAATGATTCGCCACTGCAACTCCAACTCTTGAATCGGCGCAACCATAATACAAAAACCATTGATTCTTATTATACACCAATCCTTCGATAAACACAGTGCCGGCAGGATATTGGCCGCTTTTCTCAAAAGAGGCTTCAGGTATAAAGAAGGGTTTATCGAGCCGGTCAATTACCTTTTCAGGATTTTTTTTGCTGAATAAAACCTGCCCGGCACAATACGCGTTGGATGTATAATTTTTGTCGCCTTTATCACCGGCAGCATTTTTACCGTTATACATCAACACAATTCCTTTTTTTGTTATAACAGCAGGAGGGCCACATTCAGTAAGCTCACTATCAAAATAACCATCACGTGGTGTTATCAATGGCTTCAGGCTTTCGTTCTCATCCACTACAGGCGTCCAGTTTATAAGATCGCCGGAAGTGGCCGCATACACTGCTTTTTCTCCCCAGTACATCCAATATTTTCCTTTCAATTTGGCAATCACCAAATTGCCATTCTTTAGCTTGGTAAAAATAGAAGCCGACTTTGTAGCCTCATTATAAAACTTTCCATTATAAGCATTCTTAAATGCGGGGCCATGTTTCTTCCAGTTAACAAGATCGGTAGATGTAGCCACCGCAAGACGCGGCACTTTATTATTCCACTGTGTATACATCATTACATACATTCCATTTTCGGTTATAGCTACTCGTGGGTCTTCGCATCCGCCGCGCCATTCCATTTCCTGCTGGTCGTCTTTTGCCGGAAATAAAACCGGAGCATTTTTCCGTTTCATTTCAATTCCATTATCACTTTCAGCATAACCGATCCGCGAAGTGCGGCCACCAATGCCTATGCCGGATTTATCTTCCGCACGGTATAAAACAACAATTTTTCCATCCTTTACAGCGGCTGCCGGATTGAAAGTATCGTTGGATTCCCAATCAACCATACGACCATACATTTCACAAAAAAATCTTGTAGTTGTATCGGGAGCAATAACAGGTTTGTCTTGTTGCGGTCTCGTAAATGGCCCTATGGCCCATGAAGGCAAGTCCTTTGTTGTTTGCGCTACCGAAGGCAACACTATACACGCAATTGCCACAGCAAAACAAACGTTGCAAAATATGTTATTCATATTGTACATTTTTAGCAAATTCATAAACTATAATTCCATAGGCTGAAAACTTCATTCACCTGTGAACCTTAGAATGATGGCGGCGGTATTTTTGTACCCCAGCCTTTATTAGGTTTATTACCCATTTTAAATTCAAGCGTAGCGCCGCGTTCAAGTGTTTGCCAAGGCAGCCAGGTGCCTTCAAATTTCTTTCCATTTACTAAAAGCGATTGCACATAACAGTTAGTTTCATCGCCACCAGTAATGGTAACTTTTCCATTTGGCAATTGAAGGACTACATTTGAAAAAATGGGGCCATTTGCCGAAAAACCGCCAATAGCAGGTATTTCCGGAAACAAGCCCAAACATGCAAATACATACCATGAACCCATAGAACCAAGATCATCATTACCCGGTAAGCCATTTGGCTTTGAAGAGTATTGTTCATTCAATATTTTTCTTACAACAGCTTGCGCTTTATAAGGCGCATCCGTCCAATTGTAAATCCAGGGAATTTGAAAACTCGGTTCATTGCCGGCTGCAAACCATTCATCATTATAACTGGCATCCAGTCTTACAAACAAAGAATCGAGCCTTCTTTCCGCTGCTTGTTTTCCACCAATTGTATCCATCAATTTTTTCAGGCTGTAGGGCACCATCCAGAAATAATTTTTATAAGTAGATTCCCGCCAGTCTTCATTATA
Organism: Flavihumibacter sp.; assembly: GCA_031553495.1. Taxonomy (GTDB): domain Bacteria; phylum Bacteroidota; class Bacteroidia; order Chitinophagales; family Chitinophagaceae; genus Pinibacter. Next base: position 113,619 of record JAVBLN010000014.1, read on the forward strand.
CTTTTTCCAACTGCCATCAGCGTTGCGGGATTGCAACCACTTCCTGGCCGGGTTATACAGGTTTTGCCATGATTGCGCACGGTGGCTGTAAAACCAGTTTACCGGTTCATTATTACAAGCCTGCAACGCGAATTGCGCTATGGCAAAATCGGCGTTTGTATATTCTAACTGCAACGACGCGTCACAAAATCCTTTATCAAGATATTGTTTTAGCTGCGGCCTGGTTAATTCATTCTGCGATCTTGCATTAGGATTCTCGGCACCGTATTGCATTGTTTCCAAAATGGAACGTGCATCATAATTTCTTGCCCCGAAAGCATACGCATTCGCAATCAGTATGCATGTGGGGTCGCCTTGCATTACACCGGTTTCGATGTTTGCCATCACCCATCTCGGAAACCCTCCACCGGACTGCTTTGCAAACAACTGATGCGAATTAACCACATCAGATGCTACATCCGGCGCAAGCATACTCAACAGTTGAATTTGCGTACGATATGTGTCCCAATTGCTAAATGATGTGTAAACTTTTTGTGCTGATGTATAGATCTTAAAATCTGCTCCCATGTATTCGCCGTTTACATCGCTGCACACATTTGGATGAATGAGTGAATGATACAGGTGCGTATAAAACTGCTCTATGCGGTCTTCATTAGAACCTTTAACAGCAATTTTTCCCAATAGTTTATTCCACTCGCCAATAGCTTTGTTGCTTACCGCATCAAAACTCCATGCGCTGTTTTCCTGTGCAAGATTTTTACGTGCATTTTCTACTGATACATATGAAACACCAATTTTGTAATGAATTGTTTTTTTATTGGCAGTATTAAAAGTAAAATACACGCCTGAGTGTTTGCCTTCTGCAAATGTGGCGCCATCATTCAATCTTCCGTTTTTCCATGTGCCAACCAAAGTGGCATCTTCATCAAACTCGGCAACAAAGTATACTTTATAAGGCGTGGCAATACCACAGAAAGAACCGCCTTCCGCAAAACCTTCACACGATCTTTTACCGGTTATAACTATTGAAGCAACTTTTGTAGGAGTAGCGGCAACACCGCCACCAATAACAATTGTAGCGTTTTGAGCATTTGCAGGATAAGTAAATTTTGCCATTCCGGTTCGCTCTGTTACAGTAAACGCCGCTTGAATATCGTCATCAACAGTCGCGGTATAGTAGCCCGCAATTCCCTTTTCATTGGAGATGTTTGCTCGCAGATTAAGCAGACTGTCCGGCGAAACAAAAAGCTTTCCTTTTAGCGGCAATAGCGGAAAATTTCCCATGTGATCGCAGCCTGCGCCACTAAGCTGATTAATCGCAAAGCCCGCATGTTTCGAAAAGTATGAGCGTGTAAACTGCACCATACCAAAAGGATAAGTAGCGCCGGGATATATATATCCTGAAGACCAGCCCTTTCCCTGCGTTCCAATAAGTGTATTCACTTTTGCCGCATAATTATTTTCCTGGGCTATACATTTATTGAAAATAAATTCAACACAGATTATTAATAGTAAAAAACTTAAATGACGTTTCATGTTTATTCTACAATCAAGATGTAATGCTGCATTATCTTTCAGCGTTTATCAAAATTTTGTTTACTCTTTGCAAAGCATAAGAATATGCAAAGATTTTTTTTGGGACCGGCTGTATTGCTACTATTAAGCATCGTTGTGTCACTCACTTGTGCGGTTGTAATGCTATTCATCAAGTTATGAGTTTTGAGTTTTGAGTTATGAGTGCTTTTGTTTTTGCTTGCAATCAATGTATAAAGCATTCTCAATTCTCCACTCTCCATTCTCAATTTATTCAGCCTCATCCCTGGCCCTTCTCCAAAGGAGAAAGGAGTCCCGCACACAAAGCGGATATTCATAATCGCAACATTTTTTTCAACTTTCAACTATACAGCATTCTCAGTTCTCCATTAAAAATGGTTGCCATGAAATACTACCGATGAATGGATTGCGACGCAACGATGATGCTATGAAAAACTATCGCCCGTACCATAAAAATTACAGCTTTCATAGAGTCCAAAATAAAAACAGATGTCTTGAAAAATACCAATGCCTGCACCAAAAAATGAATAACTCAAACAACTCCCTATTATTAATTATTCTTTATTAATTATTAATTACTTTTCGGTATTGCTGATAAAGAAAACGGTTTGTCATCATCTTTCACGCCTCTTGCTAATGCAGGCTGGTTGCCCATTTCAAAGCGCAACGTGCCGCCATTCGTAATGTCGCTATATGTTATCCAATTGCGTGAAAATTGTTTTCCATTCAGTGAAGCATTTTGTATGTACACATTTTCCTTGCTGTTATTTGCCGCTTCTATCACAAACTTTTTACCGTCTTCCATAGTGATGGTGGTCTTTTGAAAAACAGGACTGCCAATAACATACTGATCAGTTCCCGGGCACACGCTGTAAATGCCCAACGCGCTGAGAATATACCACGACGACATACCGCCCTGGTCTTCATCTCCGGGATAACCTTTCTCTGTCGCGTTGTATAATTTATCCATCACTTTGCGCAAATGTTTTTGCGCTTTCCATGGTTGCCTTACATAATTGTACAAATACATCATGTGTTGTATAGGCTGGTTGCCATGCGCATACTGGCCCATATTTGCCAGTTGCATTTCTTTCATTTCGTGAATCATTTGCTTATAAGTTCCCACATTCACTTTATTGGGAACTGTAAACACGGAATCAAGTTTGGCAATAAATTTTTTCTCGCTTCCCATCAAATTAATATAACCCTGCACATCATGAAAAACAGACCATGTATAATGCCACGCGTTTCCTTCGCAGTAGGGGCCGCCCCATTCATACGCATCAAAGTTGGGAGTCCATTCTCCATTCAGCATTCTGCCACGCATAAAGCCTGTGGTGGAATCATACACGTTTTTGTAATTGTACATTTGGCGCGCAAATATTTTTTCATAAAAAGTATTGCCGGTCATTTTTGCAAGCTGATAAGCACAGAAATCATCGTAGGCGTATTCAAGTGTTTGCGCGGTGGAACCTTCGGAAACCGGATAAGGAACATAACCAAGCTGCCAGTATTCTTTCCAGCCTGCACGGCCATTTGCACCGCCCCACGGGCCTTTGTTCATAGCTTCATGCGCATATGCTTCTAAGGTCTGCTTAGGATCGAATGTGCGAATGCCTTTCACCCACGCATCTGTAAGTAATGATATGGCATGATTGCCAAGCATGCCTCCCGTTTCGCTTGGGCATGACCAGGCCGGAAACCAACCGCATTGTTTTTGTGCATCCAGCAAAGCCTGCATATAGCGCCCCTGCTGTGTTGGATGCAATATATTAGTTAAGGGAAATTGTGAACGAAAGGTATCCCAAAAACCATTATCGGTGTACATATATCCATTATGAACTTTCGCATCATAAGGACTATAATACACAGGATTATTGTTTTTGTCGTATTCAAAAAACTGACGTGAAAAAAGATTGGCACGAAACAGGCATGAGTAAAATGTTGCCATTTGTTCTTCTGTACCTCCTTCTACCAATACGCGATTGAAAAGCTTGTTCCAAATATCAGCAGCAGCCTGCTTTGTTTGATTGAAGTTCTTAAAACCGCTAAGCTCCCTGTTTAATGTAACTTCAGCTATTTCAGGACTAATATATGAAGATGCTACTTTAGCGGTAACAACAGATCCTTTCTTGAATTGAATATAAGCGCCTGCACCTTTTCCTTCTTTAGTAGCATTATCTTTCTGAACAGTATTATCGTTATTTTCCCATGTACCGAAAGATATAAATGGTTTATCAAAAACAATTACAAAATAGCATTTGAAATCCTTCGGTGTAAAACGTCCGTTGTTCACATAACCTATGATCTTTTTTTCTTCCGGAATTATTTTCACCATACTTTCTTTGGTGTAACCATCCAGCACAATGAAAGCGTCATTTGTTTTTGGAAACGAAAATTGAAAGTGAGCTCCACGCTCTGTGGGGGCAATTTCTGTTGTAATGCCATTATCAAATTTTACTTTGTAATAATTCGGTTTAGCTACTTCATTTTTATGATCAAACGCGGAGGCTCTATCATTTTCATTTACAACCAGATTGCCAACCGGCATTAATGAAAACACTGCATAATCGCCCACCCACGGGCTACACTGATGCACTTGTTGAAAACCGCGAATTGTTTTTGCACTATACTGATATTTCCAACCATCACCATTCTTTCCTGTTTGCGCACTCCAAAAGTGCATTCCGTAAGGCAAGGCCGCAGTGGGATATGTGTTGCCATAGCTTAATCCAAAATCAGAATCAGTTCCCTGCAAAGTGTTGGCATAATGCACAAGATCGCGTTGCTGAGCAAAAAGCGAATCATTTAAAATCACCATCGCAAAGCCTGCACATGCAAGTATTACAACTATTTTACTTTTCACTCCTGCAAAAAAATCAACAATTTTTTTTCGTACTACCATTAGTATTAAAATAAAAAGTTTAACAATAAAACACTGCTTGCGCTTAAAAGTCACTTAACAGAGCGATTACCGCTATTTGAGAAAAATATTTTATAACAATTTCCGGATCATGCGCCATATCTACTCCTTACGTCATAATATTGCAAAATGAATATTGAGAAAGGCTCTCATATTTCTTTTTTCATATCAACATTCCGCGCATTATGAAAAAGGTTTCAATAAAAGATATTGCGAAAATGGCTGGTGTTGTACCTTCTACGGTTTCACTGGTGTTAAATGGACGAGCGAAGGATATGCGGATCAGTGATGCGCTTGCACAAAAAATTAACATCATTGCAAAACAGATGGGTTATACACCCAACCAGGTAGCTGTAAGTCTGCGCACGGGTTCTTCAAAATTAATAGGACTAATCGTAGAAGATATTTCAAATATATTCTACGCTACACTTGCAAGAATAATTGAAGAGGAGTTGCGTATGAATGGCTACAGAATTGTTTATTGCAGCACCAAAAATGATCCGGTAAATGGAAGAGAACTGATCAATATGCTGTACCAGCGCCAGGTGGATGGGTATATAATAACGCCTGTAGAAAAAATGGAAAAAGATCTTTTAAGTCTGAAAGCCCAAAATAAACCGGTTGTGCTAATAGACAGATATTTTCCGGATGTGGATGTCAGCCATGTTTTAGTTGATGATGAAAAAGGTATTGAAGAAGGCATGGAGCACCTGATTAATAAAGGCTACAAAAATATTGGTTTCATAACTGTAGACCTTGAACAAGTGCAAATGAACTATAGAGAAAAAAGTTACAAACATTTTATAGAAGCAAATGCCGGAAGAATAGAAAACAATTATTTGCTAAAGGTTTCCTACAATTTGAAAATGGAACAGATGGTGACAAAAATTTCAAACTTTATTCAAAGACATCAGAATATGGATGCTTTGTTTTTTGCCACCAACTATTTATGTCTTGCGGGTTTGCAAAGTCTTCAGCAACAAAATCTTTCGATGCCAAATGAAATGGCAGTAATATGTTTTGATGACCATGATATCTTCAAAATTTATCCACCGGGTATAACCGCATTGCGTCAACCAATTGAAGACATCGGCAAAACTTCCGTTAAGCTTTTAATGCACCAATTAGAGACTTCAAAAAATGTAGAGAACAGCCAGCACCTGGTATTGCCGGCGCAGCTCATTCAGCGCGGATCAACATGATGTTGGAGGTCAGAAATCAGTAGACAGTGGGCAGTAGAGAAATCAGAAGACAGCACCGTGTACCTGTGACTACTTAACCACTTTAACCACAAGGGGCTCTGAATAAATGGTGAATGGAAGTGGAGAATTGAGAATGCTTTAATCACTGATTGCATGCCAAAACAAAAGCACTACTCATAACCCATAACTCAAAACTCATCACTCAACACCCGCTGAATAGCATTCTTACCGTACAAGTGAGTGACACAACGATGTTTAATAGTAGCACTACCGCCGGTTACAAAAAAGTGATGAGTGATGAGTAATGGGTTTTGAGTGAGAAGCGCTGCTAATCTCAAATTTTAACTCCTTCCTCCTGCTTCTATAATTTCTTTTAAACTGTGGTTAAATTCTTTTTCCTTAATAAGTTGCTCCAATGTTATATGCATTCTGTAACACCAGTAATTACGCGGGTTTGACGGATCATTGATGCGTTCCGCTTTTATATCCGGCCTGCGCAAATTTTCGTCCATACCCAATAGATCCTGCAATTGAAATATACTCCATATAGCCGGCGACTGCAAGTGTTGCGAGATGATCGCTTTGCTAATCCAGGGTTCACACTCTTGCGGCGCCTCTCCCCTTTGTTGCAGTTGTTCGTTGAAAAAGCGCTGTGTTCTTCCTTTGTCTTCTTTCCACCAGCCGCGAATTGTGCTCATATCATGCGTGGATGGCATGCATACGCTTAAATAAGGCGCAACCGAAGGATCAAAAAATTCCTGGTTCGTAGCTTTCGGCATGCGCTGAATTTCAAGACTTAAAATACCTAATTGCCGCATCACATCCGGCACGCAGGCCGGCACCATTCCAAGATCTTCTCCACAAATCAACATGTCGGTTGATGCTTTCAATGCCGGTAAAATTTTCAACGCCTCTTTTCTCCAACAATCTTCCTGCCTGTAATAGAAGTAGTTTATGGCCAGTTCTTTTAGTTGCTGTTGAGTGTGTTTTTCAAGTTGCTGAAACGATGTAATGCCTTCCATTCCTATACGGAAATGAAATTGTGTTCCGTTTGATTCCGGCACTTCAAAAAGAATAACGTTGGAAACCAGGTTGAATAAACCTTGCCGCAAATATGCATTATATTCGCTTTGCTCCAGGTTTTCGAAATAATCTGCAATTTTTCGTTGTGTGTTAAACACTTCGGACAACTCATAAGAGTCTTCTGCAATTGATTGCAGAAAGTTGTCTTTTATATATTGTGCATCTGCTCCAAAAACAGCGGCTAACACATAATCGTTAATGAATGGTTTTACATAACGATCATAATCAAACCATATTCCTCTTTCATCGAACTCCTTTATGTGAACGGGTATTGCAGGAACGAAATGTCCCATAATTCCTTCTACCGATTGCAGCGGAATGCTCCAAATTCTAAAGAACCCGAGTATATGATCTATTCGGAAAGCATCAAAATAACCGGTCATCTGGTCAAATCTTCTATGCCACCATGTATAGTTATCCTCAGCCATTTTTTGCCAGTTATAAGTAGGCATATTCCAGTTTTGGCCTGCAATGGCAAATAAATCCGGTGGCGCTCCCGCCTGCATATCCAGGTTATACAATGTAGGATTTACCCATGCATCGCAACTATGGCGGTAGATGCCGATCGGTATATCGCCTTTTAGAATAATACCATGTTTGTGCGCATGCTGTGTCGCATCTTTTAATTGCAGATGCAGGTGATATTGTATGAAATACCAAACCGCGATTTCATCGTAATGCTTATTGCGTGGCGCCACAAATTTGTCAATCGCACTCTTATCGTACGTCGCATATTTTTTCCAGGTAGAAAAATCTGCACTTCTATTTATGTCTCTCAAATAACAAAATGCAGCATAAGGAACGAGCCACTCTTTATTCTTTTTAAAAAAGTCTTTGAAATCATCATCTTCCAGGAACGAATCTTTTTCCGCGGCATATAGAACGTTCAAAACGGAAAGTTTGTATTTCAATACCTGCTCAAAATCTACTTCATCCAACTCATTCAGTGATGCCTGAGCTTTTTTCAAAGGCTTTAAAATGTGGCTGTGCTTGCGGCCGGCCACCTGCTCCAGCCTTATGTACACCGGATTCAACGCGAATGCGGAAATAGCGGCATACGGATATGAATCATGCCAGGAATTAGTAGCTATAGTATCATTTACCGGCAATACCTGTATAAGTTTCAAACCAACGGTGCGTGCCCAATCTACCATTAGCTTAATATCGGCAAACTCGCCAATTCCGAAACTTTTATTACTACGCAAACTAAAAACAGGAATGGCTATACCCGCACCACACCAGGTGTTATTTGGCAAATTGATAAATCCATCATGTACAACCGTTAGCTTATCATCCAAAGCCTCGCCTTGTAAAGTGCGGTTGTCGCCACTTTCAAATTGTGTAATCTTTTTTTGCTTAGTATCATACACGGCATACTTGTAAGTAAGCGGCAGGTCTTCCTTTGGCAAATTAATCATGCATTCCCACCAGTTACCGTTTTTTTTCATAGTAACGGCACTTTCCTCCTCCCAATCGATGAATGCACTACCAGTACCCGACATACATACAACCTCATTTTTGGTAAGCAGTGGAGCTTTCACTTTAAAAATGTGCGTCGTGTGCTTTAATGTTTTACGAGCCGCTACTGTGGGGTGATTAGGCAAAAGTGTTTTCTGAAAGGGACTGGTATAAAATACATTTTCAAATTCGCCGGCAAAATTCCATGTATCCACCACTTCCACCATATTGCTACGGTATTTGGAAACATCCAGTACCCGGTCATTTCCCCCTTCTTCCACCACAGAATCATCAGCGTTTTTAAGCATATATTTATACTTAATCATCTTAATATTTTCCGCATCTACCTCCACGCTTCCATACCAGAAATCACTATTGAAATAAGAAAGCTTTAACCCTTCCGTTTCATTTTTACCCAGACAATCAACATTTCCTTTCAAACTAATAGATTGTCCGAAATGAGTAGAAAACCTTACATAAAAATCAATTCGCATATCAAACTGTTTTGAATTTATAGAATTGCATTCTCATATGGCAGCATTGCAGGTTTTTGAAATATCCAATAAGCCTGCAATTTTCAAATTATTACATAAAGCAAATGATCATAGATGTAAGTATTGTAGTTATCACGGGTTCAGATTTCAACCATTTGGGTATTTATACATAAAAACCCAAAAAACATAATGGTTTCTAAATTATTGATAAAAGTAAGCGATACTTAAATAAAAACACTGTCTTTTTCAAACAATCCGTGTTTTTTGTAGAATGTTTCACTTATTTTTGCGCAAATTTTTTTTGATATGGAAAAAAAATCAACCGGACTTTATTGGTTATTATTCTTCATTTCAACCTTTGCACTAATATTTGCAATTTACCTGCATTTTAATTACCTAACATTAATCATACCATTTGTTGGTTTATACTTTGTTAAAGCAATGGATATAATTTAGTGAAGATGGAGTGTTGAAAATGAATGGAACTTTTTAAAGATCGCATCTTTTATGATGCGATTTTTTTTTGGGGGGCCGGCGGTAGTGCTACTATTAAGCATCGTTGTGTCACTCACTTGTACGGTAGTAATGCTAGTGAGCAGTTGGCAGTAGATTCAACTTTCAATTTTCAACTAAAGAAGGCGGCCCCAAATAACTTTGCTTCACACCGCCATAATCAATAACAATCTTCTGCAAAACCAAAGCCGGATCAACCATCCAAAACTTCAAAGTATGTTTGCCGGTTCCGGCTATTGTATGCTTTGTATTGCTTATAATAATATTATTTGCCACCCACTCTTCCCATTTTTTATTAGTCATGCCTTCATGAATATTGATGATTTGAGGTTTATCATCATCAAATGATACAGCATAACGCAACCCGCCATTGTTGAAATTAAGTGTGGGAGAAAAATATAAACTCACAGTAGCGTTCTTCACTTTTTTGTCCAATACTACTTCATATTCCAATCGGGGCGAATTACCTTCGGGCTTTTGCGCTTTTGCCGTTACCGGCAAGGGTGTAATGCCATCACCGGTTCTGCCAATATCCGGAATAACCTGCCAGCGCACACCATTTGATGAAATGGCTTTTGTGAAGTGCGCGGCACTCAATGATGTGTATCCTTTTTCGTCCGCAACACTTTTTACAGCCACATCAATATTCTCGTTTACACCTGTTGTATCAAACCATTTAACAGCGGGCATTACATTGGTTTCCGGTTGCTGCCAGTAAGTGTAACCAATATGCGTTTGATCCATCATGTGCCGCCACTTTCCGTTCAGCAATGTGTCGTTGTAATAAGCAGTCAACTGCGCGTCTTTTTCAAAACAAGCTTTTGCTTTCGCTGCCCATTCGTTTGCCTGCACCGACATTCCTTCGTCAGCAAAAAATTTATTTTTTGCCACAGCCACATACATCTCATTCAAATTAGCGCAAGCTTTTACAGGAAATAAAACCAATTGATAAAAAGCAGGTTTATAATCATCGGATATTTTATTATGAATATTTTCAGCCTGTTTCAAAATGCTGTTATACTCGTTCACTATCCTGTTGGCTTCGTTATAATTAAAAAGACTATAAGTATTTTCATTAAGCAATTCGGGCTTTCTGCGGGCATTATATTGTGTATATTTTGTAAGAATATGAGCGATGCTTTTTGCATAAGTATTTCCAAACTGTTGAGCTGCCCATTTTTGCGTATAAGCGCTCATACTGTCAACATTCCACGAAGCCGCATTCCATGCATGTTCCAGGAAAAAAGATATGGGCAGTTCCATAGGTTTCAAATCGCCCACATTTACAATCCAAAGTTGTCGTGCACCATATTCATACGCAAGACGCATCTGCTCCCATGTGCGTGAAATTTGTACCGTATTAAGCCATTTGTAATTTCTAGGTCCGCCTACATAATCGAAATGATAATAAATACCATAACCGCCTTTACGCGGCGCATCACCCACTCGTGGCAGTTTGCGGATATTGCCCCAGTTATCATCACATAAAAGCAAGGTAACGTCATCGGGCACACGCATTCCTTTATCGTAATAATCCTGCACCTCTTTATATAAGGCCCACATTTGCGGTTGTTGTTCGGCGTTATTTCCAGTCACATCTTCAATAATATGGCGCTGATTATTTACAATTTTTTCCAGCAACGCTATATTGCTTTCTTCACTCATCGGTTCATCCCCATCGCCACGCATGCCAACGGTTACTATGCTTTCATGGCTTTTCATACGTTCTATTCCATTTTTCCAAAAATCATTCAAACGTTCAGCATTGCTGTCATAATTCCATTTACCTACACCATACCTGCGCCATTCATCGTGCGCACGCATCATAGGTTCATGGTGCGAGGTGCCCATTACTATTCCATAATTATCGGCCACAATCGGATTTAAGGAATCATCATCATTAAAAGCGCTTCCCCACATGGCCGGCCACAAATAATTCGCTTTCAGGCGAAGCATTAATTCAAATACTTTTTCATAAAAAAGATGATTGAATCCTCCGAACTTTTCTTTGGCCCAACCGGATAACGCCGGTGCTTCATCATTTAAAAATATCCCTCGATATTTTACAGATGGCGCCGAAAAAATATTACTTCCTTTTTTTACAAACACATTCGTCCTTTTAACAACCGGCACATCCGCCCACCAATACCAGGGAGATACGCCCATTTGTCCTGATAATTCAAACACACCATATGCAACTCCGCGTTTATTCGATCCCGTTATTACAAGCATTCCTGCTTTAACCTGCGTAACCTGGTACGCATCCCATTTCGACTGAATATTCTTTACACTTAGTTTTTCATTTTTTATCAGCATCTCAATCATTGCCGATCCGCTAATAGTGCCAACAACTATTACATTTCCCTTTATTGCATTATGTACAAGCGGAGGTTTTACACCGGTTACCAATTCAATATCCTGTTGCAAAAAAGCGGCGGCTTTTTGTACAAGCCAATCGTCTCCGGCATCAGTATAAATTGATACATTTTTCAATGAAAAATTTCCCGGTTCACTTGTTGAGGTTATAATATTTTGTGCATTTATTGCAAACGACAACATTAAAGTAAAAAATAGAATGCATGTTTTTTTCATATCGCAATAATATTGATACCGGTTTAGGTATAACACCAAAATCAAACAGTATGTTTTTTCTGAGATTTTTATTTATGGAACCAGCGATAGATCCCTGATTAAGCTTCGGTTGTGTCACTCACTTCAACGGCCGTAATTCTATTCATCAATTTAAAAGCATCATTATAAAATTTTGCTTTTTGTTGCTACAAGCACCAGTATAAAACTTCAAGGCAGTGTTTGCAAATCATGGAATTTTTGAATCGCTGAAGGCTCTCTCGTATTTTCAACACTCTACATTTTTCACATTAACCCCAATAGCATTCCTGCCGTACAAGTGAGTGACACAACCAAAGCTGATTAGAATTACTATCGCTCGTTCCCAAAAAAAACATTGAACTATTGAGTTAATGAATCATGGAATTTAACATGCTCACATTTTCTCATTCATCGGATCTGCCGGAAACAAGTGCAACAAGCCATTTCTACTGCATTTTCAAATTTTCAAATTAGCACATTTTCAAATTCATTTCCACATTTCCCACATTATCACATTATCTCTTCACTTCCTTAAATATTGACAAACTATCCTGCTCAGTAATATCGCCAGATTCCTGTAGTTTTCCAAATGCGGCGGCTGAAGCATAATTCACCACATCCTGGTAATCGAGTTTATTATATAATCCATAAATTAATCCGGCCATATAACAGTCACCACTACCCGATCTGTCAACAACGCCTTCACAACTAAATTCCTGCGAATTAAATTGTTTGTTTTCGGTATAAAGACTGGTATAATACTTTACATTATTCGCTTCGCTATCAAACCGGAAAGTATTAGCAACTACTTTACATTTTGGGAATTTTTCAATAATCGCTTTTGAAGTTTCCATTGCATGATGCAGGTAAGCTTCCCGTCCGGTCGTATTATCATGTATGTTCTCGTCAATAGGAATACCCAAAAGTGTATTGGCTGCCCAAATATTTCCCATTACTACATCGCAATGTTCAACAAGCACAGGCATCACTTCCACAGGTTTTTTGCCATATTTCCAGAGACGTGCCCGATAGTTAAGATCAACGGAAATAACAATATTTTTTCGCACAGCCGCTTCCAGCGCCTCCTTACATACCAATGCGATGTTTTCATTTAATGCCGGACTTATCGCGGAAAAATTTAGCCATGCTACATCCTGCAATACTTTATCCCAATCGATCATGCCGGGCTTTAACAGAGAAAAGGAAGACCCATCCCTGTCATACACAACACTGCTTTTCAGATCAGCGCCACGATCGAGGTAATACAAACCGATGCGTCCATTATCGGAAAAGACTATAGATGAAGCAAAAATTCCTCTGTACTCAAGGTATTGCTGCATATGCTTTGACATAAAAGTGTTGGGCAGTGCGGTGCAATATTTTACCGGCACGTCCCAGCCGGCCAAAGCGGTGGCTACATTGGCTTCCGCACCCCCTACATATACCAGCACCGGGTGTTTTTCAGCATTATCGTTGCCGCCGCTTGGAGATACTCTTAACAACAATTCTCCAAAACACAATACTTTTCCTTTTTTCAAACCAATCATTACTATGCGATTTTTTAATTCAATAGATTATCAATAGGTACATAATGAGGAAGATGGCAGTATTAAATCTCGTAAAGATAATGCAGCAATATGAGAATATTTTGAAGATTAGCGAAAACGTTTGAGTTGATGGTATTAGTTGAAAATTGAAAGTGCTGAATGAATGGAGAGTTGAGAATTGAGAATGCTTTATACACTGATTGCAAGCAAAAACAAAAGCACTCATAACTCAAAACTCATAATTCATCACCCGTTCCATAGCATTACTACCGTACAAGTGAGTGACACAACGATGCTTAATAGTAGCACTACCGCCGGTCCCAAAAAAGTTATGAGTGATGAGTAATGAGTTTTGAGTGGCAACCGCCGGTTTCAAAAAAACTGATATATAAAACTATAGGATTAAGTAGTTAGTTCGCAAAGGAATATCGTTTACGGGTTCCAACATTTCATTTATCAAAGTCTTTTTCTTTTTGCTTGTGCAAAAAGAAACAAAAAGCACACCCGCGATCGATGACGGCCCGATCGCGGGGAGTGCCCTGATTAAGCTTTGGCACTACTGTGACTTCAGCAAAGGGAATGCTATTCATCGCTTTAGCGGCTGCATTCTTTACTATTGGCTGCAGTGGGATTCCTTAATTTCAGGTGTTTAAGTAAAATAGCTGGTTTTCTTGCAAATACATTTTTATAACCGGAAAGCTAATCCCATATTGCTCG
>JAVBLN010000078.1:0-32507 GCA_031553495.1 Flavihumibacter sp.
TAAACATCAACCACTGACTTCTCTGATCTTTGACTTCTCTACTGCCCGCTGCCCACTGTCAACTGCTCACTAAAGTTCTTACCGTACAAGTGAGTGACACAACGATGCTTAATAGTAGCACTACCGCCGGTTCCCAAAAAAAACACCCAATACAGTATGAAGTATAGAATCAATGACATTTTGGATAATAAATTTTCAAATATTTTTATTGATTTGAAAGTTTTTATGGAATTTTTGAAATTTAAATTTGAAAGATCGATATATTAGCATAATACTCCCACAGTAATAAGACGATCACACACTTCCCTTTAATTTTTTTACTAACACCATCAATATGAAAAAAACGATTGTAATTGCGATCGCAATGTGTTTATTATCATTCGCGAATGCTCAAAAAAAATGGACCGGCCTTGCAAATGACGGACTTTGGAATAATCCCGCCAACTGGTTAAACAACGAACTTCCTCTTGAAACGGACATGGTACTTTTGGATAACAGTTTTTTTGCTGAAAGCTATACTGTGCAGTTGCCAACAACACTTGTAAAGGTTAAGTATTTAACTATTACACCATTACAGGGCTATAAGATTGAGTTGATTTTGCCGCCGGCAAATACTTTGGATTCTGCATTAATGGTAACCGGAAAGGGATATAGCATAGTGTTAAATGATGGCGCCGTGTTTAAAAATCAAAGTGAAGCACCTAAAGGATATGGATTATATATGGGCGATTCGTTGCGCATTAATGACGGAGCGCAGTATATACACAACACAAAAAGATCGAATGCCAATATTGTAAAATTTCTTTCAAGAGCTCCGGGTACAGAGCATGGCATTTTTGAATTTGATGTGCCGGGTACCACGGGCTATACACCTTCCCTTACAGGCAGAACATTCGGAACTCTTGTGTTTTCTGCAACTGCTGTTCGACGAACTTATTCTTGCACCGGAAGCAACTTGCTTACAGTAAGAGGAGATTTGTTACTAAATGGCGATGTAACACTTAGTCTTGGTTTTTCATCAGATATAGTTATTAAGGGAAATGTTGTACAGAAAGGTGGTACGTTAAATTTGGATAACGTTACCAAAACAATAAATACAAGTACAACTAAAATTGCCGGAAACATACAACAATCGGCAGGTGCAACTATAACGCATTCGGGTGTGGGCAATATAACTTTGGAACTAAATGGTACTACTCCTCAATTGATTGACATGAAGGGAGCTCTTACAAGCGATATAACTTTTAAAGTGAATAACAATAATGGCGTAACTCTTGCAGCACCGCTTTCATTACCATTTAAACTGAGCTTGCAAAATAGCGTATTACGTACAGATGCGAACAATTTATTGACTCTTCAAAGTACATGCGGCATTGAGGTTGCAGATGCGGCTAAAAGCTTTATAAATGGTCCTGTTATGAAATGCGGACTTAATAACGAAAATTTTGAGTTTTTTGTTGGTAATAATAACGGGCATCCAATATGGGCAATGAACGCTACCGGAGATATTATGGTTGAGTATAAGAATGAAAATACTTCTGACATTGGAACTGCGAAAAGCGATGATGTAAAGCATCTGTCTCAATCAGGTTATTGGGTTGTGGGCAGTATCAATAATGCAAAAGCGCAACTGGCAATTATTCCGAATAATGAAACCGGTATAAAGACAAGCGAAAGTTCGTTTATAGTACAATATGAAAACAGCCAGTGGACGAACAAAGGCTCCACATCAAGCAGTAGTAATGGCTATATAATGAGCAGGGAAATTGCATTGAATGGAAATGGTAATTTTTTTACACTTGGCAGCAATGAGGATTTTAATACACTGCCATTGCATTTTGTAGAAGTGAAATTGCAACAGCTTCAGGATCACTGTTCTATTAAATGGACCGTAACACCTGATTTGATCGAACGGTTTGAAATTGAAAGATCTGTTGATGGAAAAATATTTTTTAAGTGTGGCGAGCAGGCGTATGTACCTGGAATGATCAATTATAATTTAACTTGTGCATTGCCGGTAGCTAAGGAATATTACAGAATAAAAGCGATTACGCCTGATGAAAAAAGCATTTATAGTAAGATCGTATGCTTTGACAAAATGCAGCAAAAACAAGTTGTCAATTTGTCAATTAAAGAAAATTATTTGTTGGCTCAAATCAATGCTGAAGTATCAGAATCCGTTGTGATCAGGGTTTTTTCTTTGGATGGGAAAATGATAAAACAGGAGACAGGCTCTTTAACAAAAGGTATTAATAGCATTTCGATTGGTACCGGTCAATTGCAACAGGGTATATATATTCTGAATATACAGGGAAAATGTTTTGAACAGTACTCTATGAAATTTATGAAGTATTAGAAAATGTGTTCTTAAATTTTCAAATACTGATATGAACAAAGGGTTGAAAAATGTTGCTTATGCAAAACAATTTTTTCAACCCTTTGTTTAAAATATATATAATACAAATTTATGCATGAATGTTTCAACTTGCCGAATAGCATTACTACCGTACAAGTGAGTGACACAACGATGCTTAATAGTAGCACTACCGCCGGTCTCAAAAAAATAAACACATAAAATTATACTGTTTGAATATTATAGAAATCAGGTTGCTATTTTCCTAATCTGTAAGAATAGCCAAACATTACATTACCTACTCCAATTCTGTTTTGACCGTTAACAGCTTCTTTTTGCAGCTTAACAAAACCATAGCTGCCACCGCCTTCTAAAAAAATCGTGTGACGTTGAGTGGTGTATGAAATACCGGCATATCCTGTTAAACCGGCGTTTATCTTGTGCATCTGATCTTTAATATCATCGTTTCTGTCAAATGGTTTTGGGCCAATTGCGATAGGCATTCCCATCGCAGCAGATAAGGCTTGATCCAATGTTACAGTTCCTGTATTGTTTACATAAATAGAACTGGTGCCGCTTGTTTCCTGGTGTGCGGATAGCAGGAATGAAATAAAGGGACCTCCGCTAACATATACTCTATACGGAGATGATGGTTTTAAATTCCAGCCGAATTGCGCCAAAACGGGAACCATCAAGTAATTGAAGCTGGTAGTGCTTTGGAAATTAGCATACAAATATTCCGGCAAATTTTCCTTAACTGTGGGAAGAAAAGCAGGAGGTATTTGCTCAAACATGGGAGCGAGCATTCTTTGTGGTATAGCCTGCATTCCATCTCTCTTTCCGCCTTGCCCTGAATACTCGATCATTGGCCTGATGGAGAAACATTTTGTAATATGAAACTCTGCAAATATACCCGCACCTGCCGCCACTTTTGATTTATATCCTTTACTCATCGGATTATCGCCTGTCGCTTGAATTTTAGGGATGCTTAGTCCTCCTCTTGCTCCTATGGAAATAGATTTTTCCTGGGCAAAAGCGGAAGATAACATGATTACACTACCAATAATTAAATACGGGATGAAGCTAATTTTCATAATTATGATTTTAATAAAATTAATGAACGGTAAGGGTCTTGTAGCAGTTTATGCGCATCTGGTTATAAGAAATGAATTAAGCCGCAAATTTATGATAGTAGCTCGAATATTGTCTCAATCAGTCCTTAAATTTTGTTAATGGAGTGAAAACAATTGGCTGTGAGCGCTCATAGCTTACTGCCTAAAGACCGCTATAGGAATAATGCCCTATGATTTTATAAGAGAAAAGACAATCTGAAATTTCCTGGCCATTGCCAATATTGTGTACAATAAGATAACGTTTGTTATCTGAGGATTTTTGGTTGATCACAATTCCGATATGAGTTAAGCCGCGGCCCAAATCCCACGCTACAATATCGCCCGGCACATAGCCTGTTGCATTATTTGAAATGGTTTTAACCTCGCCGAAACGTGAAAAGAAAACCATTTGATTAGGTACGCGACGATGATCAATGTTTGTATCTGTTTTTTTCATTCCCCACTTACGCGGGTATTTTGAAAAATTTTTGACCATATCTTCATGTATCAGTTTTTGCAGATCGATATTGAGTATTCTGTAAGCTCTAATTATTACATCAGTGCACACTCCTTTGTCAGCGGGCACATCGCCGTTTGGATATGGGATCTTAAAATACGTGGGATCATAAGCTACTTTAGTTTTGGTAAGTGAAACCGCGGCATTTGAAAGCTTTTCGGCAAAGTTGTTTTGCGCAGTGCCATACTGAACAATGCAAAAAGAACAAAGTATTAAAAACAATTTTTTCATTTGGTAACTATGCTTTACTAAGTTGCTAATAATTATTTTGTTTGTGTTCTCTTACAATAATTCAGGCCTGTATTCAAAGTGCATAGTGTCATAATGGTACCATTTTCCACCCCATATAAAACCGTGCTTTTCAAAAATGTCAACAATAATTTGAGGTATCCTGTTTTTATAAACGAGATCTGTATTTTCATTATTGCATTTACAACTCCATTGCCAATAGTCTGAATATTTGGTGTTGATATCAACGGTCATTCCGAAACTGTGCATACTCAATCTGTTGGTGCCGCTTATTTTTCGCCAGTTAAATGTTCCGCCAATATTTTTGATATACTCTTTTAGCTCAGGATGCTGATCTAATTCATCTGATATAAGACGCAATTTTTTATCAATTCCATTAATGCGGGTCACTTTTATTTTTTGATTAACAAGTTTCGGGCACCACGTAATTTCCACAAGTTTTTTTCTTACTTCGGCTTCGGTACTTCCATACATTTTTTTGAAAAACTGCTCGTTCCTGATTCTGCCGGGATCGGCATTTTTATTAATCTTTTCAGAAATTTTTCCTTTTGTATATGCGTATTTGAACTGATCATGTATGTCAGGAGCAATCAGCAATTGTTCATTGCTTTTATTGGCAATTCCGTCATCAAACACAAATGGTGTTCCATCTTTAAAAATTATATGATTGTTCTTATAGCCTGCAATTACTTCCGGATAAGCGCTAATTAATTTTTGTGCATTCACAGGAATCGTATCTGTTTGAAAAGAGGGAAACAAATGCAAAACGAATATGAAAACTGAAAGCATAATAAACTTTTATTTTAGCAAAGATGCGGTAATTCTTAGAGAGGTCAGAGGTCAGTAGGCAGTTGGCAGTAGGCAGTGAACAGTGGGCAGCAGAGAAATCAGAAATTGAAGATAGCGGCGCTACATCTGGCGCAGGCCTCCCGGCCTGTGCCTAGTCGTTACTTATTTTACCTGAAAGTAACGATGTTGTCAATGAACTTTTCTTTAGTTATTAGTCAAGTAACGCATGGGCACAGGTCAGGAGACCTGCGGCAGCTATGGGATAAAAGGGATATTTATCCCAATAAACAAACACGCAACCGGCGGATGGAGATGTCCTACACCTCAAAGGTGTAGGACATCTGGCATACGACAAGCCTGAATATCCGCGGCGGATTAAAAAATCCGCTATGATCTGTTATTCGACATGCGCTGTGCTAACATGTCGAATAGCACACGGCCTTAAAAACTGTCTACTTTTTTCAAGACGTGACACAGTAAAAAATTGAAGCGCTATTTATTGCTAATGCAACAGTATACGTTATAAACAAAATATCAGTGAGAATCAGTCTAATCAGTGTCATCTGTGTGCCACTGCCCACCCGCTCAATAGCATTACTGCCGTACAAGTGAGTGACACAACGATGATGCCATGAAATACTGAAGCTGGTACCATAAAAATAATTAACTCACCCCACAGCTAAATCATAAAAAGAAACTTTTGGTAGTGATGGCGCTATTCATCATCTAAAACATCTAAGGCAAAATGTAGATTTAATCACTAAAACAGCTTAGTTTTAAAGTGATTTATTTTCATAATAACTAACAACGTACTTTATGCGAAAGTTATCCCCCTTACAACCGTTATCCCTTCTAATTATTTTTTTTGTTTCAGTAGGAATATTTTCTACATCAATTGCGCAAAAGCACAAAAAGAAGTTTAAAGTAATAGCATTTTATACTGCTAAAAACGATCAGGCGCACATAAGCTTTGTACACGAAGCCAACCGGTGGTTTCCTAAAATAGCCGCTACATACAATTTTACATACGATTCTACAAATGACTGGAGCAAACTCATAACGAAATTTTTGTCGCGGTATAATGTTGTATTGTTTTTAGACACAAGACCCGAAGATTCCGCACAGCGCAATGCTTTCAGAAAGTATATGGAAAAAGGTGGCGCATGGATGGGATTTCATTTCGCCGCTTTTGCATTAACGCCTTCTGCATATTCTCAAAACTGGGATTGGTACCATAATGAATTTTTGGGTTCCGGAGAGTATGGAAGCAACACCTGGCGCCCAACTTCCGCGATACTGAAAGTGGAAACTAATGATCATCCTGCTACCAAAAATTTGCCTACTACCTTCAAAGCCTCGCCAAATGAGTGGTACAGGTGGTCAAAAGATCTAAAAAGTAATCCCGATATAACCATTCTCTTATCAATAGATCCTTCTAGTTTTCCACTCGGTACAGGTCCTAAGCAGCACGAAATCTGGCACAGCGGGTATTATCCCGTAGTTTGGACAAACAATAAATACAAAATGATATATGTGAACATGGGGCACAATGATATAGACTATGAACACAACACCAATAAAGAATTATCCTTCACATTTGATAACGAAATCCAAAATCAATTGATCATTAATAGCCTTTTATGGCTTGGAGGAAGGCGATGATTACCTCTTACTTTATCGCCTTTGCCAAAAAAGTAGCGCTAAGACCGAGCAGTGCTATAATAGCGAATGACCACCGAAGACTGGCTATTTCTGCGATAAAGCCTATAAAGGGCGGGCCCAATAAAAATCCGAGGAAGCCAATAGACGACACTGCCGCTAATGCCACGCCGGGCCGCATGGTTTTGCTTTTGCCTGCCAGCCCGTAAACCAAAGGAACTATGGAGGAAACGCCTATGCCTACCATTAAAAAACCTAATGTGGCCGGTATAATGTAGGGAAATAAAATAGCTAAAAACAGCCCAGTGGCAATAATGCCGCCGCTTACCTGCAATACTGTTTTAACACCAAATTTTGTAACAAACCAGTCGGCGGTAAACCGGCCTATTGCCATAGTGCACATAAACGCGATATAACCCAGTGTAATAAGGCCCCGCGGCGCATTCACCACTTTTTCAAAATATACACCGCTCCAGTCGAACATGGCGCCTTCGCTTACCATACTTGCCAGTGCTATAAGGCCAAGGGTAAGTATATATTTATCGGGTTTTACAAAAATCGGTTGCTGCTGCGAACCGGGGTTATCATCATGAGGTAATATGCATTTGTAAAAGAAAAGCAGACAAGCTAGCGTAAATGCCCAAATAATAACAAAGTGCACAAATGGAGAGATGTTTCTTGAAATCATGGCAGTACTTACCAATCCGCCCACTAATCCGCCAAGACTCCACAATCCGTGAAATGATGCCATAATGGAGCGCTTGTACATTTTTTCGATACTAACGGCTTGTGTGTTTACCGAAATGTTCATAAGGTTTACCAAAAAACCGAATAATGCCAATGCTAACGCCAGTTGCCATACTTCATTTACCAGCCCCAGCAGCATTAGTGTGGCGGGATATAATACTGCGCCTGTCACTAGAATTTTTTTGCTACCCAGTCGGCTTACCAGGTATCCGGCTATAGGAAGGCCAAGAATCTGTCCGGCCGGTAAAGAAAATAACAATGCCCCCAGGCTTGCGTCATTCAAGTCAAGCATTGCCTTTATAGTGGGAATCCTGTTTGCCCAACTGGCAAATGTTATTCCCTGTACAAAGAAGAATACACTAGCCGCAATCCTGTAGTGTCGAAGTGTCGGCAGGCTATTTAGCATTTTGATTTTTAAGAAAGGCTGCAATTTATTGTAAAATATATTAATCATTGATATTAAAAAAGTCACTTGTCACCCTAAAAACCTCTATAAGCAAGGTTGATTATATTTGCATTTCAAAAGAATTATATGAAATTTTCCAAATGGGTAGGGGCGTTATTTGCTGTGTTGGTTATAGGATCGTGTTTTTTGCCTTGGGTGTATATAGAAACGATCCATAAAAACATAACCGGTTTTGACGCTACCGGAACCAATTTTGGAAAACCGGGGTTGATGAACTGCATAGTAAGTATAGCTGCGCTGGTTCTGTTTCTTATTCCTAAAATAAGCGCCAGGCGTGCCAATATTTTTGTATGTGCATTTAATCTTGCATGGACAATCAGGAATTTTATTATTATTCCGGCTTGCTTAGCCGGCGATTGCCCCGAAAAGAAAGTCGGGATTTATTGCATATTGCTAGCTTCTATTTTGATGTTGCTGACTTCCCTTTTTCCAAAGGAAATAAATAGTTGAGAGTTGAAGCGCTTATTGAATGGAGAATTGAGAATGGAGAATGCTCTATAGTTGAGAATGCTATAGATATTAGATAAAGCTGAAACAAAAACACTCATAACCCATAATTCATAACTTGCCGCATAGCATTCCAACCGTACAAGTGAGTGACACAACGATGCCTAATAGTAGCACTACCGCCGGTCCCCCCAAAAAAATCTTTTCACTAAATCACATTATTAATTCTTCATTACTAATTATTAATTACCCTCAGAGCTTTCCATCATCTGCAAAGCTGTAATATCCGTGGTCGCTTACAATAATGTGATCAAGCACTTTGATATCAAGCAGATTGCCTGCTTCTTTTAGTTTTGTGGTGATCAGTTCATCGGCGCGGCTGGGTTTAAGGTTCCCCGAAGGATGATTATGGCAAATGATAATGGATGTAGCGCCTTCGGTGATCGCATTTTTCAGAACAACACGCGGATCCACCACTGTGCCTGTTATGCCGCCCATGCTCACAATTTCATGATGTGTTACTTTATTGGCCTGGTTCAGATAAAGCACTACCAACATTTCCCGGCTCAAATCTTTTAACACGCTGCGCAAAAAACCGGCAACATCTTTGCTATGCTGTATAACCGGGTTTTCGAGAAAACCGGATCCTTCGCGTCTGCGGCCCAGCTCCAGTGCGGCCGCGATGGTAATAGCTTTCGCCTCGCCAATTCCGTTGATGCGCATAATTTCTTTTGCAGAAAGCCTACCCAGTTCGTTCAGGTTGTTTTTTCCAAGTTGCAATACTTCTTTACCCAGATCCACAGCGCTTTTTTGTTTGTTGCCATTATTAATTAGTATGGCCAGCAGTTCAGAATCGCTTAGCGATTTGGGACCTTTGGACAAGAGTTTTTCGCGGGGCCTGTCATCCTTTGCCCACTGTTTAATAGAGTATTTTTGCTCTTGCATACTGCAATTTTTTTATTATATTTGAAATACAAGTTCAGATTTGCAACGGCCTCAATATTAAGGAATTTATTAGAAATCGGTTGTTTATATCTGTTAGGATTTGCTTTTTATAATTGGAGTTATTCGCTCACCGTGCAATCTGGAGAAATATAATTAAAACAGTTAGTGCCCTATATTTTCTGTTTAATTTTATTTTACATCCATTAAAAATTCAAACTATGAGAACCAAAAACTTCAACCGGTGGGGTGGGATCCAGTCCTTGTTTTTTTGTGTCGGTATTTACATTGCAGCACTTTTTTTCTCCATATTTGTTTGCTCCTCCATTTTTTATGCACTTATTGATTAAGTAAATATTGCCATTATATTGTATGATTACAGGTTGTACAGTAATATTTATACTGTAGGCAGAATATTATTGTGCCATATTTTTTTGGGACCGGCGGTAGTGCTACTATTAAGCATCGTTGTGTCACTCACTTGTACGGTAGGAACTTTAGTGAGCAGTTGACAGTGGGCAGCGGGCAGTAGAGAAATCAGAAATCGGAGGAAATTGTTAACTAAAAAGTTCACCAGGAAAGCACAAGGCACACAATGGTTGGTAATAGTTCAACAAACCCTTGTGTACCTTGAGCCTCTATTGTGCCACTTGTGGTTAAACAACGTTGCTGTTTCTCAACTCTCAACTTTCCATTCAATAAGCTCTTTCAATTTTTTCAACTATTCTGACCTCCGATTTCTCTACTGCCTACTGCTAACTGCCCACTGTTTACTGCTTGCTACTTACTGTTCATAATGAGATTTATACCCGCAATTGTACTATTTCATCTGTACGTTTTACTATAGATCATTCCTTTTGTGAAAGTATAGACAAATTTTGTAATTGGCTACAGGACTGCATTTCATGATGTTTAACATCTGCATTTGTGGATCAATTTTAATTTTTGTGCTTTGTTTTTTTGTTAAGTTTTTATCTTCGTGCACCAATTCATTCCCTTTATGCAGAGTTCAGCTAAAATATTTTCCGGAACAGGTTCGCAATACCTGGCTGAAAAAATTGCAGAAAAATTCGGTAGTCCTTTAGGAAAAATTACCATCCAGCGGTTTAGCGATGGTGAAATTCAGCCGGTTTTTAATGAAAGTATCCGTGGTGATGTCGTTTTTCTTGTTCAAAGCACCTGCTCTCCAGTTGAAAACCTGATGGAGCTATTGCTGATGATAGATGCGGCACGGCGTGCTTCGGCAGACAAAGTGATAGCCGTTATACCGTATTATGGTTATGCGCGGCAAGACAGAAAAGATAAGCCCCGCGTGGCTATTGGCTCCAAACTGGTAGCCAATATGCTAACCGCAGCCGGTGCAGATCGTGTGATAACTATGGACTTGCACGCACCTCAAATTCAGGGCTACTTTGATATTCCTGTGGATCACCTGGATAGCTCGGCAATTTTTATTCCGTACATAGAGCAACTAAACCTGGAAAACCTTACCTTTGCCGCCCCCGACGTGGGCAGTGCCAATAGAATCAGGGAAATTGCTACTTATTTCAATGCGGAAATGGTGATTTGTGATAAGCACCGTAAACGTGCCAATGAAATAGCCAGTATGGTGGTAATAGGTGATGTAACAGATAGAAACGTGGTGCTGATAGATGATATTTGCGATACGGGCGGCACTCTTACAAAAAGCGCCAAACTGTTGCTTGAGAAAGGTGCAAGAAGCGTGAGAGCGCTTTGTACGCATCCTGTTTTCAGTGGCAATGCGTATGAAAATATTGCAAACAGTGTGTTGAAAGAAATGGTTGTTTGTGATACCATTCCGGTAAAACAAAATGTGGAGAAGATAAAAATACTTTCAGTATCCGGTTTGTTTGCAGTGGCAATAAAAAATGCGTTTGAACATCAAAGTATTACAAGTCTTTTCATTCATTCGCAAAGAAGAGATAAATAAATTTTTTTAAAACAAATACAATGAAAACGATTACAATCGAAGGACAACTCAGGACCGACATTGGCAAAAAAGCCACCCGCCAGCTTCGCTCTGAGGAAAAAGTGCCAGGTGTAATTTACGGGGGTGCACAAGAGATCAATTTCTCAGCTCCGGCATCTGCATTTAAAAATCTGGTGTACACAGCAGAATTTTTGCTGGCTGATGTGAAAGTGGATGGTAAAGTTTACAAATGCATTCTTAAGGATCTGCAATTTGATAAAGTATCCGACGCTTTGATCCACGTAGATTTGCTGGAACTTGTAGAAGACAGAAAAGTGGTTGCTACATTGCCAATGGTATTTACCGGTAATGCTGCCGGTGTGAAAGCCGGAGGTAAATTCGTAGTGAAAATGAAATCGTTAAAGGTGAAAACCTATCCAAAATACCTGAAGGAAAGTATTCCTGTGGATATTACGAACCTGGAGCTTAACGAAAACATTCGTGTGGAAGATGTGAAGGTTGATAATTATGAAATTATGAACTCTCCGCGTATTCCTATTGCTTCTATTGTTATGACCCGCCAGTTGAAACAGGAAGAAGCTACTGCGGAAAAAGGAAAAAAATAATTGATTTCTTTTTAATAAAGCCCGGTTTGTTTTCAGCAACCGGGCTTTTTAATTTGAGATTGATTTGTTCGGGTTTGCAGTGTATGTTTTGGGCTGGTTTGCAGTTGACGTTTTTAGGTGTTTTTGGTTTGATGATTAGAATTCCTGCCGTTGAAGTGAGTGACACAACCGGAGCTCAATCAGGGATCTGCAGCCGGTTCCCAAATAATAAGCTTTAATGTGGAACAGGTTAATATCCAGAACGTGTTTTTCTTTTCTCAAACCTGCCCAATATTGTTTTGAAGAGCTGGTGTAAAAATAGAATGATATAATTCGAACAATTCTTACATTTAGAAGTAATCTTAATAGTATAACATTTCAAATCTCAAATTTGAAATTTCAAATTTTCGTATGAATAAATTGCTTTTGGTTGGCTTGGGCAATATAGGCGCTGAGTACGAACTGACGCGCCATAATATAGGATTTGATGTGTTGGATACATTTGCGGGAAAACATGCTGTTCCCTTTAAGCGGGAACGCCTTGCCGATGTGGCTGAAATTAGATGGAAGGGAAAAATTTTTATTTGCATCAAACCTTCCACCTACATGAATTTGAGCGGTAAAGCTGTGAAATATTGGATGGAAAAAGAAAAAGTATCTCTTGAAAATATTTTGGTGATTGTAGATGATTTGGCGTTGCCGCTTGAAAGAATTCGCCTGCGGCCCGGGGGGAGCGCTGCCGGTCATAATGGCTTGAAAAGTATAAGTGAGTTCCTCGAGACAGATAATTTTCCTAAATTACGATTCGGAATCGGAAATAATTTTCCAAAAGGAAGGCAGGTGGAATTTGTGTTGGGAAAATGGACTGCGGGTGAATGGCCTTTGGTTGTTAAAAAAGTGAATGGTAGTGTAGATCTTATTGAAACTTATGTTAAAATGGGCATAGAGAAAACCATGAATCTTTACAACAATATGATTTTCTCATTATGAGATATAAATTCGAATCTTTATTTTCGCAGAAGTTATTCTTTTATATTCAATATCCAAGTGGTCAACCAGGGAGTCTCGTCCCTTTTAAACAGGATTGTTAAATCATTAAACCGTTTTATTGAATATGAAAATGTTCTGTATTGGCCGTAACTATGTAGCACATGCTCAGGAATTGGGAAATGAAGTGCCAGATGAGCCGGTAATTTTTATGAAACCTAAAAGTGCGTTGTTGCAAACGCACACGCCATTTTATTACCCGGAATTTACAAATGAATTGCATTATGAATGCGAGCTTGTTTTGAGGATCAATAAAAATGGAAAATACATTCAGGAGAGATTTGCTAACAAGTATTATGATGCGGTAACCGTGGGCATCGACTTTACCGCCCGTGACATTCAAAATGAATTGAAGGAAAAAGGCCTTCCCTGGGAAAAAGCCAAAGCCTGGGATAATTCCGCATCAATCGGAACATGGGTGCCGTTGGCAAATATTAAAAACAAAAAAGACATTAATTTTTCATTAAAGAAAAATAATGAGATTGTGCAACAAGGCAATTCCGGTCTTATGATCAATAATTTCGACAGAATTATTTCATACATATCCAATTATTTTTCAATAAATATCGGCGACCTTGTATTTACCGGAACTCCGGCAGGAGTGGGAGAAGTGGTAGTGGGCGACGAATTAGAAGGTTTTCTTGAAAGCGAAAGTATGTTTAAACTGGAAGTGAAATAATTTGTTGGTTGATAGTTGCTAATTAATGGGAGGTGTAAAAAATTGGATTTAGAAACTATCAACTTTTTTTGTATACCCCCCTCCCGGATCTATACTGGAAAATAAAGATGATCCGGATTTAATGAATAACCATATCCCCCTTCTGCAAATCATATATAAAAAAATCCGTTTGTGTATTTTGTGTTTTTCCTGCAGTGAATTATTAAAACATTTGTCTGCGAAATTTTTCGTAAGCAACACCTGAACTACTTCAAATGAAAAACAGCATGCTCAAAGGGGCTCATTTAACTGAGAAAAAGAGCCTTGAGATACTTCGTTTTTTTGCAGAAGACCTAACTGCAACTCATATAGCCACACTAACAGGCGTTAGCCGTATTACGGTGAATAATTATTTTAAAACAATCCGGCTACGTATAGCCCGGCATAGTGAAGAAAAAAATCCGGCTCTCAATAATTTCAAAAAGCTTTCCATTGTTTACCAGGAAGAGAAAAATCACAATAACGAGAAAAGCAGGGTGTACCCGGATAATTCATTATATGGTTTTCACTGGTATAATGGAAAAGTGTTTGCCGGCGTTTTGGAAAAAAATAACACTGGTATAGAAGGGTTTGAGCAATATAAGCTTCTCAATTTCCATGCGGTGGCCGATTTTAGATTATGGAAGATTTTCTCCATTCAGCAAAGCGAAACCGCTTCGGACGATATTTTTTGTTTTTGGAATGATACCAGGATCAGAATACAAAAATTTCACGGCTTGCACAAGCGCATGTTATATCTGCATGTGAAAGAATGTGAATTTCGATATAATTACCGGCATGAGGATCTCAACAGCGTTTTAAAGGACATTATGAAAAAACATTTGTCTATTAGTTAACTTATTATTCTAGGAATGAACGTTTATTATGTGATAAATTTGTGCAATATTTTCGGTCATCTGTCGGGCGCGAAATACAAATTCTCAAGACAGTTATTGTTTTCTCATGTGTTACGAGGGTGGTTTCTACCACCTTCTTTTTTTGCAATGGATTGAAACGTAAAATCAAAAATCCTGTGTTCGTTATTTAATAATCACTTCGTTTATTACTTTTTCTCCTAAAGCCTCATTTACCTGTTTTATAATGTTTTCTTTTTGATACATCAATTCATTTTTTAGTGGAGCAATGGAAGTAGTTATGTATAGTTTGTGACCATGAATTTTAATATCCTCGGTATACTTAGCAATTGTTTTGCCCATAATTTGTTCCCACACCTCTTCTATTTGAATGGCTTGCATGTAGCCCTTCAGCCTGCTGTTTTTCAAAAACTGCTGCAAAGCTTCTCCTATAGTATATTGTCCCATTGCAATAAAATTACGATAAAAGTATAAGTTGTTTCAATTCTGACTATTTTTCGACAGGCTGCAAATGCAAAAGTGTTTTTTACGGGGACGAGCGATAGCTTTTCATGGCAGCATTGTTGTGTCACTCACTTGTACGGCAGTATTTCATGGCAACATTACGCCGCATTCAACTCCGACTACTTAACTATTTTCCACCGGAAATTGAAGAATAGTTATTCTATACGCCTTCTTAATTTGCTGATTATTAATCTGCTATATTGTTTTTGAACAATGTGGTTAAACGAAAACCCATAATAGTTATTATTGGCTGCAACTTTTCTTTTTAATATCTACTCTTATATCCAAATCCAATAAACAAGAAAAACAAAAAATTCAATAGACTATTTGAAAAACCTTCTTTAATCCTGTATTCATAATGTAAGTGTTCCGGTTAATAAGTGCCCTTGGTAAACATGAGAAATTAAAATTAATCCGTACTCTTTTAGAAAACTGCCGGAACACATTTTTTATCCCTTTTTAACTACTCTTTACTGTTCGAAAGTGTGCCCGTTTTTAATCCAATTATCCTACAAAAAAGGGATTCAAAGCTTAATGAGTTGTTGCGGAATTTGCAACGTTGTAAGTGTGTTTAATAAACGCTCACAATGAGTATCGGTTAGGAAAACTTGTCCCTCATTGTGAAGTCCAACCCAGTGTAATAGGTTGTTGATGCGGTTTTCATCTAGTTTTTCAAACACATCGTCAAGTAGAAGAATAGGCGCAAAACCTTTAGCCTGCTGCAACGTTTCAAATTCCGCCAGCTTTAAAGCAAAAAGCAAACTTTTCCGTTGTCCTTGCGAAGCGATTTGTTTAAAAGGTTTTTCAAACAACCTGAATTCAATATCATCTTTATGTACACCGGCGTTTGTTCTTTGCAACAGTAAATCCTTATCTCTGTACAACCGTAAATTCTCCGTAAATGAAATTGTCAGCAACTGGCTTTCATAACGTATGTCTATGGTATAGTTTTCGCCTGAAATCTGTGTGTAAAATAACTGTACGTTTTCAATAAATTTTTCAAGAAAAATTTTTCTTTGCGAAAAAACATATTCGCCCGCAGCTACCAGTTGAATGTCCAACGCTTCAAGTAAATGGTTGTCAACTTTTCTATATTCGGCAAATTGTTTCAACAAGCTGTTTCGCTGAACTAATACTTTGTTGTATTGAATAAGCTGCAGTAAATAATGATGATCTACCTGGCATAATAAAGTATCGAGGAAATGCCTTCGTTCTTCACTACCTCCGGTAATAATCTGAACATCGTCGGGGGCTATCATTACCGCAGGAAATTTTCCAATATGCTCAGAAAGTTTCGAGTACAAATTGTCGTTATCAGAAAATTCTTTTTTCCCGGTTTCCCGTATCACATTCACCAGTTTATGAGCTTCATTATTTACCAAAAAATTGCCTTCCAGCCTAAAACCCTGCATTCCCTGTTGCACATTTTGCGCATCGCTTTTTGTAAAATAGCTTTTTGTAAAGCACAGGTAATAAATAGCATCTAGTAAATTGGTTTTGCCAATACCGTTCTTACCACATATACCTATTACTTTTTCTGAAAAAGTAAATGTCTGCGCTGCATAATTTTTAAATTGAATAATTGATATGTCCTGAATTTGTAGCATGAAAACGCAAGGTAATAAATGTGAGAATGTAAAAATGTGGGAAATGCGAGAAATGTGGAAATGGTGAGAATGTGAAAATGTGGAAATATGAGCTTGGTGATTTTAAAGCAAACTTTATGATAAAAAAATAGCTGTGTCGCGTCCTGAAAAAGGTATACTATACGCAGCATAAATTTGTGCATGAATGCTTAACCTGGCCGAATAGCATTACTACCGTACAAGTGAGTGACACAACGATGCTTAATAGTAGCAGTACCGCCGGTCCCATAAAAGTTATGTGTTTTGAGTTTTGAGTAATGAGTGAGAAGGGTAACCAGCTTTATACACACTACCAGCTTTTTCATATTGTACTGCCTGTACTCAAACACCGGCAACTTTCATCTATCTTCTGCCTCTCCATATTTCTCACATTTCCACATTAAAAAAGAATTCATTCCCTTATCTTTGCCCGTCAAATTTGTAATACTGTGGCAACTAAATTTTCCAAAGAGACTTATTTATATTGGTATGAGCTGATGAAACTCATACGTGAGTTCGAATTAATGGCCGAAGAGAAGTATAAAATGGAGGGTAAGATTCGCGGCTTTTTTCATGCTTACATTGGGCAGGAAGCTATTGCCGCCGGTTGTATGACGGCAACAAAAACTGAAGATTCATTTATAACAGGTTATCGCGACCATGGTTTGGCCATTGCAAAAGGCGTGAGCGCTAAAAGCTGTATGGCCGAATTGTATGGAAAGGCAACGGGTTGCGCCAAGGGAAAAGGCGGAAGTATGCACTTCTTTGGAAAAGATGTAAACTTCTTCGGCGGCCATGGTATTGTGGGCGCGCAAATTGGAACCGGCGCAGGTATTGCTTTTGCTGAAAGGTATAAGGGAACAGATAATGTTTGCCTTACATTTTTTGGAGATGGCGCGGCCAGGCAGGGCATGGTAAATGAAATATTTAATATGGCAATGCTTTGGAAGCTGCCTGTTATTTTCATTTGTGAAAACAACCAGTATGCAATGGGTACGTCGGTTGAAAGAACATCAAATGTTATAGATATTTATAAAATGGCTGATGCTTATGAAATGCCCGCCGACAGTATTGATGGTATGAGTCCTGAATCGGTTCATGAAGGAATTGCCAGAGCTGTTAAAAGAGCCCGCGAAGGCGATGGCCCAACCTTGATAGAAATAAAAACATACCGTTATAAAGGCCACTCCATTTCCGACCCGCAGAAATACCGCACTAAAGAAGAAGTGGAAGAGTATAAGCAAAAAGATCCTATTGAAATGGTGCGTAAAACCATTATTGAGAATAATTTTGCATCACAGGAAGAAATTGATGTGATCAACAGCCGTGTGGCAGGATTGGTAACAGAATCTGTTACTTTCGCGGAAGAATCGCCCTGGCCTGCAGACGATGAAGTGTTGAAAGATGTGTATATAGATCAGAATTATCCATTTATAGTTGACTAATCCTTAAACAAAAAATAAACTGTATTTATAAGATGGCAGACGTTAATAAAGTTCAACAAGCCGAAGAAAAAAATGTGGTTGTAGAACGTATGACCGGTTTTTGGAACAAGAATAGTAAAGCTCTCATTATGGCTTTTGCCGCTTTAATCGTTATTGGCGGCGGATACTTTGGCTACAAATATCTTTACAAGGCACCTAATGAAAAGAAGGCGAGCGAGGCTATGCGCAACGCTGAGAATTATTTTCGTATGGATTCGCTTAAGCTGGCTTTGAACGGGGATAATGTTAATCCGGGGTTTGTAAAAATTGCTTCAAATTATAGCGGCACAGATGCCGGAAATCTTGCTAATTATTATGCCGGCGTATGTTATGTGAAATTAGGAGAATTTGAAAAAGGTATTAAATACTTAAAATCATTTTCTACCGGTTCTCAACTTATTCAGGCCAGGGCAACCGCTTTGCTGGGTGATGCTTATGCCGAAACCGGCAAAAAACAGGAAGCCATTGACATGTACACAAAAGCCGGAAAAATGTTTGACAAAGATGATCAA
The DNA here is from genome assembly GCA_031553495.1 of Flavihumibacter sp. Taxonomy (GTDB): domain Bacteria; phylum Bacteroidota; class Bacteroidia; order Chitinophagales; family Chitinophagaceae; genus Pinibacter. The sequence continues at coordinate 18,561 of JAVBLN010000078.1, forward strand.
AACTCTCCGGAATATCTTTTTCGTGCAGGATTGTTATCTGAAAGCATGGGGAAAAACAAGGAAGCGATTGAGCTTTATAAAATAATTAAGGAAAAATATCCGCGCAGCGAAAGAGGTTTTACTATTGATAAGTATCTTGCAAGACTTGGAGTAACTGAATAATATTTTCAGTTTTGGCTTTTGAACATTGATCTTGAATTTTTACCAATGGCAATAGTATCAAATAATTTATTAGAAATAAATACAGGCATTCTTCCAAAGGATGCCTGTATTGTTATAGTGAAAACAGAATGGAACGCGTTAGTAGTAGATGTGCTGGAAGCTGGTTGCAAAAAGGTTTTTGAGGAAAATGGAATAGCTAATGTAAAAACTATAATTGTGCCCGGTGCCTTTGAAGTTCCGTTTGGTGTTAAAAGTTATTGGAATGCGAAATGCGGCACATATGAGGAGCCCGATGCATTCATAGCGCTGGGTTGCATATTGCGTGGCGATACTCCGCATTTTGATTACGTTTGCAAAGGCATAACTGATGGTGTGGTGCAATTAAATTTACAATTGCCGGTTCCTGTAATTTTTGGTGTGCTAACAGTAGATAATCAGGCGCAGGCCAATGAAAGAGTAGGAGGGAAGCATGGGCACAAAGGTGAAGAAGCAGCCATTACGGCAATTAAAATGGTTGCGTTAAAAAGATCGTTGTGAGGGTGGAGATCAGAGGTCAGAAGAAAGTTACCAGTTGCTGGTGTTGGAGTACAGGCAGTATAATGTGAAAAAGCTGTTAGTGTGAATAAAGCTGGTTACCTTCTCACTCAAAACTCAAAACTCATTACTCATAACTTTTTTGTAACCTGCTGTAGTGCTACTATTAAGCATCGTTGTGTCACTCACTTGTACTGTAGTAATTCTGTTGAGCAGTTCACAGTGGGCAGTAGACAGTGAGCAGTAGTGAAGTCAGAAGGCTGAGGACACTGACTTCTGACATCTTATTTTTACTCTCAAATCTCTAACTTCAAACTTCAAATCAAGAAACATGAACGTACAACTATTTATACCTTGCTTTGTTGATCAACTATATCCGCAAACCGCGTTCAACATGGTAAAAGTATTGAGAAAACTGGGTTGTGATGTTTCGTATAATACTAATCAAACCTGTTGCGGACAACCCGCATATAATGCCGGTTTCCAGGAAACGGCTAAAGATGTTTGCAGCAAGTTTATAAAAGATTTTTCCGGTACTGATTATATAGTTGCACCCAGCGCATCATGCACAGGGTTTGTAAGAAATTATTATGGAAACCTGTTCAATAATTCTTCTGTTCATAACGAAGTAAAAAGCCTGGGTAGCAGAATGTTTGAGTTTACCGAGTTTCTTACAAAAGTGCTAAAAGTGGAGGATGTGGGCGCCAGTTTTTCCGCAGTAGCCACCTATCACGATTCCTGTGCGGGATTGCGGGAATGCCATATTAAACAGGAACCGCGCAAATTATTAAGTTTTGTAAAAGGGCTTGAACTGGTTGAAATGAATGATGTGGAAACCTGTTGCGGATTTGGCGGCACTTTTGCAGTGAAGTTTGATGCGATTTCGGCTGCTATGGCCGATCAAAAAGTGGGGAATGCGCTTGCTACAAATGCCGAGTATATTATTTCTACAGATCTATCCTGTCTTATGCACCTGGAGGGCCGCAGCAATTTTACCGGGCATTCCATTAAAACCATGCACATTGCTGATGTGCTGGCCAGCGGTTGGGAATGATCTTGTGATTTTTTTGCACGCAGATGACACTGACGAATGTTAGCAGGTGGCAAGTAGCAGGTAGCAAGCACCAAGACCCTGTACCAATTTCAAAAAGCTTGAATATTGTAAAGTTTGCCGGTGCCAAAACACCTGCAACCTGTAACTTGCAACCTGCAACTAGCTCAATAGCATTCCAACCGTACAAGTGAGTGACACAACGATGCTTAATAGTAGCACTACCGCCGGTTACAAAAAAAAACCGGAACTTTCATTCCGGTTTCCGATTATTTGTTAATGAAGCTTTGCTAGTGCTTCCTTTATTCTCGTGTAGGCTTTTTCAATATTCGGGAGGCTGTTGGCAAAAGACAAACGGATGCAATCCGGCTCGCCAAAGGCGGCACCGCTTACTGTGGAAACATGCGCTTTATTTAGCAGGTACATGCAAAGGTCATCGGAATTGTTCACTGTTTCTTCGCCATCGGTTTTTCCAAAGTAGGCTTTCATAACCGGGAAAACGTAAAACGCACCATCGGGTTCCACACATTTTACATTTGGCAACTCTTTCAAAAGTTCCAGTACACGTTTTTTTCTCTTTTCAAATTCTTTGCCCATTTCTATGGTGGGAGCGAGTTCCGCGGTAAGCGCTATAATACCGGCACGTTGCGTAACGGCGTTGATTCCGCTTGTGAACTGGCCCTGCAGTTTTTCGCAGGCTTTGATCAATTCCGCATTACCTGCAATATAGCCCAGGCGATAGCCGGTCATGGCATAGCCTTTGCTCAGGCCGTGTATAATTGCCACGCGGTCTTTTAATTCGGGAAACTGCGCGATGCTTTCATGATGGCCTACATAGTTGGTATATTCATAAATTTCATCGCTCATAATGGCCACGTTGGGATGTTTTTTGAAAACTTCCGCTAGTGCTGTCAATTCTTCCTTGCTGTAAAAAGCTCCAGAAGGATTATTGGGCGAAGAAAACATGAACAGCTTTGTTTTTGGCGTAATAGCGGCTTCAAGCTCGGCAGGCGTAATTTTATAACGGTTTTCAAAAGATGTTCTTACCAGCACCACCTTTCCCAAGCAAAGTTTTACTATTTCGGAATAAGTAACCCAGTATGGCGTTGGAATGATTACTTCGTCATCTTTATCGATCAATGCCATAATAAGGTTGGCAATACTGTGTTTCGCGCCGTTGGAAATAACAATGTTTTCAGGTTTGTAATCCAGGTTGTTGTCGCGTTTCAGTTTGTCGCACACAGCCTGGCGCAAATCGGGATAACCTGCTACCGGCGTGTAATGAGAAAAATTATCATCAATAGCCTTGTGCAACGCCTGCTTTATGTGACCGGGTGTGTCAAAATCGGGCTCTCCAATGCTAAGGTCAATAACGTCAATACCTTTGGCTCTCAACTCTCTTCCTAGTTTGGCCATCTTTAATGTTTCCGGCTCGTTAAAGCGAGCAAGTCTGGATGATAATTGCATGATTAAAATAAAAAATTTAGGTGTGCGAAATTAAATAAAACAGGCTTTCTATGAACAGTTAAAAAATATTTGGTTGAAAAAATAGATGATTTTCAATGTGCGGTTAGTTGTGTTGAATAACTTTTATTTTTGGCGCGTTTGCCCCGGTTCCATCGTAAGCGCCAATTGCGAATAAAGAATATACCTTATTCCGGTTGATGCCAATATAACTACTGCTATCTATAAATTTAGAGCGGTTATACACATGTACGTGAAACGAATCCGGAGGAATGTTGGTATTAAAGCCGCTATTATCATATCTCTCGTACGGTTGGTACACTCTGGTTTTAGCCAGCCAAATGGTATCGTAGCGGTTATTTATAACGAGATACCGAATCAGGTAAACGTTGAGTGAGTCTTTATTCGATCCCGGTATAAAGTTGAAAAATCTTGCTTTACCAATAGTGTCAGCCGGTTGCATTATATCCTGAACTATATAAGTATAGGCTGTATCATTTTTGCCATACAGGAAAAACGAAGACGGTACATTGCCAAACACAAAATTATTTTTAGGGCCTAAAAGATTAGAGTCGCTTCCGGCCACACTTAATTTCACGTTACTAAATCCGGGGGTAAATGAGAGGTAAATGCTGCTGTCGCTGGTGCCCGAAATTTCACCATAGTTAAGAGGGGCAGTAGTTAGCAATTCGTTACTGATGCTCACATTTATAGGCGGGCCGTTCATCACAAAATTCGCCACCGCAATTTTTGCTTTATCGCCTTCTTTTATTTCGTCGGTACTTTTATTGCATGCCCAAAGAAAAAGAAGCGATGATATGCAGAAAAAAAACAAAAGTTTCATACCCGCAAGTTAAATAAAAAGAGGTAGAAGGCGAGATTTGAAATGCTCAAAACTCATTACTCATCGCTCATAACTTTTTTGTAGACCGGCGGTAGTGCTACTATTAAGCATCGTTGTGTCACTCACTTGTACGGTTGGAATGCTATTCAACAAGTTGTGAGTTTTGAGTTTTGAGTAATGAGTGCTTTTGTTTTTGCTTGCAATCAGTGTATAAAGCATTCTCAATTCTCCACTCACAATTCTCAATTTATTCAGCCTCATGCCCGGCCATTCTCCAAAGGAGAAGGGAGTCCCGCTCACAAAGCGGATATTCGTAATCTCAACAATTTTTCAACTTTCAACTTGTTAATTGTTGGTATTTTAACTACAATAGTGGTACAAGAACTGGTAGCAATTCAGCCTACCCTTGTGTGCCTTATGCTTCCCTTTGTGGCCCTTGTGGTTAAAATACCTTACTTATCCGTTTTTTCTGTCCTGACCTCTAATTTCTGCCCCACAGCGAGTTAAAAAAACAACCGCAAACCCAACATTAAAGTATTATTAATTATTCATTATTAATTATTAATTGTTTTCATCAATTTAATTTCATCTTCATCCACTAAAATGTTTTCCAATGTTTCCTTCATGGTTAGGCAATTAAATTCCATTGCAGAAGGCACACTTTTTCTTGCAGAAGAATGCAGTTCTTTAACGCCGGTGTATTCAGCCATTTGCCTGATATTTTGACTTCTTATTCCGGAGCCGGGCATAATAATAATGCGGTTTGCAGCCTGTAGGTGCAGTTGCCTGACGAGCTCTTTATTATCATTAGCATTCGGAACCTGTCCGCTGGTTAATATTCGTTTACAACCACAGGTAATAATATCCTCCAGTGACTGCAAAGGATCTTTAGCTCTGTCGAAAGCCCGGTGAAATGTAACTTCCATCGGGAACGCAAGTTCGGTGAGAATGGCTGTGCGCTCCACATCAATGCTGCCATCTTTCTTTAAAAGACCTGTAACCAAACCTTGAAATCCCATTTCCTTAACAAGCAGTATATCTTTTTTAATCACTTCAAATTCATCGGCAGTATAAAGAAAATCGCCACCACGGGGACGTACTATAGGAAACACAGGAATGGAAACTTTTTCTCTCACGGTTTTTAGCGTTCCGTAAGATGGAGTGGTACCACCATCGTATGGGTTTTCGCAAAGCTCCAGCCTGTCTGCACCTGCAGCGGCAGCCATTATGGCCGATTGAATATTGAATACAGCTATTTCAAGTGTCATGAGTAAATTATTGTTGAATGTGTTTAAAATGTTTATATACCAAAAAGCTGAATGCTGTAATGTCCTAAAAAATGTATACAGTTTTTTAGTTGGTTATCATGCACCTGGCGCAAGGTGTGGTAACAGAGCACCGTTGTTTAACCACAAGGGGCACAATAGGAGGCACAAGGTACTAGCTATTTAGCAAGCCCTTGTGTGCCTTGTGCTTTCCTTGTGAACCTTGTGGTTAACAATTTCTTCTGATTTCTGACTTCTCTACTGCCAACTGCCCTCTGCCTCCCTACCTGATCACATACTTAGCCGGCACCATAAAATTTTTATCATCTGCATAACAAACGGCAAACTCAAAACCATTTTGTATGGAAAATCCGCCATACTCGCCTTGTTTGTTGATGGCTATAAAACCAACTTGTGTATCTGCGAGGTTTTTGTTTTTTTTATTTACAATTCTTTCAACTGCTTTTTTGCAGGCTTGTTCCGGATGGTATCCCTGGCGCATTAGTTCTACCACAAGATGGGTGCCGCAAATTTTTATAACTTCTTCACCTAAGCCGCTAGAGGTGGCTGCGCCCACTTCATTATCAACATACAAACCCGCGCCGATAATTGGAGAGTCGCCCACACGTCCGCGCATTTTAAAAGCCATACCACTGGTAGTGCAACTGCCACTGAGATTGCCATTGGCATCAAGCGCGATCATGCCAATTGTGTCGTGGTTCAGTTCGCCGTTTGGCAACCTGTGAGGAACGGGAGCGTAAGTGTGGGAATTTTTATTTTCAATATTAATAACAGGTTTGTATTCGCTTTTTTTCAGCCATTGTTTATAAGCTTTTTCAGCATCATCCGATAGTTTTTGTTCTTCCAGCGGAAACCCTTCACTTATGGCAAATTGTTGGGCTCCTTCACCAACCAGTAATACATGAGGTGTGTTTTCCATAACCCTGCGTGCAACTGAAATGGGGTGCTTGATGCGTTCTAATGCAGCTACACCGCCGCAATTTCCATATTCATCCATAATGCTTGCATCAAGTGTTACAAAGCCTTCGCGATCGGGATTGGCGCCAAGCCCTACACAACAGTTTAAGGAATTTTCAGTTACCATTACTCCTTTTTCTACGGCATCAAGGGCTCTGCCGCCGGGCTTTAATATAGCCCATGCAGCTTTGTTGGCATTTATACCTTCTTTCCATGTAGATATAACAAGTGGTTTTCTGCTTATTGCAGTGCGGGAGCGGAATGATGAAAAGGAAATTGTAGTTAAACCCAATGCTCCCAGGCGTAAAAAGGTTCTTCTGTGTAGCATATAGATATGAATTTTAAGATGAAGGTAAACGAATACAGTTGAAAATTGAAAGTTGAAAGTGCTTTATAATTTGAAAATGTGCTAATTTGAAAATTTGAAAATTCATTGTGATGGAATTGCTTATTAATTCAATGATTCAATAATTCAATGAATCGATATTTCAATGACTTCTGAGGTTGCTTGTACTAAAACACCGGCAACCGGTAACCGGCAACCGGCAACTTGAAACTTGTAACCTGTGACTTGCAACCTGTAACTTGCCCTTCGCTCAATAGCATTCCTGCCGCACAAGTGAGTGACACAACGATGCTTAATAGTAGCACTACCGCCGGTTCCATAAAAAATATAATCTTTTGATTTGCAATAAGTTATTAATTGAGTGATAACTTTTTCGATAAACATTGTTCACGAATTATTAGTTATTAATGGAAAAAGCGCTACTTTTGCGCTCCCAAATGAGAATTTGGATTACCCACAAGGCTCCATAAGAGTCCCGTCTGTTCGGGAACGCCAGCAGGGTGTAACTCAAAAAAAGTTATTAAATGCCAAAGGTTAAAACAAACTCGAGTGCCAAGAAGCGTTTTAAAGTAACAGGTACAGGAAAAATTACACACCAAAAATCATTTAAGCGTCACATTCTTACAAAAAAAACAAAGAAACGTAAACGTGCGTTGCGCAAAGACGGTGTGGTAGATGATGCGAATCTTCACTTTGTAAAACGTTTATTACGTCTTAAGTAATTTTCCCAAACCTATTTCATTTAAAACTTTAAAATTATTCAGATATGCCACGTTCAAAAAATGCAGTAGCTTCCAGGGCACGCAGAAAGAAGATTTTAGCACAGGCTAAAGGTTACTATGGCAAACGTAAGAATGTGTACACGGTAGCCAAAAACATTGTAGAAAAAGGTTTAACATACAGCTATGTAGGCCGAAAAAATAAAAAGAGAGAGTACCGCGCATTGTGGATCGCTCGTATTAACGCCGCTGTAAGAGCTGAAGGACTTACTTATTCCGAGTTTATAAACAAACTGAACAAAAAAGGTATTACCCTTGACAGAAAAGTTCTTGCTGACCTTGCAATGAATAATCCTGAGTCTTTCAAAAAACTTGTGGATTCAGTAAAGTAGAAGATTATCTTTTTATTATAGAAAAACCGGTGCATTTATATGTGCGCCGGTTTTTTTGTTTTTTTAATCATTCAAACAATTACTTTTGTGAAGTTTTTCTTAACCCCTGTGAAGGGCAAACATATTTTAAAAACATTGTTCACTCTTTAATTTATCTCTAATTGATGAACAACACGACTTATTATGAGTTAGTGGATCAAACCTTCAATTTTCCCCAGGAAGGTTTTGACGTTGATAATGGTTATCTGGAATTTAATGAGCTTGATCTGAAAGCATTAATCGCAAAGTATGGAACTCCTTTGAAGCTTACTTACCTGCCCAAAATTGGTAAGCAGATCCAAAAGGCCAAAGATATGTTTGCCAATGCTTTTAAAAAGCACAGGTACGAAGGAAAGTACTACTACTGCTATTGTACTAAAAGTTCGCACTTTTCTTTTATAGTGGAAGAAGCGCTGAAACACGATATTCATTTGGAAACATCCTACGCTTATGATATTGAAATTATTAAGAAATTATACCAGCGCAGAAAAATTACCAAAGAAACATTTATCATTTGCAACGGCTTTAAACAGAAAGCCTATACCAGGCGCATCGCTAATTTGCTGAACACGGGTTTTAAAAATGTGATACCCGTGCTGGATAATAAAGAAGAACTGGATGCTTACCGCAAGTCGGTAAAAGTGCCGTTTAAGCTGGGTATAAGAGTGGCCGCAGAAGAAGAACCGAATTTCCCTTTTTATACTTCCCGCCTGGGAATTCGTACAAAAGACATCCTGGAATTTTACGTAGATAATATTGAAGGCTACGAAAATAAGTTCCAGTTGAAGATGCTGCACATTTTCCTTAACAAAGGCATTAAAGATGATATTTACTACTGGAGCGAATTGAACAAAGTGGTAAACCTCTATTGCCAGTTGAAGAAAATTTGTCCAGAACTGGATTCTATTAATATTGGTGGTGGTTTTCCCATTAAACATTCGTTGGGCTTTAATTACGACTACCAGTTTATGATAAGCGAAATTGTGGGCACTATTAAAAAAGCCTGCAAAAAAGCCAAGGTGCCCATGCCCAATATTTATACCGAATTTGGCAGTTATACCGTTGGCGAAAGCATGGCGCACATATATAGCGTCATCGCTCAAAAAGTGCAGAACGACCGTGAGATCTGGTATATGATCGATTCGTCGTTCATTACCACTTTACCCGATACGTGGGGAATTGGGGAACGCTTCCTGATGTTGCCGATTAATAAATGGGATAATGAATACCAGCGGGTGGTGCTAGGCGGACTTACTTGCGACAGCCACGATTATTACGATTCCGAAGAACACATTAATGAAGTGTTCCTTCCAAAAATAAGTAGCGACGAGCCGCTGTATGTGGGCTTTTTTCACACCGGCGCCTACCAGGATCAGATCAGCGGATACGGCGGAATTAAGCACTGCCTCATTCCATCGCCCAAGCATATAATTGTCGGGTACGATAAAAACGGGAAACTAACAGACTGGGTGTACGCTAAAGAACAAACCGCCCAAAGCATGCTGAAAATTTTAGGATACATGTAGGGAGTTGAAAGTTGAAAGTGCTTGTCTTACACTTCTCACTCAAAACTCATTACTCATAACTTTTTTGTTACCGGCGGTAGTGCTACTATTAAGCATCGTTGTGTCACTCACTTGTACGGTTGTAATGCTATTGGGCGGTAAGCAGTAGTCAGTAGGCAGTTGTCAGTAGAAGTCAGTGGTTGATGTTTACAAAAAAACAAGTGCATAAAATAAATTAAATGTCTTACACCTCAAAGGTGCAGGACATTTTTGTTGAGTAAGCTATTGAATAATCAAACATCTCCTCCGTTATTTCGAGCACGAGTATATGATACTGTTCGAAAAAAGTACTGCAACACATAATAATCCAACCATGCGAGAAATCTCACACATCATTGGAGGAGTGCAAAGTAAATTCTAGTTTTGTTTATGCTTATAATTAGTGAAATTTACTTTTCCAATATTTTTTCATCAAGACAAGCATTTTCAACTTTCAATTTTTCATTTTCAACTGCCTACTGCCTTCTACTTATGCCGATAAATATGTTGCACTCCAGCCGCAGTGAATTATTTTTTTAATAATTTCGGGTTGTAAATACACCATTTGCTTACTTAGCTTTTTGCAATTTGGTAATTCGTAAAGTAAAATTTATAAAATGAAATCAATTCGTTTTTTTCTTTTGCTTGCAGGAGTAATTTTCTCATATTTTTCATTGACATCATGTCAAAAGGAAGTTTCGGGAACTGATCCTAATCCTGATCCGGGAACTGATAATTCGGTTAAACTTTCAACACAAGGTGCAGATGTTGTTTCCGCATCAATTGGCGTTTGGCATTCACAGCGTATTACCGGCGCCGTACCTGTAAGTAACAAATCAACCGATCTGAAGATTAGTGGTCCGGAGGGTGGTGGAGTGCCTGCTATTGCCGGCCATTATGGATTTATGCAACCAACTGTTGAGTCCGGAGATGTTGCAGGCTATTATGTGCAGGTGGAAGGTGCCGGTGATTATTTTAAAGTAGATTATACAAAACCACGAAGAGGCGCAAGTGTAAGTGGCAGGGCATCACTAATCTCTACATTAAGCTTGGGAAGCGCACGGCGTAATACCGAAACAAACCGGACTGGTTCACCCATTAGTGTAACGGGCGGCGACGATAATTATAATGACAGCGCTATAGTAGTTACTCTGCCTCCCAACATTAAAGCGCCCGATACGATTTGCGTAAAATTTTGGGCTTACGATGAAACTGGCCTGGTAAGCAATCCTGTGTCAACTTGTATTTATATTAGCCACCTGGGTGGAGATGAAAGTAGCAAATGGTTGGATGGGACGTGGAGAATCTCATCATCTCAATTGTTTGTTGATGATAAATTGTATAAAGAAATGAATAGGAGCTATAATAAATGGATTGAAGATAAGTTTAAACAACGGGAAATGTATTTTAACAGGGATGATTCGTTATTGCAAGTGTCATATTTCACAGACAATTATGAGTTTAATTCATATAGATATTCTTATTTAGGAGAAACGGGATGGAGTGATCAAAAATTCGTTCAAAAATCATCCGACATTTTGCTTGGTGTTGATTCTTCCTATTGGAAAGAACATCAAATTTACTTTAAACCAAGTGGAGATTATGACGGGTTAGTAGAGTTTAAATTAAAAATTGTAGATTTTGCAAACTCCTCTACACAAAGATTAATTTTTTCAGAAAGCCTCAAGAAAGAATCATATAAAGGTGCCTGGAGTTATAATAGAGGTGCACAAATGCTTTTAATAATAGAAGAATATTTTAATGAAGATGGAAGTTCTGCAGGTTTGGAAGCCAGTAGTGCCAAGATCAACAAATTGTCAGATACAAAGTTTCAAATTATAAATGAGTATGTAATAGACGGAGAGAAATTGAGATTTGTAAATGTTTGGGAAAAGAAGCAGTAATTATAACGTTAATAAAGCACTTTGCTTAAAATGTCCTACACCTCCAAGGTGTAGGGCATTTTTGTTGAATAAGCTATTGAATAATCAAACATCTCCTCCGTCATTTCGAGCACGAGTATATGATACTGTTCGAAAAAAGTACTGCAACACATAATAATCCAACCGTGCGAGAAATCTCACTCATAACTCAAAACTCATTACTCGATGAATAGCAGTACTACCGTACAAGTGAGTGACACAACGATGCTTAATAGTAGCACAACCGCCGGTAACAAAAAAGTTATGAGTGATGAGTTGTGAGTTATGAGTGTTTAAAGACAAGCACTTTCAATTTTCAACTCCCCACTACCTCAGTCTTTCCAGGCTTTTAATTAACTTTTCGTCTTTTCTTATGGCCCGGGCGGCAAGCCACAGAAAGATTACCATTGCAAAGGGTAGGAGGCCGCCTAAATGATAGGTTCCTTTAACCATGGGTGTGGTGGTTTTGAAGTCGTTGATATAATATACTTCAAGGCCGGTGGTGGCTAGCGATAATAATATTCCGAGCACTGCCAACTTGAATTGTGTGGGCCTTTTTTTGAAGAGGAAAATGGCAACTAACGCCATACATGCAACTGCCATGCTGAGGGCGAACACCACAAGATTTTCCGATGCATAATAAACGCGTTCGGTGTTATTTGCCAACGTGGCTACAAAGAGAGGAACTTTGGACATTGCAATGCCGCATGCTGCCGCTAAAGCCAACCATATAGTTTGAATACGCTGAATCATAATATCTTCTTTTAGAAAAGTAAAAATAGTGAAAGTTTGGGTTGCGGTTTACATGATTTGCGTTTTGTGCAAAGCGTTTTTTGAACGGGAATTTTACCTGTTGATAAAAAATGAAAATACCGTTGTGCCGTAGTTCCTTTCTGATACAAAAAGATCGAACCCTTTTTGGTAACTATTGCGTGGCGTATGTTCCAGCACAAACCAGCCATTTTCTTTCAGCAATTTTTTTTCAACTACTATGCGCGGCAGGTCATCAATATTTTCCAGCGCATAAGGCGGACCGGCAAAAATAAAATCGAATTGTTCTGTACACTGTTCCAGGAATTTAAACACATCTGTTTTTACCACCTTACAATTTTTCAAACCAAGGGCGGTGCTGTTTTTTTTAATAAACTCATACATGGCAGGATCCTTTTCTACTATAGTAAGATCGCCGGCGCCGCGGGAAGCCAGCTCGTAGCTTATACTTCCGGTTCCTCCAAAAATGTCGAGTGTTTTGAAACCTTCAATTTCCAGGTTGTTTTGAATAATATTGAACAGGCCTTCTTTAGCAATATCCGTAGTGGGCCTTGTGTGAGGCATTTTTGCAGGCGGATTTACCCGGCGTCCGCCAAGGCTTCCCCCTATGATACGCATGTAGCCAATTTGAGAATAGGTGAAAAAAAGTGTTTGGGATATCCGTTCAGCAGCGCGCTGTCTTTAATATAATCGGGGTGCGGTTCAAAATCTATTTTGGCAAAATATTTTTGAAGCTGGCTATAAATGGCGGAATCTTCATCTATCATTCCGGAGATGATCAATGAGGTGGATAACTGTTCCAGGTTGAATTGCCGGTAAATATTTAGCAGCCAGTATGCAATGTCTTCGGTGGTTTGATATGTTATTTGTTGCATCAATTGCAACCGGTTGTTTTTAATAACTGTAGCAATAATGCTTTTTCGGTAAAATGAAACAACCACTTTGTCGGTTTCCGTAGCCGAATGCTTATACAGATGATTCAGCAATAATGTGTAGCAGTGATATTGCAGGCTTTTAGGATACTTACGCATTAATACTTCGTGTAAAGCTTTTGGTATGCTGTAAATATTATGCGTTGCAGCATCGGAAATTTTTTCATTTAGAACAACGCCTTTTATAAAATCGCCATGAATAACATCAAGTAATTGCCTGTTGATATTTTCGCAGTAATATTTTTCCGGGATCAGTTGGCTTGTTGCAAAATTGTAAACAATATTGCAATGGGAAAACGGTTTGCCAAGCAGGTCGTCATTGGCAAATATATCTTCCAGTGTTTCCGCCAGCTCTGTTGTATTGTTCACATCAACCTGGTAATACCTTAATTTTTGCAACGACTTATCTGCCTGCATTATCATGTAATTGAGCGCATTGTCGCTTACTTCCAATACCAGCACGGGTGGTATTTCAATAGGCTCGGTATAACTTCCTATGTCGAATGTGATTTTGTACATATTCAAAACTGTCTGCAATAATACTATATTTTTAATGTGGGAAAGGTGAAAAATTTGAAAATGTGTTGTTGGTTGCCGGTTGTTGGTGTTTGGTGTTGAACCACAAGGGGCACAATAGGCGGCACAATGGTCACAAGGATGGGTGACAATTCAGTATACCCTTGTGCGCCTTGTGGTTAAAATATTATCGCTCGGCAATGCTTGTAGTCATGCAGCACTATACTGTTGTTTTTAGCAACGTTTCAATTGTCTGATTTATGATTTCTGACTTCTGAATTAAAAAATAGAATTAGGCGGTTAGGTCGTGAGAGGTAAATATGCTCTGCATTTAACTAATTTATTTAGTATATTTATGGCTAAAATTATTAGTTATGTTTGAGGGGATGAATATTATATCTTTTAGCAAACGGTTTCAAACCGATGAAGATTGTTTACAATATTTAGTAGATATAAAATGGAATGATG
>JAVBLN010000003.1:0-201223 GCA_031553495.1 Flavihumibacter sp.
TTTATTATACTAAATCCGGGAGAAAAACCCTCGCCTTCAGGCGAAGACTTCAGTAAGTTTGTAGTATGCAAAATTATAGAAAAGGCAGTCATACTGTGTATGATATAAAATATCATGTTGTGTGGATAACCAAATATAGGAAGCCAGTTTTGTTAGGTCTTGTAGCTGAAAGATGCCGTGAAATATTACGTCAAGTATGTAAGGAAAATGAAGTTGAGATATTAAAAGGTCATGTATCTAAGGATCATATCCATGTGCTCCTTAGTGTACCACCACAGTTAAGTGTAAGTAAATTAGTGCAACTATTGAAGGGACGCAGTTCACGCAAGTTGTTAATGGAAGATAAGAACTTGAGCAAACAATATTGGGGTCAACATCTGTGGGCAAGAGGATATTTTGTTGCCAGTACCGGTAACATAACCGATGAAATGGTAAAAGAATATATCGAAAATCAGGATGTTGAAAAAGACGATGATTTTCGCATTGGAGGTTCTTAAGTGTGCTTCAGCACAATAGCAAATCTACCGGCTTCAGCCGGTAGTTAATTTAATCAGGATGTGACAGTTGCTGCCCACTGCCTACTGCTTTCTGACGCCTACAAATATTTATACACCTGTCGTTTGTAATTTTCCAAATCTTCCACGGTGGTAAATGATTCGAATTTGTAGGAGCTTCCATCTTTATTTTCTCTCACTAAAATGGCAGCCAGTCCGCCAACGATGGCGATTTTGGCACGCTGAAAAATTATGTCCAGCGCCACGGTATCTTTAATAACCTGCAGTTCTTCAATTTTTCCTACGGATATAACATATTCTTCCATAAAATACCTTTCCTCTTTTTAGGTTGCGCAAATTATGATAATAAAATAGAGATTAGAAGTTAGCGGTCAGTTGGCAGTGTGCAGTAGAGAAATCAGCGGTCAGAAATCAGAAGTGTACCGTTCAACCACAAGGGGCACAATAAAGAACAAAGGTCTGGTGGCAATTAAACTCCAACAACCAACAACCGACCTAAGTGGATAAAATAATTTATGCCGCGTAAAATAAATTCATTGTTTAAACATTGATTTTAAAAAAATCCCTATATTTGCATTATCAAAATAAAAAAGGAGCGGTATGACCGCGCTTTTCATATTCTGTCATTTATAAAACAATAAAAAACAAAATCATTATGTCAGCTAAAAAATGGGTTATAGACCCGCTTCATTCAGAAGTACAATTCAAAGTAAAACATCTTGTAATTTCTACTGTAACCGGTTCTTTTAACACTTTTAACGGTGAAGCCGTTACGGGTGAGGAAGGTTTTGAGAATGCTTCGGTTTCATTCAATATTGATGTAAACAGCATTGACACTAACCAGGAAGCAAGAGACAATCATTTGCGCAGCGCTGATTTTTTTGATGCTCCCAACCATCCGGAAATTAGTTTTAAATCAACTTCATTTACCAAAGTAAAAGGCAATCAGTATAAACTGGCAGGCGATCTTACTATGAAAGGTATTTCCCGCCCGGTGGAAGTGGATGTGGAATACGGCGGTACGGAAAAAGACGCATGGGGCAATACCAAAGCCGGATTTGAAGTGACGGGGAAAATTAACCGCAAAGAATTTGGACTTACTTATAATGCACTAACTGAAACAGGCGGTCTGGCTCTGGGGGAGGATATTAAGCTTATCGCCAATATTCAGCTTGCACAAGCCAATTAATTGTTCTTTATTTGAGCTGATCAAATACTTATTCAAAAAAAAATGACCAAAAACATGAAGCAATTAACCATTCTCTCATTGCTATTAGTGACTGTTTTTACAGGGTTTACCCAATCAACCTGGAAAGTTGATAAGGCGCACTCTCAATTGAAGTTTGATATTACACACATGGGTATATCAACCGTTTCGGGTGCATACACCGATTTTGATGTAACCATTTTGTCTTCCAAAGAGGATTTCAGTGATGCGGTGTTTGAACTAACAGTGCAATCCGCTTCTATCAATACTGGTATAGCGCAACGTGACGAACACCTGAAGGCTGCGGATTTTTTTGACGTGGCCAACTATCCCGTAATCACTTTTAAAAGTACGGCTATAAAGAAGGTAAAGGATGCTCAGTATCAGCTTACCGGAAATTTAACTATGCACGGCATAACAAAGCAAGTGACAATGGATCTTTGGTATCGGGGAACCATTGAGCACCCAATGTCAAAAAAGCCTGATGCCGGATTTAGATTAACCGGTTCATTGAACCGTTCTGATTTTGGCGTGGGAACAAAATTTCCTGCTGGCATGTTGGGTGAATCAGTGGCTATCACAGCAGATGGAGAGTTTATTAAAGAGTAATTAGCGGGCAAGCTGATTAGGTGAAAGTTGAAAGTTGAGAGTTGAAAGTGTTTTAGACACAGGATATGTGTGAAAACTAAAACACTCAAATCTCATAACATACTACTCATCACTCATGGCTTGCCCAATAGCATTACTACCGTACAAGTGAGTGACACAACGGAAGCTTAATAGTAGCACTACGGCTGATCTACAAAAAATCATTGCATTCGTAGCTTATTTCTGGCTTTTGATTGGTGATTTCCGACTTCTCTAACTGCTTACTCATATCATCAAGAAACATATCAATTTGTTCTTTTGATACGCCGGGCATACAAATAATGTGAGTCATGTTACCCACTGTAGCCAATTGCCATTTTGCAATTATTTCAGGCGCTGGTTTATCAATCACGACTGTTATTGCATTAGGATTGGTCCAGGCTTTCCAACCCATAGCCGTAAGTCTTTTTATGGTATATGCGGCTAGTTCCATACTTTGTTGCGCCCTTGCCAGGAAACCTTTTTTTCCCCATTTTTTTATGGCATACCACAAAAACATTGGTGTGTGGCCATTGCGTGAACCTGTAATAGTAGTATCAAGCGTGCCAATATAAGGAATGAGCTGCCCGATGCGATCCTTATAATTTTTCTTTACAAGAACGACTCCGCATGGAATGGGAGACCCTATAAATTTATGTCCGCTGATGGAAATGCTGTCCGCGCCGTCAGCAAAATCAAACGGATGATGCGGTTCTGTTAAAGCGGTATAAATTCCTGAAAGTGCGGCATCGCTGTGTATGTAATGTTGCCTGATGGCCAGGTCTTTCAGAACGTGTTTTATCGATTTAATGTTATCTTTTGCTTCCGTCATGGTGGTGCCAATGTTTGCAAATACAATAGCAGGCCTTTGCCGGTGATGTGATATGACTTCTCTCAGGTCATCGTAATCCATTTCCCCGTTTTCCTGGCACTTAATGGTGATGTGCTCGATTCTAAGCAGGTGCAAATTTTTTTGAACACTGTAATGTGTTGCTTCAGAAAAATAAACCATTGCATTTGGGTATAATTCCCTTGCCAGGTAAAGTGCGTAGAGGTTGCCTTCTGTGCCACCGTTAGTAACATAGCCCCAATAATTATCGGCAGGCGCATTAAACAATTCTGCGAAAAAATCAACCACTTCGTTTTCTTCTTCTTTAGTACCTAGCAGGCTGGTAGCTTCCACTCTGGGGTCGCCGATATTGTTGAGCGCATATTCCATTAAAGGGTGTAATTCATGGTAGTCGAAATCGCGGGATAGTGGATAGCCAAGCATTCGGCGGCTTCCTTCCAGCAGCCTCTTACAATGGTCCTCAAATCGTTCGCGGTCTGTTTTGCTAAGGCAGTATTCCATTATTATTTATTTTGAATACGAATGTAAGTTGCAGCTTTCGTAATTACTTCAATTTTTGAAATTGCAGGAATAATTTCCTTAGTTGGTATGGTTTGCCGTAAATATTTACTGAATATTTTATTTTTGGCAGAAATATTTAATTACAGTGGATACTATAGACCGAAAAATTCTAAACATCATTCAAAATGATGCGTCTTTAAGTGTAAAAGCCATAGCTGCGCAGATTGGATTGTCTGTTTCGCCAACTTATGATCGTATTAATAAACTAAAAAGTAATGGGATCATTGGCAAAAATGTGATTTTGCTAAATCGTGAAAAAATTGGACTGGGTGTGGTCGCGTATTGTCATTTGACCTTAAAAAGCCATTCTACGCAAACCTCTTCGGCATTTGAGGAACAGATAATATTTTTCGACGAAATTATGGAGATTGTAAAGTTGTCGGGTAATTATGATTATATGTTGAAAGTGGTAACTAAGGATCTTCCGGGTTATCATGAATTTATTGAAAGCAAGCTCGCCAAGCTGCCCCATATCGCCAATTTGCAAACCTCGTTTGTAATGAAAGAGTTGAAAACAGAAACTGCGTATAAAGTGTGAGGTCAGAAGTCAGAAAACAGTTAAAAAGTAGACAGTGGGCAGTAGGCGGTTGGCAGTAGAGAAGCTGTATTAAACAGGAATGATTGGGAGTTGTCGTAGTTGTTTGTGTAGGGTGGCCATAGTGCGAATGCACACCAACAACCAATGAAGAAGCAATTTGCCGGTAAGGCACAAGCTTGGCTATACACTTGGCTCAGTTACCACGGTTGCGCCAGGTGCGTGATAATCAACTAAAGAACTGTCTACTTTTTTCAGGACGTGACAAAGTGCTGTAGGCGTAAAAAGTAGGCATTTGATCTCTGCCCTTGCGCCTTTGTCAGCAATGGAATTGCGCAATGATTTTTTCCTTACTTTTATGGCTTCACCAAAAAAAATCACATTATGCCTTCGTTTGATATTGTAAGTAAAGTGGATGTACAAACTGTGGACAATGCGGTGAATGTTGTGAAAAAAGAAATTACAAACCGTTTTGATTTTAAAGGGGCGCATGTGGTAATAGATCTGAATAAAAAAGATCTGACCCTGGCGCTGGAATCTGGTAGTGATATGCAGTTGAACCAGATCATTGATGTGCTGATTAGCAGAAGTATGAAACATGGCCTGGCTCCCGAAGTGTTTGATCTGAGTAAGGATGCTTATCCAAGTGGAAAAATCATGAAAAAAGATGTGGTAATTAGAAATGGAATTAAACAGGATGATGCAAAAAAAATAGTGAAACATATTAAGGACAGTGGCCTAAAAGTGCAGGCTGCCATTATGGATGATATTGTGAGGGTTACCGGTAAAAAGATTGACGATTTACAAGATGTGATACAAGCCAGCAAAGGCTGGAACCTGGGGATTCCTTTGCAATACGTGAATATGAAGGGTTAATAATAATAAAGTTTGGTGAAAACAACTGCCCTTTTGGTATTGACATCGGATGTATATATTATTAAATTGGCCGGGTATATCCGGCCTTTTTCTTGATTTGGATTAAACATATTGGTCTTCTGAAATGTATTTATTTCTTTTTGTATTCTAAATTTATTGGAGGCAGAAATAAATCACACAATGAAGTAACATTTGTCATGTTAACAAATTATTTGGAATAATATTTTAGCCGCTTATCTAAACTATAGAAAAATATGAATTGGTTTGTCAGCTTATGGACTAATGATTCGGTCGCTCATTCTGTTTTGCTGTATGCAATAACAATAGCTATTGGTGTATTGCTTGGACGTGTTAAACTGTTTGGGGTTTCACTAGGTATTACGTGGGTACTGTTCGTTGGTATAATTTTATCTCATTTCGGATTTGTAGTTAACAAAGAGGTTGAGCATTTTGTAAAGGAATTCGGGCTTATACTGTTTGTATACACAGTAGGATTGCAGGTTGGACCGGGTTTCTTTTCCTCTTTGAGAAAGCAGGGGCTTGCCTTTAATATGCTGGCAGTGGGAGTGGTGTTGCTGGGTGTGCTTGTAACTATTGCGCTTCATTATATCACCGGAAACCCCATGCATATTATGGCCGGTGTAATGTCTGGTGCTGTTACAAATACGCCAGGCCTTGGAGCTGCGCAGGAAGCCTTGCGAAGTATTTTTGGTGCGGATGCCGGCGCTCGTGCGGCTGAACTGAATCTTGGATACGCTGTGGCTTATCCGTTTGGTGTAATTGGAATTATACTGGTAATGATCCTTTTGCAAAAGCTAACCGGTGTCAATTTAAAAAAGGAGCAGGAACTTTATAATGAAAGACGCGATTCTTCCCAAGCGCTATCAATACTGCATGTTAAGGTTGAAAATCCCGGTTTGGTAGACCAGCCATTGGGCGTGCTTTTCAAAATTTTGAAAACAAGCTTTGTGGTTTCCCGCATTTATCAGGATGATGAAATTATAACACCCAACAAAGACACGATCATGCGGCAAAACGATGTGTTGATGATTGTGGCCTCAAAAGAGGATTTTGCTACACTTGAGCTGGTTATAGGAAGCCGAAGCAATACTGATCTTACCCAAAAGCCAAGCAATCTTGTATCGCGCCGCATAGTGGTTACTCAAAGCGATATCGCGAACAAACCTGTAAGAGAACTGGTTCAAAAGATTTCCGGCTATTATAATATTACTCGTGTAAACAGGGCCGGTATTGAATTTATTGCCACAGGTAATACCACTTTGCAAATAGGCGATATCGTAACAGTAGTGGGTAGGGAAGAATCAGTGTTGAACTTCGCCAGCTTACTGGGTAACTCATTAAAACGCCTTGATCACCCGGAAATCGCGCCGATATTTTTTGGTATCGTGCTGGGTGTTATCCTGGGAAGTATTCCTATTGTCATTCCGGGCATACCCGCTCCCGTAAAAGTAGGACTTGCCGGCGGACCGCTAATCATAGCCTTGATCATCAGTCGTTTCGGCGGCCGTTTTCACTTGGCTACCTATGTTACGCATAGTGCCAATTTAATGTTGCGCGAAATAGGAATCGTACTATTCCTGGCAAGCGTGGGGCTCTCGTCAGGAGAGCGTTTTGTGGAAATATTATCTAAAGGCGACGGATTAATGTGGATGTTGTATGGCGCAATAATTACTGCCGTACCATTGATCATAATGGGCTTCATATCAAAACTGGTTTTCAAAAAATCGTTTTTTGAAACCTGCGGTTTGATGGCCGGCGCTTCCACAGATCCTCCGGCATTGGCTTTCGCTTCACATATGGCCGGCTGCGATGCACCGGCGGTTACATATGCCACGGTTTACCCGCTTACAATGATATTACGCATTTTATGCGCCCAGTTTCTCATACTCATTTTCTCGTGACGGGAAAGTAACAATATTCAAAATCTTCAAAATGCCGCATATTCGCGGCATTTTTTGTTTCCTACATGTTATACGGTTCGTAGCTTTTGAGGTTATTATTATGGGGCCGGCAGTTGAGCCCTGATTGAACTTTGGTTGCGACGCTCCGTTCAACGGTAGAATATATTTCAACTTTTATTTTTAACTTGGGGTGTATGGTTACGGAATATAAGCAGATTGTTCATTACAATGAAAACGGGCATTTTAACTGAACTATATTATCAACCTCAAACATCAAACCATGACTTTAGAAGAAGTAATGCGTGAATTGGAATCACTTGCAACCGCGCAAATAAAAAAAGTTTACAAAGCGCAACGAGTGCCTGAACCATATTGGGGTGTTCCCACAACAGCCATGAAGCCAATGTCGAAAAAAATAAAAAGGAACCAGGCGCTTGCCGAACAGCTTTATGCAACCGGAAATTATGATGCCATGTATTTTGCCGGTATTATTGCCGATCCCAAAGTAATGACAGAAGCTGATTTTGACCGGTGGATGGATAAAGCCGACTTTTTTATGGTGTCCGATTATATTGTGTCGGTAAGTTTAGCGGAAACCGATTTTGCTCAAGTAGTTGCCGATCGTTGGATCAAAAGCGGAGAAGAACTTCGCATGTCGGCGGGGTGGGCCTGTTATGAATGGCTTTTAGGTTCCCGTTCTGATAGTGAGTTTGATCCTGAAAAAATAAAGGCGATGCTGAATGAGGTGGCGGCTACCATTCATAAGCAACCCAACAGAACCCGCTTCAGCATGAATGGTTTTCTGGTAGCGGTTGGTGTTTCGTATCTCCCGCTTCATGAAGAAGCATTGAAAACCGCAGAAAAAATCGGAAAGGTTGAAGCGCTTTCAGTAAAGGGAACAACCGCTGTTTTGGTTGCTGAAGAAGCTATACTAAAAGCAAAAGCCAAAAACCGTATAGGCTTTAAACGTAAGCATGTGAGATGTTGATGGTTTTTTGTTTGAATTTGGATTTGTTTTTACTGTCGATGTTGCACATAATCTTGTACGTTAGGTTCACCAATAGCTATTTTTTATTGCCGGTAGTAGGGTTTATTGCGTACTTCCCGCCCGGTTCCTGCTCGCTTTATAACAACCCGCCCAAGCTTGGCCACGCTTGCGCCAGGGTGTGAGTAACGGCTTGGTGTTTGTGGAGGCAATCGAAGCAAGTCATACATAGCCGAAGTCAAAGGCAGTAAATGAAATTGGAATACTTTTTACAAATGAAATTTTGAAACAAGTCGATAACGATTATTCAGAATTTGTTTTTCTTAAATGACTTTCCTGTACAGCATTTCAGCGCATTCTAGCATGCTTTGTTTAAACGGTTTTGCAAACTGGTAGAAAAATTTCTATTTTTTGATGTCGGTTGCGTATCAGCCGCCGTGACGCCAAACTAATGTTAGCTTTTCGTTGATTTTTTTTTGTCGTTTACATATTCCAAAATGTCACCGGGTTGACAGTCTAATGCTTTACAAATTGCTTCTAAGGTGCTAAAACGAATTGCTTTCGCCTTTCCAGTCTTCAAGATAGAAAGGTTAGATAATGTCAAATCAACTCTTTCGGAAAGTTCATTTAGAGAAATTTTTCGCTTTGCCATCATCACGTCTAAGTTTACAATAATTGGCATAGCTTAAATTGTTAAGTCGTTTTCAGATTTCATATCTATGGCATTTTGCAATATCTTTTCGAATATTGCCGCAGCAGTAGCAAATACGATAGAAACAAAAGTAGTCACGATGCAAATGGCAAGAAAACCCGCGGGGTCATCCTCTTTATTATGGAAGATTTTTATAAATAATCCTGCCATCACAATTAAAATACTTAGTACGATCGCACAATACTTTATACTCTTTAAAGCCTTAACGGAGTTTGATGAGAACACTTTATTTTGTCCTATGTATCCAAGTAATTTGAATGCTTTGTACAGCGCAACAAAAAAAGCGATGGATGCAGCGTATCCATACAAGATGAATGGGTCAAAGTAAATGCTATACAAGTCCAGGTTTGTGGCTCTTCCCTCAGTTAAGGGAAGTCGAATCATAATAACAAGCGCCACAATGCCAATAAGCACGATAACTGCCTGAAGAAATATTGTTGAAGTTCTTTTCATAATGGTTTTATGAATTTTAAATTATGCTGCAAATATAATAAATATTTATTGATAAACGATAAATATTTTCTTTTTATTAAAAAATAGGAGCTGTGCATTTCCGCATTTGAATAAAATTCCTAACGTACAAGGTACTGTCATTACTTCCAAAGTTTTTTTATGATTAATTGTTTAGAGATTTCTCGCACGGTTGATGAATGAATTGGATAGTTTGAAAATTATACACTTTCTGCATTTCCTGTGCTCGAAATGACGTGCGGGGACGCATTCTATAATTGACAAGCATTTTTTCAAAAGGCTTCAATTTTTTGTTGTAAAAAAGCAATTGTACAATAAGCTATCTTATCCGCCATTGCAAGCATGGGCTGGGAGAATGGAGAATGGAGAAAGCTGAATGTGTGAGATAAGACATTTTCAGCTCAGGCATCTGTTCTCTGCTGGTAACTGGCTGCCGCCAACTGCCAACCCGCTGAATAGCATTCCTACCGTACAAGTGAGTGACACAACGATGCTTAATAGCAGCACTACCGCCGGTTCCAAAAAAATAAAAGCTCCAACATAAAAAATGCCGGACTTACATCCGGCACTTTGTACTTGAACTATTATTAATTCTTCATTATTAATTATTAATTACCCCTAGTTTTTCCGACCTTTTTTCAAAGTTGATTTGGGAAGTTTTTTTGCTTCGGGTTTTAAAGTAGAGGCCAGTTTGATGGCTTCATAACCGTTTACTATACCGCCGGAGGTGCAAAGCTCGGAGAAGTCAACCAAATCGTCGGTGCCGGGTTTTTTAACCTTTACGGGTAATTTGGTTACGGAATGCTCGATGGCATACTTTACCTGCTGGGCTGATAAATTGGGATAATAGGAGAGAATAAATGCTGCAAGACCAGCCACTACCGGACTTGCCATACTTGTACCCTGTGCGTTACCGTAAGTATTGCCTCCTGGTATGGTGGAGTAGATTTTAGTGCCCGGCGCGAAAACGTCTACTTCTTTTTTGCCATAGTTGGAGAAAGAAGCGGTGTAGCTTTTAAAGCTTTCCGCACCCGGATCGCTGCTGGCGCCCACCGTGATCCAGTTTGTAGCCCTGGCTTTTAACGCTTTTAAAGTGGGGTTGGGGAAATTGTCTACAGAATCCACATTGGACGCGTCATTTCCTGCGGCGTGCACCAATAATACTCCTTTTGATTCCGCATATTTTACCGCGTCATCCACCCAGTTTTTTTCCGGCGAAAAAGCTTTGCCGAAACTCATGTTCACTACTCTTGCGCCATTGTCCACCGCGTAGCGAATGGCCAGCGCGATGTCTTTATCGTGCTCATCTCCATCAGGAACAGCGCGGATAGTCATGATTTTTACATCTTCTGCCACACCATCCATTCCTTTGCCATTGTTGCGTTTTGCTGCTATAATGCCCGCTACGTGAGTGCCATGGAACGGGTTACCGCTCATTACATCGTTGTTGCCGTAGAACTTATCGTTTATATCATTTTCATTGTCTTTCACAATGTCGGCGCGGTAAGGTTTGGGTGGATTATTCGCGGCGTCTTTTTTTCTGATTTCGCCATTTACATATTCGCTTAATCCATCAAGGAATTCTTTATTGGTGGATTCGGTCATGTTGTTGGCTTTGAACATGTATTGTATGCCGGCTTTGGCTTTGGATACATCAGAACCGGATGCTGTGGTAGTCATAGTGTCCAGATCTTTGGAAGTATAAACCTCTTTGCCCAGCGCTTTTTTTAATATAGAGTCACTTTTTGTAAGCATATCAAGGTAGCGTTGCAACATTACCACATCAGAGCCGCCGCTTGCATCGCCTACAACTTTTTCTTTTGCTTTCAGCCACATTTCATACTCTTCTTTTTCGGTTGGTGAAAGTGAGTTTACATCCACATCTTTTCCATCGAATTTATTTTTATAACGGTAATACACACGTGCACCTTCGTAAGAATCTTCTTTCACATAACTGCCATCTTTGCCGCCAATGAAATTCCATCCGTGGATATCATCCACATAACCATTCTTATCGTCATCAACACCATTGCCTGGAATTTCTTTTGGGTTTACCCATAAAACCTCTTTCAGATCTTCATGAAGAGTATCGGTACCCGCGTCAATTACGGCTACAATAACAGGTGTGGATTTTTTGTCTTTCACGAATTCATATGCTTTATCCATACTCAATCCGTAAAAACCATCTTTTTGTTTGTCGAGTAATTGCCAGCCTTTAGGTACTTCAGGGGCTTTGAGTGAAGTTCCCTGTGCAAATGTTGCACTGTATGTCATTAGAGCAATTCCACCTAAAATGATAATTTTTTTCACTAGTAAAAATTTGAGTTTTTAAATTTCCGTGCCGTAGCTTTTTTTTGAGAATTGGCTACAGAACCTCAAATATGAGAATTAAAGCGGTATAAATGAATACCATTCAAAAAAATATCAGGATTGAAGTGCTTTAAGAAATGTTAAACTCTGGAAATAAACCATTTCCGAAACAATACAAAAAGTATATAATATACATGAAAATAGCAATAGAACTGACTTTTGCCTTTCAAACTTAATTGTTTGAGCCAATGGCAATTGAAATGAATAGTCGATTGTTTATTTTCATAATCATTCATAACGCCAGTGTCATTTTCTCTACCTGCACAAGTTTTTTTTCACCCCAAAAAGCGCTGCTGATTTTAACGTATGATGTGCCAATATTAACATTTGTTAAAAGAAGCCGGATGTCAGAATTCTAACATCTTCCTCTGTTTTTTATTATGTTACCGGCTATCGTACTACTATTAAGCATCGTTGTGTCACTCACTTGTACGGTAGTAATGCTATTGAGCAAGTTATGAGTTATGAGTAATGAGTAATGAGTGCTTTTGTTTTTGCTTGCAATCAGTGTTTAAAGCATTCTCAATTTATTTTAACCACAAGGTTCACCAGGAAAACACAAGGCACACAAGAGTTAGTAGCAATTCAGCAAACCCTTGTGTACCTTGAGACTCTATTGCGCCCCTTGTGGTTAAACAACGGTGCTGTTTGACATGTTAGCGCCAAGTGTGGGATAAACAACTAAAAGAAATGTCTAATTTTTTCAGGACGTGACAAGAAGTCTTGCTACAAAGAAGTCCTACAGCTTTGAGGTGTAGGACTTCTGAACTACGACGAGCCTGAAATATGGTAGCCGATGAAAAGAATTACTACCGATGAAGTGATTGCGACGCAACGATGATGCCATGAAAAACTGCAGCCGGTACCATAAATATTAATTTAAACCGCATCCACAAACCTCATAACTTCTACCCACTATGCTTTTTGCTTGCCTGGTACTCTGAAGGCGACATGCCGAATTGCTTATGAAAGTCGCGGCCAAAATTTGATTGTTGTGAGTAGCCCACACGGTCGGCCACTTCATATATTTTGTGACCGTTTTCTGCCAATAACTCTGCCGCTTTTTTTAAACGTGTGAGCGTAATAAGTTCATTGGGCAACATGTTTGATAAGCCTTTTATTTTTCTGTATAATGTTGCTTTACTCATGTGCATTGTTTTGGCCAGGTTCTCTACGTCGAGGTCGGGGTTTTCGATGTTTTGATAGATCGCGTTGTTAAGCTGCTCCAGGAAATGCTCATCCGCTTTTGAATGCGCGATGCTTTTTATATGCGCCAGTGGCGATTTGGCGAAATATTCTTTTAATTTGCCGCGGTTGTTGATCAGGCTTTGTATTTGTGCCAGCAGGTGTTGTTGAGAAAAAGGTTTTTCAATGTACACATCCGCGCCAAGTTCCAGTCCTTCTATTTTTGCCTGCAGCGTATTTTTTGCAGTAAGTAATATAACCGGAATATGGCTATACTCAAAGCTGCTTTTTATTTTTTTGCATAATTCAAATCCATCCATCACTGGCATCATAACATCGCTTATCACAAGCTGAACGGTTTCTTCTTCCAGCTTTTGCAAGGCTTCTATTCCGTTGTGGGCTTTTATGGTTGTGTACTGGTCGTTTAATTCTTTTGCAAGAAAATCGAGGATCTCCTTATTGTCTTCAACGAGGAGTATTACAGGTTTTGCGCCATTAACAGTTTTTTCTTTCGCCAGTTTTTCGGTTTGTGTTTCTTCCGGCACATCATCGTACAATTGAAACTCTTTTTCCTGGTGAATAGGTAATGCAAGTATAAAAGTATTAAATGCGGGATCTGCATTGTTAAGGCTTAGGGTTCCTTTATGCAGTTCTGCAAGTGATCTTGCTAAAGGCAATCCAATGCCGGTGCCGGGTTGTTTTTCTGTTTCCTTAATGCGGAAGAAAGGTTCAAATATTTTTTCTCTCATCTCAACAGGAATAATGTATCCGTCGTTTTTTACCTGGATGGTAAAGTGGTCGTCTTCACTGTTGAACGGCATTAAGCGTAGTAATATGTTTGTATCGCCATATTTTATCGCGTTGTTAAGCAGGTTGCTGATTGTTTTTTTGAATGCTTCTTTATCAATGTAAGCATGCAACGGAATGCCCGGTAATTGTATTTTAAATGACAGATTTTTTTGTTCAGCCGCATGACGGAAATGACTGTATATTTCTTCCAGCAGTTCCGAAACATTTGCCTTAACAAAACTGAGGCTGAAACCTTTCGTTTCTGTTTTTCGAAAATCGAGTAATTGATTGGTGAGATCAACAAGACGGTTAGTGTTTTTTTCCATGATCTTCAAATTTTCTTTTAGTTCCGGCAGGTGCGCGGCTTTTTCAATTGTTTTTTCTAAAGGGAGTTTTATTAGTGTAAGTGGGGTTCTTATTTCATGGGCCACATTGGTGAAGAACTCAATTTTGGCATGATATATTTCTTTCTCCTTCTCGTTTTCCAGCAGTTCAATTTTTCTTCGGTTTTTTTCCTGCACTCTTTTGTGATAGTTCCTTATCAGCAAAAAGGCAATTGTTACGATAGTTAAAGCATAACAAAAAAAAGCGCGGTTGCTTGCCCAAAATGGTGGCAGGATTTCAATATGTAGTATACCCGGATTTTCGTTCCAGATCCCGCTGCTGTTGGTGGCCTTTACTTTAAAAGTGTATTTACCCGCGGATAATTTTGTGAAGTAAACTTTTCGATTAGTTTTAAAGTACACCCAGTCTTTATCAAGTCCTTCCATTTTGTAAGCGTATTCGGCCATTTCCGGGGCTGTATAGCTAAGCGCCGCAAACTCTATACTAAATGATGATTGATCATATTCAAGAACAATATGATCAGTATAACTAACTGATTGCTTTAATGGCGAACTGTTTTTGTTTATTGGCAACTCTTTGTTGAACACCTGTATGCCGGTAATAAAAACTTTTGGTATATAGGAGTTGCGTGTAAAATCGGCGGGATTAAAACTTACCAACCCTTTCAACGAACCAAAATACAATCTTCCATTTTCATCTTTGTAGGCGGAATTATAATTGAATTGATCTGTAAGAAGTCCGTTTGCTTTTGTATAAATTTTTGTTGCTTCCGTTACCGGATCAAAACATACAAGCCCCTTGGAGGTAGTGATCCACAAGTCGCCTTTATAATCTTCCAGTATGGAATACGTTACATTACTTGGAAAACCATTATCAGTAGTGTAACGTTTAAAATTATTTTCAGCAGCATTGTATTTGCAAAATCCGTTTTCAGTAGTGATCCAAATATTATGTTTGCTGTCTTTAAAAATTTTATTGATCGCGTTGCTTGCTATGCTGTTGGCATTATTTTTATCATGCTTAAAACTACCTTGCTTCTTGGTTTGTTTATTAAATAAATAGATACCTTCCCTATAAGTGCCAACCCATATAGTACCGTTTTTATCTTCTATCATAGTTTGTACAAGCGATATGCTTGGTACTTCTAAAACCGGACTGAACTTACCTGTAGACCGGTTGTATGTAAACGGTCCCCTGGCAGTGCCTACGTATATTTCGCCTTTTTTTGTTTGGTAAAAACATTCTACAAAATTGCTTTTGAACGAACCGGGTAATGTATCCGCATTATAGTGTTTTATTACTTTTTGGCTTTTAATATTCATGATATCAAGCCCATGTTCAAACGTGCCGATGAACAAAGTATCGCCCAATGCAAGCAAGCCGTGAATATTTGTATGCGAGATGCTACCTTTATATTCTGTTGGCTTAAACCATTGAAAGCTTTGTGT
The DNA here is from genome assembly GCA_031553495.1 of Flavihumibacter sp. Taxonomy (GTDB): domain Bacteria; phylum Bacteroidota; class Bacteroidia; order Chitinophagales; family Chitinophagaceae; genus Pinibacter. The sequence goes on from JAVBLN010000003.1 coordinate 15,399, forward strand.
TTTACGGTCGAACTTGTTTAAACCCGCGTCTTCAGTGCCAATCCATAAGTTGCCGTATTGATCGGGACATATTTCACGAACGGACGTGCCGTTTATGGAGTTGGATCCAAACTGTGGAAAATATTTCTGAAACGAAGTATACTGTCTCGGAATAAAATTTATTCCACCAAAATACGTACCGCACCAAATGCCTCCCTCTTTGTCTTTACACAATGTGTATGCGGCATTATCACTTAATGAAAACGCGTCATTATATTGCTTTGTAAGATGTTTGCTTGTTTTGGCAGAGATGTTGTAAATGTAAATTCCCGATTCTGTTGCAGACCAAAATTCATCATCATTATTTTGCATAAAATCTCGTGCAAAAATTTCGGTATTGTTGTCATTATAAGTCAGCACATCGGCATAGGTATGAGTTTGCGTGTTGAATAATTTTATGCCTTGCGATGATGTGCCAATCATAATAAGGTGTTTGCCAAAAGGCTTGATCTTTTCTATCCACGTAGCTTTGGGCGCTTTTGAATGACTGAAAATATTAAAGCTTGTAAACGATCTTTTTTCTGCGTTATACATTTCCATATTTCCGTTGGCGTTTCCAATCCACAACCTGCCATCGGGTGTAATGCACAGTGAGCTTGCTTCAATACCGTAGTTCTTAAATGAAATAAGTTCTTTGCTAATAACATTGTACTTGTAAAGCACAAGGCCTGCAATGAACCAAAGGTTTTGCCGCGTATCCATAATAATTTCTCTCACTTCGGTTTCCGGTATGTTTGCTATGCTGTAGAAGTTTTCGCTTTTAGGATCGTATTGATAAATACCTCTGTCTGTTCCAACCCACAGGCTTTCGTTTACATCTTCATAAATTGAATGAATAAAATTGCTGCCAATACTTAACGGGTCATTGGCCTGGTTACGAAATATTTTGAAGGAGTATCCGTCAAACCTGTTAAGCCCGTCTTTTGTACCAAACCACATGAATCCTTTTTTGTCTTGCAGGCTGCATATTACGGAGTTATTTGAAAGCCCGTTCTCCACTTGGTAATGCCGGAAGAATAACCACTGGGCACGAAGTGTATTTACATTAAGTAAATGCAATAGCAGTAAAATGGTAATGATTTGTTTCACTATAGAAGCTAATAAGTATTTGGTATTACAAATATATAGTTGTTGGTTGATAGTTAATAGATGATGGTAGGTGGGTTCCCTTTTATGTTCATAATTGCTGCGGTTAAATTTTTTTTTATTTATGGGCCCGGCGGTAGTGCTGCTATTAAGCATCGTTGCGTCGCACACTTGTGCGGTAGTAATTTTATTGGGCAGTAGGCAGTTGGCAGTTGGCAGTGGGCAGAAGTTGCAGGTTTGTAAACAACTGCAGAAAACAATTAGACATGCTGAACTACCACCAGTCCTAGTGTGCCTAGTGCCTCTATTGTGCCCTTTGTGGTTAAAATAAATGGAGAATTGAGAATGCAGTATGATTGAAAGTTGAAAAAATTGTTGAGATTACGAATATTCGCTTTGTGCGCGGGACTCCCTTCTCCTTTGGATAAGGGCTGGGAATGAGGCAGCTCAATAGCATTCCTACCGTACAAGTGAGTGACACAACGATGCTTAATAGCAGCACTGCCGCTGGAGCACAAAAAAGTTGGCAGTTAGCAGTTGACAGGAGGCAGTAGAGAAGTCGGAAATCAGAACAAATAGAGACCCGCCATCTCCAACAACTATCAACCAAAAAATTGAAACTAAATGATAAAGTTGTGAAACGTATTGATAAATGAATTCAAATTGAATTTTTTTATTTTGTTCCTGGTTTCGTGTAGCTGTAAGGTTTACCTTCTGAATGCTATACGAACAATCATATTTATTCACTAACACTGATTGACTGCCATGAGAGTTATTAAAAACTTCCGGAAAGGAATTTTAATTGCATTCCTTTCAAGGCCAATGAAAAAAGCTGCCATGCTTGGCCTGGTTATTATCTCCACGCAATGTTTTGTTGTAGCACAAGCGCCAAAGATCAGAGTTTCGGGAACTGTTACAGATAGTAGTGGAAGAGGTATTGAAGGAGCTACTGTTTCTGAAAAAGGTGTGCGAACTACCGCGGTTACTGCCACCAACGGCTCCTATGTTATTAATGTAAGCGGCGAAAATGCAGTGCTTGTTTTTTCTTCTGTTGGTTTTTCATCCAAAGAAGTAAGAGTTGGTTCCCTTACAAACATACCTGTTACATTGGAACAATTTTCCAGCAGTTTGCAGGATGTGGTGGTAGTTGGTTATGGATCACAAAAGAAAGCCAATCTTACGGGAGCGGTATCTGTAGTGCGCCCCGAAGAAATTCAAAAGAGACAGGTAACCACTGTTGCCGAAGGTTTGCAGGGCCTTGCTACAGGTGTGAATGTTCGCGGTGGTGGACAACCGGGTTCGGAAGCACGTATTCAAATTCGTGGTATTAAAAACCTGTCCGATGCAAATCCATTATACGTAATTGATGGATTGATCACCACGGCAAACCGCGATTTTAATCCTGATGATATTGAGAGCCTCCAAATTTTGAAGGACGCTTCCGCTGCGGCCATTTATGGTTCAAGAGCGGCGAACGGAGTAATTATTATTACTACTAAAAAAGGTAAGGCCGGACCTATGCGTATTGATGCTTCCGCGAAAGCAAGTGTTCAAATAACGCCAAGGTATAGTTTGGCAAAAACACCTCAGTTCGTGAGCCTGAATGACAGCGCCTACGCAAATGCCGGAATTCCGCGAGCCAACTGGCAAAAGCATAATCTGAATAATAATACAGATTGGCAGGACGCCGCTTTCCGTACAGGAAATATGCAGGATTACAATGTTAGTTTTTCTGGTGGCGGACAAGGTGGAAGTTATTTGGTATCTGCCAACTATTTTGATAATAATGGAACTGTAATAAGTACAGGATTTAAAAGATTGGGACTTCGTATAAATTCTCAAGGTTCCAAGGGAATTTTTAGCATTGGTGAAAATGTGGCGATCACTAACTCAAAATCTGATGAAATGAGTGGTAATCCATATATAGATGTTGTACGTATGTTGCCTACTATCGCGGTGTATGATCCGTCGCATCCTGCTAAAGGACCTTATGGATTTGGTAATGAAGACAGTGCCCGTACATTTGGTACTAACCCTGTGGCACACACGAATTTAGAAGATATTAATAATGAAAATTTCAGAATAAGGGGAAATATATGGAGTGAACTGAAATTGGCCCAATGGCTAAAATACAGGCTTAACCTGGGTTACGAAACAAGCAGCGATCATTATAAATTCTTCAGAAAGAAAGGTGACTGGACACTTAACCAGCCTGATGATCCTTCTATTCTTAATGAAAACAGGGCTCGCTGGCAAACTTACCTGGTTGAAAATACTTTGAGTTTTAATAAGAGTTTTGGTCGCCATGTAATTGCGGCGGTTGGAGGTCAAACATATCAAAATGATCATTATGAACTAATATGGGGTAATAAAAGAAATATTTTGTTCAACCCAACTACCAATACCTATTACCCGGTGTTGGATCAGGGAAATACGCCAACTACCGGTGGTTATATAAACGATGCGGTAATATTGTCTTACCTGGGTCGTTTGGAATATAGCTATGATGACAGGTATTTATTGAATGCCGTTATCAGGCGTGATGGAACATCCAGGTTTGGTCCTGGTTATAAATGGGGCAACTTCCCTTCTGTGTCTGTGGCATGGAGAATAAGCAAAGAAAAATTCTTCAACGTTCCATGGGTTAACGATTTAAAGCTTCGTGCAAGCTATGGTACGCTGGGTAGTAGCAATATCGGCTACTGGGATTATATTCCCATTATCAATACCAATTCTACCATGGTTATGGGAAGAGACCAGCATGTGGAGTCTGGCGCCACCCAGGTAAAACTTGCAAACGCTGATCTGATATGGGAAAAACTAAAGCAGCAGAATTATGGTTTTGACGCTACTTTATTTAATTACAAATTAAGTATTACAGCGGAATATTTTAATTCGGAAACACAGGATGTGTTAACAGGAATGCCAATTCCCCTAACCTCCGGTAACGATGGCGGTAATCCCAATGTAAATGCCGTAAGCCTTAGAAATAAAGGTTTTGAGTTTTCTGCTACTTACCGCGAAAACAATAGCTTAATTAAATATTGGGCCGGGGTAAATCTTACTTTCCTGCGCAATAGAGTGCTTGATCTTGGATATAATAGAAACGAGATCTATGACGGAAACACCGTAACTGCTATTGGTGAGCCACTAGGTATGTGGTATGTATTGCAAACAAATGGTTTGTTCCAAAGTCAGGACGAGGTTAACAATTATAAAAACAAAGATGGCAGAGTAATACAGCCTGATGCAAAACCCGGTGATATACGTTTTAGAGACAATAACGGCGATGGACAAATTACCAACGCTGATAAAGTGGTAGTTGCCAGTCCCTGGCCAAAATGGGAAATGGGCTTGAATCTTGGCGCTTCCTACAAAAATTTTGAGGTTACCATGAATTGGTTCGGTTCCTTTGGTGCTACGGTTTTTAACGGATATTACAGTGTGGTGGACAGGTTTGATGATAACTCCAATTATAGAACAGATGCTAATCCGTGGACACCAACTAATACAAAAACAGATTTTCCAAGAATAGTATATGCTACAACGCTGAACTCAAGAGGCGATACCGACAGGTGGCTAGAAGACGGTAGTTTCTTCCGCATGAAATATGTAAGCATCACTTATACAATTCCTTCGGCATTGCTTAGGAAAATTGGATTTAATAGTGCGCAAATTTCATTGTCAGGACAAAATCTGATCACATTTACCAAGTATAACGGATTGGATCCGGAGTTTGTAAACTCCAGCACTTTATTTCAGAAAGGGTTCGACAATTTCTCTTTCCCCAATTTAAAAACATATTCATTAGGACTGCAATTTGGTTTCTAATGAGCGCTGTGAAAGAAGAAAATTTAATGAACTCAAAACGATTATTATTATGAAAAATACTTTCAATAAAATTACTTGCTTCATCATAGCAATGGTAACATTGGTGGTATCGTGCAGCAAAAGTAATTTAGATATAAGCAATCCAAATTCAATTACTGAAGAAGAATTTTGGAAAACAGAAAGCGACGCTCAAAAAGGCTTGAATGCTGTTTACACAATGTTTTACAAGCCTGGCATTTGGTCACGCTGGATGTATTTCAGGCTTGATCTTACATCCGACGAAGGCTGGAGCCAAAGCCCGTGGATTGAACTTGGTGATTGGACCCGCTTTCAATACGTGAACTATAATTTCTGGGAAGGAAATGTGAATACATTCCGCGACACTTATAAAGCGATTTTCAGATGCAACCAGGTGTTGGATAATATCAACAGTATACCATTTACAGATGCCGGCAAAAAAGATCTTATCATAGCACAGGCAAAATTTCTAAGGGGTTTTCATTATTACTATGCAGCATTGCTTTGGGAGAATATTCCTTTAGTATTGAATGTTCAAAAGCCGGATTTTCTTCCTGAACAAAATACTTTAACTGAAGTGTGGGCTCAAGTGGAAAAAGATTTTACGGAATCCGCGCAGGTATTGCCAAAAACCTGGGATGATGCAAATGTAGGACGTCCCACAAAAGGCTCTGCAATGGGTTATCTTGCAAGAACCTACATGCAGCAGCGCAAATGGACCAAAGCGAAAACCACCCTTGATTATTTTATGACCGGTGAAGGAAAAGGCATGTATAATTTAGTGGCTGACTATAAAAACAACTTCAGAGATAATGCTGAAAATAATAGCGAGTCCGTTTTTGAAATTCAGTTCTCAGATGGTAATATTGGAGGACCCGATAACGATGATCCTAACCAAAGTATGGGTAACAACCGCGCTCAGTTTTTTGCTCCGCGTGGTATAGGCTGGTCCGATGGGCAGGCCAGGTACTGGATTGTAGATGAGTTCAAGAAAGAAAAAACAAAAGACAATAAACTTGATCCTCGGCTGGAATGGACTGTGTTCTATAAAGATATTACAACAGATTTCGGTGATAAAATTTATGGACGTAACTGGGAATGGGGTGATAGAGAAGCATGGTTCAGAAAATATCAGCGCGATTATTATCGCACAACGGAAGACTATTATTGCCAGGTAAATAACAGAATTCTTCGCTTCGCGGATTTATTGTTACTGTATGCGGAAGTGCAAAATGAATTAGGACAAACCGCTGACGCTTACAAATATGTTGATTCCGTAAGATCTCGCGTAAATCTCAATAAGCTGGCTGTGGCTCATCCTGAAATTGGAAATGATCACGATAAATTCAAAGAGCGCCTTAAGATGGAACGTGCTTTAGAATTGTATGGGGAAAGCGTTCGCTGGGCCGACTTAAAACGTTGGGGCGATTTAGATACACAGGCAGGTGTAAGCAAAGTGGCTGAACGCGATCCTGACTTTAATAATTTTGTGGTAGGGAAACACATTAGATTACCACTTCCGCAAATTGAAGTTGACAACAACAAAAATTTAAAGCAAAACGATAAATACTAAAGTAATTCAAAAGTCAAAAATTATATTTCACACGGCATAAAAATGTGCAGTTGTTTTTATTGAACCGGCAGTATTGCTACTATTAAGCATCGTTGTGTCACTCACTTGTACGGTAGTAATGCTATTCAACAAAAGGAAACATTCGTGCACAAATTTATACTGCGTATAGTATAGCAAACTAAGACTATATACTCACATGCCGGCTATTTTGACTTTTGAATTTTAACTTTCAATCGCTCACTTATAAAACTATTTTGGAATGAAATTTTTAAAATTATCTGTTATTGTTTTGGTATGTTGTTGGTTGTTGCAAAGCTGTGCATCTCAAGCGAAACCCGGAAAAGAAAGAAAGATTTGGACAAAAGAAGAAGCCGGTAACTGGTATAAAAATGAAAGCTGGCTGGTAGGCGCTAACTATCTTCCCAGCACCGCTATTAACCAGCTTGAAATGTGGCAGGCCGAAACCTTTGATACCGCTACAATTGATAAGGAGCTGGGATGGGCGCACAGTATTGGTATGAATACGATGCGTGTTTTTTTGCACGATCTTTTATATGCACAGGATTCCGCAGGTTTTATAAAAAGAATTAACATCTTCCTGGATATCGCGAAGCGACACAAGATCAAACCAATGTTTGTTTTCTTCGATTCATGTTGGGATCCGTTTCCAAAACTTGGTAAACAAAGAGACCCAAAGCCTTTTGTGCATAACTCAGGCTGGGTGCAAAGTCCGGGTTATGATGCATTGAAAGATTCAACGCAATATCCACGACTGGAGGCGTACGTAAAAGGTATAACCAGGGAGTTCGCGAATGACGACAGGATACTGGCCTGGGATATTTGGAACGAACCGGATAATCCTACCGGGCCTTCTTACGAAAAAGTTGATCTGCCTAATAAAGTACAGTATGTGCTGCCTTTGCTGAAAAAAGCATTTGAATGGGTACGTAAAGAGGGGCCTGTTCAGCCGCTTACTTCGGGTATTTGGGCCGGCAATTGGTCGGCGCATGACAGCCTGAAATCAATAGAAAAACTACAGGTGGATGAATCTGATATTATATCATTTCACAACTACGATTCCGCACAGGTTTTTGAGAAGAAAATAATTGAACTGCAACGGTACGGCAAGCCATTACTATGCACAGAATACATGGCGAGACCCAATGGCAGCACTTTCCAGGGATTTTTACCTGTTGCTAAAAAGTACAATGTAGCTATGTATAACTGGGGTTTTGTGAATGGAAAATCTCAAACAATTTATCCGTGGGATAGCTGGACAAAACAATACACCGCTGAACCGCCGGTATGGTTTCATGATGTTTTTCAAACAGATGGAAAACCATACAAACAAGAAGAAGTAGATGCTATAAAAAATCTTACTGAGCGATAAGGTGGGCGGTAGGGAAGGCAGAGATCAGAAGTGTACACAGATGTCCTACACCTTTAAGGTGTAGGACATCTGTGTACACTTCTGATCCCTGACATCTGATTTCTCTACTGCCCACTGTCAACTGCTCACTAATGTTCCTACCGCACAAGTGAGTGACACAACGATGCTTAATAGTAGCAATACCGCTGACCCCCCAAAAAAATTATACAATATTATTCTGCTAGAAATAATAATACCCTTTTTTGAATTTTGAATTTCGAATTTTGAACTACAATGAGAACGATCTGTGTTGAATCACTTATCCGTGAACCATAAAAACACATGCCATGATGAAGAATATTTTGTTTTTACTTCTATCAGCTTTCAGCTTTTATAAAGTCCAATCGCAAAATATTAATAACCCTGTATTGCCCGGTGTTGCTGATGCCGGTGTTATAAAGTATAACGGTGAATATTACATTGGCGGTGTGTTTACAAAAGGAAGTTTTTATAAATCAAAAGACCTGGTAAACTGGAGTGCCCCTTTTAAAGTGTTTTCGATGAATAATAACTGGGCCACAAAATTTGGAATTGGCGATGAGCAAATACATGCGAATGATATGGTGTACATCAACGGACGCTTTCACATGTACTGGTCGGTAAATCATTGGAGCAGGGAAAGGAACGTAATACATATTGGTCATGCCGTTGCTGAAAATATTACCGGGCCGTTTGTGGAACCGGCAAAAGATAGCTGGCTTGATAATAGAATTGATCCAAAAGTTTTTATAGATGATGATGGCAAATTGTACATGTATATGGTACGGTTTACAGACGGTAACGCGATTTGGGTTCGGCCAATGAAAGACCCTTCAACATTTGAAGGCGAACCAAAGTATATATTTTCTTCTTTGCCTAATACATGGGAAACTGCCGATAACAGGGTAGAGGAAGGCCCGTGGGTAATGAAATACAGGAACAGGTATTACCTTATGTATAACACCAATCATACATCTACAGAATGGGGAAACTATGCGTTGGGTGTTGCTGAAGCCGCATCGCCACTGGATTTTAATCATGGTAATAAATATCCATATCCTGTTGTAATATCTAATCAATGGGAAATGGATGAAAAATATGTTGACCTTTTGAAGTATAGTGACAATGGTGAACTCGCTTTTACAACAAACGAACCTTCCGAGAACTGGATTGATGCCGCGTTTAATATTACCGGCTGGCAAAAAGGTAAAGGCGCTTTTGGAAGCGCTGTGATTGAAAATTCTTTTACCAGGAATGTGAAAACGATTTGGAAAACAGATCATATTTGGGTAAGGAAAAATTTTGCCGTAAAAACGTCTGAGGTGGGCAACATCGCTTTGCGTATTCATCATGATGGCGCTACGAAAGTATATTTGAATGGCACACTGATCTATGAAAATACATCCTCCAACTATGTGGCTATTAATCTTGATGATAGAACAAAAAATTTATTGAAGAACGGAGAAAATGTTATTGCATTTAGCAGCGAAAAGGGCCGCCGTTCTTCATTTGTAGAGGTTGCGTTGTACAATATGAAGAATGATAATGCGGATGATATATTGATAACGCCGGGTCAGCCGAATATTGTGCAGGGACTAAATGGTTTTGATTGGTGGCTGGTGTATATGGCAAATAAAAACAATGAGCGTCGCGGACAGTTTATAAACCGTATTCATTTTTTTGATAAAACATTATTTGTAGATGGTATTACGTCTGGCAAAACTGCGGGTTCTCATCCGGTTCCTTCCATGCCAACTTTCATTGATTTGTTTGATGATAAAAATGTTTCGGTAAATGATAAATGGAACACGTTTAAAGGTAATTGGAAAATAAACGATGAAGAATTATTGCAAACCGGTAATTCAACAGCAGAAGCATTTATAAAAAGTAGTGCCGCTCTGAATTATTATTTTGAAGCCAACGTGAAAATGCCGGATGGTGCTAATGCCTGTGCAGGAATTTATGCTTATAAATACAACGATAAAAACTGGCTGCGCATTTGCATAAATGCTGCTACAAAAAGTTGGCAGTATGAATGCCTGGAAAATGGTAAGCTTACAAAAAAATCATTCGCGCTGGCAAAAGATTTTAATTACCATGCTTATCATAAGTTATCTGTTTATAAGAATGCGGATGTGTTTACCTTAAAGCTGGATGATTTGCCTGCACCTGGAAATAACATTATTACAACGAATTTTAAGCAGGAGGGTTTGCCGGGTATTTTTGCTTCAAATGGAAAGGCCGCATATGATGGCATTATATACACAGTAGGCTGGGATGAATTTGATAATACTATTACAGGTTGGGTAGCCAATGCGACCACTCAGAATAACTGGAAAGTTGCTGCAGACGGATTAACGCAAACCGGTATGGCAGGAGAGCAGCGTGTATTAAAAGGCGACGTTTTGCCATCATATGATTTTTCTGTGCAAATAAAAAATGATAAAACAGCCGGTAGCGCCGGCGTGCTTGCAGCCTATAATGATGATAACAATTTTGTAAAAGCCGCATTTGATTATGCAAATCAAAAATTAGTTGTATCTGTAAAGCTTAATGGCGCGGTGGTTGAAACGAAAGAAATATCGTTGCAAAATTTGCAGCCACAATATGCGAACATGACGTACAGCGATTTTATGGAAAAGCATTTTACCTTTAAAAACGCTGTTTATTTGAATGAGCTACAACTTAATAAGAGCGGGCATCTTAAGACAGATGCGCTGATCAATGATTTACATGATAAAGTAGAGATCTTCTACCGCGATGAAGAAAAGTGGTTGCCACTATCATATACAAATGCGGCTTCCGGTCATCCTTTATTTGAGAAGCTGACTTTTGCGCCGGTTAAGGTAAATGAGTTGAAGTTTGTAAACAAAAGTGCTTCCGATCACAACTTTTACATTTATAAACTGTGGATCAATGAAGTTTTTAAAACCTCGTATAATTTACGTGTGGCAAAGAATAAAACTGGTATAACGCTTTTTATAGATGGACGTTTAGTATATGAAGTAAAGCATAAATTGCCGGCTTCAAAGGTTGGCTTATTTACAAGTAATACATCGGCAAATTTTAATGGTATTACGCTGTTTGATGTTCAATAGGATTACTGAATTAAGGCTGGCAAATAGCATTACATTCGCACAAGTGAGTGACACAACAGAAGCTTAATCAGGGAACTAATGCCGGTCTCAAAAATATTGTACAAAAAATTATTAAGCAGAAAAAAATAAAAACGCATATCCGACAACGTTATATTCATCATTTTACCGCAAAGTATACCAGAGGTTCCTTTTCAATAATTCAGTAATTCAATAATTTGATTAGTATTGTTCTTTTTCGTTGGGAAAATCCTGCGTTCTTACATCTTTCACATATTGTTGTACCGCGTTGGTAATTTGTTCGTGCAGGTTTGCGTATTTTCTTAGGAAACGTGGCTGAAATTCCGTGTTTATCCCAAGCATGTCGTGCATTACCAGCACTTGTCCGTCGCAGTGCGGGCCTGCGCCAATACCAATGGTTGGTATAGACAAACTCTCTGTAACTTCTTTTGCTAACGCTGCGGGAATTTTTTCCAGCACCAAGGCAAAGCAACCGGCTTCCTGCAATACCAGGGCATCTTGTTTTAGTTTGGCAGCCTCGGCCTCTTCTTTTGCACGCACGGCGTATGTGCCAAATTTGTAAATCGATTGAGGAGTTAAGCCTAAATGTCCCATTACCGGCACTCCGGCGGAAATTATTCTTTTAATAGATTCTACAATTTCTTCGCCGCCTTCCAGCTTAACGGCATGAGCGCCGGATTCTTTCATCATTCTTATTGCCGAGTTAAGCGCTTCTTTAGAATTTCCCTGGTATGTACCAAATGGTAAATCCGCTACTACAAGGCTTTTATCCACTCCGCGAATTACAGAGGTAGCGTGATAGATCATTTGATCGAGCGTAATGGGCAATGTAGTTTCATGCCCCGCCATTACATTACTGGCGGAGTCGCCTACAAGAATTACATCTACGCCGGCGGCATCAATAACTTTTGCAAAGGAAAAATCATATGCGGTAAGCATCGCAATTTTTTCTCCGGCCGCTTTCATTTTTACAAGTGTATTGGTTGTAACTTTTTTTACCTGGGTGTGAACAGACATGTTGCAAATTGTTTAATTGGATGAATACGGCAAATGGAAATATGACTCTGCGTTAGAATAAAACATATCTGTCCGCATTTGCCTGAATGAAAAGCGAAATTAGAGAAAATAATGTGAGAAATGTGAGGAATGTGAAAATGTGAGAAAGTGTCACGTCCTGAAAAAAGTAAACATTTCTTTTAGTTGTTTATACCGCACCTGGCGCTAACATGTCAAACAGCACCGTTGTTTAACCACAAGGGGCACAATTGAGGCACAAGACACACAAGGGTTTACTGAATTGTTACCAACCCTTGTGTGCCTTGTGCTTTCCTGGTGAACCTTGCGGTTAACAATTTTTACTGCCTTCTGAACTATGATTTCTCTACTGCCAACTGTCAACTTTCAACTTCTTTCAGCCTTGCATACAACGCCTGTATCAATCCGTCGGCGAGCCCTATTTTAGGCACATAAATTTGTTCAATATCCGCCCAGCGCATCACGTTAATGTAAATGCTGAGGGCCGGAAGTATAACATCGGCGCGGTCCTCACGCATGTTGTAAGTACGTATGCGTTCTTCTAAGGTAAAGCTGCTGAGTTCTTTGTAATAATCTTTCAGCAGTTCAAAAGGCAGCGGTTTCCCATCTTTTTTCTTCGACATGGAAAATATTTTATTGATGTTACCACCCGAACCAATAGCAACAATTTTATTAAAGTCTTTTGTTTTTTCTTTAATAAAATTTTTCATACTTGTCCAGTGCGTATCATCTACCTGTTGCTTAAGCAACCTGATGGTTCCTATGTTGAACGATTCTTTAAAAATTAATTTGTTGTTGCTGAAAAAAGTGAGTTCTGTACTACCGCCGCCCACATCTATATACAGGTATGAATTCAGTTTGTCCATATTTTCCGCAATATGGTTTTCGTATATCATCGAAGCTTCTTCGCTGCCGCTGATCACTTTAATTTCTATACCGGTTTCTTTTTTTACGCGGTCTATTATTTGCTGCGCGTTAGAGGCGTCTCTCATGGCAGAAGTGGCGCAGGCACTGTAATCTACCACTTCGTACACATCCATAAGATTGCGGTAGGCATGCATGGTTTTTACAATTCTTTCCTCTTTTGCATTTGAAATACCGGCAATTTCAAATACATCAAAACCAAGCCGCAAGGGCACTCTCACAAGGTTTAGTTTGTTGAAGAACGGTTTAGGCTCATCCGTTTTTACGTCTGTAATTAATAAACGGGCAGCGTTACTTCCAATGTCTATAGCAGCTAAAATCATGATAATAAAAATTCAAAGGTTAATGTCATAAATTCAAAACAATGTGTTTTATACTTTGCGCAGCATAAAAATTCGAATATTTATTTTTTCGTAAACCGGCGGTATTGCTACTATTAGGCATCGTTGTGTCACTCACTTGTACGGTAGTAATACTATTCACCGGGTTGAAACATTCATGCCAAATTTATACAGCCCGAAGTATTGTAAAGCTAATATTCTGGATGCGCTTTTCATAATGCACCATAGCGAACAAACCGCTGAAGTGTGCGACGCAACCAAAGCTTAATAGTAGCAATACCGCCGGGTCCATAATAAAAAACCATTTCCTAAACGATGCCCCAATTTAAAAATAGTTTCAATAATTCAATGATTCGTCCGTTGGCTTATTGCTTTTTTCTTCATTTTTTCTTCCTTTCTGCATCAGGTAATTGTACGTTTCAATTTGTGAGCGAACAGGGTTCTCGGGGTTGCGCGGAACATACTCGTTCTTAAGGTTATTGTCGAGTATGCGTGCTTTTACGTTATCGCTCAATTGTATTTTCAAAATATTCTTAATTACTTTTTTAATGTTTTTATCAAGAATAGGGCAGGTGGCTTCCACACGATGGTCGAGGTTGCGAACCATCCAATCAGCGGAAGATATAAATACTTTTTCCTCCCCGCTATTATGGAAGTAAAATACCCGTGCATGCTCAAGGTATTCATCCACAATACTTATAGCTTTTACAGGAATTTTAAATTTCTTGTTTTCGGTGTACATGCAAATAATACCGCGAATAATAAGGCTTACTTCCACGCCTGCCATAGCGGCTTCTGTAATTTTTAAAATCAGCGCCGTATCGGAAAGTGAATTCATTTTTAGAATGATCCTGGCTTTCTTTTTTCGCTGCGCCATTCTTATTTCATGATTGATCAGCCTGATCATTTCTTTTCGCAATGCGTGAGGGCAGGGTATGAGCGTTTTGCAAAGGTTTAGAATGTTGTTATCCTGTTTCGATTTTTCCAGGTAGCTGAACATGCGGTTCACATCGCCCATCAGGCGCCTGTTGGCGGTAAGCAGGCAGTGGTCGCCATATACTTTGCTGGTGCCTTCGTTTAAATTTCCGGTGCTTATAAAACCATAGCTTATGGTGCGGTTATTTACTCTTTTTTTAATAAGGCATAATTTGGCATGTATCTTCATATTTGGTATTCCAATCAGCACTTTCACGCCTTCCAGCTCAAGTTGTTCCTTCCATTGCAGGTTGGCCTCTTCATCAAAACGGGCTTTTAGTTCCAGTACTACAATAACCTGCTTGCCGTTGCGCACGGCGTTTATAAGCGCGTTAACCACTTTTGAATTGGCGGCTAGCCTGTAAGCAGTAATTTTTATTGTGGTTACATTTGGGTCAATGGCTGCCTCGCGCAGCAGATCAATTACGGGGTTGAAAGAATGGTATGGAAAATTGAGCAGGATGTCTTTTTCCTGTACAATATCTGTAACACGTCGGTTGCCAACAAGACTTGGATGAAGAAATGGCTTACGGCGCAAATTTTTCTTAAATACGTCGGGAAAATCCATGAAATGCCGGAAGTTGTGTATGCGGCCTCCGGGAATCAGGTTGCCCTTCTTGGTAAGATTGAGTCTGCGAATCAAGTACTCCAGCAGCCCCGGATCTATTTCTTTGTCATACACAAATCTCACCGGTTTTCCCTTGCGGCGGTTTTTCAGCCCCTTTTCCAGCTTTTGTATCAGCGAAGTAGAAATGTCGTTATCAATGTCAATTTCCGCATCCTTTGTAACTTTAAAGATCCAGGATTCATATTGATTGTAGCCAAAATAATTGAACAGCGAAGGTAGGTTGAAGCGTATAACATCTTCAAGCAGTATAATATGATGTTCGCCTTGTGGCGCCGGCAATTGTATAAAACGACCCACGGCGCGGCACGGCACTTCTATTAAAGCGTATTTCTGCGAATAAGCGGTGTCGCTTTTTGACATTACCACACCCAGGAAAATGGATTTTTCGCGCAGGTACGGAAACTGAGGTATGCTTTCAATCATCAGCGGAATGATATTGGTACGCACATTTTCCTCGAAAAACTTGATTACAAATACTTTCTGTTCGCGATTGAGATCTTTTTCGGTACGCAGGAGAATTTTTTCCTCTGCCATTTCCAGTTTAATTCCTTCCCAAATGCGGTTGAATTCATTTTGCTGGCGCAAAACGATCATTTGAATCTCATCCAGGATCTTTCCCGGAGAATTTTCAAGGTGCATGTTCAGCTTCCTTTTTCCTTCAAACTCAAACATCCTTTTCAGGGTGGCCACCCGCACCCGGAAAAACTCGTCAAGGTTATTGGAAAATATCCCCAAAAAACGAATGCGCTCTTTCAGTGGAACATTTTTATCAGCCGCTTCCTGTAAAACTCTTGCATTGAACGACAACCAGCTAATATCCCGTATTATTGTTTTATTATTGCTTTTCATCTCCTGTAGTATCTTTATGCCCTGCTTTTCAAAAAGAATGAAAATTAAAGGCATCCTCAAATTAAGGAATTGTTGCCAAAGCTGAATGGATGGGGGGTAATAAATTGGTGGTCAATGAGTTGGTAGTTGCCAGTGGGTAGTAAGCAGTAGGCAGTAAATCAGAAGAAATTGTTAACCACAAGGTTCACCAGGAAAGCACAAAGGGTTGGTAACAATTCAGTAAACCTTGTGTGCCTCGTGAATCCTATTGTGCCCCTTGTGGTTAAACACCAACACAACATTTTCGCAAAAACATTTTGTTAATTAAATATTTCTACCGACCTTCGCCGTCCAAAATTTTTCCAAGTCATGGCTAGAGTATGTCAGGTAACAGGTAAAACACCAATCGGCGGACACAAAGTATCACACTCGAACATTAAGACAAAACGCAGGTTTTTACCAAATTTGCAAACAAAACGTTTCTTCCTTGTAGAAGAAGATAAATGGATCACTTTGAAAGTGTCCTCAGAAGCTATCCGCACCATCAATAAAAACGGATTATATTCTGTAGTAAAAGAGTTAAGAGCAAAAGGTGTTAAAATTTAATTCTGATACTATTCAAACCTGTTGGTTTAATTAAAAAAATATTATAAAATGGCAGTAAAGAAAGGTAACAGAGTTCAGGTAATAATGGAATGTACTGAGCACAAAACAAGTGGTCAGCCGGGTACCAGCCGTTACATTACCACAAAAAACAAAAAAAATACTCCTGAACGTTTAGAGTTGAAGAAATACAACCCTATTCTGAAAAAGTACACAGTTCACAAAGAGATTAAATAATTATATCCGTAAGGATTATAAAGTATAAACAGATTTTATTATGGCAAAAGCAGCTTCAAAAAACGCGAAGGTTAAAGATGCTAAAGCATCTGCTGAAGCAAAAAACTGGACTAAAGTTATTAAGGCGGTTCGTAGCCCAAAAACCGGTGCATACACTTTTAAAGAGCAAATTGTGCACAAGGATAAGGTGAAGGATTTTCTTGCCGCAAAATAATCGCGTATAACAATATTTTTACAGGAAGCTGTTCTGAAGGTTTACAGGACGGCTTTTTCCGTTTATTTAAATGCCTCAATTATGGGATTTTTTAATAAGCTTTTTGGTAAAAAGGAAAAAGAATCTTTAGATCAGGGACTTCAGCAAACAAAAGAAAATTTTCTTTCGAAAATTACCAAGGCCATTGCCGGTAAAAGTACTGTAGATGAAGAAGTGCTGGACAATCTTGAGGAAGCTTTGGTGAGCGCTGATGTAGGTATAGATACCACCGTGCAAATAATTGACCGTATTGAAAAAAGAGTAGCGAAAGACAAATATCTTAACACGGCTGAGTTAAATAACATACTGCAACAGGAAATTGAAAGCCTGTTGGTAGATGCGCCTGCCGCAAATTCCTACGCTTTCGATTCCGATTTACCTGCAAAACCTTATGTAATTATGGTGGTGGGCGTAAACGGAGTTGGTAAAACCACTACCATCGGAAAGTTGGCATACAACTTTAAAAGTGCCGGTAAATCTGTATTACTTGGCGCTGCCGATACGTTTCGTGCCGCAGCAGTTGACCAGCTTACCATTTGGAGCGAGCGTGCCGGTGTGCCCATAGTAAAGCAGGATATGGGTTCCGATCCGGCTGCAGTTGCCTTTGATACGGTGCAAAGTGGCGTGGCCAAAGGAAGCGAAGTAATAATAATTGATACGGCAGGTCGCCTGCATAATAAAGCCCACCTGATGGAGGAATTGAGCAAAATAAGAAGGGTCATGCAAAAGGTAATTCCTGATGCGCCACACGAAGTGCTGCTGGTGTTGGACGGATCAACCGGACAAAACGCGCTTGAGCAGGCAAAGCATTTTACCGCCGCCACCGATGTTACCGCGCTGGCCATTACCAAACTCGATGGAACTGCCAAAGGCGGCGTTGTTCTGGCCATAGCCAATCAATTTAAGATTCCTGTAAAATTTATTGGCGTGGGCGAAAAAATGGAAGATCTCCTTGTATTTGATAAGCACGAATTTGTAGATTCGCTTTTTAAGCTTGAAAAATAAAAGGAAGCGTACATGCCGCTTTCCTATGATTTTTTTATGGAATCAGCCTTAGAGCCTTGATTGGGCTCCGGTTGTGTCACTCACTTGTACGGTAGTAATGCTATTCAACAAGTTATGAGTTTTGAGTAATGAGTGCTTTTGTTTTTGCTTGCAATCAGTGTATAAAGCATTCTAAATTCTCAATTTCTCAAACCTCAAACGCTACATTTATCAAGTTGTTAGAAATTGTCACAGGCTGCTGGTGCTTGCTACCTGTGACCTGCCACCTGCAACAGCCATATTGTATTCGAAACTCAAAGCAAAGTCATTTTCAAATTAGCATATTGATCTTCATCATTAATAAAATGCCCGGATTATATTAACTTACTCATTGAATCTATATTGTACAATTGACAGGTTCAAAATACAGGTTTTAGCTAATTTTATTTCCCTCTTATTTTTCTGTACTCTAAAATGTGATAACCAGGCTATGGTGTAAGTTTTAATGGTATGATTTTATAAATTTATGTGCTAACCAAAAAAATAGTAAAATATGAAAGTCGTAATTTTTGGGAAGAACATTGTGAGAACAGATTTGATAAACAAACTTGTAGGAAAAAAAATAGATGTAAAGGTTTTTGGTCGTCATGTATTTGAAAATGTTACTAAAATTGAAGGAGTTGAACTATTTAAGGGTTCCATATTTGCCGAATTGGATATCCGCAAAGCAATAAAAGGAGCGGATGCGGTTATTTCTGTTGTTGATGCTGGTAATGAAGGTAATGATGTTGCCTTGTCTCTCGGCACTAAAAAAATAGTTCAGGAAATGGAAGCGGCCAATATCAAACGCATTATTGCTTTAGGAGGTGCGGGAGTTTTAAGCATTAGTGAAAATGATACCACCATGTGGATGGAAATGGAAGACTTTCCGGAACAGAAAAAAATAGCGGCTACCGAACAATTGAAAGCCTTTGAAACTCTCAAAGCCTCATCACTTCAATGGACGTACGTTTGTCCTTCTTCCATAAAACCCGGTGATGCAACAGGTCGTTATAATGTAATTCAAAATTATCCCGCTTTTGGGCTGCATTCAATATCCGTTGGCGATTTGGCGGATTTTATAGTTAGCGAACTGGAAAATCACAACTTTGTGAGATCGAGAGTAAGCATTGGGAATTAATTGGACGGAGAAGGCAGAGAGATGTGATAAATGTGGAAATGTGGAAATGAATTTGAAAATGTGCTAATTTGAAAATTTGAAAATGTATTATGATGGAATTGGGCTGCCGGGAACGCTTTCTATAATTGTCTGAATTAGGATTTATCAGATTATTGGATTAATGGATTTTGTTTTCCTGGTCAATCTAAAACCCTAATCCATAAATCCTTTAATCCAACGAATCCAAATTCTGACACCTATGCTTTTGTCGCAGGTAAACAGGTAGCAGGTCACTGGTAGCAAGCGCCAGGAACCTGTGACAATTTCGAACAACTTGAATTATGTAGTGCTGCTTGAACTGAAACACCAACAACCAACAACCGCAACCAACCAGCTCCATAGCATTCCTGCCGTACAAGTGAGTGACACAACGATGCTTAATAGTAGCACTGCCGCCGGTTCCCAAAAAAATACATAACCCTTACGCTGTATGGATCACAGACACAGATATCTGATTTCCTGTTGACGGGAGCATAATAGGTCTTCATTTCTTAAAATTAAGGACGTAGTGTGTAGTATCGATTCCTGCTTGAGGTTCTTGCAAGGGTTTAAGAAATAATTTATCTTAACAACCATTGACGATCAATTATGGATATCTACTCTGTTACTAACGAAAAATATCTGCTGTTCAAAGTTGCCAATGATGATGATGATGCATTCAACCAATTATTTCATCTGCATCATAACAAAATAGCTTTGTTCATATACCAGCTCACCAGGTCGGAGATAATAACTGAAGAAATTGTGCAGGATGTTTTCATGAAAGTATGGATACACAGAAAAGATTTGCATGCAGTAGATAATTTTGAATCCTGGATTTTCATCATTGCCCGTAATCACACCTTTAACTATCTGAAAAAACTAGCGCGGCACCATTCAAAAGAGGCCGAATGGCGGGAACACGCTTTGTATATTGATAAATATTCCACTGATCACATACGGATTGATGCAGATAAGTATGCATGTTTAGATACTGCAATTGATCATTTACCTCCTCAACAAAAAAAAGTATATCTGCTAAAACGGCAAGAGGGTCTAAAAAACGAAGAAGTAGCCTACAGATTGAAAATATCTTTAGAAACTGTGAAAAAACACATGGCGCTGGCACTTCGCTTCATACGCAGTTATGTAAAGGAGCGAAATGGACTTTGGTTATTTGCGATTATTTTTTTTGAATAAAGTTATATCGCATTACCTCTTTTTTTAGCTCAGTTTGTCTTATTGTAAAAACGGGCTTTATAAAAGGATGCAATATGACCGATGCCAACATACAATATTATTTTGAGGTATATTTTAATCGTACTGCTACGGAAGAAGAAATTGCAGTGTTAATGAAATTGCTGCGGGAGACTACTAATGATGAAGCACTACAATCATTGATAGATAATGCCTGGACAACCTTTTCGCCAGGTATTCAATACTGGAATGAAAAAGAAAAGGCAGATATATTGTTTAAAATCCGCCAACAAATAAAAAAACAACGGGGTGTTGAGAGAAAATTAAGAAAATGGAATCAAATTTCGGTAGCTGCAGCGATTATAAGTGTTATAATTATAAGCGCATTTTATTGGCAATCCGAACTAAAAAGAAAACCCCAATCTGTTGCCATCAAGCCATCTTCCCGTTCCGGGCAAACAATAATTACTCATGGAAAAGACAAAGCCTTATTGACACTACAAAACGGTGAATGCATTGATGTTAATAGTTTAAAAAATGACACCTCTTTATACGGATTTCAAAAAAGAAGCAACAATGAATTGGTATTTACTACCGATAATTCCAGGGAAATACAATACAATACTTTATCTATACCTCAGGGTGTAAAATATAAAGTGTCATTGCCCGACGGCAGCAGGGTATGGCTAAATGCTGCATCATCACTGAGTTTTCCTACAGCCTTTACCGGAAAAAAACGCCATGTAACACTTACCGGGGAAGCTTATTTTGAAATAGCGAAAAATTTTAAAATGCCATTTATTGTTACTGTGAATAATACAACAATAGAAGTATTAGGCACTCATTTCAATATCATGGCCTATAATAATGAAGAAGGAATTAGCACTACTCTTCTGGAAGGCCGGGTAAAAATTACTCACGGAACGAGGGAGCGCTTACTAAAGCCCGGACAACAATATATGCTCCTCAAAAATGGAACCTCAAAAGTAAGTAACGCTGATATTCGAGAAGTGATGGCCTGGAAAAACGACTTATTTGTTTTCAAAAAGTATGATTTTCAAAAAATAATGAGACAGATAGAAAGATGGTACAATGTAACTGTGGTATATAAAGGAGCTGTTCCTTCAGGGAAGTATAGCGGAATAATTGAAAGAAATAACAATATCTCGGAAGTGTTAGAAATACTGAAAGAATCCGGTGCCAGGTTTACAATAGAAAAAAAGACCATTTTAATCTATTAATCGCATATCATTTATTCACCCAAATTAATTGCCAATGAAATACAACTTAAAAACATAAACAAATATTCCAAGCAAAGCAGGAAACCATATTGTCATATGGGTAAATTATTGGAATAGCAAACAACACATTAGATATCATTATTTTATCAACCCATTTCATATGAAACCATGAAAAATACTTCTGTTTCCAAATATACCTGTGAATCAAAAAGGTATTTCATTACAAGAACTTTACAAATTATAAAAGTTACTCTTTTGCTTGTCATTACTTTTTGCATAGAAGCAAATGCCAGCAATGCAACACCACAAATAACTTTATCTGTCAGAAATATGCCGCTGGATGAAATATTTGAAGAAATACATCTGCAAAGCGGTTATCAGTTTTTTTACAACGATGATTTGATAAAACAGACCCCTCCCATAACTGTAAATATCAAAAACGCTTCCATTGACGAAGCTTTACGACAGTGCCTATCGGGATTGCCTCTGTCGTACCGTATTAAAGCAAGAACCATAATTATCAAGCCTGGTATTCAACAAGAATTCATACCTGCTTTACCACCACCGGTAACGATTACCGGAAAAGTAACAGATGAGTCGGGTAAGCCATTGGCACACGTCAGTGTTTTAGTAAAAGGCTCTGAGAAAGGCACACAAACCAATGAACAAGGGGAATTCAACCTCGTTGTACCAAATAAAAATTCGGTACTGATAATTTCTTCTGTGGGTTATGAAATACAGGAAGTGAAAGCTGATGTGAAAACACCTTTACATCTGATACTGCGTAAAAAGGTTGCTGCAATAGATGAAGTGGTAGTAATAGGATATGGAGCTATCAAGCAAAAAAATGTATCGGGTGCTGTATCGAGAGTAAAAGCCAGCGACCTGGATATTTCCACCTCATCTAATTTTGCGCAGTCAATGCAGGGGAAAGCTGCTGGTGTACAGGTTTTTCAATCAACCGGACAGCCGGGAGGAAGCGCTAATATTACCATCAGAAGTAATCCTTCCAATGCCAATGCAGGTGTGTTATATGTAATTGACGGGGTGCCGGTAAATGATGTGGCCAATATTCCGGGAACTCCCGGAAATAATTTGGGTGGAACGGACCAAAGCCCGCTGAATTTTATCAATCCTAATGATATAGAGACCGTAGACTTTCTGAAAGATGCGTCTGCAGCTGCTGTTTATGGTGCCAGAGCAGGCGCCGGTGTTGTACTCATAACCACTAAAAGAGGAAAAACAGGAAAACCTTCAATACAATATAATGGGAATTACGGTTTTCAGAAAGCGGCTAAAATGTTCCAGGTATTAGATACTAAAACATATATGCAACAGGCAAACCTAATAGGGCAGGAAATGTGGATGCAAAAAAATAAAATTGCACCATACTACGGGAACGTAGATCCTGCTACCGTTACGCCGCCATACATGCAAATGTTTAGTCAACAACAAATAGACACCACTACTGCTTATCCGAATGCAATGGATGCTATTACCAGAAATGGATATACACAGCAGCATAATCTCTCCATATCTTCAAATAATGGAAAAACCAATTACCTGATTTCTGGAAATTATTTTGACCAGAAAGGTGTAATAATTGCCACCGATTATAAAAGGTATAACGGTCGTGTGAACCTAGAACAGGTGATTTCGCCCAAAATAAAAGCAGGTATCAATGTATTTGCTTCTAATTCCATCGCACATACTACGGGTACCGGTGGTAAATTTGAAGGAAGTGGAATTATTTCAGCCGCATTGTATTATCCACCTACTATTCCTTTGGTTACCCCGGATGGCACTTATCCGATAAATCCCAGGTATACCCCAAGTCCCAACCCATTGTCATATCAAACGGTAACAAACATTCTAAAATCAGGTAGGTTGTTGGCAAATGCCTATGGCACATGGGAAATTATTAGCGGACTAGTTGCAAAAGCAAATTTCAGTTACGATCAGTCAGCAATAAAAAGAAACGTGTATGAGCCAAAAACTTTTGCACCCGGCGCAGCAGTAGGTGGAATGGCCAGTATGGGGAATAATGTATCCAATACTAAACTTATCGAATATACGCTGAACTACAATCGTAACATTGGCAAACGGCAATCAATAAATGCTCTATTAGGATACTCCTACAACATAACAGATAAAGAAGACCAGTATCAACAAAATCAAAATTTCGTGAGCGATTTATTCTTTTATTATAATATGGGAGCAGGACAAAACCTTTCTCCTGGCGTTTACTCGTCCAAATCGCAGGTAGTATGGGCTTCTTACATTGCCAGGGCTATTTACACGTTAGATGAAAAATATAGTTTACAGGCCAGTCTGAGAAGAGACGGTTCTTCAATTTTTGCTCAAAACAAAAAATGGGGATATTTTCCTGGTGTATCATTAAGCTGGCTGATTTCCGGAGAAAAATTCATGGAAAATGTTCATGTCATTAACATGTTGAAATTGAGATTATCTTATGGTGAAGTGGGAAATAGCAATATTGGCGGCAATGCATTTGCTATTTATAACATAGGGCTTAACCCTACTTTTGGGCAAAACAGTCCGGCCACAGGAATATCACTGGGACAGGCTGCCAATCCTAACTTAACGTGGGAAACCGCTGCCGATTTAAATGCAGGGTTAGATTTTTCATTACTGAAGAACAGGATTACAGGTTCAGTGGATTTTTTCAACAGAACGATCCGTAATTTACTTACTCAAATTCCACAGCCTGCTGATTTTGTAGTATCTTATATCTGGGGAAATGCAGGCGCTTCTCGTGCAATTGGGTATGACATAGGATTGCTTTCAAGAAATATCGTCAGTCTCCAGTCGGGTGGCTTTACATGGTCAACGGGCCTGAATTTTTCGCACTATAAAAGTTACTGGATAAAACGGTCTTCGCAAAGTTTAGCTACTTTACCCAGGTACGTAGAAGCAACTGGCAAACAGGCTTTGTTTAACGGAGCTTGGGGCTTTATTTCAGAAGGCCTTTATAAAGGAAATTTCGATAAGGGTCCTGCACAAATGCCCGATGTAACACCGGGCACACTGACATTGACAGATATTCATAGTTATGATGACAAGGGAAATCTTGCCGGCCCTGATGGGAAAATTACTGATGCTGATCAAACTTTGTTAGGAGATCTGAATCCGAAATTTAACTTTGGTATTAGCAATAGCTTTACTTATAAAAACTTTGACCTGAATATATTTTTTTCGGGAGCGGTAAAAAAATCCTGGAGCCCTTATAGTCCCAATAATGACTTACGGGTGGCAAGTTTGGCAGCCAACATGGGCACATACGGCTGGAATACGATGCCGGTGTCTTTATCGCGGTGGAGCTTTCAAAATACGGACAACAATTTTCCTTCCGGCTTGTCCGATTCCAAATATGCAAGTTTTCAAAATAAATCAAACTATTGGTTTATTGACGCGTCATTCCTGCGCTGCAGAAATATTACATTAGGGTACCACTTACCTGCCAATTTATTAAGCAGGCAAAAAATAATAAACAGCCTGAGGATTTCTTTCGATATGCAAAATCCTTTTACCATTACAAAGTTTCCGGGGCTGGATCCTGAGCTGGATATGAATAATTATTACCCGCTTGCGAAAACTTTTGCATTAGGTATAAATGCTAGTTTTTAACATTATAAAAAGCTTTACATGATAACTATATTTATAAAGCAAATTCAGAAAGTTGCAGTGATTTTGTTTTCCATTGCCATTTTAAGTGTTCTTGCTTCTTGCGAAAAGAAGTTGTCTAATGTCAGTTTTGGTACTTTATCGGATGATAATTTTTTTAAAACAGCCGATGATGCAAATGCCGCTGTGAATGCCATGTATGCAGGATTGATGGGGAAGTCGGGTTGGTCGGGATGGAGTTTCGGAATTGGATCGTTTTCAACCCAGGCTGGTCAAACCACAGATGAAGCCATTTGTTACTGGGACGATGGCGGCAGTTGGAAACGATTAAACAGGCTGGATTTTACACCGGATTTTACACAAGTGACCGATCACTATATTACTTTAATGCCAATGATTTCGGAAATAACACTGAATTTGTCAAAGATAGAACCCATAAATATGGATGCTGAGTTGAAAAAAAGGTATGTAGCCGAATTACGTGCATTGCGTGGTTATTACACACAAATATTATACTTGTATTATGGCCCTGTTCCTGTTAGGTTGGATGCCGGCCAGGTGAATAATCCCGCAGCTCCGGTGCTGCCAAGACCCAGCCGCGACGAAATGGTGAAAATCATTATTGACGATTTTAACGCGGCTATACCTGATCTGCCTGATAAATTTACCGGCACAGACTATGGCCGATTTTCCAAAGCAGCATGCTATACCAGCCTGTTAAAATTGTATATGCAGGAAAAAAGATGGAAGGATGCTATTATTGCAGGCCAGGCTGTGAAGGCAATGGGATTTAATCTGTTGGCCAATTATGGCGACCTGTTTAACATCAATAACAAGGCAGGTAACAACGAAACTATATTGCCTATTGTATGTTCACCTACGGCGCCTATTTTCATCAATATATATCGGCCTCATTATTTGCCATCCGATTATTATGATACTACCACCGCAGGTTTCGGTTATCAATGGGGTGGTTTCAGGATGCCTTGGAAGACATATGATAAATTTGATAAGAATGATTATCGGTTGCAATTTCTGTTGCAAAAATATCCTACAAAGGTAAACGGAAATATAGTTTACGCAGATGCCAGAGCAAAAGGTGATATTGGCGCTGTAATGTTGAAGTATGGACCGGATCCTACTAAAACGAATCAGCAGAATAGTGGTGTAAACATTGTAGTTATGCGATATGCGGACGTGGAATTATTATTGGCAGAAGCCATCAATGAAGATTCGGGTCCTACCGAGGAAGCATACAACCTGTTAAATGATGTGCGTGTTACACACGGTAAATTACCGCCATATCCCATTGGTTCTTTAACTCAGTCTACTTTTCGAACCAGGCTGCAAGATGAACGTTTGTTTGAGCTATGGGCCGAAGGAGTACGGCGGGACGATTTGATAAGATGGGGACAATATATACAAAGGGCGAAAGACGATGGTTATCCCGCAGATGATTACCAGGTATTATATCCATTACCCAGATCGGTAGTAAATCAAAGTAACGGCGTAATAGCGCAAAATCCCGGGTACAATTAGAGGCTGTTATACTTCGGCACGGCATAAAAATGTGCAATGTTTTTTTTGGGTTTCAGCGGTATTGCTACTATTAAGCTTTGGATTCAACGATGCTTAATAGTAGCACTGCCGCCGGTTCCCAAAAAAATACATAACCCTTACGCTGTATGGATCACAGACACAGATATCTGATTTCTTATACCTGATTTCTCTTCTTACCTTTGCCGCCTGTATGAAGACAAGAACACTTAAGAAAGACAAGGTAAATATTATTACCCTTGGTTGCAGTAAGAATATGGTGGACAGTGAAGTGCTTAGCGGACAACTGGCCGCGAACGATATTGATGTAGTGCATGAAAATGCCAAACTTGATCATAATATTGTTATAGTAAACACGTGTGGTTTTATTGATAAGGCAAAGGAAGAATCTGTCAATACTATTATAGAACAGGTTACTTTAAAACAAAAAGGTAAACTGGATAAAGTGTACGTTACCGGTTGCCTTAGCCAGCGTTATCGTGACGAACTGGAATCGGAAATTCCCGAAGTGGATGCATGGTTCGGTACAATGGAGCTGCCGCTTATCTTAAAAAAGTTTGAAGCTGATTATAAAACGGAACTGCTGGGCGAACGGCTTTTGGCTACACCTCAACATTATGCTTACCTGAAAATTGCGGAGGGCTGCAATAGAACCTGTGCTTTTTGCGCCATTCCTTTGATGCGTGGAAATCATGTAAGTAAATCGATTGAAGAAATTGTGCAAGAGGCTGAAAGCCTTGTGAAGCGTGGTGTTAAGGAAATTATGCTAATAGCGCAGGAGCTTACTTATTATGGTTTGGATCTCTATAAAAAAAGAATGCTGGCAGATCTATTAAACCGCTTGGCAGATATTCCGGGTTTGCATTGGATCAGGTTGCATTATGCTTATCCGCATAAATTCCCTTTGGATGTTTTGGATGTAATGCGTGAGCGCTCCAATATTTGCAATTACCTTGATATACCGTTGCAGCATGCCTCTGATAATATGTTGCAGGCTATGAAGCGCCAAATTACCAGAGCTGAAATGGAAGAATTGATAGCAACTATTCGCGAAAAGGTTCCGGGCATATGCCTGCGTACAACACTGATAAGCGGATTTCCCGGCGAAACACCTGATGATGTTGAAGAACTGAAAACATTTTTACAACAGCAGCGATTTGACAGAGTGGGAATTTTCCCTTACTCCCACGAGGAAGGAACTTCGGCTTATGACCTTGTTGACAATATTCCACAGGATGAAAAAGAGAGAAGGGCACGGGAAATTATGGAAGTGCAACAGGAAATAAGCTATGAAAAGAACCAGGAAAAAATCGGAAAGATTTTTAAAGTGCTGGTTGATAAAAAGGAGGCAGGGCGATACCTGGGAAGAACCGAATTTGACAGTGTGGAAGTGGACAATGAAGTGGTAATTAATACAGATAAAAAATTAACACCGGGTACTTTTGTAAATGTGAAAATTACGAAGGCGTACGATTATGACCTGGAAGGCGAGCTGGTACTATAACCTGGATTTCTTGCGAAGGCGCTATACTTTATACAGCATGAAAATGTGCAAAGATTTTTTCTGTGGGGAACCGGCGGTAGTGCTACTATTAAGCATCGTTGTGTCACTCACTTGTGCGGCAGGAATGCTATTGAGCTGCCTCATCCCCAGCCCTTCTCCAAAGGAAAAGGGAGTCCCGCGCACAAAGCGGATATTCGTAATCTCAACAATTTTTTCAACTTTCAATTTTCAACTATATGCGCTGCGCTAACATGTCGAATAGCGCCGCTGTCTTCTAATCTCTGTTTTCTCTACTGCCCACTGCCAACTGATTTCTGGCCTCTGATTTCTTTCTTCGCATCGAATACCACACTTTTATTTTTATTTTGCCTGAAACATTTATCAATGCAATCATTTCCCGATCAGGCAGGTTATATTATTTCATTACAAACGTTTCCAAAACGCATTGTGTCGCTGGTTCCGTCGCAAACGGAATTGTTGTACTATCTGGGGCTTGAAAACGAAATTGCCGCTATCACAAAGTTTTGTGTACATCCGCAAGATGCCGTAAAAACAAAAAAACGTATCGGAGGCACTAAAAATGTGAACATTGAAAAAATAAAACAATTACAACCTGATCTTATTCTTGCCAATAAAGAAGAGAATGTAAAAGAGCAGGTGGAAGAATTGTCGGCAAATTTTCCAGTATGGGTAAGCGATGTGAACGATTTGCAAAGCGCATTGGAAATGATAAAATCGGTTGGCGAAATAACCGGAAAAAATGAGAGCGCCAACAAATTAGTGAGAGCAATAAATGAAGGTTTTTCAGCCCTGCAGCAAAAAACTGAGCAGGCAAAACCTGTTCCCGTTTGTTACCTTATCTGGCAGGATCCTTATATGACTGTAGGCGGCGATACGTTTATAAACAGTATGCTTGCGACATGCAATTTTAACAATGTGTTTGATACGCAAAAAAGATACCCGGCAGTAACTATAAAAGATATTTCGCAATCGCGGTGCAAAGTGGTGTTGTTATCTTCAGAGCCTTTTCCTTTTGGGCTTAAGCACGCACAGGCGTTGCAAAAGCTGTTGCCGGAAGTTGTTATAAAATTAGTTGATGGAGAAATGTTTAGCTGGTATGGAAGCCGTTTGTTGCCAGCCTCTTCGTATTTTGAAAAACTGATGCGGGAAGTTTCGTTACTTTGTAGTATAGAAAATGGGAAGAATGAATTTATTACATGACGAAAGTATAGTTGAGACAAAAGACGCAGGCAAGCCATCACGCCGTAAACAACTATATCCTGTTTCAGTTCCGCTTCGTGAATATTTGATAAGATGGGGCAGGGAAGTAGCACTACCGGTTTCATACAACGATTTATTGCATTTTCATTATTCTTTACCTCTTTTGGATAAAGACGGTAAAGATACACACTGGGAAACAGTAAGCTATGATATGCGGGAATGGCAATATTTACGTGAAGGATTAGTAAAGATATACGCGATCCTAAAAATTGAAGGCAACTATAGTTACAACGATCATTTGGATGTGGCCAGTATTGATTTTTGTCCGTTCGGAAACTCGCGGCCATTCAGGATCCGCATTATAAATAAGTTCAACGGCAACTGCGATCATTACTATATTAAACAGGCCGATGCATCTCGTATATATGGTTTAGAGCTTGAACATATCATTTCTCCAAACCGCATGATTTTTTATACTAGCTACAACACATTGGTAGAGCAGCATATACCCGGCATACCCGGCGATATATTTATTAAACAGGAATTAAATAAGCCCTTCACAAATAAAATACGCTTGGCAAAAGAATTTGTAAGATTTAATGAGCATTGCTTTATAAGGCTGCTGGGTGATATGCGCAGTTATAATTTTGTGGTAAATGTAACGCCGGATATAGAAGGACATCATTATAAAATACAGGCAATCGATTTCGACCAGCAGTGTTATGAAGGCCGCAAAAATATGTACCTGCCGCAGTTTTTTAAAGATAATTATGAACTGGTAAAACTTTGCCTTACACATCTTAATAAGGAATCCATTGAGCAATACCAGGCAGAAGAAAAAACACTCATGACGTTTCGCATTGTATCGTCACGTTTGCGTATGCAATCGTTGATGAACATACTGGTGAAGGATCATATTTCCACGCAGGAAAAAATCGATCAGTTGAAAACTGAGCTTGCAGAATTTTATGATCAACCCCGGTTTTTGAAATGCAAAACAATGGGCGCCGTTTTAAAGCAACAAATGAAACAAAAACTTGTAAAGAATTTACAACAAATGCCAAAGGCTAAGAAGCATTTTGTATATAAGTAAATATAGAAGGCAGTTGGCAGTTGAGAAATCAGAGGTCAGAAGACAGCGGCGCTGTATTAAAAAAGAATGATTGGGAGTTGCCGTTGTTGCGTGTGTAGGGTGGCCACCATGCGAAGGCACACCAACAACTAACAACCAGCAACTAAACCGCTCAATAGCATTCCTACCGTACAAGTGAGTGACACAACAAAAGCTTAATAGTAGCACTACAGCCAGTCCCAAAAAAAGAAGTCAACAATCAGAAGTCAGAAGATGCAGTGAAGTATAATCTCTTATTTCTGTATCACATCCTGAAAAAAGTAAACAGTTATTTTTTAGCTGGTTGGCAATTGTAGGGTAATCAGCTTTATTCAAACTAACAAATTTTACATTGTACTCCAACACCGGCAACTGGTAACCGGCAACAGACCTCTAATCTCCCTACTGCCCACTGCCAACTGCCCACTGCCCACTGAATACTGCCTGCTAACCTCAAATATTTGGCCAGCCTGCTCTTTCAGTATAAATACTTTCTTATCTTAGCACACTAGTAGTTTTTTGAACAAACCGTAATTGTATCAAACCGAAAAATTTTTATTAGATGAAAAAGTATAGAGCAGGAGTCCTTTTTGGGGATGAGCTGGAAGCGTTATATAATGACGCGAAAAACAACCAGTTTGCACTTCCCGCAGTAAATGTAATTGGTACAGACAGCATCAACGCTGTACTGGAAACCGCGGCAAAAGTAAATTCTCCGGTAATCATTCAGTTTAGTAATGGCGGTGCGCAGTTTGTTGCAGGTAAAGGTATGCCCAACGATAATCTGCAGGCTAATATAGCCGGTGGCGTTTCAGGAGCGCTGCATGTTCATAATGTAGCTAAATATTATGGCGTGCCTGTAGTGTTGCATACCGACCACGCAGCTAAAAAATGGTTGCCCTGGGTAAGTGGTTTGCTGGACGCCGGCGAACAATTCCATAAAGAAAAAGGCCAGCCCTTATTCAGCTCACATATGCTTGATCTTTCTGAAGAACCACTGGAAGAAAATGTTGAAACTTCCGTTCAGTTTTATAAACGTATGGCGCCTCTTGGCATGAGCATCGAAATTGAGCTGGGTGTAACCGGTGGTGAAGAAGACGGTGTTGACAATAGTGGTGTTGACAACGATAAATTATACACTCAACCTGAGCATGTTGCTTATTCTTACACAGAGCTGAGCAAAGTGGGTAAATTGTTTACCATTGCGGCGGCTTTCGGTAATGTACATGGCGTTTACAGTCCTGGTAATGTGGAATTGCGCCCGATTATTTTGAACAATAGCCAGGTGTATATTGAAAAAGAATTGAAAACTGGTCCGAAACCGGTTTACTTTGTATTCCACGGTGGTAGCGGTTCTCCACAGCATCAAATTCGTGAGGCTATCGGTTATGGCGCTATTAAAATGAATATTGATACCGATATGCAGTGGGCAATGTGGGAAGGTGTTTTAGGTTATTACAAAAAGAATGAAGCTTATTTACAAGGTCAGTTAGGTAATCCTGAAGGACCGGATAAGCCAAATAAAAAATTCTACGATCCGCGTGTATGGCTTCGTAAAGGCCAGGAAAGTTTTATTAAACGCCTGGAAGTTGCGTTCAACGATCTCAACTGTGTAAACAGGAACGCATAATTATAGTGGGCAGTAGGCAGTAAGCAGTAGGGTAGATTTATATTTAATCTATCTCTCCAAACTTCTTACTTCTTACTGTCGGCTATTGCTAAATTTTCTCCTCAAATTGGTGCGTGTACCTGCCACCAAAGTATTCATGTTCGTTATTTTTGCAACGGTTGTGTCATAGATGAATTATTATAATTGACGTCAATGCATATAGAGAACGAACCTGACAGTAAAGCAAAAAAAATAAAACAAATTGCCTGCTCCAGTTTAAAGCTTGGCTGCATTGGATTTGGTGGAATTGCCGGTATGGTTGCTACTATTGAAAATGAGATGGTTGTAAAACGTAAGTGGATCGATCATCAACATTTTTTAGATGTTTTAAGCGCATCTTATATTATACCTGGTCCCAACTCTGTAGAGATTATTATGCATTGTGGTAAAGAGCGTGGCGGACGCCTGGGGCTTATAGTTGCAGGCGTTTGCTATATATTACCGGCAATGCTGATCTGCCTGGCTTTCGGGTATTTCTATCAGAAATACAGCTCATTGCCAAATGTTCAGCGTTTTATTTTCGGCTTGCGCCCGGCCACTACAGCGCTGGTTATAGCAACTGTTTTCAGGCTATCCGGTGGTTCGTTAAAAAACAATAAAACACTGATAATGCTTTGCCTGCTGGTGTTTGCAGGTTCGCTATATGGAATAAATGAAGTGCTGCTCATACTTGGAGCAGGAGTATTGAATTATATTATCAGTATATCAAAAAACAAGTTGTCCGCATTTGCCGGTTTGCTTTTTGTTCCTATGCTGCTTCATATCAGTAGCAAATTCTCAAATGAAAAACTATTTTCTATTTTCTTAAAAATAGGAGCGGTTTTATATGGCAGCGGCTATGTGCTTTTCGCATATATGGATGAATCGTTAGTAAGAAAAAATCACTGGCTAACTCATCAACAGTTAATGGATTCGATTGCCGTAGGCCAGATCACTCCCGGCCCCATCTTATCAAGCGCTACATTTGCAGGCTATCTTATCAATGGCGTGCCGGGCGGAGTTATAGCTACGATAGCTATTTTTCTGCCGTCATTTTTCATATCATTTTTTCTTCACAAAATGCTATCATCCGCACGTAAAAATGAGCGGCTAAGGATTTTTCTCGACGGGTTGAGCGCGGCGTCCGTATCAATCATTGCAGTAGTTGGCTGGCATTTACTTACCGCTTCGGTTGAAACCTGGCAAGGTTCCGTTATTCTGGCAATCTGCCTGGCGCTAACTCTTTCATGGAAAAAATTAAGCACTGTGTATATAATTTTAATCGGAAGTATAGGCGGCGCTTTGTTATTACAATTGTAGTATGCGTTACAAGCTTACTTTCTTCAAACTATAATTCAATTCCGATTTTATAAGCTTTCTTTCATCATTCAGCTTATGCGCCACGGTAGTATCGTTACTGTAAATTAAATAGTATTCTTGCTCATCGGCGGGTTTATCCCAGTTGAGTATAATAAGCTGGGCGTCATTATCATTTTCAAATCCGCGTTCGGTATTATAGTTGCCGGTAGTGGTAAAGTTGTTGCCATCACCTTTGCCCTGGTATGTTTGAGCAAGCTTGAAAGTTGTTTTGCCGTTACTGTGTATGAATAAGCTCAGTTTTGTTAAAATACCATCGCAATCAGCGCAGGGTAATACACCTTCAAAAACCTGTGTGAGCCTTATGGAATCCGCCATTTGTAACGAATCCGCAGTTGTTGTTTCTGATGCTTTTTCGCTTGTGTTATTGCTGTTGTTACATGCGGAACCCAGTACAATAAATAAAATAAAAATGTAATTATGAAGTTTCATAACCATTGTTTTTAAGGTGTAATAATGCAACGGTTTATTAATAAAGAGGCGGAACGAATTTACAAACCTGTATCTTAAAGATGTGTGAATAATTCAAGTTACAGGTTTCAGGTTATAGGTGCCGGTACAGGCAGATATTTTAGAGGTCAGAAGACAGCGACACTCAAAACTCGTTACTCATCACTCATAACTTTTTTGGGACCGGCGGTTGTGCTACTATTAAGCATCGTTGTGTCACTCACTTGTGCGGAAGTAACGCCATTGGGCGGGTTTTGAGTTATGAGTTTTGAGTTATGAGTGCTTTTGTTTTGGCTTGCAATCCTATGCTATTGTTTTTAGCAACATTCAAGGTTTACATCGCCACTGTTTAACCACAAGGGGCACAATAGAGGCTCAAGGTACACAAGGGTTTGCTGAATTGTTACCAACCCTTGTGTGCCTTGTGTTTTCCTTATGAACCTTGTGGTTAATCTCTCTACTGCCAACAGCCTACTGCCTACTGATCTCTGCCATCTACTTTTCAATACGTTTTTCTGAATTGTCCCGGTGTCATGTTCTTTCTTCGTAAAAATTGGCGGTTGAAGTTGGCAATGCTTTCAAATCCGCTTTCGTAGCAAATGTCCAGGATATTCATTTGGGTGGTGAGTAATAACTTGCAAGCATAACCTATTCTTATTTCATGCACAAAGTCGAGGTAAGTTTTCCTGGTTCTTTTTTTAAAATAAGAACAAAATGCAGGAACCGTCATATTCGCTATACCTGCTATAACTGCTAATTCAATGGGAGATTTGAAGTTTTCCATCGTGTATTGGAAAATACTGTCAATTCGTATTTGCTCCTGCGGGTTTACCGCTTTTATCTGCTGGGTTGATATTAGTTTATAATCCTGCGTTTGTGAAAGTATTTGAAGGCATTCGCAAAGCCGTACTATTTTAATAAAACCACTTTCAGATTCGAGGGCGTGTATAAGCGGCTTAAGTATTTTTTTTGTTTCACCGGTGAGCTTCATTCCATGAGCAGATGTTGCCAACAGTTTTTTAATAGCTTTACATTCGGGAAGTGTTAAAAAATCTTTGCCCCAAAAATCTTCGCGAAAATGAATAACAATGGCGCTTGTAATAAGGTCTTTATGGCTTTTCTGAAATGTATGCGGTAAGTCGGAACCAAGAAAAAAAATATCATCCACTTCAAATTCGTCTACTGCGTTTCCAATAAAGCTTAATCCTGCTCCTTCTGTAAAAAGAATGAGCTCGTATTCGATATGCTGGTGCCACGGCACTTCAAATAAAGGAGTGCGGTGTGTGCGGGCCACAAATGAAGAGTCTACCGCCAGCGGCAGTTTTTCAATCATTGGTTTCATAATACAATATTACGATATCAAATGGTTTGAAATTATCGCTTTGATTAATATTGTATAAGTTTTGGTTAATAAAATAGTAGTTTTACAGATGTGGCTGGTTTAATTTCGATCTATTCTTTTACATAGTACTGATTTGAATGTTGACGGGGAGCCTGAAAATGCGCTCAATAGAATTACAACCGTACAAGTGAGTGACACAACGATGCTTAATAGTAGTAATGCCGCCGGTTCCCAAATATTACTTTCAAAAAAATGAAGCTGTGTAAAAATGCGAAAATCTAAATAAAGCCATATGTTACTATTAGGAATAGATGTTGGTACTTCCTCCATTAAAGTATCAGTAGTTGACGCTTCAACAAGAAAGAGCATTGCATCCGCTCAGTATCCGGAAACAGAATCTGCAATAAACTCCGTAAAGCCAGGCTGGGCCGAGCAGGCGCCGGAAATGTGGTGGGAGCACGTGCAACAGGCGATTTTAAAAGCCAACGCTTCAAAAAAATATGATCCGCAGGAAATAAGCGCTATAGGAATTGCATATCAAATGCACGGACTGGTGTTGGTTGATAAAAACCACGAAGTGCTGCGGCAGTCTATTATTTGGTGCGATAGCCGCGCTGTGGAAATTGGCGACAAAGCTTTTGACGCGATTGGTCACGAAAAAAGTTTGAGTCATTTATTGAATTCTCCGGGAAATTTTACTGCTTCAAAACTGGCGTGGGTAAAGGAAAACGAGCCGCAGGTGTTTGCGAAAGTGCATAAGGTTATGCTGCCCGGCGATTATATTGCCATGAAGCTAACGGGAGATATTACTACCAGTGTATCGGCATTATCGGAGGGTATTTTTTGGGATTTTAAGGAAAATAAATTGTCGGATGATGTGTTCAATTACTATGGATTTTCAAAAGACGTTATACCTGTTGTGCATCCGGTGTTTGCGGAACATGGCAAACTGCAGGCATCTATGGCGAATTTACTTTCACTTAAAGAAGGCATTCCGGTTACTTATAAAGCGGGCGATCAGCCGAATAACGCTTTGTCGCTTAACGTGCTGGA
Organism: Flavihumibacter sp.; assembly: GCA_031553495.1. Classification (GTDB taxonomy): domain Bacteria; phylum Bacteroidota; class Bacteroidia; order Chitinophagales; family Chitinophagaceae; genus Pinibacter. The sequence continues at coordinate 51,822 of JAVBLN010000003.1, forward strand.
ACCCGGTGAAGTGGCCGCTACCGCAGGTACGTCGGGAGTTATATATGGCGTAAGCGATGCACTTACTTATGATAAACTATCCCGCGTAAATACATTTGCACATGTTAATTACCGTGAGAATAACTTACGACTCGGCGTGTTGCTTTGCATCAATGGAACCGGCATTTTGAACCGCTGGATAAGGGATTCGTTTACACCGGCAATGAATTATAAACAAATTGACGAGCAAGCCACATTAGTAAAGGCCGGAAGCGATGGCTTACGTGTGCTGCCTTTTGGCAATGGCGCCGAAAGAATGCTTTGCAATAAAATTACAGGAGCTCATTTTTCCAATATCGATCTCAACATTCATACGCAAGCGCATTTGCAACGTGCATCGCAGGAAGGCATCGCGTTCGCGTTCAGGTATGGCCTGGATATTATGCGTGAAAACGGAATGGATCCACAAGTGATCCGTGCCGGAAAGGCGAACTTATTTTTAAGCCGGTTGTTTGCTGAATCGTTTGTGAATGCCACCGGTGTGCCTGTGGAATTATACAATTGCGATGGAAGCGTGGGCGCCGCCATTGGCGCAGGTATAGGCGTGGGCGTATATACGTCTCCGAAAGACGCGTTTACGGATGAAAAACCTTTGCAACTTATAGAGCCAAAAGACACAAGCATGTACGACGAGTTTTATTTTGATTGGAAAAAATGTCTGGAGAGAGTGATGTGAGGAATGTGAAAATGAATTTGAAAATTTGAAAATGTGGTAATTTGAAAATGCTGTGTGGTTGGATTGTTTAATGGTTGCCGGTTGCCGGTGTTTCAAAATCAGAAATCAGAAGTTGATTCAAAAATTATAATAAAAAACTATCGTAAGTAATGACTGTAATTGTGTGGTTGTATGTGAAAATGTAATAAAAAATACCCTTTGCGAACTTTGCTTTCTTTGTGCCTTTGCGCGAAATAATTATAAAAAAAAACTAAAAATTTCCATATGTCAAAAATTGTAACAGGCTCGAAAGAGTTTTTTAAAGGTATCGGCCAAATAAAATTTGAAGGCCCTCAAACTGATAATCCGCTGGCGTTTCGCTGGTATGACGAAAATAAAGTGGTTGCCGGAAAGCCAATGAAAGAATACTTGCGTTTTGCCGGTGCTTACTGGCATTCTTTCTGCGCGAACGGAACGGATCCTTTTGGCGGCCCAACCATCTTCCACGCATGGAATGAAAAAGCCGATGCGGTGGAGAGAGCTAAAGATAAAATGGACGCGGCTTTTGAGTTTCTTACCAAACTTGGATTGCCTTACTATTGTTTTCACGATGTGGATGTGGTAGATTACACAGACAACATTGTGGAAAATGAAAAAAGACTTGCCACTTTAGTAGAGTATGCAAAGCAAAAACAAGCGGAAAGCGGAGTTAAACTATTATGGGGCACTGCGAATGTATTTTCTCATAAAAGATATATGAACGGTGCGTCCACTAATCCGGATTTTCATGTGCTTACTCACGCTGCCGCGCAAGTGAAAACCGCTCTTGATGCCACTATAGCGTTAAAAGGGGAAAACTATGTGTTCTGGGGTGGACGTGAAGGTTATATGAGCCTGCTGAATACAAACATGAAACGCGAAAAAGAACACTTTGCCCGCTTCCTGCACACTGCAAAAGATTATGCGAGAAAGAACGGTTTTAAAGGCACATTCTTTATAGAGCCAAAACCTTGCGAACCGACCAAACACCAATACGATTATGACAGCGAAACAGTGATCGGCTTCCTTCGCCAGTTTGATTTGCTTAATGACTTTAAACTGAATATTGAGGTTAACCACGCGACGCTTGCCGGGCACACTTTCCAACATGAACTGCAAATTGCCGCCGATGCCGGTATGCTTGGAAGCATTGATGCTAACCGCGGCGATTATCAAAATGGCTGGGATACGGACCAGTTCCCTAACAACATAAATGAACTGGTGGAAGCGATGCTTGTAATTGTGGAAGCCGGTGGATTCCAAGGTGGCGGTATCAACTTTGATGCGAAGATCAGAAGAAACTCTACAGATATTGATGATATTTTCCATGCGCATATTGGCGGTATGGACAATTTTGCCAGGGCGCTGATCATTGCTGATAATATTCTGAACAAATCTGAATATAAAAAACTACGCACAGATCGGTATGCTTCTTTCGATAGCGGTAAAGGAAAGGAATACGAGCAGGGCAAACTTTCTTTGGAAGACCTTCGTGCTTATGCCGTTGAAAATGGTGAACCTGCAACAAGAAGTGGTAAACAGGAATATTATGAAAATCTGGTAAACAGATTTATCTAGTTTTTTCATAACGGTTTATACAAAAATGCGAGGCGGTAGTCTCGCATTTTTTGTTTTTATACTAATGTGCTTTGGCAAAGGGAATGCCATTTTTTCTCGTTGTTTTCAATCATATAACGCTTTCAACTGTCAACTTTCAATTTTCAATTATCTACTAACCGGCCACCACATCTCAACAAATTTTCCCGAAAACTGTTACTAACTTTAAGTCATTGAAAAATAAAAAACTCATACTAGTTACACTCATGTTGGGTACATTTATGGCTGCTATAGACGCCAGCATAGTAAATGTATCACTACCTGTTATGCGCACACAGTTTAATGTGCGTGTAGATGAAATTGAATGGGTTATTACTGCATACATGATCGCGTTTTCATTGTTTATTCCGGCTATAAACTGGACAAAGAACAGGATTGGTTATTATAATCTATACTTGTTTAGTTTGATAATGTTCACTATCGGCTCATTGTTATGCAGTTTGTCGGTTAACTTACCCATGCTTGTAACGGCAAGATTGATTCAGGCGATAGGTGGCGGAGCTATTAATCCAACGGCGTTGGCGATAATATCGGAAACATTTCCTAAAAGCGAACGTGGGAGCGCAATAGGGTGGTGGGGACTTGGCAATGTTTTGGGACCCGCCATCGGACCCACACTCGGAGGATTTTTAACTCACTATCTTGGCTGGCCTTCTATTTTTTATGTGAATATTCCTGTAGGAATTATTGCTGTTTGGATGATAATAAAACATTTGGGATTTCTTAAAAACAAGAGTGCAAGCAAACAGGCATTTGATATTACCGGATATTTATTTTTTGGAGTGTTTATTATTTCCATTCAATATGCTATTGCAGGAATTGCAAATTATGGTTCATTTTCATGGCCTGTACTAACGGGGTTTGGCATTTCGGTTGTATCGCTGTGGTTGTTTATTCGTTCTGCCCGAAAGCCTGCGCCCTTATTGGATCTTTCGGTATTTAAATCATCAGTTTTTTTAAATAGCATTATAATAGTAGCAATACGCTCCGTTGCATTATTTGGCGGAATGTTTTTTCTTCCGTTTTTGTTGCAGGGGCTGCTTGGTTATACCGAGCTGCAATCCGCGCTGCTTATGCTTCCCAATGCGCTTGCTATGATCATAGTTCGGCCATATTCTGGAAAGTTGGCCGATAAAGGATTGGTAAGAAATATTTCTGTAACCGGTATTATTTTGGTTTCATTGTCTATGTTTTTGTTTGCGGCTATTAATGTGGGAACGGGTATTTGGATTATCGTTTCGGCAATGATTGTACGCGGTATTGGAATGGGTATGTTGGTGGCGCCGGTTTCTACAGCTTTGCTTAATGCGGTGAAAGAACATCAGGCGACTACTGCCACGTCATTGAACAGTCTTGTAATACAAGTTGGCGGCTCTATTGGTATTGCGGTAAGTGGCGTTATTCACCAGTATATTTATAATTATTATCTTGAGAAAAATAGCGTTGCCATCATTGCCGAACACTTTGCATTGCAGGATGGATTTATCATTGCCGGTATTCTTATAGCTTTTGCGGTTATGCCTGCATTGAAGCTTCCGGCTAAAGCTTATGTAAAGAGAGTGGCGGTTTGAAGGCAGGAGTGTGCGACAAATAGCATATATAACGTTTTCAAATTGTTGATTTCAAATGCGGATAGCTATTGATGTAGCCCAATGCAGCCATGAAAAACTACAGTACAAGTGAGTGACACAACGATGATGCCATGAAAAGCTACAGCCGGTACACAAAAATATTTTCTGAAAATAGTAGAGCACCAAAAGTTGAATAACTTTTTTTATGGGCCGGGCGTTATTGCTACTATTAGGCATCGTTGCGTCGCACTCTTGTACTGAAGTAATGCTATTGAGCAATGCAGGCAACCAACCAAAGTATAAAGCGCTTGAACGATCTAATTTCACTTACTCTTTCGGGAAAGACTCTCACTTAATTGTAACGATTTTGTAAAAGCATTTCAAATCAAAATAACATTTCATTAATAAAAAATAAAAAATCCTGATTTAATTCATATTCTATAAAAATGTCGTTAATTAATTTTACAAGTTATGTCAAAGATATGCAGCCATTGCTCGGATTTCCGCGACTATTATGAGACTGATCATTAAAAATTTCAATAGATGTTGAAAAAAACAGCTTTACAAAAACACGAAGAATGGGCCGGTAAAATTCAAATCGTTAGCAACGCACCAATTACAAACAGGGAAGAATTAAGTATAGCATATACTCCCGGCGTAGCAGAACCATGCATAGCAATTTCAAAGAATACAGATTTGTCGTACAAATACACGAGGCGCAATAATCTTGTTGCCGTAGTTACTGATGGTACGGCTGTGTTGGGTTTGGGTGATATTGGCCCGGAAGCCGGTATGCCCGTGATGGAAGGTAAATGCGCATTGTTTAAAATTTTCGCCGACGTGGATGCGTTCCCGTTATGCCTTCGTACAAAAGATGTAGATGAAATAGTTAATACTATAAAACTTCTAGCAGGTAATTTCGGCGGCATAAATCTTGAGGATATATCAGCGCCCCGCTGTTTTGAAATTGAAAAACGCCTGCGTGAGGAATGCGACATTCCTGTATTTCATGATGACCAGCATGGTACAGCTATTGTTACTGTTGCTGCCATGATGAACGCGTTGAAAATTGTTAAAAAGGATATTCACGATATAGAAGTGGTGATCAACGGATCGGGTGCGGCCGGTATTGCAATTGCCAAATTATTAATGAGTATGGGATTGCAAAAAGTGATACTGTGTGATAGAACCGGTGCGGTATATGAAGGTCGTGACGGATTGAATACAGAGAAAATGGAGATCGCGCATATTTCGAATCTTCATAAAAAGAAAGGTAAACTTCACGATATAATCAAAGGTGCGGATGTGTTTATCGGTGTGTCGGCGCCTAATTCGCTTTCTGCGGAAGATGTGAAAGTTATGGCAGACGATCCTATCATTTTTGCTATGGCAAATCCCGTTCCGGAAATTATGCCTGAAGAAGCATTAAGCGCCGGAGCTAAAATTGTAGGTACGGGCAGATCAGATTTTGCCAACCAGATTAATAATGTACTTGCATTCCCCGGCATTTTCAGAGGCGCTTTGGATGTGCGTGCCAAAGATATTAATGATGAAATGAAAATAGCCGCGGTAAAAGCAATCGCGGAAATAATAACTGAAGATGAATTATGTCCTGAATACATTATTCCTGATGTATTTGACAAACGCGTTGCCGTGCATGTAGCTAAAGCCGTTGCGCAAGCGGCTATTAAAACCGGCGTTGCAAGAATTAATTGATAAGATGTCAGTACGCAGCGGACAATGGGCAGTAGAGAAATCAGAGGTCAGGATGTATTAAACAAGAATGGTTGGGAGTTGCCGTTGTCGCGTGTGTAGGGTGGTCACCGTACGAAGGCACATCTGATTTATTTTTTAACCACAAGGAGCACAATGGGAAGCACAAGGCACACAAGGGTAGGCTGAATGGCTACTAGTGTAGTAACAAATTAATTACTGCAATATAATGTTTTTTATGATTTACTATTCATAGACACCGCTCCGCCGGGACTCGAAATGATGGAGGCGCATTCTAAACTGTTTTCAATCATTTCGCAACCATCACCGTCATTTCGAGCCCGGCTATTTCAACATTCTTGTGATTATACACTAAGAGTCTCACGTGAGACAACCGGGCGAAAAATCTCATTGAATTATAGTAATGCCTGTACTCCAACACCGGCAACCGGCAACTGATTTCTGATCTCTCTACTGCCATCTGCCATCTTCTACTTCAGCCTTACATCCTCAAAATATTTCTGAAAGATATTTAACGTTCTTTCCTTTATTTCCTTAGAGGGAACAGGCACATCTGCAAGTTGATATGTCATACCCATCATTTCCCATTTATGTTTTCCTAATTGATGGTAGGGTAGAATTTCTACTTTCTCCACATTTTTATAACCGGTAAAATGTTGAGCCCATTGCTCCACATATTCCGGCTGATCGCTCCAGCCCGGTACCAGTACATAACGCAGCCACATACGTTGTTCCACACTTTCGCAGTATTCCGCCACTCGCAGAGTTGGTTTGTTAGATACACCTGTAAGCTTGCGATGCCATTCGTCATTGATGTGTTTCACATCCAGCAAAATCAGATCTGTATGATGCAACAATTCGCGCACATCATCATCCAGCAATCTTCCGTTAGTGTCTAGACAGGTATTAATATTGTTGTCATGAAGTTTCTTGAAAAATGTAATGAGTTTGGCGCGTTGCAATAATGGCTCTCCGCCCGAAACGGTCACGCCTCCTTTACTTCCAAAATAACCTTTTTGATTGATGGCGCGATTAACAAGTTCATCTATAGACACAAGAGTTCCTCCATGCACATCCAGCGTATCTACATTTTGACAGTACAAACAACGAAACTGGCAACCCTGCGCAAATACCACCATTCTTATTCCCGGCCCGTCGTGAGTTCCAAATGTTTCAAGCGAATGAATTCGAAGCTCATCCGGATGTTCGAGGTTCAGGTTTTCGGTCTCTGCCGGTTGCAATGGAAAATATAAACCCATTATTTTTTAGAAGGTTTTGTAAGGTGGTAAAATTAATAAAAGTCCCATTGTGGCGGGACTTTTATTTTATTTTGGTCTTGCTGAGTACAGCAGTTAATATTTGTTATACCGGCTGCAGTATTTCATGGCATCATCGTTGCGTCGCAATCACTTCATCGGTAGTAATTCTTTTCATCGGCTACCATATTTCAGGCTCGTCGTAGTTCAGATGTCTTACACCTCAAAGGTGTAGGACATCTTTGTTGCACTGCCCACTGCCCAATAGCATTACTACCGTACAAGTGAGTGACACAACGATGCTTAATAGTAGTACTATCGTTGGTACCCAAAAAAAACTGCACATTTTATACTGTGCGAAGTATATATAAATGTGCAGTTTTTTTTATGAAAACTACATGTTTTCGTGGAATGTTCTGGCGATTACTTCCAGTTGGTGTGCTTTTGATAAACGAACAAAATTTACAGCATACCCGGAAACCCGGATCGTTAGCTGTGGATATTGCTCCGGATTATTATAAGCATCAATTAAAGTTTCGCGATTTAATACATTCACATTTAAGTGGTGGGCGCCACGCTCAAAATATCCTTCCATAGTAGCCACAAGGTTTTCTACCTGGTCTTCTTTACTGGAACCCAATGAATTCGGAACCATTGAGAAGGTGTTGGAAATACCATCCTGTGCATCATTGTAATCCAATTTACTTACAGAATTCAAAGAAGCGATAGCTCCTGTGCAATCACGTCCGTGCATTGGATTCGCGCCTGGCGCGAAGGATTCTCCGGCTTTACGTCCATCAGGAGTGGCGCCTGTATTTTTACCATACATAACATTTGATGTAATGGTCAATAGTGATAAAGTTGGAGTGGCGTTTTTGTATGTTTGATGTTTGCGCAGTTCGCTAATAAAGAATGAAGTTATTTCTTTAGCGATGTTGTCTACGCGGTCATCATCATTACCATATTTTGGAAAGTCGCCTTCAATTTTGAAATCTTCGGTTAAGCCTTTGCTGTTGCGAATAGGAGTTACTTTAGCATATTTAATAGCACTCAAAGAATCCGCGATGATTGAAATTCCCGCGGCACCGTAGGCAATGTCAATGCCCGGATCTGTATCAATTACGGCCATTTGAGCTCTTTCATAATAATACTTATCATGCATGTAGTGAATGATAAACATTGCTTTTGCGTATACCCGTGCCAGTTCGGAAACCGCATGTTTGAACTGAGTTAATACGGTATCATAATTCAGCGGGCCCTTAGGCATTGCGGGAATGCCATTCATAATTTGAATGCCTTTTTCTTCTTCGCGACCTTCGTTCAACGCGATCAATAACGCTTTAGGCAGATTCGCTCTTGCGCCAAAGTGTTGAATGCGTTTGCCGATTGGCTGATACGAAACGCAGCAGGCAATACCATAGTCATCGCAACCGCGGATATCGCGCATTACATCATCATTTTCATACTGAACAGATGATGTATCGATTGAAACCTGTGCACAGAATTTCTTAAATCCTTCCGGAAGTTTGCTTGACCACAATACTGTTAAGTTTGGCTCAGGAGCGGGCCCCAGGTTGTAGAGTGTTTGCAAAAAGCGGAAAGATGTTTTTGTTACTTTCGTACGGCCATCATGCAGTTGACCGCCAATTGATTCGGTAACCCAGGTAGGGTCGCCGCCAAAAATTTCATCATAAGAACCCGGTCTTAGGTGACGAACAAGGCGCAATTTCATAACGAACTGATCAATCAATTCCTGCGCCTGAGCTTCTGTAAGCACACCGTTTTTAAGGTCGCGTTCAATATATATATCAAGGAAAGATGACACGTTGCCTAATGACATAGCGGCGCCATCCTGCTCTTTTACAGCAGCAAGGTAAGCCATATAAGTCCACTGAACCGCTTCATGAGCGTTTTCGGCAGGACGTGAAATATCAAGGCCATATTCTTTGGCCATGATGATCATATCTTTCAATGCATTTATTTGCAATGAAATTTCTTCACGAAGACGTACTTTATGGTCGGTCATTTCGCCTGACACGTTAGCATAATCAACTTTTTTAGCTTCTATAAGTACGTTAGCGCCATATAAAGCCAAACGACGGAAATCGCCAATGATACGGCCCCGCGCATAGTTATCCGGCAAACCTGTCAGTACGTGATTGGAGCGATAAGCTCTTACTTCGCTATCGTAAGCGTCAAATACTGCCTGGTTGTGGTTTCTTGCATATTTGAAAATATCTGTAACGCGGGATGATACTTTTAAACCACGTTCTTCCACTGCACCTTGTACCAGTTTAATACCGCCAAAAGGTTTCATGGCGCGTTTTAAAACTTCATCTGTTTGTAACCCAACTATTACTTCATCTTCTTTTTTTATATAGCCTGGTCTGAAGGCTGTGATGTTAGAAATAGTTTCTGTGTCAATTCCACGGCATCCGTTGTTCATTCGTTCTTCACGTAATGCTTCTTTAGCAGCTTCCCAAACTCGTGTTGTTTTGTCGGTAGGCCCTTCTAAAAACGATGCATCTCCTTCATAAGGAGTTATGTTTTGTATAACAAAATCTGCAGGATCAATGGCCTTATTCCATTGTCCTTTAGTAAACTCCTTCTGTGAAAAATCTGTGTCCATAGTTCTAGTTTTAATTATTTATATGCACATCTTCATTTTGGTAGATGATGTTATTTTTTTTCAGTGCGTTATGATTAGTTGTCTTTTCTTTTTTTAGAAATATCAGCCAGTAAAAAGCGCCTACAGCTATAGCGCCTCCAATTATGTTACCTATAGTAGCCGGAATAAAATTGTTTACAATTGCGTCGGAAATATTTAAGTGCGCCAGTTTTTCGCTTGTTACTCCCAGTTTTTCCGCACTTTGCACACAAGCTTCATTTGTTTTTGCCAGTAAGCCCATGGGGATGTAGTACATGTTGGCAATGACGTGTTCGAATCCTAATAATATAAACAAAAAAATGGGATAAAAAGTTCCCATGATTTTTCCTGAAATATCTTTTGCGGCGTAATTGAGCCAGACACCCATACAAACAAGCAGGTTTGCAAAAATGGCAGATATCAGCGCCGACATGGGGGTTAAAGCGCTTTTAGAGGCGGCTACTTTTATATTGTACGCCCCAATCATACTATCTATATGATTGACCTGGTTGTAGTAAAACAATCCATACACAACTAAAAGCGAGCCAATCAGGTTGCCGATATATACGAAAAATAAACTTTTCAGGTAGAGGCTCCATTTAGCTCTTTTTTCCAGGCAGGATACAATAACGAGGCAGTTGCCGGTAAAAAGTTCGCAACCACTCAATATTATTAATACCAAACCTACGGGGAAAATTACGGCGCTTAACAACCTGGCAGTGCCCAGGTATGGAATATTATGTGATGCAATTACGGTGCCGTGGGCGGCAAGTGAAAGAAAGATACCTGCCATTATACCCAAAAGCAACATTTTTTTTGCTGAAAGTATCGATTTCTTATAACCGGTCTCTACTACATATTCCGTGATCTCCTTTGGAGAATTATACCCAAAAACCATATTAAAGTGAACTTGTTTAATAGCAAGCAATCGTATCCAATCGCTAGAGGAACGCAAACTTATTAGAATGACCAATGATAAAAGATGACTTTAGTCATTGTATTTATTGAAAACTCATTATGCATTGATAAGCAATATAATTGGCCATATGTCTGACAATGTTATTGTAATGTAAAGTAACTGAATGGTAAAAGTTTTAATAACATTTTATTTTGAAAAAAAATATCCTGATTTTTTTCAGTTTTTTAATTGACCTTTTACGTTTTTACATTTTTTAGAGATTGGCGAATATGTAAATGTTTTTTTAATTATTCACACAAAGTAATTTTTATGCACTTATTATTTTGGTGCCGGCGGTAGTGCTACTATTAAGCATCGTTGTGTCACTCACTTGTGCGGTAGTAATGCTATTCAGCGGGTAATGAGTTTTGAGTTATGGGTTATGAGTGAGTGATGTCTTGCACGGTTTGGTTTAGTATACACCTATGCCTTTAAGTTACCTGACTGGTTATATAAAAAAGAATTTATTGTTTACAATGTTATTTACAATCGGTACAAGATAAGTAACGGTTAAGCACAGGCCCGGAGGCTTGCGCCTGAGAAGGCCGGAATACTATTTGGCAAATGTGAAAAGGAGTTTGAAGATTTGAAAGTGCAGTATAATAGTAATAATGTAATAACTCTTTTGCTATTGTAAAAATGTGAAGAATGTAGCGCCTCATTCAATAATTCGATGATTCGGCGATTCAATGATTCGCTATTCGTGTATAAAAAAGCGCAAACGATTGAGTAACCATTTTAGTGGATTTCAGCAATAATTAGTTATATTTTTATTCTCGCAATTTTGGTACAAACTAAAATTGATCAATATACAAGATCAAATTTTGCAGTTGATACTTTGGGTTGATGATTAGAATTACTACAGTTGAAGTGAGTGACACAACCGAAGCCCAATCAAGGCTCTAACGCTGGTCCCATAATAATAATTTCAAAATTTACCCACTGCGAAAATTAGGATGAACTTCAGGTTAGTTATTATTATCACAACTTGTTATCTGCATACTGACCCAAAAAAAATGATTCTGATAAATAAAAAGTAATAAACATGGTAGATTCCTTTGAAAAAATTCCGGTTGAAATTTTTAAAACAACAAAAGACGGATCTGTGTTTGTGGCGGGAGAAATTGCAAAGCTGATAAGGGAAAAACAAAATAGCAATAAGCCTTGTGTGCTGGGATTGGCAACAGGTTCAACGCCTATGAGCTTATATGCCGAACTTGTTCGTTTGCATAAAGAAGAAGGATTGAGTTTTAAGAATGTTGTTACGTTTAATCTTGATGAATATTATCCGATTGAAAGGGAAGCTTTTCAAAGCTACTGGAGTTTTATGCACCGGCATTTATTTAGTCATATTGATATTGATGCTGCAAATATTCACATGCTGAATGGCGATCTTCCGAAAGAAGAAATAAAAAAACATTGCGAACAGTATGAGGAAATGATTGCCGCCGCGGGTGGTATTGACTTGCAAATATTGGGCATTGGTAACAACGGACATATTGGTTTTAACGAACCGGGATCAAGTATATTCTCCAAAACGAGGCTAATTAATCTTGATAATAGCACCAGGATGGCTAATGCAAGGGAATTTCAAAATATTGCTAAAGTGCCGAGGCTTGCTATTACAATGGGCATTCACACTATAATGCAGGCTAAAAAAATTGTGCTGATGGCCTGGGGAATGAAGGCTTCCGTGGTTGCTCGTGCGGTTGAAGGAAACGTATCTGAGCAGGTGCCGGCAAGTATTTTGCAGCAGCATGGCGATTGCACATTTGTTATTGATGAAATGGCGGCTTCGCAACTTACGCGTATTAAACAGCCCTGGCTAACCGGAGAAGTGGACTGGACGCCGGATATGATTAGACGTGCTATTGTAAATACCGCTATTAAACTGAATAAACCCATTTTAAGTTTAACGAATATTGATTATACCGAAAACGGACTGGGAGAACTTTTGGTTGATAAAGGTGATTCGTATGAGCTGAACCTGCAGGTATATTACATGCTGCGCGACAGCATAACCGGGTGGCCCGGAGGAAAACCGAATGCTTTTATACCTGCGCATCCGGAGAGAAGCGAGCCTTATCCTAAAAAATGCCTGATATTTTCTCCCCATCCGGATGATGATATTATAAGCATGGGCGGCACGTTTATGCGTCTTCATGATCAGGGACATGAAGTGCATGTGGCGTATCAAACAAGTGGAAATATTGCTGTGACGGATGAGTTTGTTACCCGCTTTCTTGATTTTGCTGTTGGCTTTGGCGATTTGTTTGGTATAGACAATCACAAGAGCAAAGAGATATTAACTGAAGCAAGTAATTTTCTTTCATCGAAGAAAAAGAATGAAATGGACACAAGCGCCATTCGAGCTATTAAAGGATTGATAAGACGTTGCGAAGCAAAAGCTACTTGCAGGTATGTAGGATTAACTGATGACCGTTGTCACTTTATGAACCTTCCTTTTTATGAAACAGGAACTGTTGAGAAAAAACCAATGGGTGAGGAAGATGTGCAGCTAACTATACAATTGCTTCGGGAAATAAAACCGCAACAGGTATATTGCGCCGGCGATCTGGCAGATCCGCACGGTACGCATAAAGTGTGTCTTGATATTATTTTTGAGGCATTCAGAAGATTAAAAGCGGCTGGTGATGAATGGTTAAATGATTGTTGGGTATGGTTGTATAAAGGAGCATGGCAGGAGTGGGATATTGCTGAAATTGAAATGGCCATACCAATGAGTCCCGACCAGGTTATGAAAAAGAGATACGGAATATTTATACACCAGAGCCAGAAAGATATGGTGCCATTTCAGGGTGATGATAACCGTGAGTTCTGGCAACGTGCGGAAGACAGAAACAGTAATACAGCGCAATTGTTCGCTGAGCTTGGTTTATCGAAATATGCCGCAATGGAAGCGTTTGTAAGATGGCGTTATTAATTTAATTATAAGTAGGATTGTTTCTATAATGAAAGTTTGTTTTTTATTCAACTACTATTGATCTAAAAGAAAATCCCGCGAATGTGCGGGATTTTTTTTTGCTAATGTACTGTGTTCGTAGAATTATAACGTTTGAGAAACAGGTAAAAAGCAAAACGAAATAATCTTGCTCAGCAAAATTTAACTCTTTTATGTTTTGATTTTAAAAGTACTCATAACAGCTTTATGATCTGTAGGCCAGGTAGCTATTGGTATTATAAAAGGATCCTCACTATTTTCCGCAGCTCTTTTTCCATTCAAAATACAACCATGCGGACCAACAACCACCGAGTTTATTAAAGTGATTTTTTTGTTTGGATAGTAATAAATAAAATCAATGCGATCTCTTTCATCTGCATCCGGCGCCCAGGCTAATTGTTTTACTTCAACAGTAGTATTGTCTGCCGGAAACGTAAAACCGGGATGCGTTACAGGGTTGGGAAATTTTTCGCGATAGCTATCTTTAAAGCCCGCGCGGTACAACATGGTAGAACAATCCCAAGGTACAATTACGCCATTGTGATCATACAGGTTTTTGGTGGCTTCTGTCCAGTCTAGATGAGAATCCTCATTAAAGTCGCCCCCTAAAAAAACGATACGGCCTTCCGTAATATCCTGTTTTGCAGCAGCAATAAATGCCGTAATAGCCTCATCACGCAGGGAGGCGCGATTCATTGACAATATAGAATCGAGGTTGGTAACAGGAGCCTTCATTTTTTTCCATGTGTTTCCATCATAACCACGAGGCAGGTAAACAGCATAGTTTTTATAATCCAAATGAGCTGTATAAACAGCTATTTCGCGTTTGCCGATTTTTGTTACCAGCTTATGAATAGTGCCATTATTCTTAAAAATGACGGCGCTGTCTTTAATGGGATGAAGGCTTAGCAGGCCAGAATCGTCGCTGAAAAAAGAATAATAGTTTTTTCCTTTTTTGGCAAGCGCGGAAACTATCCGGTCGCAGAAGCGGGTTTTATTGTAATTGCGAACTTCACTCAGTGTTACAAAATCAGGTTGAAGACGCACAATTTCATTTACAATAGCATCGAAACCGCCTCGCACCATAGTGCCTTCCTGCCAGATGTTGAACTGCAAAATTTTTATGTCGCGGGCATAACCACTAATGGCAAAAACTAAAATGCTTAAAATCAAAAAGAATTTTTTCATTTAGTGTTGAGTTTAACTCAAAAGTCTGAATTTTTAAAAGGATTGAGGCGAAGTTTTGGTGAATTTATTCCTAATTTTTTAACAGTTTGATTTTAGAAGTTTAATTATTGGGTCAGCAGTAGAGCCCTGATTGGACATTTGTTGCGACGCTCCGTTCAACTGTAGTAATTCTGTTTAGCTGATGTCAGATGTCACTTATAACTCATTACCCGCCCAATAGCATTACTGCCGTACAAGTGAGTGACACAACGATGCTTAATAGTAGTAATACCGCTGGTTACCAAAAAAAATATTTATCATTCCTGGTAAATATTTTTAGTAAAATCATTTGGATTTTTTTCGTGTTTGTAAATTTATTTTAGTCAAACGATTGCGTTGGTAGTTATGAAATTTATTAATCAATTTTATAGTACGATTGAATACGAATAATTTGAAGTATCAGATGCACCATATCAAAATTATACTGTACCCGAATTGCTACATCTGCTAAAAGCCTCAGATAAAGAAGCTTTCAAAGAAATTTACCAACGGTTTTGGAGGCCATGTTTTTTAAAGCCATCTTTAAGATCAGGGACAAAGAAACAGTGAAAGATATTTGTCATGATGTGTTTTTATCATTGTGGGCCAGGAGGGAAGTGATTACAATTGATAATATGGAAGCATGGCTTATTCAATCTGTAAAGTATTCTATCATTAAGTATCAGAAAGAAAGCAGAAAAATTAAATCTGGTTCTGTAAGTAATGATTTATTTATTACCGATAATGAAACGGATCAAAAAATAATTTACAAAGATCTTTTGGTGGTGGGGCTAAGATCGATTGATAAACTTTTTGGCAAAGCCAGAGTTATTTTTAAACTTAGCAAAATGCAACAGATGAGTAATAAAGAAATTGCTTCCAAAATGAACTTGTCTGAAAAATCTGTAGAGTATTATATCACCAAATCTCTAAAGGTATTACGCCTGGATCTGAAATCGTTGAAATGAGTTGTTCGGTTTGAAAAATATCCTCAATTACTATAAGAGCTTTAACGAAGTTCTCCACTTAGCATCAATTTAAGTTAACAATATGAATAAGAAGAATATCGCTTGCATGATTTTCTGTTTGATGTATGCGTGTGCTGTTTTTGCACAGGATGAACACGAAAATGCGCCTTATACCTGGCCTGATGATAAACAGGTAAGCGCAAAACTTGATAAATGGCAGGATCTGAAATTTGGCATGATCATTCATTGGGGATTGTATGCCATACCCGGCATTGTGGAATCCTGGTCTGTTTGTTCGGAAGATGAATCGTGGATTCCTCGTGACAGCAATGTTAGTTATATTGATTATAAAAAATGGTATTGGGATTTATCAAAACAATTTAACCCGGTGAAATTTGATCCCGAACAATGGGCGAATGCCGGTAAAGCTGCGGGTATGAAATATCTTGTGTTTACCACAAAGCATCATGACGGCTATTGTTTGTTTGATACTAAGCAAACTGATTTTTCAATTGCAAAGGGGCCGTTCAAAAACAATCCGCATGCCGATGCTGCAAAATATGTTTTTGATGCGTTTCGTAAAGACGGGTATATGATAGGGGCATATTTTTCCAAACCCGATTGGCACAGTCCGGATTATTGGTGGGACAGGTATGCTACGCCAACCAGGAACAATAATTACGATGTGCGCAAGCATCCGTGGAAATGGGAAAGATTTAAACAATACACATACAACCAAATCAGCGAGCTGATGCATAATTATGGAAGTATTGATATTCTTTGGCTCGATGGTGGCTGGGTGCGTCCTTTATCGGAGGATGAACAAAAAGATCGCAGGCGCTGGTCTCAGGATATTGATATGCCCCGCATTGCCCGCATGGCACGGGAAGCGCAACCCGGCTTGTTAATAGTGGATCGCACAGTGCACGGTCCATATGAAAATTATCAGACTCCGGAACAAAATATTCCTTCATCGCAACTGCCTTACCCTTGGGAAACCTGCATGACATTGGGCACAGACTGGGGCTATGTTCCCAATCAACCTTTAAAATCGTCGCGAACAGTTGTTCATAAGCTGATAGAAATAGTTGCTAAAGGAGGTAGTTTGCTTTTAGGCGTGGGACCAACAGCAGAAGGACTTTTGCCTGATAATATTGTTGAGCGCCTTGCGGAAATAGGACAGTGGACAACCCGCAATGGCAAAGCTATTTATAACACAAGGTCTGTGTCGCACTACCATGATGGAAATGTTTGGTTCACACAAAGTAAAGACGGTGGCATTATTTACGCGTTGGTATGTATGCCGGAAAATAAGCCATTGCCGCCTACTGTTGAGTGGACAGGTAATGCACCGGCCAAAGGCACAAAAATGATTTTATTGCAAACAGGCAAACCCGTAAAATGGAAAATGAACGACAACAAAATTATTGTGAGTTTACCTAAAGGGTTACCTGTTGATGTACCGGCGCTGGCTTTTGAGTATAAGAAATGATATTTGGAATAGCGTTATACAATCGCAAAATCTGTGTTTATAGTTAACCAAAAAGGCCACTATGGATGTACTTTCCATGGTGGCCTTTGAAGTTAGAAGAAAGCCGAACTATTTAGTTCAATATTTTCTTTACTATCGTTTCCATTGAAGAACGAATATTTTCCTGCCTGATCACAACATTCTGTGTTACCCAGTTTCTTTCCCACGCAAAGTAATCGGGAGCCGTTGAATCAATTCCCTTCATATTATTTCGTAAATAGTCAAAATACATTTCCCACCTTTTCTTATAATAGGTAAGCATCATACCCGACCATTCTTTGTAAGCATATTCATGCAAAAGGTCTTCATTACGGTCATGCCCACCCCAAAATGTTATCAACATCATCGCGTTCTTTAAATTATTCTTTTTTTCTACGGAAGTGTTGCCGCCTTGCAGGGCTTGTTGCTGATAGGTTGTTAAGCGAAAAAATTCATGTGTGCCTGCCAGTTCATTAGTTAATGTATGCAATTGAAGAAAGTGGCCTGCGGCCTTATCAAATGCAGTTACATCTTTTTCTTTATAAGCCTTCTGAATATTTTCGTACACTATATCAGCTCTGTTTGCTAAGATCTGTTTTGTGAAGTTTATCAAATCAATTTTATAAGTTTCGCTGTTTTTAAATTGTGGTAAGGCCTTCGCGAATATTTTTACAGCCTCTGCGTATTTAGCGGTGTCGTATCCTTTGTTTACGCTTCCCCAGGTGGAAGTGAATTTTATATCCAGGCCCGGTCTTGCGCACAAAATATTTTCCGGCGCACCTGTCTGGCGACCGGGATTGCTGTATGCGGTTTGCAGAAATAATTGCCAAGCTTCCTCAATATTTTTATTGTATTTTCCATAGCGTGCCTGTACATAATTTTTTAACCAGTTGGGTACATCTAATTGTTCTTTGTGCCATGCCAGTTCTAAAAGCAAATCATATGCAACCGGATTATTATTAATGCCTTCAGGCATTATGCCCACGCCTTTCATGTATTGCGAAAATTTTCCTGTAGATGCCCGGTTCACTTCAGTTGCAAAGCGTTGTAATTTGCCATTTATGCCGGGCCGCTCACCAAAGTTTGTAACAGTACACCAAATGAAAGGAGTGCCTTCAAATCCATTTCTTCTTTCCCAGTCATTTGTATTTTCACCCGCCAATTCCTGGATCAGCAAATGCGATTTATCTGTTTCGGAAAGAAGGGCTTTACTAGGATTGTCCAGCCATCCTTGCAATACCCATATGGAGCCGGGAAAATGTTGTTGCATGGCCCGCTGAATATTTAATCCCGCCTTAGCCAGATCAATACCTTCGGTTATGCCTCCTTCATGAAAAGGATCTCCTGAGAAAAAACGAATATCACTGCCATAAAGTTTTTTTGTTTCTTCATAAAAAAGTCCTGCGATGCGGTTGAATGTTGAATCTGTAGGATCTAGTATAGAAGGCCTTGTAAAAGATATCCAGTTGCCCTGCCTGATGATATGAGCTTTTAGTTTTTCATGTAAATTATGCGGTACCATTCCGTAAAAAGCCGGCATTACCGGCTCTATACCCAGCTCCCGCATGCGGCCAATCATTTTTTGAACCATTCTTTTTCTGCTGTCAATCTGGCTTTGCGGCATAGGCCCTCCCCATTTTTCCAAATTGCCCATCAGCCACCAGGCATTGTAAGAAGGGCCCGTTATAAAATCAGTTATTTCTTTTTCCGTAAACCCTATTCTTCGCAATACGTTTTGCCAAACCGCTTCTTCACCGTTTGCGATCAACATCAGGTTTACACCATTCAGCGCCATCCAATCCAGTTCTCTTTCCCAATCGTTCCAGGTGTAAAAACTCATAGTATAGTTGTATGTGCAATAGTTTAGCGCATACCTGTATTGAGTGGCTGCATTAATTGTGACAGGCTCCTTTATTACCGGCAACGAATTTACCGGCGAAAGGTTGTCGCCCATGTGAGACATGGAGCGATGACAGTAATACTTTAAGTACCAGTTAAGACCTGTGGCAGCAGCATTGGCATTAGTAGCGCTGATTTGAATTTTATTGTTTTGAGTTTGCAGCACAAACAATTCTCCTTTATCCGCACTTATTTTTTTTAGTAATAAATTATTCGCCAGCCACGGTACTCTGCGGGCGGCCAGTTGTTTTACCGCGTCAAAATCATTAGCATTAATTTTTGTTGCCGGTATAATTAAACTGATCCAGCAAAGCAGCATGTAAAGTGTAAGTCGGGTACTCATAATTTAATAGATGTTAAATTGTGCATGTTATAAAAATTGTGCATGTTGAAACAAACAATATATACTTCAGGCAGGGTAATATTTTACAATATCTTTTTTTTGATACCGGCGTTAGTGGTGCTATTGAGCTTCGGTTGTGTCACTCACTTGTACGGTAGGAATTCTGTTGAGCGGGTTGTTAGTTGTTGGTAAACGGACATATGAACCGATGTTCAACTTCTGATCTGCCGATTGTTCACTTGCCCACCGGCCACTTGCTCAATAGCATTCCTACCGTACAAGTGAGTGACACAACGATGCTTAATAGTAGCAATGCAGCCTGTTCCATAAAAAATATTATTTGTTCAAACAGGTTGTTTATTTCAATTTTAGGATCCAAAGTACTTTTTTATGTTTTTAAATATTCAATCTATTTTAATCAAACGTTTGCGTGTTACACTCTCGTAAATATTAGTGATATTTAGCATAGACAAGTTTTTAATCAATACCAGAAACAGAAGCCGCATTTAGTCGGCATTCTGTTTTTTTTAAAGCAACCATTTTTTAAAACCAAATAATTTAAGTCATGTCATTAAATCGAAGAAGTTTTTTACGTGGATTTGGATTAGTATCCGGAGGATTAGCTGTGGGTGTGCCAGGGTTTACAAGAAGCAGAACCGAAGAAGAATCAGTGTTTTTTCCTGAGGTGCAGGCCGGGAAACAGCGCTTTAATATGTGCGGATACGCCGCTCCAAAATTAGACAGAGTGCGGTTGGGTATTGTGGGCCTGGGAATGCGCGGGCCGGGTGCAGTGGAAAGAATGTCTTTTATAGAAGGTGTTGACATTAATGCGCTTTGCGATAAGTACTCGGATAGGGTAACGAAAGCGCAGGGTATTCTTTCTAAAGCTGGTTTGTCGCCGGCAAAGGAATATTCGGGATCGGAAGGATGGAAAGCGATGTGCGAAAGTCCCGATATTGATGCGGTTTATATTTGCACGCCGTGGCATTTGCACACGCCAATGGCCGTGTATGCTATGCAGCATGGCAAACATGTATTTACTGAAGTGCCCGCTGCGGTTACGATTGATGAATGCTGGCAATTGGTGGAAACTTCTGAAAAAACACGCAAGCATTGCATGATGCTTGAAAACTGTTGTTATGACTTTTTTGAACTGCTTACTTTAAATATGACACGGCAGGGATTATTTGGTGAATTGCTGCATGCAGAAGGTGCGTACATACATAACCTGCTCGATCTGAACTTTTCAAAACATGGATATGCCGATATGTGGCGCCTGAAAGAAAATGCTACCCGTAATGGTAATCTTTATCCCACACACGGATTAGGCCCGGTGGCACAGTGTCTTAATATAAATCGCGGCGACCAGATGGATTATCTTGTGTCCATTTCTTCCAACGATTTTCAAATGGCGAAAACTGCTGATGAGCTGGCTGCAAAGGATGCTTTTTACAAAGAATTTACCAATAAAAAATATCGTGGCAATATGAATACATCAATAGTTAAAACCAAAAACGGTAAAACTATTATGATTCAGCACGACGTAACATCGCCCAATCCTTACTCACGCATTCATCTTATAAAAGGAACTAAAGGAATGGCAATAAAATGGCCATCTCCCGAACGTATTGCCTTTGAGGATGAAAAATGGCTGAAACCCGATCAAATGAAGGAGGTGTATGCGAAATATACTCCGCCGATTGTTAAGCATGTGGGAGATATAGCAAAGAAAGTAGGTGGACATGGCGGAATGGATTTTATTATGGACTGGAGACTTATAGACTGCCTGCGCAACGGTTTGCCGCTTGATCAGGATGTGTATGATGCAGCATTATGGAGTTGCATTTCACCGCTTAGTGAAAAGTCGGTTGCTAACAGAGGCCGTTCAATGGATGTTCCTGATTTTACCAGGGGTAGCTGGAAAACCAATAAACCAATTGATACTACATTGAATGGAGGCGCCACCACCACTATTCGCAATGTAGATAGTAAAGGAAGCAAACAATTGGGGTTATAAGAAATGTGAAAATGTGTGGAATGTGAAAATGCGGAAATAAATTTGAGAATGTGCTAATTTGAAAATGCAGTGTATAAATGCATTTTCAAATTAGCACATTCTCATTAATTCAATGATTCAATTGTTGACTGCTAAAGTTGGTTCTATAATCACATGATATGGTTCCTGTTTTGTATTTGAAGGGGAATCGCTGAGAAGATCCAGTAAAATTTCCGCCGCTTTTTCACCTTGTGTATATGGGAATTGTTCTACCGAAGCTATAGGTGGCGTATCAAGATAATGGCATATTGGTAAATTGGCGAAGCTTACAAAACAAATATCTTCATTCACTTTAATATTGTTCTTCTTTGCATATTGAATAGCATCCAGCGCTACATAATCGTTGAATGTTATAATTGCCGAAATTTTTTCTTTCAGGCTCATCAGGCGGCTCATTGCAGCCTGAGTGCCTTCTTTGGTAAGGTCTGTAGATGTTATAAAATCGGGGTTTATTTTAATGCGTCTTTTTTTATACAAAGTGTTCATATATGCGCCCAGCCTGTCTTTGCTTGCAACTAATGTATCCGGCCCATTTATAAGACCAATATTGCGATGCTTCTGCTTAATTAAAAAATTCACCGCTTGCGACATGCCGTCTTCAATTTTACACGCCACATAGTGAATGCCTTCCATTTTAGGAATACGATCAAAGAATACGATCGGAATGTTATTTTTTTTGAGCATATTAAAATGCTCATAGTTTACCGAATTTTTCGCTACTGAAATTATAACGCCATCAACGCGGTGGTTTTTCATCGTCTGCACAATCTGTTTTTCTGTATCTTCATCATCGTGCGACTGGCCAATAAGTATATTGTATTTTTTTTCTTTTGCAAAATCTTCAATTCCGCAAATGGCTGTTGAGAAAAACGATTCTGATAAATTCGGCAAAATGACTCCTATAGTAAAAGTCTTTCCCTGTTTAAAAGAAATTGCTGCCTGATTGGGTTCATAATTCAGCTCTGCTGCTAATTGTTGTACACGGGTTTTGGTGCGCAGTCCAATGCTGTGATGATCATGCAGTGCTCTCGAAACCGTTGAAACAGAAACATTTAAACGTTTCGCAATTTCTATAATGGTAGTAGATTTTTTTTCCATGACAATTGCTGAGATTGCTAAGGTAACTGAAAATACTTTTCCATCGGAAAGAGAGTAGGGGAGAAATCGGAAAACGTAAAACTGTATATCCTCGTTTTCTACTGAATTGCAACAATAAATTATTACTCTTTCAGTTGTTGTTTGTAAATATCAAAAAGAGAATTGTTAATATCAGACAACATTCTAACTAATTCTCTTTCATTTTCCCTTATTTCCTCCAGTTTTGTTTCAATTTCAAATTTTTGTTTGGGTGAATGTAAGTATTCACCCGAAAGTAGTTTTTCTATTGTGTTTCTTATCCTGTTCTTTTGTTCATGGGTGCATATGACAACTGAGGTGTTGTCCGTTTTGTTATGAATTTTTTCAAGAAATAATAAAGACTGTGTATATTTTTCTTCTAATCTTTCCAGAATTTTATCTACCTCTTCTTTTTTTGCAGCCCTGTTTCGCACAATTAATTTTTCAATTAACAACCTGCCATCCCTTAGCACTTCAAGCAATTCCTGGATCATTTTCAACTCTTGTTGCAACTTGTTTTCAACATAACTTTTTTCCAGGCCAATAATCGCTTTATACTTTTCCAATTGCCTGTTGGTAAAGTAAACCCAGAATAATGAAACCAATGAAATGCAAAGGGCTACAATTGAAATTATGTCTTTGGGCTCCATAAAATATTGTATAGGTTATGTTCCGTTTCAAAATTGCGATTACACCACTCAAAAAAATCGGGATCTTTTTTAAAAATATTGTTAGTGTCCGGGTGATTGATATTTTCAAGCAAATAGGTTAAATGGCCATTAGACTTTTTGATGGAATTAATGGCATCCATGAATTCTTGCGTTCTCAGGTATATTGTTAGTCCCAAATGAAAGGCCAATACTTGTGGTTTATAAAGATGGATGGCTTCTTTAATGTTAGAGATCATATCGTATTCAACATTGGTTTTTGGCAATGCGCCGTCTCGCGTTAATTCCAGCAGATAAGCCAGATGGGCGTCAATTCCCAGACCGGCCAAATTTCTGATATGCTTTCTTTTTTCTTCAAGCTCGGGCCCTTTGTTGTAAGAAGCGAAAACTACGATTGCTTCATTCATATGAGTAGGTTTTAATTGACAATGAAAATGAAGAAACACTTGTCATTTGCCACAAAATTTGAACCCTGATTATTTGCCACAAATGCTAAAGAACACCCGGCCCAATGTATGTTGAAAGTTCAATAAGCGGTCAAGAATTATTAAGGAATTGGATGCTATTGAAGATGTAATAAAGATAGAAAAAATGAAGCGAATTTTAAAGGCCAGGATCCTAAAATAGTTGAAAATTGAAAACTCAAAACTCATTACTTTTTTGTAATCAACGGTAGTGCTGCTATTAAGCATCGTTGTGTCACTCACTTGTACGGTTGGAATGCTAATGAGCGGGTTGTTGGTTGGCAGTTGTTGGTATGGCAGAACCGGCAACTATACAGTATTTCAGTTATTTGAAATTGGAGTATGTAATATGAACAACATAAAAGATTCGTAGTCGAAATGAAGGACGAGAAATCTCAAGTTCTCCAATTACACTTCCTTTCTTCCAACTGGTTAAGCCATTCTTCAATCGCCTGAACTACAAATTTTTCAGTTTTATTGTTTGTGGTACTTACTAACAAGCCATTATCACTTAATCCTAAAATTTTGTATCTGTCAATTTTATCAATGTCCGGCAAATTGATGGAAATTTCGTGATTTTGAATATTGAATTTGTGAGATTTGAAGACCAGTCGCTTGTTGGTCAGGTACAATTTTTCGCCTACACCTTCTATTCCTTTAAAATGATTAGCTTCTGTATCAAACAATATAGATTCATTCGCATGTGTTTCAATCTTTGTATCCTTAGTTAGCATTTTAGAGTTAGCAAAAAGTCTCATAACCCAACCAAATAAGAATCCGGCTAAGGCGCCAGCAATTAATCCTTTTAGAATTATGATAATTATATTTGTAAAAGTCAGATTGGAATGTGTCAGCAGGTTTTGAATATCGTACACTACTGCCATAACAATTCCAAAAAACATTCCCAATTTGAATGTATTTTTTTTATCCATTTTATGAAATTGAAGTGCTTTTCAAATGTTGCACGGCTAACAGATTTTAACTACTCATAACGCTGGTGAGCAATGTGAATTTTACGCGATATCAAACTTCCTTCCATTTTGTTTCAAAACTAATTCCTTTCTCTTTGCATTCCTTTTTCAAAACTTCATTTAATTCATTTATTTTTTGCTTGCTTAACCCCGAAAGCGAAGTTTTAACACATCTGTTGTTTAATTGAAAATTAATGATGGAATAATCAACCTTTATTGATTTTATATGATGCCACAACAAATTTTTCTTATCGTATAATGGTGTTCTTTGCCATTTAATACCATCATCATTTATTATGAAATATTGCTTAAAAATTAACTGTCCTGATATTATAAAAACAGTTTGGAATATTATCATCAGCCAGAATATAATCTGGAAATAATTAGTCCATTTATACGGATTGCGGATAGAATAAACAATCCAAAATATTAAACCGGAAAAAGAAAGCGCAATAAGAAAGTAGCCAATGATTTTAAAAATGAGTCTTTTTCTTTTTTCCAGGAAATTAATCTCAATGCTTGTTTTCATAAAATAGGGTTTGTTCATCTAATTTACATCATTTTTAAGTGAATAGGATTTGCAAGCCGTGCAGAGCGCATATAGTTGAAAATTGAAAGTTAAAATTTGAAAGTGCTGTATGCATGAGTCACTGAAAACGATTGGAGATGAAAGTTGAAAAAATTGTTGAGATTACGAATATCCGCTTAGTGCGTAGGACTCCCTTCTCCTTTGGGGAAGGGCCGGGGATGAGGCTGCCCAATAGCATTACTACCGTACAAGTGAGTGACACAACGATGCTTAATAGTAGCACTACCGTCGGTACCAAAAAATCATTGTATATATTTTAATCCGCAATACTGGATGAAGATGTAATGCTGATGTCGGCATATTGCCATGATGCGTCAAACGCAGATTTGGCCATTTGCGCCTCATTGTTTTTTTGCTGCCGGTTTAAGGCAGTGTGCAGCCCGATTAATGCCCAACCATTCTTGCGCCATGTTTGCAAATCCCGGTTGTACACCTTTTCCGCTTCGCTATATTTCCCGGATTTAAGCAGCGCGGCTCCTAAGTGATGCCTGACCGAGAAAAACCAATCCGGAGGTTCATTATAATTTAAATTATCTTCAATGGCCACCGCTTCTTTCAGTATTGATATTGATTTGTCCGGTTGGCCTTGCTTCTGCGCGATACCTGCCGATAATACTTTTGATGCGATCTGCACAAGGTCTGCAGTGGTATTTATGCTCCAAACAGTAAGGTGCTGCAATGCGGTATCTGCGGCCAGCGAATCGAGAAGTGCTTTTTCTTTTAACGCGTTAGGGAGGTCGCGCTTCCCCAAAAATGCCATACCTCTCGCGTAATGCCAGATTGCCTGCGGATATGCAAGATCCTTTGGCGGAACGGGTAGCGAAAGAATAGTATCCCACATGGAAAATTTAGCTGCAATGTAATAGGGAATGGTATAATAGTGCTGCAAAGTTCCCCAACCGGGCATGCGCATAATGTCTTCCGAAGTGTGTTGATGCAGTTTTGTAGCGGCACTCCAGGCTAGTTTCGAATTGCCTTCCAGCGTAGCCGTTGCTGCCAGAAAGTGATAATTGTGCGGATAATAAGCAAGCGGATAAGCGCCCTGTGCATGACATGCGGTGGTATACACGCTATCAACCGCAACAGCGCGAATATTTGAAAGTGAGCCCAGGTGATAATCGCCGGTATTAATGTAAATATGAGATGGCATATGAACCAAATGTCCCGCGCCGGGAACCAATGAATCCAACAGTTTGGCACTTGCCAGCGCTTTTTCGGGGGTAGCGGAGGTTTCCAACGCGTGTACATAAAAATGATGAGCACCGGGATGCATCGGATTTGTTTTCAGAAGATGTTCCAATACTGCAATTATTTCATGTGTCCATTTACGTGGTAGTTTTGTTTTTTTGTCGTACAAGTCCCACGGATGAAGATCCATTAATGCCTCCGCGTAAAGCGCACCTACATCAGGGTCGGAAGAATATTTGTCATACACTTTTTTCATGGTGGTCGCATAAGCAACGTCCAAAGGCTTACGGTCTGCCGGCGGTTGCGCTGCATACCGTAATGTTAATGCATCAATAAGCGCGATTTCTTTTGGTGCACAGTTTTGTGAATGCTGTTTCGCTTTCAACGCCGCGTCGTAGGCACGTTGAAAATTATCTTCCTCCATTCCTGCATTGTAGTTAGGGCCAAGCACATACGCGAACCCCCAGTAGGCCATAGCGCATGTGGAATCAAGGCGGGCGGCTTCGTAAAACGAC
This sequence comes from Flavihumibacter sp., assembly GCA_031553495.1. GTDB lineage: Bacteria > Bacteroidota > Bacteroidia > Chitinophagales > Chitinophagaceae > Pinibacter. The sequence goes on from JAVBLN010000003.1 coordinate 78,793, forward strand.
CTTGCGGCTTCGGCATGATTAAAGCCGTAAGCTAGCATCATTCCCTGGTTAAAGTATTCCTGCGCTTCTTTATTGCTTGTGGAAATTTTAAAATCAATGCCCTGTAAGCCTTCAAATTTCGGGGCTTTAATGCCGGAGGTATACCAGTCTTTGTCTGTAGTTTTGGCGCTATAACATCCTATTGTTTGCAAAGTTTTAGCAGAAGCCTGCTCTTTATTTTTCTGTGTGCTGTTGTTGCATGCGAAGAAGATAAAAATTGCCGTATGCATTAAATAACGGTGCTTCATAACAGATCTGTTTTGTTTTTGAGATTGGCGCAGAAACTTCGCACATTGGTCAAGGTTAGGTGGTTTGATTTTCATCTACCAATTTAATAATTCAAATCAAATTTTGCAACAGCGTAATTTTTCGAGGTTATTATTATGGAACCGGCATTTGAGCCTTGATTGGGCTTCGGTTGTGTCACTCACTTGTACGGTAGTAACTTTAGTGGGCAGCGGGCAGTAGAGAAATCAGAAGGCGGAAGAAATTGTTAACCACAAGGTTCACCAGGAAAGCACAAGGCACACAAGAGTTGGTAACAATTCAGCAAACCCTTGTGTACCCTTTGTGCCTCTATTGTGCCCCTGTGGTTAAACAACGGTGACACAGAAGAAATGGAGTTGTACACTACCATTCGACACTCTGAAATTTTGAGAATATACCAAGAATTGGTACCTTTGAGAAAACTTCGAACAATGGCAAAAAATACTTCCATTCTATTAGGTGATTATTTTGAAAACTTCATTAACTGCCAAATTCAAAGCGGACGTTTTTCATCAGCCAGCGAGGTTGTGAGGACAGCTTTACGTCTATTTGAACAAGAAGAAAATCAAAAAAACGAACTCATTAAAGAACTCAAAAAGGGGGAAAAATCAGGGTTTATTCCCAAATTTGACCGGAAAAAATTCATCAAAAATCTTCATAGCAAATATGTGACTAATGAGTTATAAAATTAGTGTCAAAGCATCGGAGGACATTGAAAATATTTGGCTTTACACTTTTGAAAACTGGTCGTTAGAACAGGCTGACAGGTACATTAATTTGATTATTGATGAAATTGAGTATTTAGCGGAGAATCCAAACTCGGGAAAAGACTTTAATCATATTCGAAAAAACTATCGTGGCTCAAAAGTTAAGTCACACCTAATTTTTTATCGACTTATTGACAAGCAGACTGATATTGAGATTATTAGAGTTTTACATCAAAGAATGGATATTGAAAATCGTTTGAATGAGTAGAATTTGACAGCGTACAGCAAGTGCATCGGCGGACAGAACGCGGAATGCCACCACAAACGCCAATGCGCTTCCGTAATACGATACGCCCTTCAGAATCATGTTGTACAGCGTTTTGCGGAATCAATTGTATAATCCATGCATGAATTATATGCAACCAAATCCGGAATATCCCAATTCAGACTTATAAAGTTTTAGAAAGTGTGTAACTTTACCATCTTATTTCCTTAGCAATGGTCAAGCGAATTATACAAACCGATCTGGAATTTATAGCAAAAGAAGCTACTGTAAAAGAAAAAGAAAATTGGGACTTTCGGGCTTACTTAAAAAATAATAGTCCGGATGATATAGATGAAATTGTTCAGCGGCTTAATGAAGGAGTTAGTTCAAAAATAGATTGCACGAAATGTGCCAATTGTTGTAAAGTATTTAAATTGACTGTGACAGATGATGAATTAGAAAAGTTTGCCACACTCATGAAGGAATCTATAACAACCGTAAAGGAAAAATATGTTGAGGAAAGTGACAGCGATGGTCATGCTATAGGTGCAATGCCGTGTCTTTTTCTTTCATGCAATAAATGTACTATTTACGAACAACGATTTGAGGAATGCCGCGAATTTCCATATTTACACAAACCTTTCTTTACCTCCCGTTTAATGGGTGTAATAAGCAATTATGAAATATGTCCTATAGTGTACAATGTGTACGAGCAATTAAAGGATGTGCTTCATTTCAGAAGATGGAGGTAAAAGTTATTTTCACATCGCTGCTCGATATGTTAGTGCAACGCATGTAATGCTGCTCTACGTTATTGCCAGCCATTTTGTTTTTGTAGCATTTTAGCTCTTTTGGTTTGGTATTTGGTAATTTCTTTGTACAGTGGGTTGCTTGGTGGTATTATTAAATGAGTGAGCGAGCAAGCCAAGGCGTTGCCATCTATCGATGTAGCGCATATAATTCCACCCAACTCATTTGTGTTAAAAACGCTTGTTATTGTTAGTTTTGAGCTTAGTGTAATCTTCTTGTTCTTTCTTAGGTCGTTAACCAACTCTCTTGTAGGAGTTGCTTCAAATGGAAGTATGTCAGTTAATTTGTTTGTTAGCGCATCGTATTCCGGAATCATAAAATGTAATATTTTTTTGTGAAGTATGTATGAAAATACTCATTTTTAAATTAGTACCCGGTAGATTTTTTACAGGTACATGCATTTTTTTTCCACAACCATCGTGCCCGAAATGACGTGCCTAAAATGGATATTCATCCCGCAAAAAATGGGTTTACACACCCTTCGGAATAGTAGTACAGCCGATTGCGGAATCAATTATAATCCATGCGTGTATTATAAGCCACCAAATCCAAAAATCCATTAATCCGGGGAAATCCCAATTCAGACAATAGCCGCCCATATCACTTCCTACCGTACAAGAGTGCGACGCAACGGCTGCTCAATAGCATTACTACCGCTGATTACCCAAAAATAAAAAAGCCGAACTCTTTGGGAGTCCGGCTTTTGATATGGAAGTTAAATCTGTAAAGATTAGTAACCCATGTCGCCCATACCGCCCGGCATTTGAGGCACAGCAGCGGTTTTAGGCTCCGGTTTGTCGGCAACCACGCATTCGGTAGTTAACAACATACCGGCGATAGATGCGGCGTTTTCCAAAGCTACACGTGTAACTTTAGTTGGGTCTATAACGCCGGCTTTGAACATGTATTCGTAAGTTTCAGTGCGTGCATTGAAACCATAATCGGCTTCGCCTTCTTTGATCGCCTGAACTACGATAGAACCTTCGATACCGCTGTTGGCAACGATTTGGCGAAGTGGCTCTTCGATAGCACGTTTTACAATGCTGATACCGGTAGTTTCGTCGGAATTAAGTCCTTTTAATTTTTCCAAAGGAGAAATGGCGCGGATGTAAGCAACGCCTCCGCCCGGCACAATGCCTTCTTCAACAGCGGCACGTGTAGCGTGTAAAGCGTCGTCTACGCGGTCTTTCTTCTCTTTCATTTCCACTTCTGTAGCTGCACCTACGTATAATACTGCAACACCGCCGCTCAATTTAGCAAGGCGCTCCTGCAATTTTTCTTTGTCGTAATCGGAAGTGGTATTTTCGATTTGTGCTTTAATTTGATTGATGCGGGCAACGATGTCGGCTTTTTTACCTTTACCGCCAACGATGGTTGTATTGTCTTTGTCGATGGTTACAGAAGCCGCCTGGCCAAGATAAGTGAGGTCTGCGTTTTCCAGTTTGTAACCTTGCTCTTCACTGATAACGGTACCTGCGGTAAGGATCGCGATGTCGTTCAGCATTTCTTTTCTTCTGTCGCCAAAGCCCGGAGCTTTAACAGCAGCCACTTTAATAGTGCCGCGCAGTTTGTTTACCACCAGCGTAGCCAGTGCTTCGCCTTCCAGATCTTCCGCAATGATTACCAGCGGACGGCCGCTTTGAGCAACTTTCTCCAAAATGTGAAGAATGTCTTTCATAGCGGAGATCTTTTTGTCGTAAATCAGGATGTATGGATTTTGCAATTCCGCTTCCATTTTTTCGCTGTTGGTAACGAAGTATGGAGACACATAACCACGGTCGAATTGCATACCTTCCACTACGTCAACGGTAGTGTCGGTACCTTTAGCTTCTTCCACGGTAATAACGCCTTCTTTACCCACTTTTTGCATAGCGGTAGCGATCAGTTTACCAATTTCGGTATCGTTGTTGGCAGAAATAGCAGCTACCTGCTCAATCATTTTGTTGTTATTACCCACTTCTTTTTTCTGGCTCACCAGGCTTTCAACTACAGCTTTAACAGCTTTGTCGATACCGCGTTTCAGATCCATTGGATTAGAACCAGCGGCTACCATTTTCAGGCCTTCGCTAATAATAGATTGTGCCAAAACGGTGGCGGTAGTAGTACCATCACCTGCAATGTCGGCAGTTTTGGAAGCCACTTCTTTCACCATTTGGGCGCCCATATTTTCAATTGGGTCTTCCAGTTCTATTTCTTTAGCCACGGTTACGCCGTCTTTAGTAATAGAAGGAGCGCCGAATTTTTTTTCAAGAACCACGTTGCGGCCTTTCGGTCCCAGGGTCACTTTTACTGCATTTGCCAGGGTGTCAACACCTTTTTTCATTTTGTTCCTGGCTTCTATATCGAAGAAAATTTGCTTAGCCATATTATTAATTTGATAATTTGAAAATTAGATAATTTGAAAATTGGGTTTGCGCTAATTTGATATTTAATACAATTTGAAAAGCCTAAAAGGAATCGAGTGATGCGCCTAAAGCATTTTCAAATTTTCAAATTAGCTCATTTTCATATTGGCTATACAATAGCCAATATGTCACTTTCGCGCATAATAAGATAATCATTCCCATCCAGCGATAATTCGGTACCGGCATATTTGCCATACAAAACGTTATCGCCAACTTTTACGGTAACCGGTTCGTCTTTTTTGCCGGGACCTGCAGCCACCACAGTGCCGCGTTGAGGTTTTTCTTTTGCTGTATCAGGAATAATAATGCCGCCTGCGGTTTTTTCTTCAGCGGGAGCCGGTTGTACAACAACCCTGTCATGCAAAGGAGTAATGTTTAACTTCTTAGCCATAATTATCTGTTTTTTTATTTAGTAACGATTTTAAATGGAGTAATCTCCGTTTTTGTTCGGCTCTTGTTTAACGAATAACGTGCCAACCGGCTTAAAATGCTGAAAAAAGAATAGTTGGCAGATTTTTGCGGAAGAAAGGGCGGGGGAAAGTGAAAATTTGACACGTTTTTTTTAATGTGAAAATGTGTGAATGTGAAAAATGTGGAAATGAATTTGAAAATACCTGGTTGAGTATGGTGATTATTTATTGAACAGCCTGCATTTTTTTGCTTTTTTATTATGGGCCGGGCAGTAGTGCTACCATTAAGCATCGTTGCGTCGCACACTTGTACGGTTTGTTCGCTATTGAGCATAGGAAAAAGGGAGCTTTAGTTAGGCTTTTTTTTAACCACAAGGGCCACAATAGAGGCGCAAGGTACACCAGGGAGGCTGTTGTTCATAGATCATAAAAGATCAGCAAAGATGTCCTACACCTCAAAGGTGTAGGACATCTCAATTATTTTTATTGATACATACTGCTCAGCCGCCGTCATTTCGAGCCCGCTTATTTCAACATATTTGTGATTATGACTAAGTTTTACGTGCGACAACCGGGCGAGAAATCTCATTGAATTATTGTACTGACAAATTAATTATACAACATAAAAACAACAGTATATGACTGCAAGGCTACAAGCCTTACAGAGCGTGCATTATAAACAAAAAATCAGTGAAGATCAGTCTAATCTGTGTCATCAGTGTGCCATCACATGCTACACAGCGCCGCTAACCTCTGTCTTCTGACCTCAAACCTCAAATCTCAAATTTCAAATTCCCCCATTTTTTCCTAGCTTTGCGCCCTCAAGTTCTTACAGCGTATGATTAGTAGAAGAAATATCCGGGTAAAAGTGATGCAAACTCTTTATGTAATAGATACTAAAGATCAATTGAAACCCGGCGAAGCAGCGAGACTCCTGCAAAAGCAATTCGATTTAACAAGGCAGTTATTGGTTTATAATATTCATTTTTTAACAGAACTCGCAAGGTACGCTGAAATTGATGCTCATCAGAGGGCCTCAAAGCATTTACCATCGCAGGAAGACCTGAATGTGAATACAAAACTGGCAGGTAATGAAATAGTTTGGAAAATTTTGGAGAGCGCCAGCTATCAAAAAGCGCTAAACGATGATAATATCGCTGCCATGCTTGATAAAGACATTGTGAAAAAATTTTATCACGAACTGGTGGAAAAACCTGAATATCTGCAATATATTCATATTGAAGGCCGTGAAACCAAAAAAGAAAAGGAAATCCTTCAATTTATTTACAGCGATTTATTACTGCCAAATACCGCCTATACCGATCACCTAGAAGAATTGTTTACCAACTGGGATGATGATTGTGATATGATCAACCTGATGGTGTTGGGGTATATTCAAAAACCGGGTTCATACAATTTTCAGGCTATGGTTAGTCCGGATAAATGGGAATATGCCAAAAGCCTTGTTGAAACAGTACTTGAAAAGAAAAGCGTGGCAATGGAGCTGATTACCCCCAAACTTAAAAACTGGGATCCTGAGCGCATTGCTACTTTAGATATGATTATGATGCAGATGGGTGTATGCGAATTATTGTTTTTTGAAACCATACCTGCCAAAGTAACAATTAATGAATATATTGATTTGGCTAAAGAATACAGCACACCACAAAGCGGGCAATTTGTGAATGGTATTCTCGACAATATTCATAAAGATCTTGTAAAAGAGAATAAATTACACAAAGTGAACTTCAGGAAGTAATCATAATTTTTCAAATCCCATACATTTGCAAAAAAACACTATGCGTTACTTGCTTTTTTTTTCCTTAGCCGCATTGCTGGCAGTTAGCTGCAAATTCAAGAATTCCGCAGCTACCAATACACCGGCGCAGGTTCTGGCAGATGACTCCACACAGTACACTACCATTGAATGGAAAGAACCTAACAAGAAGTTTGACAAAATTACAGAAGGTCAAATGCTGGATGTAAGTTTTGCTTTTAAAAATACCGGCAATAAGCCGCTGGTTATATTTCATGTACAGCCTAGTTGCGGCTGCACCGCTGCCGAGCCTCCCAAAGAACCAATTGCTCCTGGCGCTGAAGGTGTTATACAAGCCACTTTTAATAGTGAAGGCAGGGTAGGAACGCAACACAAAACTCTTTCAGTTCGTGCCAATACAAAAGAAACTCAGATACATGAATTAACTTTTGAAGTGGAGGTAGTGAAGAAGTAGCTGATGGCTGTTGGACTTTAGTTATAAGCAGAATAAATAAAATCTTACAACCATCAACTAACAACCATCAACCAATTTAACAAACAATAAATATACACAATGACAAACATGATTCTATTACAATCGTCAGGTGCTGGTACTATGCAATTTTTGCTACTGGCGGGTATGATACTGGTGTTCTGGTTATTTTTGATTCGTCCGCAGGCAAAGAAGGCAAAAGACGCTAAGAAGTTTCAGGAAGATATGCAAAAAGGTGACAAAATTGTAACTATTGCCGGCATACACGGTGTTGTTCATAAAATAAATGAAGATGGTACCATTACAATGGAAACCAGCCCGGGTAGCTATATGAAAATCGAAAAAAGCGCAGTAAGCCTTGAATGGACAAAAGCCTTGAATAAAATAGCTACTGCTAAGTAATGAAGGTGTGAGGTGTAAGGTATGAGGTATTTATGATGTTCGAACAACCTCTCTTCTTACACCTCAAACCTTATAAAACAACCTCAATGTTAAAAGTAGGTATAACCGGCGGTATCGGCAGTGGCAAAAGTACAGTGGCCAAAATCTTTGAAGTGCTTGGTATACCTGTGTTCTATGCGGATGCCGAAGCTAAAAAATTAATGAACGAATCCCTGGTTATCCGTCATGAATTGATCAGGTATTTTGGCGAGGATGCTTACATTAACAACAAACTAAACCGGCCATATATTGCCAAACAGGTTTTTGGCAATAAGGAAAAACTTGATCTGCTAAACAGCATAACACACCCCGAAACTATTCGCAACTCAAACGAATGGATGGACAGGCAGATTACTCCATATGCCATAAAGGAAGCCGCGTTGTTTTTCGAGAGCGGTTCCCAGGATACCGTAGATATAATGATCGGCGTATATGCCCCCAAACACCTGCGCCTGCAGCGTGTAATGCACCGCGACAATTTTTCCCGTGAAGATATTTTAAAACGCATGCAGGGGCAGATAAATGAAGAGATAAAAATGCGTTTATGCGACAACGTTATTACCAATGATGAACAAACGCCTGTATTGCAACAGGTGTTGGAACTCCATGAAAAGTTTTTAGCGATGGCAGATTGTTAGTTGCCGCTTGCTGCCGCTGGATAAGCTTGCTTACCATATCTGCTATGGTTTGATGAAAATTGTTTTTATTATTATACCGGCTATAGTATTTCATGGCATCATCGTTGCGTCGCAATCACTTCATCTGTAGTATTTCATGGCGGCATCTTCTTAGTTGAAAGTTGAAAATTGAAAGTGCTTTATGCATAAGCTGCGAAAAACAATTATTGATGACTATTAAAAAACGTAATTGCGACTATGATTATCCGTTTTGTGCGCAGGACTCCTTTCTCCTTTGGAGAAGGGCAGGGGATGAGGCGGCTCACCGCAACTCCCTTCCGGCTCGTTCAAAATCTTCAGGTATGCCAATATCAATGAAATATTTGTCTTGAATGATTCCAAACATTTTTCTTTGTTTGTAAAGCGCTTCGAGGTAATCTTTTTCAAACGAGAATTTATCAGGAAAAGTTTCCTTCATAAATGAATCTCTATTTAAGGCATACAATCCTCCGTTGATCAATCCTTTCAGGTAGAAACGCTTTTCTTTAAATGATGAAATACTGTTATCATTATTAAGTTCTACAACCCCATACCTGTCAAAGTTTCCCATAGTTTTCAAAGAAAGCGTACAGTCACTTTCTTTTTGAAAATGGAAAGATGATAGCGATGCGATGTCCACATCAAACAGCGTGTCACCATTGGCGATCAATACGTTTTTTTCATTTGTTTTTTTGCATGCTAGTTTTATGGCGCCACCTGTACCCAGGGGTTCGTCTTCCACTGAAAAGCAATATTGAAGTCCGTTGATTTTTTTTTGAATAAAATCTTCAATATGTTCATGCATATATCCCAACGAAAAAATAAAATTCACTACACCGTTTTTTTGCAATGCTTCAATTACAAAAGAAATAAAAGGCTTGCCAGCAACGGGAGCAAGGCATTTAGGCAAATCCGGAACCGCGTTTCGCAGGCGTGTACCCAGGCCACCCGCAAGAATAATTGCTGTATTGATAGTTGTCATATACTTGTTATTTTTAACTACTTTACTCTCCATGTGGTTAAGCCATTTCCCACAAACCGGTACTGAAAAAACGTTCCGCCAAATTTTTCTAATGCTTTTATTACATTATACTTTGAGTTTTTTGGACAATAAAATATCATGAAGCCACCACCACCGGCACCGGATATTTTTCCACCGGCGGCACCGGCTTTTTTAGCCGTATCATAAATGTCTTCCAGCAAATTGTTAGAAATTCCCGAAGCCATTTGTTTTTTTTGCTGAAAGCCATAATCAAGAATTTCACCAATCTCGTGTATTTTCCCCATCAGTAAAGCCTCTTTCATTTTTATTGATTGCTCCTTAAGATTATGCATGGCATCAATCGATTTCTCTTCTTTCTTTTCCACATTCCGGCTTTGCTTTTCAATTATTTTTGCAGATTCCCTGCTGGTAGAGGTATAGTAAAGCAGTAAATTATTTTCCAGTTCATAAAGGTATTCGGGCTTTATTCGCAAAGGATTTACGATCACTTTATCGTTCGTGTAAAACTCCATATAATTAACGCCACCAAAAGCCGCGGCATATTGATCTTGTTTTCCCCCGGCCATTTTCAAATCGTTTCTTTCTATTTCATACGCCAGGTGAGCTATCTCGTATTCGCCCAGTGGAAGATTGAGCATTTCGGCAAAAACGCCCACAATGGCCACAACAAGTGTTGAAGAAGTGCCAAGACCGGAACCGGCAGGCGCGTCTACGAACGTGGAAAGTTTAAATCCGGGAAACGGTATAGAATAGTCTTTATTGATGCGGTTGTAAATTCCTTTTGCCAGGTCGAGATAACCGTTTATTTCAAGTGTTTCCGTGCGGGGTAGTGTTAGCGTTTCGTTTCTGTCAAACGCTTCTATTATGATGGTTTTTTCATCAAGCAATTCTATGGACGCGTGCGCATATAATGAAATAGTCGCGTTGAGTATGGCGCCTCCAAATATGTCGCTGTAAGGGCTTACATCGGTGCCGCCGCCCGCCAATCCGATTCTTAATGGAGCTTTGCTTCTGAATAACATTTTTGTGTTTTATGAGCTGCAAAGATATTGGTTATGATGCATCTCCTTCAAAATGAGACTAAAAATCGTCTTGGTATGATATTGTATTTCAACTATTGCGGAGAGAAATGTCTATAACGCTTCAAAGCATTGTAATTGATAGAAGTTATTATTTATGGAACCGGCAGTTGAGCCTTGATTAAGCTTCGGTTGTGTCACTCACTTCAACTGTAGGATTTCTTATCATCAGCTAAAAATATTCGGCTTTGCCACTCTGGTGTTCTGCTCCATCGCGTTTGCCGCGAGAAACAAATGCTGTTTCAATTTGCTCCCTGGTAAAATATTAGTTGCCCAATAGAATTACTTCAGTACAAGAGTGCGACGCAACAGAAGTTTAATAGTAGCAATACTGCCCGGCTCATAATAAAAATACAGCTAACACGAAGAGCTGATAATAATTCCGGAGCATGCTTTAATAAAATAATATTTATCTGTTGCAAGATGAGAAGCTTACCCGCCGGATCGCACTGCTTTTATCTTCCGGTTTGCCGGATTATTGCAAAACATATACCTTCGTCCAATGATTTACCGGCACCTTTTTTTCTGCTAAAACACTTTTGCAGATTTTGGTGTTTTAATATGAAATTCATGTGCAATGGGAAATTTTTTACGTGTTATAAAAACCACTCTTGCAGGCGGCATATTTTTTCTAGTTCCGTTTGTTCTTTTAATTGTAATTTTTGAAAAAGCTTTCAAGTTTGTAAATGCAATTATTGGCCCCATACTTAAGGATTTTCCGGGAACATATATTCACAGGCAGGGGGTGAAAGAACTCATCGTTATTTTGTTGATAATAATAATTTGTTTCCTGATAGGTTTATTTGCAAGTACACCGTTTGCAAAAAAGATCATTCAAAAAATAGAAGGGAGTGTTTTATCACTTGTGCCCGGATATTCGTTCATGAAAAATATGAGCGAAAGTATTGTTGGAGTTGATTCCGGAAAAAATTTTCCTGTAGTAATGGTAAAGGCTAACGATGGATGGCAACTGGCTTTTTTAATTGAGGAATTTAACAGTGACGTATATACGGTTTTTATTCCCGATGCCCCGAGTCCGTGGAGTGGTTCTGTTCTTTACATAGAAAAGAAAAATGTAAGAAAACTAAAGATTTCACAAAAGCAGGCGCTTGAGTTCATAAAGAAATTAGGCGCCGGTTCAGCAGCCGTTTTGTCGGATGTTATTTTGGACGACTGATAAAATCGAACATTGTTTTTTAAGAGAGTTTTTTATTATTAGCCGGGCAATATTGCTACTATTGAGCTTTTCTTGCGTCGCACACTTCAGCTTTTTGTTCTTTATTGGGCAATAAAAAAAACACTCCTGCATTAATCTCATTCCCGAATAATACTTGCGACGCCTACCGCACAAGCAACAGCTAATGTTCCAATAATTGTAGAGCGAAATGCGCTTATCCAGGGATTTGTACCTGTAAATTTTCCTTTAAAAAGCCCAAACAGGAATAGACAAGATAGCGTGGCTACCGCTGAAACTTTCAAAGCAAATACCGGATCATAGATGAAGAAATAAGGAAGTAACGGAACGATACCTCCGGCAAAATAAAATAGGCCAATATTGAATGCACTTTTTTGCGCCCGGTTTGAATTAGGGTATATATCTTCCGGGTGGTTGTGTACCAGATATTCTATTAAAAGGCGTTTTTCTTTTATCATTTCATCAACAGCCTGTTGTTGAATTTCTTCACCCAGATCTAGTTTGGCGAGAAATTGCCGGGTTTTATCCCTTTCGTTCTGTGGTAAAAGAATGGCTGAATTTATTCCGTTTTTTATTATCGATAAATTATTATGATGGCGGGCTGCTTCTGTTTTTGCTGTAAGAAAACCTCCAATGCTCATGATTATTGATCCTGCTGCTAAAACTGTAAAGCAAATGATCAAGATTGTTTGTGTGGAGGAAACGATAATGCTAAGGCCCGCGGCTAATGCAAAAGGTATAACAAGGCCGTCGCCCGTGCTAACAGCAATATCGGTAAGTATATCAGCATTTCGCAAATGCCGTTTGGTAAGGTTGGTCTTCATGGGTTCAAATATAGGGAGAAGTCAGGTATCAGAAGTCAGGTACCAGAGAGAGTAAGCAGTGGGCAGTAGGCAGTAGAGAAGCTATTAAACAGGAATGATTGATAGCTGCTGTTGTTGTGTGTTGGGAGTCCACCGTGCGAAGGCACACCAACAACCAATGAGAATCCTCTTGTTGCACTAAAAGAAAAAAGTAATCTGGCACAAGCTTGGCTATACACTGGGCTCAGTTACCACGCTTGCGCCAGGTGCGTGATAATCAACTTAAAAACTGTCTACTTTTTTCAGGACGTGACATCGGTTAACCACAAATGCCACCAGGAAAGCACAAGGCACACAAGAATGGCCGAATAGCTACCGACCCTTGTGTGCCCCTTGTGGTTAAACATCAACAACAAACCTGCAACTCTTTAATCCAATACGCTCAAACTTCTCTTTATTATATCCACGCATTCGTCAATTTGGTCTTTGGTAATTATCAATGGCGGCGCCAGTCTTATTTTATCGCCATGTGTAGGTTTGGCAAGCAAGCCGTTTTCTTTCATTTGCAAACAGAGATCCCATGCTGCATTACTATTGCTATGATTTACTACTATGGCATTTAGTAATCCTTTTCCCCGCACCAGTTTAATATGAGGTGATTGCAGAGCGTTAATTTTTTCGCGGAAGTATTGCCCAAGCGATTCCGCATTTCCCGCCATATCTTCATCAATTAACACACTTAATGAAGCCATCGCCACTTTACAAGCTAATGGATTTCCGCCGTATGTGGAGCCATGTTCACCGGGCTTTATAGTAAGCATAATTTCGTCGTTGGCCAGCACTGCGCTTACAGGCATGGTTCCCCCGCTTAATGCTTTTCCAAGAATTAATATGTCGGGCTTTACCTGTTCATGATCGCAGGCCAGCATTTTTCCGGTTCTGCACAGTCCGGTTTGAATTTCATCAGCTATAAACAGCACATTGCTTTTTTCACACAATTGTTTGGCTTTTTGTAAGTAGCCCTCATCCGGCACTACCACACCTGCTTCGCCTTGTATGGGTTCCACTAAAAAGCCTGCTATGTTTTTATCTTGTAATGCGGTAGCTAGCGCTTCAATATCATTATAAGGAATTACTTCAAAGCCAGGTGTAAAAGGTCCGAATTTGCTATAAGATGAGGGATCGGTACTAAAAGAAATAACAGTGCTGGTGCGGCCATGAAAATTTTCGGAACACACAATAATTTTTGCATTGTTCTCCTCAATACCTTTTACCATATAGCCCCAGCGGCGGCATAGTTTTATGGCCGTTTCCACAGCTTCCACACCGGTGTTCATCGGAAGCATTTTGTCAAATCCGAAAACAGAAGTTATCATTTTTTCGTATTCACCTAACAGATCATTATAAAACGCCCGTGAGGTGAGAGTAAGCTGTTGTGCCTGCTCTATAAGCGCCTGAATAATTTTCGGATGACAATGCCCCTGGTTTACGGCAGAGTATCCGCTAAGAAAATCGTAATAACGTTTTCCGTCCACATCATATACAAATACACCTTCACCTTTATTAAGCACTACAGGCAGAGGATGATAATTATGTGCTCCGTATTTTTCTTCGAGAGATATGTAAAAGTTGGTGCTTTCTGCTACAGAAAGAGTTTGTTGCATAATGATTTTTTTTGAAAAATGACCAGGCATTGCGTGAATGCAATGACAGAATGTGTAAAAAATAATAAGTATGAGAAATGGCCCGCAGATAATTGCGGGAATTGTGAACTTAACTTCGGTGATTCAGGTAATCAAGGTTGTAAGCCAGAAATAATGATATGTACATGATTGTTTTGATGTGTGCAAGTTAATGAAAAATGCCGAGAAAACTGGTGCTTGCGTATGGTGTAATGTATATCAAATCTTCGCAAGTAATTAATAAAATAAGAGTGAAAATTTGAAATGCATTGCAGTACAGAGTGCATTTACAAAGCGATGTGGAGGACAACCAAAGCTGCGGTTACTCACCGGCATAAATTACGCCTGTAGTGGGTGTTTCGTACAATTCAATTCTGCTGAGTTTCGCCAGCATTGGTTTTAATTTGTCCCAAATCCAAATGGTAATATTTTCAGCAGTTGGATTTTCCAGGGTCGGAATGTCGTTTATCAGTTTGTGATCAAGCGTGTCTATAATCGGAGCTATAGCATCTTTCAACTCCTTGAAGTCCATGATCCAGCCATATAGTGGGTCTGGTTTTCCCTTAATGAAAACTCTCAGTTTATAGGTATGTCCGTGCATATTTCTACACTTATGTCCTTCAGGTACATTGGGTAAAAAATGCGCGGAATCAAAAGAAAATTCTTTGTAAATTTCCATACATCACTTATTTCAGGCTGCAAAGGTAGGATAATTTATTAGTTGATGGTTGCAACAACCGGACGAGAAATCTCTGTGTAACCGGAGTTTACCTCACTTCTGACTTCTCTACTGCCAACCGCCCACTGTTCACTGTTCGCTTGCCCAATAGCATTACTACCGTACAAGTGAGTGACACAACGATGCTTAATAGTAGTACTACTGCCGGTCAACAAAAAAACAGCTTAACGCAGTACGATGTATAATTATTTACAGCATATCAAATATCAAATTTGCACACTGTTTATAAAAAAAAACTATAAAATAATAGACATTTGACCTTCTGGTTTAAATTTGGAATAATATCTGCTTAAGCATCCAAAAAAAATACTTATGTCAAACATTCTGATTATAGATGATGAAAAAGCTATTCGAAAGACATTGGGCGAAATACTTTCTTACGAGGGATATAAGATTGAAGAAGCTTTAGATGGGGAAGATGGGTTGAAAAAATTCAAGGAAAAAACATTCGATGTTGTTTTGTGTGATATTAAAATGCCGAAAATTGATGGTATAGAATTTTTGGAAAAAGCAAGAGAGATGAATGCTGATGTGCCTGTGATTATGATATCTGGCCACGGCAATATCGAAACCGCTGTGGAGGCCGTGAAAAAAGGTGCATTTGATTATATTGCGAAACCGCCGGATTTGAACAGGCTGCTTATTACCATTCGCAATGCACTGGATAAGACTTCGCTGGTTACCGAAACCAAAGTGCTGAAACGCAAGGTGAGCAAAGTTCAGGATATTATTGGTGAAGCGGCTCCTATTCAACGTATAAAAGATACTATTGAGAAAGTTGCACCCACCGATGCTCGGGTATTGATTACCGGTGAAAATGGAGTGGGTAAGGAACTGGTGGCAAGATGGCTGCATGAAAAAAGCAACCGTGCATCAGGGCCATTGATTGAAGTGAATTGTGCCGCTATTCCCGGAGAATTGATAGAAAGCGAATTGTTTGGTCATGAAAAAGGATCGTTTACATCTGCTATTAAACAACGTATTGGAAAGTTTGAACAGGCGCAGGGCGGAACGCTTTTCCTGGATGAAATAGGGGACATGAGCCTGAATGCGCAGGCAAAGGTGTTGCGGGCATTGCAGGAAGGGAAAATTACGCGTGTGGGCGGCGATAAGGAAATATCAGTTGATGTGCGTGTGATTGCCGCAACTAATAAAGACCTTTTGAAAGAAGTGGAAGAAAAAAATTTTCGTCTCGATTTGTATCATCGCCTGAGTGTAATTCTTATACATGTTCCTTCATTGAATGAAAGGCGCGATGATGTGCCATTGCTCACTGAAAAATTTTTGGAAGATATATGCGCCGAATATGGGATTGCCAAAAAAGGTATTGATAAAGATGCTGTGGAAGAATTAAAGCATTATCACTGGACGGGCAATATTCGTGAACTCCGGAACGTGGTGGAACGACTGGTGATACTTTCGGGCAAGACTATTGCAAAGGATGATGTTTTGAATAACGTGGTGCCGAGGAGATAATGCTGGCCGGATGAACAGGGTTTCCTTGTTTTCTAATTTTGTGAATCCCGTTCATTCTGTTTGTATATTTTTTATCTGGCATGTATCAAACCTCTACTAAATCTGGCAGAAACTCTTTGGTACTATTTTGTTTTGTTATATTCGCTCCGCAAAAAAAATAAAGTGAAACAGTGGATAATTAATTTCATAGACATATTTTACCCCCCCTTCCGTAAGTTTATACCTATACAAACTTTTAGATATCTTGCCTGCGGAGGGAGTAATACATTGTTGGATATATTCATCTATTTTATCAGTTACAATTTCATTCTCGATAAGCAGATAGTTTATTTTGCGGGAATCGCGGTGAGTCCGCATATTATGGCGTTTATCATGTCGTTTATTATAAGTTTTCCCACAGGATTTTTCCTGATGCGTAATGTGGTTTTCAACGATTCTAATTTGCATGGCAGGGTGCAACTGTTCCGTTATTTTTTGCTGGTGATTGTTTGCATTTTCATCAATTATTTGTGCCTGAAAGTATTGGTGGAGTATTTTTATATTTATCCGACAATTGCCAAAATCATTACCACTTTCGTTGTAGTTTGTTTTAGTTATTTAACTCAAAGAAATTATACATTCAAAGTAAAACAGGGCTGATTAATGGAGAATTGAGAGTGTGGCATGTGTAAGAAAGATGTAGAAGAAAACAATAGCACTCAAGAAAAAAGGAAGCTGAGAATGGGAAATGTAATATCGACCTCTGACCTTTCTGCTGCCAACCGCTCATTAGAATTACTGCCGTACAAGTGAGTGACACAACGATGCTTAATAGTAGCACTACCGTCGGCAAACAAAAAATTACTGTTCAATACAATGTACAGTATAACAAACTAAATATTTCAGATCTAAAATTTTCCCGGTTGTTATTTTTTCTTTTTACTTAAACGATATTTTTTATTGACTGCGGGACTGTTGAAGTATTCATTCAGCTCCTGTTCGGAAATTCCACTTACAATCTCAAGAGGTATATCTACCAATTGTACCTGCACTTGTTGCAGCTCGTCACGAAGTTTTGTGGTTTTTTTCACTATATCCGGGTCTCTTTCTCCAATGAGTGCATTATCGCGAAGCTGATACTCCAGTTTTTTAATGGCGCCACGTATAAGTGTAGCCTGATTTTGATCGTATGATTTAGTGGGCGCCACAGCTTCTTTTACGGGAACAAGTGTTACCCCTACGGTTGGCAGAATTTTTCCCATATCCTGCGCGTTACTTCCGCTGGTGGTGGCCATTATTGTTCCTGTCATGGCGGTGGTAGCTGAGGTTATATCAAAAGTGGTGCGGGCTCCTTTGTTCCTTTTCACCGTTTTATCCAATTGTAGAAATACAAATTTTAACTGCAACACATATGATCTTATCGATTTGGCCATTTGAGCATGTTCCTGCACCGCAAAGGGATAGTTGAGTGCGTTTCGTACCGTAAGTCGTATTGTTGCAGTATCTCTTACCATGAATTTTGTAGCACCCACAAAATTTAATAATACAATTTTCACTTTTCCGGAATCGGTGTCTTTTACGAAATCGAATGAGGGAACCCACGTAAATATGTCGTCGCAGCGATTTACGTTCGTTAATGGTTTTATAGGAACACTTGAATAGAAACTAACCCTTTCTATGGGAAAACTTCCATTATCGCATTGTATCTGAAATGAAACAGTGTCTCCTTCATCAATTATCAGTTCCGGTCCAACTGTTGGTTTTACAAGTGAAGGAATTATTTCCGTGCTATAAAAAACGAGTGTAAACGATGTATCAACCCTTTCAGCAGGATTGTTAAGACTTTGTACACCGAGGCTTACCTTATAGTTTAAGTCGTATTTTAATTTTCCTGAGAGAAAGAAATTCTTTTCTGCTTTGAAGGTCAGGATACCATTGTCTTTATTAATTTTTAAACCAACCGGAGCGTTTTTCAAAAACCAAAAATAGTCGTGACTGTCTTTATTTATGTCAAGTTTATAATTAAGTGTTGAATCGACATGTAAAGTAATATATGGGTTTAAATTTACAATGCGTAATACTGTATCCTTATGAATTAATGTATCTTCAATATGCTGATGCGGTAACGTATCCGACTTTATGCGTATTGAGGAATCTACCTGAGAAAAAGCGGTTTTACTGAGGATACCTAATAACAATACAAAAAATAGAACACGAAATTTAATCATGTAATAAATATTTTTTTAGCCTTATATCAAAAAATAAGCGTATAACTTTTAAAGATTTCGCAATATTACCGCTTTTTACGGCTAAAACTTCCTATTATCTGTAATTATTATTCATTTTCAAGTTCTTGAATTAAATTTTCTATAAAACTAAGGTGATTACCATACATTTTTTTCAAATAAAATTTTGTGAAAAAATACATCAGTACGCTAAAAAAGCAGTAAGAAATCAATAATGGAAGCCATAGATGTTTTAACATATATGTAGTAAAGAGTTGCTGGTGCGGCGACTGAATATAAAATTCGAAAAGAAAAACAAAAACCGCTAGGCAAAAACACACTGGTAATAATACTATACAAAATCGAAGATAATTTTTTATATACAATTCAATCATTGAATGCTTGTAACGCAAATGTTTTAAAATGGTTTGGCTGTGATGAAGCTTTTTTAACCGGGCGTTAAATATTAAAAGTGCAATAACGAATGCAACACTCACCGAAGAAAAAATCCCAAAGTATATACGGAAACTAAATGTATGGAACAAAAATGCAAGACATACAAAAACTACGCTTGCTACCACTGCAAACAGCGTTTCAATAAACAGGCTTTTTTTGAGTGTAGCTATCGCGTCATTGGCTTTTTGAAAAATTATACTTTGAGGAAGAGCCGGCTCTTTAAATGCCGAACTGTTTTCGAGATATATTTTCAATTGTTGCTTTAGCACATCTAGTTCCATCTGTCATTTGTTTATTTGTTTGGTAAAATATTTTTCACTTTCATCTTTCAGCTTCTTTTTAATCCGGTTCATTTTTACCGCGATGTTATTTGGCGTAATGCCCAGCACATCGCTCATTTCATGGTAACTGTAATCGTCGAGGTACAACATCACAAGAGCTTTATCAATATCGGAAAGTGTATTAATGGCATTATACATTGCTGTTAATTGTTCTTCTGAATCATTGCCGGAGTTTTGCGAATGCATAATTTCTGCAACTATGCCGGCCTGTTTATACTGTGCTTCCTTTCGCCGGAAAGTGAGGGCCGTATTAAGCGCCACGCGGTATAGCCAGGTGGAAAAGAGCGATTCTCCCTTAAAATTGCGAATGCCTTTCCAGGCGTTCAGGATTATTTCCTGGTGCAGATCTTCTTTAGCGCTGTCGGTTACTGCATACATATTACAAACCTTGTATATGATTTTAATGTGATCATTAATAAGTTGTATATATTTTTTTTCTTGCATTGGACGCCGGTACAGCTACTTCATTATTAGTATTCTAAAATAGAAAAATATTACAGTAAAAAACGAATTATTGAATCATTGAATAATCAGCGTTGGATTTTGTTTATCTGTTCATTCTAATGTTCATAAATTTCTCACTCAAAACTCATTACTCAAAACTCATAACTTTTTTGTAACCGGCGGTAGTGCTACTATTAAGCATCGTTGTGTCACTCACTTGTGCGGTAGTAATGCTATTGGGCAGTGCAACGCGAAACAATTTATGCGCAACTATTTACAGTGTACGCTATAAAAAAAGCTCCGTACAAAACGGAGCTCTTGTATGTAAAAAGATGCGCTAAAATTACTGAACTGAAATTTCCCTGGCAATTTCTTTCACTTCTTCTTTTTTCGGAACAAACAATTTCAAAATGCCATTTTCATACTTAGCTTCTATTCCATCTGTTTTCAATTTATCATCCAGAGAGAAGCTGCGCTTAAAACTTTGGTAATTGAATTCGGTACGAACTGATTTTGCATCTTCTGTTTTAGTTTCTGTTTTCTTTTCGGAGCTGATGGTTAACATGTTGTTTTCAACCTGAATTTTAAAGTCTTCTTTGTTTCGGCCCGGTGCATTTACTTCAAGAATATAACCATTCGCGTTTTCTATAATGTTAACAGGCGGAACATTAAAGCCCTGGCGCAAATCTCTGCCTAAGAAAGAAGGCATTTCATTAAAAAACTCATCAAATACGGAATTTAATGATTTTTGAAGCGGGTTGTTAACTTTTACGAGTGTCATAGTAGTAGTTTTTATAGTTTGTTTTTTGTTTACGCTTTCATTTTTTCAAACTGCGTACCAAAGGAAATTTTGCTATCAAGTTGACATTCAAATAAATATTTTAAGACAAAATGTCTGATTTTTAACATTATGTATGACACAATGACTTAAAATGTGTTAATTTTAAACTTTTTCTTAACTTCGCTGTTCCAAAAATTAAAAAATAACAAAATGTATCCCGAAGAGATAGTAATACCAATGAAAGAGGAGTTGACCGAAAACGGCTTTACAGAATTATTAACTCCTGACCAAGTAGAAGCCCAACTCGCAAAAGGCGGTTCCACATTATTAGTGATAAACTCGGTATGTGGCTGCTCTGCCGGCACAGCACGCCCCGGTGTGCTGATGGCATTGGCTAATGGTGAAAAAAAACCAGATTACCTGGCCACAAGTTTTGCAGGTTTTGATGTAGATGCGGTAAAAAAAGTAAGAGAACATTTAATGCCTTACCCCCCTTCATCACCATCAATTGCGCTTTTTAAAGATGGCAAACTTGTTCATTTCATAGAGCGCCACATGATTGAAGGAAGATCTGCTCAAATGATCGCTCATAATCTTATGGCGGCATTCGATCAGTATTGTTAAATAGTTGATGGTAGTTTGTTGTTAGAATTTAATTTCGAGAATGGTTCACTATTTAAGAGATATTGAACTTTAAGATCCAGCAACCACCAACTATTTCTGGCTTTGTTCATAGTGATTATCCCTTCTCCTTTTTTGGAGAAGGGTTTTTATTTGTAATCTATTGCTGAAATTCATAACATTGCTGCTTCAATTACTATTCATGTATCCGAATTTATATTACGCTTTTAAAGATTTGTTTGGAGTAAACTGGACCGGACTTAGGTTTGTGAATTCATTTGGCTTCTTTGTGGCAATTGCGTTTATAGGCGCAGCTTGGACATTAGCGCTTGAACTGAAACGAAAAGGAAGGATGGGATTGCTACAATATGAAGCGCAAAAAATTGTTATAGGAAAACCCGCAAGTTTTTCATCGCTGTTAATGAATTTTTTGCTCGGGTTTTTATTAGGATATAAAATTATCGGAGCTTTTTTATCGGATACGGATAATCCACAGGAGTTTATTTTTTCTTCTCAGGGCAACTGGGCTGCGGGTATCTTGCTCGGAGCATTATTCGCTTTTTTGAAATGGTATGAAAAGAATAAACAAAAACTTGCAAAGCCGGAAGAGCGCAATATCAGGATTTGGCCGCACGACAGGGTAGGAGACATTGTCATTTTCGCAGCGGTATTTGGCTTTGCCGGAGCAAAATTATTCCATAACCTGGAAAACTGGAACGAACTGATGCGTGACCCGATTGGTTCGTTGCTTTCATTTAGCGGACTTACTTTTTATGGTGGTTTAATTTGTGCTGCGCTGGCTATTTGGTATTATGCAAGAAAGCACAATATTGGTATATGGCATCTTAATGATGCCGCCGCACCAGGATTAATGTTGGCATATGCCATTGGTCGCATTGGCTGCCAGATAGCCGGCGACGGTGACTGGGGAATACTGAACAGCGCTTTCATCAGCGATTCCGGCGCACATGTTGTGCCTGCAACTGTAGATCAGTTTCACGCTGCGCTACAAGCCAATCACTCGTTTTATACAAACCAGTTTGGTTCATTAGAAGCCGTACAGCACCTGTCGGTACAGCCATTTTGGGGCTTGCCCACCTGGTTGTTTGCATACAATTATCCGCACAATGTAATCTCCGAGGGTATGGCCACTGTGGGCTGCGTGGGTCAGTATTGCAACCATTTACCCATAGCGGTTTTTCCAACTCCTTTTTATGAAACCGTAGTATGCTTGCTGCTTTTCGCGTTTTTATGGATAATCAGGAAGAAAGTTACCACACCGGGAGTTATTTTCTCTATTTACCTGGTAGTAAATGGTATAGAACGTTTCTTTATTGAAAAAATAAGAGTGAACACCAAATATGACATTTTTGGATTTCATCCTACACAAGCGGAAATCATTTCGTTTTTAATGATCGTTGGCGGCGTATTATTGATTATTTATCTTAGAAAAAGAAACAAAGCTGCAATTGCTAAATGATTTTTATTAAGTAATTTTTTTTGGGACCGGCGGTAGTGCTACTATTAAGCATCGTTGTGTCACTCACTTGTGCGGCAGTAATGCTATTGAGCGGGTGGCAGGTTGTTGGCGCTTTTGTTTTCAAATATCTGACCTCAGACTTTGCTATTACCAACTACTTTCCTTCCACGTACTTTTTAAAATTATCGAGTATTGCTTGCCAGCCTTGTTGCTGCAATTCGTGAGGGTTTTCTTCTTCAGCTTCAAAAGTTTCTACTACTGTCGTCTGATCGCCGGTCGAATTAAATACAACTTTCACATGTCTGCCATCATCCATCGTGTATTCTATTAATTCCATCGGTTTTAAGGAATTGTAGACACCTCCGAAATCAAAACCGGCGCTGCCGTCTTTAGCTTCCATTCGGCACATAAACTTGCCGCCTACACGAACATCATTGGTGGCATATGGCGCATGCCAGTCATCAGATGCGCTATTCCATCGGGTTATTTCCTCTGGCGATAGCCAGCTTTTCCATACTTTTTCAATTGGAGCGTTTACTGTTGTTTCAACAGTTATCAGAGATTTTAACTGGTTCATAATGGGGTGTTTTTTAAAAATTATTTGATGGATATAGTTAACAGTAATTTGGCAGTTTGGTTCACATTCAATAATTAAAGATGTCTGAAATTAATTAACCACTAGAACACAAAATATATTGGAGTAATTTTTTCAATTAATAACAGCTATAAATTGCTGTACGAATCAAAGATTAGCTGTCAGAAGAATGTTTCTGATTTCACATCGCTCAATAGCATTACTACTGCACAAGTGAGTGACACAACGATGATGCCATGAAATACTGAAGCCGGTACACAAAAAAAGCATGCAATTTGTTGTAAACTGTTATTGCATTAGTTTTTTTGCTTCATAACTCAGCGCTTCCTGCACCATATTGTGCATTGAGCCTTGGGGCTGGCTCATTATTAATTCTAACAGTTTTTTGTTCAGTTCCTGGCCGCTGGCGTTTGCAGGTAATATTAAAGCCATTTGGTTTACAAGATGAATGTTTTGTTCTTTCAAAGTTCTGATGGCTTCCCATGCTTGCGATGTAACATAAATCTGTTGTGAAAGGTTGTATTCATATTCCTGCCGGATGGTATTGGTAAGCAATAATTGCATTTCGGTTTTGTTGGTATCGGGTTGGTTGAGGCGATTTATGAGGTTGGGAAGTGCAATTCTTTCAGCAAGAATCACCAGCCGTTCATAAGCCTGCAATTGCAGGGAAGTGGATACCTGTGGCTCATTCTTCGCATTTTCAGCTTGTTTTTTCAGTTCTCTTTTATCCTTAAAGTAAAAGAAAAGGTATGTTCCCAGCAGTACGATAAGAACAATTACTACGACCAATATTGTATTGTTATCCATATATCTTTAATTATCACAAATTTAATGGCTTAATGATGATTATAGTGTAATTGATTAATTGAATTATTAAAGGGTTTTATTGAAAGCGCCGTTTTAACTGTTTCATCTTCTCATATTTTAATTAATTTTGTTATTTAATTTTTTAAGAAAATATGGAAACTTCAATAAATATAGTGCCGGTTACTTTAACTGCCGGAGCGATAAAAGAATTGAAAAGGCTGATGGCTGATGAGGGATTTGACAGGTCGCAATTTTTACGCGTTGGTGTGAAGGGTGGTGGGTGCAGCGGTATGAGCTATGTGTTAGGGTTTGATCATAAACAGGAAAATGATGAGGAGTTTGAAATTGACGGGATCGCGTGTATTATGAATAAAGCTCATGGACTTTATTTGCACGGTATGCAAATTGACTGGCAGGACGGATTGAATGCCCGCGGATTTACTTTTACAAATCCAAATGCCAGTAAAACCTGCGGATGCGGTACCTCGTTTGCGGTATAGTTTTATAACTTCTTTTTTTGAAAATGCTAAATATCATATTTAGCATTTTTTGTTTATAAGCGACTGATTTAAATATTTTTCAAAATAATTGATCTCCGCTGTAATATTTTATATAGTTTGCTTACTAATGATATGTAAATTTTGCTGAATAAAGCATACTGAACCAATTTCTTCAGTACTTTTCCGGCAGAATGGTATTTTTGCCCAATCTTAAAAATAATTGAATGTCTTCGTATCAGCTTTTTGTATTAATTCTAATCTCGGTTTTAATAGTTATGCTACCATCCTATGGAATTGCTGCCATGTTTAAAAAGGCCGGCGTTCCTGCCTGGAAAGCGTATATACCGTTTTATAACACCTATGTAATGCAGCAGTTGGCTAACCGGCCAAAACATTGGGTTTTTTGGCAGTTTATACCAATTGTGGGCTGGTTTATAAGTATGGGAATTTTTATTGAGTGGGTAAAGGTTTTTGGGAAATTTTCTTTTTGGGAACACACTTTGGCTGCATTGGTTCCATTTTTATATTTTCCTTATTTGGGTAATAACAAAGACGACCGTTTCCTGGGGCCGGAAGTGGTGAAAAAGCACAAAAAATCTACAGCCCGCGAGTGGGTGGATGCGGGTATTTTTGCTGTGGTGGCGGCCACACTTATAAGAACATTCATCTTTGAGGCTTACACGATTCCCACGGGCTCTATGGAAAAAACGCTGCTTGTAAACGACTTTTTGTTTGTTAGCAAGTTTAAGTATGGTCCGCGCATTCCAAACACACCGTTGGCAATGCCTTTTGTACATCATACTATGCCGTTTGGCAACATGAAATCATATACTGAAATTGTAAAACTGCCATATATACGCTGGTTTGCTTCTCCAGTAAAAAGAAATGATGTGGTGGTATTTAATTTCCCTACAGGCGATACTGTTATCAATAGAGATGAGTTTCAGTCTAAAGATCCATATTATGATGTGGCCAGGCGATTGGGAAATGGCGATATAAACCTTGGCCGAAATATAATTATGAATGATCCGGACACATATCCTTTGGTGGTGCGTCCGGTGGATAAAAAAGAGAATTACATTAAAAGATGTGTGGCTATTGCCGGCGATACTTTGATGATCAAAGATGGTGTTGTATATATAGACGGCAAACAGGGCTTCATACCTCCGCACTCGGAAATTGAGTATGAAGTGGAAACCGGTGGGCAGCCATTGGATCATCAGATAATGAAAGATGAGTACAATATTGATATTGATAACCCTGATGAATTTCAACCTGCCAATGGTAACAAATTCATGATGTTGCTGACTTATGAAGCCGCCACAAAAATGCAAAAAAGCGGATTGGCAAAAGCTATAAGACCGTTGTTGCATAATGCTTCTGAAATTCCGCCGCAGGCGTGGGGACAAATAACATGGCCTTATGATACTTTGCATAAATGGACAGTTGATGACTTTGGTCCATTGTGGGTGCCGGCCAAAGGCGCTACCCTTACGCTCACTGCGGATAATTATTCTTTATACGAAAGAGCGATTCGTACATACGAAGGCAATACGCTGGAAATGAAGAATGGTAAGTTCTACATCAACAATGTGGAAACAGATAAGTACACTTTTAAAATGAATTATTTTTGGATGATGGGGGATAACCGGCACGGTTCGCAGGATTCTCGTTATTGGGGATTTGTTCCGGAAGATCATATTGTGGGTTCAGCGTCTTTGATATGGATGAGCTGGGATAAAGGAATACGCTGGAAGAGATTGTTTAAAACCATTAAATAATTAACAATTAACAATTAATAATTAATAATAGGGTTGCATGTAGTGGATTCGTTTTTAGGCTGAATAGCATTACTACAGTACAAGTGAGTGACACAACAGAAGCTTAATAGTAGCAATACCGCTGGTCCCCCAAAAAAAATCTGTGCGTAATATTATACGGATTGAGGAATAATTTGGATTTTAGATTTAAACACCCGAATTCATAAATCGTGACCAATGGAACAAAAACAAGTAATTTTTAATTACGAACAATATAGTTCAATAAGTGAATTGCAAGCCGGTGACGCATTATTGCTACAAAAGGCAATTGATGCTACGAAGCTTGCCTATGCGCCGTATTCCAATTTTAAAGTAGGTGCAGCGGCAAAACTTGTGAATGGAGAAATTTTGCAAGGCGCCAACCAGGAAAACGCATCTTATCCTGTGGGTATATGTGCGGAAAGAGCTTTGATAGCATCTGCCGCAGCCTTATTTCCCAATGTTGCCATTGAAACAATTGCCATTAGTTATACCAGTACTATTGTCAAAAGCGACCATCCGATAACGCCTTGCGGAATTTGCAGGCAGGCCCTTCATGAGTTTCAGTTGAGGATGCAAAAAAATATTCGGCTTATACTTGGCGGCGAGCAAGGCGAGGTTATCTTACTTTCAGATGTGGATTCGCTATTGCCGTTATCATTTTCTGCAAGCGATCTGCAATAAATTTCGATTTTTTTCGTTACCGGAGTATCTTTGAAAAATCATATTCTCCCCGAAGTACCCGCTTTATAAATGATCAAAAAATTTTGTAAAAGATGGCTTGATAATTGATTGGCCATAGTTCAAATATATCAACATAATATGAAGCGAATATTGTTATTGATAATAGTATCATTCCCTTTGTTAACTATTGCGCAGCCCTGGCATTTGACACTGTTTGGAGGCCTTTCCAATTACCAGGGCGATTTGCAAAATAAACAGTATACATTAACCGGTTCAAAAGCGGCGTTTGGAGTGGGAGTGCAATATGATTGGAATGATCACCTTTCATTTCGCGGCGGGTTTGCGTTTGGAAAGGTGGGCGCCGATGACAAAAACAGTACCGATTCATACAGAAAGGCCCGTAATCTTAATTTTGAAAGCAATATTACGGAAGGGCATCTTCTTGTTCAATATGATTTTTTGGATTTATCTAAGAAAAGGGTCAGTCCCTATGTATTTGGAGGAATTGGGGTTTATCATTTCAATCCGTTCAGTTTCGATACCACCGGCAGAAAAGTATATTTGCAGCCTCTAAGTACAGAAGGGCAGGGGCTTTCGCAATACCCGAACAGAAAAGAGTACAGCCTCACTCAGTTTACGGTTCCTATGGGTGTGGGAGTTCATTTCCGGCTTACTGATAATGTGATGCTGGCTTATGAAATGGGTTTCCGCCCGGCGTTGACCGATTATCTTGATGATGTAAGCACTACTTATGTTGATCAGAATGCGCTCCTTGCCGCAAAAGGGCCTTTGGCTGTGGAAATGTCGTATCGCGGCGGAGAGCTGAAAAACGGCGATCCTAATTATCCTCCTGATGGCCATAAAAGAGGTGGCGCGGGGGCCAAAGACTGGTATTACTTTTCCGGCTTTTCAATAATTATCGGATTAAATTCAGGTGGCGGCGGTTCAGTAAAAGGAATGGGCTGCCCGGGAAGAGTCTGGTAGTAGTTGAAAGTTGAAAATTGAAAATTGAAAGTTGAAAGTTGAAAGTTGAAAGTGCTTTAAACAGCTATTACACTCAATACTTATTACTCATAACTCATAACTTTTATGTAACCGGCGGTAGTGCTACTATTAGGCATCGTTGTGTCACTCACTTGTACGGCAGGAATGCTATTGAGTTGAAAGTTGAAAATTGAAAGTTGAAAGTGCTATTATGATAGGAGCGAAAGCTGTACTAACGCATTTTCAAATTTTCAAATTAGCACATTTTCAAATTCATTTCCACATTTCCACATTAAATTAGCCTTGCAGCACTTTTAGCAACGCTTCAATAATCTGACTTCTCTACTGCCCACTGCCCACTATCTCACTATAAAAACTACTCCGCTTATAATCGGAGCGCCATTTCTTAAATTTATCACATAAGCATAACCGCCGTCTGGCAAAGCATTTCCTTTATAACTACCATCCCATACCGGCGAATATTTGCCAATCCCTGAAAAAACTTTTTGTCCAAACCTGTTATATACTTCAACAGTAGATTCCGGATAAACCTGTAATGATTCTAACCGCCAAAAATCATTTACTCCATCGTTATTTGGTGAAAATGCATTTGGTATAGTTAATTTTTTAAACACTTTTACAAACACATCGTCGGTTGCAATAGGGCAGCCATGCGCCGAGCTTACTAGCAAGGTGTATGTGATATCAATAGACGGATTTACTGTTGGTGTCAACAAATGCTCATCAGAAATGGATGTAACCGGCCGCCATATATAACTGATATCGTCACCCGAAATTTCGCCGTTTAGTATAACACTTTGGCCGTCTAAAATCACTTTATCAGGCCCGGCATTCGCTTTGGGACTTTTCCAAACTTTTACCTCTATATCATCGCTGACGCTGCAGTTGTCATTGGATGCCGTAACCGTATATGTAATAGTTTCATGTGGACTAGCAACAGGGTTGACTATGTTCGGATCTGATAATGCGGTTTCCGGGCTCCATTTATAGGAAGTTGCATTTCCTGTAGCAGGTAGCATAGTAAATTCGCCATCACAAATAGATACATCTTCTCCGGCATCTATTTGAGGATAAGTATTTACTACCACATTTGTAGTACCTGTTGCAGAGCAATTATTATTATCAGTATACATTAAAGTATAGGTTCCGGCTTTGTTTGGATGAGCGCTTATTGTTGGGTTTTGAAGTGCGGATGTAAACCCGTCCGGGCCGCTCCATGTGTAGCTTTTACCGCTATTCGCTGTTAGGTTTATAATGTCATTTTCACATACAGGACTATTACTTTGTATGCCGGTTTCAGGAATTGGGTACACATTTATGGCAACATTATTAGAAACAATTCTACAATTAGCCGAATTGATATTACCAAATTCTGCCGCTGCCATGCGGTATAAAGTTGTGCCTTTTCCTGAAGGATTTACTGTAAGTGAAGTGGTTACTGCGCCAACAATATCAGTCCACGAGCTGCCATTATTGGCACTTTTTTGCCACTGGAAGGTTGGATTATTATAGCCTGCGGTAACTGTTGCATGCAGTGTTACCTGCGACATGTTGTCCTCACACTGATTAATAACCGAATGATTGGTGGCTGCATCGCCGACGGTTAGCTTAGGGCCGCAGGGTGAAAATGTGATATCATCCAGGGCCAGGTCGTTTCCACAACCACCCTTGCCGTTATTTCTTAAACGAATTACTACATTATCAACATTGGTAGGAGTGGTAAAGAGCATGGCTATCCTTTGCCACAAAGGAGTTGCGCTTTCGGTGATTACTCCTGTGTTGTGGGTAGCAAGTACAGTTCCGTTTGTTGTTTCAATAGAAAATGTAAGATCGGGTTGTACTTTATTACCCGCACATGAAGTAGGTAACAGCAAATTAATTACCCATGCTGCAAATTCGTAAGTAGTACCGCCACAAAGTCCTGTAACTTTCTGCAAATAAAAATCGCCGGGATTATAATCTGCATTCACAATCATCATATAGCCGTTAGGATCATTAGGCGTGTGATTTGTTACTGTATGCCATGAGCTTCCATGACATCCGGATGTTAGAGAAGCAATGGTGTATTCTCCGTCGTTTGGACATGCGGTGGTAAGATATGTATATGAAGTAACTCCGGCGGGTAAGGCCGGTCCGGGATTGCTGCCGCTGCCAAATGTAATATTTATCACAGGATCACCAAGGCTTCCCGAACATGATTGCGCATTAGCTTGAAAATAAAATGCGTAAATGAAAACAACAATAAAAAGCAATCTATGCATGGTGGCAGTATAAAGACATAATGGACAAACTTACACTAAAATTAGTTGAAAGTTGAAAATTGAAAGTTGAAAGTGAGGTAGCCTAAAAACTTTTGGAAGAATAAAATTCAATAATAGGATTATACTTCGCACGGTATAAATATGCGCAGTTTCTTTTGGGAACCGGCGGTATTGCTACTATTAAGCATCGTTGTGTCACTCACTTGTACGGTAGTAATGCTATTGGGCGGGTGATGAGTGATGAGTTTTGAGTTATGGATTATGAGTGCTTTTGTTTTGGCATGCAATCAGTGATTATAGCATTCTCAATTCTCCATTTATTTCACGCTCTGCAAGGCTTGTAGCCTTGCAGCACTATACTGTTGCTTTTAGCAACATGCAAGGTGTTCTGGTACACAAGTTCAAAGAAATTTCTCGCCCGGTTGTCTGAAAATGAATTTGAAAATGTGCTAATTTGAAAATTTGAAAATGTGTTGTGATGGAATTGTTTATTAATTCGATGATTCAATGATTCGAAACCTCTGAAGGTTTGCTTGTACCAAAACACCGGCAACCGGCCACTGGCAACCTGCAACTTGAAACTTGCAACCTGTATCTTGCAACCTGCCTCCGCTCCATAGCATTCCTACCGTACAAGTGAGTGACACAACGATGATGCCATGAAATACTACTGCCGGTACCCAAAAAAAAATCTTGTAATTTGTTGTGTGCCCTAATACCTTTACGCCGAAATTTGACACATGGCATATAAAAATCAGCAAGAGTTTATACAGGCTCTGGAAAGGGCAGGCGAGCTTATTCGCATTAAAGAGTATGTGAACCCGGTTTTGGAAATATCGGAAATTACCGACAGGATCAGCAAAAGCGGCAATGGCGGAAAAGCATTGTTGTTTGAAAATACAGGATATGATTTTCCGGTATTAATGAATGCATATGGCAGCGAAAGACGCATGTGTATGGCGCTTGGAGTGCAACACCTTGATGATGTAGCAAAAGAAATTGAGGGTTTGTTTAAAATGTTGTCTGCTCCTAAAGAAAATATTATTGACAAATTAAAATTACTACCCAAGCTCGGTCAGTTTGCAAACTGGATGCCAAAAGTAAAAAGCGGTAAGGGTGAGTGCCAGGAAGTTATAATGACCACACCTGATATTACAAAACTTCCGGTTATTACCTGTTGGCCTAAAGATGGTGGTCCGTTTGTTACATTGCCAATTATTCATACAAAAGACCCAAATACAAACTCAAGAAATGTTGGCATGTACCGCATGCAGGTATATAGTCCCACGCTCACCGGTATGCACTGGCATAAGCATAAAGTGAGTGCAAAACACTATACCGAATATCAAAAAGCCGGTAAAAGAATGCCGGTAGCGGTTGCGCTGGGCGGTGATCCTGCGTATGCATATTCTGCAACAGCGCCACTTCCTGAAAATGTGGATGAATACATGCTTGCAGGTTTTTTGCGCAAGAAAAAAGTAGAACTGGTAAAATGTATAACACAACCTGAAATAGAAGTGCCTGCCGATGCGGACTTTGTTATTGAAGGTTATGTAGATCCCAATGACGAGCTTATTTGGGAAGGCCCGTTTGGAGATCACACAGGGTATTATTCTTTACCTGATTGGTATCCGCGGTTCCACATCACCGCTATTACACACAAAAAAGATGCTGTATATCCTGCTACCATTGTTGGTATTCCACCGCAGGAAGACGCGTGGCTGGGAAAAGCTACCGAAAGAATTTTTCTGGCGCCTATTAAAATGACGATGGTTCCGGAAATAATTGATATGGATATGCCTGTAGAAGGTGTGTTTCATAACCTGGTAATAGCGCAAATTAACAAGAGCTATGCGGGCCAGGGAAAAAAAGTGATGAATGCCATGTGGGGCGCCGGGCAAATGATGTTTAATAAAATTTTGGTATTGACTGATCAGCATGTGAAAATACAGGATTATAAAGCGCTTGCTAAATATGTGTTTAAAAATCTTGATGTGGATAATGATGTAATTATCAGCACCGGCCCAATGGATGTGCTTGATCACAGTTGCAACAAGCTTGGTTTTGGTGGAAAGCTTTGTATAGATGGCACTCGCAAAACAGATGAGGAAATTGAAGAAGCAAATCATCTTGTATTTGAGAATATGCAATTGGATACGGCAGCATTAATAAAAACCTTCACTGAAATTAAAAGTATAAATACATCTTTACTGAATGATGGCATTGGGTGTATAATTGTTTCCGTTCATAAAAACAGGAAAAACCATATTAAAGATTTGCATGAACAATTATGTCGTTTTCCGGAAATGGAAGTAGTTAAAATGATCTTGTATATTGAACACACTGTTGATGCTAATGATCTTGCCACTGCGCTTTGGCGTTTTTGCAATAACCTTGATCCCAAACGAGATGCATTGCTGATAAAAAAAGAATCAGCAACCCACGCCGGTAAAACATTTGTATGTCTTGGATTAGATGGCACTCGCAAAACAAAAGACCTCGACGGGTTTCAACGCGACTGGCCAAATATTATTGTAGCTTCCGTTGATACTATCGCATCTGTTGATGCGAAATGGAATACTCTTGGCTTAGGCAGTTTTATTCCGTCGCCATCATTAAAATATAAATCGCAGATGTATGGAGACGAAGCAACTGTTGAGAGTTGAAAGTTGAAAATTGAAAGTGCAAAAGGAATATGTTGATTTAAATACTTTGTCAGCTTTGAATGAAAAGTTTTTTAACCACAAGGGCCACAATAGAGGCACAAAGCACACAAGAGAGGTTAAATTATAACCATTCTTTGTGAACCTTGTGCCACCCATTGTGGCCCTTGTGGTTAAAAAAAACTGACATCTGATTTCTCCACTTACTTTTCATACTTCTTAAAAAGAGTAGTTGCGATATGTCCGCCGAAACCGAATGTATTGCTCATTGCATAGTTCACTTCTTTTTTTACAGCATTGCCCAAAGTATAGTTAAACAGATCTGCAAATTCAGGCTCCACCACTTCGGTGTTGATGGTTGGCGGAACCACTCCGTTTGCAATAGCATTAATACAGGCAATAGCTTCAATCGCGCCTGCTGCGCCAAGCAAATGGCCGGTCATCGATTTAGTAGCGCTAATATGAAGTTTTTTGTTTTCGCTGAATAATCTTTTTATTGCTCTCAATTCACTCGCATCGCCTAAAGGAGTGGATGTGGCATGAGCGTTGAGATAATCAATATCTGTTGCAGTTATACCCGCGTCGTTCAAGGCTTCTTGCATACCAAGGTAAGCGCCTTCGCCTTCAGGGTGTGTGCCTGTTAAATGATATGCGTCTCCTGTCATGCCGCCTCCGGCTACTTCCGCGATAATCGGCGCATTTCTTTGTAACGCATGTTCAAGGCTTTCCAGCACTAGCGTACCCGCACCTTCACCCATCACAAAACCATCTCGTTTTACGTCAAATGGTCTTGATGCGTGCGTATGGTTATCATTATTGGTAGATAATGCTTTTGCCGCGTTAAAACCTCCCATACCGGAATTTGTAATAGGCGCTTCGGATCCGCCAGTAATGATCATATCGGCCTTTCCCCACTTTATGTAATTGAACGCGTCAATGATCGCGGTATTTGAAGTTGCACATGCAGATACAGTTGTGAAGTTTACACCACGCAAGCCATATTTTATGGAAATAACACCGGAAGCAATGTCCACAATTATCTTAGGAATAAAGAATGGACTGAAATGCGGTGTGCCGTTACCGTTCACAAACTCCGCTACCTGGTTTTCAAATGTTCCAATTCCGCCATTTCCCGAGCCCCATATAACGCCTATACGATTTTTGTTTAGTTTGTCAAAATCAATTTGTGCATTCTTTATAGCTTCTTCCGTAGCAATTAGCGCATACTGTGTGAAGAGATCGTATTTCCTGGCTTCTGACTTTTCAATAAACTGTAAAGGATCAAAATTTTTTAACTCACATGCAAATCTTGTCTTGAATTTTGAAGCATCAAATTTTGTTATCGGGGCTGCTCCACTCACTCCATTTTCCAGTGATATACAATAGTCTTTTACATTATTTCCTATGGGTGTTAAAGCTCCCATGCCGGTAATTACAACTCTTTTCATGAAAACACAAGTATATTAAGTTACAATGATTTTTAAAATAACGGCGGCAAAAATAGGGAAAAATTACTGCATCAAAGTGTTAAGGTGATAGTTGGTAGATTTTATGAAAGGTTTGTTTATTATACTTCAGGCTTGTATAATGTTGTGTTATATTTTTTTATGGAACCGGCGGTAGTGCTACTATTAAGCATCGTTGTGTCACTCACTTGTGCTGTCGTAATTCTTTTGGGCGGATTGTTAGTTGTTAGTTGATTGTGTCAATTGCAATGAGATTTTCCGTCTGGTTATTGTAAGAATAATTTGCGTTGAAACTCATATGTTTTCCGTATTTCCAGGACTCGAAATGACGTGCAGGAATACTTTCAACAATTAACATACGCCTCTTATAGTTTTATAGTTTTTGTTAATGAAATAAGCAATTATCCAATTAACAATCTCATCCGTCATTTCGAGCACGAGTTAATGATGTTGCTAAAATAAAATATCGAAACTTGAAACGAACCAAACCGTGCGAGAAATCTCAAGGGAGAAATCAGTAATCAGATGTCAGCTATCACATATGTTGTTGACAATACCTTCTTATCTGAATACGGCTTTCTGACTTTACTTTAAAACAACCTACAACTAACACCTCGCCCAATAGAATTACTACCGTACAAGTGAGTGACACAACGATGATGATGAGAATTACTGCCGCCGGTCCCAAAAAAATATTGCACATGTTTTATGCCATGCCAAGTATCGGTGTGTTGGGTGGTGGCAGTGCGATGAAACACCAACTAACAATCATAAAAGTTCAATTATCAGAACTTTACTCCGGTATAATTATGTGGTGTAATTTTTTTCAATTCTTTTTTTACTGCGGCGCTTACTTTTAAACCATCAATAAATTTGTGCATTACCTGTTTATTGATAGTGGCATTCCCACGAGTAAGATCTTTTAATGCTTCATATGGTTTAGGATAATTTTCACGACGCAAAATTGTTTGTATCGCTTCCGCTACTACAGCCCAATTGTTATCAAGGTCGCCGGAAATTTTTTGTTCGTTCAGCAATAGTTTTCCTAATCCTTTTTCAATAGATTTAATTGCGATAACAGTATGAGCAAATGGAACGCCAATATTCCGCAATACAGTCGAATCCGTTAAATCCCTTTGCAAGCGCGAAATTGGAAGCTTGCTGCTAAGATGTTCAAACAACGCGTTGGCTATACCAAGATTTCCCTCCGCGTTCTCAAAATCAATCGGGTTCACTTTATGCGGCATGGCAGAAGAGCCTACTTCTCCTTTTTTTACTTTTTGTTTGAAGTAATCCATACTCACATACGTCCACACGTCACGGCAAAAATCAATTAGAATATTGTTGATGCGTTTTATGCAATCGAAATGAGCAGCCAGGTTATCGTAGTGTTCTATTTGCGTAGTATATTGCTGTCTTTGCAGGCTCAGCCTGTTTTCAACAAAATCGTTTCCGAGCGTCACCCAGTTCTTTTTTTCGAAGGCAACATGGTGCGCATTGAAGTTGCCTGTAGCTCCGCCAAATTTTGCAGTGAAAGGAACATTAATAATTTGCTCCACCTGGTTTTGAATTCTTTCTACAAACACCATTATTTCCTTACCAAGAATGGTGGGGCTTGCAGGTTGTCCGTGTGTGCGTGCCAGCATGGGAATGTTTTTCCAGTTTTCCACCAACACATTTAGTTCGCTATTCAGGTTCAGTATAGCAGGCAGGTATTCAATTTCCATTGCATGCTTCCATGACAGCGGAACTGCGGTATTATTTACATCCTGCGATGTAAGACCAAAATGAACCCACTCTTTCAATTCGCCGGCATTACATTCGTCCAGCTTTGCTTTAATGAAATACTCAACAGCCTTCACATCGTGATTAGTAATTTTTTCAGTTTCTTTAATGATTGCCGCATCTTCAATACTGAAATTTTCCGCTACCTGGCGCAAGAAGTTTTTGCTTTTTGTAGTTAGTGTAAAGAACTTTTTATCTGCCAGGAAAATGAAATATTCAATTTCTACGAATACGCGGTATTTCATTAATGCGTATTCTGAAAAATATTCATCCAGATGCTGTACCT
Source organism: Flavihumibacter sp. (assembly GCA_031553495.1). Lineage (GTDB taxonomy): Bacteria > Bacteroidota > Bacteroidia > Chitinophagales > Chitinophagaceae > Pinibacter. Next base: position 115,197 of record JAVBLN010000003.1, read on the forward strand.
GTTTTCTGTAGCGGCCATCAACAGGAGAGATGGCAGAAAGAGTATTTAATTCCATGATTTGTTTTAAACGAAATTCTTGTAATGTGCTGTACATTTGCGAAATTAAATGAAACAGAGTGGAAAGAAAAATTAGAGTAGGATCCGTAAGCTACCTGAATGCGAAACCTTTGATATATGAGCTTGAGCAAGGGGCTATGAAAGAACGTATTGAATTAACAACGGAATTCCCCGCAAAAATAGCCGCCATGCTGGTGGAAGATAAAATTGATATTGGGTTGGTACCTGTAGCCATCATTCCTCGTTTAAAAGAGTGGCATATCAATATAGATTATTGTATAGGTTGTGTGGGACCTGTAGCTTCCGTATGCATTTTCAGCGAAGTGCCCATTCAGGAAGTAAAGGAAGTGTTGCTCGATTATCAAAGTCGCACATCAGTACGTCTTGCGAAAATCTTGTTGAAAGAATATTGGAATGTTGATCCTATACTTTCAGACGCCAAAGAAGATTTTCGCAAGCATATATGCGGCGCTACTGCCGGTGTAGTCATCGGCGACCGCGCATTGGAACAACGTCGTCAATCAAAATATATTTATGATCTTGGCGAAACATGGATACAAATGACAGGATTGCCTTTTGTTTTTGCCGCATGGATCAGTAATAAAAAACTGGATGAAAAATTTATCAGCGATTTCAACAAAGTAAATGCTATAGGTTTAACACATATTGATGAAGTGGTAAAAGAAAATCCTTATCCCGTTTTTGATCTTAAAGAATATTACACGCAGCACATTAGTTATGTTTTGGATGATGAGAAGAAAAAAGGACTTGAATTATTTTTGAGTAAGTTGTAGTGTGTGTTGATATGAAATGGTTTTGATATCGCCTGGTACATCACATTTATAAGTGCTTGTAATAAACGGTTTTTTATTATGGGCCCGGCGGTATTGCTACTATGATGCTTCGGTTGCGTCGCACACTTCAGCGATGTCAATAAACTGAACAAAGTTGGGTGCGTTCTCTAAGTTTTGCTGTTTTTATTAAAGAAACAAGTGATGATGATTGAATTGCACCCTGTCCCGTAGTACAGTGAGCCATGCTTATGGTTAAACTATTCTCAAAATAATTCGTGAACAAAAACATTTAGTTGTATTTGCCCTGCACTAAATTGGATATATCCGTTTTTTTACGGATCTTTAATTATTACCCTTCCGTAGTTAATGCCCCTGATCATATTTTTTCATCTTTAAATGTATGCGTTATGAAAACTTTTAAAGCAATAACTACACTTCTGCTCACAGGAATAGTTGTTATTATCATGTCCCAGTCTTCTGTAGCACAAGTAAAGCCCGGTACGGCATTATCCGAAGCTCAGATAGAAGCGAAATTAAAAGCGTATTATTCCGGAAACGCAAGTCATGTGCAGGTTCCCGAAACAGTTAACGCCGCATTCAAAAGTCACTTTTCATCAACCTACGATGTAGAATGGAAATTTTCAAATGGGGTTTATGAAGTGGAATTTGATAAAGGAACAAAAGATTACGAAGCCTGGTATGATGAAAGAGGAAATTTACTGGCATATAAATACGATATTTCAACAAGCTCAATTCCGGCAGTGGTAAAGAAGGCCATAAAAGCAAAATATCCCGGTTATAGAATTGATGATGCAGAAAAATATTTGAAAGCTCAATCTGTAATGTATAATATTTCAATTGAAAAAGGAGATCACGATTTGAAAGTTCGTTACAAGGAAGACGGAACATTTATACAAGAAAGAGCAGATTGAAAATAGTATAGGTAGTTGATGTTATAAACTACTTCACATAACTTTATTACGGAAGAAGTAATAATACTATTGTAGAATTTTTTAGTAAATGATTGGAGTGAATGAATTTGTTTTCAAACTGTTTTCAACATTTCGCAACAATAACCGTCACCGTCATTTCGAGCCCGCTTATTTTCAACATATTTGTGATTATGTACTAAATTTCACGTGAGACAACCGGGCGAGAAATCTCATTGAATTATTGTAGTGACAAACTAATCATACAACATAATGTGTAGCATAATTAGTTTGTCACTACCGTAGTGCGCAACACAACTGCGCACTAACTATTTTTTTTAAATCGCTCGCCTAAATCCTATAACTTCTACTTGTTTCGGCGTGTAATCTTTTTCGTGTTGATTACAGATTTCCGCAACAGTCATCGGCCTTTCTATTGTTTTATCAAATCCCATATGATTACTTAATGCTTGTGCTTTATCTACACTCAATTTACCGAATTCATACTTTGCTATCAGGCGGCCTTTGCGCATAAGTGCACTATCTACCATTGTTAGCGAGCTATTGAAAGTGCAGATTAATTGCACATTTAAGAAATCTGCCAGTAATCCATCTGATATATTCAAAAGGTTTGATACTGCTGAACTTCCTGATGTTCTCCTGTCCATAATTATATTTTCCGCGTCTTCTATAATAACTACTGTTCCCGGATTGTCAATGAGCAAATCAATAAAATCAGGATCCATTAAATTTCCTGCTACATTTGGCGATAAAAAGAGTACTCGTTTTTTTATACGACCTATCAAGTAGCGCAGGTATGTTGTTTTTCCTGTGCCGGGCAATCCGTGCAACAGCACTATACCTTTGTCATCTTTTTGGTTAAGTCTTTTTTGAATAACCGTATCCACATCTTTAAAATCATCCTCAAAGAACAGATCAATAGCAAGTTTGGTTTTTTTGATCTCCATCGATTTCAGTTCAAGTCCATAGCTGCCTTTTACAATCAGGTTCACTTCCAAAGGATCTTTTTTCTTTCGCTCTTTGAATTTGTTCATCAAAGCTGTACATTCTTCAATAAACCCGTTGCGGTTTCCGTCGTGTAATATTTCACAATAGTCTTTTATTTCAACAATACAGTTATTGCTAAGTATGAATAGAGTTTCATCAAACTCATATCTTTTCTTTTCCCGTTTAAACCATCGATATTGATATTCGGAAACGATTATGCCGGCAAATTTTTCTTTAAATGCTTTGTATGCTTTTTCACCATCAATATCTGGCATGAAATGCAAACTTGGCAAATTATTAAAGCGATACAAATACAACGATTTATTATTCAAAAAACGCTGCGAGAACACCGAGTTTGCATCAATCGTTTTTTGATTGGTATAATTGTCCATTTTGTTTGTGTATTGAAAGTTGAAAATTCTTTATGCTTATTTACAAGCAGAATTTTCAACTTGCTTTGTTACATTATTTTATACTTTGTTGTTGTCATGCAGATCTCGCTAGTCGTCTAAAAGCTTTTGTGCCAGCGATCCTTATCTTCAATGAACAATCTTATTAGCACAACTGGAGCTTGCAAAAGCATGTGGTTTGGCTTTGAACGCAAAGCCCATACCTGTTATATAACCCATTGCTTCTTTTAGCGCGTCGTTACTTTTAAAATTTGGGTTGGTATTAATATCTGCATGCACTTCCATATCCACGCCATATAAAGTAAACAGGTTGCAAAGTGTATAAGCGGCTTCTATACTTTTTCCCACTTCAGCTAACATACGTTGTTTGATACTCATTTTCTGTTTTGTGGTATCATTTAGTATGTACATAAAACCACCTTTGCCTTTGCGAATGAAAACGATCACTGTCGCAAATTCCGTTTCTTTACCTTTAACCTGGCTATCTGTACCAATACATACTTTCAATTGATGTCCATGTTCTTTTTCACGAACGATCACTCGTCTTACTTCATCTTCAATTGAAATTTCAATACGTGTACCATCCGGCTTTCTCCATTTTTGTTGCTGTTTCATTGTTCATCATTTTTGAAATTTTTAGTGAACGGAAATCAGAAGTCAGATGCTAGACATTAATATCTGTTTTCTCCCATCCAATATTTCCCCAACTTGTTATATTGAAAACTACTCTTTACTGTTACCTGTAAGAATCGGTAACAGCGGAGAGAGGGGGATTCGAACCCCCGAACCTGTTACAGTCAACGGTTTTCGAGACCGCCGCATTCAACCACTCTGCCATCTCTCCTTTTGTTAGTGTGGATGTATGAAATTGTTTACAACATTACAACATTTTTTTATAGTGTACACCATTTCATTTTCGCCACGCTTATAACACCCTTTTTTTTATCAGGCTCTTTCAATATAAAGCATCACTGCTTCTGCGGATGAAGAAAGATTCGAACTTTCAACCCCCGGCTTAACAAGCCATTGCTCTGCCTTTGAGCTATTCATCCTTTGGTAGTCCCGGTGAGATTCGAACTCACAACCCTCCGGTTAAAAGCCGGATACATCTTCCAGTTGAGCTACGAGACTGTTATAATTTGAACATTTGAAAGCGAATTAAAAAAACTGATTGAGCCATTTTTTAAATACTATTTCAGCAGCCCATCGTTGCCATGAAAAACAACAGATGAACGAAATGCGACGCAACGATGACGCCATGAAATACTACAGCCGATATCCAAAAAATATTCACTCATGCAGCTTTTAAATAATCAATTTTACTTCATTGAATCTTCAAATTTTTTAGTAGACATAAACAGACTCGAACTGTTAGCCTTGAACGTATAAGGTTCCCGCTCTTACCATTGAGCTATATGCCTGGTTGGCTCAACAAGAATTGAACTTGTATCACTTCGTTCGTAGCGAAGCATTTTATCCGTTAAACTATGAGCCATCTTTTGTACGACCTTCAGATTCGAACTGAAATCAATCATCTTATGTTTGCCTCTCAGAAAGAGAGGAAGACAATCGTGTTGCCTGTTACACCAAGTCGTATTTTCTTTGTTGGTTGACTCCGGGACTCGAACCCTGTTCTCCACAGTCACAAAGTGGCGCTTTTCCTGGTAAGCTAAAGCCAACATTTTTTTAGTTATCAGAGTTGGACTCGAACCAACATCTTCAGAGTCAAATTCTGAAATGCTCGCCAATTGCACCATCCAATATTCGGCGGTTTGTACGGGAATCGAACCCGTAGCAACAGATCGACAATCTGTGATGTTAACCATTACACCAACAAACCTTATGTATAGCAGGCAGGACTCGAACCTGCAACCTCTCCGATCCAAACGGAGTATCCAACCGGTTGGAATGCTGCTATGTTTCTAAAAGCCTCCCCGCTGCAACTCGCGGGGAGTGCTATGTTTCCTCCCTCTGCAATTCTTTTTAACCGGGTAATTTTTTAAAGTTTTTTGTTATGAGCCCGGCTGCATTGCTACTATTAAGCTTCTGTTGCGTCGCACTCTTCAACGGTTTGATCGCTATTGTGCAATATGCAGAAGTTTGATTTTCACATTTGCTTTTTTTCTTTAAACAACAGGCTGAGCACATATCTTATCGATAATACCACCAATAAAAATTTCATAACGCCTCCTTTTTCTACATTTCAATTTTTGCTTTTATTCATTTTCTTTGAATGGCCGGGCATTTGAATTTTATTGCAGTTGCAACAAAAAAAGCCCGGTCGTTTTTCGCGACCGGGCTTTTGTTCTAATAAGTTTATGTACTTACGAATACATTAAGTCCGATCGCTTATAACAATCACTATACGAATTTGTTCCCACGGGCACACTAATCCAAAGCTGCTGCGTATGTGCATAGTTTTTACTGCATGATAATATGCTGCTTATCTCAATTCGTATAAATCGTTTATGTAGTTTTCTGTTTAACACTTTTAATAATTGTTTAAAAAATTGTTTCGATTGTTGTACCGGTACATTTACAAACCGATAGAAAATAAAAAAGCCCCGTTTTACCGGGGCCTTGTATATTGAGTGATTTTAGTTTTACTATTTTTCAGCAATACATGCCCCGTAAATGGTATAGTCTCCTTCCGGACTGAACCAACCTTTAACCGTTATGTGAATTAGTTTTTGTGACATGTTTGTTAAAAATTTCGAGATGCAAAGATGAGATGTTTTATTTCAATCATCCAAATTTTTTTTAAACTTTTTTTGAAAAAACTTTTTTGAACAAGAGAGAACCTGATTTTAGAAATCATGGATTTTAACCACAAGGAGTACAACGGAAAGCACAATGTACACATGGGCTGCTTGCAATTTCAATCAACCCTTGTGGTTAAAATAAATGGAGAATTGAGAGTGGAGAATTGAGAATGCTTTATACACTGATTGCAAGTGAAAGCAAAAGCACTCATAACCCACAACTCATCACTTGTTCAATAGCATTACTACCGCACAAGTGAGTGACACAACGATGCTTAATAGTAGCAATACCGCCGGTCAACAAAAAATCAGTAGCTTAATACAATAGGATGTACAACAATCTAAAGCATTTCAAATCTCAAATCTACAGCACATTATACCCAATACTTAAGTAATACAAAGCGCCAATGCGCGGGTTACCATACGAGTTGATGTAGTAATGGTTGGTAATGTTGGTGCCTCCTAATTTTATTAACGATTTTATTTTGGGAAGTTTAAAACTCACTTGCGCGTCAAGCGTGCTGAATGCATTTACACTGCCCGAAATAAATGTGCTTTCGTTATAGTAAGAATCCTGCCATCTGTACACCACATTAAAGCCAAGTCTTTTTTGCCATCCAAAACCATTGTTGGCAACGCCAATGTTGGTGCGGTATTTCGGCGTATTGAACTGTGCCTGGAAATTGGCAGGCACATCTGTAATTTCATCAGAATAAAAATTAGCGGTTACTGAAAAATTCTTTCTTAATTTATATTCGAACGAAACGCCGTAACCGTAAGTGTTTACTTTGTTGGCGCTGTTTACGGCCACCGAATATATTTGCGGATTCAACAGTCCTGATGGTTGGCCGTTTGATGATTGAAACACATTTAACCTTCCTAAAAAATCTTTGTAATGTGCGTAATAGCCGTACACATCAATCAGCAATTTGTTTGCAAATAAACCTTTGTATCCGATTTCGAAAGAATTGGATGTTTCCGGTTTGTAAGTTGCGAACTCCTGTTCTTTCAGCTTTGAGGGATCGCCGCTTTGCGCAAATGCGAGATAGCTGTCTTGTGTATAAACAGGGTTGGTATCAAAGTGATGGCCTTCTCTTAATTGTGGCAGTCCGCCAATTAAAAAAGCGGTTCCGGTTTGCAGGTTGATCCATTGATTTTGCGTGGTAGGAAATCTGTAAGCTGTTTGATATGATAAACGAATGTTCTGATCTTTCGCCACTTTTATCAATGCAGAAAAACGCGGTGTGAATTTGCCTTCAAAATTTTCATTTTTATCATACCTGCCGGAAGCGGTTAACTTCAGAATATCACGAAATAATTTTTGAGATACCTGTGCGTAAAACCCAATTTCGTTAATGCTTATTTTTCCGGTAGTATCTGCGAATATGGTTCCCTGTGAGTTGAGTACATATTGTTTCCAATTACCGCCAATCAATATGTCGGTTCCTTTGCTTTGCAAATTCAACAGATTGGTTAAGTTGTATTGTCCTTCTACCATATACAGATCGGAGCGATCCACAAACAATCCCCCTTTCGGAATTGGTTTGGTTATAACACTGTTGAAATAATTTTTAAATTCCGTACTGCCTGCTGCCGGTCGGCCCTGGTCTGCAAAACTTCTTGCTGCATTATGCGCTGTTAAATCATCGAGGCCCATTGCTTTAGCCTGTACAAAAGCGCCTACATACTGCGGATACCAAGCCTGGCTTGCTTTCCACGCTTCATTGGTTAATTGTGTGCTAACTGTCGCGTTGTATGAGTCTCCCGAATTTTCCTGTGTGGTATATCCTCTCAAAAACCAACTGATTGATTTTAATTCCACTTTATACTGTCCCATTTTCATATTCTTTAGTGAATAGCGATCACTGCCTGTGTACACAGTATTTCCATAACCCCAATAACCTGAAATTGAAGCTGTTAGCGAGTTTGAGAGTTTATAAAACAATCCTCCAGATAGTTTTAAATTTTTTGCAGTAGGATCAATAATGTCGGTTTCTTTATATCCCGTTCTGCTAACAGCTTGTGTGCCGAAGTAATTATTAGTTGGATTTGCTCCCCATACAAACGGTGCTAGCTGTGCTAAAGGCTGTAGTTGCGGAGTGCTGTTGATAATGGTTTGAAACTGTTGATAGGTAATGCCGGGAGTGCCGCTGATAATATTGTTTAAGCCTGTAATGGCGGCGGATGGCGCCTGCGACATAGCCGTATTGGCAATACTCAGCATGGTTACGGTAGTTTCATCTCCATAAATGTTCACGCCGTTATAATTAGGATCGGTAGTGCGTGTGCCGACTTTGCTGCTCATTGTGGATACGTTGTAGTTAGAGCTGTCGTAACCCGCCCAATCAGTAGCTTGCATGTATTGCGCGGATATTTTGAAAGCAAACCTGTTGGTGATCTTTTGTGCCCATCTTAAAGAGTAATCTTGGTATGCAGATGTGCTTCTTGCAGGACTATTAATATTCATAATGCCACCTTTTACCTGCACACTTAGACCCGGATATTTAAAAGGATCTTTGCTGTTAATAAGAATTGTTCCGTTCATACCTCCGGGGCCATACAGCGCGGAAGACGCGCCACCCAACAGTTCCATGCTTTCCACATCAAGTTCTGTAAGGCCGATCACTCCTCCAACGGAAAAATTTAATCCCGGCGCCTGGTTGTCCATACCATCTACAATTTGATTGAGACGAGTATTGCCGCTGGCGTTAAACCCGCGTGTACTGGGCGTTTTAAACGTTAAGCTGGAGGTGGTCATGTCCACACCTTTCAGGTTTCCGATAATATCATAGTAAGATGTTGCAGGTGCAATGCGAATGGCCGCATTGCTTACGCGTTCGATGGAAACCGGCGATTCCAGTATTCTTTCAGGAACACGGCTTGCGGATACTACAATTTCAGATCCTAAGGCAGCGGCAGGATCGAGTATGATACTTAATGATCCGGTGGCTGTTACAGGCACATCTTTTGAATCGAAACCAACGGAGCTAATGACAAGTGTGAAAGGCGGATTTCTTCTTGATGAAAATCTGAAGTTTCCTTTATCGTCTGTAAATGTACCGGTTATAGTTCCCTTTATAGTTACAGAAGCGGCAGCAATCGGTTCTCCTGATATGGAGTTCTTTACATTTCCCGTTATCACGGTTTGTGCATAGGATGCAATAGTGGTGCTTAAAAGAAGACCTATGCACATCAACTGGCATATTCTCATAATGGCAATATTTGGTTAGGTTATCGTCAACAAAATATATATAATAATCTTGTTCCCAAAGAAATATTTTCACATTCTGTTCATATCATTGATGTTCTGTTCTTTAAAAATTTAAAAAATTTTTGATAATTATTTTTTTTGTGAACCGGCGGTAGTGCTACTATTAAGCATCGTTGTGTCACTCACTTGTACGGTAGGAATGCTATTGAACAAGTGATGAGTTTTGAGTTATGGGTTATGAGTGCTTTTGTTTTCACTTGTATTATATGTTTAAAGCACTTTCAATTTTCAACTAAAATCATTCAATCCTATACCCTGGTAAATCCAAATTCAGACAATAGAAAACTGTTAAAAAACAAACGCAAATCCGTCATTGAAGTATTCTTAATTATTCATTATTAATTATTAATTAAAAAAGCTTTGGATAATTGCGCTGCATATAGGTATTTTGCATCATGTCAACAATACAATTTCCTGGGCAAACGAATTTTTACCAAGGTAAAGTTCGCGATGTATATAGCATTGGCGGCAGCCTGCTGGTAATGATAGCAAGCAACCGCATTTCTGCGTTTGATGTGGTTTTACCAAAACCAATTCCTTACAAAGGACAAGTATTAAATCAGATAGCGGCATACATGTTGAATGCAACTAAGGACATTTGTCCTAATTGGTTGCTGGATGTGCCTGCACCATCTGTTTCTATAGGCAAACGCTGCGAACCATTTAAAATTGAGATGGTTGTACGCGGCAATTTAACCGGTCATGCATGGCGCACTTATAGCAGCGGTAAAAGAATTCTTTGTGGCGTGCATTTACCGGAAGGTCTGAAAGAAAATGATTTCTTTCCTTCTCCTATAATTACACCCACCACCAAAGCTGCCGCAGGCCACGATGAAGACATTTCAAAAGAAGAAATTATCGCACAAGGTTTGGCTTCTGAAGCTGATTGGAGTGTTCTTGAAAAATATACATTAGCTCTTTTTGAAAGAGGAAAACAGATTGCCGCAAAACAAGGTTTAATATTGGTAGATACAAAGTATGAATTTGGTAAAATAGGCGACACTATTTACCTGATGGATGAAATTCATACTCCCGATTCTTCACGATATTTTTACGCTGAAGGATTTGAAGAAAGACAGCAAAAAGGTGAGCGCCAAAAACAATTGAGTAAAGAGTTTGTGCGTGAATGGCTTATTGCTAATAACTTTATGGGTAAAGAAGGTCAATCGGTTCCCGAAATGACCGAAGAATGGATCAATACGATTAGTCAACGCTACATTGAATTATATGAAAAAGTGATTGGAGAAAAATTTATTCCCGAGCCATTGACGGAAGAAGAGATGTGTCAACGTATTATCAAATCATTACAAAGTTTAACTTAGAGACGTAATTCAATTTACGTCTCTTTATATTTTCTATTTCATTGAGTTTTATTTTTGCACCATTGCTTTAGTCCCCTTTGACTTTCCTTGCCTTAGTACTCTGCACTCATGGATTGTGATTTGTATGTATGGTGTTACGCCTTGCTGAATAGAATTACAATTGTACAAGTGAGTGACACAACGATGCTTAATAGTAGCAATACAGTTGATACCAAAAAAACACTTCGGATGAAGACGGGGTTTTATATCTATTTGATTTTATCTGCCTTCGGTACATGTATTGGCATGGGTCGCGGGTTTTAATTAGTTCACCAATATAACTATAATGAATATGCGCTATTTAATTCTGGTACTTACGACAGCTATTTCTTTTTCCTCTTTTTCGCAAAAACTAATTTCGCTTAACTCTGATACTAATACAAGTCTTCGCGGATTAAGTGTTGTAAATAACAAAGTATTGTGGGTAAGCGGAAGCAATGGCACTGTGGGAAGAAGCATTGACAGTGGTAAAACGTGGACATGGATGACTGTGCCGGGTTTTGAAAAAAGAGATTTTCGGGATATTGAAGCATTTGACGAAGCTACGGCTATCATTATGGCTATCGATACTCCGGCAGTTATATTGAAAACTATTAACGGTGGAAAATCATGGAAAACTGTTTTTATTGATCCTACGCCGGGTATGTTTTTGGATGCTATGGAATTTTGGAACGACCAAAGTGGTATTGTGATTGGTGATCCTGTTAATGGAAAATTTTTTATTGCAAGAACTTTTGATGAAGGCACCACCTGGCGGTCTATACCATTTCAAAATTTGCCGGCTGCGGACCAAGGCGAGGCTTGCTTTGCAGCGAGTGGAACTAATTTAAGAAAGCTCGATAGAGATGAAGCATGTTTTGTTACGGGGGGTACAAAATCGAGGTTGTTTTGGAAAGGCGCTCCGGTTATGCTGCCGATAGTGCAGGGCACCGCTTCTACAGGGGCAAATTCAATAGCGATAAGAGATAATAAAAAATTGAGGAATAGTAAATATTTTGTAGTAGTGGGTGGTGATTTTTCAAATGATAAATCAAAGGACAAAAACTGCTTTATTACAAAAGATGCCGGTAAAACATGGACTGCGCCCAATGTTCCGCCGAATGGTTATCGCTCATGCGTAGAATTTATTGATAAAAATACGCTGATCACCTGTGGCACCTCCGGTGTTGATATTTCAACAGATGGCGGTATGAATTGGAAAGCTATTTCTGAAGAAGGCTATCATGTTTGCCGTAAAGCTAAAGACGGAAAAACGGTTTATTTGGCTGGCAGCAAAGGTAAAATTGCAAGAGTAACCATGAATTGAGTGTTTCTACAAATCAATTTCACTGCCGCTTGCACTTTTAATGATCCCTGATTATATTAGCGCACTTTAACTTACCTAATATGGAATGGATCGGGATATTGAAATGCCCTGTAACCGGCAGTGATTTGCATTTGCTGAATGCGCATGAAATAGAATCGCTTAATTTGAAGATTGCTAAGAAAATGGTTTGGCAGGCTGATGGAAAGCTTTTTACTACATCAGTCAGCCGGGCTTTGGCTACAATTGACAACTCTTATATTTACCCGGTAATAAATGAAATAGTATTGCTACTGAAAGATCTTGCTATTGTTGACTCGCACGAGATGGTATTAAAAGAAACAATTAGCGCAGACAAACAACTTGTAAAAAACTTTTACGACGAAAAAGGCTGGTTTGCAAATGAAGAAGGAAATTATGAAGATGCAGTGATCTTCGAAGATTTGCGGGAAGTCTCTAAAGATTATATAAAGAAATGTCATGATCGTGTACGCCGGTTTTTGAATCCAAGCGGGAAATATATGCTGGATGCGGCTTCCGGAGCATTGCAGTTTCAGGACTATTTGCAATATTCGGAAAATTATCAATTTCGAATTTGTGTTGATTTTTCTTTCCAGGCTTTATTGGAGGCAAAGCGTAAACTTGGAGATAAGGGAATTTGCGTGTTGTGCGATATGACGAATATGCCTTTCAAAAATGATATGATCGATGGTTTCATTTCATTGAATACTATTTATCACATTCCAAAAGATGAGCAGGTGATTGCTATGAAAGAACTGTATCGTGTGTTAGCTCCCAAAGGAAAAGGCGTAATTGTATATGAGTGGTTTAAGCATTCGCCATGGATGAATGTGGGATTACTTCCTTTTCGGGCTGCTGTGTTCACCAAAAACAGGCTGAATGCGGCTTTCAGTAAATTGGCCGGGAAAAGAGCTCCAAAAAAAATGTTGTATTTCTATGCACATCCGTATGAATATTTCAAAAAGAATTTGCCGTTTTCATTTCAGTTAAAAGTATGGCGCAGTATTAGTGTGCCGTTTATGAAATATTATATTCATGCGCCGTTGTTTGGCAAACAAATACTAAACTGGTTGTATAACAAAGAAGAACGCGAACCTGAAAAATGCGGACTGAAAGGGGAGTACCCGATTTTTGTTTTTGAAAAATAAGATTATAGTTTATGATGGTTACAACGAATCTCTAAGCCTTAGTTTAAAAGGCAATTCCTGCTGGCTGTTGGTATGTTGCAATATCATATTGGCGGCCATTTCACCCATTTTTACAAAGTCTGTTGAAATGGTGGTAATGCCATTCAGCGTATATTTTTTCCACGGAGTTTCGTTGTATGAAATGATACCAACATCTTTTCCAACCTGCAATTTTGCTTCCAGTATTTTATCTATAAGCACTATAAGATCACCTTCTTTGAGGTTTATAAAAACATCACCTTTATTGATTTTATCTGAAGCTATATCGTTTACCACCTGGTAGTTGAAAGTATATTGTTTGCAAAACTTGTAGTAACCTTTCAGAATATCCTGAGGGTAATATGTGTCTTCCGGGAAAATTATTTTTATGGTATCATACTTGCTTAATTTGGGTAACGCTTCTTCGAGCGCATTGTAAATGTCTTTTTCAAAATTTTCATAAATAGCTCCAAAAGAGCCTGTGACGCCGGGTACCAGCTTATCGAGCAAGATCAGTTTTTCTTTTGGAAACCCGTTTATGATCTCGTGCACATCGTCGCCGCCATCAAGAAAATGTGTGATGATAACATAGTGTGTATAATCTTTCTGCCGGTTGTTTATTATCTTTTTGAATTGTTCGTAATCGTTGTTGTATATGTAAAAATCAATTGAAGCATCATCACCAAGCGATGAAACAAAGGAATCGTAAATGATTTTTTTATGCGTGCTTAGTTTATTGAAAAGCAGGAATATCTTGAACTCCTGATGTACATCCACATTTTTAACATAATAACCTTTGCCCGGAACAGAGCCCAGAATGCCAATTTTTTTTAAATGTTTATATCCTTTTTCTGCAGTGTCTCTTGAAATATCAAATTCAAAACTCAGTTCATTTATTGAAGGCAACACTTCATCTTTTTTTATTTTCCCTTCGTGAACAGCCTTTATAATCGAATTGGCCAACTGCAAATATTTCGGCGTGGCGGAATAGTAATCAATTTCAAGATATTTAAATAAAGACTGATCCTTCATGAAATACGTTTTTGAATAAAACAAATTTAGGAAAATTGCTTGCAGCTTATAACACATCGCAGTATCAAATTGTGAGGAGTTTTTTTGTCAACCGGCCGAGGTGCTACTATTAAGCATCGTTGTGTCACTCACTTGTACGGTAGGAATGCTATGCGGCGAGATGTAGCATGCAATGGCACACTGATGACACAGATTAGACTGATTTTCACTGATTTTTTGTTTGTAATGCACGCTTTGCAGGCCTTGTTGAGTGTGAATAGATGGAGAATTGAGAATGTTTTATACACTGATTGCAAGCCAAAACAAAAGCACACATCACTCAAAACCCAAAACTCAGAACTCAGAACTCAGAACTCCTCACCCGCTCAACAGCATTGCTGCCGTACAAGTGAGTGACACAACGATGATGCCATGAAAAACTACTGCCGGTACCAAAAATTTTTTTTTACAAAATAATTGCACACGTTATTGTTTTAATTGCTGAATTATACCTAATCGCATCATGACAGACCATGATGGTTCTATGATTGTAATTAGATATTTTCAACCATATAAATTTAAAAAGTAACGAACGAATGCTGCTGTATTCACCGGCTTCATTGTAGCAAAAAAATTATACTTGGTCGTGCAATTAATTTTATTCAAAAAACAATAAAATGTCTCCAAATAAAACATTTGATTTCCGGCATGTAAATTACCTGTGGGATGAAAAAGTTGCCGCGACAATGGCTGGTGATGAAGTGGCGCTTTTGGTATATCGCTCCAACTTACTGGGCGCCGATTTGAGGATTACAAATTATGGTGGGGGCAATACTTCATGCAAAGTGATGGCTAAGGATCGGCTTACAGGAAAAGATGTGGAAGTGATGTGGGTTAAAGGTAGTGGCGGAGATTTAGGCACCATGAAGCGCAGCGGATTAGCGGCATTGTATGTAGAGAGGTTGCGTGGTTTGCAAAATATTTATCGTGGTGTGGAGCATGAAGATGAAATGGTGGAGTTGTTTAATCATTGTATTTATGACCTTGCTTCCAAAGCGCCTTCTATTGATACGCCATTGCACGGATTTCTTCCATTTAAGCATATTGATCATTTGCATCCGGATGCTGCTATTGCCATTGCGGCAGCAAAAGATGGGAAAAAAATCACTGAAGAAATTTTCGGTGGAAGTATAGGCTGGGTAGATTGGCAGCGGCCCGGTTTTGATCTTGGATTGCAATTGAAAAAATGCTTAGATGAAAATCCCGGAATCAAAGGGATCATGCTTGGGTCTCACGGATTGTTTACATGGGGCGATACCGCTTATGAAAGCTATATTAATACATTGGAAGTGATTGAATGTTGTGCGCAATATATAGATGACAATGTACATAAGCAAAGTACTGTATTTGGCGGGGCTCGTATTCAGGCATTACCAAAAAATGAAAGACTTTCCAAAGCTGCATCTCTGGCGCCAATGTTGAGGGGCTTTTGCAGTAGCCACACGAAAATGATTGGTCACTTTACGGATGACGATCGCGTGTTACAATTTATCAATTCTAATGATCTTGATCGTTTAGCGCCGCTTGGAACCAGTTGTCCGGATCATTTTTTGCGAACGAAAATAAGTCCGTTGGTATTGAATCTTTTGCCAGATGCTGATTTGAGTGATGTATCAAATGTTAAGCAACAATTATTGCCGCAGTTTGAAGCATATAGAGACATGTATGCCTCTTATTATAATAGCTGCAGGCACACTAATAGTCCGGCTATGCGGGATCCCAACCCGGTTGTGATTTTGTATCCCGGTGCAGGCATGTTTACTTTTGCGAAAGATAAGCAAACAGCAAGGGTTGCTGCTGAGTTTTATATTAATGCCATTAATGTAATGCGTGGCGCTGAAGCCATTTCATCATACACTTCGCTTCCCCGCCAGGAGGCATTTGATATTGAGTATTGGTTGTTGGAGGAAGCTAAGCTTCAACGGATGCCACAACCTAAAACGCTTTCAGGGCGTATCGCTTTAATAACCGGTAGTGGCGGAGGAATTGGTAAAGCTATTGCGAAAAAGTTTGCGGAAGAAGGTGCTTGTATTGTATTAAGCGATAATAACGAAGAAAGGTTGAATGAAGCAAAAGATGAGTTTGTAGCTAAGTTTGGTAAAGATGTAGTTGCCACGGCTTTGCTGGATGTAACGCGAAATAATACCATCACTGATGCAATACGGAATGCTATGCTTGCCTTTGGTGGGTTGGATATTGTAGTGAATAATGCCGGACTTTCCATTTCGAAACCTATGGAAGAACACACGGAACAGGATTGGAACTTACTTTATGATGTTCTTGTGAAAGGGCAGTTTCTTATAACAAGTGCCGCTGTTGATGTTATGCGAAAGCAAAATTTCGGTGGCGATATTATAAATATAGTTAGTAAAAATGCGTTGGTAAGCGGGCCAAATAATGCAGGCTATGGTTCTGCAAAAGCGGCTCAATTGCATTTGTCGCGGTTGAATGCCGCGGAGTTTGGAAACGATAAAATACGTGTGAATGTTGTAAATCCTGATGCGGTAATTGCCGGCAGTAATATCTGGAGTGGAGGATGGGCCGAAGGTCGCGCAAAGGCTTATGGTATTACTGTTGATGAACTTCCGGCTTATTATGCAAAGCGCACTTTGCTGAATGCGATTATTTATCCGGAAGATGTTGCCAATGCATGTTTTGCATATGTAAGCGGGTTATTAAATAAATCAACAGGGAATGTATTGAATGTGGATGGTGGTATTGCCGCTGCTTTTGTGAGGTAGTTATTTCAAAAAATAAAATTTCGTGTATTTATTTACGATAGTATAATAAATTGATAATTAAACAGCGCTATATAAAGACTGTTTTGGAATGAGCACAAGTGGTACAAAAAGAAAGGAGGCTTTTGGCCTCCTTTGCTTTCAGTCAACTTATATTTTCTCAGATAATTCTTTACCAGCTTTGAATTTTGCTACTTTTTTCGCTTTTATTTTAATAGTAGCGCCGGTTTGAGGGTTTCTTCCTGTGCGTGCAGCTCTCTTAGAAACGGAGAAAGTACCAAAACCCACGAGTGTAAGTTTATCACCTTTCTTTAGTGTTTTAGCTACGGCATCAGTAAATGAATCTATTACTGCTCCTGCATCTTTTTTACTAATTCCTGCGTCTGCGGCCAGTTTGTCAATCAATTCAGCTTTGTTCATTGTTTGATATTTTAATTATTTAAAAACTAATATAAGAGAGCTTTTAATGTTTCGTTTTTTCTCTCTTTTTATTAAACATTTTTCTAAGCTAGCAAAAAAAACAACATACAAATTGCAATGAGAAAAAAATATTTTGTCACAATTGGTATTATAATAGTTCTTTTTAAGAAAAGGACTAAATGTTATGGAATCTGTTCAATTGCTTTGTTGAGTGTTGCATAACTGTATTTATTAATAATGGTACCATTTTCAAATAAATATAACACTGCATGGGTGCGACAGGCTGTTTTTACAGCTACCGCGTCGCACTTAAGTAATGGAATGTTTTTCAAAGTTTCAATTTGAGGATCATAAATGACACTTTCAGTGAGTGCAGATACAAAGAATAATGGAATATTTTTTTGTAGCGCAGTAGTATGAATTTTTTGAAGACCGTCTTTCCATTTTTCAACCCCATCCATTTCTCTTATGAAATAAAGATACACATAGCCGTTATTATTAAGTAATTGTTGCGTGGTATCATTTCCCGAAGGGGTCATCAACACAAAATCTTTAATTTCCGGAGAAGCGTTTCCTTTGCGCACAACTTTATCATAACGTTTTATAAAATGATAAAGCGAGTCGTCAAAGTCTTCAGGAAACTGATCTGCGGTAAATTCCACCTCTTTTCCGTCTTTTTGATACACGAAAGAAATTACGGTGCTATCCGGAATGGCCCCGGCAGGTATTTTCATTTTTTCGGGAATATTATATCCTATGCGGTATGGAAGGCAATCCTTTACCGGCAGGTATTTTAGTACATACCATTGGAAAATAAAACTGGCAGCTAAAGAAAGTATGAGCAATGAAATACTTGCTCCCGCACCAAATAATGGAGTGATCTTTTTATAGTTGAAAAATATTATCAGTATAAGAATCAGCAGGAAAATATCCTTCATGAAAGATTGCCCGGAGGTAAGCGGAATGCAATCTCCAAAACAACCACAGGTTTGCACCTTCCCGGAAAATAACGCATAGCCGGTGAGGAATGTAAAAAATATTATAAGCAATAATAAAAGCCAGCTAAATAATTTCATTTGCCAGCCCAGTAAAATTGCTACACCTGCAACAATTTCAAACACAATCATTAAAACAGATAAAGCCAACGTAAAGCTATTCAACCCATGCCAGCCCCACACTTCAAAAAACTCCTGCATTTTATAACTCAGTCCCAGCGGATCATTGGCTTTCACCAATCCGGAAAAAATAAATAATACACCAACTATGCACCTGACAATATTAATTAGTTTTTTCATGATAAAAGTTCTATTTATGTGATTGCTATTGATTATTGCCCTAAACGTAACAAAGATATGCCTATTAACAGGATAACTTAATATTTTCATCGGGTTCCGTAAATCGTATGTGTTTGTTTTAGCTCAAATTTACAGTAGCCGGTAATTCGGAATTTTTTTTGGAAGTCAGCGTCAGAGCCCTGATTAAACGTTGCTTGCGACGCTCCGTTCAACTGTTGAATATCTATCGGGCGATGTATAGCAGGCAGGTTGAATTATTACAATGTACAACCAAAATCTTCCGGAGTTTTTTTATACTTCAGGCTGTATAAATTTTCTTATGAATGTCTTAATTTGCCCAATAGCATTACTACCGCACAAGTGAGTGACACAACGATGCTTAATAGTAGCAATACCGCCGGTACCTAAAAATAACATTGCACATTTTTATACTGTGCTAAGTATAATCGCAAGAGGTATATAAAAGATCGCTATTTAGCGTTACCTGTATGCTTTGCGTTTCTATCGTGTTCCTTGCTGTTAAGTATAAATCCCTTATTTTCATTTTTTAAAACATTATAGTCAACTTGAGCGAAAGCAATCATAACGAAGAATTATTTAAAAAAGAAAACGCTTCACATTTTGCTGAAGTACTATTGCCATTGGCTTTGCCAAAAAATTATACCTGGGCCATTCCTTCGGATTTCCTGGAAAAAATACAGCCTGGTTGCCGGGTAGAAGTTGTTTTGAGAAACAAAAAATATGCAGGTGTAGTAAAAAAAATACACACGGAAAGTCCCAAATCTTTTAAACCTCATCCTATATTAAATGTATTGGATGACGAACCGATTATTTTTCCAAATCAGTTAAAGCTTTGGCAATGGATGGCAGACTATTATATGTGCAGTGAGGGTGAAGTGATGCAAGCCGCGCTGCCTACACATTTTAAGCTTAGTAGCGAAACGGTTTTAATATATAATGAAGAGGCCGGCGAGGACTTTAGTCATCTTGATGATGAAGAATTCCTGGTGGCGGAAGCGCTTTTGTTAAAAAGAGAATTGCGCCTGGTGGAAGTTCAGCAAATACTGGATGTATCTCATGTTTATCCCGTTATTAAACGGCTGATTGAGAAAGGCGTTTGTTTTGTGTGGGAAGATTTAAAAAATAAATACACAGAAAAAAAGGAAAACTTCGTAACGCTGCACCCCGATTATTATAGTGAAGAGGCACTGTCAAACCTGCTAAACAACGATAAAAAATTACAGAAGGCAGAAAAGCAAATGGAGCTGTTGCTGGCTTTTCTTCATTTTATGAAAACAGCCGGTGAAGTAAAGCAAACAGAGCTTCTAAAAAAATCGAACGCGACTCCTGCGCAGTTAAAAGGACTAGCAGATAAGGGAATTTTAGTTGTTGAAAAGCGTTCTGTTGACAGGATAAAAAATTTGCCAAAGTCTATTAATATTGATTTTACATTATCTCCTGCTCAGCAAAAGGCATTTGATGAAATAAAGTCGGTTCGGTTGCAAAAGCAGGTTACATTGTTGCATGGTATTACTTCAAGCGGGAAAACACAAGTGTATGTAAAACTAATTGAGGAAATGCTTGCGCAAGGGAAGCAGGTTTTTTACATGCTGCCGGAAATTGCACTAACGGCGCAGATTATACGAAGATTGCAAAAATATTTTGGCGGACATATTATAATTTATCATTCCAAATTCAACTCCAACGAGCGCATTGAAATATGGAATAAAGTAAAGACGGGGGAAGCTAAAATTGTATTGGGTGCCCGCTCGGCATTGTTCCTGCCTTTTCGGGAACTGGGGCTTGTTATTTGCGATGAGGAACATGATTCTTCTTACAAGCAACAGGATCCCGCACCCCGCTATCATGCTCGCGACGCGGCTGTTTATTTTGCTTCGTTATTTGGAGCCAATGTAATTTTGGGAAGCGCTACGCCATCGTTGGAAAGCTATTACAACACCACTATTGGCAAGTATGCTTTGGTTGAATTGCTTACTCGTTATGGCGATATTGATTTGCCTAAAATTGAGATAGTTGATACTAAAAAGCTTTTTACAAAGGAAAAGGGAAAAGTAATATTATCAGCGCCATTGCAGGATGCTATAAGAGAAAGCTTACAGGCCGGCCGGCAGGTGATACTTTTTCAGAACAGGCGAGGATATTCACCATACCAGGTGTGCCAAACCTGCGGCTGGATACCGCATTGCCAGCATTGTGATGTTTCACTCACGTTTCATAAACTTAGCAACAAATTGGTTTGCCACTATTGCGGCACGCGTTATGCACCAGTGAATACCTGCGAGGCATGCGGTAATCATCATTTCGCGCAGCAAAATTTTGGTACGGAAAGGGTAGAGGAAGAATTACACGAATATTTTCCGGATGCGAAAATTTCCAGGATGGATGTAGACGCGGTTAAAGGAAAACACGGCCATGATGCACTCATACAGCTTTTTGAGCAACAGCGTATAGACATTCTTGTTGGTACGCAAATGGTCGTAAAAGGTTTGGATTTTGAACATGTTCAATTAGTGGGAATACTGGATGGGGACGCTATTATGGGCTTCACGGATTTTAGAGTTAGCGAGCGCGGTTTCCAATTAATGGAACAGGTGAGCGGAAGGGCCGGCCGTAAAAATGAGCAGGGAAAAGTATTGGTGCAGGCACGAAATATAAATCATCCGGTATTGTTTTTTGTACAGCAACACGATTACAAAAATTTTTACAAAAGTGAAATAGATAACCGGAAACAGTTTTCTTATCCGCCATTTACAAGACTGCTCCAGGTTAATTTCAAGCATAAAAAGCAAGATGTAGTGGAGCATGCAGCCCGCATTTTTGCGCAGGGTATGAAGCCTATATATGGTCAGTATATGATTGGCCCTGCGCCACCTGTTATCAACAGGATCCGTAACTTGTATTTGATGGAAATAATGCTAAAACTGCCTAAAGACACGCAGTTCACAAATGCCTGCAAGCACATGATTCAGCAGCAAACAGCCATTCTTCATAACGATGCAAGGTTTAAAAGTGTTATAATTACGCCGGATGTGGACCCGTATTAATTGCTAATCTCTGACATCTGATATCTCTACTTCCACTTACAATATCTAAAAAGCTGTTGATGAAGCTAACGTGTAAGAACATTCGCAACATCAACAGCTTAGAAAAAATGTGTATTATTTTGGATTAGAAAGCTTTTCTGTAAAGTTCTTCGATATCTTTAATTGATGTCGGACGTGGATTTCCGCCGGTACAAACATCATTAAAAGCGGCCACTGCCAGTGCAGGAATATCTTCTTCTTTTACATCTATTTCATGAAGTTTTTGAGGAATATTAACACTTATGGAAAGCTCTTTCACCGCGTTGATAGCGGCTTTTATGCCTTCCTCCACGCTCATGTTCTCTGTTCCCTGCACACCAAAGGCTTTGGCAATGTCTTTATATTTTGGAGCGGCATCAGATTGCGCATTGTATTCCAAAACATATGGCAACAACAGTGCATTGGCCACGCCATGCGGTGTATCGTAAAACGCTCCCAGCGGGTGCGCCATCGAATGTACAATTCCCAGGCCTACATTTGAAAATCCCATTCCGGCAAGGTATTGCGCCAATGCCATTCCTTCGCGGGCTTCTTTACTTGTAGGGTTATCAACAGCATTTTTTAAATGAGCATGGATCAATTCCATCGCTTTGTATTCAAACATATCCGACATTTCCCATGCTCCCGGAGTGATGTAAGATTCGATAGCATGCGTAAGCGCGTCCATTCCGGTAGCGGCGGTCAATCCTTTTGGCATGGAATACATCAATTCGGGATCTACAATGGCTACAACAGGAATGTCGTGCGGATCCACACATACCATTTTCTTTTTCGATTTTTCATCGGTAATTACATAGTTGATTGTAACTTCCGCTGCTGTTCCGGCAGTTGTTGGAATCGCGATAATTGGTATGGATTTATTTTTTGTGTCTGCAACACCTTCCAGTGATACAACATCGTAAAATTCAGGATTGGCCACAATAATACCGATGCCCTTGGCCGTATCAATGGCAGAACCGCCGCCTAATGCGATAATGAAATCCGCTCCTGATTTTTTATATGCATCAACGCCTTGTTGCACATTGGTAACAGTAGGATTTGCTTTCAGGTTACTAAAAATTTCATATGGAATATTAGCTCCGTTCAGTATTTTTTCTATTTCTTCTGCAACCTTAAATTTGATGAGCTCTTTGTCGGTTACCAAAAATGCTTTCTTGAAATTTCTTCTTTTTACTTCAGTTACAATTTCAATACGGGAACCAGCTCCGTGATACGATGTTTCATTTAGAATGATTCTTTTACCTGACATGATTTTATAAAAATTTAAATGAATAATATAACATTTGTTCTGGTTTGTTTAGTTCGGTTCAAAGCTCACCATTTAGGTGCTGTAAGGGGACTACTGTAGATGGATTACAATCAGGTTACAATGGTGGAATCCTATCGGTTGCACAAATGTATAAAAAATGAAAGCAAGTATTTCAAAGGAAAAATACCATGGAGGGAATAACATTTTTTTATGGGCCCGGCATTATTGCTACTATTGAGCTTTGCTTGCGTCGCACTCTTGTACTGTAGTAATTCTATTGAGCGATGAGAGATGTCAGAAATCGGTTGTTTCACGTTCTGAAAAAAGTGGACAATTTTTTAGTTGTTTATCCCACACCTGGAGCTAACATGTAGAACAGCACCATTGTTTAACCACAAGGGGCACAATAGAGGCACAAGGTACACAAGGGTTTGCTGAATTGTTACCAGCCCTTGTGTGCCTTGTGCTTTCCTGGTGAACCTTGTGGTTAAATACAGCTGCCTTCTGACCTCTGATTTTTATCTAAAAAACCTTTTGCTTTTTAAGTAAAGCGGTTTGTTCTATTAATATGCAACCGCTTAATTCAGTGGTAAGATCCGAAGTGGTGGTCGGAGCGGTTTTCCAGTATGTGCCGTAAAGTCCGGTTGTTTTATTGGTACCCTGATACCAAAGCGTTTCTGCGTTATTCTTCAAATAATTCATGTAGCGGGTTTGGGTTTCTTTTGGAATATCAGGTGTTAGTATTAGCTGTGTAAAATAGCGTACAAAAACTCCTTTGAAGAGTCCGCCGTCTCCGCCGCCTTCGTCGTGCAGCAATCGATCTGCTGTAGTGATGGCGGAGTTAGAAATGGAGTATTCGGCGGTTCTTTCAGCATCATTAAGATATGCCGCATCTTTGGTAATGTTATATAACTCCAGCGCCGCGCCTATGAATAAGCCCTGGTTATAAGTAAAAGCCCATTTGTCTATTTGTCCGTCGTTATTGCTGTTGATGCCGTCGTACACAAATCCGGTGCCGGGGTCGCGCAGGGTGGCTTTCCACCAGTCGTATATTTTTTTTGCCCAGTCAAGATCGTCCTGGTTTTTAAACTGTTGGTATAAGCGAGCCGCCAATATGCAAGCCGGGCCATTTGCGGGAGTATTCTTGTAATAAGATTGTGATTTTCGCCATGCTATACCGCCGCCCTGAACACTGTTCCAACCGGTTTTAATATCTGTCCACAGCAGATTAACGGCGTCCTTAAATTTGGTATCGTTTGTAGCGTTGTAAGCACGCAACATGGCCAGGGCGTTCCAGCCCATATCATCGTAAAAGTTATTCAAAAAGGTATTGCCATTTCCGGCTTTTACACCGTCGTACCATTTGTTGATATACTGCGCATATTTATTATCGTTAGTGCGTGTATAAGCATCTACCAGCACATCCAGTCCGTGTGCCTGTGGCCAGTAATCAAAGCCGGTAACGGCGTTTGTTCTATTAAAGTAGGAACTGCTGTTGTTCCAGTAGTTGGTAGTTAGAAAACCGGTACTGCTGTCTGCAGAGGCGTTCCAATCGATATCATATCGCACTACATTATCCTTCGAGCTAAAATCGAAGTCGTAATTTTTATTGCACGCCATACAACTGATCGAAATTGTGGCCGCTATGATTATAGGATTTTTTTTCATTTTTTTTATTTTAATTCAAAAGTCAAAATGGGTTTCTTTTAAAAATGGATGCTAACCCCAAGAACCCGATCAACAGCATTACTATCGCACAAGTGAGTGACACAACGATGATGCCATGAAATACTATAGCTGACCTCCAAATCATATTCACAATATTTATTGCTGCATAATCTCGTTTAGTGTTCTAGCTTTTGACTTTGGATGTTATACTTTTTATTTTGGTATCACTTCATGTGTGTATGATGGTTTGTCAGGCGAAAAATAAATGTTAACATCACAGTTTTTATTATCGCAATCGCCTCTGAATTTGAAGCAATAATCCCATTGTGAGCTATTAACGGGGTAGAGGAAATAGAAGCTTGCCGGCGTGCTTGCATCCGGTCTGCTATTGTCGTTGTTAACGCTGCCCCACCATTCGTAGCTGTCGGCTGTGCCATTGTTTACCTGCATTCTGAATTTGTAACGTTCGTCTCTTCCCCAGCTTTCCTGTTTGAAAACGATCGGTTGATTTTGGGCTCTCCAAATACCGTTTTTATCATAAGTTAGTTTGAATTGAATAGTATTATTTGGGGCAAACCATAATCCGATTTCTTTTACCTCTGTCATTTTGGAGCTAACCGTGCTGAAATCAAGATTTATACGGTAAACTTTTGTAGCGCTGCCGCTTACTGTTGTTTCACCGTTTCCTTCACGAAGCGTAGAGCCATCCAGGTAATACACATTGGGATTCGCATTGGAGATGTTATCTACAAAATGATAAGTGCCGGGTTTTAATGAAGTGTAGATTTCATACTTGCCATCGCCGGTTTGCTTTAGTTGTATGGCTTTAGAAACATCTGTACCTCCTTCAGAGGCACTACCGGTAATGTACACCTGAGCAGGCGGATTATCAACACCCAAAGGCCTTTTTATTGTAACAGTACGGGTTTCGGAGGCCTTTACCGCGTTAACGCCTTTTGAAGAATACACGGTCCATATGAAATCAGCGCTTTCGAGGGGTTGCACACCGGCCAGTTTGGCTATTTTGTTCAGCGTTTCTTTTGTAAGCGTTACACGATTGTATAAGCCGTTGCCATCGGTTGGCATGGAGTAAACCGGTTTGGAGAAATCGCCACCGGCTTTATCAAAAGCGATGGTATAAAGCACTATGCCGCCGTCTTCAGCTCTTGACTGATCCCATTCAAAAGCAATAGAAGCAGTATTGCTAAGATCAATTAATTGTTTGTCCTGTGGTGAAAAGAAGGTTTTCACCGGGCTTACATTAGGGTTGAAATCCTTATTGTCTTTATCGCAGGATGTAAGGCACATGAGTATGCAAGTGCCCACGAATAATGCTGTATTAAAAAAGTATTTCATTTTGTATTCGTTTAATTTGTATTACTGATTTTATGTTTATTAAAACAGGCTACACTATTTTGTGAATTGCCTGCAACAGTTGTGATGATTGAAGCCTGATCAATTCCAACCGGGATTTTGTGAAAGATTATTGTTAAGACTTCTT
This sequence comes from Flavihumibacter sp., assembly GCA_031553495.1. Taxonomy (GTDB): domain Bacteria; phylum Bacteroidota; class Bacteroidia; order Chitinophagales; family Chitinophagaceae; genus Pinibacter. Next base: position 141,325 of record JAVBLN010000003.1, read on the forward strand.
TCATCACGCGGCACCGGCCACAAATAATTTTTACTTGGATCAAAATTTCGTTTGGCTGCTCTTATGTATCCGTTATCGGTTGAAGGATCGCCGCTGAATTTTGCGCCATGTGCATAGCCATTGAGTACTGTTTCCGCGGTTCTCCAGCGTAGTATATCAAATATGCGCAAGCCTTCCATTGCCAGTTCACTTCTGCGTTCTCTGCGAATGATACTTTTCAGGGTGGCCTGGTTCAATGTGGAGTTGAAAGTGAGCGCCGCGTTATTGGTGAATCCGGCTCTGCTGCGTAATGCTTTGATTGTTTTGTTCCAAATTTCTTCTGTCATTTGTCCAAGTTCATTTTTCGCTTCGGCATACATCAGCAATACATCAGCATAGCGAATGATCATTAAATCGTTGCCGGAGGCAAAACTGCTTCCCGCAGCAGGATCAAAATATTTTCTTATGTAGTATCCCGTTGGTGAAGTGGTAGTACCAGGTTTGTATTCATCGGCAGTTCCGGAACCCGGTTTTATTTTTATGACAGATGTAGTTCCATCACCGTTTTTCCACTGGTAGCCGTCATAGACCACAGTATAAGTAAGCCGTGGATCGCGGTTTGTGTAAGGAGTATTTTCATCATATCCTGAAGTGGCAGCTTTTATACTGTCTCCATTAAGCATTATATAATCGTCAACCAGTTCTTGCGTAGGCGCCATACCATTCACGCGACTACCGGGAATGGAAAGCGGTACGAAATCAATGAATTCGCCATGCGTAACATCAGGTGATGAAAAGCTTCTGCTTAATATGGTTTCAGAATTGTTCTTGTTGGCAGGTAAAAACAATCCTTCATAAGAGGAGAAAAGTGAATAGGTTCCGTTCTGAGAATTGCCGATAAGTTTTTCGCATTCAGAAGCCACGGCGCTCCAATTGCTCTCATACAATTGGATTCTTGCTTTTAGAGCGATTACCGCTCCTTTTGTAATGCGCCCTGCATCTTTCGCCTGGTATTGTGTATTGGTTGGAAGCTGCGATTCTATTTCGTCCAGTTCTTTCAGCACGTCTGTAATTACGGATTTATGATCAGTGCGGGTAATTGTTTTAGAGTCCGCTACTGAGATTTCCGTTGTGAAATATGGAATGTCGCCAAACCAGGTGGTTAGCTGAAAATAGTGAAAGGCACGCAGGAAGCGTGCTTCCGCAATCATTCTGGCTTTAAGTGTGGCATCCATATCGGGTACTTTATCGATATTGCCAATTAATACATTGCTGGTTTTGATTCCCTGGTAATGATTTTTCCATTCGTTGTCAAGTCGCGTTAATGACGGATCAAACACGTTTGATGAGATAGAAGAAACTCCTTCAACATCACTACGGCTGAAAGCGTTATCGGAAAGCCCTTCGTTATAGAAAAACCAATTGCTATTCAGCATTTGCTGGTATGCCGTATTGAGAAGCAGGTTGGCGTTATCAGCAGATGTCCAATAGTTAAGATCGGTATAATTGTTAGTAGGAGCCAAGTCAAGCTTTTTGCAACCGCTAAAAGCCAGTAATGCTCCTGTAAGTATATATATCGTTTTTTTCATGCTTCGTAGATTTAAAAAGTTAAGTCAAGACCCGCGCCATAATAAATGGAAGTAGGATAGGAGCGACCACTGTTTGCTCCACCGGCGCCCAGGTTGCTGTTAAACTCAGAAGATTCCGGATCTACAAATGAATTTTTTGTGAGCGTCAGCAGGTTTTGACCTGTTAGATAAATTCTGCATTTCTGAATACCGGCTTTGCGTGTAATGTTTTGAGGAAGCGTATAACCCAGTTGAATATTTTTCAAACGGGCATATGCTCCATTTAAAATATACAGATCGGAGCCTTTGCGGAAGTTGTTGGTATTGGAAGGACTTCCGTTTACAGCCAGCCTCGGATATTTGGCGTTCATGTTATCGGGTCTCCAATAATCAAGCTGATGTTCAAAAATTACATAAGAATAGTTGGCATGGAATGGTTCTATCAATTCTCCGCGAAGCGCCATATCTCTTTTGCCAACGCCTTGTATAAATATATTGAAGTCAAATCCTTTCCAGCCTAAATTGTAATTAAAGCCGAACGTATAACGCGGAAACGGATTGCCTATAATATACCTGTCCTGATCATCAATGATTCCATCCCCGTTTTTGTCTTTGTAACTGATATCGCCGGGTACTACATCAAGTCCTGAAAACTTCGGTTTATTAGTGATGTCGTCAAGATTTTGGAAATAACCGTTTCTTTTGAATCCAACATATGAAGCAATTGGTATATTTTCCGCATACATTAACTGCATTTCATCTTTCGGCTGAAGATCGTAAGAGTCATCATTCATTTTGGTGATCTCATTGCGGGTGTCTGCAATATTAAGGTTTAAAGAATGGCGCAATACGGCTCCTGAAGTGTTATAGTTTAAATTAACTTCCCATCCCCTGTTTTTTACCGCGGCCACATTATAATCTACATCGTTTCCTCCAAAAGTGCCGGGCAATTGGGGCTTGCGCAAAATGTTGCTGGTAAGTTTATGGAAATAATCGAATGACGCTGTCAGTTTACCATTCAGGGCAGAAAGGTCAACACCCAGGTTAAATGTTTTGGCTATCTCCCAAGTCAGATCTTTATTGGCTGTATTAAAACCGGCGCCCATTACCGGAATGCCGTTAAATGCATAAGCGTTGGCAAATGTAAAATAAGTGGTCTGGTATTGATAGTTGTTAACATTCTGATTTCCCAGTTCTCCATATGTAGCTCTTATCTTGGCTTCATTTACATATTTGCTAATGCCGCTGTTTTGATAGAATGCTTCTTTGCTAATACGCCAGCCAAGGTTTACAGCGGGAAAAAATCCCCAGCGGTGATCTGAAGCGAATTTAGAAGAGCCATCTTCACGGAAGCTGAACTCTGCCATATACTTATCGCTAAATGAATAGCTAAGTCTGCCTATAACAGAATGAAGGCTGTTTTCGTTGGTAGCTTCCGGTGTGGTTTTCAGGTCGCCCATGTTCAGTGAGGCTTTGGTAGTGTCTATTTGTAAACCCATATCCGAAGAAGCGAATTTGTAGCCCAACCGGTTGGTTTTACCTGTATACGCTTCGCTGGTGTAACCCACCATAGCGGTTAAACGGTGTTGTTTAAACGATTTTGTATATTCTAATAATAATTGGGGGTTAAAGAAGAGGTTTTTGTCATTCACATCGCCTGTTGCAGAGCCGGCAGGATCGCCATACCTGCCGCTTAGTGTAACTGAGCCGTCCGCAGTCGCTTTATAATAAGGTACATAATCAGTTTTATAATATTGATGATTCATAGTAAGTGTAGCGCCTATTATACCTTTTAAGTGAAGACCTTTGATAATTTCAAGATCGGCATTAATGGTTCCGAATAAATTGTCGTTATCAAATTTGCGATAGCCGCCTTTTTCCAAAATTCCTAACGGATTGAACTGCGTAAGTACGTCATTGATTAGATAATGACCTGCCGAATCTTTTTGCTGGTAATAGGTGGGTGTTCTTTCCGCATCAATAATTAAGGTTCCGGTACTATAAGAATGATCCTTTATATCGGTATGGGTATAAGCAAGGTTGGTAGCTAATTTTAGTTTGCCAATTTCGTTAGAAAGATTCATGCGCAAATTATAGCGTGTTAGTCCTTTTTGCGGCCCAACAAAATTGCTTTGCTGGTTCATATAACCGCCGGAGATCATATATGTAGATTTCTCCCGGCCACCGCTAATGCTTATGTTATGGTTTTGCTGAATCGCGTTTTTCAGGATCTCGTCTAAAAACCATGTATAATCCCCGCGATCTTTTTGGGCTTGAATATCCATTGCCGAGTAAGTAGGAAATTGCCCTGTGTTCGCATTTATAATAGCCTCATCTTTCAATGTCATGTTTTGCCAGCCGGGCACGGGTTTTTCCCAAACATGTGGTTGAATAACACTTACAATGCCGTTGTAATTTACCGTTCCGCGATCAAGCCTGCTACCTTTTTTGGTAGTGATCAAAATAACGCCATTTGCACTCCGCGAACCATAAATAGCAGCCGAGCCGGCATCTTTCAGTATGGAAATATTATCAATGTCGTTTGGATTTATTAAATTGATATCCGCGCCTACAATACCGTCTATAACCACCAGCGGACTGTTATCTCCAAGTGTTCCCACACCGCGAATGTTGAGGTTTACACCTTGTGCCGGTTCAAAAGTGGTTTGCTGAATAATCAGGCTTGGCGATGTGCCTTGCAGCGCCTGCGCAAGGTTCACATTCGGGCGGCCTTCCAGGGCTTTTGTTTTAATCACATCTACACCTCCCGTCACAGATACTTTACGTTGCGTACCATAACCAATGATCACTACTTCATCCATTTTTTCTTCAGTTTTTTTCAAGGCAATGTCCAGTACGGTTTTGTTTCCTATAGCCATTTCCTGTGGTTCATAGCCCACAGAACTGATAATCAGTACCGCTTTTTTATCAGGTACGTTTATTTTAAATTCACCCAATTCGTTTGTAGAAGTACCTGTGTTGGTGCCTTTCAATATGACACTTGCGTTTTGAATTGGCGTTCCCGCAGCATCTACCACTTTACCAGTAATGGTGATTGGCGGGAAAATGGTTTCCGCAATGTTGATATTTACTGAAATTCGTTTTTCACTTATACTGATCATGTTGTTGGTTATGGAAAACTCCAACGGTTGATCTTTCAGGCACTCCCGCAAGGTTTCTTCCAAAGAGGCGTTGTACACATGCATGGTAACGGGAGAGGCCTTCTGCAACACCACATTGGTGTAAATAAAGTTGTAGCCGGTTTGTTTTTTTATTTTTTTAAAAACGGATTCAAGTGGGGCTTTTTCTACAGATATGGTAATTTTTTGCGACAGGCCTTTCGCGTTGATCTGGAGCAGGCACCCCAAAAGAATGGTCAGGGTGATCTTGAAAGGCAGTAGTTTAGCGAATAGCGTTTTACCCCGGGTTCGTGTTTGATTTTCTTTTTTTACACAAACAGTTTTTCCTCCAAAAGAGCTTTCACTCTTAGGATGGCGACGAGCAATCCTAAACATAAATTTTGTAAGGTTAAATGTTATACAATAATGACTGGTTTATTCAAACTGTTTTGGTAGAATAATCCATAACCGATATCAACCGTTGCAAATTTGAATAAGACCTGGTTGTAAGAACCCCGAACAAAAGAAAGGGCCTATTGGATGAAAAAAATAATAAGGAAAAAAGAAAAATATGGGAGATAACGAAAGGGGAAAGGCGCAGCGGAGTTATTAGTTGTTTGCGCCAACAAATGGGTGAAGTGAAATGATTATAGGTAGTTCAAAATATACTTTGTGCAGGATAATACTATGAATATTTTTTTGGGGGACCGGCGGTAGTGCTACTATTAAGCCCCGGTTGTGTCACTCACTTGTGCGGTAGGAATGCTATTGAGCGGCCTCATCCCAGCCCTTCTCCAAACGAGAAAGGAGTCCCGCGCACAGAGCGGATATTTGTAATCTCAACGATTTTTTCAACTTTCATCTCTAATCGTTTTCAACGGCCCATGCATACACTCTCAATTCTCCATTTATAACCGTCACCGTCATTTCGAGCCCGCTTATTTTCAACATATTGTGATTACGCACTAAGATTCTGTGATAATAAACAACAACCATATTAGCAACGATTTTTTTATCATGGTAAATTGTTTGTGTAGCTGCTATTCAGGCTTGATCGGAATCCAGATTTCTTCCTCCGATTCAGGATCATTGTTTTTGTATTTGGATCCCAAAATTTCGAAGTGCGGCCTGTTGTCCAATGTGTAATCGGAGCCTGGCAGCCATGTTCTAAAAATGTACTGGTAAATGCTGTTGTCTGTATGCAAGCCTTTATATGGAAACATGGCGTAGAGCCCGCTGGGCAATATGAAAGTTTCCATTTTTGAGGGAACCTCACTAAAGTCTTTTACTTCAACGGTTGCCCATTTTTCAAATTCATTTGCAGGATTGAAAGCAGAAAAAAAATCAGGGGAATATACTGCCAGTGAGACAAGATCGTTGTTGAGGTTGTTTGTTATGGTTCTTCTTCCGGCCATAAAATTTTTCCATAGTTCTTCCGGATTATAATCTAAGAATGTCGTTTTGATGCGTTGGCCAATTAATTTTTTGATGCCTGATAATTTAATGACCGGTTTAGTGCTATTAATCATATGGCTTTATAATTGCAAAGTTTTTTATTTCCTGTTCAAATCCGCAATCAATAAATTGTTGCTTTCTTTCTACCTGTTCTAAGTTTTTCTTTTGCTGCATATTTGTACTTCACAAAATAGGTATTTGTTAATGTTATTTTTTAAGATTAAAATCATGTTGCTTCATGAAGAATATTTTGTTTTCAATTTTCTGTTTGCTTGATGATCGTGAGCTGCTTGCAGAAAATGCAATTTGTTGGAGATGAGAAATGCAGTTCTGTCAATATTGTTGCGTAATGATCAGCTCGTTATGAGTATGTTGAAATATCTTCAAGATTTGATGCTTCATCTGCCTTGATGATGGGTGCTGACCAATATCAGGTAAAAGCCTACAGATTCACTGTTTGTTTATAGTTGCTTGAATATTATGAATTCATCTTTATAGAAGCAAACCGTTTGTAATGTTGTTTACTTTACTCTTCTACGACATTTTCAAATTTTGTGTTTTGCAAATCACTTATAAGACCTTTTTGCGTACCCGGTTTTGCATTCATGTTTATTGTTTTATTATTAGGCATTGATACTTGCATTCCGGTAGCATTTATTTTGTAAGTTGTTTTATTGTTTGTAAACCATATCGCGTTTTCATTTTTTGAATAATAAAAAGTATCAGCATAAAATAATTCTACTTTACTGCCTTTGTCTGTAAAAACATAATTTAAAAGATCGTTTTGTTTTAGCAGCCGCATTGCTTTTCCATTACTGAATTCAAAGTAATAGATAACGTCTTTTTCATTCTCTATATTCAACAGACTATAATATTTCTCTACCATTTTTCCGTTTATGCGGTTATATTCAGTATAGTCCCACATAATTCCGTTTGGGTTCAAACCTTCTTCCAAAATTTTTACTGCTACAGGTTTGTTGTTTTCAACAATAAACTCAGAGAACTGGTGCCAGCAGCAACCACTTTTTGTCATAGTATTTATTCTTTTACTTTGGGCGTCCACAGAGAACATTCCACAATATTCCTGTGCAAGCCTTGTGAATTCGGCGCTATGTTTAAAGCCGTTATCTGTTGCTAAATAAATTTGAAAAGATGGCCCGTGATAGCAGCTATTTTGTCCATCCATCAATGCAAGATCATTTCTGCCATCGAAATTGAAGTCTTCATAAATCAACTGACTTTGTTCGCCATACGGCAGTTCTTTAATGTTAGATTTTACTTTGCCCTCACGCAAAGTAAATGTTAGTTCTTCGGAATTAATTTTTATAAGTTGCTTTTTAGTTTTTCTATTATATACAGCAATCCATCCTTCACTAAAAACATCTGCGGTATCTGAAATGTATAATTTGCCATAATAATCTTTTGAAAAATCATCAATAATAAATGTTGCCTGGCTGTGGGCTTGGTTTATTGCTGTTGTTAATATAAGCAGCATTAAGAATTTCATTGTGTTTAAGGTTCGGTTCATTGTAAATCTTTTTTTAGTTTATTCAAATTTCGGGCATTGGTTATAAATATGTTTTATTTTTTCAAACAAACCGCTCAATAGCATTCCTGCCGTACAAGTGAGTGACACAACGATGCTTAATAGTAGCACTACCGCCGGTTCCAAAGAAATATTACACATATTCTTTTGCTGCAATTTTTTTTGATGTTGCATGTGTGTGATCGGTAATTGCCGGTTAAGGTTATTAATTATTTGAATATTTTTTTTGTAAGCCAATGGCTTAAAATCGCGCTGCCTGTTCCTATAATAGCGCCTCCCAATACATCTGACGGGTAGTGTTCGCCAAGATACATTCTTGAGTATCCGACACTTGTTGCCCACATATAAGCAGGCACAACTACATACCATTTTTTATATTCCAAAGCAAGGCTGGTAGCGGTTGCAAAAGCTATGGAGGTGTGCCCCGACGGAAATGATTTGCCATGTTCTATTTTGTAGGGAAACACTTCTCCGGGATATTTATCGGCGGGTCGCTGCCGGTCGGTGGTGATTTTTAAGCCTTGTGTGAATGCGGCACTTATCACAATACCGCCGATCATTTCATAAGCTTTGATCTGTGTTGGTTTATCATGTTTTATAAGCCCGTATATTAACAAACCCGCAGGCACAGCAGCCGAAACCGGATAGGCTGAATTGGAAGCTCCGCGCCATATTGCGGTGTGAGGATCTGCTGGATTTACCGCTTTCAATATATCAATGTCGATGTTTTGTGCATAGCTCAAACGTATACTACATAGCACGACTGCTACAACACTAAAGAAACGAAACCGCATGATAAAAATTTTTGATCAATTTGTAAGGCAATGAAAGCTGAACATAAGATTTTTTTACGAAACGGGAATTGATTATTGTCTGATTTAAAAAAATGATTAATCGTTTTAATAGACCGGGAGAAGTATGGTGAATGTTGCGCCCTGGCCGTTTTCGCTTTTTGCAGTTATAATGCCGTGATGGTTTTCAACAATTTTTTTGCATAACGCAAGTCCTATGCCTGTGCCGTTATATTCCAATTTGTTGTGTAATCGTTGAAAGATCAAAAATATCTTTTCGGCATATTGTTGTTCAAAGCCAATTCCATTATCTGTAAAATTTAATTCGGCATATTGTAATCCTTTTTCAAGTTGCGGCCATTTCGTTGTATCGTTTGCAGATAGTACATTTCCGGTTATGGTTATCAATGGAGATTCGCTGCAAAATTTGAGCGCATTACTTAACAGGTTGGCGAATAATTGCCGTAGTTGCGTGGGAAGGCCTTTTATAACAGGGAGCTTTGATGTCTTGATTTCAGCATGCTTTGCAGATATTAGTGTTTCATAATCGAGCTTTACTTCTTCCAGTATTTGATTGAGATCGACATGAGTAAATTGCGCTTCGTTCTTGTCAAGTCTTGCATAATTCAATACGCCCCGTATCAATTCCGACATTCTTTCCGCGGATGTTTTTATTTTTTCAAAGTACATTTTTACAATTTCCTTTTTGAAAGATTCCCGTTCTACAATTTGTATAAACGTTTGAATTTTTCTTAAAGGTTCCTGCAAATCGTGGCTGGCAATATATGCGAACTGCTCAAGATCCTGGTTTGATTTTACAAGTTGCTCGTTCATTTGTTGCAATTCCAATGTTCTTTCCCGAACAGTTTTTTCGAGTTTTTCTTTAGCTGTTTTTTCATCGGTAATATCCATAAGTGTACCGATTAATTTTTGCGGTGTGCCTTCGGTTGAAAAATATAGTTTGCCTCTTATGCGGATCCACTTTATATTTTGTGTTTGAGGGTGTAGTATCCTGTATTCAAGATCATAAGTGTCATTGCCCGGATATTTTTTATCTAAAGTAAACTGTTCAATCACGCTTTGCAGATCATCTGTATGAACAATATTGGTAAATGAATGACTGTTTAAATCTTCCAATTCGTCAAACCCCAGCATTTTCCGGCCTTCGGATGAGCAGTTTAATTCGTTGCTTAAGAAATTGTAAGACCAGGTGCCGATCCGGGCTGTTTCAATGGCAAGCCTGTGGCGTTCTTCACTTTCCAAAAGCGCTGCTTCATTTTGTTTTTGTTTGGTAATGTCGCGTGCAATTTTTGAAGCGCCAATAATGGTTCCGCTTGCATCCATAACCGGGGAAATTGTAAGCGACACGTCAATCAGCACGTTGTTTTTGGTAACACGTTTTGTTTCGAAGTGATCTATTCTTATACCTTTTCTTAACCGTTCCTGTATTGAAATCTCTTCATTCCATAAATGTTTTGGAATAATTTTCAGTAGAGGCTGTCCAATCATTTCATTAGCCTTATAACCAAATATTCTTTCAGCGCCGGCATTCCAGCTTGTAATTACACCATTAAGGGTTTTGCTTACAATAGCGTCGTCAGATGATTGAACAATAGCCGAAAGGTGTTCATCTTTTTGTTCTCCCTGTATGCCTTTATTAGTATCGAATTGCAAAACAATAGCGCCATTTATTTCATTGTTTTTATCAAATAAAAGTCTTGAATAAGTGGTAACAAAACTTCGTTCGCCGTTAGGCCGTTCAATAATAATTTCCTCGGCATCAGACGATTTTTTTCTTTTATATGCATATGCCAGCGGCGATTCATGGTGTGGTATAATAGAAATGCCGTCGGTGTTGTAAATTTTAAGAGCGCCGCACCAGCGTGATTTTCCTTTTACCGGCGCTACACCCCAAAGGGTTTGCGCCGCATGGTTGGAGCAAATAATATATCCATTTGCATCGCTAAGAAAAATGGCCGTTTCCTGGCTTTCGGAAAAATGTTGAAATACCGGCGCTGTTATTTGTATTCCCGCCGGAAGGTGTTTTAATATCTGATCCATGTTTTTTAATGCAATTGGTAAGTTGGTGTTGTTCATAGGTTGGAAATTTAAGTTTCGATAATTCTTTTTTTACGAAACCACGATATAAGGATATTCTTTAGCTTATCAATGTTTGATTGTTTTGTAATAAACCCGTTAGCGCCCAATTCCTTCGTTTCTTCTTTGTCTTTTTCCAGCGCGGAAGTAGTATAAATGATTACGGGTACCGGTTGTAAATGTGGTAATCGCCTGATGGCGCGCAAACATTCTTTTCCGTGCATCACCGGCATGTTCAGATCAAGAAAAATGTAATCAGGAATGAAGGGAGGAGCGGATTGCAATTTATTGAGCGCTTCATTGCCACTTGACGCTGTGATTACAGTTATACCCACATTCAGCTTCTCAATTGCATATGCAAAAATTTCCTGGTCATCAATATCATCATCTATTAATAAACAGGTGATATTATCGGACATACGTTACTAATTTGAAAATGGAATATAAGATAATCTTTCCGAAAAAACCAGTGAAATGGTTTATGAAGTCAGAAATCAGAGACTCTATGTATAAAGCGGATATTCGTGGTCAGAATAATTCTTTCAACATTCAACTAATATTTGACCGCTTTCCTGCGAAGCACCTTAGCTTACCTGTTTTTAGTATCTTTTAAGTAATCGGAAGGTGTAAGTCCAAATTGCTTTTGAAAGTTACGGCCAAAATGTGTTAGCGAAGTATAACCCACTTGTTCAACGATTTCCGTAATTCGGTGTTTTCCTTCAGAGAGCAGTGTAGCCGCCTTTTTCAGGCGTGCGATATTGATGAGTTCGTTTGGCGTTAGATCAGAAATAGCTTTTATTTTTCTGTATAATGTTGGCCTGCTCATATTCATGTATCTGGCAATCAATTCCACATCAAGTGACGGATCGTCCATGTGCTTGAGAATAATTTCATTTAATTCTTCTAAAAACTGTTCATCAGTTTTCGAGTATGCCATCGATTTAATATGCGCCAACGGAGATTTTATAAAATAATCTTTTACATTATTTCTATTAGTAAGCAGGCTCGCTATTTGCGCTTGCAGGTATTCAGGAGAAAACGGTTTGTCTACGTACACATCAGCACCTAATCCCAGCCCTTCAATTTTCGATTGCAGCGTGTTTTTGGCGGTTAGTAAAATAACAGGAATATGACTGCTTTCCACATTCGATTTTATAAGCTTGCACAATTCAAACCCATCCATTACCGGCATCATTACATCACTTATTACCAGTTGTATGTGTGTGGTTTCCAGTATGTCAAGAGCTTGTTTGCCATTATAGGCAACAGTTATTTCATATTTTTCACTCAGGTCTGAAGAAAGAAATTCCAGAATTTCATCATTGTCATCAACCAATAAGATAGCCGGTTTCATTAGCAGTTTGCAATTTACGTTTGTAATTTTTTATTTCAGGGCAGGCATTTATACTTCGCCGGTATAAAAAATGTGTATTGTTTTTTAGGGTTCCAACGGCATTACTACTATTTAGCTTCTGTTGTGTCACTCACTTGTACGGTTGTAATTCTATTCAGCAAGTTGAAACATTCATGTCCAAATTTATACTCCATATAATATAAGCCATACAGCGTAAGCTTAATCGACTTCCGTTTTTTTGGTATTGCTTTTTGGAAGACACAATACAAATGTATTCATTCCCTGCGTATCTGCCTTAAAATAAAGGCTTCCGTTATGCAATGTAGCCAGCGATCTTGAAAGAGCAAGTCCAATGCCGCTTCCGGGTTTGTGTTGTGTATCGGCCAACCTGTAGAAAGGTTCAAATATCTTCTCTTTCATTGATGCGGGAATAATAAATCCGTCATTACAAAATTCGATCTCTATTTGTTCTGTATTATAATTTGAAAGTTTTACAGTAACTATTTCTTTGCCATAATGAAAAGCGTTATAAAAAAGGTTATTAAATATCTTATGAAGCGCATCCACATCGGCAGATATGTACACAGGCTCTTCGGGCAGGTGTATGGTAAAATTCATGTTTTTCTGTTCCGCAATACCCTTGAAGCTTATATATCGTTCATACAGCAGTTCAGAAATATTAATATTGACAGGATGCAGATGAAATGTATTTGTTTCAATTTTTCTGAAGTCAAGTAATTGATTTGTAAGTTCTATAAGTCGTTGGGTATTGCGCTCCATTATAGTAAGGTTTTGTCCTATTTCCGCATTCTGCCCGGCCTTCTTTATCACTTTTTCCAATGGAGCTTTTATTAAAGTAAGTGGCGTTCTTATTTCGTGAGCCACTTTTGTGAAGAAATCAATTTTTGCCTGGTAAATTTCCTTTTCTTTTTCATATTCAATCCCTTGAATTGTTCGTTTGTTTTTTTCCGATAACCTGCCATGATAACTTTTAAGCAACAGGTAAACAATAAACAATAAAACTACTGAGTATAATACATATGCGATCGGGCTTTTCCAAAAAGGCGGCAAAATTTTTATTGTCAGGCTGGCCTCATTTCCGTTTAAAACATCGGTCGCCTCTTTTACCCTGAATTTGTAGGTACCCGGTGGAAGACTGGTAAAGTAAATGGGCCTGTTTGTTTTTAAATATGTCCATTTATCATCCATGCCTTCCATTATATATTTATACTCTACCATTTCCGGAGCTGTAAATCCCAATGCCGCAAAAGCAATATTTATAGTAGATTGATCATACGGAAGCTCAATTGATTTTTGAAATAGAACCGATTCATTAAGCGGAGAAAACGCTTTGTCTGCTTTTAGCTCCTCATTATTCACATAAATTGAAGTTATGAATATAGAAGGCGTATAATTGTTAGGAGTAAAAGAGTCAGGGTTGAAGCTGATTAATCCCTTTACCGAACCGAAATACATTCTTCCCGTGGCGTCCTTATAACCCGAGTTGTAATTAAACTGATCATTCAGCAAGCCATTATCTGTCGTATAGGTATTTATTCTTCTTGTTGCAAGGTTATATTTTACCAATCCGTTAGTGGTTGAGATCCAAAGGTTTTCCCTGCTGTCTTCCAAAATTTTGCATATTGTATTGCAGGGCAGTCCATCTTTTGCCGTTATAGTTGTAAAAGAACTGTCATCTTTATTAAATCTGCACAATCCTCCGCCTTCTGTTCCAAACCAAAGGTTATTTTCATTATCCTGAAAAATGGTAGTGACAGAATTATTGCTCAGACTTTTTTTATTATGCGGACTGTTTACAAAATTTCCAAATTTGCCGGAAGCGGGATCAATGTAAAAAATACCATCGCCGGTGGTTCCCACCCAAAGCACACCGGTATTATCCTCCATAATAGTGTGAATAAAACAAGAAGTTGGTATTTGTGTTACACTAATAAAATTATTGATCAAAGGATCGAAGCGGTATAAGCCTAAACGGGTGCCGATATATATATCACCCTTCTTAGTTTCAAATATGGTAACTATAAAATTACTTTTAACTACTGTTGAATTTTTACTCTGTGGAAAATGGTTTATTACTTTTCCCGATTTAATATCCATAATATCCAGGCCGTGCTCAAATGTGCCTACCCACAATTCGTTGTTTTTAGCAAGCAGTCCGTGAATGTTCGAGTAAGATATTCCAAAGCTCGATCCGGAGGGTTTGTAATGAGTAAACTGTCGGGTTTGTTTGTTGAACTTGTTTAAACCCGCGTCTTCCGTACCTATCCACAGGTTTCCGTATCTGTCTTCACAAATTTCACGAACCACGTTTCCGCTTAAAGATGTATTGGTATTCTCCGGAAAATATTTTTCAAAAGAATTATATTGTTTGGGAAAATAGTTGATACCACCAAAATATGTTCCCGCCCAAATGCCGCCTTCTTTGTCTTTACATAAAGTGTACACGGCATTATCTGAAAGTGAATATGGATTGATATTCTGTTTTTGCAGGTTGGTAATTTTTCCCGTATTGATGTTGTAAATAAAAATTCCTGATTCGGTTGCCATCCAAAATTCCGAATCGGAGCTAACAATAAAATCACGTGCGAAAACTTCTGTTTTATCAGGATTATAAGTCAACACATCTTTGTAAGAATGATCTTTCAGATTAAAGATCTTCACTCCATAGTTTGAAGTCCCTATTAAAATGGATTGCTGATTAGTGGCATATATTTTTTCAATCCATCTTGATAGCAGGTTTTGTGATTTGCCGAAAACCTGGTATTGCTTGAATTTATTGAAGGCCGCATCATACTGCATCAAAAATCCCAGTGAAGTGGAAACCCACACGTTTTGTTCAGAATCAATACATATAGAAGTGGCAGCAAAATATTCCTTCGGATCAAAAGTATAAGAGGTATTGCTTTTCTTGTTGTAACGGATCAGTGTTTGTCCGGCCACAATCCAGATGTTACCGTTGTTGTCGGTATTAATGTCTCTAACTTCACTAATAGTTTGATAAAGCAAAGAGAAATTTTCCAAAGAAAAATTGTATTTATATAAACCATTTCGCGTGCCTACATATAAATTGTTTTCAGCGTCAATGTGCAGGCTTCTGATAAAATTGTCGCCTATTGATGAAGAATCGTCAGGGTCATTTCTGAAAGTTTTAAACACATATCCGTCAAACCTGTTTAATCCGTCTTTTGTACCCATCCAGATAAATCCCATGCTATCCTGCACGCAACAAAAAACGGTATTATTTGATAAACCGTTTTCTACCTGGTAATGCCTGAAGTAATAAGGTTGGGCTTTCCCTGCGAAAAGAAGACAGGCGACAAAAATAAAACATATAAAGAATCTTTTTTTCATTTTAGGATCTCCATTAACTCTATTCATTTTCGCACAGCGCGAAAAAATGTAAAAATTTTGTGGTTCATCACTTCTCCTCGCATATAGGGTTGAACAATTATATTTCAAACTGTATAAAAGTCTGTATTGTTTTTTTTGGGACCAACAGTATTGCTACTATTGAGCTTCTGTTGTGTCACTCACTTGTGCGGTAGTAATGCTATTCAGCGGGCAGTTAACAGTAGGCTGTGGGCAGTAGGAAGTCAGAGATCAGAGAACTTTTGAAGCTGAAAAAATCAATAAAGGTCACAAAATGTCCTACACCTCAAAGATGTAGGACATCGCTTAATAGTGAACAACCTGTTGTAATCACCATCTGATTTCTGACTTCCTACCGCCCACTGCCTACTGCCTACTGTTTACTGCCCACTGCTTACTGCCCACCTGCCGAATAGCATTACTGCCGTACAAGTGAGTGACACAACGATGATGCCATGAAATACTGCAGCCGGTATACAAAAATATCACTTGCAATTTGCCGTAGGCCTATGCAAAATCAATTTAGGTGCAAGCTAATTTTTTTTGTAAAAACTTCAGTTCTCTCCTTTTGGTTTTGTAACTACGGTTGAACAGAATTAAAAGACATGCAAAATATGGGAATGTAAAAGGTAATGGATGCCAGTTGAATAATACCCGGAAAATTGTTGCCGGTTTAATTATTTTGACTTTTAACCTTAAAAATGAGACGTTTTGATGAATAATTGATACAAACGGGCATGATAAAAATAAATATTTGTCCAAATTTTACAATCTGATAGTAACTGTTGTTGGGAGCTCATTCTTTTTTGAAGACCGTTATACCATTTGTGAAGTTGTTTTAGGTGTTTCTGAAAAAAACTTTGGAAAGCTTCACGTCCTAATCAAATACAATACTTATGTAGGAATTACTTCTGTGTTTTCAGAAGTAATGTTTCTGCAAATTTTAATAACAGGGGGGATTATGCAATAATTGCACCATATTCCTTCAGTATATAACCATTTATTATTAACTAAAATTAATAAGCATGCGATTGTCTTGTACCAAAGTATTTCCATTATTAATTGCTTTATTGGGAATAGCAGCGCAAGAGACTTATTCAAAAGAGCGGCCTTACACGGGCAGAAGATTCATTAGCAATATAGAAAGAGACACAACACATCAACTTGTAAGAAAAACTGCTGTTAATCAAAAACTGCAAACTCCTGCTCCCATCCCTGCAGTGTTATTGAAAGATTCCTTAACTCCATTATTGTTCAACATTCAAGTGCCCTCAAAACTGAATGTGGCTTCTGTTGCTACTATTTCAGGCGAGGCGTTTAGAACAATGCCGGGCAATCAGTTAAAGAGTGCGCTGGCAGGCAGGTTGCCGGGTTTGTTTGTAACTCAGTCCAGCTCCAACAGTGGAACGGTAAACGAGAGTGCATATTCGCTTTCATTAAGAGGACAAAGTCCGCTTATTGTAATTGACGGAGTTCCACAGAATATTTCCATTTTCGATTTTGATGAAATAGAGTCTGTTTCTGTTTTGCGCGACGCCTTGGCCACTGCGATGTACGGCCCGCAAGCGTCAAATGGCGTAATGCTGATCACAACAAGAAAAGGAGAACCCGGTAAACAAAAGATCAGTGCTACTGTACAAAGCAGCATTCAAAAACCAATGAAATTTTTAAAGGGGCTGAATGCGTTCGATTATGCTACATTATATAACGAAGCGCTTGACAACGACGGCTTTGCTCCTGCGTATACAGATGCTGATCTGGCTGCGTACAAAAATCATACTGATCCTTATGGGCATCCTGATATTGACTGGGTGAGTGAGGCGTATAAAAACACTACCCGCCTCGATAAAGTTAATTTGAACATAAGCGGCGGCAATCGTGTGGCCACATATTTTGTAGTGGGTGAGTATCTGCACCAGGGTGGTATTTTCAAAACCAATGAAGATGATAACTCTTACAAAACAAATAATGACTTTAACAGTTACATGATCCGTTCCAATGTGAACGTTAATCTTGATGCAAAAACAAGTGTGGGAATAAATCTGCTTGGACGAATTATTGAATCTACACAACCAGGAGCCACTACTAATACAATCAGGAACAGTATTTACAATACTCCGAATAATGCGTATCCTATTTTCAATCCTAACGATTCGTTGGGTGGCGTATTGGAGTATAAAGACAATACTTACGGTCAGATCAACAGATCCGGCTATCAACGCGGGTATGAAAGAAATTTGCTGGCTGATCTTTACCTGAAAAGAAGCCTTGATGAAATTACAAAAGGGTTGTGGGTAAAAGGTATGGCTTCATTTAGTGGTTCGTTTCTGCAAACAATAAACCGTAACAAAACTTTTGCGGTTTATCAAATGGCTACTTCAGGTACCGATACATCTTATCGCAGATTTAACAGCGATGGTAAACAAAATAATACCGATGCGGTAGATGACCAATGGATTCAAAGTTATGCGGAAGTAGATCTGGGGTATAACAGGAAGTTTGGTCAGCATGGTATAGACGCGTTGGTGTTATACAGTCAAACCAATTCAAGAATAAACTCAGATCTGCCATTAATTTTTAAAGGAATATCCGGAAGGGTCGCTTACAATTTTGATGAAAAATATATTGCGGAAGCTGTTTTTGGTTATAACGGATTCAACCGTTACCCTGAAGGTTTCCGTATGAGATTTTTCCCTGCTGTAGGATTGGGATGGAATATTCATAAGGAAAATTTTATGAAGGATATTTCATGGCTAAATCGCTTAAAACTGTATGGTTCATTTGGTAAAACAGGAAGAAGCGCGAATGGTTACTATACTTTCACACAATACTATGCAAGTGCTACAAGTGTTTATTTTGGTACCACGCCAAACAGCAATTATGCGGTGGGAGAATCAGGACTTGTGAACCCGGATCTTGATTATGAAAAATCGAACAAACTGAATATCGGTTTGGAAGGTGCGGTATTAAAAGACAGGTTGGCATTCTCAATTGAATATTATAACAACAATTATTACGATCTGATAAGAGCACGTGGCAAAAGCATTGCAATAATCGGAAGCAGTTATCCATCTGAAAACCTTGGTAAAAGCAAACACTCCGGTATGAATATGATGGTGTCGTGGAATGACAGGTTGCCTTCAACATTTGAATATTATGTTTCTGCCAATTTTAATGTGGCTAAAACAAAGCAGGTATTTATAGATGAAGTAGACCAGGCATACGAGTGGATGAAAAGAACAGGCCGTCCCGTGGGACAGGCTTTTGGCTACACCGCGCTTGGTTTATATAGAACCAATGCAGATTTCTCAAAACCGGGTGTAGCCTGCATTGATGGATACACGCCGCAATTAGGCGACATCATGTATAAAGATTTGGATGGTGATGGTAAAATTACTGTTTATGACGAATCGCCAATCGGTAATACAAAACCTTTGATGTTCTTTGGAACTACGCTTGGCGCGTCTTACAAAGGATTTGATTTTAACGCTTTGATACAGGGCGCCATTAACAGGGATGTTACTTTAGCAAATGCAACACAGTGGGAATTCCAGAACAGGGGATTCGGGCAGGCATTTGAACATCATTTGGATAGATGGACTCCCAATAACATAAACGCTTCTTATCCACGGTTGACAGTGGGTACAAATGTAAATAACCATCTTTCAAACTCATCTTACTGGTATAAAGACGGAAGTTACGGACGTTTGAAATTTATGGAGTTGGGCTATACGTTCACCTCACCATGGGTAAAGAAAATTAAACTTGAATCATTCCGCCTGTTTGTAAATGCCACGAATTTAATTACCATCTCAGCGTATGATGGTGTAGATCCGGAGGTGTATGGTTATTCATATCCAATCCAAAAAACATTTAGTGGCGGCTTAACTATAAAACTATAAACGTATTGCTATGCATAAAAGAATATCATATTTACTAAGTATCTCGTTTGTGGCAGGCGTGCTGTTTGTTTCATGTAAGAAAGATGTAGAGGATAGAAGGGCTAATGCGCTAACTGATAAAGATGTCTGGGATAGTTCAGACAGTCTTGCCATATATGCCACACAGTATGTAAACAATCTTTATAATTATTTGCCTGAAGGTTTTGACCGCATAGGTGGCGATTTTTTGGATGCGGCCACAGATGACGCAATTCCATCAAGAAAAAGTTCAACCATTTCATATTATACAAATGGTAACCTGAATGCACAAAATTACCCTGACGCTTTTTTCGCAAAGGGTTATGATGGCATCAGGGCAGTGAATGTAATGCTGAAGAACATTCATAAGGTCAGCTTCAGAACTGTGGTTGGTGATAAAGAAGATCCTACTTATGAATTCACAAAACAGTATTGGAAAGCGGAAGGCCGGTTTATAAGAGCCATGTGTTATTGGGAACTGTTGAAGCGTTATGGTGGCATTCCTCTTGTTGGCGATAATATCTACAGCTTAAGCGACAATTTGGAATTGCCACGGAATACTTATGAAGAATGTGTTAAATATATAGTAAGTGAGTGTGACGCAGTAAAGGATTCATTACGTACAGATCCTGTTGATGCGGAGAATTGGGGAAAAGTTAGTAAAGCCGCCGCGCTTGCGCTTAAGAGCAGGGTTTTATTATATGCTGCAAGCCCCTTGTTTAATGGTGGTGGTATAGAGCAGGATGCGAATATCAGGAAACTGAATAGTTATCCGGACTTCCAACAATCACGCTGGGATAGCGCCGCGAAAGCTGCCGCGGAACTGATCACTTATGCCAGTCAAAAAGGATTAACACTACAAGGAGAGTACCGCGATGTATTTACAACTATAAACTCTAAAGAAATATTTCTTGTTAATTTAAGGGCGAAAACAGCCAGCCTGGAAGAGAACCACGGGCCAATTGGTTTCGCGTCATCAACAGTGATCAGCAGAGGTTATACAAGTCCTACACAGGATCTTGTAGATTCTTATACTGATACGACAGGTCGTGCTATTTCTGAAAACGGCACAGTATATGTTGCATCGAATCCTTATGCAAAGCGTGACCCACGCCTTAGCTGGACAGTTTTATACAATGGCCGAAAATGGATGCCAACAACAGGAAGGGTGGAAACATATAACGGCGGAAAAGACAGGCCGGGTGGTACGGCGGTACAAACACAAACCGGGTACTATCTGCGCAAATTTATGGGCTACTTTGATAATCCAACAGGTAATAACGCTACATACACTACGCAAAATCACAATTTTATCATTTTCAGGTTGGGTGAAGCTATTTTGAATTATGCGGAAGCGTTAAACGAAACAGGGCAAACGGAAGCTGCTGTAACTGAAATAAAGAAACTGAGAAGCCGTGCTAAAATACAAGCGGGTACCGGAAGTCGTTATGGTATGAAAACGGGAATAACGCAAGATGAAATGAGAACGCTTATACAAAACGAGCGCAGATCGGAACTCTCATTTGAAGAACATCGTTTTTGGGATTTGCGTCGTTGGAAACTTGCAGAGTCCACGCTTAATAAAGCACTTCACGGAATAAGAATAACCAAAAAAGAGGACGGTTCTTTAAGATATGAAACTGAAGAAGTGATCAATATAAAATTCGCAAACCGTTTATACAGGATGCCGATACCATACAGTGAAATAAGCAAGAACAGAAGTATGGTTCAAAACGAAGGATGGTAAAAATTGAATAGTTGTTTTTTAAAAGTTATTTATGAAAACCCTATTTAAGACCTGTTTTATTATGAGCCCAACATTTGAATTACTATGGAACACCGTTGCGTCGCACTCTTGTACTGAAGTAATTCTATTCGGCAATGAATAACAGGCAATAAATAATGGACTCATTAAAATAATTGTTGTTTGAAATCCTTTTAACAAGAATGATTGCAACCCGCAATCAACAATGAACAAAAAATAATGCTCATGAAACATTTAATATATACCCTGATCTGCGTTTTTTCTTTACAGGCTTCCTACGCACAGCTTGTAAAAGGATGGGTAAAAGATGATAAATCGCCGTTGGCAGGCGCTTCTATCGTAGAAAAAGGAATGCCTGCAAATGGTACGTCGGCAGACGAAACCGGCTATTTCGAATTGACATTAAGAGGGACATCAAATGTAATTATCGTATCGGCTACCGGGCATGTAACACAGGAACTGTCAGTAGCGGGAAGAAAAGATCTTAATATAGTATTGGCTGTTGACAAAGCTGCCGCGGAATTGGAAGATGTGGTAGTAGTGGGTTATGGCAAACAAAAAAGAGTTACCAACACAGGTGCTGTTAATTCCATTAAAGCGGATGCTATACAGCGCATACCAACCGCCAGCTTGCAAAACGCGTTAACAGGCGTGGTGCCCGGCTTTAGCTCTCAACAACGTTCCGGTGTTCCGGGCGAAGATGGTGCTGCATTTTTTATTCGCGGTCAAAGTTCTTTGAAAGGGGATAATAATCCATTGATTTTAGTAGATGATATTGAATATTCTTATGCTCAATTTTCACGTTTAGACGCGAATGAAATAGAAACCATTAGTATTTTGAAAGACGCCTCCACTACTGCCATATTTGGTATTAAAGGCGCGAACGGTGTAGTATTAGTGACCACAAAAAGAGGTAAAGTTGGTAAACCGAAAATTACTGTAAGAAGTGATTTTGGCTTATCACAACCAACTATTTTTCCTGAAGTATTGGATGCTTATGAATCTGCGGTAATGTACAATAAAGGTCTGTTGAATGATTATAATGCAAATCCTAATCCCGGCGATCCGTTTGTACCTTATTTTTCCGAAGAAGATTTGGAATTATTTCAAAATGGTAAAGATCCCTGGGGGCACCCGAATGTTGATTGGAGAAAAACGTTGTTTAGGAATTTTAGTTCTACATCAAAAAGTAATATAGACATTAGTGGCGGCTCTGACCGGGTGAAGTATTTTATCTCAGGTGGGTTTTTGTGGCAAAATGGAATGCTGAAGGACTTTGGAAAGGAGAGGGATTTAAGAAGTGATTTCTACTACAAGCGTTATAATTATCGCTCTAATCTTGATATAAAAATAACTAAAACGCTGGATGTAAGACTGGACCTCTATGGTAATGTGGGAGAAAAGAACCAGCCAAATGCACACACTGACATATTCCAAGATTATATTAATTTCAGGACACTTTCGCCATTTGCATACAATGTATATAATCCTGACGGCTCTTTCAGTCATGCTACTATAAGCCCCAGTTTGGGAACAGAAAATAATGTGGTTGGACGACTCACGTATAATGGCTATAACAGGAATTTTGAAAATAATATGTACTTCTCTTTTAATGGTGTGCAAAAACTTGATTTCATTACTAAAGGGTTATCTTTAAAAGCAGTGGCTTCATATTCGTCATTACAATCCTTCAACCGTAATATGAAAGTGCCGGATAATAATGAACCTTCTTCTTTTCCTTCATATTCATATGATTACACAACCGGAACTTACAAGCAATGGAACGATAATGTGTATAGAATAGTGGTGCCAACATTAGGTTATGATGATGGGCATCCTCTTAGAACACTTAATTTACAGGGTTTTTTGAATTATGATAACCGCTTCGGCAGTCATCATGTATTTGGAATGATATTGGCTAACAAACAATCGCTTGTAAAATGGTACTCTTCAAATGCCGATGACCTAACCCGGAATTATATACCATCCAACACACGCGGATATGCAGCTCGTTTTGGTTATGATTATAAGCAAAAATATTTGATTGAATTTAATGGGGCTTACAACGGATCAGATGTGTTTGCTGCTAAAAAGAAATATGGTTTCTTCCCTGCGGGATCTATTGGATGGAACATTACAGAAGAAGAATTTATGAAGGATATTCATTGGCTTAGCCGATGGAAAATTAAAGGATCATATGGAATTGTTGGTAGCGATAATATAGGGCCGGGTAAAGCAACAGCCTATGAACATATTTTTGCTTATGCATCAGGTAATGAGAGAGGAAATTCTGCTTATTATCCAGGTATTTGGTTTGGTACTTCAGGTTCCACATCTGTATTGGATTTCCTAAAAGAAAGTGCGTTGGGCAATGATGATGTTTCCTGGGAAAAAGAAAGAAAAATTAATGTGGGTACTGAAATCGGATTATTCCAAAATAAGCTGTCATTTAGTTTTGATTACTTTAATCATAGGCGATATGATATTATTATTGACAGGGAAACAATTTCAGCGATAGCAGGCGTGAAAGCACCTAGTGCGAACATAGGAATAGTGAAGAATAGCGGTTACGAAGTAGAATTGTCATATAAAAATAAAATCGGTAAGCACTTCAATTATTTTGTTACAGGAAATTATAACTATGTAAAAAATACGATATTGGAGCGGGAAGAACCAGTGTATGCCGATGCTCCATGGCAGCAATCTACAGGCAATAGCATGGGACAGATATTAGTGTATAAATTTATAGGCTTTTATACTGAAAAAGATCTCTCCGATCCTGATGTGGCAAAACCAACTGGTGGTACTAGTTTGGCGCCTGGGGATCTTAAATATCTTGATTATAATGGGGATGGAGTAATAAATGATCTTGATCAGGGGTACTTTTCATCACCTAATTATCCAACCACAACCTATGGATTATCACTTGGGTTTACTTACAAGAAGTTTAATTTTAGTATGCTTTTCCAAGGTGCATCTGACTTCAGTTTCAGAGCGAGACAAGGTGCTATCCAGGCATTCTTATCTAATATGCAGCCAATACACAGGGAGGCCTGGACACCGGAACTGGGTGATAATGCGAAATATCCGCGTTTATCTGTGTCCAACACTTCAGATGTAAGTAACTATCAATCTACTTTCTGGATGATACCTGGCGACTACATAAGGTTGAAGAGTATGGAAATAGGCTATTCGCTTCCAAAGAACTGGTTCAAAGTGTTAAAATTTCAGGATGCAAGATTGTATGCTACAGGGTACAATTTGTTAACGTGGTCTAAGTTAACCAAGCTTTATCAGTTTGATCCTGAAGCTGCATCCGGTGGCGATAAGGCTGTTTATCCGCCTCAACGCACTTTTAATGTAGGTTTATCTGTCGGATTTTAATAGTCAACAAAAACTGGGTGGGTTTTTAGAAAACTTAATACAATGATTATGAAAAAATATATTATAGTTTGCTTTGCCGGATTATTTGTATTTATGCTTTCCTGCAAAAAAGGCGACTTCCTGGATAAGTCTAAAGATTTGTCAAAGATCGATGAAGCACAGATATTTAGTGACAGTACCAAAATATTTGAGTTTCTTAATGGAATGTATGCTGATGCCAGGTTCTCATTCAAAAAACGTGATTATAATGATCAGACCAACAAAAATCAAACCACGGATGATGAAGAATGTAGGCTGTATGGCACTCAACAACCGGTAGCCCAAATCCTTTCCGGACTTTTGTCTTCATCAAATTTCCACTCACATATCATGCGTATGTGGAATATTCCCTGGGCTAATATCAGGAGAGCCAATCTTATGTTGAGCCATGTGCCGACATTGCCACTGTCCGAACCTTTGAAGCAAAAAATAAAAGGAGAAACAAAGTTTTTGAGAGCTTGGTATTATTCTCACTTGTTAAATACTTTTGGTGCTATGCCAATATTAGGCGATGTGGTTTTTGATGCCGAATCTGACATAAATTTTCCCCGAACTCCTTATGGCGAATGTGTTGACTACCTGGTTAATGAACTGGATGAAGCCGCATCATTATTGCCGGTAGAGCATGAAGCAAAGGATTTTGGACGTGTTACAAAAAATGCATGTTTGGGTCTTAAATCACGCGTACTCCTTTTTGCCGCAAGTCCCTTGTTTAATGGTGGTTTGCAAAACATAAAATCTCAATTTAGAATTCAGGACAATATAGATGAAAGGATCAATTCGATTGCATATTCTTCGTATGATCAAAACCGTTGGCAGCGTGCTGCCGAAGCTGCTAGAGCAGTGATCAACTCTGGTCATTATGAATTGGAAGATGCTGAAGGTACATCAGGCGGTAAAGGATTTTATGATCTGTTCTTAAACAGGTTAACAAAAGAACAAGTGTTCTTTATTCCGCAAACATCAAATTATGAATTTGAAAACTATTGGAATCCCCCAAGTCGTAGTGGTGGATGGTATGGTTTTCCCACACAGAATCTGGTGAACTGTTTCCCCATGAAAAACGGAAAAGCAATCTCCGATCCTACTTCCGGTTATAATCCTCAAAATCCGTATGTAAACAGGGATCCGCGTATGGGCTACACTGTTATGTATAATGGGTCATTATGGGCTGGTTCTACTCCTTCCCTGTCTCCAGTTTATACTTATTTGGGTACCGGACAAACCAACGATAATTTGGATACTACGTTTCTTTCTGTGGCTACCGTAACAGGCTACTATTGCAGAAAAATGTGTAAACAGGAAACATCAAATATGGGTGGTAACCAGGCAAAAGTTGAGCGTTCTTGTCCTTTACTCAGATATGCCGAAATATTACTGATCAATGCGGAAGCGAGCAATGAAGCAGGCGATATAAATGAGGCATATAATATGCTGAAAGCATTGCGCAAACGTGCAGGCATTGAAGCGGGAAGCGATAACATGTATGGATTAAAAAATGGTATGTCAAAAGAAGAAATGAGAGAAGTAGTGAGGAATGAACGCAGAATTGAACTGGCCTTTGAAGATAGCCGTTTTTATGATCTCAGACGCTGGATGATTGCAATGGATTCGTTGAACGGATTTAATAAAGCAATGAAAATTTTACGAGTGGGAACAACCGGATCAAATTATACTTACCAGGAAGTAAATATAACAAATGAAGCACGCAGACGCGTATTCAGGCCTGAAATGTATTTTCTGCCTATTGAGAGGGACGAACTGGCCAACTCACCAAAATTAACGCAGGCACCAGGTTGGTAATACCAAATTCTAAACTATAATATCATGAACAGAGTTTTCTCATTAATAACCGCCTTGCTTTTATTAACAGGTTCTGCTTTTGCGCAGACTACACGGTTTGTAGTTATACCCGATCCTCAAAATTACATTGAGTCTTTTCCTGAAATGTATGAAGAGCAGATAGACTGGGTAGCTGCTAACAGCAAGCAGTTCAACTATCTTATTCATGTCGGGGATATGACTCAGAATAATTCGGGTTCGGAATGGTGGGCCGCGCAAAAAATAATGAGTAAGCTTGATCGAAAACTTCCTTATACGATTTCGTTAGGCAATCATGATATTGGTTCCGGTCCTCGTAAGGCTTCTGATGCACGTGTTACCAAAATGGCAAACAAGTATTTTCCGCTGGAAAAATTTCAAAAGCAACCATCATTCGGTGGCGCTTTTGAAACGGGTAAAATGGATAACATGTATCACTTGTTTGAAAGCGGTGGTATAAAGTGGATGATCATAACTTTAGAATTTGGCCCGCGTAATGCTGTTTTAGACTGGGCTAATAAGTTAGCCGCCCAGTATACCGACAGAACCATTATCGTTAACACGCACGCATATCTTTATAGTGATAGTACGTGGATGGATGATAATGATAAATGGCAGCCACAAGTATACGGAATTGGTAAGAATACCGGCGATTCCGCGGTAAATAACGGAAGGCAGATCTGGGAAAAATTTGTTTCGAAACACGCCAATATATTAATGGTTTTTTGTGGACATGTATTGAATACCGGTGTGGGAACACTAGTGTCAGTTGGCGATAATGGCAATAAAGTATATCAAATGCTGGCCAATTTTCAGGGAGGTGTTATTGGTTCCAAAAAAGGCGGGAACGGATACCTGAGAATCGTGGAATACAACAAGAAAAAGAAAACACTGGATGTGAAAACTTTTTCGCCGCATTTGAATCAATATAATGATAATCCGGCCCACAATTTCACATTTGATAATGTTGAAATTAAGTAGAAGTGTACTATGACTGCCGCATAAATAAATGATCCATATTGTTCGTTTCCTGTTTTAGTTCTTGTTTTTTAATTTGTTGAAGCCGGCACAAATGCCGAAGTGAGTGACACAACGATGTTTAATAGTAGCACTACCGCCGGTCTCATAATAAGAAAATACAGAATAATTAGGTTGTTAGATAATATGTGTATGATCATTTAGCTCAAATTTTGCAGTTGGAATTTTTATGGAATTTATTTTGGAAACCGGCTGTGGAGCCCTGATTGCGCATTTGTTGCGACGCTCCGTTCAACGGTTGAATATGTATTGAACATATTAATTGCTTTACTGCAAGATTTGAGTTTAAAATTTGTATTTCAAATTCAGGAAAACTAAAAGAAGAGAACGCGATGATTGTAAAAAAGGTTAAGCTGTTTTTACTGGTATTATGTATGTTTCCGGTATGTGCTATAGTGGCGCAAAAAAGCAGTAAAAAAAATGCGAAAGCTTCTGCTACTGTGCAGAAGGAAGTAAACGGTTTGCAACAACGTGAATATTATGTGCAAACGTTAGTGAAAATTGCAGATCCTGTATTGCAGGCGTTAAGCAAAGGTGAGCTTAGAAAAACAATGCCGGTGGAAGCCAAAGCGGGACAAAAGGACAGAGACCGCTTTACTTACCTGGAAGCGCTTGGGCGCTTGCTTTGCGGCATGGCTCCCTGGTTGGAGCTGGGCCCTGATGCTACACCCGAAGGGCAACTTCGTGAAAAGTACATCAATCTTGCGGTGGCCGGTATTAAACATGCTACCGATCCGCAATCTCCCGACTATATGAATTTCAATAAAGGTGGTCAACCGCTTGTAGATGCCGCGTTTTTAGCTCAGGCATTTTTGCGTTCTCCCAATCAACTGTGGGGGCGACTGGATGATGCGACAAAAGCGAATGTAATTCGTGAGCTGAAATCCAGCAGGGTAATATTACCTTCTCAAAGTAATTGGCTTATGTTCAGCGCCACTGTGGAAGCCGCGTTGCTGAAATTCGATAAATCCGGTGATCGTATGCGCATGGATTATGCTATCAGAATGCATATGAACTGGTACAAAGGTGATGGCGCTTATGGTGATGGCGCCGCGTTTCACTGGGATTATTATAACAGCTTTGTAATACAACCCATGTTGGTAGATGTTACGAGGGCTTTGACAGATGCGGGTTATAAAGATGATCGTATTAATCAGCTTGTAATGAACCGCGCTAAACGTTATGCAGAAGTTCAGGAACGCATGATAGCGATGGATGGTACATACCCGCCAATGGGACGTTCGCTGGCTTATCGATTTGGTGCATTTCAAACGCTGTCGCAAATCGCGTTGTTGAGCCAATTGCCTGCAGATGTGAAACCCGCGCAAGTGCGTTGCGCTTTGTACACCATGATCAAGCGCCAAATTGAAGCGCCGGGTACTTTTGATGAAAACGGATGGTTGCGTATAGGCATATACGGTAGTCAGCCCGGTATTGGAGAAAACTATATTTCTACAGGAAGTCTTTATCTATGTTCATTTGCTTTCTTAGTGCTGGGCTTACCTGAGAGTGATCCTTTTTGGAGTGATCCTAATGCGGACTGGACACAAAAGAAAATATGGACGGGGCAGGATATGCCTGCTGATCATGCGATTCGCGATTAATAAATTACAGCTACCGGTATTTATAATTTGATTCCGGAGTTGGCATTGATTGTTTTCAAATAAAAAACTGAAAAAATATTACTGATGAAAGGTAAATTGTTGAGTATTGCAGTGTTGTTTTTTGTTGGCATGACAGGAGCCAGCGCACAAAATGTACACCATTTTAAAACGAATAGTTCTTTAGTAAAAAAAATACCCTCCTTATTTGAAGCTTCCGGTGAACAGTATAAATTTTTGAGTAAAAATTTGGGACAAAATAAGTTTCCCAAAACATACTATGCCCGCACTTTAAAATGGGATAACAGTAATTCGGATTGGTGGTGTAGTGGATTTTATCCCGGCACTTTGCTATACATTTATGAGCAAACCAAAGACCAGGAGACTTATAATGAAGCGGTAAGAATAATGAAACCGCTTGCTAAAGAGCAATTCAATAAAACAACTCATGATCTGGGTTTTATGATGTATTGCAGTTTTGGCAACGCGTATCGCATGGATCCAAAACCGGAGTATAAGGAAATAATGATCAACAGCGCTAAATCGCTGGCTAGTCGTTTCGTTCCTTCTGTGGGCTGCATCAGGAGTTGGGAATCAAGAAAACCTAATGAAGAATGCCTGGTGATCATTGATAACATGATGAACCTGGAATTGCTGTTTTGGGCTTCGAAAGTTACCGGCGATCGTTCTTATTATGATATAGCGGTAACACATGCCAATACTACAATGAAAAATCATTTCAGACCTGATTATAGTTCATTTCACCTGGTAAATTACAACCCTTCGACTGGTGGAATTAATCTTAAGAAAACAGTTCAGGGTTTTAGAGATACCTCAGCATGGGCACGTGGTCAGGCCTGGGGCTTATATGGCTATACAGTAACATATCGTGAAACAAAGGATAAAAAATATTTAGAACAAGCGGAACATATCGCGGATTATATACTTAACCATCCAAATCTTCCAAAAGATAAAATTCCTTATTGGGATTTTAACGCTCCTGATATTCCTAACGCTTTGCGCGATGCTTCTGCCGGAGCGGTAATGGCATCGGCGTTATTGGAACTATGCAATTATACAAACGCGGAAAAAGGAAAAGTGTATTTTAAAGCCGCGGAAACAATGATTAAATCATTGTCTTCACCCGCGTACTTCGCAAAACCCAAAGCTAATGGCGGCTATTTACTTGAACATAGTGTAGGTAACCTGGCAGGAAATGGCGAGGTAGATGTTCCATTAACATATGCTGATTATTATTACGTTGAAGCTTTGAAGAGATATAAGGAAATGAGTGAAGTAAACAAATAAACGTCATCAATTTTTTAAATAACAATAATGAACATGTGGGTTAAGTCCATATTCACAATTTGCCTTGCATGCTGCACAATGATGGTTGTCGCGCAATCATCCGGTAGCCGGCAAAATTATAATGTGTTGTTCATTATTGTTGATGATCTGCGGCCTGAACTCGGCTGTTATGGAGATACGAAAGTTCAGTCGCCGGGTATAGACAAACTGGCCGCGCAAGGTGTTTCGTTTTCAAACGCTTATTGTCAACAGGCCCTATGTTCTCCTTCCCGAACTAGTTTGTTGACCGGTTTGAGACCTGATGCTACAAAAGTGTATGACCTTGTTACACATTTCAGAAATACGGTTCCTGACGTAGTGACTTTGCCACAACACTTTAAAAACAATGGTTATTATACAGTGGGTTTCGGAAAAATATTTCACCAGGATTTTGGTTTTGATCCTATTGGTCTTGAAGATTCAGCTTCCTGGACTATACCGGTATGGAATCCGCCCGGAAACTGGGGCAGGGGCTATATATCCGAGCCTAATATTGCCATAGCGAAAAGAAGCAATGGACGCGGACCTGCTGTGGAAATGATGGATGTGCCGGATACCGCGTACCAGGATGGACAAATAGCCGCAAGAGTGATAGAAGAATTAAGAAAGCGTAAGAACGAACCGTTTTTTATCGCAGCCGGTTTTCATAAGCCACACCTGCCATTTACAGCTCCTAAAAAATATTGGGATAAGTATGACCGCGATAAAATTGTTTTGCCTGACACCAATAGGATAACTAACAGTAATAGATATACGCTTCAAGATTTTGGCGAGTTGCGGGCATATAACGGTATTCCCAAAAAAGGAAAACTATCGCCGGAACTGAGTCGGCAGTTGATTCATGGTTATCTTGCCTGTGTAAGCTATATGGATGCGCAGGTAGAAATGATACTGGAAGAATTGAAGCGGCTTGATCTGGAAAAAAACACTGTTGTGGTTTTACTTGGCGATCATGGCTGGAAACTTGGCGAATATGCTAGTTGGAGCAAGCATAGCAATATGGAAGTGGATACACGGGCTCCGCTTATTGTTTCATCGCCACGTACTAAAGCAAAAGGTAAATCGGCAGAAGGATTAGTTGAGTTTGTAGATGTGTATCCAACTATTTGCGAAGAAGCCGGATTGGGGTTGCCATCTCACTTGCAGGGGAAAAGTCTTTCGCCGTTTTTGAAAAAGCCCGGCAGTAAAGGAAAAGGATACGCGTTGAGTCAGCACCCGCGAGGAAAGGATATTATGGGGTATTCATTACGAACAAAGCGATATCGTTTTACGTTATGGCAAAGAAATGATGGAACCGAACTTGCAGTAGAGTTGTATGATCATTTAAAAGATCCGGGTGAAAAAATGAATGTGGCAAATGTGGCGGAATATAAAAAAGAGGTGGAGCGACAAAGAGAGCGGCTGCAAAAGTTGATTCGATGATTTTTCATAATAAGATGATTAATTATTATTTTGTTTGGTTCTTGTTTTCAACATTGCCGAATAGAAAATCAAATGTACAAGTGAGTGACACAACGATGCTTAATAGTAGCACAAATGCCGGTTCCATAATAAAAAACAAGAAATAAATGCTGTGCATATTCCGAAAATGATTTTGATAATTATTTAAACGACTCTGTAAATGAATAGACTTAAAAGAATATTATCTCTTTGTTTATGCCTTGTTTTTATTGGCAATGCGCTTGCTCAAAGCGATAATACATTTACCAATCCGTTGTTGCCCGGTGGGCCGGATCCATGGAATATTTTTAAGGATGGATTTTATTATTACATGCATACCGGTGGTGACAAGATCGAGCTTTGGAAAACAAAGAATCTTGCCGATTTGAAAACCGCTGAAAGAAAAGTGATCTATAGACCTCCGGCAGGAACGATGCATTCAAAAAACTTATGGGCTCCGGAAATTCATTATCTAAAAGGAAAATGGTATGTGTATTATGCGGCGGATGGCGGAAGCAACAAGGATCACAGAATGTATGTGTTGGAAAACGCTTCGCAAGATCCGATGCAGGGTGAATTTGTTTTTAAAGGAAAGATAGCGGACCCGTCCGATAAATGGGCAATTGACGGAACTGTATTTGAATACAAAAGAAAAATGTATTTCGCATGGTCCGGTTGGGATAGTGATGAGAACCGGGAGCAATGGATTTATATAGCGCAAATGAAAAATCCGTGGACAATAAAAGGGGACAGGGTGTTGCTTGCAAAACCTGAGTATGTATGGGAAAGGAACGGAGTAGAGCCAGGTGCCAAAGATCAGTCGAAAGCGAAAGTAGTAGTAACGGAAGGGCCTCAGGCATTGAAGAATAAAGATGGAAAATTGTTTTTAGTTTATTCAGCAAGCGGTTGCTGGACTGGTAAATATGCGTTAGGGTTACTCACTTTTTCTGGTAAAGGAAAAATATTAGATGCGTCTCAGTGGAGTAAAAAATCAACTCCGGTATTTTCTACTTCGGTTGAGAATAATGTGTTTGCTCCCGGGCATAATTCTTTTTTCAAATCGCCAGATGGAAAAGAAGATTGGATATTGTATCACGCTACCGACAAAGCTGATGAAGGTTGCAGTGGAAAGCGGTCTCCGCGGATTCAAAAATTTACCTGGAATGCGGATGGTACGCCAAACTTTGGAGTGCCTCAAAAAGCCGGGGTGCCAATGGCTCGGCCTTCGGGAAATTAAAATTTGAATAGAAAAATATAATAAGAATTTATTTCGGATTTAAGTATTACTGCGTAGTTGCTGTAAAGCCAGTTGACTACGGGATGGGGTTTTTACTGCTATCGATGAGTTATAATAATTAGATTTTTTAAACCTTATAATTAAAAACATGCGTTTGTTTTCATTTTTCAATTGCGTTTGTTGCTTATTAGTGTTTGGAATTTTTTCTTCTTGCAACAATGCAAATTCTGATTCCAAAGGCGGAACAGAAAAGTTATCTCAAAGCGATTCAATGTATAGTAATCCATTGAAAGTTGCTTTTGGTGATCCGTTTGTTCTATCTGCAAGCGACGGAAAATTTTATATGTACGGCACCTCAGAAAAAGACGGTTTTAGAGCCTACTCATCAAGTGATATGGTGAGTTGGAAAGATGAAGGTAAGGTGTACCAGGGCGCCACTGAAGAGTCTTGGACAGTTGATTGTTTTTGGGCTCCGGAAGTATATGAAAGAAACGGAAAATACTACATGTTCTTCAGTGCCAACTGGAAGCATAATCCCACTAATGAAGGTGAAAATTTTCGTATAGGCGTTGCCGTTGCAGATAAGCCTACCGGACCATTTATTGAACTAAGTAAGAAACCGGTGTTCGATCCGGGGTATCCTGTTATAGACGCGAATGTTTATTTTGATGACAGTACCGGAAAATGTTATTTATATTATTCGCGTTGCTGTTACAAAAATCCTGTTGCCAGCGATGTGGCAGAATGGGCTAAGAAAGAAGGTTTCGCGAAAGAGATAGAGGAGAGTTGGGTATATGGTGTTGAATTGAAACCGGATTTTTCCGATGTAGTAGGAAAGCCGGTATTGTTGCTTTGTCCGCCCAAAAAGATGAATGATAAACAAGCGGAGTGGGAGAGTCGTTCTGTTACATCAAAAGAAGTGAACAGGAGATGGACGGAAGGATCATATTTGTTTAGGAAAAATGATACTTATTACATAATGTATTCCGCGAATTATTTTGGCGGTAAGAATTATGCGGTAGGATATGCGACATCTAAAAATCCGCTTGGCCCATTTACAAAAGCTGATAACAATCCTATTCTTCAAAAGAACACTGAGCAGGGCGGTATCGTTACCGGCACAGGACACAATATGGTATTGAGCTTGAAGAACGGCAACATGTATTGTGTATATCATGGTCGCACCGATAGCACCGGCGATCAGCGAATGGTGTTTATTGACAAAATGAAAATATCAGATGATGGCAAGCTGGTTGTAGATGGTCCTACTACAACATCTCAGCCAATACCGGGTTTGTAAGTTTAAATTATTATAAGGTTTTTCTGTACATGTGATTTTTTCAAAGCCGTAAAGTCGTAAGATTTTACGGCTTGCTTTTTTGTGGTATCAGCGGTAGTGCTACTATTGAACATCGTTGTGTCACTCACTTGTACGGTAGGAACTTTAGTGAGCAGTTGACAGTGGGCAGTAGAGAAGTCAGATGTCAGAGGTCAGAAGACAGAAGTCAGAAACAGTTGTCTTGTAAAAAAAATGAAACGCTAATTTATTGCTAATACAACCGTATACTGCTGCAAGGCTACAAGCTTTGCAGGGCCTATGTTATAAACGAAATATCAGTGAGGATCAGTCTAATCAGTGTCATCTGTGTGCCATTTGCCAGTTGCCGGTGTTGGAGTAGTAAGGTTGTAATACATTATACAATAAAAATATTTTCTGCAAACCTTTCACTTACAACAGATTTTTTTCCGTTCACTTCTATTTCCAAAGTGCCATCAAATTTTTGACGACTAACAATTTTTATTTTGCTGCTTAAGCCTAAACCAACCTGGACAACATACTGCAAAAAAGAAGCGCTATTATCTTTCACGGCTACAAGTTTACATGTTTTTCCAACGGCTACCTGTGAAAGTGTTTTGCGTTCTTGTTGTTTTAGTTCGCCTTTAGCGTTGGGTATTACATCGCCATGCGGGTCGAATTCCGGGTAATCTAAAAATTTTTCAAGTCGTTCTATAAGTTTTGCTGAGTGGATATGCTCCAATTGTTCCGCGACTTCATGAACTTCATCCCAGCTAAATTCCAATTTCTCATACAAAAATGTTTCCCAAAGCCTGTGCTTGCGAACTACTTCAATAGCCTGTTTTTTACCCGAAGCAGTAAGAGATATCTTGCCATATTTTTCATACACGATCAGCTTTTTCTTTTTCAGTTTCTTTAGCATGTCGTTCACCGTTGCCGGCTTCACGTTAAGTGTTGCAGCCAGTTCATTTGTTCCGGCTTCTGTTTTTCCGGCAATTTCAGATGTCAGGTGAAATAATGCTTTAAGGTAATTTTCTTCTGTTTGTGATAACATGTACCGAAGGTAGTAAGATTTTTCAAAATTATTTTGTTAGGTATGCCTAACTTTATATTTTTGTCAGTATAACAACACTTACCAAAAATGAAAGTAATCTTATTGTTAATTGCTTTTAATTTATTTTCCTCAGTAACCAAAGCTCAATTGGCAATGATATCCGGAAGAGTAGTATCCGCGAATAAACCTGTTCCATATGCAAGTGTGATTTTGGCTGACTCTGGTTTGGGTGCAACCGCCGATAGTATGGGAAATTTTACTGTCAAAAACATATATCCGGGTAACTATACCATTCGCGTTTCTTATACAGGTTATAATAATTTTGAAAAGAAGATCTCATTAAGAAGCAATGATGTACTAAAACTCCATATTTCTTTAGCAGTAAGCGTTAAAGCATTAAATGAAGTGGTAGTAACTGGTGTTACAAAAGCAACATTGATTAGGGAAAATCCCGTTGCAATTCAAAGTGTATCATTAAAACAAATGGAACAAACACCTGGGAGCAACCTTATTGATGTGTTGGCGAAAAATGTACCAGGGTTAAGTGCGGTAAAAACCGGAACCAATGTTTCAAAGCCTTTTATTCGCGGGTTGGGTTATAATCGTGTG
This sequence comes from Flavihumibacter sp., assembly GCA_031553495.1. Taxonomy (GTDB): domain Bacteria; phylum Bacteroidota; class Bacteroidia; order Chitinophagales; family Chitinophagaceae; genus Pinibacter. Next base: position 177,176 of record JAVBLN010000003.1, read on the forward strand.
CTTACACTATATGATGGCATTCGCCAGGAAGGGCAGCAATGGGGGGATGAACATGGTATTGAAATAGATGCTTATCACATTAACAGGGTGGAAGTAATTAAAGGGCCTGCCAGCCTGATGTATGGATCTGATGCATTGGCTGGAGTAGTAAGTTTTTTCCCCTGTATTCCAAATTATGATGATAAAAAACTGCATAGAAAATTTACCGGCGAGTATCAGGCTAACTCTAATTTAATTGGAGCCGGTTTAGATCTGGGATATAGTAATAAGCATTTTCTATTTGCTTTACGTGGTTCTTATCGTATCGCGAAGAATTATAGCAATCCGGTTGACGGAAGAGTTTATCTTTCAAACTTTAATGAGAAAAATTTATCTGCACTTTTGGGCTTTAAAAGTGACAAAGGATTTACTCATTTTAATTTTACACTTTATGATAATATGCAGGCAATTCCCGACGGCAGCCGTGATTCGCTTACAAGGAAGTTTACAAAACAGGTATATGAAACCATTCTTGATACCATTGAAAAACGTCCGGCTGTGTCTTCGCGGGAATTGAACTCCTACAGCATCCCGGCTCTTTCGCAGCATATTCAGCATTATAGAATGTATTTGCATAGCAATTACGAGGTGGGCAATGGCGATATTGACTTTTTGTTAGCAACTCAGCAAAACAGGCGCAAAGAATTTAATCATCCTACAATGCCGGCACAAGCCGGAATGTATGTACGATTGAATACGCTAAACTATGGTTTGCGTTATAATGCGCCCAAATTCGCGAACATGGAAGGCGCTATTGGAATAAACGGCATGTTGCAGAACAATAAAAGTATGAATGCTACTGATTTTCCTATACCGGATTATAATTTAAAGGATGGTGGACTGTATGTGTATTTAAAATGGAAATACAATAAATGGAGTTTGAGTGGTGGTGTTCGTTATGATATAAGGAATGTGAAGTGGTATGATTTTTATGTAAAAACAAATTCTCTTACCGGCTTTAATACTCATGTTGATGTGCCTGATACTGCAAATGCTATACTACAATTTGCGGCTAATAATAAAACTTTTCAGGGTGCCTCTGCAAGTTTGGGCCTGACGTTTCAAATAAACAGTCAAATAAGTATAAAAGCCAATATTGGCAGAGCGTACAGAGCGCCAAATATTACGGAGCTGGCCAGTAATGGTCTTGATCCTGGTGCTCATATTATTTATCTGGGCAACACAAATTTTAAACCTGAATTTTCTTTGCAGGAAGATGTAGGCGCGAGTGTAAGGCTTAATAGCTTGTCTGCTGATGTGAGTTTATTCAACAACAATATTCAGAATTATATTTATCTAAGTTTAGTTGTAAATGCGAATGGCAATCCAATTGTTGACGCGCAGGGAAACAAAACATACCAGTACATGCAGGATGCCGCACAACTTTATGGAGGTGAAGTTTGGCTGTCTTTACATCCTGAAGGGTTAAAGGGTTTTAGGTTTGATAATAGCCTGGCTGTTGTGTATGGTTTCAACAAAAAATCGGATTATACAGGCAAAGGAATTAATGGTGAATATCTGCCGCTTATTCCGCCTTTAAAAGTTGTAAGTAGTATTGCGCAAACCATTAAACCCGAATCTAAATACTTTACTGTTGTTACACCAAAATTTGAAATGGAATTCGCAGCTACGCAAAACAGGTATTACGGCTTAAACCATACTGAGTCGGAAACTCCATCTTATGTATTATTTAATTGTGGTGTAGTAACCGAGATTAAATATTTCAAAACACAAACGTTGCAGTTCTTATTACAGGTAAACAACTTGTTCAACAAAGCGTATCAATCGCATTTAAGCCGGTTGAAGTATTTTGAATACTACGCACAATCACCAAACCAACACTTGGGAATTTATAATATGGGAAGAAATGTTTGTTTGAAAATGATAGTGCCGTTTTAGTATGGGTGATTTCATAGCTGTTTGATTTATTAATAAGAGACTGTATGTAATACCTGCTTTTATTATGAGCCAGGCATTTGAATTACTATGAAGCAGCCGTTGCGTCGCACTCTTGTGCTGAAGTAATTCTATTCAGCAATAAACAACAGTCACTAAATGATGCTCTTATTATTAATTGTGAAACTTTTTTATAATACCAATGATGCCATGAAATACAACTGATGAACGAAATGCGACGCAACGATGATGCCATGAAAAGCTGTCGCCTGTACCATAAAAGTTCACAGCTTTTCACCTAGGCAAAAATAAAATAACAACGAACTTGGTAAATGCTGCAAAGCGGTACCAAAAATATTTTCAAGAGCTTTATAAGCAAAAAAAATTGCAACAGGATTATGTTTCTTATCCCTGTTGCAATTCCTTTTATTTATGGTTTATAGTAAAAGTTAGTCCCCCGCTGTAAACGTATAACTACCGGAACCAATTGTGTACACGCATTTGTTGTTTTCTATTTTTACAAATTGAAAAGTCGGATTTGAACTAATCGATTGCCCGTTTTCAGTAATGTTGTTTTTGTTTGTGGTGTTAAAATAAATATCGGCGGTAGTGTTAACCGGAACTACAACATTATAAATGTATTTATTTCCGGATTTTAAAGTATGGCATTTTATTTCTCCGGACGGACTATTAAATTTTACGTTTACTTCATTTATATCACCTGCCAGCGCCGGGTTAATTTCAAAATGTTTAAATGCCACGGAAGTACTATTTGTTTTTATACCGCCAAGTCCGCTGTAAAACCATTCCAGTAAATGCCCCAGCATACAGTGGTTATGCGATTCCGATTTTAACGCGTTCCACGATTCGGTGAGCGCTGTCGCTCCCTGCTCTAACTGATACGCATAACCGGGTTTTTCTTTTTGGTTGTTCATGTCAAAAATTACCTGCGATTGGTTTTCCATTTCCAGTACACGCAGCAAATAACTGAAACCTACATCGCCGGATGTCATTCCGTTTCCTCTCTGCCTTATATCAGATACAATTTGTTTCAACATATTTGCTTTATGTTCGGGCGCAGCTAATCCCAGATATAATGCCATCGCGTTGGCTGTTTGGCTTCCCTGATCGTAATAGCCTTTTTCAGTGTTGAAGAATTTTTTGTTAAACGATTCTTTTACTTTTTGAGCCATATCATTATAATATTTTTCTTTCTGTGTATAGCCCAGTAAAGCGGAAACCCGCGCTGTTGTTAAAAGATTGTCATAATAAATTGCGGAAGGCGTGAAGCCTTTACTGGTGAGCTGGCTGTAGCCCGGATGCTTGGGACCTAAGTCAAACCAATCGCCAAGCCCGTGATAAAGCAGGTTGTCTTTAGTTCTCGAATCCAGGTATTTAATGTATCTCTCCATCATATCATAACTGGATGCCAGAATGCTTTTGTCTCCATACCATTTGTATATAAACCACGGTAGTTGAATACCTGCGCTTCCCCATTCAGGAGAATCTCTGAAGTCCCCACCATAATTCACGAACTCCGGTGCTATATTGGGTATCATGCCATTTGGCAATTGCGCCGCTTTCATATCCTCAATCACTTTCATATACATTTGTCTAATGTCGTAGCAATAACCAATGGAAGAAGCCATCAAATGCGGCACTTCAAGCCAACCGAGTTTTTCGCGATGCGGACAGTCAGTTAACACACTTGCCATATTGCTTTTTACTGACCATAATATTAAATTGTATATTCTGTTGAACAGATCATTGGAACAATTGAATGCGCCTACGGAATCTGAAGAATTGCGAACATGCAGAGACGAAAGTTCTTTGATTACCGGAAGCCTGTCGGGATTGTTTTTCCCTTCAGGCAAAGCGCCTTCTACCTGTATGTATCTGAAGCCGTAGTATGAGAATGCGGGTTGCCAGTTTTCTACTCCGTTTCCTGAAAGCGTATATGAGTACCAGTTAGGTCTGCCGCTTCCTCTTTGGTCGGCAAGTCCGTCTTTGGTAAGGTATTCTGCGGGGCGCATTATTACTTTAGCGCCCTTAGGTCCTGTAACTTTTAGCGACATGATGGCTGACGCGTTTTGCCCAAAATCATATACATATATGCCGGGCTTTGGTTGTGTGATCTGTATGGTTTTAAAAGTTTCGTGTATTTTTAAAGGAGGGGAGAGCTGCGCCAGCAGTTTACCTGTAGGCGGTACTACTATTGGCTGTTGCCAGTTTCGGTCATCATATCCGGGTTTATCCCAGCCTTCTTTTTCCAGTGTCGCGTCAAATTCTTCTCCGCCATAAATACTTGAGAAAGTAAACGGACTGGCGGTTCCTTTCCAGTCTGTTCCACTGTTAATTTCTTTTGTACTGCCATCATTGTAAGTGATAAGAATTTTGCAGATTGTTTTTGGCAATGCGAAAGTGGCGTAAATTTTTTTGTAACGCGGCGTATCTCTTGGTATGTGCAAAAAGCCGTTGCCCAAACGAATTCCCACAACATTTTCACCTTTTTGAAGTTGCTTTGTTATATCAAAGGTTAAGTAAAATGAAGTGCTGTCATAATTTGACCAACCCGGATCAAGAAAGTGGTCACCTATTTTTGAACCGTTAACGCTCATTTCAAAATGTCCTAAACCGCTAATGAATGCCGTTGCGTTTTTAATCTTTTTTTCAACAGTAAACGATTTTCGGAATTGGGGTAGTATTTCTTTACCGGTGGCTAAGGCCGGAGGCGTTTTTACAATAAACTGAAAACCCGGAACTATGCGGTCTTTCGGATCCAACTGTTGTAACGCGATCCATTTTGCGGAGCCCCAGTCGCTGTCTTTTAATAATCCCATTTGAAAAGACGCGGCTTCCGACCACTTGGAAACATTTCCTTTGTTGTCCCACACTCTTACTTTCCAATAATAAATGGTAGCAGGTTTTAAAGCTGTACCGCTGTAAAGAATATTTATGGATTGATCGGAAATCATTTTACCCGAGTTCCATATGTTGCCATTGTTTTTTGATAATTGAGAAAGATTATCCGATACAAGTACCTGGTAAGCCGTTTGCGTTACGTTTCTTTCGCTTGCCGATAAAACCCACGACAGTAAAGGTTTTTCTGACTGTATGCCTAATGGATTGTGTTGGCTTTCACATTTTACTTCCGCAATTTTAATAGATGATGCATTTACATCGCTGTACAATAATGTGCAAACTGATAATAGAAGGATGATTTTTTTCATGATAAATTTCTACCGGAATTCTCTATGATACAAATAAAATTTCTTGAAATAATTTTTTAAGCTACCGGGAAAAGAGAAAGCGTTTACACTGTGTTATAACCGGATTTTTATTTTTCGGATGATAAAACTAAAATGTATTGCCTGCCCGGAACAAGTATGAATGGATACCTGTAGGTATTTGGTTTTATGGCTGCAAATTACTTAATAAACAAGAAGAGAAGGGTAGAAAACAATCAAAGTTTTGTAAAAATATTTAATGATGTTTTTGGGTGGAACAATTATTTTTTTGGGGATGGGCATTAGTGCTACTATTAAGCATCGTTGTGTCACTCACTTGTACGGTAGGAACTTTAGTGGGCGGTTGACAGTAGGCAGCGGGCAGTAGGAGGTCAGATATTAGATGTCAGTCGTCTATTCTTCTGATGTCTGTCAGATAATCTCTGAACCCTTTACTACTGCCCAATAGAATTACTTCAGTACAAGAGTGCGACGCAACGATGCTTAATAGTAGCAATGCCGCCGGTTTCATAATTATTAAATGCGAATTAATTATGCGGTCATTAATAAATTCATGGAGCATGAGACACCGGATTTTCATTTATAATCCTGCATCTCATATTTAAAAACTACAATTTCACATTCACTCCAATCATATAATTGGTGCCTGCCATTGGAAAATAGTAATTGTCATTTTGTGTAACGCCATTTTTCATTGATGGGTATGCCGCTCCGTTCGATTCGTATTTTTGGTTGAATACATTATTTACCTGACCGGTAATCATCCATTCTTTAAACAGGAAACGGTTGATCTTAAATGCGGCCATTACGTTTTGTACATAATAACCGTTCAGTTTGCGTGTGTCATCCTGGGTGTTATCAAGATATTGTCTGCCCACAAATTTTGCGGGCAAACTGATTGTCAAAAAATTTGTTGGTAAAAAATTAATTGAGCCGCCGCCTATTATGGATGGCGAAAAAGATATGTCAGTATTTTTATACTCCTGTTCTATTTGTTTTGTCCATTCATCATCAGAATTATAATTGTCGAAGTATGCAGTAAACGAGCTGATCTTATTTTTGCTGAAAGCTACATTGGCGTTCACATTCAGCCACGCATTAATTACATAAGTGCCTTGCAGCTCAATGCCGGCGCGGTAACTGTTGGGTACGTTTACACGTACGTACGCGCCTACATCATTCATCTCGCCGGTTAACACCAATTGATCTTTGTAGCGCATGTAATATACTGTGGCAGCCCACGAAAAATCTGAAGTCTTTTTTTCTACACCTAATTCAAAATCGTGCAGTTGTTCACGGGTTGGTTGCTGCACCGGGCTTGCCTGGAAATCGTCACGATTGGGTTCTTTGCCTGCCATCGCATAACTGAAGTATGCCTGGTAACCGTTCCTGTTGTAACTAATGCCCACTTTGGGATTCACAAAATCAAACTTACGTGTGATCATCATTTGCGGAAAATCCACAAAGCCTTCCATATTATGGTACACATGCCTGTATTGTACATCAGCAAAAACATTCCAGTGGCTGCCCACTTGTCGAAGCCACTTTATGTAAAAATTTTGATCAGCTTTTAAAGCTGGAAATTTATAATACTGATAATCTTTTGGAATGCCGGTTTGTGCCCAAATAATATTTCCGTAGTGTTTGCCGTCATACACTGTCCACCCGCCACCGATGGTAATTTCGTTTTTGGCGGTTTTTTGTTGCAGACTAAAAACCTGTCCGTAATAATAATTGTCAAGCCATCTTTGTCTTACAAGATCTGTGCTGCTGACGGTTCCGCCATTTATAACCATATCCGGCAAACCATATTTTGAGAACGGCTGATCTGCTTTGTATTCTTCATAATAACCTTTACCGCGTGTTAGAAACGAAGCTACGTTCAAAGCCCAATTGCGCGGCAGCGACTGATTTACGAATAATTGATAATGATCCTGATCGTAATTGTCAGTTTGGTTCTCATATGGTTCTCCGGGTTTTTCGGTGCCGCAGGAGTTGAATGTGCGATTGGTTTTCAACATGCTTTCCGATACGCCGTTCCAGGCTTGGTAAGTTTTCTCTTTTCCTTTAATTAAATTGAAACGAATGGAAGTTTGTTTGGTAATATAAGCGCCGGATAAATAAAGTGCTTGCAGGTTGCTGTTAGCTCTGTCAATGTAGCCGTCGCTGGTAATTCGGCTCAGGCGTGCATCTACAGTGAAATGATTATTGATAAGACCTGTTCCGGCTTTTACCGTGTTCTTCCATGTGTTGAAGGAGCCATAACTATTGTTCAGTTCTCCGTATGCCTTATCGTTAAATTCATTTGTGCTCAAATTTACAGTGGCTCCAAAAGCGCCGGCGCCGTTGGTGGATGTGCCTATACCGCGTTGAATTTGAATTGAATTGAGCGATGAGGCCACATCGGGCAGATCAACAAAAAAGCTGCCCTGGCTTTCAGCGTCATTGTACGGAATGCCGTTCATCGTAACATTTATGCGGGTGGCGTCGGTGCCGCGAATTCTTAATCCCGTGTATCCAACACCGTTACCTGCATCCGAATTTACTACTACAGATGGCGATTGGTTTAGCAAAAATGGAAGATCCTGTCCAAAATTGTTTTGTTCAATTTCGTGTTTGCTGATATTGGTTTTTGTAAACGGTGTTTTTTCTGATGCTCTTATTGCTTTTATTTCCACTTCCTGTAGAAACAATCCCTGGCGCTCCAGTTTTATTTCTATTTTATCACCGGCTTTTACGGATAGTTCGTTTTTTTTGTAGCCAACATTTGTTATGGCCACGGCGTGTATGCCTTTTTTTACTGTAATGGAAAACAAGCCGTTTTCGTTACTGGTAGTTATACCGGCACCTTCCACTTCAATTGTAGCGCTAATAATAGGAGATCCAGTAACTGCATCAATTACTTTTCCTTTAATTGCCTGCTGGGCAGAGGTTATAAAGGATGTCATGATGAAGCAAATCCCCAAAATCAATTTTTTCATGCACAAAGCATTTATTGGTTTTTAAAAATTGTTTTGATGGAAATGCTGCGTAAACGAATGTGGATAGAAACACAAAGTGTTGGCCACCTTCCCTGCGCAGGCATTACCCTGATCAGGTTCTACGGGTATTATCTCAGCTTTGCATTATTATGCGCGGCACCCCGGGAACTGAATTGTCACAAACTATTTACAACATTACTGAGCTCAGATATGTACAAATGCGATAAATAGCTGTGTTTTGAGCTGCAAAGGTAATAGATAAAATTTTAAAATATCTGTAACTTTTTTTTTACATCTCCGTCACACACAAAAAACACTTTATGAAGAAAGCTCTATTATTCTTTTTTGGCCTGGTATTGGCCACTATTGCCATTGCGCAAAATAAAGTTGTGAATGATGAAAATGTTGTGGTACGGCAGATCGATAAAAATTTTAACGCGATTGAAATATCTACAGGTATTCAATTATTGTTTTCGCAAGGAGATCAGCGGGTTGCGGTAAGCGCTTCCAATGTAGAAGATAGAGATCGCATAATTACTGAGGTTTCCAATGGTGTTTTAAGAATTTATTACGACAGTAAAATGTTTCCTCAAGGCTCAAAAGGTAGAAATTTGAGAGTGTATGTTTCTGCTCCGGAAATAAAAATGATCGAAGGAGCTTCCGGAGCGCATATTACAATTGATGGCAGCCTCAGCGGTAGCGACCTGACCCTCAAACTCAGTTCCGGCAGTAATTTCAAGGGTAGTATAAAGACTACCAAAACGGTAGTTCAGCAGAGTAGCGGTGCAAATTCCTCCATATCGGGCAGTGGTAATGAATTGGTTGTGAAAACCTCGAGTGGTGCGAGATTTAAGGGATATAATTTTGAAGTGCAAAACTGCAATGCCGAAGCGAGCAGCGGTGGAAGTATTGAAACAAATGTAACCAGTGCGCTTACCGCATCGGCTTCCAGCGGCGGACATATTCGTTATAAAGGAAATGGAGGCATTGTTAGAATATCGACAAGCAGTGGCGGGAATGTAAAGAAAGCGAATTAGTAGAAAGCTGGCAGTAGGCAGTGGACAGTAGGCAGTAGAGAAATCAGAGGTTAGAAGACAGCGGTGATATCAGAAGGCAGTGTTTGATAAGGCTAAAACATATGTACTCATAACTCATCATTTGCTGAATAGCATTACTACCGTACAAGTGAGTGACACAACAGAAGCTTAATAGTAGCAATACCGTTGGTATCAAAAAAATAAAGCATAAAATTATCGTACCGGAAAAAGAAATGGTAGACATCTGATAGATAAATTTTAAATCAACCCCAACTTTTTCGGAACTCTGAATATTAATTTTAGAAAAATGAAAAAAGCATTTTTAGTAGCATTTATATCGATCTGCACATTTGTTGTGAAGGCGCAGCAGACAATCATTAATGATCCGAACGTGGTTTTAAGATCGGTCGGTTCGTTTACTGCTATAGAAGTATCCGGTGCGGTGGATGTGTATATAAGCCAGTCGGACAATGAAACACTTGCTGTGAGCGCAAAAGAAATTGCTGATCGCGACCGGATTAAAACGGTTGTAGAAAAAGGTGTATTGAAAATATGGTATGATAACCAAGAGAAAAAATGGAGTAAAGGCGACAAAAAATTGACGATATATGTGGCGGTAAAAAAACTTGTTTCAATAAAATCGACAGGTGCCAGCGATGTGTATGTGAAAGGAAAATTAACCGGCGATTTATTGCAGCTTGAATTTTCCGGCGCCAGCGATTTTAAAGGCGATGTATCGTATAAAAAACTGAAAGTGCAGCTTACCGGTGCCAGCGATGCATATTTTAAAGGTGACACGCAACTGCTGGAAATAAACGCGGAGGGTGCCAGCGATTTTAAGGGCTATGAATTACAAACTGAAAAATGCATTGTTTCGGCTTCCGGTGCATCTTCTGTAAAAATTACAATAAACAGTGAGTTGAACATATCGGCAAGTGGCGCCAGCAGTGTGTATTACAAAGGCAAAGGAGTATTAAAAAATATTTCATCAAGTGGCGCCAGCAGTGTGGAGAAGAAAGATTAATGTGATTGCTTTAAAATTAAAATACAAGTACTGCCAAATAAAAATATTGAATTTTATTTGGCAGTTATTTATTTAGGCTTATCTTTGCAACCCAATCGGGAAAAGGAGTTTGAAGAAAAGGTGATTGGAATAGTTCTTTTCGATTTTTATTAAAATATTATATCGCGAAGTAGAGCAGCGGTAGCTCGTCGGGCTCATAACCCGAAGGTCGGAGGTTCGAACCCTCCCTTCGCAACTACAATCCTCTTGGTTTTCCAAGGGGATTTTTTATTATAAGCCTGGGCACAAGCTTGGCCAGCACTTTAAATTTTTGACTTCTTACATCTGCCTTTATTTCACCACTGTAATACCATTGGCCATAATTTGAATTTCGGTTTTCGGTTCGGTGATGGCGGCAATTTCAGCTTCGCTTTTTTTAGCCTCTTCTGCAATGTGTCGTAATTCTTCTACAGATGTGGTTTTCATAACCGCTACACCATCTACTACAACTGTTTTACCAATTGTGGCCAAAGGCACAAAAAAGCCATAATTTTTCATCTTTACTAATGCGGTAGTTGTGTCGTTTACTTCCAATTTCATCCAGCAGCCTTTTTTAGGACAAACATCCAACACTTTTGCTTTCACTTTCACTTTCACATTCATGCTGTCGTCCATGGTTAATTTGTTGGGCAGCTTGCTGATTTTTGTTGCACCGGTAGTATTTATGTTTTCGCCGTAAACGTCGCCTTTGTTTGCATTTCCGGCAGGAGGTTGGGCTTTGGCAACAAGTGCAAATAATACTACAATTGTGAGGGTGATTAAATTCTTCATAAAATGTTTGGTTTTATTGTGTGAAGGGTTAGATATTTCAAAGTTATAGTTTTTAAAGTTTACGTTTGTTACAAATAATGGGAAGATTAAATAATGAATAGTCAAATAATTTGACTATGGATTAGATGAACTAATTCTGGCAGAGTTGTCGATCTGAGTTTATTGCCAACTGCCTGCTGCCAACTAACAACTCGCTCAATAGCATTACTACCGTACAAGTGAGTGACACAACCGGAGCCCAATCAGGGGTTTACCGTTGATACCATAATAATAACTAATATCCTTTCAATGAAAATATATTCTTATTGTGTTCGTTTTAATTATGCATGTTGTTAAAATTAATACATTATATGGGCTTATTATTTGAGTTTGGTTTCATATTTTTTTCTTGAGAATCAGCGAAAAGAGGGTGTTGCTGACTGTTTCCTAACAGATAGAAAAAATCGGGCTTTAGCTTTAATTTAAAAAAAAGATAACATGAAAAAAGCTTTTTTAGTACAATCTTTTTTTCTAATAATAATTCTTACTATTTATGGATGCAATGAATCGTCCCCAAAGAAAGTAAATAATCGAAATTTAAAAACATCTATTCAAACTCGTGTTAATAAAACTGATAGTCTTCCGCTTGACTTTTCATCTTGTTACATGGAGCCGTGGATAAAAAAAGTAAAGCCGGAACAGGAACTTCATGCATGGTTTATTTATCTGAAACCCGGACAGTATCATATTAAATTAAACGGAAGAACAGATAGTCGTATTCAACGTACATTAAAAATGGAAGTAAATCATACTGCCGATGGCGCTTTACTATGCGCAGATTCATTTATGTTGACCAAAGAAAAAAAAATGTATACTTCAGATTTTAATATTACGCAGGAAGCTTTTTATAAAATTTCATTAAAGCCAAGAAGAATTTTTGGGGGAGTATCTATAAACGATGTAGCCTTGTTATCTACGGATGGGGATGGCTACATTGCTAAATGGCTCACTTCTCCTTCTGTGCATTTAAAATTCTTCCCGGATGATGGATTGAAATATGAGTATGATTGGCTTTATGGTGAAATATTAGTTCCTGAAGGTTTTGACCCTTTATATACATATTGGGAGTGCATTGGCTTTCACCGGGGCTATTTTGGAATACAAACAAATAGTTTTACCGAAAGAAGAGTGTTGTTTTCTGTATGGGATAGTTCAAAAGAAGCAATAGATCGTTCCAAAGTAAAAGAAGATGATAAAGTAGTATTAATGGACAAGAACAGTCTTGTTCATGCAGGAAGTTTTGGAAATGAAGGCACTGGTGGGCAAACTTATTGGCGATATAACTGGAAGACCGGCATTCCAATGAAATTTTTAATGAATGTGCGTAAGTTGCCGAATAACACTGTTGTGTATTCTGCATGGATAATGGATATGGAATCTGAAGGATGGAAATATGTTGCTAGTTGGCGCACTCCTAAGGAAAATCGTTATTTTGATGGATTCTATTCTTTTATAGAAAACTTTGGTGTGCCGACAGGACAATGTGTTCGCAAAGGAGAATATTCTAATATGTGGGGATATAGAGTGAATGATAAAAAATGGATTGAATTTAATAAAGCAAAATTAACCTATACAGATGGAGAGCCTGGCAGTCGTAGTGATTATGATGGTGGATTGGTAAAAGGGAAACCTTCTACTTTCTACCTGTCTTCCGGTGGATATGCGCCTCCTGCTGTATCGCCAAGCAAACTCCTGGTTGCAACTCCATCTGGTAAGGAACCAGTAATAGATATGAAAACTCTTTCTCAAAGAGTAGATAATGCCATTAAGAAAAGTGTTTATCTTTCTGTTCATGATAAAAAATAGAATGTCTATTGGACTCGGACAAAAAAGAAAATATGAAAAAAATAATTGCAGCAATCAACATGACGCTTGACGGGTTTTGCGACCACACCTCAGGTGTTCCTGACGAAGAAATACATCAACATTACGCTGATCTGCTGAGAAGCGCTGATAGTGTTTTATATGGCAGGATAACCTACCAGCTTATGGAATTTTGGCGAACCGTGCTGGAAAATCCTACAGGCGATAAAGCAATGGACAACTTTGCAGTTGCAATAGACAACACCCCGAAGATTGTTTTTTCACGCACACTGAAAAATGTAGATTGGAAAAGTGCGAAACTAGCAAGTCAAGACCTTGAGAAAGAAGTTTTGGAGCTCAAACAACAACCGGGTAAAGACGTTTTTGTATGCAGTCCGAGCTTGATTACAGCTTTGACGAAACTTAATTTAATAGACGAATTTCAGCTTTGTGTTCACCCTGTTATTGCAGGAAGTGGTTTGCCGTTATTTAAAAACATCAGCGAAAAAATTACGCTTACACTAATAAAGACCAAAACGTTTAGCGGTGGTGCCGTCATTCTTTACTATGAACCAACCACCGAAAAAACAACGAACCGCTAACAAAAGCATCATCCGCGGTTCAGGGTTGACGTTCAATACTTAATAAGAACCGCATTTAATACCTGTTTTTATTATTAGCCCGGCATTTGAATTACTATGAAACAGCCGTTGCGTCGCACTCTTGTACTATAGTAATTCTATTCAGCAATAAGCATTATGGAACGGAGGCGCCTTGGTGTTTGTGACGGCATTCCGCGTTCCGTTCGTCGGCATAACGTCATGCACCTGTTAGCTGTTGTTTTATCTCGCCACGTTAAATTTTGCATTGGGAAGTTCAACTTGAGGTTTTACTTTAGCTTTTAACGCCTTAAAAACTTTCATTAATGTGTCAATAGTAACATTACTTGCATTGCTTTCCAGCCTTGAAATTTGTGCTTTTTGTACCCCAACAAGTTCTCCAGGTTGTTCTTGTGTCAATTTGCGTTTTTGTCGGCTTTCTTTAATTGCTTTTCCAATCAAGTCCATTTGCAATTCGTACTCAAACTTGTCACGGTTTGGTGTTCCTTTCTTGCCAATGATTTTGTCTGTCACTTCGTCTAATTTGTATGTTTTCATTTTCATTACCTCGCTGTTATAGTCTTTGGGCTGACTTTTACATACATATTTTTTGCTATCAAAATATTTTGTACTGTATTGCATACCGTTCTGAATTTCGTTGTCTCATTATAATCGGCCAGATCAATAAATTCAATACCAAAGCCTCAGCCCGGGCTGCTTATACATAGCTGCGATCAAAGGCACTAAATGAAATAGGGATACTTATTTTACAGTATTTATTTTGTGGCTGCAATACAACTTGTTATTCTTTAAGAAAACTGCTGAAAAGCAAATTCCCGCTGCAGGCATTAATAAAGGATATTGCCTTTAAAGCGTTGAATAGAATTCCTCTTGCCGAACTCACAGTAGTGCAAAAGCTTAATCAGGGCGTTCCCCACGATAGGGCCGTCATCGATTGCAAGTATGCTTTTTGTACGAGCAAAAAGAAAAAGACTTTGATAAATGAAATGTTGAAACCTGTAAACGATATTCCTTTGCGAACTAAAATAATTAATCCAGAAATTATTTTTTTGATGTTGGTTGCATATTACTTCCCAATCAACCTGTTCAAATACTCAATCACTTTATTGGTATCCCAGTTATTTATATAGAAAACATACACTGTGGCGCTGCCTAATAGCAAGATGGGAAGCGTGATGGCAAGCCATAATAATCTTCGTTTTTTACGGGATTTGGAATGAAGCAATTTGTTCATTTCAACATTGCTCATTTCTTTATCGCCCACCAGCAGGGCGTGTTCTGCGTCTGTGCGAATAATTCTTTCCGCCGAAACTACCGGAAGTAATTGATTTGATAATGTGAGTGGTGTAAATAATACTTCGCCATTTGCGTCCATATAAAATGTACCGATGCCGGGCCATTCGCAATTGCCATTGTTGCGAATATTTGTTCTTAGATCGTAAGCGAATTCATTATACCATTTTATCGCTTCAAAATCGGTAATGTTTTTTTTGCCGGCCAGGTAAAGAAAAAAATCTTTATCCGGGGCATCAAAATATTTATCAAACCTGTATTTAAGCTGAGGAGGTAATAGCTGATGGTTTACAAAATCGGAAACCACAGGAACTACATCAGCATACAGAGAACCAAGTCCCGGTATGCTGATACTTTTTTGCTGTGCGAGATAACTATTTAGAATATTGATCATGAAATATGTTTGCCTTTTGCAAACTTATCATTTTACGTTAAAATTAAACACAATACCGCCTAAAACATTAAATCCATATACCTGGTACTGGTTCCAGCGTTCATATTTATTGTTCAGGATATTGTTCATTTGAAGCCACAGGTTAAGCTGGCGTGTAATTTTAAATTCCAGGCCTGTGCTGAGGTCAAATGCACCTTTACCGGAT
The DNA here is from genome assembly GCA_031553495.1 of Flavihumibacter sp. Lineage (GTDB taxonomy): Bacteria > Bacteroidota > Bacteroidia > Chitinophagales > Chitinophagaceae > Pinibacter. The sequence continues at coordinate 192,565 of JAVBLN010000003.1, forward strand.
TTTACATCCAGGTCTTTAGTTCTGTAATCCGGAGGTCCCCATGCAGATAAATTAGCCGTCCAGTAAAGATCTTTTATTACCTGCCATCTCATATCCGCGTTAAATTCTACGGGCAATAAACCCCATGCCGCAGGTTGATTTTTAATGGTGCCATACTGGTACATATCCAGTGAAGCGCTGGCATTGAATATTTCACCTTTCGCATATCCGATTTCTCCATGCACGTGAAATGCTTTCATGGAAGATGCATACACTGTTTCAAATGTTTTGCCATCACTGGTATCATTTACAAACATGGCTACATTGCGATATTGTATTACTCCGGCTTTTGCATTGTAAGTAAATCCTTTGCCCAGTATTCCTTTAATACCGCCATAAAATTCCTGTTTGCGTGTGTTCAATAACGAATCCGGTTGCATAATCCAGGGATTGACAGTTGCAAAACGCTGGTAAGAACCTTTGTCATAGCTGCCTAACCAGCCTGCCTGCAACGTGAATTTTTTATCATTGGTGGTAAGCTCAGCCATCATGTCGGGCAGGAGGTGGAAGTTTTTATTATCCCATGATGGAATGACACCCCCATGAATCCAAAGGTTTTCACCTCTATACACAACTGCCGGCGAAACATAATAAATGTTATTGTTGATTGTGTTGATCCCTTCTTTGCGGTAGGAGGTAATATTTGCTGTGGCTCCTAATTTAATTGTAAACTGTTCATTAATTGTTTTTTCAACAGGCACATCTAATACCGCATTCAACTCGTTGGCATTTGCCCAAATATTTTTTCCGTTAAAGCCTGATATTTTAAAAGAAGGGTGGTAATTGATGCCGAATTCGGTGGAATTAATGTTTTGTAAACCAATTCCGCCTTCAAATGTGCGGAAACGCTGGCGCACATCCTTTTTTGTAAATTTCAAAGTATCCGGGTGATAGCCGTAGAAATAATAATCCTGGCCGGTAAAACCAACATTGCCATCCCAAAGCATATTATTTCCCGATTTTAAAAAGCCTTTTGCACCCACATTGGCGTAAGTGTTTTTTTGGTTGTCAAGACTTCCTTTGGATGAATAACCTTTTGCAAATATGTTCAACGATGCGCTTTTAATATCGCCAAAGGTAAAACCGGCTTGCACATAGGGGAGGTGCACATTGCCCACCCCAAGCTTTATATAATTGCTGTTTTGCCATGCCAGGGATTGCACCGGAAGCGCCACCGGACTTAAAGCTCCCGATTGATAGTTTAAGGATACCGGCTGTTGAGGTATGTTATACGTAAGCCGTGGCCGCATGGAATCCGTTGCAGGCGGCACCGCGTTAAAATTAATCTTTGCCGCGTCTCTTAATGCAGGTTTGAATGTGGAAGTGATGTCGATGGTTTTTTTCCTGGAAGTATCCTGCGCCATCGTCGTGCCTGCTATAATAATTAATCCTGAAAAAGCGATAATATATTTTGAACAATTCATGAATTGCGATTGATAATTGTTAATGATTAGTCCTAAGTGGTTATTAAGCATTTTCATTACTTACAGTGGACTTTAGTTTTTAATCTTGCTGTTTTGTTTTTCTTCCTCCACTGTAGTAGAAAGTTTTTGCTGCGCCAGTTCTTTCAATTCGGTACTGACGGCATTGTCAATTACACTTTGATAAGTGGCTTTGGCGTTGAAATAATCTTTTTCTGCAAAGTATATGTCACCAAGCAAAATATACGCCTTTGTTACCCAAAGCTCATATGATCCTGATTTATTGATTACCTCAAATGCAGCTTTTTCAGCATCTTTCAGCTTGTTTTGTTTTATCAGCAAATTGGCAATTTCATACCTGGCTTCCGCGGCATATTCGCCTTTGTTAAGGCCAATCGCGTTGCGGTAGTATGCTGCGGCCAATTCATTTTCATTATTGCTTTGTGCCGATTTTGCAAGTACCATGTTGGATAGCACTTTATCATCAATACTACTGGTTTTCTGCGCCACCAGGTCTTTTGCATTCGTCACCGCGTCGGTCCATTTTTTCAGTTGATACTGGCTGCGCAGCAATCCGCGCATCGCTTCCAGTTTATTTTCCTGCGTAGATGCAAAATCTTTCAACCTTGAATAATAACGCTCCGCTTTTTCATAATCTTTCAGATCAAAGAAGTTGATGCGTGCTGCCTGCAACAATGCTTTTTCTCCAAACTTGTTCGGCACCCTGTCGCCCACAGCTTCATAACCCTTCACCGCATTGTTAAAATCTTTTTTGCTATCATATATCTCGCTGCGGTAGTAATAAGCTTCTATAGCATATTTGCCATCCGGGAAGCGCGACAGGTAATTGTCAAATTTTGAAAGCGCATTGGTAAAATTGCCATTGCTAAACTGTACTTCCGCTTCGGCATATGCAAGCGAGTCTTCCTGGTTGGAGGATATGTTTTTGCCCATAGCTTTTGCAAACGCTACATAATCGGCGGTTTTGCCTTCTTCTATATAAATTGATCTCGCATTTTCAAGCGCTTGTTCTGCTTCAGGTGAGTTGGGATATTGTTTCAAAATGGCATTGTATTGGTTCAATGCTTCTTTATTGTTATTCAGGTTGTAATAAGCAATTCCCATTTTCAGTAAGGCTTTGGGTTTCAAAGCTTCGTTATTGGCAATGGTATTTACTTTTTTCAAAAACGGAATAGCTTCGGTATATTTTCCGTCTGCCAAATAGGAGTTGGCAATTTCCATATTCACATCCGGTGTCAGCGATGAGTTTTTATATATACTTTCAAATCTTTGCAACAACTTTATTTTTTCACTGCCATTGGTTACACCGGTTACCATCGCTTTTTGCAGAGTAGCATAATCGGCAGAAGGCCAGGAGTAATTAATCGCCTGGTCATACATGGAAACCGCAGCTCTATAATCGCGTAGCATATAGTAACAATCCGCTTTGCGCATAAAAGCGTCCTGCTCCAGCGCAGAAGAGTTTACAGAAGCGCTTTTTACCACATTGTCAAAATAATTGATCGCCTGTTTATAATTCTCTTTCTTTAAATAGCAATAACCAAGATTATAATTCGCATTCAACGGTTTTACTTCGCTGCTGGTTACTGGCGATTTCATATAATCGTTGTAGTAACGTAGGGCCTCATCAATTTTCTCTAGGCGGAATGCTATTTCGCCTTTCCAGAAATTTACCAATGGCAAAACAGATTGGTTGTACTTGGTTTTCAAAGCTTTATCCAGAAGGTCGTTTGCGCTTACCAGCATGCCGTCATTCACCAGTTCCATAGCGCGACCATATAATACTCTTGCATACAGGCGTTGCACATTTTCCGAAGGTGTTTTAATGCTTTCCAGCAAGGTAAGAGCATCCTTAAAATTATTGGTATTGGCCATCAGCGCTACCAACAGTTCGCGGGCTTCCGTGCTGTTGGAGGAGTTAGGGTAGGTGAGTAAAAATGATTCCAGTTCATTTTGTGCTACATCCTGGTATCCAAGTTCGTACGAAAGTTTACCATAATTAAATTTTGAAATCTCTTTTTGTTTTTCGTTGCTGCTATTGGCAGCGCAAAACAAAAAGGCGTTTCGGGCATTTGCTTTCTGATTGGTTTTCAGGTAAGCATCTCCCAGCAGATACATGGCATTTTGTGCCAGCGAATCCTCTTTTCCGCCCAATTGCTTAAACCCGTCTATAGCTCTGTTGTAATCTTTAGCATTGTAATAGCAGTATGAAAGCTCATACATATCGCGGCGGGTAATCTGTTTTGATTTGCTTACAAACTCCTCAAGAAACGATTGTGCTTTTGTAAAATCGCCTTTTTCAAAATAGGCGTGGCCAATCAATTGTTTTAGTTCAACACTATAGTATTGGTTGCTGTTTTTCAATTTGGCTTCCGCATAAGAAAGCGCCTGTTCTTTTTGGCCTGTGTTATAATAAATGGTAGCAATGTAGTAAGGTACCACGGTTTGGTATGCCGGCGCATTTTCCACTTTTTTAAAAGCATCCAATGCTTCTTTATAATTGCCCTCATTAAAAACTATGAAACCATAATAATAATTAGCGTCAATGTAATTGGGGTCTTTAGGCATTTGCCTGATAGAATTGAACAGCGGCTTGGCCTCATTAAATTTTTGCAGGTTAAACAAAGAATAAGCATGATGAAATTTCATATCCGCTATTTCGCGGTTGCTCAATACATCAATATTTGTTTTATGATAATAAAAGGCGGCTTGTTCGTAATTCTTTTTCCTGAAATAATATTCAGCGAGATGAAAACTCATCATTTCGCTTCTCGAAGTATTAGTATTATTTACAATGTAATTTTTGGCAATATCAGCCGCTTTCGACTCATCCTGCTTAAGGCCGCAAACAATTGTATAGTATTTCACCTCCAGGTATTCCAACGCCAGGTCGGTGCGGTCGGGGTTTGTTAAAGAACCGTCCAATTCTTTAAAAATCGGATACGCAAGGCTGTAATACTCTTTTTGAAAATACTCTTTCGCTTCTTTAAAAGCGATTTGGGGGTCGATTATGGCTTTCGTTTGCTGCGCGGATGCGCTTGTTATAACGACTAATGCTGAAAATGCCGTACAGATGTATCTTTTCATTAATAAAGCTTGTTAAGTATAGTAACGTGGTAAAGTTTCAAAATATTTTCCCACCTACCAAACATCGTTCCAAACAGGTGTGGATAAGTATAATCATTAACATTTTCTTGTGAATATATAAAAATGGCTAACAGTCTTTTGGGGCTGTCAGCCATTAGGAATTTTTTTCGGCATCGGTTCCGGCTGTCCGCTGCAACTCCGCCGCAAGGCCGGCGCACAACGGCCTCAGCGGGGTTTCCGCTTCCATCCGGCAGCCCATCGGCGGTAGTATATCAATTGAGCGACTATAAAATTCATTTGAGATTTGAGATTTGAAATGCTGTAGGCCGAGGTCAGTAAACAGTAAGCAGCTGGCAGTAGAGAAATCAGAGGTCAGAATGTATTAAATAAGAATGTTTGGGAGTTGCCGTTGTTGCGTGTGTAGGGTGGCCACCGTGCGATGGCACACCAACAACCAATGAGAATCCTCTTGTTGTAATAAAAGATAAAAAGCAATCTGCAGATAAGGCACAAGCTTGGCTATACACTTGGCTCTGCTACCACCTTTGCATCAGGTGCGTGATAACCAACTAAAAAACTGTCTACTTTTTTCAGGATGTGACACGGAAGAAATTGTTAACCACAAGGGGCACAATAGAGGCACAATGTACACAAGGGTTTGCTGAATTGTTACCAACTCTTGTGTGCCTAGTGCTTTCCTGGTGAACCTTGTGGTTAACAATTTCTTCTGACACAGCACTCTCAACTCTTCACTCACCTCCCTCATTTTCAAATTTTCAAATTAGCACTTTTTCAAATTAATTTCCACATTTTTCACATTCTCACATTACCAAAGGTTTATTTTCCTTTTTTTGAAAACAAAATAATTACTTCTTTGTTGATTTTATTTAGTAGCCGGAGATGCCTTTAGGCCGGATTATGTTTATATGTCTTTTTATAAATAAATAAACAAAAGAGAATATGGAGAAAAAAATATTTGCTATCGTTAGCAGTTTGATGATCCTTTTGATCATTGTACCTCATAGTGATTTACTAGCACAGAAAAAGCCAAACATCCTTGTCATTTTTGGTGATGATGTTGGGCAAACCAACATTAGCGCTTATTCGTTTGGTGTGGTGGGGTATAAAACACCTAACCTCGACAAACTTGCCAAAGAAGGAATGATGTTTACCGATTATTATGCGGAAAATAGCTGCACTGCCGGCAGATCAACATTTATTACCGGCCAGAGTGCCAAGCGCACCGGTTTATCGAAAGTGGGGATACCCGGAGCGCCGGTTGGCTTGCAAGACCGCGACGTTACCATTGCGCAGGCTTTGAAGCCACTGGGATATGCCACTGGTCAATTTGGTAAAAACCACTTGGGTGACCGTGATGAATACCTGCCTACCAGGCACGGCTTTGATGAGTTTTTTGGTAATCTTTATCACCTCAATGCCGAGGAAGAGCCTGAGCGTCCTTATTGGCCAAAAAATGATCCGGCATACGTAAAAGCTAATTCGCCAAGAGGGGTAATACATTCAACTGCTGATGGAAAAGTGGAAGATACCGGCCCGCTTACTTCAAAAAGAATGGAAACTATCGATGATGAAACCACCAAGGCTTGTATGGATTGGATTAAAAAACAGGTTCAACAGGGAAAGCCATTTTTTAGCTGGATGAATTTTACCCGTATGCACGTTTTTACACATGTGCGCCCGTCCATGTTGGGTAGAAGCGGCATGCCGGGCAACGAATATGCAGATGGTATGCTGGAAATGGATGATAATGTGGGCAAGCTGATGAAATTACTTGATGAATTAGGCGTGGCAGATAATACGATCGTGCTGTTTACAACTGATAACGGACCTAACCAGTTTACCTGGCCAGATGCGGCAACCACACCGTTTAGAAGTGAAAAGAACAGTAACTGGGAAGGCGCTTATCGTGTGCCTGCTTTTGTACGTTGGCCGGGCCACATAAAACCCGGTGTTGTTACAACTGAAATGTTCTCGGGTATGGATTGGTTTCCTACTTTTTTGGCGGCTGCGGGTGACCCAACTATAAAAGAACGCCTGCTTAAAGGAACTTCCATAGGAGGCAAAACATTCAAAGTGCATCTTGATGGTTATAACCAGCTTAGTTTCTTAACCGGTAAAGTAGATACCAGTGCCCGCATTGAGTTTCCATATTTCAATGATGATGCGCAATTGGTAGCATATAGATGGAGAAACTGGAAAGCTGTTTTCAGAGAACAACCGGCTCCCGGAGGGTTTGCCGTGTGGTACCGTCCTTTTACTACTTATCGTATTCCAAAAGTGTTTAACCTTCGTATGGATCCCTACGAAAGAGCAGATATTGTCTCGGACCAATATGACGACTGGAGAATAAAAAATGCATACTTAATGGGAGAGTTGGGATTTCATGCAACATTATTCTTACAAACTTTTATAGAGTATCCACCATCACAGCTACCGGCAAGCTTTACTGTTGATGGTATTGAAGAGCAGATTGACAAGATTAATAATCAGAAATTAAAGCCTCATGCTATTGTGTCGGGTACTCAAACTATGAATTAAGTTGAGAAATCAGATATATGTAAATAAAGAAGCCGCTTCATTTTAAGAAGCGGCTTCTTGGTAAGAAAGAAACTTTTATTGAACGACTAATCTTTCTGCTTTTCCTATCAAACTGCCATCCTGATTAGCTACCAGCACAACGTACATTCCTTTTGCCAGGCTTTGAATATTTAAAGTAATATTTGAACCTGCTGTGTATCTTTCATTTTGTTGTAAAACAAGTTTGCCGGAGATATCATATACTCTCAGCGAAATATTGCTAACATCAGTTGCTCCACCGTTTATTTTCACTGAAACGTTTCTCGTTTTTTCAGCTATTATATTTGGATAAACAACAATTGAATTTTCTGTTGTTCCTTTGGAGAATACAGAAACGACATCACTTTGTTTGGTACTACCATCTATATCAACAATAAGTAACCTGTAATATATTTTTGATACAGCAGGTACACTATTGTCAACATAAGTGTAGTTGTTTTCCACATTTGAATTGTTGCCTTTTGGCGCTACAGATGTAATAGCCTGGAATGTTTTACCATCCACGCTTCTTTCAACTACTATTTGTTTAACATTTAGTTCTTCAGTAGTTGTCCATTTTAAAAGGATGTTTTTGTTTGCATTTTCAACAGCGGTAAATTGTTTCAAAGTTACCGGAAGTACTCTGCCATCGTATGTCAGGGTGACATTTCTAGTAGGGCTGCTTGTAATGGTGGGGGTCGGCGCATTACCAACCGGATCTCCATATACGTTCCTGCCATTAGCAGAAAGATGGGGAACCGCTTTTAAGCTTAACACAGTTGTATGGTCAATTGGGTATTCGAATGAAAAGTTAACATCACCTGCTCTGTCAGCTTTAATTTCATCAAATGATTCTACAGTTGTCAACAGTGTACTCGTAGTTTCGTCGTATATATCAAGGTAAAAGGGATTTAATGGGCCCCCTAATGTTCCTGCGGATGCTGACGCCGGATCGCTAATATTAGCTACTCTTACAGTCCCGGAAACAGTGTGAGTTTCAGGTCCGCCGGGAGTTTGTACAGGAGAAGTAATTACTGATGATGCTGAAGATATTCTTCTTGCTTCAATATTGTAATAATAATCCGGAGGCAGGTTATTTGTCCAATTGTCGTCTATAGGGTCTCTGGCAAAAGTATAAATGCCGAGAGGGGAATGATTATTAAATGTATTAAATCTTACTGGATTAATATCCGGAGTAGATGTGGTAAATGCGATATTTACATCGGTTGATGTAGGAAATTCATAATAATGCCATCCTTCAATACCGGCATTCATGGGGGTATTAACAAAAAGTAAATTGGGGTCGCTAGGACTACAATTGGTTACTGTAAATATAACATCAGCCCATGCTGGTGGTTTTTTGAAGAATATTTTAATAGAATTAGGCGCTTAGGTCGTAAATGCCTTTATAAATAAAGGTTTGGACTCAACCATTCGTACAATCAAATTATGAAAGCATCTTTTGCCAAATCCTCTTCTATTAAAACGATAGAAGAATTCATTCAGGTATGCTT
>JAVBLN010000022.1:0-120235 GCA_031553495.1 Flavihumibacter sp.
CTAACCATCCCACACACTCTACCTATTAATTATTAATTAATAATAAATTAAACACAATAGCATATTACTGCGATTCAAGCAAACTCAATCCTACACGCAACTCTATTAATTATTAATTAAATCATAGGTAATTCCACTTAACAATAAGTGCTAACCATCCCACACACTCTACCTATTAATTATTAATTAATAATAAATTAAACCAATAGCATATTACTGCGATTCAAGCAAACTCAATCCTACACGCAACTCTATTAATTATTATTAAATCATTGGCAATTCCACTAACAATAAGTACTAACCATCCCACACACTACCTATTAACTAATAATAAATCAAACCAATAGCATATTTTACTGCGCTGTAAGCAAACCCTATCCTACACGCAACTTTATTAATTATTAATTATTAATTAATCCCCCCCGCTATTATTAAGAACACTTGTCAAAGCATAAAGGACTAAACCGAAGCAAAATTTATTTTTACACTTAGCAAAATCACGGGAATATATACTCCGCTTTTGTCCAGGATATGTGCCTGTATGGCTTTTACAGCCAGCACCACCTGGTTTTTCACCGTACTTGCAGAAATATTTAACCGGTGGGAAACATCTTTGTGAGAAAGGCCTTCTTCCCGCGTGAGCAGGTAAATTTGTTTTCGTTTTTCGGGCAGCAGGCTCACCGCTTCATGAATAAGCATTTGCAGCTCTTTTGCCGTAAGCTTTTCAAAAACTTCTTCTGAGCTGCCGTCATCCAACACTACCTGTTTTATTTTTTTGTATTCGTTAGCCTGTTTTCGTAGCTGATTCAGCGCATGATTGGAAGCCACGCGGTAAAGCCATGAAGCCGGTTCGTTAATATGAATAAGGGTTTCACGATTGATCCAGAGCTTTAAAAACACTTCCTGTACAATTTCGTCGGCAACAGAGGCCACCTTAACAATACCTGTAACAAAAGGGCGCAATTTTGGTGTATAGCGGTGAAAGATAGTCTCAAAAGCCTTTTCGTCGCCATTTGCTATTTGATGAAATAGCTGGAGATCGTCTTGTAGTTCGGTCTTTATCAAGCTGTAATTGAAGTACAATTGTAAGAAATTTTTCCTGCATTTGGAGAATTTGGGATCTGAGATCTGAGATTTGAAATGCTGTGGGTGGAGTTTGGTTTATAATATTGAGGCAACTTGGTTTCACACAAAGGTGCAAAGAATGCAAAGGGTTTGAAACGCGTTTGCTTTCTATTATCCACGAATTACACCAATTGTCACGAATGCCTTTGTAGGCCATACATAGTTATACCCATATAATATTTTCGCTCCTCCAAAAAAATTCGTGGCAATTTGTGTAATTCGCGGACCAAATAAAAAACCTGACAATCGCATTTACCATTACTTATTCTCAGTATCGGCGTGCTCATACCAGGGCTTCAATAAGCTGCAACCTTTATATTGGTCATCCAGCATTATGTAGTATGTAGGCAATTTCGTATTGAACCATTTATCAAGCGCATCTTCTTTTTTCTCTTCTATAGCTTTTTCAGCCATTTTGTTATAATCATCCTTCAGGTTTGCCCTGTGTGGTTCGGTGCGCGTTTTTAGGTATACCAACCTTACTATTTTTTTACCGGTGGGATCGGTTGTAATAAACGGTTTTGAATACTCTCCGGCCTTCAGCTCTTTTAGTTGCATCACTATATCTTTATCAAGCTGATCAATGGTTAGGAAGGTTCCGTTTTCGGCATTCATGTGCATGCCTGCAGTAAATTTCGCGTTTTCGTCATCAGAATATTTATCTACAGCCATCCCAAAAGCCACCTTCCCGTCTATCAGTAATGTACGTACGGAATCCAGCAGTTTTACCGCGTCATTTAGTTCGTCATCGGTTATCTGAGGAATTTTCAAAATATGCCTAATTACTGCGTCATCACCATTTTTGCTTACCATTTGTATAATGTGGTATCCAAACTTAGACTTAAAAACCGGGGAGATCTGGCCGTCTTTCAAGCGAAACGCGGCATTTAAAAATGTCGGATCCCATTGCTTTTCATTACGGTTGATGTTGTACATACCTCCGGTGTTTTTACTTCCGGGATCATCAGTATAAAGTTCTGCAAGTGTTTTAAAACTCTTCTGCCCGCTTTCCACCTGCTTTTTAAAATCATTTAACTCCTCCATCGCAAATTTTTCCAACTCACGGTTAGCCTTGGGATACTTATCTATTTCTCCCACTTCCACTTCCGTTTCGTAAAAAGGAAGTTCATCTTTTGGAATTTTATCGTAAAAAGCCTTTACTTCAACAGGAGTTATTTTTATGGAGTTTACAATTTTCTTTTGCATTTCCTGTGCCAGCAATGTTTCTTTAGTAGCAAGACGAAAATCTTCCTTTATCTGGTAAATAGTTCTTTGCGCAATTTGCTCCAACGCATCTTTGGAGCCATACATGGAAATAAACCCACGTATTTTAAGATCAAGTTTCGCATCTACTTCTTCATCAGATACTACAATGGAATCCTTTTCCGCCTGAAGCACCATAGCCTTTTGTGCCAGTATTTGTTGCATTATAATGCATTCAGGATCGGGGGGCAATGTTTGGTTGTTGCGCTTTGCGTCTAATATGGAGTTGGTAATATCCGATTGCAACACAATCTTATCACCCACTATTCCCACAATCTGATCGGCAACCACCTTCCGTGTTTGCGCTTGCACAAAGCTTATTAATCCGCACGCCGCAAATAATGTTATATAAAAAACTTTCTTCATTGTATTTTTATTTAGCTAGCCCTCTCCACAAAATCACGGGCAGAGGCACACCAAAAATATTTATTGAATTTTTCTCCAATACCTTTCGGAGTTGTTTTAACAAATGTTTATTCCAAACTCAAAATAATTTCAAAAACCGTGATCTTTTATGGTTCAAATAACAACTTTTACAAGGTGTCATTTATTTTATTTTGGTCTTGGTGAAAGCTGTAATCTTTTATGGTACCGGCGGCGGTATTTCATGGCATCATCGTTGCGTCGCAATCACTTCATCGGTAGTAATTCTTTTCATCGGCCAAAAATATCCAGGCTTGTAAGTCAGATATCCTACACCTTAAAGGTGTAGGATATCTGTGTATACTGATTTCTGACATCTGATCTACAACCTGCTGCCCACTGTCAACTGCCCACTAAAGTTCCTACCGCACAAGTGAGTGACACAACGATGCTTAATAGTAGCAATACCGCTGGTCCCAAAATTAAAATTACTTTACAGCGTCCTCTTAACTTCTTCCACTTCTATCGCTACGATGGTATCACCAACATTTATATCACTGAAATTCTTAAGAGTTAAGCCACATTCTGTATTGTTAGCCACTTCTTTTACATCATCTTTATAGCGCTTCAGGCTGGCAAGTTCGGCGAAACCGCCTTCCTGTCTCGGATAGATCAATACACCATCGCGGAATAACCTGATCTTACTATCACGTTTAATTTTACCTTCGGTAACCAAACATCCGGCAACTGTTGCTTTATCAAACTTGTACACTTCACGTATCTCAACTGTCGCAACCTCTTTTTCCTGGATCTTCGGTTCAAGCATACCTTCCATCGCACTCTTGATTTCTTCAATAATGTTATAGATGATGGAGTATGTTTTGATTTCCACGCCTTCGTTTTCAGCGAGTTTCGATGCCTGGGAAGAAGCACGTACGTTAAAGCCCACCACAATCGCATCAGAAGCGGTTGCCAGTAACACGTCGCTTTCGGTAATTTGTCCCACCGCTTTGTGAACCACTCTCACAGCAACTTCTTCCGTAGAAAGTTTTTGTAATGAGTCGCTTAGCGCCTCTACAGATCCATCCACGTCACCTTTAATAATAAGGTTCAGCTCTTTAAAGTTGCCCAATGCAAGGCGGCGGCCAATTTCATCAAGCGTAATATGTTTTTTGGTTCTTATACCCTGCTCACGCAATATTTGCGCTCTGCGGCTTGCGGTTTCTTTTGCTTCGCTTTCATCTTCAAACACACGGAATTTTTCACCAGCCTGCGGCGCGCCGTTCAAGCCAAGTATTAAAACCGGTGTAGATGGCGGCGCTGCCTCTTCGCGTTTGTTACGCTCATTAAACATGGCTTTCACGCGGCCATAATGTTGCCCGGATACCACCAAGTCGCCCTGGTTCAACGTGCCATTTTGTACAAGCACAGTTGCCACATATCCGCGTCCTTTATCAAGCGAGGCTTCGATAATGGTACCAATAGCCTCCCTGTTCGGGTTGGCTTTCAGATCAAGCAATTCCGCTTCCAGCAAAATTTTCTCCAGCAACAGATCTACATTAACTCCTTTTTTCGCACTCAGTTCCTGGCTTTGGTATTTACCGCCCCATGATTCCACCAATAAGTTCATGGAAGCGAGTTGCTCATATATCTTTTGCGGATTAGCTCCGTCTTTATCTATTTTGTTGATGGCAAATATCATTGGCACTCCGGCTGCCTGGGCATGGCTTATGGCTTCTTTTGTTTGAGGCATCACCGCATCGTCCGCGGCAACCACAATTACAGCTATATCCGTAGCTTTGGCACCACGGGCACGCATGGCCGTAAACGCTTCGTGACCCGGCGTGTCAAGGAAAGTGATTTGCTTACCATTTGGCAGATCAACCTGGTATGCACCAATGTGCTGGGTGATACCTCCTGCTTCTCCGGCTACCACATTCGCGCTGCGGATGTAGTCGAGTAGCGAAGTCTTACCATGGTCAACGTGTCCCATAATGGTAACAATAGGTGAGCGAGGCAGAAGACTTTCAGGAGCATCCTGTTGTTCTTCTTCTTCCATTTCTTCAGCATCATCTATACCAATAAATTCCACATCATAGCCAAATTCACCGGCTACCAGTTCAATAACTTCCGCATCAAGGCGCTGGTTAATAGATACCATCATGCCCAGTCCCATACATTTACCTATCACTTCGGCATAACTTACATCCATAAGGCTGGCCAGTTCGCTTACGCTTATGAATTCGGTAACCTGCAGCTTATTATCCTGTAGATTTTCGGCACCGGATTGTTCGGCCTGTTCATGACGTTTTTCTCTGCGGTATTTTGCTTTCAGGCTCTTACCGCGTCCGCTGGCGCCGGCAAGTTTTGCCTGGGTTTGGCGTATTTTATCCTGAATTTCTTTTTGGTTGATCTCTTTTTCTTCCCTTTTAACGGGCGGCCTGTGTTGTCCGCCTCTTTGTGGGTGACCATGACCGGGTCCTCTTCTATCGCCACCACGATATCCCTGGCCTTGTCCTGCGTGGCCCTGCCTGTTGCCCTGGCCCTGGTGACCGGCACCACCACTACCGAATTGGCCTCCGCCTTGCCTTGGTTTGTTAAACTGTCCCTGACCTCCGCCTTGTTGCCCACCGTGGCCGCCATGTGCACCATGTCCGCCATGCTGTTGTGGTTTATGTGGCTGATCACCTTTTTTATCAATAGGAATACGCTTCCGTTTGCGTTTTTCCTCACTAGGTTTGGGACGAGTATTACTGTCAACCGGCAATTGTATTTTTCCCAGCACTTTAGGACCTTCCAACTTTTCAGCTTTAATATTTTCAATTACAGGACCATTTTCGGCTCCTGCTTCTGCAGTTTCTTCCTTTGCTGCAGGTGGGGTAATAATTTTGGGTTGCTCAGCTACCGGTTTAGGTGTAGCAACCCGGGTTTTTTTTGTTTCTGCAGGAGGAACAGGGGCTTCAGGTTTTTTTTCTTCAACCTTGGGCTTTTCTTCAGGTTTTGGTAATTCCGGCTCTGCTTCTACTTCGGTCTTTGCAACTTCAGCCGGAGTTTCAGTTTGCTGGTTTTCCTCTGTCTCAGCTTGTTTTTCTTCTTTGGGCTTTTCTTCTTTTTTCTTTACCACTTTTTTTGGTCTTGTAGAAGAATCTATAGCTGACAAATCTATTTTAGTAAGAATTTTTGGTCCTTCAATTTCAGGCGCGTTTATTTTTACAACATCCGGTTCTTTTTTCCCGGGTTGTTCGGTTTCTGTTTCCTGTACTTGCGGAGTTTCGTCCACTACTACAGGAGGCTCTTCTTTTTCTATTTCTATAACTTTTGGCCACTCCGGAGCCGGTGGCGCTTCCTGTACAACAGGCGGGGGTGGGGGTGCTACCGGTGGTGGTGGAACTACTTTTTTTACTTCTTTTCTGAATGCAATTTCTTCTTCTTCTCTCTTTCTTTTTGCTTCTGTATTTCCTTTGGGGAGATCAATCTGATCACTTTTAATTTTGGCAACTTTATCGCTCTGAAACTCCTGCTGAAGCGAACGATACATTTCCTCCGTTAGTTTGGAAGTTGGTTTTAAATCATCACGGCTAAAGCCTTTTCCTGCCAAAAAGTCTACCAGTGTGTCTTTACCGATGTTAAACTCTTTGGCTGCCGCCATCAATCTTGGTGTTAATGTTTCTGCCATTCGTTTTTTTTATTGTCAATTGCCGCGCCATGGCCGACAATTATAAAGATTGTTTTATGTTTTAGAACATTGCTTATACTATACGCTGTATGAATGTTGACCCGAATGTTTCAACTTGCTGAATAGTATTACTACCGTACAAGTGAGTGACACAACGATGCTTAATAGTAGCAATACTGTTGGTACCCAAAAAAACATTGCACATTCTTTGACAGTGCGAAGTATAATATCCCCCGGAATTAAAGCAGAAGAAAAAAATCTGTTTATATCAATACTTCATGCCTTAATCTTTTTCAAATTCGGATTCTAAAATTCTCTTCACTTCTTCTATAGTTTCTTTTTCAAGGTCTGTTCTTCTTTCCAGTTCATCTACTGTAAGATCCATTACACTGCGTGCTGTATCGCAGCCGATGCGTTTTAGTTCATCAATGACCCATGTTTCAATTTCATCGCTAAACTCGCTGAGATCGATATCAAATTCTTCGACTTCACCTTCATTATCTCTGTATACATCTATTGATAATCCTGTTAGTTCCTGTGCCAGCTTAATATTTACTCCTTTGCGGCCTATGGCTAGTGAAACCTGGTCGGGCTTAAGGTAAACATTTGCCTGTTGCTTGTCTGTATCTATATCCATACTTGTGATTTTTGCGGGTGTTAGCGCTCTTTGCACAAGTAATTGTATATTATTTGTCCAGTTGATTACATCAATATTTTCATTTTTCAGTTCCCTTACTATTCCATGAATGCGACTTCCTTTCATACCCACGCAGGCACCCACGGGGTCGATTCTGTCGTCATAGCTTTCTACGGCAACTTTTGCTCTTTCGCCTGGTTCACGAACGATTTTTTTGATAACTATAAGGCCATCAAAAATTTCTGGTACTTCTATTTCGAGCAATTTAGCTAAAAATGACGGGCTGGTTCTGGAAAGTATGATTACCGGAGTATTATTTTTCAGATCTACTCTTTTTACAACCGCACGAATGTTCTCGCCTTTTTTGAAATAATCTTGTGGAATTTGTTCGCTTTTGGGCAAAATTAACTCACTACCATCTTCATCCAATAATAATATTTCTTTTTTCCAAACCTGGTAAACTTCCGCATTTACTATTTCTCCTACACGATCGTTATATTTTTTAACCAATACATTTTTCTTGAGATCTCCGATCCGGCTTGCCAGTGTTTGTTTTGCTGCCAAAATTGCTCTTCTTCCAAAATCCATGATATCGACTTCTTCGTACAATTCTTCTCCAACTTCATAATCGGGCGATACTTTTAATGCATAGCTATGCGACACTTCCTGGTTGGGATCATTCACGTCATCGTCCTCCATAATCATTCGTCGGCGTATAATTTCAAGATCACCCTTTTCCGCGTTTACGATAACATCAAAGTTCTCATCGCTACCATATTTTTTTCGAAGCAATGTTTTAAAAACATCTTCCACAACTTTCATCATGGTAGGACGGTCTATATTTTCTGCATCTTTAAAATCCTGGAACGCTTCTATTAAATTTATACTTGCCATAGCTTTGAAAATTTAGTTTTCTAACGGAAGTATCCATTAGCGGTTTGTTTAAAAAACTACCTGAATTTTTGTTGTTTTTATATTATCAAATGTAAGAGCGTGCATTACCTGCTCTTTCTTTTTATTCTTTCCTTTTGTTTCTTCAATCAATAAATCGTTGCCGCTTACTGAAATAAGCCTGCCTTCAAGCTTTGAGCCGTCATTGAATGTGATTTCTACCTGGCGCCCAATATTTTTCTGATACTGTCGGTGCAGTTTCAAAGGTTCATCAAGGCCGGGTGAAGAAACCTCCAGCGAAAAATCTCCATCGGGAAATAATCCGGCTTCTTCAATGAGCTTGTATAATTTTCGATTGTAAAACACACACTTTTCAATGGAAATGCCTTCGTCCGCATCCAGGAATATCTTCAGATTATTAGTAGGTTTGATTCTCACTTCTACCAAAAAAGTTCCCGCATCATCTTTCAAAAGTTCTTCCACGAGGTGGGTAATGCTAGTTATTTTTTCTTCGTTTGCCATACTGTAAAGAAGAAGGGAACGGTGTCCGTTCCCTTCAATTGATTCTTTTTCCGAATGCAAATGTACAGTACCCATATGTGATTTCCAAATCTTGTCTATTTCATTCTTTTATCCACGAATAGCACGAATTAAACGAATGCTGTCTGCTGGTAGTTTATAACTATACAAGCTACTTAAAAATTAATTCGTGAAAATCCGTGGAATTCGTGGATATATTCTTTTATCCACGAATTGAACGAATATTGCCTGTTGGCGGTTTATAACTATACAAGCTGCTTAAAATCAATCCGTGAAATTCGTGGATCCAAATAGATAAAGAGATTGCCGTACAGCTTTAACGCTTATTTGATAACACCTGTTTCGTAATTCTCTTACCTTTACGCCATTATGAGTTTCAAATTTATTTTTTGGGCGCTTGGCCTTTACATTTTATATAAACTGGTTTTTGATTTCATTCTGCCTATTGCAAGAACTACCAGCAATATGCGCAAACAATTTAAAGATATGCAGGAGCAGATGAACGATCAGTTTTCTTCAAACCATAATACTACTTCATCTGCCAATAATCAATATAAAAAACAATCTAATTCCAAGGGAGAGGATGAGGATTATATTGACTTTGAAGAGGTCAAATAAAGTGGCTGGCGATTAAAAATTTCCGGCTCGTTGTTTATGGCCAATTACTCTATAGCAATCCAGTTTTATGAATAAGTTCTATCACAGTTTCAGGGGCTTTTAAATGTAAGGCCTGCATGCCTGCCTGCCGGGCCGCTTCTATGTTTGGTAATGTATCATCAATAAACAAAGTTTCATTTGCATCCAGTTTCGCATCGGTCAGTATATATACAAATGCAGAAATATTAGGCTTTCTATGACCAATGATATGGGAATAATAGGTTTTGTCGAACAACGAATCAAACTTGTGCGCGAATTCTTTTACAAACATTTCCTGGAACGCGTCGTGATGAATGGCATTCGTGTTGCTAAACAGATACAGCCTGTACTTCTTTTTCAGCTCTTTCAGCAATTCTACTCTTTCTTTGGGAAAATCCAACAGCATGGCATTCCATGCTCCGGTAATGGCTTCATTGGTTACTCTCAAACCGGTGGTTGCTCTAAACTCATTATAAAAAGCTTCTGAAGGCAGATCGCCGGTTTCCAGCGTTTTAAACAAAGGATTGGCATGCGTTTGCGTAAAATAATCGTTAAAATTACTAACACCCAAATCCCGGAATGCTTTTGCTGCTTTACCAAAATCAATGTTCATAAGCACTCCGCCTAAGTCGAAAATAATGTTCTTTATATTTTCCATGCAAAATGGTTTGAAACGCAAATATAGGCGAAGTAAGAGTTGTATTTTTTGCTACATTATTCTTTTGTCCACGAATTGCACAAATGAAACGAATTTCACATAATGGCGGTTTATAACTACACACAAGGGTGCATTTTACATTCCCGCTCTAATTAATATCTTTAAGGATAACACGAAATCTTGTACCCCACAGCTAAATACAGTAAAGCAAGCTGCACTTAAAGCGATGAATGGAATTCCCTTAGCTGAAGTCACAGTAGTGCAAAAGTTTAATCAGGGTGCCCCCCGCGATCGATGATGGCCCGATCGCGGGTGTGCTTTTTGTTTCTTTTTGCACAAGCAAAAAGAAACAGACTTTTGATAAATAAAATTTCGAAACCTTATCTGTCTACTTGTAACTAAACAAGTATTTGTGAAAATCCGTGTAATTCGTGGATGTTCATTACCCTTCCTACAGCAGCTTTTCCTCTATAAACCTGAAACCTCTTCTTGGTGGTAATTGCTCCCACAATATTTTATATACCGTTTCGGCAATCGGCATATCAGCACCAATTTCTTTATTGATATGATAAATACATCTGCTGGCATTGTATCCTTCAGCCACCATATTCATTTCTAATTGCGCAGACATTACAGTATATCCTTTGCCGATCATATTACCAAAAGTGCGGTTGCGGCTATGAAGCGAATAACATGTTACAAGTAAATCGCCAAGATAAACGGAAGTGGCGTAGTTAGCTACTTTCTTATGAGTCATAGGGTTTTCACCTTCATGCACACCAACTTCAATATTGCGCACGCCAGCTTTTTGCAAAAAACCCGCCATTTCATCTGCAGCATTGGAAATTAATACACTTAAAAAATTATCTCCGTATTCCAGGCCATGCGCAATACCGGCACTCAGCGCATATATGTTTTTCAAAACAGCCGCATATTGCACTCCGTACAAGTCGTTATTAGTAGCGGTATTTATGTAGTAAGTGCGAAAATATTTTGCCAGCGCCGCGGCCTCCTCTTCATTTTTGCCGGAAAAAGTTAAGTATGAAAGTTTTTCCGCAGCCACTTCTTCTGCATGGCAAGGCCCCATTATGGTATAATAATTTGCAGGTGACACCTCAAATTGCTGTTGAAGGTATTCATTCAGCAGTATGTTTACATCCGGTACCATGCCTTTTACTGCAGAAACTATTTTTTTTCCATTGAAAGCATTTTTATTAACAGTAGCAAGCACTTCAGGCAAATACGCCGAAGGAATTCCTATAACCACGCAATCGCTTAACGCAATTATTTCATTAATATCGACACTGATATTCAGCAAAGCCGTATCAAAATCAACCGACGGTAAATGAGTGGGATTATGATGCCGGTTTGCAATATACTCTGCAACATCATTTTTGCGTACCCACCAATTTACAGGCAGTTTATTATCAGTAAGAATTTTTACTAATGCTGTAGCCCAGCTTCCCGCTCCCAATACTCCAAATTTCATGGCAAGTAATTATTTATAATTCCTAAGATGTTTAATTATACTATAAGCAGAATAATATTTATGCAATTTTTTTTGGTACCGGCGGTATTGCTACTATTAAGCATCGTTGTGTCACTCACTTGTGCGGTAGTAATTCTATTGAACAATAAGCAGCCTTTGCTATACCCGCAACCCTATTTATTAATAAAGAGGTTGGTAAATAGAACGAGTTTCTGTATAAAGCACAATAGCGAACAATCCGCCTAAGTGTGCGACGCAACGATGCTTAATAGTAGCAATGCCGCCCGGCCCATAATAAAAATACACTTCCTAAAGCCTGTCAATAATTAATAAAGGAATCAATAATATGGTTGTGCAATGCGCACGTTTGCCCATCATGCACCTTATTAATTATTCATTATTAATTATTCATTGAACTTAGTTCTTCTTTTGATCAAACAGTTTGTCCTTATCTACCACCTGCACTTTTGTGCCTTCTTTCAATGTTTTGCTTACAAGAGAATAAGGTCCGGAAATCACCTCATCGCCTTCTTTTAATCCGCTTACAATTTGAATGTAGTTAATATCCTGAATATCTGTTTTAACTACTGCTTTTTTTACCGTTTTATCTGGTTGCAGTACATATACCACTTCTTCCAGTTCATCACTGGTTTTCTTTTGATCAGCATTAGAGTTTCCGGAATTGTTATTGTTGTTTGCGGATGTTTTCATTTTTTCTTTTGCCACATCAGAATTTTTCTCTCTTGTAGTTACGGCATTTATGGGCACAGACAGCACATTTTCGTTTCTCTTTGTTTGAATATCGGCACTGGCGCTCATACCGGGACGAAATGGCGAGAATCCGGGTTTTCCTTCTACCAGGTCTTTATACGATTCCGGTAAAAGACGGATATACACTTTGTAATTAGTTACTTCATTAGTGCTGGCTGTGGTGGTGGCTGTAGTGTTGCTGCTGGCAATTTGTGTTACAATACCTTTAAACTTGCGGTTATTATATGCATCCACATCCACTATGGCGGAATCGCCAAGTTTTACTTTTGGTATATCATTTTCGCTTACATCTACACGCACTTCAATTTTACTCATATCAGCTACACGCATCATTTCTGTTCCCGTCATCATTGTGCTTCCTACTACACGTTCACCTTTTTTTACGCTCAATAACGACACAATACCACTCATTGGCGATACAATTGTGGTGCGGCTTAGATCTTTCGCGGCTTTTTCAAGATTTGCCCGCGCACTGGAAGCGCTTGCCTGGTTACTTTTTATACCTTGAATCAAAGCGTTATAATTTGCTTTTGCAGTAAGATATGTGCCTTCGGCCTGTTCAAATTCCGATTGCGAAATCACTTTTTCGGAGAGTAATTGTTTTTGGCGTTCATAAGCTTTTTGAGCTTGTTCCATGGAGGCTTTCAAGCCACTCAGTTGTTCCTGGCTATTACTTACGGTGGCCTGTTGCTGATTTACAATTGCCGCAGCCTGATCGCGTTGTGTGGCGTAAATATCGGCATAGATCTTTGCCAATACCTGGCCCTTTGTTACGCTGTCGCCTTCATTAACGTTCAGTTCCACAATTTCACCTGATACATCAGGGCTAATTTTCACTTCGATTTCAGGATATACTTTTCCGCTTGCGCTTACGGTTTCAATAATTGTTCTTTTCGCGGCTTTTTCCGCAGATACTTTTATTCCTTCATCTTTTCCAAAAGCGCCTACTTTTTGTAATACTACCAATAAAACAACAAGTACAATTACTGATATTATTATCCAAAGCAATTTTTTGTTCATAATATTTTTCTTTTCAGTTTGAAAACGGGTATTATACAGAGAGTTGGGTTAAGTATTTATTGCAACCGCAAGCCCATGCCTTTGTAAAATTCCAATACTTTCATTTTGAAAACATAATCGTATTGGGCATTTGCAAAGTCGAGCCTAGCACGTGCCAGGTTATTTTGACTGGTTATTAATTCGTAAGTATTCAATAATTCAATGTTATATCTTTTTTGGGCAAACTCATATGCTTTTTGGGACACCTCCACGCTCACTTTGCTTGAGTTAAATTTTTGCAATGCCGCCATCGCATTTGTATATGCCGTATATATATCCTGCTTTAATTTTTGATCGGATTGTTCTATTACAATTTGCTGATTTTTTACTTCCAGCTTCGATCTTTTGTAATTGGTTCTTGCAGTATAACTGTTAAAAATGGGAACGGAAATTCCTATTCCAATGCTTTGGCCAAAATTATTATTTATTTGGGTGCCCCATCCATCCCAATACTGGCCAAAGGTTCTTTTAGATTGGGCAACTGTAAAATCCGGAGATAATACAGGCGAGAAGGTACCCGGTGTAACTTCTACCACATCTATGCCCGGCTTGTAGCCGTTCATGGTGGTTCCTGTAACCAAACTGCTGGAATTGGAGAACCTCGTACCTAGTTGGCCAAATGCAGATATGGATGGAAACAAACTTGCCCTTGACGCTTTGGAAGCAGCCAGAAGCGACTCGAACCTTAACTGGTTTGCTTTCTGTGCTGGTTGGTTTGTCAATGCAAGTTTATACACATCTTCCGGCTGCAGATCCGCAATGTTTTCTACGGGTATAAGCTCTACAGGCGGCACCTCAATTTCTAACGGTATGGCATAGTCTAAATTCATCAGTGTTTTAAGTTGAATAATATTCAACTCTGCGGTGGATTTTGCTGAAATAAGATTAGAGCTGTCCAATGCCAGTTGCGATTCCAGTTGCAAAGCATCCAATTCCGACACGGCGCCGGCCTCCACCCGCTTTCTTACTGTACTTAATTGTGTGCTATCCTGTTGTACCTGAACACGCACAATTCTCACCTGCTCCAGCGAAAGCAAAGCCTGCAAGTAAGCGGTAGCAATGTTTAGCGCCACATCATTTTTCGCTTTCTCCACATCCGCTTCCGAAGCTTTGTTTTCCAAATTGCGGGAAAGAATGTTATTCTTAATACGATTCCAGTTAAAAATAGTTGCATCAAGCCCTACACTAAAGTTCTGGGCCAGGTTGTTTGCATCAATATAAGTGTTGGTAGAATAGTTTACCGTTCTACCAAGATTGTACCCTGTGCTTGTGTTAAAGCTGGCGTTAGGAATACGGGATAATTTTGCCTGTTGTAAATTAAGCTCGGAATACTCTTCCTGCACACTTGCTTGTTTTACAGTAATGTTATGCGTCCAGGCATATTCTACACAATCCTTCAAACTCCATTTCTTCTGGGCACATACTGCATTTATTAAAAACAGGTTTGCAAGAAAAAACAACAGACAGGGCTGGTTTATTTTCACGTTTTAATCATTTAAGTTAAAAATCAATCTATTGAACAACGATGTTATTTTAAAACCCACATGTACAAATTTATGCGCAAGTAAATTTCAACTAAAATTTATTTATTTTTCAAAATAAAGATTTTTCGCTGAGGAATAGTTTTTTATATACTTTTTCGTTTGTTTTTCTGTTTTAGTGGTATTTTTTCTAAGAAAAGCATACCTAACCAAATAAACCGCAAATGAGCAATTTCTACATAAGATGTGTTTTCGTTTCATTATTAGTTGCTTTTTGCAACTATTTATTTTCACAAACTTATACCGCCTCTATTATAATACCGCGCCTGGCAGGAATTTTTATAACGGAAACGCAATAACCGGAAAATAGTGTGCCCATTCAATGTCATTCACTTATGAAATAAAGGTAATTATGTACCGGGCGCCAGAATAAGCATTTGGCTTTAGTTGCGTCGCACTCTTGTACGGTAGTAATTCTATTCGGCGAGCCGGCAGTTGGCAGTAGAGAAATAAGTTGCCGGTGTTGCAGTACAGACAATACAATAAATTGTCAGTATACTAATTCAATGAGATTTCTCGCCCGGTTGTCTCTCATGAAACTTAATGCATCACTACAAATATGATGAACATAAGCGTGCTCGAAATGACGGTGACGGTTATAAATTGAGAATTGAGAGTGGAGAATTGAGAATGCTTTATGGTTGAAAGTTGAAAGTGCTTATTGAATGAGCCGTTGAAAACGATTAGAGTTGAGAGCTGAAAAAATTGTTGAGATTATGAATATCCGCTCTGTGCGCGGGACTCCCTTCTCCTTTGGAGAAGGGCTGGGGATGAGGCCGCTCCATAGCATTACTACCGCACAAGTGAGTGACACAACGATGCTTAATAGTAGCACTACCGCCGGTACAATAAAATTAAAACTCAATATAATACCCAGCATAACAACTTAAAAGCATCTCAAATATCAAACCCCTAATAGCTCATTTCGTCAAGCTTTACTTTGCCTTTGAATGTCCAGAATACAAAGGCTGTGTAAAGGCAAACAAGCGGCGTACCTATTAATGCGATGATGAGCAAAATGCGCAAGGTTTTTAATGATGACGCGCCATTGATAATGGTAATGCTGTTTTGCGGATTGTTGGGGGCATACACCAGGAATGGAAATACTTCAATTGCCACCATTATCAGAAGCACCGCAATAGTTATGGATGAACTTAAAAATGCCAGCCTGAAATTCCCTTTTTTCAAATTGCGTGGAATGTTGGCAATGGCCAAAATCATTATAAGCGGCAAAATAAAAAACGACGGATGCAAACGCAGATAATCGCTCATATGCGGAATGTATAAAAGCGTGTACAATGTAGTAATGGTGAAGCTTAATACAAAAAAGATGGTGAAATCCCGTGCCAGTAATGTGAGTTTTGTATATAACCGGTTTTCAGTTTTCATGGCTAGATAAATAGCGCCATGCATCATGAAAAGCGCCAATGTGGTAATAGCAACGAGTATGGCGAATGGATTGAAAAATGACAACCAATGACCGCTAAACTCATGCTCGCTATTGAGAGGTATGCCAAGCGCTACGTTTCCAAGCATGAGGCCAAGCGATAATGCGATCACAATATTTGCTACACAATAAGAAATATCCCAGGTTTTTCGCCACCACCGCATTGGCTCTTTACCTCTAAACTCAATGGAAATCGCTCTGAAAATGAGCCCTACCAGAAATACCATAAATGGTATATAGAACGCTGAAAATATGGCCGCGTATGCAACGGGAAATCCAGCAAACAAAGCGCCGCCGCCTATTACCAGCCACACTTCATTTCCATCCCACACCGGACCAATGGCATTAAGCGCTATACGACGGCTTTCTTCCTTGTTCAAAAACAAATGCAACGCGCCGGCGCCAAGGTCGAAACCATCCAGTATGGCGTAGCCGCTGATTACGGCGCCAAATACCAGGAACCACCACACGTTGTAATCAATACCTAAAAATGTTTCCATTATGAATGTGTTATTATAGGATTATTTCTTTTGGTATACGCATCACTATCTTCTTCGTCTTCATCATGAGTTGTTTCCGGGCCATGCTGTATTTTTCTGTGTAATAGAAATAAAAACAACGCCAGCAGCAATGTATATACCAACGTAAACAGAATTAAAGAAAAAAGTACCTGATGTGCTGTAACCGTTTTCGATAACGCATCGCTTGTTCTGAGTAAGCCATATACCACCCAGGGTTGACGGCCCATTTCGGCAGCAAACCAACCGCATTGGTTGGCAATTTGCGGCAGCAGCACAGCCCACACAAAAATATACATCAGCCATTTTTTATTGAACAATGTACCTTTTCGCCAGTACCAGCATGCAAGCAAAGTGAGTGCTATCATAGCCATTCCTATTGCCACCATAATGTGGTAAAACTGAAAAATAGCATTCACCTGTGTAGGCCTGTCCTCTGGCTTAAAAGCATTCAACCCTTTTACGGGTTCAGTAAAATCGTAATGTAGCAGAAAACTAAGTCCACCGGGAATTTTAATGCCTTTTGTTTCCTGTGTTTTATTATTTACCCAGCCTAGTAAATACATGTCGGCTTTCGCGGAACTATCATAATGACCTTCAAGCGCCGCAAGCTTTTCAGGCTGATTACGAGATACTCCTTCTGCGCTTTTGTGTCCGGAAAATAATTGCGACAAAGAAAATACCGTAGCTACTACTAAAGCAATTTTAAAAGCAGGTATAGCTATTTGCAAATATTTTTTCTTAAGTATATACCAAGCATTTACACTAAGTACTAAGAACGCTCCGGCAATAATAGCACCTACCCACACATGCAAAAGCCTTTCCACGCTGGATGGATTGAACACCATGGCCCAGAAATCAGTGATCTCTGCACGGGCTTTCATGCCCTCCCCAACCACATGAAATCCGGCGGGTGTTTGCTGCCATGAGTTTGCCACCACAATCCAAACGGCTGAAAACATGGAACCAAGGAAAACCATAATGGTTGAAAAAAAGTGTACGCCGGGCTTTACACGATTCCAGCCAAACAACAATATACCCAGGAAGCCGGATTCTAACGCAAATGCGAAAATACCTTCGGCAGCCAACGCGCTGCCAAATATATCGCCTACATATTTGGAGTAAGTAGCCCAATTGGTACCAAATTCAAACTCCATAATAATACCTGTGGCCACACCAATACCAAACACTAACGCGAATATCCGAAGCCAGAAACGCGTCATCTGCTCGTAACGTTTATCACGAGTTTTTAAATACAATCCTTCCATAATTACCAGCATCAGCCCCAGGCCAATACTAATAGGCGGATATATGTAATGGAAAGCAACCGTGAAAGCAAATTGTATTCGAGCCAATATTTCAACATCCATAAAAGAGGTTTTTATTATATGGAAAAGCGAGGCTCAGCCCGCCTTTTATTAACCAGTTGAAGGAACAAAAGTTCAAAAACAGAGACAAAGGTAGGAGAATGTGATTCAATTAATAATTAATAATGAATAATTAATATGGCTGCAAGTCAGAGATCAGTAAGCAGTTGGCAGCTGGCCGTAGAGAGATCAGATATCAGAAGATGCTCACTCATAACCCATCACTCAAAACTCATCACTTGCTCAATAGCATTACTACCGTACAAGTGAGTGACACAACGATGTTCAATAGTAGCACCAAAGCCGGTTCCCAAAAAAGTATTAGCGCACATTCCAATGCATTTACCACATTTCACTCACTTTCATTCTCATATTATCACATTACTTTCGTGCTCTTATGACGATTCGTTCTGAAGCAGGTAAAACGTGGAAATTATCATCGCCGATTATTTTAGGAGAACTCACTCAATCGGCTCTTGGGATTATAGATAGTATGATGGTTGGCGCAATTAGTTATAAACAACTGGCGGCTGCGGCATTGGTAAATAGTGTTATAAGTATTCCTTTCGTATTGGGATTTGGCATTACCATGTCGGTATCGCAAACCATTGCCGCCGCTCATGGCCGAAAAGACGGATTGCGTATTTCTCATTTCCTTTATAACGGTTTTTGCATTTGCGCGGTGGCTTCCATTATTATCGCGGCAGCGCTGATCGCATGCAGGAAAATCTTATTTCACATTGGCCAGGATGCTGATGTAGCAAGGCTTGCAGAGCCTTACCTTGTTATAATGGCAAGTTCCACCATTCCCATGATCATGTTTTTGGCGCTTAAACAATTTACTGACGGTCTTGAACGTACGAAAACTGCGATGGCACTTTCGCTGCTTGCTTTACCAATTAATATTTTCATCAACTGGCTGCTTGTTTACGGCAACTGGGGATTTCCAAGGCTGGAGCTGATGGGCGCGGGCATTGGCACTTTGGCTACACGCATTATTATTTTAATTGCGTTAATGATTATTGTGAGTGTGCACCCACTGTTTAAAAGATATATTGCTGTAAGAAAAAAACAATGGCATCTCAAAAAACAAACCATTAAAGAGCTTTTGCATGTGGGCATTCCAAGCAGCTTGCAAGCAGCTATGGAAACCGGCGCTTTTGCAATATCGGGAGTTATTATAGGCACACTGGGCGCGGTGCCGCAGGCGGCGCATCAAATTGCACTCAGTTGTGCGTCATTCACATTTATGGTAGCATTTGGGCTTGCACAAGGCGGATGCATACGCATGAGCAATGCCTGGGGAAGAAATAATTTTAAGCATATTTCGATCATTGGTAAAAGCACTTTGCTGAGCGGATTGATATATGGATGCGTGTGCGCTATCGCGTTTATAGCTATGCGAAATATTTTACCACTCACTTTCAATAACGATGCCACAGTAGTTGCGCTTGCATCCACACTTTTGTTGTTTGCAGCTTTCTTTCAAATTTCAGATGCCACACAAGCGGTGGCTGTAGGCCTGTTGCGAGGTATAAAAGATGTTTATATTCCCACAATGTATGTAGCCATTTCTTATTGGGTTATTGGTATTCCATTTGGGTGTCTTATGACATTCACCTTTAAAATGGGCGCCGCTGGCATGTGGATTGGGTTTCTTGTCGGCCTCACTTTTACATCCGTTTTTCTTAATCTTCGCTTTTTTAAATTCGTTAAGAAAAGTCTTGGGTTTACGATATGAGATCGTTGCTTTACGCGACAATGTCATTAATTTAAGAAAAGGAATATTTATGGGCCGGGCAGTAGTATTTCTATTAAGCTTTACTTGCGTCGCACTCTTGTACATTTGATTCGCTATTCAGCGCATAAATAGATATGTGCATCTAAAAGTTTTTGTCCACGAATTACACTAAGCGCCACAAATTAATTTTTCAAAAAAGATGTTTTGTTCTGTTAAGGAATAATAGACAATGCCGGTTATAAGTCGCCATTGGAAGGCTTTCGCGACAATTGGAGAAATTTGTGGACAAAAATATCCCTGACTTCTAACTCGTCAGCACTCTAATACTCAATAGTTTGAAAAACTCTCTGTGTCATATATACGTAATTCTTTAAAAAAAACTTGTTGAGGAAGTTGAGGGTATTTCTTTTTCTGAAGAAAAACAGTATTTTCGCTCCCTGTAACCAATGCACAAAACCAAGTACATATCATTTTACAAATGGCGGAGTACGCTATCTGCTATTATAATGCTTCTGGCGCTTAGCTTTCTTACCATTAGCAATGCAATATTATTTAACACAAAAAATATCGAAAAATTAAAGATAACTGCCAATGCGAAAAGTTGTCCATTACCTTTAACTGAAGAGGAGAAATCGCAAGCATCCTCTCTCTCCAATACGATGACGGAAGAGTATTTGCATGACCACCATTTTGTAGCAAACCCAAAAATTAAACCAACTCAAACGCATCCCGAACATTTCTATCGTTTTTATACCGGAAAGAATTACGCTCAGCTTCATGCCCAACCTCCCGATATGGCATAATTAATAATTGCTGCTTTCACCGGATACATCTCTTAAGTCGGATTTATTAATAATAGTGTGTTTATCACCGTTATATTAAATTATTTTGATTTGACTTTGCCGGCATTATTATGCTTTTTTCAATAGCATAGTGGATGTTTATTTAAATGTGCTTACCTCTGATTTTCGAGAAAAGAAGAGACGACCGGTTTTCTGTTTGTTTCATTGACGCTTGCTGCTTATTTATTATCATTTTCTAATTAGTTAATAATGACTTCGAAGAATAATATATCAAGGTTTTTTCTTTCAGACTTCGCATCTTCCATTGTAATATTTTTAGTAGCGTTGCCGTTGTGCCTTGGCATCGCGATGGGTTCAAACGCTCCGTTGTTTTCCGGTATTATAGCCGGTATTGCAGGCGGTATAGTTGTGGGTATTTTCAGCGGTTCGCAATTAAGTGTCAGCGGTCCGGCGGCAGGCCTTACTGCTGTTGTTGCCGTGGCTATCGGTAAGCTGCCGGCTTTCGAAGTATTTCTTCTTTCCGTTGTAATTGCCGGCTTTTTCCAGCTATTGTTTGGTTTTTTAAAAGCCGGTTTTTTAGGTGATTATATACCATCATCTGTTATTAAAGGTATGCTGGCAGCCATCGGTATCATACTTATTTTGAAGCAAATACCACATCTTGTTGGCTATCATGGGGATTTTGAAGGAGATGAAACATTTCAGCAAACTGATGGAAATAATACTTTTACAGGAATACTTACTTCATCAAAATGGTTTCTGCCATTAGCGGCATTCATTGGTATAACTTCATTGGTTATACAAATTGTGTGGGATAATTTTTTCGTGAAAAAAATAAAAACACTAAAGCTTATACCATCCGCATTAATTGTAGTAGTATTAGGTGTAGTTATTAATCAGGTTTTCATTAACAATTATCCCGAACTGGCGCTAAAAGGAGATAATCTTGTAAGTATCCCGGTTGCCGGTTCAACAGAAGTTTTTTTATCCTTTTTCTCTTTTCCTGATTTTTCTTACCTGGCCAAATTTGAAGTATGGAAAACCGCAGCCACACTAGCTATTATAGCAAGCTTGGAAACACTGCTTAATCTTGAAGCAATAGACAAAGTAGACCCGTTGAAACGCGTTTCACCACCAAACAGGGAACTTAAAGCACAGGGAGTTGGTAACATAGTGTCGGGCCTGCTAGGCGGATTGCCTGTTACATCGGTTATTGTACGCTCATCTGCAAATGTGAATGCAGGTGGTAAAACTAAACTTGCAACAATTTTGCATGGTGTTTTACTTTTATTATGTGTAGCGTTTATACCGCGCATCTTAAATTTAATTCCATTATCAGCGCTTGCCGGAGTTTTGGTTTATACCGGTTTTAAACTCGCAAAACCATCTGTGTTCAATTCCGTATTTAAAAAAGGTTGGGATCAGTTTTTACCTTTTATTGTTACTATTGGCGCTATATTATTTACAGATTTGTTGATTGGAATTATGGTAGGCTGTATGGTAGGTTTTGTATTTGTTTTGAGAAGCAATTTCAAATCGGCTGTATTTGTAGTGAGCGATGATAATAAATACCTGTTTCGCCTGCGAAAAGACGTTTCATTTTTAAACAAACCAATTATAAAAAACAAACTGGAGCTTGTGCCCGAAAATGCTTATGTGTTAATAGACTCTACCCGTGCTGATTTTATCGATAAAGAAATTATTGAAGTTATAGAGGATTTTATGAAACATGCCAAATTGAAAAATATTAGAGTAGAGCTGAAAAAAAGCCAGTATAAAATGCAAGGCTTCACCGCACCTGAGCCAAAGGCATTCACCATCCAATCGTTAGAACCAGTGTATTAATTTGAAAATGTATGAGTGAATTTTGCTTAGATGTTTTGAATTCGCTATACTATACGCAGTATAAAATTGTGCATGAATGCTTCGCTTTGCTGAATAGAAATCCTACCGTACAAGTGAGTGACACAACAGAAGCTTAATAGTAGCAATATCGCTAGTTCATAAAAAACTTGCACAGTGTATGCCGTGTTAAGTATAAATGAATTTGAAAATGTTGGTAATGTTTATCTTTATCATAACTAAACAAAAAATCAAAATAACTGTATGAAATCGTACGAAAAATTGCTGTTAGAGAATAAAGGCTGGGCAGCTGAAAAAGTACATGATGATCCTGATTATTTCAACAGGCTGGCACACATTCAGCGACCTGAATTTTTATGGATCGGTTGTAGTGATAGCCGTGTACCTGCAAATGAAATTACAGGTACACAACCCGGCGAAATATTTGTGCATCGCAACATTGCGAATCTTGTTATTCACACCGATGTAAACCTGCTGAGTGTTTTGGAATACGCCACTGTTCACTTAAAAGTAAGACATGTTATTGTTTGTGGTCATTATGGCTGTGGTGGTATTAAAGCTGCTACAACTAACGAGGATAACAAACAGGTATTGAATATGTGGCTGCGCAATATTAAAGATGTGTACAGGCATCACAGGCAGGAGCTGGACAATATAAAAAATGAAGATGACAGGTTGAACAGACTTACCGAACTGAATGTAAAAGAACAGGTAATGAATCTGTCAAAAACATCAATTATACAAAAGGCCTGGGCGCAGGAAAACAGGCCGCATCTTCACGGATGGGTATATGGTCTAAAAGACGGAATCATAAACCCGGTATTTGAAATGGCAGCCGGTACTCATATTGATCCGTTGTATGAATACGTGAATTTTAAATAGCAATAGGGCAGGGGGGCTGGTGGCCGTAGCCTACTATCGGCCACCAGCTACACTTCCTGCCATTAAAAGCCGTATTTTGCACCAAATAGTATTTTTAAATGTCAATTCAGGTCAACGGACTAGTAAAAAAATTTGGCGAACAAAGAGCTGTGGATGATATTTCCTTTACAATAAATAAAGGTGAAATTGTTGGGTTCCTGGGACCCAATGGTGCAGGAAAATCCACTACCATGAAGATTATGACCGGTTATATACAAGCCGATGCAGGAAGTGTGTCAGTTTGCAACATGGACATTCAAAAACAGGCTATCGAGGTAAAAAAAAAGACAGGCTATCTGCCCGAGGCAAATCCTTTATACTATGATATGTATGTTCGCGAATATCTTGGTTTTATTGCCGGCCTGCACAAGGTGCCAAATAAAAAAGAGGCCATTGAAAAAGTAATTGCAACTGTTGGCCTTACTCCTGAAAGCAATAAAAAAACCGGGCAACTTTCGAAGGGTTATAAACAGCGGGTCGGATTGGCGGCAGCTCTTTTGCACGATCCTGAAGTGCTGATACTTGACGAGCCTACTACGGGCCTTGACCCCAATCAAATCATTGAAATTCGCGAGGTGATAAAAAAGCTTGGAGAGAATAAAACGGTTATTTTTTCCTCACACATTTTGCAGGAAGTGGAAGCCATTTGCAACCGGGTTATCATTATCAACAAAGGGAAAATAATTGCCGATGATAGCGTTACCAATCTGCGTAGGCAAAACAACAATGATATAATTCGTATTAGTTTTAAAGAACCGCTGGAGCCTGAATGGCTGCAACGCTTAAGCGCTGTTCAAAATGTTGTAAAAGTCAACTTGTATGAATGGGAGCTTACCCCAACCGATGTAAACGAAGCAAAAAAGCAACTACTGGAAATGGCTTTGCAGCATAATCTGAATATTACATCACTTCAAAGCGGCGCACAAAAGCTGGAAGATGTTTTCAGAAATCTAACTCTATTCAATTGAAAATTGAAAAAAAATATTGAAACTTTGAATATCCGCTTTGTGCGCGAAACTCGGATGAAGTTTTCAACTCGCATTTCTTTTTATGATGTAGATGCTTATTGAGTTAGTATATTATGGTACCGGCATTGGTATTTCATGGCATCATCGTTGCGTCGCAATCACTTCATCGGTTGTAATTCTTTTCATCGGTTAAAATAATTCAGGCCTTGCCGTTATCTTGATGTCCTACACCTTTGAGGTGTAGGACATCTTTGTTTTTGTCATCTCTTGAAAAAACCACAATGGGTGTGAGATTAGTTGAAAGTTGAAAATTGAAAGTTGAAAGTGCTTTTTACACTGATTACATGCCAAAACAAAAGCACTCATAACTCAACACTCATAACTCATAACTTGTTGAATAGCATTCCTGCCGCACAAGTGAGTGACACAACGATGATGCCATGAAATACCAATGCCGGTTCCCAAAAAAAATCCTGCAATATGTAGTATGCCTTTCCAATTTCTTATTTCCACATTAACATTAGTTCCGGTATTTTTGTCCAAAAGCTTTAATACTTGAGTTTAACAATACATACCCGGGAATTGGTAAAAACTTATAGCAACCGCACGGTGGTGAACCATGTATCTGTAAATGTGCAGCAGGGCGAAATTGTGGGATTGCTTGGACCAAATGGCGCCGGAAAAACAACCACTTTTTATATGGTGGTGGGCCTTATAAAACCCGATGAAGGAAAAGTTTTTCTTAATGATGATGATATAACCAAATTGCCCATGTACAAAAGGGCGCAGTTAGGTATAGGATATTTACCACAGGAAGCTTCCGTTTTCCGCAAACTGACTGTGGAAGATAATATTAAAGCTGTACTGGAAATGACGGATCTTTCCAAACAGGAACAAAAGCAAAAGCTGGAAGACCTGCTGGATGAGTTTCGACTTCACCATGTGCGCAAAAACAATGGCGACAGCCTTAGCGGCGGCGAAAGAAGAAGAACGGAGATTGCCCGCGCACTTGCCGTGGATCCCAAATTCATATTACTTGACGAACCCTTTGCCGGGGTAGACCCCATTGCGGTGGAAGACATTCAAACCGTGGTGGCCCGCCTGAAATATAAGAACATAGGTATTTTAATTACAGACCACAATGTGAACGAAACATTGTCCATTTGCGATCGGGCTTATTTGCTGATCGATGGCAAAATATTTAAACACGGCACAGCCGAACAACTCGCTGAGGATGAACAGGTAAGAAGATTATACCTTGGGCGCAACTTCGAATTGCGCCGGAAAGATTACCTGCATGAAGAAGTAATGAAAGGTATCGGCGATTTACCAACTATCCAAGAATAGAAAATAACAGCGGAGAAAGTCAAAATACATAAAGTAATATATTTTAGTATTTCATTTTCATAGTTTATCATATAGCAAAATCTATTATTTTGCAGCCGTTTTTCTATAGTGCAACAGAAAATGACAATAATCATCACATTTTTTTACACTATAATAGAAGAATCTCTGGCATCAATTTCATAAATTGCAGAAACACATATGAAAATTCTATCTCCCGCCATATCTCGATTAGCAAGGCTTCGTTTCTACCAATTACAGGAATGGATCGAAAATCCGTTGCCTGCACAGCGGGAAGTATTGCAACACCTTATCACTTCCGCGCAATACACAGAATTTGGCCGCAAATATAATTTTGACCAGCTTTTTAATATCCGGCAGTTTAAGCAAACCGTTCCGGTTAGTGAGTATAACGATCTGAAACCCTACATTCAGCGCATGATGGATGGCGAAGAAAATATTCTTTGGAACACACCCATCAATTGGTTTGCTAAAAGCAGCGGCACCACCAGCGATAAAAGTAAGTTCATACCCATAGGCGAGGAAAGCCTGGAAGAAACACATTTCCAGGGAGCCAAAGATGTTATTACAATGTATTACCAGTACAACCCGGAATCTGAATTACTAACCGGTAAAGGATTGGTGGTAGGTGGAAGTCACCAGGTAAACCAGCTTAATGAAGAAGTGAGTTTTGGAGATTTGAGTGCCGTTTTACTTCAGAACACGCCGTTTTGGGGGCATTGGCTACGCACGCCGGAATTATCCATAGCATTGATGGACGAATGGGAAAACAAAATTGAACTGCTTGCAGCCAACACAATTCCGGAAAATGTTACTTCTATTTCAGGGGTTCCCACATGGACACTGGTGCTTTTTAAACGTATTTTGGAAATAACAGGCAAGGAATGTATTAAAGAGGTTTGGCCAAATCTTGAGCTCTACATGCATGGCGGCGTTTCATTTGTACCTTATAAAGAACAATTTCAAAAACTGATTGGCAGCGATATTAACTATCTGGAAATGTATAATGCCAGTGAAGGTTTTTTTGCAGCACAGAATAATCCTGAGGAAGACGGTATGCTGCTTTTCACACAACACGGCATTTTTTATGAATTTATGCCGCTCGAGGAGTATGGAAAAAAATTTCCGAATACTATAGGATTGAATAAAGTGCAAACAGGGGTTAATTATGCATTGATAATTACCACCAATGGCGGCCTTTGGCGTTATATTATAGGCGATACCATTCAGTTTGTTTCACTCAATCCATATAAAATAAAAGTAACGGGCAGGCTAAAACATTTTATAAACGCTTTTGGCGAAGAGATCATTGTAGAAAATGCAGACAAAGCCATTAGTATAGCTTCCGAAAAAACAAGCGCCGTAGTGAACGATTATACCGCCGCCCCGGTTTATTTTAGCGAAAACAACAATGGCGCTCATGAATGGCTGATAGAATTTGATAAAGCGCCTGCTGATATAAAACAATTTGTTGTTGAACTTGACTCCGCACTTAAGAATATCAACAGCGATTACGAAGCAAAACGCCATAAAGACATCGCTTTGCGCATGCCACTTGTTCATTCGCTTCCCAAAGGGATCTTTAATGAGTGGCTTCGCCTGAAAAACAAATTGGGCGGACAACACAAAATTCCCCGTCTTAGCAACGAAAGAAAGATCATTGAAGAAATTAAAAGCCTGTTCCTGAAAACACGGTTTCAATAAAGCGAATTCCTCTTTCATTTTTTTTATGTTATCAGCGGTAGTGCTACTATTAAGCATCGTTGTGTCACTCACTTGTGCGGCAGGAACTTTAGTGGGCTGTTGACAGTGGGAAGCGGGCAGTAGAGAGACTATTGAGCGGATTGTTGGTGTTTTTCAAATCAACCAACAATCACCAACTTGTTCAATAACTTTGTGCCCTTATGCTCAAATACTTTGTAAGGAATGAATAATCTTAAAATGACAAATATACCCCTTATGAAAACAATCGTTGTGGCCTGGTTACTAACAACCGCCGCTACTGCGGCTTTTTCACAATCGCTAAAAGGAGTAACGCGAAAACCGGATACCAGCTACACTACATACAGCGCTTATAAACACAGCCTTAAAAGCAATCCGGAAATTTCCATTGTGGAAGAAATGAGCAACGATAATGTGGCTGTTAAAAAAGGAATTGTTTATTGCAGAATAGGAAAAAGAAAACTTGTAGTAGACGCGTTTGTACCGAAAGCACAAAGGGCAGACCGTACTGCATTTATAATGATACATGGAGGAGGGTGGAGATCCGGAAGCAGAACACAACATTATCCATTGGCGGAAGCCTTGGCCGCAAAGGGTTACGTATGCTTTACACCGGAATACAGACTTTCAACCGAAGCGCTTTTCCCTGCGGCCATTTACGATTTGAAAGCCGCTATAAGATGGGTAAAAGCAAATGCCGAAAAGTATGGAATTGACACTGCTAAAATAGTAATCGCCGGCTTTTCGGCAGGTGGTGAATTAGCTTCATTTTTGGGCGTTACCGGCAATATGCCCTTGTTTGAAGGCTGTGAAGGCAACATAAAATTTACCTCCCATGTAAATGCTATTGTAAATCTTGACGGCACATTATCTTTCACACATCCTGAAAGTGGCGAAGGTGATGACAGCAAAAAGACTTCCGCGGGTACGTATTGGTTTGGTTACAGCAGGAAAGAAAATGCCGGCTTGTGGGAAGCCGCGTCGCCATTGACATATGCGGGCCGCCAAACACCTCCCACCTTGTTTATCAATAGTTCGGTGGCACGTATGCACGCGGGCAGAGATGATTATATGAAAATACTTGCCCAATATGGCATTTACACTGAAGTACATACTTTTGAAAACGCGCCGCATTCCTTCCCTCTATTCAATCCATGGTTTGCACCAATGGTAAACTATATAGACGAATTTTTACAAAAAGTGTTTAACAAATAATACAATGGCTTTTAAGAAATTATTATTCTGTCTTTTTTTCTCTTTTCATTTTTTTACAAATGTTTTTTCGCAGACAGCCAATCCGCAACAATACAAGTATGTATTTACGGTGGCAAAAGATGGCTCCGGCGATTATAAATACATACAGGATGCTATCAATGCAATGCGGGTTTATCCGCTCATGCCCATTGTACTGTATATAAAAAACGGTGTGTACAATGAAAAGATTGTATTGCCGGATACCAATACAGACGTATGTTTTATTGGACAAAGTGTAGACAGTACCATCATTACGTTCAGCGATTATTCGGGCAGAGATAAGCATACAACATTTACTTC
The DNA here is from genome assembly GCA_031553495.1 of Flavihumibacter sp. GTDB lineage: Bacteria > Bacteroidota > Bacteroidia > Chitinophagales > Chitinophagaceae > Pinibacter. The sequence continues at coordinate 28,919 of JAVBLN010000022.1, forward strand.
TTACACCGCGAAAATTTCGGGCAACAGGTTTTCCGCAGAGAACATAACTTTCGCAAACGCCGCGGGGCCTGTTGGGCAAGCTGTGGCATTGCATGTGGATGCGGATCAGGCAGTATTCAGAAACTGCCGTTTTCTGGGCAACCAGGATACAATTTTTACAGGAGGTGAAACTTCACGACAGCTATTCACTGATTGTTATATAGAAGGCACCACGGATTTCATTTTCGGACCCGCTACAGCAGTATTTCAAAATTGTATAATTCATTGTAAAGCCAACTCGTTTATTACAGCGGCAAGTACTACAAAAGGAAAAAAGTTTGGGTATGTGTTTATGGATTGCAAAGTTACAACTGAGGCTTCGGTTGATAAGCTATACCTTGGAAGACCCTGGCGCGCTTTTGCAAAAACGGTTTTTATCAGGTGTGCCTTACCGAAAGCCATTGATCTGAAAGGGTGGCATAATTGGAATAATCCCGAAAACGAAAAAACAGTGTTCTATGCCGAGTATAAAAATACCGGCGCCGGTAGTAATACCGGATCAAGAGTTACGTGGAGCTATCAATTAATGAACAAGAAAGCAAAAAGCTACACTATTGAAAATATATTTGGTATTAGCGATGTGAGTGTACAGCCTGAATGGTATAAGGCAACAAATTCAAAGCCGTATGAATGGCCCGGCAAAAAGTGAAACGTGGTGTGATAAAATGACGTACGAAAATCTCAATGTAATAAGCGGCTCTGATAGCTAACTTCTCTACTTCCCACTGCCTACTGCCCTCTTGCCCAATAGCATTACTGCCGTACAAGTGAGTGACACAACGATGCTTAATAGTAGCACTACCGCCGGTCTCAAAAAAAAGATAATTTCACACAACCGGCTGCATTGTTATAGCTCATATTTTTTCAATTTTCTCAAAAAACACATGTAAAAAACCGTTTTCGAAAAAAAGGAATAGTTTTTGCCGGTTACCTTTGTAAGATTGAAACTTATTTATATGCGATTCAACTGGGTGCTTTATTTTCCGGTTATTATTTGTACATCTTCTGCATTGGCTCAAAAAATAAAAAAAAGTGAACGACAAATTGTTGAGAATTTGCAGAAGCACATCCGCCTTTTATCTGGTGATGAAATGGAAGGAAGAAGCACCGGAACCAAGGGCGAGCGCCTTGCCGCCGCTTATGTAGCTGAAGCATTCACACAAATTGGACTGGAACCCAAAGGTAATAACAACACTTTTTACCAGGCTTTCAATATATATGAAGGCAAAGAATATAACACAAGCTCTCTTTCTTTTGATGGCGAAAATATTGCGGATACCGACTATTTTCCCTTTCCCGGATCACCGCAAAAAAAAGTAAATGAAATACCTTCCATTGCACTTCGCGAAAAAGGAGTGCCCTGGTTTCTTGATTTGGATGATATTTTAACCGCTCATTATAATGATCCCGCATTTAACCTGCAAGCATACATCGAGAAAACGGTTAAAGAATTTGCCAAAAAAGGAGCCACCGCTTTAATCGTTTACAATACGTCTCAATATAACGACAGCCTTTCTTTTGATCCGCATAGCAAGGCAACCGCCATACCTGTTCCCGTAGTATATATAAATAAAAAAACTGCAAAACGCTTTTTAAGTGACGAGTCTGCCGCAGTGAGTGTGGATATGAATATTGTTTTCAGCGACAAAAAAAGAACGGCCAATAATCTTGTTGGCTATATTGATAACGGTGCGGCACAAACGATAATTATAGGCGCTCATATAGATCACCTTGGCAAAGAAGAGAATGAAGTTTACAATGGCGCTGATGATAATGCAAGCGGTGTTTCCGCTATTATTGAACTTGCGAAAATGCTGAAAACATCGAAGCTTAAAAACAACAATTATTTATTCATTGCTTTTTCCGGAAAGGAAATTGGTTTGTTGGGCTCACAACATTTTGCAGAAAACGCGCTGGTGGATCTTACTTCGGTAAACTACATGATAAACCTCGACATGGTAGGCAGACTGAATGAAAATAAAACATTGATTGTAGACGGATCGGCTACTTCACCGGCATGGACAAAATATTTAACTACAGTTAGCGATAGTAAATTTTTCAACCTAAAGTATGATTCGAATGATAGTTATTCCGGCGATCATTCTTCCTTTTACAAAAAAAATATTCCTGTATTATCGTTCTTTACAGGCGAGCATGATGACTATCACAAAACAACTGACGATATTGAAAAAATAAATTACGATGGCGAATTCTTTATAATAAAATATATTTATAGTATCATAAGCGCTACCGACAAAGAGCCCAGGCTAACATTTACCAAAACCGTGGGATCGCAAAATCCTGCAAACGTTAAGGTAAATAACTAAAAGCGGAAATAATTGAAATAATAAGATGAAGCTAAAACTTGATATCTATGAAATGGAAGAGGAGTTTTTTGAGAATACCCGCCTGTTAGGTATTGTTGCACCAATTAAATCGTACCAGTTTTGCTGGCAAATGAACAATCTCTTCAGGTTAAATTTTCGTGTTAATCCCGACGTTGAAATTCCTCTAACAAGAAAAGGCCGTTTGTATTATTTTGCTGTTTTCGAGTACAAAGAGCCCAACAGTTCTTTGTGCCACTATTTGTACAACAATCATAACGATGGCGAATATCTTTTACCCGAATTTAAACACCTTGATTTTTTATGGCTCCTGAAAGGCGATAGAGTAAGCGATGATGGTTTGCAAAACATTATCAATTCCATCAGGTCTATTCAATCTGTACAATTAGTAACCGAATTGACCTATGAAAAAATCAAGAACAAAAGCCATTTGATTTTTTAGTAGGCGAATGTATTTAAAAGTTTTTTGTCCACGAATTGCCACGAATTAATTTTTTAAAAGAATATTATTATGGAACGGGCGGTAGAGCCTTGATTGGGCTTCCGTTGTGTCACTCACTTGTACGGCAGGATTGCTATTCAGCGGTTTGGTAGTAGAAAGGCCGGGGATTTCCACAAAAAGATCATCAGCAAACTTTCTCAAAAAAAATGATGGTTGACATCTTGCAACAATGAAACCGGCTTATTAATTTCAATGCAAACATTCATATTATGTGGGAAGAAAAAGATAATGCTTTATACAAGAAATTTACCTTCAAAAATTTTTCACAAGCCTTTGCATTCATGACGCGAGTAGCATTTGAAGCTGAAAAAATGGATCATCATCCATTGTGGAAAAATGTTTATAACGAAGTGGAGATATGGCTTTCCACCCATGATGCCGGCAATGTGGTTACTGAAAAAGACCGGCAACTTGCAAAAAAAATAGACCTTTTGTAGTTGTTGGTTGTTAGTTGTTGATGTTTTTGTTTTGGCTTGCAATCAGTGCCTGCAGCACTTTCAACTTTCAACTTTCAACTAAATTTACCGTGCCAGTCGCACCAAAAAGTGAAGCTCTTATTTTTATTGCCATACAGTTTGAAATATTGCTCGCGGTGTTGAAGTAATAGTTTTACAGCATCATCATAATTATACCATTTACTCCCACCAAGGCTTTCGCCAAAAACGCCGGAGGCGCCGGTATAAAACAGGTTATACTTAACGCCGTTTTTATGATCGCGGATAAAATTGTAATGAAGGTATTTGTTCTTTAACCGATTCAGCTTATCCCAAGCACTTCCATAAAATGGCTTGTCCAATTCCAGTACCGACAATGTAGTTTGATCTACCAGTTTAAACTGATTATAACCAATGGCTTTTAAGGTATCTAAAGTTTTAAGAATACCGGCCTCATTTATCGGCTCGTTTTCACCTATGCATTCCGTTTCCACTGAAATATATTTTGGTTGCAGGTTTGTATTTTGTAGCGTAGATACACAAATCGCATCAAAACCTTCAATATCAACTTTGCAATAAACAGGCACTCCATATTTTTCAAATAAAGAAGAAAGCTTACAACTTTTCACAATTATTGATTCTTTAAAAGTATTAAGCCGTCCGGCCACTTCCGGTTTTAGAGAGTTCCAAAAAGAGTATTCGCTGATATTGAATGAAAGCTCCTGGCCATCCTCGTCGGAAAGCGCATAGTTCAGTATGGAAAGCTGGTTGCGGGCAATTGCATCCTTAAATGTTTCAGTAGCCTTTTTCACCAAAGCAGGATCAGCTTCCACTGCAATTACCTGGTAATTATTTTTCAGGAAATATTTTGTGTCAATTCCATCAAACATTCCAATGTCAAATATCAGGCCTGCAAAATGCATTGTAAAAATTTTTATATAAATAAAAACATTAATAGTAACATCTCATAGTGTTGATGAAATTTTTTTTAATGATCGCTCTTGTAAGGCGGATGGTGAGTATTACTAAATTGAATTGTTGTTATACTTCATACAGCATAGCTCTGCATTTTATAAAATAAAAAAACGCGGTTACTTGATGTTAACCACGTTTCACTTTATTTAATATTGAAGAATACTCTTCTATCAATTACCTGTTCATACTCGCAAGGAATTCCTCGTTGTTGCGGGTGCCTCTCATGCGTTTGAGCAATTCGTTCATTGCTTCTTCCGTATTCATGTCTGTAAGATAAACACGAAGCAGGTTCATGCGTTGAAGCACATCTTTATCCAGCAACAGGTCGTCGCGCCTAGTAGAAGATGCCACCAGGTCGATAGCCGGGAATATGCGTTTGTTGGCCAGTTTGCGATCCAGTTGAAGTTCCATATTACCGGTTCCTTTAAATTCTTCAAAGATCACTTCGTCCATTTTACTACCGGTATCAATCAATGCGGTGGCGAGAATGGTTAGCGAACCACCGTTTTCTATTTTACGGGCAGCGCCAAAGAACTGTTTTGGTTTTTGCATAGCGTTGGCTTCCACACCACCACTCAATACCTTACCGCTTGCCGGAGCTACGGTATTGTGCGCACGGGCAAGACGTGTGATAGAGTCGAGTAATATTACTACATCATGGCCGCATTCTACCAATCGCTTTGCTTTTTGAAGCGCTACGGAAGAAACCTTCACGTGTTTTTCGGCAGGTTCATCAAAAGTAGAAGCGATTACTTCCGCTTTTACGCTGCGTTCCATATCTGTTACTTCTTCAGGGCGTTCATCTATCAGCACTACCATCAGGTAGCATTCAGGATGGTTTTGAGCAATAGCGTTAGCTATTTCTTTCAGCAATACTGTTTTACCAACTTTAGGCTGTGCTACTATCAACCCGCGTTGTCCTTTTCCAATTGGGGTAAAGAGGTCAATAATACGGGTGCTGTAATTGCTGGCGTTGGTAAACAGGTTTATTTTTTCGAAAGGGAAAAGCGGGGTAAGGTAGTCGAAAGGAACGCGGTCGCGAATTTCTTCCGGGTTTTTACCATTAATGCTTTCCACTTTTAGTAAAGCGAAATATTTCTCACCTTCTTTGGGGGGTCTTACCGCACCGGATACTGTATCGCCGGTTTTTAAACCAAACAATTTTATTTGCGAAGGCGAAACATAAATATCATCCGGTGAAGAGAGATAGTTATAATCTGATGATCTAAGGAAACCATAGCCGTCAGGCATCATTTCCAATACACCTTCTGATTGTATAATACCGTCAAACTCAATGTTGAAGAAATCCGAACGGCGTTGTTGAAATATTTTTGAAGCTTGTGAGGGTTTTGTAATTTCCTGAACAGGCTCTGAAATTATATCAACCGGTGGTACGATATCATCGTCGTGAACTTCCTCCTGCTCAGCAATTGGCAGTTCTTCTGCCGCAGGCAAAATATCTACATCTTCTTCCAGCGGCAATACTAAAGGTTCTTCAATAACCGCTTTTTTCTTTACGGCTTTTTTGGCAGGTTTTTCTTCCTTTTTTGCAGGTTTTTTAGCTTCCTGTTTTGCAGGTTTCACAATTACGTTTTCGCTTTCTACTATAGCCTCTTCGGTAGTGTTGGCAGTAGTTGCTTTAACAATGCGTTTTCTCTTAGGCTTATCCTCTGATTTTGAAACAGTAGATTGCACTGCCTGGCTGTCAAGAATTTTGTAGATAAGATCTTGTTTATCTAGTTTTTTTGCGTTGGAGATTTTTAGTTGCTCAGCTATGTCTAGCAACTCGGGAACGAGCATGTCGTTCAATTGCAGAATGTCGTACATAAAATACTTAAGTGTTAATCTCGAATTTTAAATTAACCAACCTTGTTTTGTTAGAAAGTTTGAAATGAGTTTTTTTTGAGCGGAATGACTATGACTGATGTGCTTGTGGGCTAAGGAAAACGACCCGATCAGATAATATTCCATTGCAATGATACGTCAAAAACCAAATGAAAAAAAATATTTAAGAATTTATTTTGAAAGTTTTCTGCAAAAACCTCCTTTAGTGTTATGATTAGAAGTGAGAGGTAACAAATCAGACAATTATTTAACCACAATGAACAACTATTTAGGCACTAGGCATATACAAGTGATGGTTGGGATTTATTCAGGCCTGTGGTTAGAAACCCGCTAACAACCAGCAACCCGCTCAATAGTATTACTACAGTACAAGGTACTGTCATTACTTCTAAAAGTTGCTTGTTATAATTTAGGGATTAGAGATTTCTCTTACAGTGGTCGTAGAAATAAGTTGCTTTGAAAATCATTCACTTTGCCCATTTCCCGGACTCGAAATGACGTGCGGGAATATTTTCTATGCTTGTCTGAATTAGGATTTATCAGATTATTGGATTGATGGATGTTGTTTTGCTGGTCAATCTCACTTCTTACTTCTCTACTGCCAACCGCCCACTGCCAGCTCGCCGAATAGAACTACTACCGCACAAGTGAGTGACACAACGATGATGCCATGAAATACTGCCGCCTGTACCATAAAAAAAATCACAGCTTTCGCCATGACTTAAATAAAATAACAATGCCATTGATAAATATCATTGCTAAAAATTTTTCATGCAGATTATTGTACTGTCTGTGAAACAATAAGATTTATTGGCAATGTTTTCGTAATTTAACGAGACAGATCAATTATTTATGTTCATCCTCAACAGTTTTTTTGTGGAAAAAATATCAATAGCAAGTACCGGTTTTTTATGTTGTTGACAGAATTTCTGCCATGAAAGCTATGGTATATCCTATTTTTGCAGCCTTAAATTGATCTTTTCACAATTCACATTATGAGCCAGTTAAAAGTTTACAATTCCTATACTCGTCAAAAAGAAGTTTTTGAACCACTTGTAAAAGGTCATGTGGGCATGTATGTGTGCGGACCCACAGTAAGCGGAGAAAGCCATCTTGGTCATTCCAGGCCCTATATAACTTTTGATGTTATATATAGGTATTTCCAACATATGGGGTATAAAGTCCGTTATGTGCGCAACATAACCGATGCGGGTCATTTTGAAGAAGAAGGCCGCGAAGCGGAAGATAAAATTTCGAAAAAGGCTGTTATTGAAAAACTGGAACCTATGGAACTGGTGCAAAAATATACCAACCTGTTTCATTGGGCCATGCTGCAATTCAACAATATTGAGCCGAATATAGAACCCACGGCAACCGGGCATATTGTGGAGCAAATAAGCATGATTGAAAAAATCATTAATGACGGATTTGCTTATGTTGTAAACGGCTCGGTGTATTTTGATGTGAAGAAATACGCGGAACATCATGAATACGGAAAGTTGAGCGGTAGAAAAATTGATGAACTTCTGGAAACTACCCGCAACCTTGAGGGGCAAAATGAAAAACGCAACAAGCAGGATTTCGCACTTTGGAAAGCCGCGCCACCTGAGCATATAATGCGTTGGAAAAGTCCCTGGGGAGAGGGCTTCCCCGGCTGGCACATTGAGTGTTCCGCAATGGCTACAAAATACCTGGGGCCGGAATTTGATATTCATGGCGGTGGTATGGATCTGCTATTTCCTCACCACGAAAGTGAGATTGCCCAAAGTACCATTTGCAATGGCCACACACCGGCCCGTTATTGGCTGCACAATAATATGATTACCATCAACGGTAAAAAAATGGGCAAGGCATACAATAATCAGATTATGCTTACGCAAATGTTCAGCGGCGATCATCCTTTGCTGGAAAAAGGTTTTAGCCCAATGACCATTCGTTTTTTCATACTTCAAACTCATTACCGCAGCACACTTGATTTTAGCAATGAAGCGTTGCTAGCTGCTGAAAGAGGGCTCAGAAGATTGTGGGATGCTTACGAAGTGTTGCAAAAACTTCCGGTATCAGGCAGCGAAAAAGCCTCAGATACCGGGCTGGATGAAAAAGTAAAAAAACTGGTGGGCGAATTTGAAGAATTTATAAATGACGATTTCAGCACCGCCAAAGTGCTTGCAAATATGTTTGAACTGGCACCGGTTATCAATGGCATTAAGGACAAACATATAAGTGATACCGCATTAAGTTCGCAAACATTGCAACTTATGAAAACCGCTTTCAAAACATACCTGGAAGATATTTTCGGATTGCGCAATGAAACCGAAACCAATAGCGGAAAGCTGGATAGAGTAATGCAACTGGTAATTGATATTAGAAAAGAAGCGAGAGGCAAAAAAGATTACGCCACATCGGATAAGATAAGAAATCAATTGCAGGAGCTTGGCATCATTCTCAAAGATGAAAAAGGCGGTGAAATGAGTTACTCATTTGATTAAAAATCAAGGTCTTTCACATACTTCGTCCGGCATAAAAGATGTGCTATTTTTTTTGGGGAACCGGCGTTAGTGCTACTATTAAGCATCGTTGTGTCACTCACTTGTGCGGTAGTAATGCTACTCGGCGGGTTGTTGATCATTAGTAAAGGAACATCAATGTATGCTAACCTCTGATTTCTGACTTTCAGCAAAACATAAAAAGCCCTGAGGTATAAACTCAGGGCTTTTTATTTTATTCTTTAAAGTCGTAAACATACGATCCTATCATCAGTACCAAAACCAATGCGCAAATAAGTATCCACATCATTTTGCCATCACTCTTTGGCACTACTGAATCACGTAGTAATACGATAGGCTCAGAACATGTTTTGATATCCATTTTTGAAAACTCATCGATAATACCCTTTTCTATTTTATCACCATCATATTTTGCAGTGATCTTCGCGAAATCTTCATCAAGCATTTTTTCTGTAAGATCTTTCTGAACAGAACCAGTAGATTTACAAACAAAAAATCTTGCACATGAATCTTGTTTTAGTTTGTTATCCTGTGTTACAGATGCGATAGGATAATAAATGTAATTTGATTTAGTAGAGGCGCCGCGTCTTCTTCTTTTAGTAACTTCATAAATAACATGATCACCCGTAGAAGCAGCACCGGTAAGTATAAAATACTTTGGAATCTGATCTTTTGGCATTGCCTCAAGTTCAGTCATGGTGTAAGTTTTAGGGTTCTTGTACACTTTGGCGTCCTTATAATCTACAAAAAACATATAACCAAGAACACCGGCGCCAATCAAAAGCAACAACCTGATTTTGCCCAACATCCCGATTAATTTAAAAAAAGCTTTCATAACAAAAATTGATTTTTATGGGGGTTTAATAAATACTTTTTATTTGAACAATTCGCCGGCATTTACATTTTGCCGTTGTTCTTCCGTAGCCATTTGCCACTCATGTTTTTTAAAGCCAAAAGCGCCTCCTATTACATTTCCCGGAAATGTTGATATGCCATTGTTATAATCTGTTATGGAAGCGCTCAAATAACGGCGGCCCGCAGCAATCTGCTCTTCTGCCTCATTCCAGCTATACTGAAGATTGGAAAATTGCGTATTGGCTTTTAGCTCAGGATAATTTTCAGCTTGTATCATAAGTTGCTTCATAAGCTGATTAGCTTCGCTATCCTTAGTATATTCATTACCGTTTGTTTTTAATTGCCGTAGTTGAGTAATTTTCTCCAACACATCTTTTTCATAGCCTGTATATTGCTTCACCACTGTTACAAGGTTTGGAATTAAGTCGCTTCGTTTTATAAACAATGCATCGAGTGATGAGATGGCATTCTGTATCTGATTGTTTCTTCGTTTCAATCCATTATAGTAAGAAACTACAGTCATTAATATGACTAATGCGATTCCTATTGAAATTAAAAAGTATAGCATGTTATATAAATTGATTTACAAGCAAAAATGCGGTGTGTAATAAAAAAGTTTTCTTTTCACGCGAATGCCAAGTATTACTTAGCAGCTCTCCAAATGTTTATATTAAGTTTCAGTTCATTGATTATTGAAAACTGGCTGCATAAATCGGTATAGAAGTCTGTAAGCATTTGTGGCTTCAGTTTTGTAAGCATTCCTGTTTCAAATTTATCAGTGCCATTGTTATACAATACCGAAACCTTATTATTATTAAAGACCATAAAATACTTGCCCTTTTTTGTGCCTCGCGACAAATTTTTAATCTGTTCCATAAGGCTTGTAGTAAGAATATAACGGGCTGTTATTTGATCATTGCAATACACATCAAACAGTTCCATAAACTCAGGATCTTCCAATACTACTTTTGAAGATTGTTTATTCAAATAGTTGTGTATGCTGTTATTTGTAAAAAGTCCTTTCAGGCTGCTTTTTGAATATACATACACAGGGCTGTTGAAACTTTTATTAAAACGAGCAACAAAATATTGTCCGCAAAAAACTTCATCCGGCTCTTCTTTCTCTTTTGTAAACTTTGCAGTATGCGTTATATGAAGATCACAACATTGAAACGGCACACCGCTATACTTTCCAACAATCAAATCGTTTCCCCGTACATCATAAAATTTATTATCAAACATCGCGGTTTCCTTCACTTCCAACAGTCCGATCTGCCCATGCTGTATGTATTCAAAAGAAGGATTAATGAAATGAATGATCTTCTTTAAAATACGCTGTTTGAATTGAGTATAATCACCAGCATCCGCACCGGCAGGCATATTCGCATTTTTCCCTTTTTGATATTTATAATATGCAAATCCTACAAAATAAAACCCGGCAAAAGCGGCAATTACAGTGTATATTAATTTTGTGTTGGTAGCATTATATGCTTCTATACTTTCGCTGCTTCCATCAAGATTTTTAGAAGCATTGCCCAAAGTGTTAATCCCAAAAAATTGTATACCCCCAATGAAAGCCAGCACCACTACAATTACAACGGCAGCTATATACACTATCTTTTTTCTTCCTTTCTCCATAGTTTGCAAAGGCGCTTCCAACTCCTGCTTTGCAAACGCATTGAATTCTTCCACTGGTTTTAAAGGTTCAGTCGGAATACTTTCCAGAGCAACATCATTGTCCGCATACAGGTCATTCCATACTTCGTTTATCTTTTCCATGTTAGCTCCACTCAACAACGCTTTCACATCAGGTATAGCTAATACAGGAGTTGGAAGACGAAACGTTTTCCCCTCCATGTTAAAAACCAGGTAATCAAACGGGTTAAGTTTATAATTAATTTTTAGCAGGGGGATGGTTGTTTTATAAACCTGTTCCTGTACAAAACCACTAGCTCTTTGTCCCGATTCAAATTTTGCCAACACATCATCAATCAACGCCGGAGCCTTGTTCGATCTACTTAGCGCCAACCACGGGGTTATTATCAAACCAAACAACATACACGGAAGAAGATATATAAGCCATGAAGGCGTATCGTTACTACCACTGTTTTTTAGTATCGGAGTGCTTGTAATTATATAATACACTGCAAGGAAAGCAACAACTGTTAATACACTAACTATAATAAAATTCCTTTTGCTGATTTTTTTTTCGCGTTCATGTTCAGCAATTAACAGGGTTTTAAGCTGAGATGTGTTCATAACAATTCAGGGTAAATGGATAAATTGATAATTATAATATTTAGATTGGCCAGGGCAGAATGGAAGAAGTCCAAAATCAGGTGTAATTTATGCGGCAAACTTCGCATTAACCGTTTTATTTCGCTTTAAGATTCGGCTTTTTAAATGTTCAAAAAAGAATTTAGACGAATATTCAATGCAAGATTGGAAAATTTCCAGTTTTGAATTTTGATACCGGCATTAGTTTTTCATGGCATCATCGTTGTGTCACTCACTTGTGCGACAGGAACTTTAGGGGGCAGTAGACAGTGGGCAGCGGGCAGTATAGAAATCAGAGAAAGAGATTAGAATAAATTGTTAACCACAAGTGCACCAGGAAAGCACAAGGGTTTACACAAGGTTGGTAACAATTCAGCAAACCCTTGTGTGCCTTGTGCCTCTATTGTGCCCCTTGTGGTTAAACAACGGTGCTGTTCGACATGTTAGCGCCAGGTGCGGGATGATCAGCTAAAAAACTATCTACTTTTTCAGGACGTGACACAAGACACTGATCTCTGATCTCTGACCTCTCTACTGCCCACTGCCCACTGTCAACTGCCCACTTGCCCAATAGCATTCCTACCGCACAAGTGAGTGACACAACCGAAGCTTAATAGTAGCACTACCGCCGGTTCCCATAAAAGCATTTCAAAATATTATGAAGATCAATTAAACCGGTGGGCAAGCCCAAAGGTTAAATATATAAGTGTAAATTTGCCTTTATGGCCCGATTTAATTGGAATGACAGTATAAACCTTTTGTCCAAACTCACTGCCCGTCGTGTATGGAATGCTGTGAAGGTGTTAAGCAGTTATTATGTGAGTAAATGGACAAAAAAACCTGTTCAATGGGGTGTGCCGATTTCAATTTCTTTTGAGCCAACCACATCATGCAATTTGCGTTGTCCGGAATGCCCGAGCGGATTGCGGGCTTTTACCCGCCCAACCGGTATGTTGAAAAGTGATTTTTTCAGGCAAACAATCGATCAATTATATAGAGAGTTGTATTACCTAGTCTTTTATTTTCAGGGTGAGCCATATCTTAATCCCGATTTTTTGGATATGGTAAAATATGCAACGCATAAAAAAATATATACTGCCACCTCTACCAATGCTCATTATCTTACTGATGAAAACGCGAAGCGAACGGTGGAAAGCGGACTTGACCGTCTTATCATTTCTATAGATGGCACCTCGCAGGAAGTATACCAGCAATACAGGGTGGGTGGCAAACTTGAAAAAGTAATTAACGGAGCGGAGAATATCGTAAAATGGAAAAAAGAACTTAATAGTAAAAAACCATTTGTGATTTTTCAATTCCTGGTGGTAAAGCCTAACGAACATCAAATTGAAAATGTAAAAGAGCTGGCAGCAAAAATTGGCGTAGATGACGTGTGGTTTAAGACAGCCCAAGTGTATGATTATGAAAACGACCCGCACCAACTTATTCCATCCATTGACAGATATAGTCGTTATAAAAAAGATAAAGACGGCCAATTTGTATTTAAAAACAAACTGAATAATCACTGCTGGCGCTTATGGCAAGCCACCGTTATAAGCTGGGACGGGCTGGTAGTGCCTTGTTGTTTCGATAAGGATGCGCAGCATAAGTTAGGTGACTTGAAAAACATGACCTTTAAGGAGATCTGGCAAAGCGAATCGTATAATAACTTTAGAAAGGCAATTTTGCAAAGCCGAAAAAATATTGACATTTGTGCCAATTGCAGCGAAGGAACAACGGTTTGGAATTAACGTAATAATAATTACAAATTGTTATTTTTTATATCAATGATCCGGTTCCTGGTTTAGCAACCATTAGAAGTTATATTTTCGCAAATACATTATATGTTATGAGTCTTGAAAACGACATACATCAGACCTATTTTAGAAGTGAATACCAGAAGTGTACCATAAATCTTGTTTACACTTACAACTGGGTGATGGAAAAGATAAAAAAAATTTTGGAATATGAAGATATTACTCCCCAGCAATTCAACATACTTCGAATATTACGTGGCGCGGGCGGGCCATTGTCCACACTGCAGATTAGGCAGCGTATGCTCGACAAAATGAGCGACACAAGCCGTATTGTTGACCGATTGGTTGCAAAAGGCCTTGTGAAAAAAGAAGTATGCGAAAACGACCGCAGACTGGTAGATGTAACCATTAATAAAAAAGGACTACGCGTACTTGCTTATCTTGATAAATTCCAGCAACAACTGGATTATGTGATGAACGGTTTAACAATTGAGGAGGCTGAAACACTTAATGCACTTTTAGATAAAATAAGGTTAGGTAATAATTATCCCACGAATGATGATGAATTTTAGTTTGATCAGAAGATTGCAGTTCTTTTGTTTTTTATTGTTGATCACGATCCATGTAAATGCGCAGGTAAAGCCTGAATTTCGCGGTGCGTGGATTGCTACTGTTGACAATATCGACTGGCCTTCCAAAGGTGAATACAATTCTGAAGTTCAAAAAAATCAATTTATAGCGCTGTTAGATATGCACAAGCGAAATGGCCTGAACGCCGTAGTAGTGCAAATTCGTCCTGCAGCAGATGCTTTTTATCCATCACCATACGAACCCTGGAGCGAATGGCTCACGGGCAGGCAAGGCCGCTCTCCTGTTCCTTATTTTGATCCTTTACAGTTTATGATCGTAGAAGCGCATAAAAGAGGAATGGCTTTCCACGCATGGTGCAATCCTTACCGGGCCGAATTTGTAATTGGCCGATCTACTATCTCTCCCACACATATTACAAAAACGCGCCCTGATTGGTTTTTAACTTATGGAGGGAAAAGATATTTTGATCCGGGAAACAAAGAAGCACAAAATTATGTGGCAAATGTGATAAAAGATATCGTTAGCCGTTATGCTGTGGATGGTATTCATTTCGACGATTATTTTTATCCTTACAGGATACCGGGAAAGGAATTTCCGGATTATACCAGCTTCGCCAGGTATGGTAATTATATGACAAAAGAAGAATGGCGCAGGTCGAATGTTGATTCAATTATTGTGCTGCTTGCCAAAACCATAAAAGAAGCAAATCCCGCGTGTGAATTTGGTATAAGTCCTTTTGGTGTGTGGCGCAATAAAGATAAAGATCCCCAGGGCAGCGACACAAGAGCCGGGCAAACAAATTATGACGACCTGTATGCCGATATTTTATTATGGCTAAAAAATGGCTGGATAGATTATGTGGCGCCTCAATTGTATTGGGAGATTGGTTTTAAAGCAGCTGATTATACTGTGCTGCTCGACTGGTGGAGCCGCCATACCTATGGTCGTAATTGTTATATAGGATTGGGGGTTTACAGAGCCGGCAGCAATGCCGCATGGCGCGATAAAACCCAACTGCCGCAGCAAATTGAAATGTTGCGCAACACACCCAATATACAGGGTATGATATTTTACAGCAGCAAATCATTTCTCAACAACCCCAATGGCTGGTGCGATAGCCTGCGACTGAATTATTTTAAAGATCCTGCACCGGTGCCCGCCATAAATAAAATATACGAATTGAAATAATATCGCTCACACTTACAGGAATTTGAAGTTCCATTATAATAATTTATACAGCATAAAAAACGCGCTTTTTTTTGTGGACCGGCGATAGTGCTACTATTGAGCATCGTTGTGTCACTCACTTGTGCGGTAGTAATGCTTTTGAACTAGTGATGAGTTATGAGTTGTGAGTAATAAGTGCTTTTGTTTTGGATTGTAATCAGTGTATAAAGCATTCTCAACTCTCAATTTACTTACGCTCTGCAAGGCTTACAGCCTTGCAGCACTATACTGTTGCTTGTAGCAACATTCAAGGTTTCAATTACTAATGAGCGTGAGGTTTTCACCAGCAACCATTTCCAATAATTCAATAACACATAATAGACAATTTCTATGTCATTATAGAAAAAATCGTTTTTGTCTATATATTTTTATCATCACATTTGCAATACAAAAGCAAATAAAACAAACAAAAAATATGAGCAACATGGTATTATCAATTGGAACAGCATTTCCTGAATTCAACAAAAAGGCTGTAGTATCAATAGAAAAAGGAAAAGAGTTTTATGACATCTCTTCTGAAGAAATTAAAGGCAGTGGTAAATGGATGGTAATGTTCTGGTGGCCGAAGGATTTTACTTTTGTATGTCCTACTGAAATAGCGGAATTTAACAAACACTACCAGGATTTCGTAGACCGTGATGCGGTATTGATTGGTGCTTCTACAGATAGTGAATTTGTGCATGTGGCATGGAGAAAAGACCATGAAGATTTGAGAGGTTTGCAATTTCCCATGCTGGCAGATACTTCAAAATCGCTGGCAGATGAATTAGGCATACTGGAACCTACTGAAAAAATAGCTTACCGCGCCACTTTTATTGTGGATCCTCAAGGCATAATACGTTGGGTTTCTTTATACGACCTGAGTGTGGGCCGCAGCGTAAAAGAAGTTTTACGTGTATTGGACGCTTTACAAACCGATGAGCTTTGCCCTTGCAACTGGCAAAAAGGTGAAGCCACATTAAATGCATAGACCAGGAACCCCGGGGCTTGGCGCTCAGTTGCCCGGCCCTGATTTTAAAATCTTGTAATCATAACCATACTTACTTTTTTGTATTCATACCATTGCTACCATTAGGTTAGCTATGATCAAGTTTAATGTAACAATACCGAATCTTGGTAACCAAAATTAACCTGCTCAGTTTTTAAATCAACGCGTTTTTAATCCGTACCAATGAACAGGTCTTCGTGTAACCGGACCAAATAAGTTTCTCCGGCATACATATAAATATGTAATTAAATGTCCGGAGAAATTTTATTTTTTAAACCTGCATATATAGCTCAAAATACTTAATAAATTATGTTTGGAACCAGCAATACTACAGACAATGCTCTGGCATTACTAAAAGAGATAGGACTTAATGAAGAGCACATAACTGATAACCTCAGGATATTGGCTGATGCGGATAGCAAATATTTACGCGATCTGAAAATAAATGTGACCAATGCGCTTGAAGCGGAAACGCTTTCTAAGAAGGAAGCTTATTTATTGGCGCTGGCTGTAGCAACTAATGAGAAAAATACAGTGTTGCAAAACGCGTTTATTCAATTTGCGAAAAATGAAGGAGCAAATGAAAAGGAAATCGCGGAAACTATTAGCTGTACCAGTTTGCTTACTGCAAATAATGTGTATTACCGTTTCCGACATTTTATGCATGATGAGTTTTACAACAATGCACAAGCCGGAATTCGCATGAGCATTATGGCCAGTCCAATTCAGGGAAAAGAATTTTTTGAATTATTAAGTCTGGCGGTAAGCGCACTTAACGGATGTGAGTTGTGCGTAACATCTCACGAAAAAACATTGATAACACATGGCACCTCCAAACAACGTATACACGATGCCGTGAGGCTGGCTGCTGTTATTAAGAGCCTTATAGTTGTATTATAAAAAGTTAGGGTTTTTTATAATTATAGGAGAGTGATGTAAGAAGGGTAACCGGTTGTTTAATTACAACCGGTTTTTTTGTTTACTTAAGCTTCGTCAATCGTTCTTTCAAGGTTGTAATATTTATAAACAATTTATAAAATAGATGGTATGTTGCCGTTAGGGTAACATTAGAAATAAATACAATTGGAAAGCTTTTTCTCTTTTGTAGCCTGCGTTTATACGAAAAGGTGAATTTTTTAATATGGTGTTCAATAATATTGATATTTCCAACTATTCCTTCAACAAACTTTTGTGAGAGTTTTTCAGAAATGCATGAACGGCTTTTTAGAATAATAATAAAGCATAATTTGAAACACGATGTAGACTTCGTAATGTTCCTTTGCGAAATTTTTCTCTTATATGACACTAAAGAAAGTATCTATTTTTTTAACCTTCTGCATAGGATTTGCAGGAGCAGTTTTTGCCCAGGATTTTCCCGGTTATCGCTCGGGAAATTACAACGGGGTAAACGGAGTATTTTTTAATCCGGCCAATGTCGTGGACAGTCGTTTTCGCTGGGATGTTAACCTGTTTTCGATTAGCGCCAACATTAGTAATAATAATGCATCCTATAAAGTGAAAGACTTTGGCGATGCTTTTAAAAACGACTCTACCATCATGAGTCAGTTTTTCCCTACTAATGGAAAAGCAACAGATGCATTGGGAAGTATTGTGTTGAATTTGCCGTCTTTTATGTTCAACATTAATCAAAGAAACTCAGTAGCTGTTACTACCAGGTTCAGAACACTTGTGAATGCTGATGATGTTGACTCCAAACTTGTAAACGCTATGCGAAATGTTACTGATGACGATTTCAAAGCAGGTTACACTTTGCAAAGCAACAATAACTCACGTATAAACCTCAATGGATGGGGTGAAATTGGTCTTACATACGGCCACGTGTTTATGGATAAGGGACAGCACTTTTTAAAAGGAGGTATTACTCCGCGTTATTTAATAGGTGTGGGTAATGATTATGCTCAAATCAATAACCTCAGAGGTACAATTAAATACGATGTAAACGGTGATCCTATTTTGTCAAACGCAGCAGGTAGTGTGGCTATTGGTTCCGGCGGAATGGATATCAACAAAGACATTGATTTTGATGACATGACCAAAGTAAATGGCAAAGGCTGGGGTGGAGATATCGGATTTGTGTATGAATATCGCCCGGATTATGAGCAATACAAAAATGCCGATGGTAGCTGGATGCGTAATAAAACAAAATACAAATTCAGAATTGGCGCCGCTTTACTGGATTTCGGAAAAATTAAATTTGATAGAAACCCGGAGGCTACTGCCGCTTATACAGTTAATGTGCCTGCCAATGAAGGATACAATCTGAACAATTTCACAGATGCAGAATTTAGTGACATTGTTTCAGTAATTGATAAAACAGCGCAACCATATTTTCACCATACGGCAGGAAGCAGTACTATCGGCACTTACAGCGTTTCATTGCCTACCACCGTACAATTAGATGTTGATTACAGGGTGGTAAAACATTTCTATGTAAATGCTTTGGGAATTATTTCTGCTGTAAAGAACAACGAAAAGGTGTATAACAGTAAATACCATAACTCTGTTACATTAACTCCGCGTTACGAGAGCAAGATCTTTGATTTCTACTTACCATTAACATATAATGCACTTACCAAATTCAATGCCGGTGCAGGTTTGCGCGTAGGCCCGGTATTTGCCGGAACCGGTAGTGGTTTAACTGCATTAATTGATAAATCAAAACAAGCAGATGTTTATTTTGGTGTACATGTAGGAATTCAGCATAAACCGAAAAAAGTAAAAGCATTACCAGAGCCTGCTCCTGTTATAGTAGAAGTTGTAGATACTGATGGTGATGGCGTTCCCGATGATCAGGATAAATGCCCAACAGTTGCAGGTCTTGCTAAATACAATGGTTGCCCAATTCCTGATACTGATGGCGACGGTGTAAATGATGAAGAAGACAAATGCCCAACAGTTGCAGGTGTTGCAAAATATCATGGTTGCCCAATTCCTGACACTGATGGTGATGGTATCAATGACGAAGAAGATAAATGCCCAACAGTTGCAGGCGTTGCAAAATATCATGGTTGTCCAATTCCGGATACTGATGGTGATGGATTAAATGATGAAGAGGACAGATGTCCTACCGTTGCCGGTCCGAAAGACAACTTTGGTTGCCCTGTAATTAAAAAAGAAGTTAAGGCCAAAGTTGAAAAAGCAGCTAAAAACATATTCTTCCAAACCGGTAAATCCGCTTTGCTGGCCAAATCGTTTGCAAGTTTGGATGGTGTTGTAAGTGTTATGAAAGAAGATGCTTCATTGAACATCGATATTAAAGGCCATACCGATAATACAGGTAAAGCGGAACTAAACCAGACTTTATCGCAACAACGCGCAGACGCGGTAAAAGCGTATTTGGTGAAAAAAGGAATTGATGAATCACGCATTACATCTAACGGATATGGTGATACGCAACCGATAGCTACCAACGCTACTTCGGCTGGTCGTCAGCAAAACAGAAGAGTGGAAATGGTGATCAGAAACTATTAATAGTATTTTAGTCTAATTAATAGCAATTGATTTCTAAAGCCGCCATCATTACGATGGCGGCTTTTTTGTTATACTCAGAGCACGGTTACATCAAGAGTAATTTTTTTGGAACCGGCGGTAGTGCTACTATTAAGCATCATTGTGTCACTCACTTGTACGGTAGGAATTCTATTCGGCGAGCTGGCAGTGGACAGTAGGCGGTTGGCAGTAGAGAAGCTGTCTCTTATCTCACACATTAATTCTCAATTCTCCACTTACTTAAACGCTGAATAGCGAACCAAACGTACAAGAGTGCGACGCAACTAAAGCCCAATGCTTATTTATTGCCGGGCCCATAATTCTTCCCTTTCTTACATTAATGACATTGGCACATATGGTTTGCCAAAAATAAATTCAATGCACATAAGCTTATTAATGGTTTTCAATAGAAAAATTAAAATTGCAATAATAAAATTCAATTGACAATGGTCTCAAGAGGGTGTTTATTATAAGGCCCATTATTTTCTATAAAAGGCCTTTATTGGTATGCAATGCAACACATTAATTAAAAACTACATCTCGATGATAAGATTTTCTATAGTCAAAATTTATTTGGACAGGGAATAAACAACTATACCATGTTGTTTTCAAATTAACACCAATGCAATCGCTACAGGTCGTCAACAAAACGTAAGTGTAGAAATTAGGATCAAAATAATTAGTTAATCCGTACAATATGAAAACCCGGTCGTTCCGATTCCGGAGCGGCCATTTTTTTTTCGACAATTTAGTTTTGAAAATATATAGCCGAGAGCTATAAAATTGGTTAATTAAATTATACTTTATGAAAAACAAACTACTGGCTTTAGTATGTGGTGTTTGTGCATTTTGCACTATCGCTAATGCACAAACCCGCGATCGTTACACACCATCATTTGGTATATTGGGTGGCGCGAATTACTCTCACTTCAGATTTACCGATAAGTTGATTAACATCAGTGATGACTGGCGCTGGGGCTGGGCTGCAGGTGTTAATATGAATTTTCCTATTACAAATACTTTTTCCATTGAACCGCAAGCATTATTCTCTCGCATGGGCAGCAAGTATGATATTGTTCATTCTGCAATTGTAACCAGCTATGATCAGAGACTGGATTATGTTTCAGTTCCGGTATTGTTTAAATTCAATATGGGTAGAAATTTCAACATATTCCTGGGCCCCCAGGTTGACTTCCTTATTGGGGCAAAAGATATGAATTATGAGGTGGAGAATAAAGATGCTTTTAAAAGCACTGATGTAGCCGGTACTGCCGGTTTTGAATTATTCCCAAGAAGCCGTGTCACATTCTATGCACGCTATATTCGCGGTTTTATGAACGTGGCTGACAACGAGGATAATGAAGCTAAGATATACAACGAGGGTGTTCAGGCTGGTTTGAAAATAAGATTGTTTGGTGGTAAGCATAAAAGTGGGATCGTTACTCCTCCCCCGCCGCCGCCTGCTCCTGTAGTTGTAGATACTGATGGTGACGGTGTTCCTGATGATCAGGATAAGTGCCCAACAGTTGCAGGTCTTGCCAAATACAATGGTTGCCCAATTCCTGATACTGATGGCGACGGTGTAAATGATGAAGAAGACAAATGCCCAACAGTTGCGGGTATTGCAAAATATCATGGTTGCCCAATTCCTGATACTGATGGTGATGGTATCAATGACGAAGAAGATAAATGCCCTACAGTGGCAGGCGTTGCAAAATATCATGGTTGTCCAATTCCGGATACTGATGGTGATGGATTAAATGATGAAGAGGACAGATGTCCTACCGTTGCCGGTCCGAAAGACAACTTTGGTTGCCCTGTAATTAAAAAAGAAGTTAAGGCTAAAGTAGAAAAAGCAGCTAAAAACATATTCTTCCAAACCGGTAAATCCACTTTGCTGGCCAAATCGTTTGCAAGTTTGGATGGTGTTGTAAGTGTTATGAAAGAAGATGCTTCATTGAACATAGATGTTAAAGGTCATACTGACAATACCGGTAAAGCGGAACTGAACCAGACTTTATCGCAACAGCGTGCAGATGCGGTGAAAGCGTATTTGGTGAAAAAAGGAATTGATGAATCACGCATTACATCTAACGGATATGGAGATACGCAACCGATAGCTACCAACGCAACCGCTGCCGGTCGTCAGCAAAACAGAAGAGTAGAAATGGTGATCAGAAACTATTAATAGTATGTTAGTCTAATTAATAGCAATAGATTTCAAAAGCCGCCATCGCTATGATGGCGGCTTTTTTATTATACTATACGCAGTATAAACTTGTGCATGAATGCTTCACTTTGCTGAATAGAATTACAACCGTACAAGTGAGTGACACAACGATGCTTAATAGTAGCACAACAGTTGATATCCAAAAAGAACATTGCACATTTTCATGCCATGTGAAGCATATGCTAACAACAAATAACTCGCTCAAAAGTTATTCACAGTCATTGACACACAATTTTCTAATTTGTATCTTGAGCTCCCCCTCCGTAAAGTGAATAACCGCTTTTAATCTCTCCCGCTTTTTCAAATCTGTGTATTGATAAACCTAAATAACCTAAATTATTTTATTATGAAACGTATTTTTTCTCTCCTTTTTGCGATTATTATTTGCTTGTGTGGTAACAAGTTATTAGCACAAAACGATGCCGGGGAAAAGGCATGGGTTGCATATAAAACACCGGGTGATATTCATAAAATTCTCGCTTCTGATGAAGGTGAGTGGAATGTGGAAATTTCAACCTGGATGGCCCCCGGTAGCGATCCTGTTAAATCTGCAGGATCTTGTGTAAACAAAATGATTTTACAAGGCCGGTATCTGGAGTCGCATTATACAGGTCAAATGATGGGCATGACTTTTGAAGGGAAAGGAATTATCGGATATGACAATGCGAAGAAAATATTTGTGAGTAGCTGGGTTGATAATTTTGGCACAGGTATGATGTATATGGAAGGAACCTGGGACAATACTGCAAACGCGATGATTTCAAAAGGTAAATCTTTGGATCCTACAACCGGAAAGGATATGGAAGTGAAAGAAGTGTATAAGATATTAGACAATAAAAGCAGGCTTATGGAAATGTATATAAAGCTACCCGATGAAAGTGATTTTAAAACAATGGAAATAAAATATGCGCGAAAATAATTTTCGTTTGCGTAAAAACGTTGCCATTGCGTCTTGCACCAAACAATTTGAAATTGTATTTTGTGCTTCAACTATTTGAATGTTGAATTTGCCCTCGTGAAAAACTTGCTTGCAATGAAATAATTTTATTCCTCAAAGCATGAGTATGTAATTCATTTACCCGCAGAAAACGCAGTAGTGTTGTTTTATAAATACAACACTCTCCTAAACCACTGATTTTAACAGACGGATACTATTTGTGAGACCGTAGTGTAAGCAGGCCGGAAATATTTTACAGAAAAATACTGCAAACGTGAGTAGGTGCTATTACCCACTCATAACACAGGATTTGCTATACTGTAATGAAAGTTTAAACAACCCTTTACTTACCAAAAATTTGACCCGATCATGAGTTTATCCACTGTAACCCGGTATCTTCTCATCGGAATTATTTTTCCGTTTATAATGCAATATGTGGCCTATTACAGGTTTACGGGTAATTATCTGCCTAATGTTTTTTCCGAAAAAAACTTTTCGGAGTTTTATGAAAATTCTGTTTTCAGATACCGGATCCTGGGACGCGAGTTGCAACTATGGACATATCACCAGTTGAAATCGAGAAGCTTTTCCAAAAACATTGGCGAAATGGAAGTGTATGCGAAACGCCTCGATGTTATGGATCCCAAAGCCGACAAAGTTTTTTATTTTACTTACTTTATTATAAATGCACTCTTCACCATTTTAGTGGCACTTGGCTTGCTTTACCTTTTCGACAAAAAGAATTTATACCACATGAACGAGCGGCAAAAAATATTCGCGACCTCGTTCATTATAATGATCATATGCATTACACAGTTTGTAGTAACTCCGTATGATGTGCCGGCATATTTTTTTGAAATATTATCGTTAATAGTTTTCCTGGATTATATACGCAGCAATAAATGGTATGCCATGCTGGCCTTTTGCACATTATTGATAATAGCCACACTCACACGAGAATCTTCCGCGCTTATAATAAGCTTTGCAGCCGCACTGTATCTTACATTGCATGGCTTTAGCTGGTGGTGGGTTAAAAAATTAATTTTGCCAACGCTGTGTTTTTTAGCCACCTATACGGGGTTAAGGTTGTTATATATTAATGAGCCGGTAGCGCTGGCGGAACGGTTCACCCTTTTTCAAAATCTTGATATAAGGCATCCCGCATCATATGCCGGCATACTTATGGCCGTTATAGTTTTTTATATGATAATGAAATCAGCAAACGGCCCCATGAATAAAAAACTTTTGACCAATTATATTGTAATGACGTTGCCTTATGTGCTGGCGCTACCTTTTATCGGAATCTTAATTGAGTTCCGGTTGTGGGTTCCTCTGGCAATAGGCGCTATGGTGCTGGTAAACCTGAATTTGAAAGCATTATACGCTCCTGGCAAACTGAGCGGGAAAGCACATTCTTCATTTATTCCAAATGTTATATCAACATAATGATAGTTCACTTATAATATTATTGCAACGTAATTTTTGAAAATAATTATTATGAGACCGGCGGTTGTGCTACTATTAAGCTTCTGTTGTGTCACTCACTTGTGCGGCAGTAATGCTATTGAGCGGCCTCATCCCCAGCCCTTCTCCAAAGGAGAAGGGAGTCCCGCGAACAGAGCGGATATTCATAATCTCAACAATTTTTTCAGCTCTCAACTCTAATCGTTTTCAACTGCTCATTCAATAAGCACTTTCAACTTTCAACCATAAAGCATTCTCAATTCTCCACTCTCAATTCTCAATTTATAACCGTCACCGTCATTTCGAGCACGCTTATGTTCATCATATTTGTAGTGATGCATTAAGTTTCACGAGAGACTACTGGGCGAGAAATCTCATTGAATTAGTATACTGACAATTTATTGCATTGTCTGTACTGCAACACCGGCAACTTATTTCTCTACTGCCCACTGCCCACTGCCTACTGCCTACCCGCCCAATAGCATTACTAACGTACAAGTGAGTGACACAACGATGCTCAATAGTAGCAATACCGCCGGTTCACTAAAAACACACATAATATTATGCTGCCCGAAGTGTAAATTGGTTGAGGCTAAAATGGGAGTATTGTTAGCGAAAGATTCACGCTTTCCAAAAGTCGTAATAATTAAACCATTGTGTAGGATAAAGGGCAACTTTTTTTTCCATTTCGGTTGTATATTCCTGTAAGAGGGTTGAAATCATCTCTTCTTTTGATAAATGGGTGTATGTTTTAGGAGCGCTTGAATAAAAGTGGTAGTGTGTGGCACTTTCTTTAAACGCGTACACAAAGGCTACCGGCACTTTAAGAGTGGCGGCCAGCAGAAATGGCCCGAGCGGAAATTTTGCTTCTTTATTTAAGAAAGTATGAGATACGGTTTTGTTGCCTTCTATAAACCTGTCGGCGTGCATGCACACCAGCTCGTTGTTTTTTAGAGCTTCGTGAATATCGTATATGTGCGAAATATTATCCCTGATAACAATCACATTCATATTGCGACCGCCTGTTACGTCTTCAAGATATTGTTTGATCTTTTCATGCTCTCCGTCGTACATTACCACATTAACGCGGGTTTCGAGACGTTTTAATAAATGACCTGCGATTTCCCAATTGCCAATGTGTGCGCTCAACAGCAAACCGCCTTTTCCCCCGGCTGATATTTGCCGCAGGTGATCTTCTCCATCAAAATTAAAAGTGAACTTATTGGGAATTTGCGCCATCATTACCACTTTGTCTATAATGCACTGCCCGAATATATAATAGTTGGCATACAACAGACGAAACGATTTCCATTTGCCAAACTTCAACCTGTTATGAAAATAATTCCATAACAGGCGTGAAGATTTGATATCAAAAATAAAATAGTATGCGGCTACAAACCTTAACAGGAAATAGGCGGGCAGAACGCCAAAGTTTTTCAGAATAGCAATAAAGATCCTGTACCCAAGCGGGGTACCTTTTGACTTACCTTGCCACGAAGACATTAAGCAAATTCTTTATCATTTACCCGGGAAATAATATAATTATAAAAGTCCTGGAATGTTATAATACCTATAAAATCTTCAGGTTTCACTTTAAAAGCAAAGTTGTTTTCTATTACCACCACTAAATCTATATAATCCAGGCTATCCAGCTCAAGAGTTTCTTTCAATTTAGCGTCAGCGGTAATATTTTCAGCAGGCACTTCAAATTCTTCAACCAGGAACGTATTTACTGTCCTGATTATTTCTTCATTACTCATATGAATGCTTTTTTTCATTAAGGGGTTATATTATTTATAATAACTTTAAAAATTTTTGGTTATTATAAATATTCGGTACGGTGTTTAAAATATATTTTATTATTACTTATATTTCTTTACAATAAGTGATGAATTGGTTCCTCCAAAACCAAATGAGTTAGACAAAAATATGTTAATATCTGCACTTATAGTGTTTTTTACTATGTTCAGTTTTGCAGAATCTTCGTCAGGATTTTCGAAATTTATATTAGGAGCAATGAAGCCATTTTGCATCATAAGCATGCTGTAAATAATTTCACTGGCGCCGGCCATCCAACATTCATGCCCGGTCATTGATTTTGTGGAACTTACATAAGGCCGGCTACTGCCAAAAACCTCATCAATCGCTTTGGCTTCGCTGCTGTCGCCTGCCGGCGTGGAGGTGGCATGCGCATTTATATAATCAACATTTTTACTTTGAAGAGAAGCATCTTTCAGAGCCATACTTAAAGCTCTTACAGGCCCTTCTACAGTGGGGTTGGAAATATGTCCGCCATTTGAAGAAAAGCCATACCCAACTATTTCCCCTAAAATCGTCGCACCTCTTCTCAAGGCGGAATCCAGGCTTTCAACAATAACCGTGGCTGCGCCGCCGCTGGGTATAAGCCCGTCGCGGTCGCGATCAAAAGGTCGTGATGCTTTTGAAGGCTCGTTTTCCCTAACAGAAAAAGCCGATAATGCATCGAAACTGCCCATTGATAAATGATTAATTTCCTGTGCGCCGCCGCAGATCACCATTTCCTGCAATCCCGTTTTTATAAAATGATAACCCAGGCCTATGGCGTGCGAACCGCTTGCACACGCGGCGCTTACAGTGAAGTTGATTCCACGCAATTTAAATATAGTAGCCAGGTTCATGGTTACCGTCGAGTTCATGGTTTGAAAAACAGAACCCGAACCAAGCAGCGTAGTATCTTTTTTCGCCCTTATAATGTCGGTAGCTTCAATAACCGGCGCAGCGGAGCTGTCGTTGCCATATATAATACCCACTTCATGTTGGGCCAGGTAATCAGCATCAATCCCCGCATTTTGCAGCGCTTCGGAAGTGGCTACATATGCATATTCGCCCTGCTCCGGAAGCATAATGCGGGCACGGCGGTCCAATACACCTTTTAGAACAGGTTTTTCCACAAAGCCTGTTAACCCGGATCTATAACCAAATTCTTTGCGTATGTGGTCGAGTATTATTCCCGATTTCCCTTCATACAGTGATTTGGCTACGTCTTCCAGGTTTTTTCCAAGACATGAATAAATGCCCATGCCTGTTATCACAACTCTGTTCGTCATATTGTAAAGATATGGTGTTGTTTGAAAATAGTTGATAGTTGTTGGTTGATAGTTAGCAGACTTTATTTGTTTATACCTCTCCCTGCAAAAGCTGGTATTTTTTTAAAACTGGCGGTAGTGCTACTGCCGGATTTGAGATTTGAAATGCCTTAGATCTCACTCAAAACCCATAACCCATAACTCATAACTTTTTTGGAACCGGCGGTAGTGCTACTATTAAGCATCGTTGTGTCACTCACTTGTACGGCAGTAATGCTGTTGAACAAGTGATGAGTTTTGAGTTATGAGTGCTTTTGTTTTTGCTTGCAATCATGTATACAGCATTCTCAATTCTCCACTCTCCATTCTCCATTCAACTAAGTATATAGTCCTCCATTTACTGAAATTACGGTACCTGTAATATAAGCAGCTTCCGGCGCAGCTAAAAACGCAACCGCATGTGCCACTTCTTCCACAGTTCCAAACCTGTTCACCGGAATCAGTCTTTTTAGTTCATCTTCCGGAAGGTCTTTCGTCATATCGGTTTTTATAAACCCAGGCGCTATCGCGTTTACCGTTACACCTCTTTTTCCAACCTCCTGTGCCAAAGCTTTGGTAGCGCCAATTACACCGGCTTTTGCCGCGGAATAATTCGCTTGCCCCGCAAGCCCTTTAAGTCCGGATAAAGAAACCATATTTATTATTCTGCCGTACCGCTTCATCAACATACCACTTAATACAAGGCGTGTAACATAAAAAAAACCATCAAGACTGGTACGTAACACATTTTCCCATTGTTCATCTTTCATCCACAACATCAAACCATCATCTTTTATACCGGCATTGTTTACAAGCACTTCAATGACTTTATCCTTATTGTTCTCAAGCCAGCCGCCAAGCTCCGCCTGGATACTTTCTTTCGACCCTACGTCAAATTTTAATAACTCGCCCGTGCCGCCATTTTGCTGTATGGTAGCCAATGTTGTTTGCGCTTCCTGCTCATTGCCTTTATAATTAATAACGACATGATACCCGAGGTCGGCCATTTTATAACAAATAGCCCGGCCTATACCGCGACTGCCGCCTGTAACCAATGCATATTTCATATATCTAAGTGTAGGGCGTAAAGTATGAGGTCATAAGGTGTTAATTGAATTATTTGCCTTATGTCTCACGCCTTTGCCTTTTATTTTATTTCTATAAATGGATCTGTATTTTCCAAGAATAATTTTACGGCATGTAATTTTTTGTAAGGAGCCAAATCTTCCGCAAATTTCGGAAACAACGTTCTAAGTTTTTTATACATTTTTTTTGAAACCGATGCCAGTTTCCCTGCACATTCCGAATAATCTATTACTTGTAGTAGCGTTATGGCCTGAATGGTTAATACTTCGAAAGAATTATCTATCACTTTTTTTGTGATCAGTGCACCATTGCATCCCATGCTTACTATGTCCTGGTTGTCGTTGTTATTGGAAATACTATGCACATACATTGGGAAGGAAAGCGTTTGATTTTCCGCGACTGTAGATGTGGCGGGGAATTGCATGCCCTGCATGCCGAAGTTTAACCCCAGTATACCAAGGTTTGCGAAGGGTGGAAATTTTTCGTTCAGTTTGTTGTTGAGTAAATAATTAAGCTGCCGCTCAGATAACATAGACAGCCTGGTAATCGCCATTTTTAGTTTATCCATTTCCAGCGAAATGTAATCACCATGAAAATTTCCGCCATGAAATACATTTTTGTTTATATGATCTATAACCGGGTTGTCATTTACAGAGTTCACTTCATTTACCACTACTTCTTCAGCATGATAAATGGTGTCGTACACAGGACCTAATATTTGTGTGATGCAGCGCAAAGAATAATATTCCTGCACTTTGTCGGTAAATATTTCTTTGTCCGTTTTTTCGGCGTCATATAAATGTTCGCTACGGTTGCGTATTAGTTTGCTGTCTTTAAGCAGGTCGCGAAGAATTTCTCCGGTCCTATTCTGGCCATAGTGTTTTTTTACTATGTTCAGTTCATAGGAAAAATGATCATCGTATGCTTCCACCACTTCATTAGTAATGGCAGACAGCAAAAGCGACCAGTGCAATAATTTTTTAGCCTGAATAAGGTTTACCATTCCCACACCCGTCATGGCGGAAGTGCCGTTCAAAATGGCCAACCCTTCGCGAATATGTATGGAAAGTGGCGTTATATGCAGCTTTTTGAAAACTTCTTCTGCAGGTTGTATTTTATCTTCATACAGCACTTCCCCTTCTCCAATTAGTACTAGTGCGAGGTGTGCGAGCTGTACAAGATCTCCGCTGGCGCCCACGCCGCCATGTTCGTAAATGCATGGATACACATCTTTATTGATTAAAGCCTGCAATACTTCCACTACATGAGGGTGAACGCCGCTATACCCTTGCATCATACTTCCCAGCCTGGCCAGCATTAATGATTTTATGAGATGGGGTTCCAGTAATTTTCCACTTCCCGATGAATGGCTTCGTATAAGATTGTACTGCAATTGCAGTAAATTTTCTTCGCTCACTTTGTACTGGGCCATTGGGCCAAAGCCGGTATTAATACCATAAATCAATTTATTGGAAGAAAATCCTTTTAAAAAATTATGATTTTCTTCAACACGCTTAATGATGGAATCATTAAGCTTTATTTTTTTTCCTTTAAAAATGATCTCTTCAAAATCTGACAGAGTAAACTGATTTTCGGGAATTGATTTCATCAATAGAATGTATAATTTTTTTGGGCTGCCAAAATTAGTTAATTGTATTAAGTAAAATTATTTTAGAAGTCAGAAATCAGAAATCAGTGATCAGAACAAGCGATTTTTGACCACAACCACCACAAAAAAAGGAGAAATAAATGGAGAATTGAGCAGCTTCTCTACTGCCAAACACCTACTGCCCGCTGCCAGCTCGCCGAATAGAACTACTACAGCACAAGTGAGTGACACAACGATGCTTAATAGTAGCACTACCGCCGGTTACAAAAAAGTTATGAGTTTTGAGTTTTGAGTGAATCCATTTATACAGCGCTTTCAACTCTCCATTATTTGTTGCCGTACATGTATTTTAGGAGAAAAGCAACAATGGAAATGCATATCTTATTGGCCTAAAACTTAATAGAGACGCAAGTTTTTCTTCTATTTTTCGTCTAAGGTTTTACTAATAGCGCCATTTACTACCTTTTTTGCGAGGCTTTTTAACTAATTTTTTTAATGCAGAAATTCTATTGGCTTATAATATTGTTGTTAAGCGTTAATGGCTTTGTTCAGGCGCAAAGTAAAGTTACCATACGTGGAGCTATCATTGATTCGGCTACTAGTCTGCCGCTTTCAAACGCGTCCATCAGTCTTATGCATATGATTGATTCTTCACAAATTGCATTTTCCATTGCCGATACAAAAGGTCTTTTTACATTAAAAAATATTCCCTCGGGCAGATACAATTTATTGGTCACATTTACCGGTTATTCTTTTTATAACATGAAAATTATGGCTGATAGCGGAAAAACCTCCATGGACCTAGGCATTATAAAAATGAGTAAACAATCGGAATTGCTGGATGAAGTTATTGTGACGAGGCCGCCAATTGCTGTGAAAAAAGATACTGTAGAATTTACTGCCGGGGCTTTTCAAACCAAACCGAATGCTACGGCGGAAGATCTGCTGAAAAAATTGCCGGGTGTGGAAGTGGATAAAGACGGAAATATTACCAGCCAGGGCGAGGCCATAAGTAAAGTATATGTGGATGGTAAAGAATTTTTTAGCAATGATCCAAAACTGGCTACCAAAAACCTGACGGCAGATATGATTGAGAGTGTACAGGTTTTTGACGACATGAGCGATCAGGCAAAGTTTACTAAAATTGATGATGGCAGTAAACAAAAAACCATTAACATAAAACTTAAGAAAAACAGGAAGAAAGGCTATTTTGGTCGGGCGACAGCGGGTGCGGGCTCGGAAAGCCGGTATACAGGCAGCGCTATGCTAAACAGTTTTAGAGACAATACGCAGGTGTCCGTTTTGGGAGGGGCAAATAATATAAATGTTGCGGGCTTCACATCATCCGATATGTTTGGAGGCGGCCGCGGCAGAGGCGGTGGCAGCGATGGTAATACCCGCGTATGGAACGGAGGGTTTAACTACCGCGATAAATGGGGAACGAAAATGGAAGTAAGCGGAAACTATTTTGTATCGGGAACAAATACTACCAACAATAGCGAAACTTACCGCGAAAACCTGTTTGCAAATGATTCCACTTCTGTTTTGAACTCTACTTCCAGATCGGGAAACAGGAATGTGAATAACAATGTTTTCCTGCGTCTGGAGTATTTCATTGATTCAATGAATTCATTACTTGCAACGCCCAGGTTCAACATACAGCATTCTGAAAACATAAACGAGTATATTGCCAGAACAGTTTCTACCTCTCCTCTTCCCGAATACCTGGCTATTACCAGTAATAACAATAATAATGGAAACCGGGATGGCTGGAATTTTGGCAATAGTTTACTATACCGCCACCGTTTCAAAAAAATAGGGCGCACTTTTACCGCGGGCTGGAACACTTCTTTTGGCAATAATAACGGCATTAGTAATGTAATAGCCAACAGTAAATTTTACAACAACGATGGAACTGCATATAAATCAATTGATCAACATTTGCAGAACGACCAGGCCGGCAAATCTTTCAATAACACGCTGAGTATGTCGTACACCGAAGGTTTGGGAGAGAACAAAATTCTTGAATTCAATTACGCATACACCAATAACCAAAATACTTCTGATAAAAAGTCATATAATTACGATAGTACCAACGGAAAATTTGAAATACCTAATACGGCATTGACAAATTATTTTGAGAACAGTAATATTTCGCATAGAGCGGGTTCTAATTTCCGCTTTAAAAAAGAAAAATATGATTTCCAGGTTGGCGGCGCGGTTAATTTCTCACAACTAAAAAATAACAGCATCAGGTTGGATTCTACAAGAAATCTTTATACCAACCAGCACTTCATGAATATTTTTCCAACGGCCAACTTTAACTATAACCTGGGTGCTAGAAAATCTATCCGGTTTGATTATCGCGGCAGCACGCAGCAACCCAATATTAACCAATTGCAAAATGTGATCGACTCTACAAACCAATTGCATTTGAGTACCGGAAACCCGAACCTTAAGCAACAATTTTCGCACGACCTGGGATTGAATTACAGAACTTTCAATGTCAATAATTTCATGTTTTTAAGTGTGGATCTGCGATTTTCAACCGTCACCAATAAAATTGTAAACCGCACAATTACAATAGACAAAGCCCAGCTATCATACCCGGTAAACATAGGCGGCACATACAGTTCGTCGCTTTATCTTACAACCGGCATTCCGCTCATAAAAGTTGCAACCGGCAAAAAAAGTCCATTGAATTTAAACCTGTCCAGCTCTGTAAGATTTAATAAAGATGTAAGCATGCTGGATAGTATCAAGAACTTTTCCAACAACTGGGTACTTCGCGAAAGAGTAAATTTGAACCTCAATATAAAAGACAAGCTGGATGTGAGTTTGAACGCTAACCTCACCTTTAACAGCACCACTTATTCCGTTCAGAAAAATAACAATATCAATTATTTTACTTACCGCTACTCTCTTGATTTTTCATATACATTTCTCAAGAGTTTTATACTTTCATCCGACTTTGATTATTACGTAAACGCCGGACGAAGCGGTGGTTTTAATCAGAACATTCCATCGTGGAATGCAAGCATTGCCAAGCAGTTGTTCGAAAAGAAAAATGCTGAAGTAAGATTTGCCGTGGTAGATATTTTAAATCAAAATCAGAGCATAAGGCGTTCAACAAGCGACTTCTATGTTCAGGATGTACGCACAGAAGTAATGCAACGGTTTTTTATGGTAAGCGTATTATACAATCTCGGAAAATTTGGTGGAAAAAGCGGCTCTATGATTAATCGCGGCGATGGTTTCAGGGGAAGAATGCGCTAAGGTATATTAAACCCGGCGTTTGGCTTCCTTACTACCCACAGTCTGAGTTAATATTTTATGGTACAAACGATAGTATTTCATGGCATCATCGTTGCGTCGCATTTCGTTCATCGGTAGTATTTCATGGCAACATTGGGTTTTATAAACAACATCTTGCAATTAATTCAAGCAACTATTGATTTCCAAAAAAATTAAGGCAGCCTCCGCATAAGAAGCTGCCTTCAAGCTCAATGGCACTGATTATACTTTTGTAACTTTTACAGATCACCGCATTATTATTAAACGATAAAAATTCAACTATTTACAATTAACATCTTTGTTGCATTACCAAATATAAACAATTTACGAAATTGTCAAATATTTTATCAAGAAATCCATTTAATAAATATAATTGAAATCTATATTGTCGAGATTTCTCTTTGAAAAGATAATATGCTACCATAGCCTTATGCTATGGAAATAGTGAAATGAAGAAATAACGGAAAGAGAATGAAAACACAGTATGCAAGCGCAGCTCAGTTTTTACTAACCACAAATTGAAAAGGCTTTAAATCATCCTGAGACAAAAACTTTGATAATTGAGTTGGTTTTTTAATCACTTTATATTTTATCAGGTCAATCACTTCGTATACCCGGCAAAAAGTATGAATGGTTTCAATAGCCTCCAAAAGAGGAATAAGTTGATTGATTATAGCCCTCTCTTCTTCTTCACTACACTGATTATTTGTATAAACAACCAGAAAATCGCGGGAGTATGGCGTGCTCATTTTTCTAAAATTTTTCGGTTACTAATGCAATTGATAAGTATGAGAAAATCAGTACCCAATAAAGCCCTTATTCATGTTGCATCCACATCCTCCTTTTTTCGAAAGACCTTTTGATCCGCTGCATCCTGCAAAAACAGCCATTACACCTAACAGCAGTAAAAAATAAATAAATGTTTTTATCTTCTTCATAGATTTGATTCAAGTTAACAAAATTCCTGAATAAATTCCAATACTCATAATAAGACATAACAATTAACATGTTAACAAACGAAAAACCTGTGGTATTAATTGCCCCGTTGGATTGGGGTCTTGGGCATGCTACCAGGTGTATTCCTATTATAAACCTATTACTGAACAGTGATTATGAAGTGGTTATAGCCGCAGAAGGCGCACAAAAAAAATTACTGGAAAATGAATTTCCCCATGTTAAAATTGTTGATCTTCATGGCTACCGGCTGAAATATGGAGCCACAAAATGGCGCACTATTCTGAATATTTTTTTCCAGGTACCAAAAATTTTGTCGGCTATAAAAAAAGAAAAAAAATGGCTTAAAAAATATACTTCTGAAAATCCTGTGAATCTTATTATAAGTGACAACAGGTATGGGTTCCGTTTTCCACATATACCTTCTTTCTTTATAACCCATCAATTATGTATAAAAACGCCTTTTGGCAAATGGAATGAATGGTTGTTGCAAAAAATTAATTATGGTTATATAAAAAAATTCTCTGCCTGTTGGGTGCCCGATTATAACACTAATGAAAACCTGGCAGGCGAGCTTTCTCATCCGAAAAAAATGCCGCAGCTACCAGTGCATTACATAGGCCACCTGAGCAGAATGAAAAAAGAAAAAGTTCTTACTTCTTGTCCATTACTTATACTCATTTCCGGTCCGGAACCGCAACGAAGCCTGTTTGAAAATATAATAGTAAATGAGCTACTATGTACAGAACAACATGCAGTGATAGTGCGAGGATTGCCCGGCACTACAGCGGCCTTAAATGTTCCCGGTTATTTGAAAGTATATAATCATTTACCGGCAAATCAATTAAATGAATTGATCAACGCCGCGGAAATTATAATAAGCCGCCCGGGTTACAGTACTGTGATGGATTTACTGCCTCTTCAAAAAAAGTGTGTGTTTATACCTACACCGGGCCAAACCGAACAGGAATATTTAGCAGATTATCTTTCTAAAAAAAACATGTGCATTTCCGTTAGTCAGCGCAATTTTAATTTGCAATCAGTATTACAACAGTTGGAGAAAACAGAAATAAAAACAATTTCTTTTCCGGAAAGTTTTTATGAAGAAGAGATTAAACGATGCCTTATTGAATGGAGAGTTGAAAGTTGAAAAAATTGTTGAGATTACGAATATCCGCTTTGTGAGCGGGGCTCCCTTCTCCTTTGGAGAAGGGATGGGGAAGAGGCAGCCCAATAGCATTACTGCCGTACAAGTGAGTGACACAACGATGCTTAATAGTAGCACTACCGCCGGTCCCCAAAAAAGTTATGAGTTATGAGTTTTGAGTTTTGAGTGAGAAGCACCTCTGATATCTGACTTCTGATCTCAAAACATAACGAAGTATAACAATCTACAGCATCTCAAATCTCAAATTTCAAATACATTTTCTATACCGCCGATTCGGTATCGTAGCGATCCACTGTTTCAATGCCATTCAGCATTTTCAGCCGTTGAACCAGTTCTTCCAACTCTTCCTTATCATGCACATATACTTTTATATTTCCTTCAAACATTCCCTCCCTGGCTTCAATGGTTAAAGCGTTTATGTTAATCTTCAGATCCCCGGAAATAAGCTGCGTAATTTTATTAATAACTCCCACATCATCCAGCCCGATGATCTTAATGCCCGTAAGGAAAGAAATTTCTTTATTCTTGGCCCATTTGGTTTTTACTACCCTGTGCCCATAATTTGATAACAGTTTGGCGGCGTTGGGACAATTGGTGCGGTGGATGGTAAGGCCCTTGCCGGTTGTTACAAAACCAAATACATCGTCGCCGGGAATGGGCTTGCAACAATTGGCCAGCGTATACACGATCTTATCGCTGCTTTCGCCAAAAATTATCAGCTCGGCATCTTTTTTATTAAATGCTGATGGTTGCTGGTCAAATTTTATTTCGGAAACAACCTTTGCCGGTTTGGGCGGTTCCAGCCTGTCGCCCAGCACATGAAAATCTTTTAATTCTTTAAGATCTATTGATTTGGTGGAAACCTTGTAAAAGAAATCGAGTGCAGAACTAAGTTTGTAAAAGGCTGTCAGTTCATCAATGTTCGACTGGTTATAAGCGGCGCCTATACCATCCAGTTTTCGCTGAACGATATATTTTCCGTCTTCGGCAATTTTCCTTTTCTCTTCTTTAAGCGCATCTTTTATTTTACTGCGGGCCTTGGCTGTTACCACAAAGTTCAGCCAGTCTTCATTTGGCTTTTGCTTGTTGGAAGTAATAATTTCCACCTGGTCGCCGCTTCGCAGTTTATGGCTTATAGGAACCAGCTTGTGATTTACCTTGGCGCCAATACATTTACTGCCCACCGCGCTGTGAATGGAGAAAGCGAAATCGAGCGCCGTGGAACCGGTTGGCAACATTTTCACATCACCTTTTGGCGTATATACATAGATTTCTTCTGCCAGAAAACTGGTTTTGAAATCTTGTAAAAAATCTACAGAATCTGTTTCCTGGTTGGTAATTACTTCGCGAATTTGTTGAAACCATTTTTCAAAGCGGCCTTCATCGCCGGAGCCTTCTTTATACTTCCAGTGGGCGGCAAGTCCTTTTTCAGCAATTTCATTCATGCGGCGGGTGCGTATCTGCACTTCCACCCATTTACCCTGCGGACCCATTACTGTTGTGTGCAATGCCTCGTAGCCATTGGCTTTGGGATTGCTCAGCCAGTCGCGCAGGCGCTCCGGAGAAGGAGTATATTCATCCGTAATCATTGAATATACTTTCCAGCATTCTTCTTTTTCTTTATCCGGTGGCGAGTTTAGTATAACGCGAATGGCAAACAGGTCGTACACTTCTTCAAAATTCACCGCTTTTTTACGCATTTTATTCCATATGGAGTGAATGCTCTTGGGCCTGCCGTATAATTCGAAACTAAAACCGGCCTGCTCCATTTTTTCTTTTATAGGACGTACAAACTCGTTAATATAGCGGGTTCTTTCTCTTTTGGTTTCCGCAAGTTTTTTCGCAATTTCCTTATAGGTACCCGGTTCCATATATTTCATGGCCAGGTCTTCCATTTCCGTTTTTATACTATAAAGCCCCATGCGGTGTGCCAGCGGAGCATATACGTATATCGTTTCCGAAGAGATCTTTAATTGCTTTTCACGCTTCATGCTTTCCAGCGTGCGCATATTGTGCAGGCGGTCGGCCAGCTTTATCAGTATCACACGAGGATCATCAGTTAACGTAAGCAGTATTTTCTTGAAATTTTCCGCTTGCTTTGAGGCGTTTACATCAATAACATTGGCAATTTTAGTAAGTCCATCCACTATGCGTGATATCTCACTGCCAAATTCGCGTTCAATATCTTCAAGAGTAAGATCCGTATCCTCAACGGTATCGTGTAGCAGCGCGCAAATAGTAGAACGAACACCCAGTCCTATTTCCTCCACACATATTTGGGCCACAGCCAGCGGATGCAAAATATAGGGTTCCCCACTTTTGCGGCGCATGGTTTTGTGCGCATCGGCAGCCATTTGAAAAGCACGGCGCACAATTTCTTTATCCCCATGCTTCAATTTAGGCTTTAACGACCGCAATAATGCACGATATTCTCTTAATATAAGCTTCTTTTCCTGCTCGTCGCTTAAATTATATTTCGATATGGTTTCTACAGTATCCATTCAAACAGCTTTCTGAACGAATTTACAAAAACTAAAAAGCAAAACTTAAATTTTAAGAAATGAGATTAAAATAGTTATACAACATGCACTATAAAATGCTCATTTTTTTGTGGGAATCGGCGGTAGTGCTACTATTAAGCTTTTGTTGTGTCACTCACTTGTGCGGTAGTAATGCTATTGAACAAGTGATGAGTTTTGAGTAATGAGTACTTTTGTTTTGGCTTGCAATCAGTGTAAAAAGCACTTTCAACTGTACAGCATTCTCAATTATGAAAAGCGTTCCCGCCCGTCATTTCGAGTCCGGGAGATGCAGAAAGCGTATAAACTCCAAACCGCCTGTTCATACAACAACCAGACGAAAAATCAAATTGTCATCACCGGCTGTTCGCTGCCAACTGACACCTGCCAACACTTGTAACACAACAGCCACCATTATTTTTATTTTTTTGTTTATTACACAAAAACCCTACATTTGCGCTCCCAATAAATGTTCTTATCAATAATGCGGGTGTGGCGAAATTGGCAGACGCATCAGACTTAGGATCTGACGCCGCGAGGCGTGTAGGTTCGACTCCTATCACCCG
The DNA here is from genome assembly GCA_031553495.1 of Flavihumibacter sp. Lineage (GTDB taxonomy): Bacteria > Bacteroidota > Bacteroidia > Chitinophagales > Chitinophagaceae > Pinibacter. The sequence continues at coordinate 67,702 of JAVBLN010000022.1, forward strand.
CACTTTTTTTCTTTCTCAAAACTTCCATTTTCCAAATAATTTGGTGATTACTACACTTGGAGTTCTTCACTTTTTTCAGTAACAGGTAAAATACTTTAGCTTCATGTTACAAAAATTTCTGTCATAAATCATAAACTCTCAATCGTTTCAATTGTAACTTTATAAGCAAACATTGCATATGAAAACTTTACTTATTGGCGTGGATTATTCAGAAAGCTCTAAAAATGCAGCATTGTATGGTATAAATCTTGCAAAAGTTGCAGGAATGAGTGTTATTTTACAGCATGTTTACATTTTACCCACACCGGTAAGCGAAGTGCCTTACCTGTTCACCCCTTTTGACGAAATACAGCAGGAAAATGAAATAGAGTTGAAGAAACTGGCTGACGAATTGGCCGAACAGGTACCCGGCGTTGATATTCAAACAATAGTAAGCTTCGGATTGCCCGCCAGCACAATTATGGATACCGCTTTGGAAAATGAAGTCGATCTGATAGTTTTGGGTCTAAAGCAACATGATGGTATTGACAGATTTATTGGCAGTACTGCCGAAGAAATAAATCGTATATGCAATATTGCCATTTTAGCAATTCCCATAAATTCTGTGTTTCAGCCAATTAACAATATTACTTACGCTACCGATCTTAGTTTTAGCCTCAACAAGCATGGTGTGAAAATATTACGTGATATGCTTACTACCTTTGATGCCGGTTTGCAAGTAGTAAATGTAAAAAAATCCGGCGAGACCGACCCTGCCACAAAAGCCGCTTCCATGGAAACACTCAAAACGCTGTTTGATGGCACCAAATATGACTTTTTCACCTACGTACATAAAAATATAGAACACGGTGTTAAGCACTTTTTAATAGAACACCACTCCCAAATGCTGGCTATGGTGGCCCACAGGCACAATTTCATAGAACGTATTTTCGGCATTCAGCATACCAAAGAAATGATGACACGCAGCTTTTTACCTTTGCTTATCCTGAACGATAAAAAAGACTGAAAGCAGTAGAAAAAACTCATTTTATAATTTGGGCTGCATAAGTTATAATTATATTACCTTTGCAGCCCAAAATTATAAATTTAAAATACGAGCAATATGGCTACTGTTTCCAGGGAGAACATCGGTTTGCTTAACGATAAAATTACTATTACGGTAGAACAAACCGATTATTTACCATCATTTGATAAAACGATAAAAAACTACAGCAAACAAGCTAGTATTCCCGGTTTCCGTAAAGGAATGGTTCCGGTGGGGGTTGTGAAAAAAATGTACGGTCAGGCTGTTTTTGCAGAAGAAGTTTTCCGTGCGGTGGAAAAACAAATGAATGATTACCTGGAAAATGAAAACCTGGACATTCTTGCCAGGCCGCTTCCTTTGCCGGAAAATGATGCAAGCCAGCTCGACATGAATACACCCGCTTCTTATAACTTTTCTTTTGAAGTGGGCATAAAACCTACCATTCATATCGATTTATCTTCCGCTAAAGTAAAGCGGTATAATGTGGAAGTGGATAGCGAAAATATTGATAAGGAAATAGAATACCGCCAAAACAGTTTTGGCAAAACCATAAATCCGGAAACAATAGAAACAGAAGAGTATAACATACATGCTACATTTACTGAAGCTGATGCCGAAGGAAATGAAATAGAAGGAGGCTTTAAAAAAGAGAATTCTTTTTTTTCGGTAAAGAAATTTGCTGAAGAAGTACGTAAAACACTCATTGGCAAAAAGGTTGAGGATACTTTTGTTTTGCAGATCGGAACCGCATTTGAAGCTGGTGAAAAAGAAAAAGTATTGGACCTGTTGGAACTTTCAAGTGATGGATCTACTGATGAAAAGTATTTTATAGTACATATTACTAAAATCAGTTTTACTGAAAAGGCTGAGTTAAATGAAGAACTCTTCAAAAACTCGTATCCTGATAAAGAAATAAAAACGGCAGAAGAATTTCGCGAGGCGATAAAAGCAGACTTGCAGGAATACTGGAAGGAACAAGCTCATCACCAGATGCATGATCAAATTTTCCATTATCTGGTTGATCATGCGACGGCAGATTTTCCTGAAGCGTTCCTGAAGCGTTGGATGGAAACCGGTGGCGAACATAAAAAAACAGCAGAACAGGTAAATGCGGAATATCCTTCATTTATTAGCTCACTAAAATGGAGCCTGATTTTAGATAAAATTTCGAAAGAGAACAATATTGATGTAACGCCTGATGAAATTCGTGAAGCTGCAAAAAAACAATTGTTCAGTTACATGCGAATGAATATCCCAATAATGGATGATGCTCCCTGGATTAACGAGTATGTGGAAAGAATGGTAAAAGATAAAAAGTTTGTAGAAGACACATTCTATAAAATCCAAACCACTAAAGTGTTTGAGGTGGCTGAACAAAAAATTTCAGCAGAAGATACTCCTATTAGTGAAGCAGATTTCATTAAAATTCTTCAGGAACATCACCACCATTAATTAATAGTGTGTAAAAAAATCCGAAGCGCTCATACGAGCGCTTTTTTTGTGTAGCGTTTTTGTCACGTCCTGAAAAAAGTAGACCGCTTTTTTAATTGGTTGTCACGCACCTGGCGCTAACATGTCGAACAGCACCGTTGCTTAACCACAAGGGGCACAATAGAGGCTCAAGGTACACAAGGGTTTGCCGAATTGTTACCAACCCTTGTGGTTTGTCACTTATTACTCAAAACTCATAACTCAAAACCTGTTGAATAGCATTCCTACCGTACAAGTGAGTGACACAACGATGCTTAATAGTAGCACTACCGCCGGTTCCAAAAAAATAACTGCAGATTTCTATACCGTGTGAAGTATAGACGCGAAAAAAATCTGTGAAAAATCTGTTTAATCAGCGCCATCTGTGTTCTAATAATATACCAATAAATTTGTTTTCTATTTTTGCCGGATAACATACAGCCATGAATAAATTGCGATTGGTTCTTTTCCTTACCTTATGCACTAGCAATATTTTTTCCCAGCGTAATAATGTAGATGTGCGCCATTACTTGTTTGACATTGCTCTGAATGATTCCACAGATATGATCAGAGGGAAAGCTACTATTCAGTTTAAAATGCTGAAAGCCGCCGGCAGCGCAACATTTGACCTGGCGGGTTATGACAGGTCAACCGGCAAAGGCATGCGTGTAACCGGCATTTCCGAAAACAATAAGGCACTAAAATTTACCTCACAACCGGATAATATTGTAATTGACTTTGCTACAAAAGCCGAAGCCGGCGAAGACAAAACCGTTACTATTACATATGAAGGCGTTCCTGCCGACGGACTGATTATTTCAAAAAACAAATTTGGCGATCGCACAATTTTCGCGGATAACTGGCCAACCCGTGCACACTACTGGATTCCCTGCAATGATGATCCTTCCGATAAAGCAGCGGTAACATTTTCTGTAACTGCACCGGAGCATTACCAGGTTATTTCAAACGGATTGCTTACAGAAGAAACTAATTTGCCATTACATAGAAAACTGACGAGATATGATGAAACCGTTGAGTTGCCCACAAAGGTTATGGTAATTGGGCTGGCCGATTTTGCTGTGCAACGCAGCGGCGATGTAAATTGTATTCCGCTATATAGCTGGGTATATCCGCAAGATAAAGTGAAAGGATTTTTCGATTATGCGTTAGCGAAAGATATTCTTGCATGGTTCATTGATAGTGTGGGACCATATAGCTATAGAAAACTGGCCAATGTACAATCCACCACTATTTATGGCGGCATGGAAAACGCCGGAGCAATTTTTTATGGTGAAAACACACTTTCGGGAAATGGCAGTAATGAGGCCCTGATTACCCATGAAATTGCACACCAGTGGTTTGGAAATTCGGTGACTGAAAAAAGCTATTCGCATGTGTGGCTTAGCGAAGGTTTTGCTACTTATTTTACCGATTTGTACTTTGAAGCGAAATATGGTGAAAGCATATTAAAAGATCGTTTACAGAAGGAACGAATTAAAGCTATTACATTTTCAAAGAAAACCACCTCGCCGGTTGTTGATACTATTAGCGAGTATAGCAAACTGCTGAATGCTTTTTCCTATGAAAAGGGTGCATGGGTGCTGCACATGCTGCGCCGCAAGGTGGGTGATGAAAATTTTTGGAAAGCTATACGAGTATATTACAAAGCATATGGCGGAAAAAATGCGAATACGGATGATTTACGAAATGTGTTTGAAAACGTGTGCGGCTGCGATTTGAAAACATTCTTTCATCAATGGCTATACGTAAAAGATCATCCGGTATTAAACGTAACGTGGTACTATAATGCATCGAAAAAAAATATAGTGGTAAACATTATGCAACAACAACCAGTTGCATTTGATTTCCCTTTACAAATAAAAATAGCCGAAGGCGCTATTAAACAAATTGATATACGCAACAGGCAAACTTCAATCACCATCCCTTGCAATGAAAAGCCTGTTGCTATTGACCTGGATCCTGATGTGAATTTATTCTTTGAAGGCAGGGTGAAATTCGTGGACAAAACTTTATAATTTCTTTTCAAAATCCAGCACCACGCCATTTATGCAATAGCGCAAACCGGTGGGCGGCGGCCCATCCTGAAATACATGGCCCAGGTGCGCTTTACAGCGTCCGCATTGCACTTCAGTTCTTTCCATACCATGCGAATGATCTGCCGTAAAAATGAGTGAACTCTTGCTAACAGGCTCATAAAAGCTGGGCCAGCCGCAGCCGCTTTCAAACTTTGTATCGCTTTTAAAAAGCGGGTTTCCGCAGGCGGCGCAGTAGTACGTACCTATTTCTTTTGAGGCTTCAAATTTGCTCGACCAAGGTTGTTCTGTGCCTTTTTCTCGGGCAATATGATACACATCGGCAGGAAGGATCTTTTTCCAAACACTGTCGGGTATGTTGAGCTTTTCTTTACTATCTCTTGAATAAAATTCACTTTTCTTATTGGAGGTGTCCATAATTGTTTTTTTGACATTTGGCGATTGCGAAAAACTACACTGCTGCAATAGAACAGCCATAAAAATGACGATTGAAATTCTCATACATCTCATTTAATTGCAAAATTACGTAATATGTTATAGATGTTTTTTCCAATTCATTTGTAGCAAACTTATGAATTCAGGATTTTTCTTTATGAAAAATGGATTTTTTAAAAAATGACCGTACTCAAAACATGGTTTAATCTTCAAAAAAAGATTTTGTAGAAATTATTTAAGCAATTGTATCCGGCTTTGCACATTCATCATTTTTACATAGGTTTGTCCACTCATCAAGCAGTACATTCATGTTTAATCTAATATTATTCGGACCTCCGGGAAGCGGAAAAGGCACGCAATCTGAAAAACTAATAGCAAAATATGGTTTGAAGCACCTTTCCACAGGCGACTTGCTTCGAAGTGAAATTGCAGCGAAAACTGAGTTGGGAATGGAAGCAAAAAAATTGATGGATCAGGGACAATTGGTGCCTGACGCAGTAGTAGTTGGAATGATTAGCTCGGCTCTTGATAATAACCCACAGGCAAAAGGATTTTTGTTTGACGGATTTCCCCGCACTAAAGAACAATCGGAAGCATTGGACGATCTGTTGCAAAAAAAAGGGTCTTCCATTAATATAGTGCTGGCTCTTGATGTGAGCGAAGAAGAACTTATAAAACGCATATTGCATCGCGGACTTACCAGCGGCCGCTCCGATGATACGAATGAGGAAATAATAAAAGCACGCATCGCGGAATATCATAAGAAAACATCCGCCGTTGCCGATTATTACCAGCAATTTAATAAAGTGATATACATAAAAGGGCAGGGAACGGTTGATGATATTTTCAATGCGCTGTGCAAAGAAATTGATAAGAGAAATGTGTGAGTAATTGTCTGAATTTGGATTTGCGGGATTATAGGATTTATAGATTTTGAAGCGAAAATATTTAATCACTCTAATTTACTTTCAGAAAAGATCTTTCAGCCTGCCGCTGTTGATATGCGTATATTCTTGTGCGTTAGCTTCGCCAACAGCAATATTTTCCGACATGCAATTATTAAAAATGCGGACGCTCTCATCCGCATTTTAGCAGAGGTTTGAAATTACTTTGCAGGTTCCCAATAGCATTTTTTGGGAGAGGTTATTTTGCCTCCTTTTTTCAGCTTGTCCATCGCTTTGCTCACATCCTTTTTGTCGAGTTTTGTAATTTCTGCGATTTCACCTGCGCTTAACGCTTTTCCTGCTTTTTTCATTGCGCTTAAAACAGTTGCTTCCATAATAATGGTTTATGTTTTTTAAAATGCAGGTAAATAACGGCCAGGATTCTAAGTTTTACAGCATGGCTTTATTGTTCAATAGATATTCTACCGGTGAACGGAGCGTCGCAACCAAAGCTTAATCAGGGCTCCGGGGCCGACCTCATAATAAAATTCCTACGCTGCAAAAAAATGATAATTTGCAAGTTAACTGATATACATGGCTTTACAAAAAAGAAAGCCCCGAAGTAGACACTTCGGGACTTTTGGTTAAGGCTCTGATTAGTAGCTATTTTATATTTATAAATATTTTCTTATTTAATGAATTACAAATATAATGCAGATAATTGACAAACACAATAGCATAGGATGTATCCCGGATTTTCGCTCAGTTTGTTCAGGCAAAAAATCAGTGTGTGGTGAAAATATCGTTACAACGCATCTATTTCATCATGCACAAAATCCATCAGCTTTTTAATGTACCCGGGTGACAGGTTAAATTCAATTCCCGCCGTTTTATACAGCTCCGGCAATGTTTTTGTGCCGCCCATGCTCAATGCGTTTACATAATTGTTAAGAGCGGCATCTTTGTTTTGTTTGAACTGCATCCACATGCCAATAGCGCCCAACTGCGCTATGCCATACTCGATGTAATAGAATGGCACTTCAAACAGATGCAGTTGCTTTTGCCAGGCATACTTTCTATACTCATCCAGATCGCTAAAATCTACTTCGCTGCTTGAAAACTCGTTAAGTATTTCAAGCCATTTTTCCGCACGTTGTTCCATAGTGTGTTGCGGATGTAAATACACCCAATGCTGAAATTTATCGATAGTGGCTATCCACGGAAAAATGGTGATTACCCGTTCCAGTTGGTGTTCTTTGGCACGTTTCAAATCTTCTTTATTGCTGAAAAAGCTTTGCCACTCGTTCATGCTGAAAAGCTCCATCGACATGCTGGCCACTTCCGCAATTTCCATCGGATATTCTTTAAATGCGCTCAGCTCCAGCGTGTGAGCCAGAAAAGAATGTATAGCGTGGCCGCCTTCGTGCACCATAGTGGTTACGTCGTGCATCTGACCGGCGGCATTCATAAAAATAAATGGCGCTCCGCTTTCGGCCAGCGGACAATTGTAGCCGCCCGGCGCTTTCCCCTTACGACTGTCAAGATCGAGATGGCCAATCGTTTTCATAGTACGCAGGCAATCGGCAAAAAACGGCCTGAGTGATTGAAAACAGGCAATTGATTTTTCCAGCAGTTCTTCGCCGGTATCGAACGGATGAAGCGGTTGCAGGTTTTGCGGCTCGGCATCAAGGTCCCAGGGACGTAAAGTATCAACACCAAGTTTTGCTTTTTTCTTCTTATACAAGTCGTTTACAATGGGCAACACATGCCGCTTTACCGCTTCGTGAAACTGGAAACAATCTTCCGGCTTATAATCAAACCTGCCAAGCTCTTCAAACTTATAATCGCGATAATTGCTAAAGCCTGCGTTTTCAGCCACCTTCCGGCGTCTTTCTACCAAATGGGTGTATAGATCATTCAGCGCTTCTTTATCTTGTAATCTTCTGTCCTGTATTTTTCTATATACTTCTTCGCGCAAGTTGCGATCATGATCTTCCAGAAATTTTCCGGCCTGCTGTAGCGTATATTCTTCTCCGTTAATTTCAATTGTCATTTTTCCTGCTATCACGCCATACTGTTGTTGCATTACGCCCAGCTCGGCCAGTAATGGCACATTCGCTTCTCGAAAAAGATCAATGCTTTTTTTAACATTTCGCAGGTAGGTAAAATATTTTTTCTGATCAAGTTCTTTAATAAAAGGTGAATTGATCAGTTTGCGATTCAGTTGATCAGCATAAGGCTGAATTTTTGGCTGAATTTCCATTACAAAATATGTAAAAGATTCTTCAAGCGCTTTGTTTTCGGTATCGCAGGTCATTTTAATTTGCCGCCAGCAGGCATCTTCACTCACTATGGCATCCAGTTCGCTCATATCTTTCAGCCAGAGCTCAAGATCTTTAACTGAGTTTATTTCTCTTTCAAGCAGGTTTTTAAAATAAGGTTCCAGGCTATCCCAGCCGGTTACAATGAAATCTTTGGGTACAAAATGACGTTCAATTTTTTTTATATCGGCATTATGGGTCATACAGTTTATTTTTTATTTAAGGCAGGATAATGTTAAGCATTTATTTTTTTTGATACCGGCGGTATTGCTACTATTAAGCATCGTTGTGTCACTCACTTGTGCGGTAGTAATGCTATTGAGCAGGATCAAACATTCATGCACAAATTTATACTGCCTTAAGTTTAATAAAAAAGCTACAAGCGTTAAAGTTATAAAAACCTGTAGGCTTGCAGCTTGATTAATGTTAAATTAATTATTTATTCTTCAGTTTTCTTTTTGCGTGTAGTAGTTTTTTTAGGTTTTTCTTCACCGTCTTCAGCCGGTTCTTTCGCAGCTTTCTTTGCTGTTTTTTTCGCAGGTTTTTCAGCGGTTGTGTCAGTTGCTTCCGCAGCGGCTTTTTTGGTTCTGGTAGTTTTTTTAGCCGGCGCTTTTTCTTCTGCCACAGGCTCTGTAGCTACAGGTTCTTCCGCTTTTGCAGGGCTTTCTGTTTTTACTTCATTTTTTTCATTCTCCGGTTGTTTTTCAGTTACCGGCGTATCTTTCACTTCTTCTGCGTTTTCAGCAGCCACTTCTGTTTGCACTTCGGCAGGCTCCTCAGTCAGCTTTATTTCAACATTGTTAGCCTGAAGTATAGTGTACCACTTCACCATTTTTTTCATGTCGCTAATGTACACTCTCTCAAAATCCATGGTGGGATATACTTTTTGAAAGTAAGCCTTAATAGCGTTGCCATCTTTCTCCGAAGGCAATTCGCTTCCGTCTTTTTTTATGGCTATAAACACGTCGGCAAGATTCACGTTTTCGTGAGTAGTATAAACTTCAATACTTTCCAAGTGTGAAAAGTTATGCATTCTGCTGGAAACAAATTTTGTGCTTTTATCTTCCAACGAACGAACAATCGCACCATCTGCTTTACTGCTTAATAACTCAAACAGACCCGGCAATCCGGTTATGGCCATAATTTTGTTATACTCCATAATATATTTTTAAAAAAGGGAGTGCAAGATAATTAAAAACCTTAAATGCGGCTTACGAAAGAATGGATGTTGCAACAATAGAAAACCGACTTTCAATTACTTACTTAAAAATCAGGAAATTAGGCATTTTAATGGGAAATATATCAAAACGCAAGTCTGAAATAGTAGTTATTTCAAAAAAGAATTGTCCCATTTCTTTTGGCCTTACCGGGTAATAGTATGCGCCCAGCTTCAGCGTGTTGATACCGAGGTTTTCGTTTCGTATACGAGTTCCGATACCTACACCACTGTAAAAAGGACTTTTAAAGAGTGATTCATTTTTGTCTGCAAGCAACGATGCCTGTAAGCTTGCAAAAAAGTTGAACTTAAAACCATAGATCTTTACCGGGCTGTAATAAACCGTTTCCGTGCGCATGTTCAGTCTTTGATATCCGTTTGTTTCCGTTCTTTTATATCCCCATATACCTGCTTCATTGTTAATGTTTAAAGGCTTATAGAAAAAATTATTAGGGCAATTGATATAATCTAAAGATGAAAATTGCCGGAAACGGTTTTTTTTCAGGTAAAACAGCCTGCTGTAATAATTGGAGTAAGCATGTATAACCGCATCTTCCGATTTAAACTTTTGCCAGAAAGAACCGATACCGGCGCCGATATTTAGCAATCCGTCATGTTTTGTACGCTGCCATGTTTGAAAACTTATATCACTATACCATCTTTTACGGGTAACCCATTTTTCGCCACCAAAAGAAGTAGTAATAGTATAGCCGTATGGAATATCTTCTGTTCTGCCAAAACCATTATAGTATTTGCCTTTAAAATACTGTTGTTTGAAAGCCACAAACTGTCCCAGGTAATATTGCCGGTTATTATATGTAGGATCCTGCTCCAGGTGGGGTTGATCGGGCTTATTGGAAAAATACGAATTATAATGCCTGGCAAGCACAACAAGATTGGGTTTGTTGGTAAGCGAGCCGTCCTTTCTAAATGAATTGCGAAAATTATAACCCACCCACACATCCATAAGTTTGTATGAATAATCGCGGTATATGCTATCGGGAAGGCTGTTTATATTTATCGATTGGTTATAGGCGAGTGTTATTCCTCCCACCAGCCTGGCAGATGGCCGGTATAATGGACGATTGACATTTATAAAATATGACCGTTCATACACGCCGGTATCCAAAGGGTTACTATTGTTTAATGCAGAGTAGCCCACAGAGATGTCTGTAAAACTGCCAACGAAATTGTTCACCGTATACCGGGCTTCCGCATTGAATGTCGGCGCCGTATTCTTATCCCATTGAAAACCCAGGCGTCCCGCCTGGCTTGCACCAAAAAGATCGTTGTTGAAAATGGCAGCGCCAATTCTGTTGGTACTGAAATTGGAAATATCAATTCCATACTCAAACACATCTTTAGTTACAACCAGCACATCTGCCAAATCCGAATTGTCATTTATTACATATAGCCTGGCATCTTGTATAAATGGCAGGTTGCGGATGTACCGTTCATTATCCGCCAGCGTATAAGCATTAACGGTGTCATTCTCTTTAAAAAAAAGAGACTGTTTTATAACCCACTGACGTGAGTCGTAATGCATGCTGTTGGCAATTTTTAAAAGTTTGTTACGCGAGGTAAAGGTGGTATCAGTAATATCACGCGGACCAAAAACCGCTATTTTCTTGAAAATAACATTACGAATAACCTTGCCGGAAGTTGGCAAAAATCTCATTTCGCTTTTCACCATTGTGCTGTCTTCTTTTGGTTCAGGTTCATTTTTCCTGGTTATTTTGCTTAGTACGGAGTCGCGATAGCGCTTGTTTAACATAGAATCTCTGTACTCTCTGATCTTTGCGAAAATAGATTTACGTGGTACAGTATCGTTATCGTTAGGCGGAAAATAATGCAATGTAGCATTTGCCCTTAAGCTCGCAAGCTCAAGCGTTAGCAGGAAAATAATATGAATACGCCAGCGTTTTTTCACCTTAGGATATCTCTATAATCGAAATTTATTAATGGCTGTTTTATACATAAATTATTTTTTAGAAACCATCAGAGATCAATGAAAGTTTTATACCATCATATTTAGCAATTTACAAATGTTGGAGTGAAGTCAAAAGTCAAAGTTTAAATAAATTGAGAGTGGAGAATTGAGAGTGCTGTATAGTTGAAAGTTGAAAGTTGAAAGCGCTTTAATAAATGGAGAATGGAGAGTGCTTTGTACACTGATTGCAAGCCAAAACAAAAGCACCAACAACCAACAACTAACCCGCTCCATAGCATTACAACCGCACAAGGATTGATTGAATTGCCACCAGCCCTTGAGACCTTTGTGCCTCCTATTGTGACCCTTGTGGTTAAAAGAAATGGAGAATGGAGAGTTGAAAATTGAAAGTGCTGTATGCATGAGCCGTTGAAAACGATTGGAGATGAAAGTTGAAAAAATTGTTGAGATTACGAATAGCCGCTTTGTGCGCGGGACTCTCATCTCCTTTGGAGAAGGGCCCGGGATGAGGCAGCTCCATAGCATTACAACCGTACAAGTGAGTGACACAACGATGCTTAATAGTAGCACTACTGCCAGTTACAAAAAAGTTATGAGTTTTGAGTGAGATCTAAAGCATTTCAAATCTCAAATCTAGCTTTCAGAGCCGGGTAAAGTATTAAGGACTAGCAATCTGTTAAATTTCTAGTTAATATTTCATTGCTGGGTGGCTAGCCGGAAGTGCCTATATAACGGCCTTTTATTTACCATTTTTATTTTTTTTGAAAAAAACGGGGCTTACTTTTGGAAAAAATTACAGGTAATGAATATGACCTTTTAAAATATTATATTTTTTTTACACGTTTTTTATTGCTATCTATAGTACCTCTGAAGCCGACACCGTGTTACTCTTAGGCTGTGTTGTTAACCGTTTAATAAAGAATCAAGTGCCTATACCAAATGTTTCTGACAAAATAAATGTTTTCAATTTATATATGGGAGGTATGGTATACCTTTGGCGCGAAAAAATGATAATGGCAAAAACATTTTAATCATTATCGTGCTTTTTAATCATTATCATGCTTTAAACAATATCATTTTTCGTACTTACCAATGCGAAAGATATTAGTCCATAACATTATGAGGTTATTTTTAAAAGGGTTTGTTTTTTCGTTTGTGTTATTATTAAGTGTCAAGCTCCATGCCCAGGTACCCTCTGACATGAGTACAATTAAGGCTTCTCAGATTTCTGATGCTCAACTTACTCAATATGTCAACCAGGCAAAAGCTAATGGATTAACTTTTGACCAGATGGAAGCAGAATTACTGAAACGCGGATTGCCCCCATCTGAAATGGCTGAAATAAAATTACGCATTCAACAGTTAGGTATAAACGAATCGAGTACTACTTTAACAAAAGATAAAGAAGAAGCAATTGATATAGACACAAAAAGAAACGCGCCCAAATTAAAAACATCCCCAATCGAATCTTTGGAAGTAAAAAAACGCTCTAAGATCTTTGGATCGGAGTTGTTCTCAAATAGCAACCTGACCTTTGAGCCGGATTTAAGAATGGCCACCCCGCAAAATTATATCATAGGACCCGATGATGAATTGATACTGAACATTTATGGCTTAAACATATCTCAACAAAAATTAAAAGTTACCCCCGACGGTTCTGTCAATGTTAAGTATGCCGGCATTGTAAATGTTAACGGATTATCTATTGAGGCGGCTTCGGCATTACTGAAAAATTCACTGTCAAAATATTATCCCGGACTGAATAATGGCCAAACAAAACTTCAACTGACGCTGGGAAATATACGCAGTATACGTGTTATTCTTATTGGTGCCATCACCAAACCCGGCACATACACGCTCCCGTCACTCGCCACATTATTCAACGCATTATACGTAAGTGGCGGACCTGCCGAAAATGGTTCGTTCAGAAACATTGAATTAATACGCAACAATAAAGTAATTCAAAAAGCCGATCTGTATGATTTTCTCATAAATGGAGATCAAAGCAGTAACTTTCGCCTGGAAGACAACGATGTAATAAAAGTGCCTTTTGCTAAAACATTAATTACATTAAATGGCGAACTGAACAGAAAGGGAATATTTGAACTGCAAAAAGATGAAAGCCTTGATAATGCCATTCAATTTGCCGGAGGCTTTAACAGTAAAGCATTCAGAGGCCGTATTACAGGAAACAGGATCACCGGTTTTGAAAAAAGGGTAGTTGATATTTCAGGTGATTCCCTCAGTGCATTCAAACCTCAAAATGGGGATGAGTTTTTTATTGACTCTGTAATTAATCGTTATCAAAACAGGATAATTATAAATGGCGCGGTTTTTAAACCGGGCGCTTATGCATTGGAAACCGGGATGACCTTAAAGAACCTGATCGATAAAGCGCATGGTTTAAAGGAAGATGTGTTCACCGGAAGAGCGCTGGTAGTACGCACCCGCGGTGATCTTACAAAAGAATATGTGGCTGTTGACCTGAAACCGATTGTTTCGGGCAGAGAAACAGGTTTGCTATTGCAAAAAGAAGACAGCGTGCATATTGCTTCCATATTTGATTTGAAAGACACTGCTACCATTACCATTAATGGCGCTGTGCGCAAACCGGGAACATTCCGCTACGAAGAAGGACTTACCCTTAAATCACTGATCTTTAAAGCAGAGGGTTTTGCCGACATCGCGACCGGTATGGGTATTGAAATATCCCGCCGTAAAAGAGATATAGACATTAATACTGCCGGTAGCAATATAGTTGAATTAATAAGAATTGATGTCAGTAAAGATCTTTCCGGAACAGCAACCGACGTAGCCTTAATGCCTTTTGATATCATAACCATAAAAGAAGATCCCTACTATCTGAAACAAATAAGTGTAAAAATAAGCGGCGAAGTGTTGATGCCTGCTGTTTATACATTACAAAGCCGCGAAGAACGCTTAAGTTCTTTAATCAGCCGTGCAGGCGGACTTTTGTATACTGCAAACATTGGTGGCGCTAAGTTGGTAAGACAATTAAGCACTGTGGCGGATACCACAGAAGTAACCCGTTTATTAAAATCAATAGAAAAAGATACGAATACTTTAAAAAGAAAATCAACTCCTGTTATAAAAACTACAACTGATGTAGCGATAGATCTCAATTATATTTTAAAAAATCCGGGCAGTGTTGATGATATTACACTTGAAGAAGGTGATGAACTGATAGTACCGCGCATAAATAGTACCGTGAGTGTGAGTGGTGAAGTGTTCAAGCCATTAGCAATAATGTATGAGAAAGGTAAGAGTATGCGCAGGTACTTGTCGAATGCAGGTGGCGTTACGCCCCTCGCGAAAAAGAATAAGGCGTTTGTAATTTATGCAAACGGCAGTTCGGCAAAAATTAAAACTCCCTTAGGCATTTTTAGAAATTATCCTGAAATAAAACCCGGCTCAAACATAATAGTGCCGGAGAGGCCAAAAAAAGAAGGAAACTTTGACGTAGGTAAAGCAGGTATTTTCATTTCGGCGATTACTGCATTGATTACTGCCGTTGCGTTAGTTGTGAAATAAGGCAACAATAGTCACTTTGTTCATTTAACATTCATGTATTTGGAAAAATTCCCCCTTCGTATGAATATTCATTGAGAGGAAATACATTAATTATTGTGTTAGATGCAACGTTTGGGATACGCCTTTTGTCGAAACGCAGAAGGTAAAAATTATGAAAAAAGTAGTGTTCGGTCATCTATCTTAAAATAACAGATGTGACTGAGGTGGCGAAGCTGTGCCCGGCGAGAGATTTAAGTATACTTTTGTGCAATATAAAAATGTGCAATATTTTTTTTGGGGACCGGCGGTAGTGCTACTATTAAACATCGTTGTGTCACTCACTTGTACGGTTGTAATTCTTTTGGGCAATGTGAAACATTCATGCACAAATTTTTAACCGGGTGTAGTTTAATATAAGTTTTTATTGAAAATACTCATCATTAATGGCAGAAAAATCTGAGGATTACTATTCATTAGGCGATATCATTAATCATGCAAAAGCATTTATCCGCTATCTACTTAAAAAATGGTGGATGCTGGCAATAGCAATGATAATAGGAGCCGCATTAGGCGCCCTCTATTATAACATACAAAAGCCTAAATATGAAGCTGTCACCACTTTTATATTAGAAGAAAAATCTGGAGGCGGAGGCGGATTAGCAGGTTTGGCTTCGCAATTTGGGTTTAATATAGGAAGTTTAAGCGGAGGCGGAAGCATGTTTGCCGGAGATAATATTTTAAATATACTTAAGTCAAAAAATATTGTACAAAAAGTATTGCTTAGCCCTGCGGAAGGTAATAGTCCAAAGGAAACTTTAGCCGATCTGTATTTGGATTTTTCAGGACTAAAAAAGCACTGGCAAAAGAAACCTCAGCTTGCTAATATTATTTTTTCAAACATCCAAGGAACCATTACTCCCTTACAGGACAGTGTGTTAAATGCTATTTATGAAGCGCTAATAAAGAAAAATGTATCAGTAGAGCGAACCAGCAAGCAAGGCTCCATAATAAGAGTAACAGTAACTGCGGCAAACAGCACATTTGCAAGATTGATGAGTGTACGCCTGGTAGATGAAGCCGGCAAAATGTATATGGAAATAAAAACCGGAACAGCAGAGGCCAATATACAACAACTGCAAAACCGGTCAGATTCTTTACTGTTTTTGTTAAACAGAAAATCCTACACTGCAGCCGCCAGTCAGCCATTGGACATAAACCCTGCAATCAAAACGGCAGTAGTACCAACCGAAATTGCCAGCCGCGATAAAACAGTGTTGGCCACATTGTATGCCGAGGTAACGAAAAATTTGGAAGCAAGTAAGTTGCTATTGAGCCAGCAGACACCGGTGATAGAGGTGCTGGATAGGCCAAGTTATCTCCAAAATGATAATAGAATGGGCTTACTTTTGTTAATAATAGTTTCTATAGTAGCATTATGCAGTATGTGTATTATTGGACTTTTATTCTTATTTGTAGTAAATCGTACAACTTAATTACAGCTCCTTAATCAGTTGTAATGATAAATTATGCAACTAGCTTATAATAATTCATTAGTTTCAATAGTAGTTATCACATTTAATTCTAGCAAGTACGTACTAGAAACTCTAAACAGCGTAAGAGATCAGACTTATGAGCAAATTGAATTAATTATTAGCGATGATTGTTCGGATGATGAAACAGTCGAGATTTGCAATCAATGGATTGCTAAACACAAGTGTAGATTCACAGAAATCAAGCTGATCGTTTCTGATCGCAATACCGGCATTGCCCAAAACTGTAATCGTGGTATTCTTGTTTCAAAGGGAGAATGGATAAAAATAATAGCAGGGGATGATGCATTAGAACCTGACATTATTTCATGCTATATAAATTTTTCACGTAGCACCAAAGGAGTTGTTGCTATAACGTCCCAAATGCAAGCGTATAAAGATTTATTTTGTCCGGATAATATTTTAAAGATCAAAAGTGCAGCAAATAGAAAATTTAATAGTCCTGAAACTGTTGCTCATGACCAGTTCAAAATTCTCCTGCGGTATAATTGTGTTTCTGCACCAACAGTAATGCTAAAAAAGGAAATTTTGGAAAAACTAGGAGGCTTTGATGAAAATTTCCCATTTCTCGAGGATTGGCCAATGTGGCTATCTATGACAAATGCAGGATATAAAATGCATTATGTAGATAAAATAAGTGTAAAATATAGAATTCATGCTTCATCTATACAAAATCTAATTCATAAAAAAAATTACATGTCCCTTGTTGAGATTGAAGTAGATAAAATGTTTGTAAATAAGTATCTCAAACATTTACCTTTTCTTGAAAAAATTGCTAAACTATTAATAATATACAGAAATAAACTAATTCGCAATTTGTTTGGTAATAGAAATAATTACTTCATTTCTATTTTATCGATAACATTTGGAGCTATACCTATTATAGTTTTAAGACAATACAGAAAAAGGTACTTATAAATGATTTTAAAATTTATCTTTATATCGCGTGTAATGTAAAAGATACTTCCCAATTTTTTCTATTAAAGATTTTAAACGCGTATTGAGAACTGAAAATATGATTGTTTCAAAGATTTATGGTGGATTAGCAGGGCAAATGCTCCAATATTCCATAGGCAGACATCTCAGTATAAAGAATAACACTGATTTATATTTAGATACTACTTGGTATAATAAAAAAAAGAGTTCTAAATTTATCAGAGATTTTGGCTTACATAACCTCAATACCTGTTATAAAATCATTGGTAGAAAAGAGATTCTGTGGTGGAAAATAAAAATCACAAATAAGATAGGAATTTTTAGTCCATTCAATCTCAAACTCTTCAAAGAAACTGACTTTGCCAAATTCAATTCTGAAGTTTTAAATGAGGGTGATTATATAATTTTAGACGGCTATTGGAATAGCTATAAATACTTTGAGGATATTAGAGACATTTTGCTTAATGAACTTCGTCCAAAGCAAGGCCCAAATATTCAAAACCAACACTTTCTCACGAAAATAAGAAAAGAAAATTCTATAGGCGTTCATTTTCGTAGAGGTGATTATGCGTTAACAACTTTTCATGGAATATTGTCAAAAAAATACTATTCAGAAGCAATAGATTTAATATTTGATGAAGTTCAAAATCCTTACTTATTTATATTTTCTGATGAACCTGAATGGGTGCAGTCGAATATGGAATTTAGTCTTCCTTATGAAATAGTTAATATTAATAAAGATGACACAAACTTCTGGGATTTAGAGCTAATGAAAAACTGTAAACACAATATCATAGCAAATAGTGGCTTCAGTTGGTGGGCAGCGTGGTTAAACAATAATCCAGACAAAATTGTGATAAGTCCTAAAAACTGGATCAATACAGAAAAAACTCAAATAGATAATATTCCAAATAATTGGATTTTACTCTAGTTCAAATTAAGTGATGATAATTGTAAACATTATAAGAAAGATATGTAATGCTAAAAGCAGCCTTTAGAAAGATATATCAGGAATTGAGAATAATAAAATACAATTTACTGAGCGATAATAGTAACATTTATGGTTACCCCATCAAAAAACAACCAGTTCTTTATTGTGGTAAAGGAAAAATAAGCTTTGATAGCAATGTTATTTTAGGATATAAGCCGTCCCCTTTTTATTATAATGGTAGTATTTATTTGGAAGCAAGACACATAAAATCAAAAATAAGCTTTGGCAAAAATGTTTTCATAAACAATAATCTAATAATTATATGTGAAGGAAGTTCTATTGAAATTGGTAATGATATACTAATCGGAACTAATGTTGAGATAATTGATTCAGATTTTCATGAGATTGAGCCAGCCAAAAGAAATAGTGGTTATCACAAATGTATAAGTGTTAAAATTGAAGACAATGTTTTTATTGGCTCAAATGTAAGGATTATGAAAGGTGTAACAATAGGGCAGAATAGCATAATTGCTAATGGGGCAATTGTGACCACAAGTTTTTCAAAAAACGTAATCATTGCAGGTAACCCAGCAAAGGTAGTTAGAAATATCAATCTATGAAAGATGTAAAAATCATTGAACTTCCCAAAATACTTGATGAAAGAGGAAATCTTTCATTTTTCGAAAACCACAGTCAAATTCCGTTCGAAATTGCAAGAACACATTGGATATATGATGTACCTGGAGGGGAAATTAGGGGGGGGCATGCATTTCATAGTCAGCAAGAGTTTATTGTTGCTCTATCCGGAAGTTTTGATGTAATACTGAATGATGGCTTTAAAGAAAAAGTCTTTACATTGAATCGCTCTTATTATGGGCTGTATGTTCCAAAAATGATATGGAGACATCTGCAAAACTTTTCCACAAATTCGCTGGCATTAATAGTTGCAGATCAACCTTATGATGAACGAGAATACATTAGAGAATTTGATCAGTTTAAAGCCCTTAAATATAACAAATGAATACTTCTGGTATATTTAATTGTAGTATATTAATGCTACCTCGTATTAAAAATCGTGCAGGCAACCTAACTCCAGTTCATAATACAGATGGATTCCCTTTTTTCGTAAAAAGAATCTTCTACTTATACGACATACCTGGAGGGGAATCCAGAGGAGCACACGCCCACAAACAATGCCATCAGTTTTTAATTGCTGCAAGTGGTAGTTTTGAAGTATTGCTTGATGATGGAAAAACTCAAAGACTCATTCAACTTAACAGGCCATATCACGGGCTTCATATACCGCCGATGATATGGGCTTCCGAAATCAACTTTTCATCAGGTTCAATATGTCTGGTACTTACTTCTCATACTTATAACGCAGAAGACTATATACATGATTACGATGAATTCAAAAGAATAGTTCAACTAACATGAAAATACACCCTCTTTCGGATGTTCAATCTAATAATATTGGTGAAGGAACTACAATATGGCAATTTTCAATAGTGCTGGCAAAGGCTGTCATTGGAAAGAATTGCAATATCAACTGCCATACATTCATAGAAAATGACGTCATTTTAGGAGATAATGTAACAGTTAAGAGTGGCACTTATATATGGGATGCCACCCGCATTGCAGATGATGTTTTTCTTGGTCCGTGTGTTGTTTTTACTAATGATCTACGTCCACGCAGTAAACAGAGAATCAACCATCCAATTACCAGAATAGAAAAAGGCGCTTCAATTGGCGCCAATACGACTATTTTGACGGGTGTTACAATAGGGGCTTATGCAATGACAGGTATCGCCAGTGTTGTGACTAGGGACGTGCCTGCTCATGCATTGGTCTATGGGAATCCAGCCAGAGTTAAGGGCTGGATAGATGAGCAAGGCAGAAAGCTGAAGCAGATTGATGATACAAGATGGGAAGGTGTAGATGGTAAAAAATACTTGATTTTAAACTCAATTCTGAAAGAAATATGAAAGTGCCTTTTCTATCTTTTGAAGCGACGAATGAGCAAATCAGGACACAAATAACTCAAGCCTTTAAAGATGTATTTGAGAGTCAATGGTATATCTTAGGCAACCAAGTACAACAATTTGAACAAGCATACGCCAGTTTTAACAAAGTCGGGCATTGTGTCGGAGTAGCCAATGGCTTAGATGCACTATATATAAGCCTTAAAGCACTAGGGATCAGTACAGATGATGAAGTCATCGTACCTTCCAACACTTATATTGCTACTTTATTGGCTGTCTCATACCTAAATGCTAAAGCTGTGCTGGTTGAACCTCGCTTGGATACATACAACATAAATCCGGATTTTATAGAAGCTGCTATTACATCTAAAACAAAAGCAATTATGCCTGTGCATCTATATGGCCAATGTTGCGAAATGGACGCTATTATGACTATTGCTGAAAAATATGGTTTGTATGTAGTAGAAGATAATGCTCAATCCCAAGGTTCATCATATAAAGGACGTTTAGCGGGTAGCTTTGGCAATGTCAATGGAACTAGCTTTTATCCTGGGAAAAACTTAGGCGCATTAGGAGATGCCGGAGCAGTAACGACTGGAGATGCGGCTTTAGCAGAGAAAATAAGGGTATTGCGTAATTATGGTTCTCAAAAAAAATATTACAATGAAGTAATTGGTCATAACATGCGTTTAGATGAATTACAGGCAGCCTTTCTTTTAGTTAAGCTTCAGTATTTAAATGATTGGACTGAACAAAGGCAGCAAATTGCATTATGGTATAATGAAGAACTAATGGATATTGAAGAAATAGTTTTGCCGACAATTGCTGATGGCGCATCGCATGTGTACCATTTATATGTAATACGTTGCACAAATAGAGATGCATTGCAAAAGCATTTAGCGGAGAAAGGAGTGGGCACTCTTATTCACTACCCCATTCCCCCACATCTACAGAAAGCCTATTCATTCTTAGGACATAAAAAAGGCGCATTTCCTGTTGCAGAGGAAATAGCCGATACCTGTTTGAGCTTGCCAATGTGGCCAGGTATGACAAAACAAGATGTGATCAAAGTTACCTCTGCAATTAAGGATTTTTCTTTAGATTAAAGCCGCATACATCTAATATAAGCGACAATTATTTAAATTTGATAGAAGTCTTGTGTATTAACAAAATGAATGAACAGGAATCAAAACAGCAAATATTAAAATCTACAAGTATACTAGGCTCTGTACAAGTAATAGGAGTTATTATTGGTGTTATTAGAGCAAAAATGCTCGCTGTATTATTGGGCCCTTCAGGCATTGGCATCTTTGGAATTTACCAAACTACTATTTCGATTATCAGTTCAGCGACGGGTTTAGGACTTAATTATAGTGGAGTAAGAGATATTTCTGCTGCTGTCGCGACAGATAACCAAAATAAGATTACCAGAACAGTGTTGATTTTAAGAAGATGGGCTTTGGTCACAGGACTAGTAGGGATGGCCTTAATGCTCATATTTTCTAAACTATTGAGCTTTCTTTCTTTTGGAAATGAATCATATTCATGCGGAATCGCCGCAATTTCAATTACCCTATTATTATCCTCCGTAACTGGAGGAATGAATGCTGAACTCCAAGGAATGCGAAAAATCAAAGAATTGGCAAAAGCCAATATTATTGGCGCCACATTGGGTTTAAT
Organism: Flavihumibacter sp.; assembly: GCA_031553495.1. Taxonomy (GTDB): domain Bacteria; phylum Bacteroidota; class Bacteroidia; order Chitinophagales; family Chitinophagaceae; genus Pinibacter. Next base: position 89,667 of record JAVBLN010000022.1, read on the forward strand.
AAGTACAATTTTCATCTGTTATTACTTGAGAGTTAGAGGGATTGTTCTTGCATTATTGCTAAATTATCTGATAATACAAATTGTTACTTGGTATTTTGCGCGAGACGCAAAACTCTCAAATGTGAAATTAAATATTCAAGCTACTTATAAAGGAGGGCTATCGATGGCCAAACTAGGCTTCTTCATGGTAATTGCGGCATCAATGAACAATTTATTCATGTTTGCGGCACGCTCTTTTATTGTGCAGCAAGGTGGTCTAGAATCGGTAGGACAGTTTATTGCAGCTTGGACAATTAGTTCCATGTATATTTCTGCGATATTTGGAGCTATGGGAGCAGATTTTTATCCGCGTCTATGTCTGATAAAGGATGATCATACTGCTGTCAACAGATTAGTAAATGAACAAACAGAAGTTGCACTATTGCTCTCAGTTCCTATCATCATAGGACTTATATCTTATATCCGGTTAGTAGTAAATATATTTTATTCTAAAAACTTTGGTGCTACGATTGAAATTTTAAGCTGGCAGTTATTTGGCGATTTCTTCAAAGTTCTGGGTTATTCTATTGGATATATTTTATTGGCACAAGCAAAAGGTAAACTTTTAATATTAGGGGAATTACTTTGGAATATAATATATTTAGGATTGATTTATTTCGGCTGGACATATTTTGGTATTGAGATATCAGGTATAGCTTTTTTAATCGCTTACATCACTCATATATCAATAATTTATTTCTTTGTAAAGAGGGAAGTAAAATTCAACTGGTCTGCAAATGTCTTACAATATATAATATTCTTTCTGCCTGTACTTATGTTATCATTCTTATCCTCATCTCTTTTGACATCTGGATGGTTGACATATTCTATAGGCTCCGTGTTATTTTTGGGATCAAGCCTTTTCTCTTTTTATCATTTAAGGAAAATAGTTGATTTTAACGTACTTTTTCAAAAATTAAGATATAAGGTTAAATCTAACTAATGCAATAAATCAAGCCACAAAAATATTTTTTCAGGAAACCTTGCGGATCAAATGAGTACTACACATTGCCAATTCCAACTGTTTTTGACGATATAATTAGGGAGACAGTTATAAGTAACTAAATATATTCAATTAGATGGAAAATGAAAAATTCAAGGTTCTAATTATTTCAGATAGATATAATTGGGGAGGAGCATCTCAGGTTGCAAAATGCATACATGACATGCTGCAAGAAAGAGGATACTCCAGTTTGTATTTATATGGTTACGATAAGAAAGGCCTGCCGAATAAGGCCTTACCTAAAAACGTAATTAGCACGAACTATCTTTTAGGTCCACATTTAAATTACCTAAGTTACACGCTGGTGGGAAAGAATGTTTTTCCATCAAATGGCAGCAAGCTTAATAAACTCCTTAAAGAAGCAGACATTGTCCATCTTCATAATATTCACGACTATGGATTTAAATATGAGCAGCTACTCGGATTAATTAATAAATATGATAAGCCTGTTGTTATCACCTGCCATGATAGCTGGTATCTTACAGGTAGGTGTTCAATTCCCAGAGAATGTTTGGGATGGCAAACAGGTTGTATTCAGTGTTCTTATAAGGCTTATTACCATTCAAGTATTTTTGATTTTGCTGCAAAGGAAAGGATTCGAAAGCTGAACACTTTTAAGTCTTTATCAAAAAAAAAATTTGTATCACCCTCGAAGTGGTTGTATGAATTTATATGCACTGTTTATGGAGTCGAAAACAGTGTCTTAATCTCCAATTCCGTAGATACAGGTATATTTAAACTTAGTTTGACACCTGAACGTAACCAAAGCAACAGAAAACCATCTTTGCTAATAGTTGCAAATGATTTTCAAGACAACCAAAAAGTAGATATCAACGTCGTTAATTTTTTGATACGAAATAATGTTGAATTACATATTGTGGGCTCCAATTCACCCTTTTCCGGGAAATCCGTTACGAATCATGGAACGCTTGATGCTGTACACGTCGCAAGAGTAATGAATAAATGTGATATTCACTTATTCATGTCTAAAATTGATAATCAACCTCTCGTTGTACTTGAGTCGTTGTGTACAGGAATGCTACAGTTCACCTTTAGAACAAGAGCCATAACAGGATTAAGTATTGATAATGACTGTATATACTTGGATGACTATTCTCTTGAACAATTACTCGAAGAGTTAAATTCGCCTTCATTTCTTAAAAAAAAACTTAGTGTAGAAATAAGAAAAGCAAGAGCCGAAAAATATCAGAGGCTCTTTTCCAGGGAAAAAATGTTTGCGGAATATCTTTCATTATATACTAAACTGTTGAAGAGTCGATGAGGGTGCATTTATCTATAAATGTACAGGTCTTGCTGACAGTAATTCTATTGTTATTTCAGCATTTTACAATTGTGAGGTTCCTGAACTATGATTTGACGATTCTGATGGTTCTTTTGCCTGTTTGGATTGTGTACTCTTTTCAAATAGGCAAAAAATTGAAACTGAATTCTATATTGTGGTTTATTTTTTTCGTATCATATCCGCTTATAAATATTTATACTGTATATTCATTTGCGGAGTTCATAAAGACATACTTGCAGTTTGTTCTTTGTTTATCTACTTTTCTGATTGTTTATAATGCCAAGCCCGTCATTGAAAAACACACTCTTTTAACGGCGTTAATTCTTTGCCAATATATACTTGTATTCTTCCTTCTTATTCAATATGTTTCGGTTATTAAGTTGCATCAAGAATGGATTTATAACCCATGGGGGGCATTTAGCTGGAAATATCCATTAGTTCGCGATGATTATAATTTCTATAGAATGAAGGGCTTCTTTTTAGAGCCCAGTTATGTTGCATTCGTTATATTTACGTTATTCGTATGCAGATATATTATCGAAGGAAGAGTTTCACTTATTAGTTTGACGATGTCGTTACTGTCTTTGTTTTTAATTAACTCGAGCTTCGGCTTTCTTGCTTTTTCTCTTATAATACTTTTGATATGCTTTCTGAAGTTTCAGGGTAAACAACGAATTATATTCCTTTTTTTTGTTGGTTTAATTATTCTCATGCTCTCCCCAAGTCTTATCCAAAGTGTGCTATCTGCAACCAAATTGGATAATCTGGGCAACGAAGGTTATTCCTCGGCCTATTCGCGCTGGATTTTTCCAATAAACCTAGTAATATACATTTTTTCGCAAGGCTATTATACTGGCTATGGAATGGGGCAACTGGACCCTATTATAGCAAATTTCGACATAATAATTATAGATTCAGGTGAATTAGGAGTCAGCAACTCACTAGCATCATTAACCATATATTTTGGAATATCGATTCTATTTATTTCATTTTTTCTGATAAAAAAGTTCTGGAAGGGATCAAGATTCACAAAAGTTCTTATTGTTTATTTTTTTATTTGTCTCTCTAATACGGGTGCATTTAATACCATTGAGTTTTTTTTCACTTTTTGTATTCTTCCATATATTTCTTTAAAAATACGCAATAATGAAGTTAAGCATAATAACAGTATGCTATAATAATCTGGCTGGGTTGAAGAAAACCTTTGATACGCTCAAAAAGGATCTTGATGCTATTGAATGGATAATAGTTGACGGAGCGTCAAAGGATGGCACCGTAGAATACGTCAACAATAGTATTATTTCTCGCTGGGGACGAACTGTATTTTTGACAGAACCAGACAAAGGAATTTTTGACGCAATGAATAAGGGAATTGAACGGTCGAGCGGCGAGTATCTCCTTTTTCTGAACTCTGGGGACACGTTGGAATATCGATTAAATGAAGTAGCTAAGCTAAATAGCACCTTAGAAGACATAAACGTCTTTGGTATAACAAAGGTTGACAAATTCAACCGACCTGCTAAATGGCATGGTATGAGTGAAGAACCTGATCTATTAAAGGGCATCCCACTACCGCATCAAAGCACTATTGTCAAAAAGACCGTCTTTAATGAGATCGGAGGATACGATCTGAACTATAAATTATTGGCTGATCATGATTTCTTTTCGAGAGCTTATGTCCGAGGATATAAGTTTAAATTTTTTAATAACATAGTTTTGGCTACCTTTTTCCTTGATGGAGCCTCGTCAAATTTAAGGAACTCAAATTCGGTTTTGAAAGAGTTAAACAGTCTTCAAATGAAAAATTTTAATGCTGCTTTGCCACTTATGATCAAACTACGCTACTATTACAAATACTTTTTATCATTACTTCCTTTCTCGGAGAGATTGATGTCAGCCTCAAGAGATTTTTTTTTTCGGAAATATTCCTGATCAACCTGTGATAGCCATCAATTACAAGGACAGCTAATTCATAGATAAGGTATGTATTTGTCATGAACCATTTACAAAAAAATTACAATTACTCATTTTTATTTTGATAATTACTGTCAAATGAAATACTTGATTAAGCTAACCGAGACTTTGAAGATCATATTTACTTTGAGAATATCGCCATTCTATATATTCCGTACAGCAGTATCCTTGTCTTCAATGCAAATCGTTTATTCCTTCAAAAAACTTTGCAGCAAGAATATTGAAACGCTGATAGATGTTGGAGCAAATCAAGGGCAGTTTGCCACGGCTTGGAAAGCTTTTTTTCCCAACACTACTGTACACTCATTCGAACCTGTACCCAGCACGTTTAACAAGTTACAATCAAATGTCTTGGACATTTCTGGTGTTAAAGTATACAATTGTGGTCTTGGGAGCAAGTCGGGCAAATTGAATATTTATAGAAATGCTCATTCACATGCAAGTTCCTTTCTTCGAGTCTCCAGTTTTCAAAAGGAAAAAATTCCATCAACATCCGACGAAACGCTTGAGGAAGTCTCCATTTCGACACTAAATGACATTTTCAAGTTTGGAGACATGGGTCCTACTGTCTTGAAGCTGGATGTGCAAGGATTTGAAACAGAGGTATTGAAAGGCGCGAACGAGATTTTGAAGAAAGTTAACTATATTATTATCGAAATGTCATTTATCCCGATGTATGATGGAGAAGTGTTGTTTAGCGAAATGAACGATTTTCTTGGTCGCCTTGGATTTGAAGTGGTTGCTCCCCTTGGATTTCTACAAACCAACGATCTTCAGATACCGCAAATTGATTTTTTATATAAAAGGAGAGAAGTCAACTGATGAAAATATTGGTCGTATCATTGTATTTTAATCCTGATCATACCGGGATTGCTAACTATGCAAACGGGTTTGCTACAGCAGCGAACAAACATGGACACGATGTTCAGGTGATAACGGGATTTTCTTTTTATCCTCACTGGAAAAAAAGAAGGGAGGATAAATTTACACTTTTCAGAACGGAAAATACGGGCGGCATAAAGGTTCTCAGAAACTACTTGTATGTGCCTCAAAAACCTAATACACTAAAACGGATTTTGCAAGAAATCAGTTTTCTTTTTTTTGCAACGCTTGGATTGCTTCGGGTAAAGAAACCTGATTTGATCGTATGCTTTACCACACCGATACTTCTCGGATTTTGGAGTTCTATCGTCGCTAAGATATTTGGTTCTAGACTTCTTATCAACGTACAGGACTTTCAGTTGGAAGCTGCTTTATCACTTGGTATGGCAAAACCAACAACGTTTACCAATGTATTGGAAAAAATTGAGAAAACTAGCTATCGAAAAGCAAACTATGTGAGCTCTATTACCAACAGTATGTGTGATATCCTGCTAGGAAAGAAGGAAATTCCTGCCGCAAAAATTTTGCTTTGGCCAAATTGGATTAATATGAGGGATTATGACCTATCTAATATTCGCCGTGGAAGCTTTAGAGAAAAGCATCAGATAACAGATGACGAGATGGTGTTGTGTTATGCAGGTAATATAGGGCTGAAGCAGGGCTTGGAAGTATTGGTTGAAATTGCGGGAAGGGTAAGATCGAAAAGGAATGTTCTGTTTTTGATTATAGGAAATGGCGCAGCTTTGGAACCTCTTAAGAAGGCTGTACATGAAAAAGGAATCGACAACATTCGATTTCTATCATTGCTGTCACCTGAAGAGTACTTACATCTTTTAAAGGATATAGACATTTTCATTTTGCCTCAGCGGAAAACCAATTTTGATGTATACTTCCCATCCAAGCTAATGGGAGTTCTGGTGTGTAGAGTTCCTTTACTGTTGCTGGCAGATAACAATTCGGAGTTGTATAAAACAGTAAAATCTAAACAAGTCGGTACATGTTTCGAATTCAATGACGTGGTGAGGGCCACAGATTTTGTGATCGACTTTTGTCCAAACGATCCTTCTATTGTAGAAAAAGTTGATAGCGGGGTTATTTTTGCAAATGAATTTGATGAAGAAAGAGTTATTAATCGTATTCTAAAAATTACACATAATGAGAACTAAGAAAATTTTAGTGACAGGCGCCGGTGGTTTAATCGGCAGTGAAGTTGTAAGATATTTTATAAGAAAGAATGTTGAAATTATTGGTATTGATAACAACATGCGTGCAGATTTTTTTGGGGAAAAAGGTGATACGACCTGGAATATTAAACAACTAGAAAAAAAATATTCTGGTTTCACAAATTTTAATGTAGATATAAGAAACAGGGGAAAAGTTGTATCATTTGTAAAAGAGCATAGGCCCAATGCAATCATACACACTGCGGCTCAACCAAGCCATGATTTAGCAGCATCCAGACCTTTTGATGATTTTGATGTAAATGCTGTTGGCACTCTCAACTTATTAGAAGCAAACAGACAAACCGATACTTCTGTTCCATTTGTACATCTTTCAACAAATAAAGTTTATGGTGATGCTCCAAATAATCTAAATCTAAAAGAAACCGTTAGCCGATTTGATTATGCCGATCTAGAATATTACAATGGAATAAAGGAGTCATTTAGTATTGACCAAAGCAAGCATTCATTGTTTGGAGCATCTAAAGTAGCAGCAGATATAATGGTGCAGGAATATGGCAGGTATTTTAATATGCCAACCTGTTGCTTAAGAGGAGGGTGTTTAACGGGGCCCAATCACAGTGGAGTTGAATTACATGGATTTTTAAGCTACTTGATCAAATGCAATCTTCAAGAAATTGAATATAAAATATTTGGTTACAAGGGTAAACAAGTCAGAGACAATATTCACTCCTATGATGTAGCAAATTTCATAGGTCATTTTCTTGAAAAGCCTCGCATAGCAGAAGTGTACAATATCGGTGGGGGAAGAGATAACTCCATATCCATCCATGAAGCATTTGAACTAATTGAATCAATATCACAAAAACCAATGAGGTATACATATTTAAATGAAAACAGAATTGGCGATCACATTTGCTACATTTCTGATCTTTCTAAAATTAAATCTCATTACCCTGAATGGAGTATTACAAAAAGTTTACAAAATACATTTGAGGAGATTCATAATGCTTGGCTATTAAGGGAGAGGATTTCTGCTTAAATCAAAATCATGTTTCTTCATAATTTGCTAAGTTATTATTTTTTATCAACTTACTAATTGATAAAAAATCGAATATTTTATTTGTTCGACTATATTTTGAAATATATATCGCGATTAAGCTTCTGTTGTGTCACTTTATGATAGTAATGCTATTCTGCAAATTAAAACCCTCTAATTTATACCGAATTATTATAAACCAAAATCGAAATCATACTTTTAAACTTCTTCCCCCACGCAACGATTCTTTCATCTCTCTTGTCATTTTAAAAACAAATAATGGTAATTTTACCATAACTCCTTTACCTATTACCTGTAGATCTTTTGCCATTATCTCATTCAACACCTTTTTTATGTTAAATACATCCCATTTTCTAATCAGGACCAAAATCGTAGTTGATGCCATAATGTTGGCCTCAATCATTGCTGTAGCCCAAAGTGTTTTCTTTGATGACAGGGAGCTTTTTTCCAGTGTGAATGCAGTGATCCTTTTTATCAATTTGTTAACATGGTTCTTTTCGGCAAGGGTCTTTAGATTATATGCCGATTATAAGGATGCGCAATTTTCATACGAATGGATCGCTTTTCTGAAAACCTGTATTCTCTACAGCTTACTTACTACCTGCATTTTATTCCTCTTTTTTAAAAACCACCCTTTTAACAGGCGGTTCTTGGCTTTGCACTGTTCTTTGGTTTTTGTGTTGATCCCGCTTCAAAAAGTTATCATTCGCATTATTGTAAAAAAACTGGAAAACAGTAGCACGGCAATCAGAAACGTATTGATCGTAGGTGCTCGTGATACCGGTGTAAAGTTTTATGAACAATATATTAAAGAGCCGCAACATGGTTATAGGTTAACCGGCTTCGTAGATGATGAAACAAATACTTCTTTAAACGGTTTTTATCTTGGCAAAACCTCTGAAATAGCAAAAGTTATTACTTCGCATGAACTGGATGATATTGTAATAACCGAACCTTATTCCGCACGAAATCAATTGGATCAAATTATTTCCATTGGCGAAAAAGAAGGTAAGAGAATTCGTATAATACCTGATTGTTTCCGTGTAAGTTCACGCCTGCGTTTTGAACAGTTTGGAACTTTCCCCGTAATTACACTTAGAGATCTTCCATTAGATCTTATTGATAACCGGGTGTATAAAAGAGTATTTGATATTCTCTTTTCATCCTTATTGATAGTTTGTTTGTTTAGCTGGCTGTTTCCAATTATTGCCTTGCTTATAAAACTCAGCTCCAAAGGGCCGGTATTTTTTAAACAGGAGCGTTGGGGAATTAATAACAGGTCAATTACCTGTTACAAATTTCGCTCAATGGTAGCCGATAGTAAAGATGTAGATGCAAATGGAAAATACCTGCAAGCGAAAAAAAATGATCCCCGCATCACAAAAATTGGCGCTTTTATGCGCAAAACCAACCTGGACGAATTGCCGCAATTTTTCAATGTATTGTTAGGATCAATGTCAGTAGTGGGGCCGAGGCCGCATCCGGTGCCGTTGAATTTAATATCGAAGAAAAATGTAGACAATTATATGAAGCGCCATTGGGTGAAACCTGGCATTACCGGCTGGGCTCAAATAAAAGGTTATCGTGGCGAAACTTCAGACATCAACCTTATGCGTAAACGTGTGGAGCAGGATATGTGGTACATCGAAAACTGGACTTTGTGGCTTGATCTGCAGATTATTTTACAGACGTTTGTGAACATGGTAAAAGGTGAAAAAAACGCATTTTAATAAGTGGAAAATTGAAAGTTGAAAGTTGAAAGTGCTGTATGATAAAAGATCACCGGAAAAGTAAAATTCAATAATTGTAAGCATGGTCGAAAACTATAAACCAAACTCATCCCACAGCATTTCAAATCTCAAATCTAAACACATATTTCCGATGTCTTTAAAAAATCTGCTTACATTCTTTTTTGTAATTGTCGGCTTACATTCTTTTTCACAAATCATACCAGTTGGCACTCCCCTTTTTGAAGACGCTTATAGAAGAATGCTGATGAAAGGTGAGCAGGACAGCAATGTATCTTTTATGATAAGACCACTGGTGTATGCCGATGTATTACAGGCAGATTCTACTGATCCTGCATTCAGGCTGCTTACAGGTAATAACAATCATAACTCCTATTCTTTTGCAAAAGGCAAAGGCATTATAAAAGTGCTTCCCGCAACGCTTAATTTACAGTATAACACGCACCATCCCTATGGCTGGAACGATGGTTCCATGATACAGGCCCGGGGTTTTCAGAATCAGTTAACTGCCGGCGTATATGCCAAAATTGGTTTTCTTAGCGTACAATTGAAACCGGAATTTGTATTTGCCCAAAATAAAAATTTCTCAACATTTCCTGCCTCTTATGATGATAAAATATGGCTGGCTTATACCAATTATATGAACCAAATTGATAATCCTGAAAAATATGGAACCGGCAGTTACACAAAATTATTTCCCGGCCAATCCAGTATAAGGATCAATTACAAAAAACTATCACTAGGTGTTTCCACCGAAAATCTTTGGTGGGGCCCCGGTTATCGCAATTCGCTTATTATGAGCAATAATGCGCCTGGATTTCCGCATATCACATTCAACAGCAGCTCACCGGTAGTTTCACCCATTGGAGCGTTTGAATGGCAACTTGCTTCCTGCATTTTAAAAAATTCCAATGTGCTGCCTTTTGATACTTCCCGCAAAGTGGAAGGACAATCATTATACCGGCCAAAGTTTGACGACGACCGATATTTTAACGGGCTGGTATTAACCTGGCAGCCTAAATGGATCAAAGGCTTGTTTCTCGGCTTCAGCAGGTCGTTTTACACTTATACAGCAGACCTGCACTCGTTTGAAAACTATTTACCCATATTCGATAAGATCTTTAAAAAGAAAATAATTGAGCGTGAAGACAGTTCAAGGAAGGATCAAATGTTCTCGTTGTTTTTCCGGCTTGTTCTTCCTTCGGCCAAGGCAGAGCTTTACGGCGAATATGGCAGAAATGACCACGCCTGGGATACCCGCGACCTGCTTCTTGAACCCGAACATTCAAGAGCCTATACCATAGGCTTCAGAAAAATATTTGACGGCAGAAAAGGAAAAGAAACTGAATTTTTTACTGAAATTACCAACATGCAAATGCCATCTACTATAAGTCTGCGTCCGCAAAATAGCTGGTATGCGCACCACATGGTTACGCAAGGTTATACAAATTACGGACAGGTGATGGGATCGGGAATTGGCCCCGGATCAAACAGTCAAACACTTGGTGTAAACATCCTGAAAGGTATTGACAAATTTGGCGTAATGCTGGAACGTGTGGCCTGGAACAACGATTTTTATTATGCAGCGTTTGCTTCCACAGAAAATTTTGGAAGGCATTGGGTCGATTATTCCATCAATCTTAATAAAACCTGGGCCCGCAGGCATTTTGTTTATGCCGCGGATCTTACATACATCCGGTCTCTAAACTACCAGTGGAGCCAAAAAAATGATGTCAGTAACATTCTTGCGAAGTTTTCTGTTTCCTATTTGTTTTAGTTTTTTTTGCGGGAACCGGCGGCAGTGCTACTATTAAGCATCGTTGTGTCACTCACTTGTACGGCAGGAATGCTATGGAGCTGCCTCATCCCCGGCCCTTCTCCAAAGGAGAAGAGAGTCCCGCGCACAAAGCGGCTATTCGTAATCTCAACAATTTTTTCAACTTTCATCTCTAATCGTTTTCAACGGCTCATGCATACAGCACTTTCAATTCTCAACTCTCCATTCTCCATTTATTAAAGCGCTTTCAACTTTCAATTTTCAACTTTCAACTAATATTAAACTACCAATAATCTTTTAATTAATTTACATTTGCGCAACTACCGGAAAATTATTTGGTATAAAACAAATAACAGAAAAAATGAAATTGCTTGAAAATAAAGTGGCTGTAATTACCGGCGCTGCCCGTGGTATTGGAGAAGGTATCGCATTAAAGTTTGCTGAACATGGCGCTCATATCGCCTTTACTTATGTAAGCGACGGAAGCGCACAAAAGGCAAAAATTTTGGAAGAGAAACTTACAGCGCTTGGCGTAAAAGCAAAAGCTTATCAAAGCAATGCAGGAGTTTTTAGCGAATGTGAAGTTTTTGTAAATGACGTAGTAAAAGAATTTGGCGGCGTGGATATATGTGTGAATAATGCCGGTATTTCAAAAGATAATTTATTGCTTAGATTATCTGAAGAACAATGGGACGATGTGATGAACGTAAACCTGAAAAGTGTTTACAATATGACTAAACAGGTTATACGTCCTATGATGAAAGCGAAAAGCGGCAGCATCATAAATATGAGCTCTATAATTGGAATTCGTGGAAATGCGGGCCAGTCGAGCTATGCCGCCAGCAAAGCCGGTATAATAGGTTTCACAAAATCTATTGCGCTGGAACTTGGTAGCCGTAATGTTCGTTGCAACGCCATTGCTCCGGGCTTTGTTGAAACTGATATGACACATTACCTAAAAGATGGATCAGGTGCTGATGAATATCTCAAAAAAATTCCTCTCGCACGTTTTGGTACCACTGAAGAAATTGCGCAGGTTACATTATTCCTGGCCAGCAGTATGAGCAACTATATCACCGGCCAGGTGATAAGTGTTTGTGGCGGACTCAATATTTAATCATCGAATCATTGAGTTATTGAAACTGTGTGAATAACTTATTGTATTCATGAATGTCACCTCAATAATTCAATGATTTGCTTCCTCAAGCTGGATGTTGATGAAAAGTTTCACCTCTTCACCAACAAGTAAACCACCTGCTTCGGTGGTTGTATTCCATACCAGGCCAAAATCTTTTCTGTTTAGTTTTCCGGTTACTTCAAAGCCGGCTTTTACCATACCCCAGGGATCAGTTGCCAGTCCACCGTACTCTACTGCCAGTTCTATGGGTTTGGCTACACCTCTTATTTCAATATCACCTTTTAATGTGTAGTTGTCATCAGATGTTTTGTGTAAACTTCCATTCCTGAAATGTATAGTTTCATATTTGTCGGAAGCAAAAAAATCTTCTGATCTCAAATGATCGTCCCGATCCGCATTATTGGTATCAATACTTTTAACTTCGATAAAAAAATTTACATCGGCGCCGTCAAAATTATCTCCATCGGAATGCACTTCACCGTTGAAAGTTTTAAAACTTCCGGTTACAGTGGAAATAACAAGGTGTTTGATTTTGAATTGTACTTGAGAATGCGCGGGATCTACGTTCCAGTGTTTTGTATTTGCCATAAAGGTTTTGTTTTATATAATGGTTACGAAAAATAATAATAGTTTTTGTAAAAGCATTGCCGTTTATTAAAAATTATACTTTACGCAGTACAAATTTTCGCATGAATGTTTCACTTTGCTGAATAGCATTACAACAGTACAAGTGAGTGACACAACGATGCTTAATAGTAGCACAACAGTTGATATCCAAAAAGAACATTGTACATTTTTATGCTGTGTGAAATATAAAATGCCGATATGGACCATCGGCATTTTAGAAAGGCTAAATCCTTTATATCATAAAAGAACAACAGAATAATAACACTTTGAAAGGATAATTGTTTTAGGTTCAGGATTTTTTTCGTGTGTGCGTGTAAGATATCTAAAAGAAACTGTAAAAATTTGGTTCTACCTGATCAGCAATTTCATAAAATCGGAAGAGTCACCGTTGAACACATTAAAATCAACCTGGTGGTTGATGCCGTTTACACGGCCGCTTTCGCTATGTTGCCAAAAAATCCAGTCGCGGGTTATGCGTGGCCTGTCCTTTTGAAGGTAATGAGCCACCCATAGCGGATAATTATCAAAATCTCCCTTCAGGTATTGATTGTAAAAATCTACATTGGTATAAATAATTGGCAGCACACCATAATATTCATGCACCGTATCCATAAATTCTTTTACCCGCTGTTTAAGTTTATCGGTACTTACACCATAAGTTTGCTCCACATCAATAACAGGAGGAAGGTCGCCGGGCTCCAGTTTTACAGTATTTATAAAATTTTCGGCTTGTGCTTTACCGCTTTTGGTGGCAAGAAAAAAATGATACGCGCCTCTTGTAACTTCAGCCTTTTTCGCATTGCGCCAGTTTTGACGAAAATAGCTATCCACATTTCCCAGTCCTTCCGTGGCTTTAATAAAAGCAAAACCAATCTGCACATCATTTACATTCATGGCTTTTACTTCGGCCCAGTCAATACTACTTTGATATTTGGAAACATCTATGCCGTGTATGGCAAAATTGTACGGTATATCAATGCCAAATTGCGGATAGCGTATAAACTTTGGCATCCTGCTATTATACAGCCACCACGCCACTACGCCCAACACGCATAAAATCAATATCGATAAGAGGGATCTGGATGAAATTGTAGTTTTTTTTGTGCGGGCCATGCGCAAAAATAAGCGTTAAGATGATATTTTTATTCAGGTATCGTGCCGGTGCGCTTTTCACGTTTGCGATTTTTTATACTTCGCACAGTATAAAAAAATGTGCAATGTTATTTTTTGGTATCAGTGGTATTGCTACTATTAAGCATCGTTGTGTCACTCACTTGTACGGTAGTAATGCTATTCAGCAAGTTGAAACATTCATGCGAAAATTTATACAGCGTAAAGTATAAATAAGTGAAATTCAAAACCATGCAATAAATTCCTGTAAGAGTTGCTATAAATAATAGTAATACCCTTCAATAATTCGCCATCAATAGCCTCTCACATCTTTACCTTCCATATAATTGATGAAGGCTTTGTTCACTACTTTGTTGCCGCCCGGGGTGGGGTAGTCGCCGGTAAAATACCAGTCGCCGGTATTGGTAGGACAAGCCTTGTGCAGCGATTCAATATTTTGGTATATAACCTCCACAGGAATCTGCAAACTTTCCGGAGTTATGAGTTGCGCAATTTTGTCGGATATTTCAAGTGCTGTAAACGGCTTGTATAATTTTTTTATCAGGTTTTCCGTGTGCAATTGTCCTGTTCTTGCCAGCTCCTTACATTGCTTGTATATTTCGTCTATACAATGCTCTTGTTCTCTTTCTCTCCACAATTCCATAGCGGCGCGAAAAGCAATAAAATCACCAAGTTTGCTCATATCAATACCATAACAATCGGGGTAGCGAATTTGCGGTGCCGATGAAACAACTATGATCTTCCTGGGCTCCAGCCTTGATAACATGGTCACAATACTTTCCTTCAAAGTGGTGCCGCGCACAATAGAGTCGTCAATCACCACCAAAGTATCCACACCTTTGCGCACAGTGCCGTATGTTATATCATACACGTGTTGAACCATTTCGTTGCGGCTCGAGTCTTCGGTAATGAAAGTGCGCATCTTCACGTCTTTAATCGCAATTTTTTCAATCCGTATTTTGCGATTGATCATTTCCGTTAGTTTTTCCGGATCAATATTACTTCCCCACCTAAGTATGCGCTCTATCTTTATATTGTTGAGGTAATCTTCCATACCTTTCAGCAGGCCGTAAAATGCTACTTCCGCGGTATTGGGTATAAATGAGAAAATGGTATTCTTAAGATCGTAATTAATTGCTTTTAACACAGCATCACTTAAAAGGTATCCCAGCGCATTTCTTTCTTTATAAATTTTTTCATCGTTGCCGCGAGAAAAATATATCCGTTCGAAACTACATGCTCTTCTTTCCTGCGGTTCCAGAATTTGCTCTATAGAGTAATCGCCGTTTGCTTTCACAATCAGGGCTTCGCCGGGCATCAGTTCCTTAATTTGATTTTCGGCCACATTAAAAGTAGTTCTAATAGCAGACCTTTCAGAAGCGGCCACTATAACATCTTTATTAATGTAATAGTAGGAAGGCCGTATACCATGCGCATCGCGAAGCACAAAGCTGTCGCCATTTCCGATAAGTCCGCCAATATTATAACCGCCGTCAAAATACTGAGCAGCTTTTTTCAGAAAATTCGTCACATCCAGATGCTGGGGATTTTTTTCATCTTCTTTTACTAGGAAGTGGTGAAGCACTTCCATCATGGCTGCCAGGTCGCTCTGTTTTTGGAACGGATCCGCATTTATATTAACAAGACCAAAAAGTTCTTCCGTATTAACAAGATTAAAATTTCCCGCCAGCGCCAGGTTCCGGGCCGGAATAGTATTGCGCTTTATAAAAGGGTGGCAAAATTCAATATTGTTTTTTCCCTGGGTTCCATAACGTAAATGACCCAGCAGCAGCTCGCCCAAAAACCTTACATGCCCTTTCAGCAAGCCCGGGTGCATTTTTATATTGGGTAATTGTTTTTCCAGGCCATTGATTTCCTCACCCACCTGCCTGAAAATATCTGCAATAGCCTGCGGAGCGATGCTCCTCATCCGATGCAAAAAAGGATAACCCGGCTCTACATGAAGTTTTACCGATGCAATACCAGCGCCATCCTGCCCCCGGTTGTGCTGTTTCTCCATAAGCAGGTACAATTTGTTGAGGCCGTACATTACAGAGCCATATTTCTGCTGGTAATATGAAAATGGTTTGCGTAAACGAATGAATGCAAGGCCGCATTCGTGCTTTATGGGATCACTCATGTTCGGAATTGAGGCGCAAAGTTAACACGATTGATTGAAAAGAGATCAATTTAAAGCAGGAAGACGGTGTTAGAGTAAATTTTTTTGGGTACCGGCTGTGGTATTTCATGGCGTCATCGTTGTGTCACTCACTTGTGCGGTAGTAATGCTATTCAACAAGTTATGAGTTTTGAGTAATGAGTGCTTTTGTTTTGGCATGCAATCAGTGTATAAAGCATTCTCAATTCTTCACTCTCCATTCTCAACTTACTCAATCCAAAGTATGTGGTCTCACGCTCTGCAAGGCTTGCAGCCTTGCAGCACTATACTGTTGCTTTTAGCAACATTCAAAGTATTTCAATTATTGCAGAGATTAGGTTTGTTGTTTGTGCTTTTGTTTTGGCATGTAATCAGTGTATAAAGCATTCTCAATTCTCCACTCTCCATTCTCAACTTACTCAATCCAAAGTATGTGGTCTTCTTTCCGATTTAGGAGTGTTATTATCCAAATAAAAGAGCAAGCTGGTTTGTAAAAAACCCTTTCTAACTCCATTTGTTACTTTGTTGTAATCAAACTGCAGCATATAACCGGCCTGGAAGGCAAATAGTTTGCATACCTGGTATCCGGCTCCTGCAAAAAAGCGGTTCCGTTCAAAATATGGGGATTTGCTGGTAAAAAACACTTCGTCTGATGCGGTTGCATACACGGTGTTAGGAATAACTGTACTATTATTAATGGGCACTACGGCATTCAATCTATACCGGAAGCGGTTTTTAAAATCGCTGTTTATCCAACGCTGCTCTACTCTATAGCGGTGTTCCAGTTTTAGCCTGTCGATATTGTTGGTAAGTGAAAGCTGCTGCCATAACCTGAATTCCTTTGAAACTACAGGAGATTTATAATTGCCCGGATAAGTGTATGTGCGATAATTGCCCATACCAATTAGAAATGAGAATTTCTTTTTTATATTGTAGGCTACACCGCCTTTTATTTCATAGTAATAGAAATCTTTGGTAACGTTTTGCGATCTTGTTTGAGCTTCCACAAAATATGAAAACCTGTTATTGGGATTGATGGCAGCATTTACTATTGCCCAGCCTCCAAGCTTGTCGGATTGGGCATTAACTAATATAGGTGCTATTATAGCAGTAATAAATAAGAGTTTCTTCAAGACTAAGGTTTTATTAGGTGTTCTAAAAACAAAACACCTGTTGAAATATTTATTGTTTATCTCTTGTTTTTCATATAGATACGCAGTATAAATTTATACATGGAGTGCTGACCCTGCCGAATAGCATTACTACCGCACAAGTGAGTGACACAACGATGCTTAATAGTAGCAATACTGTTGATACCCAAAAAATATTGCCTGTTTATTAAACTGCAAATGAGATACAATTTTTTACCCGCCAAAAATACTGATGTGTATGTTAAAATGAACAAATCTGTGTTGTGTTTAAAAAAACTCTAACAAAATTGCCGGCTACATCAATTTGCAAAACATCATGATTACAAATGTGCTAGTTTTGTTCATATTGCTATTTTTTGTGGTAAGAACAACTGTTATATAATGATGAAAAAGCCTGAAATTGATATTGTAAATGAAGTGCTTGAGGAATGCATTGTTGCTTACCCCGTTTCTTCATTTGTGATCAGCTTATATCAGCAGTATATTAAGCGCGGCAGTTTGAGTAAAAAGCAATTGCAGGGTTTGTATGGCAAAGCTTCTAACATAAAAAATATGTCTACGGCAAAGCTGGCCACGCTGGAAGCATTAATTAAAAAAATGCCTACACGCTTCAAGTCTGAAGCGCCGGCGCCGGCGCCTCTTTATGAAAAGGATGAAACCTCCGGACAAATAATAGAGGCCATTTTGGCAAAATATCCGCAACACAAAAGGGTGCTTTTTTTCAAAGCAAAGTATGATAACAATGAAACGTTATCGCCACAGGATATTTCTGAACTTAAAAAGTTTTGGCAGTTATTAAAATTATAGGTTTTGGTATTTTGTTGGCGGCAGTGGGGATCCTGCTTTTCAGAAGTTCTAATCGTGAATAGCAGGTTTTCTTGCACCACTAACTAAACAAATACTCCACGTCTTCGGTAGTGAGTTTTTTTATGAAACCACTATCTTCCGCTATTAATTCCGAGGCAATGTATTTTTTTCGTTCCTGCAATTCTAAAATCTTTTCTTCTACGCTATCCTTGCAGATCATGCGGTAGGCAAACACGTTGTTTTGTTGCCCGATGCGGTGTGTTCTGTCTATGGCCTGTTGCTCGGCGGCGGGGTTCCACCAGGGATCTACAAGGTACACGTAATCGGCGGCGGTTAAGGTTAAACCTACGCCACCAGCTTTCAGGCTTATCAAAAATATCCTGATCGAATCATCTGTTTGAAATTCGTTTACCAGTTCTTGTCTTGTTTCCGCTTTTGTGTGTCCATCAAGGTATAAATAAGAAATGTTTTTTTCATCCATTTGGTCTTTGATCAGGCCCAGCATTCCGGTAAACTGCGAAAACACAAGGGCTTTTCTGTCACCAATATTTTCTTCTATTTCACGCAATAGTTCTTCCAGCTTTACCGATTCTTGTGTAGTGGCCTGCATATCTTTCACCAGTTGCGGCGAATTACAAATAAGGCGTAACTTATTTAAGCCGGCCAAAACTTCAATGGTATATATCCCTACAGATCCCCCATCAATTCTGTTCAGCAAACTTTCACGATAATAATCCCTTACTTCATTATATACTTTGCGCTGCTGATCGCCCATTTCACACCATAATACCATTTCTGTTTTTGGCGGCAGATCTTTGGCAACCTGCTCTTTTGTTCGGCGCAACATAAAAGGGTATATGAGCTTTCGCAATTTTTGCGATGCTTCTTTGTTCCCAAATTTATCAATCGGTGTTGCAAAAGTTCTTTTGAAATAATCCTGTCCGCCCAGCAAACCGGGATTTAAGAATTGCATTTGCGAATACAGTTCTAAAGTATTGTTTTGAATTGGCGTTCCGCTAAGTGTAAGCCTGTTGCGTGATTTTAACTGAACTACAGCTTTTGTGGCAAGCGATGAAACATTCTTTATAACATGGCTTTCATCAAGCACTATGTAGCCAAAAGAAAATTTAGAAAGCATATCTATATCGCTTCTTACCGTGCCATAACTTGTAATGATCAGATCTTTCTTTTTCCAGTCTTTGAAATCAACCTTTCTGCCAGAACCATGAAAAATAACGTATGTTATTTGCGGAGCAAATTTTTTCAACTCAACCTCCCAGTTGAATATAAGCGAAGTGGGGCATACTACCAGGTGAGTTTCCTTTTTATAGCTATTTACAATATATTGAAGAAACGTAATAGTTTGAAGCGTTTTTCCCAAACCCATATCATCTGCCAGGCATCCGGACCATTTCATTTCATCCAGCATACACATCCAGTTGAATCCGGCTTTTTGATAATCGCGCAATTGTGCTTGTATTTGTTTGGGAACTGCAAATACTTCTTTAGAATTGTTTTGCAGCTTTTGCCATTTTTGCAGAGATTGAACGCTAATAATCTCTTTTCTTATTGCTTCACCATTTTCAATTTCTCCCGTTAGATCCCAATGAAACTTCGAAAGCCTGAGTTTATTTTTATTTGTTTCACCCAGGCTCAAAAGCATATCATACTTTGAAAACCATTCTTCAGGAATAGCGCCAATGCTGCCGTCGCCAAGTATTAAATGAGGCTGTTTGTGAAGAATAGCCTTTCGCAAATCGGAAAGCGACACATATTGATCACCAAATCGAACTTCTACAGTCAGGTCAAACCAGTCGATACCTTTGCCGTCAAATTCAAATTTTATTTCCGGCACATTCATGTTATAACGAAAATGCTTAAGTGTATCCATTCCCAGTATACCAAGGTTTTTGTCGCTCAGCTTCCTGTAGCACTTTACCAGCCATTGGCTTTTTTCCGCATCTGCAAAGGGAAGATAAAAGAATCCGTTATTTTGGTTTTCAAATTTCTTGTGCTGAGAACGGAGTAATTCACGAAACTCTTTCTCCTTTTCCGCATTTCGTTTTATTTCATAAATAACCCGCAATAAGGGAACTTCTGTTGTCAACTCGTTATCATCCTCTATTTCAAAATCGCCATACACCCATGAAGGCTTCAGCATTAAAAAGGCGTTGTTTAGTTCACTCAGATATACATTGCACTGAGGCTCGGTTTCAATTATTTCCCTGTTTAATAAAATGTCTTTTTTTATTTCGTTGTTATCCCCAATTTTCGCAAATAGTTTATTTAAAAAATCATCCTGATTTTTTTTAGGTACATCAATATACCCTTTTGGAAAATCATCCAATAATTGCGCATCTTTCGGAGTAATGATAAAAAATTCATTATTGCTTCGCAGCAAAATGGATGTACGGGTAAAATCACTCAATGGATAAACGGTTCCATTAATATCCACCTTTGCTTCAACCTGCAAATTCTCAGATTTTGTTTTTACCACCTCAAAAAAAACTTTTGGAGTATAGCTGCTGATGGCCGCGGGCCTGGTAACAGTAGTGTGATGGTTAGGATCAACGGAATGATAATGCCAGCTAAACAACGGCGCAACAGATTTTATTTCCTTGAAAAGGTTAAAATAATACTCCTGCATTCCGTTTTTAAGAAAATCTTCTATTCCAATGCTTGAAAATCTCTGGTTTATAAAAACCCACTCCAGATGTTCCCTATGCGATATTACATTTTCATTTTTAAAAAGTTTCACTGCCCAGGCAAGGTTGTTTGGAATTTTGCTAAAATCCTTCACCGAAGCATTGGTTATAGGAAAACGTTGGACTTTGCTCTGATTATCATGATTAAAAATATATATACCATCAATTGAAAAACCCGTTTCGCTTTTAGAAACAGTATTTATAAGTAATCCGATTTTGGCGGATTTCGTTTGTTGAAGATTAGAAATAATAACTGTTTTTTTCGCCTGTTCCTTTTTTTGATCCATACTTGTGTTTTTCCAAAATTCAAAAATCAAAAAAAAGTGCTATTAAATTCAATTTTTGCTGCAAAAAAATTTTTACTTTTTGGGGACCGGCGGTAGTTTTTCATGGCATCATCGTTGTGTCACTCACTTGTACGGCAGTAATGCTGGGGGGCGGGGGCAAGTCGCAAGAGGCAGATTACAAGTTACAAGTTGCAGGTTGTCGCCAGCAGTCGGATGTTTTGAAATGTTGCTACAAGCAACAGTATAATGCTGCAAGGCTACAAGCCTTGCAGAGCGTGAATAAATGGAGAATTGAGAGTGCTTTAATCACTGATTGCAAGCCAAAACAAAAGCACCAACAACCAACAACTAAAACCAACAACCAAATTGTCCAATTGCGATCCAACCGTACAAGAGTGCGACGCAACAGAAGCCTAATGCATATTCTGCCGCCTGGCTCATAATTATTCCCTTTCTTAAGTTAATGGCATTGGGTAATGAACCTCCTTTTTTTGAAAACTAAAAAACCAGGGCATTTTAGGGGGTGAATAGTTACTAATTTTATGATATAATTAGAGAGAATAGGAAACATTAAAAACAAGTATCATGAAATTGAAAAATAGTTTAGTTGCCCTATTTCTTATCTTTTCAATAGGTGTTGTGAAAGCACAAGAAGCTGACCAAAGAATCGGTAACCTGATTAATCAATCCGATTGGTTTGGCTTGGAAGAAGAGTACCCTGAATTGAAAATCAAAATGAAATCGGAGATGTTAAAGCTATTGTCGGAATCGATGATAAACAGGTACTTTTACAATCCTGGTAAAGCGGTGCTGTTGATTGATTCCCTATTAAAATACCATCAACAGGAGTTAGGATTTGAAGCCTCTTGTAATATGGTTATCCTAAAAAGTCAGATACTCGGAGAAGAAGGACACTATACTGAAAGCGCAGACAATGCAACCGGTTTCCTGGATCAAATAAAGGCTTTTTCTGCTATAGAGAATTTCCCGGCTCATGTGGTCATTGCTAAGCATTACAGCAAGCTGCGCAACGAACACCAACCGGAAATTATTCGCCCGGACACCGATACGGAAGTCCCCCTGTTCATCGAAAAAGCAGGGAAAGGTGTTTTAATGTTTATTCCGGTTACTGTAAGGGGGAAAGTATATCGTTTTATTTTCGACACAGGAGCAGGAAGCACATTTGTGTCGGAACGCTTTGCCAATGAAGTAGGATTGCGGATCGTTCAGGATTCCCTTAAAATAACAGGAGTTGAAACAGGCATAGGAAAAATGGGGACAATTGACAGCTTGATGATAGGCGATATTTTATTTAAACACCCAATGATTACAATAGCACCGCCCAACCCGGCGGTTGATACGGTATATCGAGTGGACGCCGTATTAGGACTTGATTTCATTAAACGTATTGGGGAAACTCAGATTTTTCCCGGCAAACGAAAAATCGTATTTCCGGTAAATCAATCGGCATTACCAGAAACAGGCAGGAATTTACTGATACAAGACGGACAGCCGCATCTGAAAGTGTATGCAAAAAATGAACGGCTGTTTTTCCATTTTGACACAGGTAATTCCTCTGCCGATTTGTACGTTCCTTATTACCTTAAACACAAAGACCAAATTGAAGCGCAAGGGACAAAAGAAGTCATCAGAGGTGGTGGATTTGGAGGAATAAGGTATGTTGACGGCTATAGATTACCCAACGTTGCGTTAAAAATCGGAACCACAGGTTTTGAACTTACTAATATTGCCGTTACAACAGGTGTAACCGGAGACTTTCAACAAAAAGAAGACGGTTCTTTGGGTATGGACTTCATCCAATCATTCCAAAAAGTAACTATCAATTTCGATAAAATGTTTGTTGATGTGGAAAAACACTGATTAAAGCCGGAAATGAAGCAAAAAGTTGTACTGCCTTTAATCCAACACCGGCCACTGGCAACCGGCTACTGGCAACTGATTTCTGATCTCCCCACTGCCAGCTGCCTACTGATTTCTGACTTCTATTTTCTAATTTCCACCTTACTTTTGCACACATGACGCCCACTATATATTATTGTTATGATGCATATTGCGGCTGGTGCTATGGTTTCAGCCCGGTTATAAAAAGAATTTTTGAAGAATACAAAGACAAATTATTTTTCGAAACGCTGAGTGGCGGAATGATTCCGGTGGAAAATACACATCATATCAGCAGGATGGCAGCTTATATCAAAGATGCGTATAAAGTAGTGGAAGAACGTACCGGTATTAAGTTTGGCGCGGATTATCTTTGGCATATCAATAATGCCGACCAAAGCGACTGGTATCCCAATTCTGAAAAAGCGGCTATTGCACTATGTGTTTTTAAAGATTATTATCCTGATGACTCTGTTTTATTTGCTTCTGACCTGCAGTATGCGCTGAATTTTGAAGGCCGCGACCTTACTGATGATGAAGCTTACAGGCATTTGACCATAAAATATAAAATCCCCACCGAAGAATTTTACAAAAAACTGGCTGACGAAACCTGGAAAGAAAAAGCTTATTATGAATTTGCTTTGTGTAAACAGTTAAAAGTTACAGGGTTTCCTACGGTGCTTCTTCAAACTGAAGAAAGTAAATTCTATTTATTATCAAGAGGTTTTACTGAATATGAAACTCTCAAAAACACAATCAATAATATATTGTTGGAAATAAATTATTAAAAAATTCAATTAAGTAAAATTTATAATTTATTCATTAATATACCTTAACGCTTTCTTTTCGCCGAATTTTCTTCTTTCTTTTTAGTAATTATTTAACAATATAAATATTTATTGGATTTTTTCAAATAAAATGGATTTTGTTAAAACTTAAATGCCTGTACATTAGCGGTTTAATTTTTAACAAAAACATGAACTCTATGAAAAAATTGATTTTTTTCTGTACTGTTATGATGGCCGGTTTTATGGCCAACGCACAACTTAGTTATGGTGTAAAGGCAGGATTGAATGTTGCTAATCTTAGCAACTCCGTAGGTGGTAAAGCTCTTGTGGGCTACCATGGTGGTGGTTTGGTTAACTACGCTGTTAGTGAAAAATTTGCTTTACAAGCAGAATTATTGTACTCAGGTCAGGGTTGCCGGTATAAAGTGGCAGATTTCGGATTTGTATCTCTAAATCAAAACGTTAACCTGGACTACATCAACATTCCGATTTTGGCTCAATATTATTTTGCACCAAGCTTTTATGTTGAGGCTGGACCACAAATCGGGTTTTTAGCTTCTGCGAAAGATGATGCTTATGAAAAAGAAGATAATGACGGCCGCAGTTATAAAGAAAACCTCAAATCCACTGATTTTTCTGCAGGTGTAGGTTTGGGTTACATTTTTACAAAAATTAACTTGGGTATCGGCGCTCGTTATACTTTTGGGTTTTCTAACATCAACAAAAAATTTGATGATGAAGAAACTATAAAAAACCATAATAATGTTTTCCAAATTGGAGCATTCTACAGATTTGGTAAGAAAAAATAAGGGTGAATTTTTTTATCTTAAAGGAAAGCGGTGATGAATTTCACCGCTTTTTTTAGCGGTAATTTCACGCTATGACGCAAAGATGGCAAAGTTCGCAAAAACCTTTTCCGACTTCTATTTTCTGAAGTGATAGAGCTAAATGGTTGTTGGTGTGCCTTCGCTCGGTGGCCGCCCTACACACGCAACAACGGCAACTCCCAAACATTCTGGAGTTATAGGGCGCCGCTGTGTTCTGATCTCTGACTTCTGATTTCTGACTTTAATAATGCTTGCCTGTACTGAAACACCGGCAACTTGCAACCCGCCCCCATAGCATTCCTACCGTACAAGTGAGTGACACAACGATGCTTAATAGTAGCACTTCAGCTGGTCCCCAAAAAAGTTATGAGTTCTGAGTTTTGAGTTTTGAGTTTTGAGTGAGAAGCACCTCTGATATCTGACTTCTGATCTCAAATTTCATTATAACAACCAACCCAATAACATACAACTTAGCACAATAACAGGAGAGGGTAATTTGGAAAATAAGAGGAGGAGGGTGGTGCCCACAATTACCGCGATATT
Organism: Flavihumibacter sp.; assembly: GCA_031553495.1. GTDB lineage: Bacteria > Bacteroidota > Bacteroidia > Chitinophagales > Chitinophagaceae > Pinibacter. The sequence continues at coordinate 114,695 of JAVBLN010000022.1, forward strand.
TTCGAGACTGATAATCTTGAATCCTGTAATGGTTATATCTTTTAGCATGAAGAATGTGGCTGCGAATAAAATGCCCACTACCACGGCATTAATGCCTTCGGTGGCACGATAGACGACCGCGTATTTTTTTAAATTGTGCCAGATGGGAAAGAAAAACAACACCAACAACGCACTTGGAAGAAAAATAGCTATTGAAGCAATTACACACCCGGTTATTTGCCATGCCACATTCCCGTCTTTCATGGCAATTCCGCCCATATAGGTAGAAACGGAAAAAACCGGGCCGGGCATCGCCCTGATCATTCCTGCGCCAATGTAAAAATCTTCCCGGTCTATCTTAACTACATTAGGATTTTTTGCCATTACCTTCCTGGATTCGGGGCGTACCACAAATTGCTCATACATCATGGGAATGAGTACCTGACCGCCTCCAAAAACCAAGCTCCCGAAACGGTATGTATTTTCAAAAAGGTTGATTGGCCGCCTGTTAGGCCAGTCGTGCTTCCTGGCCACCTCACTCATTACCCCAGCTAAAATAAAAATGATGCCGAACAGCCAGATATTCCACCATTTTATTTTCTTGGGAACTATACCTTTTTGGGGAATTCGCTTATCGCTAAGGTTTGTAATAAACCCTCCAACCAGTATTAATGCGGGAATAATCCAGGGTGCTGTGAAAAACGCCAGTAATATTATAGTTGAAAAAAAAGCGATGGTTCGGGTAATGGTATTGTGCACGGAGTGTTTAAATGCCTGGATGGCCGCGAAAGCAAGAAACCCTACCGACATGGGTGCAATAAATTTAAAAATGGTCTTTATTGCTTTTTGATCCACATAATCTAAAAAAAACGACAATGCACCCATTAAGATACATGCCGGAAGCATCCAAATAATAAGCGTGAGCACCGCAAGTGGTATACCTCCTCTTTTATATCCAATAAGTGTGAGTGTTTGTGTAGACGAAGCTCCCGGAAGCAGTTGGCAAAAAGCATTGTAATCCATCAGCTCATCTTCCGTAACATCTTTGCGCCGGTTTACAAATGTTTTCAACATCATAGCATAATGCCCCTGCGGTCCGCCAAATGCAGTAATACTATGAAGAAAAATCGCTTTCAAAAAAGGTATGTGGCGAAACATTTCTCAGGTAAATTTTTTTACATAGATGTAAGTAAAATTTGAGCATGGTTAAAGCATTGTAAAGAACTGATTTATAAAAATACGCTTTACATAATTAAAGCAAATCTATAATATTCCCATCAGCTTTTTGTTATTTATAATAGCGGTTCAGCAAAATTTCCTGTCTTACTTTTTCCGGAAGCAGGAACCGAACACTTTTGCCCTGTTTAATATCGGCCCTTATTTGTGTGCTGGAAATTTCCAGCAAAGGGGCGTCCAGTATGGTAAGACGCGCTCCTATATCGTTTTGCACTTCAAACCCAGGGCGGGTGTACACAATCAGCTCATAATCCCTTACAATAACTTCACCATTTTTCCACTTCAGAATATTTTGAAAACTATCGCTTCCCATTACAACCGAAAATGTATGTTGCGGATACTTTTCTTTAAGGTATGCTAATGTATGAATAGTATAGGAAGGTTTGGGTAAATAAAATTCAATATCGCAGGCCTTCAGTTTTTCTTCTTCTTCAATGGCAAGGTTAACCAGGTGAAGACGATGATATTCATTGAGTAGGGTAGAGGATTGTTTAAAAGGATTTTCGGGAGAAACCACCAGCCACACATTATCCAGACCGGTATTATTAACCACATGACTCGCAATTATGCAATGCCCAATATGAATGGGATTAAATGAACCAAAATACAATCCGATATGCATCAGTATAATTTAGAACCAAAAGTAAAATATTGATGCTGAAAACAGTGTAATAGTTCTCTTACTTTTCGCTGAATTCTTTTACTTCTTCTACAAAAATATTTTGTGCTTCATCCAGCCTTAAGCTAAGGTTATAGCCAGATACGGTAATAGCAATAGGATCGCCGAGCGGGGCCACCTGTTCTATTCTAACATATTCACCGGGCACACAACCCATTTCCATTAATTTTAAGAAAATATCGTTATTCTCAAAAGATTTAATAACCACTAATTGTCCCACCCTTACATCTGATAATCGCTTCATTTTATTTTCCTTTTTAAAATCCTCATCTCATAAGATTTATAAGCAATGCAAATCTATCTTCATTTAATAAGAATGTTTTACGAATTTTGGAATTGATGCATAAAACAAAAATATGGCCACAATTCAATTTCATTTTCTGACAGATCGGTTTTCATTTACCCATCGCAACCTACTTAAGAACTTTTTAGTTCAATTATTTAAAAGAGAAAAGAAAGGGTTGGAGAGTCTCACTTATATTTTTTGCACCGATGAATACTTATTAGGCATCAACAAAAGCTTTTTGCAGCACAATTATTATACCGATATCATAACTTTCGATCTTTCAGAAACCGATAAGACAGTAGGGGAGGTTTATGTAAGCGTTGACCGCATTAAAGATAATGCGCAAAACTTCGAGCAAACCTTCAAGAGAGAATTGCACAGGGTAATTCTTCATGGCGCTTTGCATTTATGCGGTTATAACGATAAAACATCCGGCGATCAACAACTAATGAGAGAAATGGAAAACAAGTATCTCAATCTTTATTTTCAGTAGGTTCCAAGTTGCAGGTTACAGGTTACAGGTGTTTTAGTGCAGGCAAACCTTCGGAGGTAAGAGCAGTATCGAATCGTTAATTGCTGTTTTGGGGGCACACTGATGACACAGATTAGACTGATCTTCACTGATTTGAAATTTGAGATCTGAAATTTGAAATACTTTAGATCTCACTCAAAACTCATAACTCAAAACTCATAACTTTTTTGGGACCGGCAGTAGTGCTACTATTAAGCATCGTTGTGTCACTCACTTGTACGGTTGGAACTTTAGTGGGCGGTTGACAGTGGGCAGCGAGCAGTAGAGAAATCAGAGGTCAGATATCAGATATCGGCGTAGGCAGATGTCCTACACCTCAAAGGTGTAGGACATCTGAACTACAACAATCCCGGAATATTTTAGCCGATGAATAGCATTATTATCGATGAAGTGATTGCGACGATGATGCCATGAAAAACTACCGCCGGTACCATAAAAGATCACAGCTTTTACCAAGATCTAAATAAAATATTAAAGAACATGGCAAACAAAAGAATGGAGGGATATCGCCTGCCGGGCTACTTTAATTTATTCAATATTTGGCGAACCGCATCCTGTGCAGATCTTTCGTTTCTGGATCCATAATAATCTTTTGTACCCTGCTTTACCGTTATCCATTGCGGAAGCTCACCGCCAAGGTATGGCCCATAATCAGCATAAGCCAGGCCGGTTTTGGCATTGATGGCATAAACGTTTGTTACAAATTGATTTCCTTTGATGTTGGAAGTATAGTCTTCCGTATGCCTGGAGACATGGGTGATCAATATAACCACATCGAGGTCATCCCTGCTTACGGTATACCGTGTGGCGGGGAAATCTCCGGGCAAATCGAGACCGCTGCTGTTTTCATTTACTCTTTGGATAACCAATACTTTACCTTTGATGGGTTCTTCAGCTCCGGTCTGTATATCACTTGCAATATCCGGCCACTCGTCAACTTTTTTGGGTATGGATAATTCGTGCAGAGAAATTCCCTGTTTCAATGCAGCATTGGTGCGTGCTTTCAATTGATATATAAAATCAAATGTATGCTTTGTATCCAGTATGCGCCATGCCTGCTCGTCGTTATGTCTAACTGCGAAGTACAGCAACAATGGCTCTATCCGCTCAAATCCGTAAGGCGTCTCCCAATCAATGAGGGTATTCATTTTCTCTTTGCAAATTACATGCATAACATTGAGCATTGGTGGAGCTTTTTCTGCCGCTGCCATGGATTTCAAATGAAGGTCTCTTTTTGCCAGGCATTCTTGCATAATGCGACACACTTCGCCAAGTTCTTCTTTGGAAGAAGTTTCAACCAATCCGAGCAGCAACGTAAAATCAACTCGTGTGTCTTTACTATAATCAATTGCAGAGGCTATTTCAGAAGCTATTTTAGGCGCTCCGGTAAACTCCTATCCATTCTTCGCACACGAATAAAAAACAGCGGCTCGCTTGCGTAAGCAAAACAAGTATCGATGTCCACCAGGTAAAGCCGGTTAAATATAGAGTCAATAGCCGGCTCTCCCAACGATACCAGCTTATCCAGGGCTTTATTTTTTTCTCTCCAGTTTCCGGTTTCTACAATATTCAGCAACTTATGTATTTTTTTTGCCTGCCGCGAAGGAGAATTGCAGCCGGCCAACACCCAAAGTATTGCAAGTGCAAATACACAGATAAGATTAGTCTTATTGCATTTTACAAGAGCTACCATGTTCTTTTTGATTTCAGATCTTAAAAAGATTATCATTTCGCTTGGCCGTTTTTCTTTTCAGGAACATTTCCTGATTCTTTCTTTAGTTTTTGCAAAGCTGAATTCACGTCTTTCTGTGTAATACCAAGCGTTTTATAAACAGATTTTCTTTGCTTGTTAATTTTACCCGTTAATATTAATGGTATAACAGGCGCCAACAATATGGCTACTAGCGCCAACATATATCCAATAAATCCTTTGAACGCGGATGCAAGCACATAAGACAACCCCAACATAAGAGGCCAGAAAATAAATACCCATGCTTTATCTGCCTGTTTCTGCAAAAGTTGAATTAATGAAGCAAATGTTTCTTTGTCAAAACCCTCACCATTTGCAAAATGGGCCGGTGTTAATTTTTCAATCAGGTTTTTGCTTTTTTTGAGGTTCTTTGTCCAAATTACCGCTAATCCAGCCACCAACACGATTATTAAAATCGTTAACCAAAAAGGAGATATACTATTTCCTTTTCCATGTCCCTCATCAATTATTGCCTGGCTGAAAGCAGATGTAACAGACATTACCAATGCCGCCAAAATCATCAAATACTTTTTCATTTCTTTAATTTTTATACTCTTTTGGGGTTAGCGTTTATTGTGAGTTTGTTTTATTGAATTTTCCGGTATTTTCCCAACCAAGGTTAAACGGCCTGCCTTCTTCAAGGTGCAATTCGTTGCCGGTTAAAGTATAATACCATACATAGGGCACATCGCTGAAATTTTTAACCTCTTTTCCGTCATGAGTGGCTTTTTCGGGAATAAAAATGATAGTATTCTCATTATACATAATACTGCCTTCCGCAACATATGCATGCTTAGGAATTTTAGTGGTGTTCCCTTCAAATTTCATTTTATTTCCGGCGAAGGTAAATTGATTAAAATAGGCGTTTTTTATAGTTTTCTCCTGTTTTGTACACTGGGACACCCAGCCTAAATTTCAAGGTTTAAAATTTTCCAATCTCTTGCTGTTCTTCAGTTCTAATGAGCAGTCTTGACTGGATTGTATTTGAATAAGGAGAGTGTTAGGATATCCCCCTTTGACAATATCCTCCTTTTAGTTGATACTCTATTCTTATATATTTTACTGGCAACAAAAGCAAT
>JAVBLN010000079.1:0-26724 GCA_031553495.1 Flavihumibacter sp.
TTAGACCTGATGATGAAACTTGTTGAAATCAGAAAAATCAAAATCAATAACCAATGGTATCTGTCCGAAGCTACAAAGGCGACCGAGGACTTACTTAACAAATTAAGGATACCTATTCCCTAAAAAAAGAAGTTAGGGTTTAAGATTTCTCATGCAATAAAAACTTTACATTTGCGATGGTTCAAAATCTTCCAGTATTCTACAGCACCATATAACCACTCCTTCATCCTCTCTGGTGATTGCATGATTTTTACTATCCAAAAGAATTGGCCATTATGAAAAAAGTTTGCAGTATTATTTTCCTGGTTGCTTTGTGCTTCCCATTTTTTGCACAGAGATCGCTTCATGTGAAACCTAATATTGAAGCCGGCCCCATTCACCCCCTCGATTCCACCACCAAAACGGTTGTACTCACCTTTGATGATGCAGTTGCCAGCCATTATCACGTAGCTGCGCCTTTGTTGAAACAGTATGGCTTTGGCGCCACTTTTTACATCTGCGAATTTCCACCGGATTTTGCAGACAGTTCAAAATACATGAACTGGCGGCAAATTCAGCAGCTTTCGCAAATGGGCTTTGATATTGGTAATCACACGCAACATCACAGCGGCGTGAATGATGGCGACAGTGTATTCCTCGTAAAAGAGTTGCAATATATAGAAGATAAATGCGCTTCGCTCGGCATTGGCCGGCCCGTAACGTTTGCGTATCCAGGTTGCGGCACCAATGAGTGGTCTCCAAAACTTTTGCGAAACAGGGGATACACATCAGCCCGAACCTGCGAGCAGCGCCCTTTCCGGCCCGGCACGGATGATCCGCTGTTGTTGCCGTCTTTTCCAATTCAGGGTACGGATACTTCATTATTTTATAACGCTTTACGTCAGCAGCAAGCCGGAGAAGTCGTGGTGCTGCTGTTTCACGGGGTTCCGGATATGGCGCACGAGTGGGTGAGCACGCCGCAGCCTTTGTTTGAGCAGTATATGAAATACCTGCACGATCAGGATTACAGGGTCATTTCAATGAGTGAATTAATGCAACTGTTGCATTAATAATTTGAGATCTGAAATGCTGTAAATCTCACTCAAAACTCATTACTCATAACTTTTTTGGGACCGGCGGTAGTGCTACTATTAAGCATCGTTGTGTCACTCACTTGTACTGTAGGAATGCTATTGGGCGAAGGGCACCACACAATGGCACACTGATGACACTGATTAGACTGATCTTCACTGATATTTTGTTTATAACATGCGCTTTTTAAAGCTTGCAGCCTTGCAGTTCCTACTATTGGGCCTGCGCTAGTGCAGGTTATAGTTGCGAAATGATGAAAACAGTGTAGAATATTCCTCCATCATTTCGAGTCCCGGCGGGGCAATATGTATAGGTCAAAATTGATCGCTTATAATTCAGAGATCGGGACGAGAAATCTTGAAGCATTAGCAGGTTCCTGGCGCTTGTTACCAGCTACCTGTGACTTGCAACCACTTTCAAAATCTACATTCACACTAACGAACATTTGTTATTGTTTTCCTTCAATATCTCCAAAAATTCCGTTGAATAATTCAGCGGTCAAAAAGATTTTTTTAGGCCCCGGATAGTAAAAGGTATTTTAACAACCGTCTAAAAGTTGTAAGTATTATAAAAGCCATTTTACAATACCGAAATTTGCTTGATGGAAGAAGATCAAAACAGGATTATTATATTGCTCGATAAGTATTCGCAAAACGAAGTAAGCGAGGATGAGTTTCAAGAGCTATGCCGGTTATTAAATAACGAGGAAAATGAAGCTGTAGTTAAAGCGAAATTAAGCAGGGAAATCACCGAATCACCTTTTACGGAAATTGAATCTGCACAGTTGAAAGGCTTGTTTGAAGGGATTATTACACAACAGCACACACCATTAAAGAAATTAAATCAACAGAAGAAGTTTAGTATTGGTTGGTGGAAATATGCGGCGGCAGCTATTATAATAGTAATGGCCGGAGTGTGTGTTTATTATTCTTTTATTAAAAGCACTGGTTCGTTACCGTTAGTTAAAACACCTGCGGCCAAAGTGGCTAAAGATTTTCTTCCCGGTGGAAATAAGGCTGTGCTTACATTGGGTGATGGTAATACCATAGTGCTGGATAGTGCGAAGGATGGTGCGCTTGCCGTGCAGGGAAACACCGAGATAGTTAAGGCGGAAGGCAGCTTAACGTATAACCAGCAAAGAAAAGATCAGGCTGTTGTTTACAATTCCATCACCACGCACAGAGGCGGGCAGTATCAACTGATGTTGGCAGATGGCAGCAAGGTGTGGCTAAATGCGGCTTCGTCAATCCGCTTCCCTACTGCGTTTACGGGAAAAGAGCGACTGGTTGAAATTTCAGGAGAAGCCTATTTTGAAGTGACGAAAAATGCAAGCAAACCTTTTATTGTATTGGTAAACAATATGAAGGTGGAAGTATTGGGAACGAGTTTTAATATTAACTCATACAGCGATGAACCTTATTTGAAAGCAACTTTACTGGAAGGAAAAATTAGTGTGTCCATTAACGATAGTAAAAATATATTAGCACCCGGACAACAAGCGCAACTAACTGACAACAACACACTAAAAATTGTTGATAAGGTGAATGTTGATCAGATTATGGCCTGGAAAAACGGGGTGTTTAATTTTGACGGTGCGGATTTGCCTACTGTAATGCGCCAGGTGGCACGCTGGTACGATGTGGACATAATTTACAAAGGCACAGTAACCAAGGAGCCTTTCAAAGGCGAGATCAGCAGGAATGTGCCGGCTTCCAAAGTACTTCAAATGTTGGAATACCTTGGGGTGCGCTTTAAAATAGAAGGCAAAACGATTGTCGTTCTTTCATCATGAACCATGTGGTTTCAATAAATCAGCTACCATTAAACAACGCGGAACCTTAATGAAAAGGTATTATTAAGGGTGATAATTATTATACTTGAAGCAGGGATAATATTGTGCGTTGATTTTTTGTGGGACCGGCGGTAGTGCTACTATTAAGCATCGTTGTGTCACTCACTTGTGCGGTAGTAATGCTATTCGGCATGGTATAACAGTCATGCACAAATGAATATTGCGTATAGTATGATCTGATTATTATGCAGGGTGTGTTTTTATTATTGAGCAACTTGGTACTACAGCAGCTCAAACTATTGATGCAGTTGAAGTGTGCGACGCAACGATGCTTAATAGTACTACAACTGCCCGGTCTATAAATAAAAAAACCAGTACTTACGACTATTGATAAATAGTAGGGTTGACAAAAAGAAAATCCCGCCAACGGGCAAGGAAGGCGGGACGAGTATTTGGGTTAACCTCAATAATGTATAGTCATTACGGACTTCTTATTCATTAACCCAAACATTGCAAAGTTATGCATTGGAACGCAATTTGTGTGCCCCTTTCCAAACAGAAGGGACATGCTGCCAAAAAACTGCTGACGCCCGGATGTTGTACTGAACGCAAGGATGCGCATTCGGCCAGCGAACGGAGAATTTTATTTTTAGCAATGAAATTCACTGCTTTTATACTACTGGTGGCCTGCCTGCAAGTGAGCGCAGGCGGGAATGCGCAAAAAGTTACCCTATCCCTTACGAATGCGTCGTGGGAGAAGGTATTTCATGAAATTAAAAAGCAAACCGGTTACAATTTCTTTTACAAAGTGAATGACCTGCTGCAAGCCGGTAAAGTTACTGTCAATGTAAACGACTCTCCACTTGAAGAAGCGCTGGACATTTGTTTCCGTAATCAGCCATTGACATATACGATCATAGAAAAGACGGTATTAATAAAGAAACAAAGTAAGGAAAATCAAAATGCGGATGATGAAATAAATATGCCACCTCCGCCAATTGATGTGCGCGGCCGCGTATTAAACGAAAACGGCGAGCCTGTAATAGTTTCGGTAATGATAAAGGGCACCAACGCCGGCACCAGCACGAATGCCGAAGGCTACTTTGAGCTAAAAGGCGTGAACGACAACGCAATACTCGTTATAACCGCCTCCAACATAGAATCGAGAGAAATAGCCGTAAGAGGCCGCACCGACCTAAGTGTGATAAGCGTAAAAATGAAAGTGGCTCCGCTGGATGAAGTGCAGGTGATTGCGTATGGAGTTACATCACAACGGATAAGTACCTCTAATGTTAATACAATTAAAGCAATTGAAATAGAAAGGCAACCTATAAATAATCCATTATTAGCTCTTGCTGGCCGGGTTCCTGGTTTAATTATTAGTCAAAATACTGGGTTTTCTGGTAGTGGTATAAACTTAATAGTTCAAGGACCTAATAGTATATTTAATGGAACAGATCCTTTGTATGTAGTTGATGGAGTTCCATATCCGTCACAACTTATGACTAATGATGGTACGATACTTGGCATTTCTAATTCAGGTGGTAGTTATAGCAGTGCTGGTAACCCACTTGCTTTTATTAATCCAATGGATATTGAAAGCATATCTGTATTAAAAGATGCTGATGCTACTTCTATTTATGGCTCACGTGCTGCTAATGGAGCGATAATAATTAATACTAAAAAAGGAGTTCCTGGTTCAACGAAAGTTAGTTTTGATTTTCAGCAAGGTTTTGGTAAAGTGACAAGAAAACTTGATTTATTATCAACTTCTGAATACCTAGAGATGCGTGAAGAAGCTTTGGCAAACGATGGGCTAATTCCTAGTGACGACCCAAATGATTATGCGAATTATGCACCAGATCTAACCTTATTCGATCAAAATCGAAATATTGATTGGCAAAAAGAGTTAATAGGTGGAACAGCAAAATATACAAACCTTAATTCATCAGTATCTGGAGGAGATGATAACACCCAATATACAATTGGAGCCACTTATCATCGTGAAACGACTGTTTTTCCTATTGAGTTTGATGATAAAAAAACTTCAATTCATTTGAATCTAAACACTAATTCATTAAATAAAAAATTCTTGTTGCAATTCTCCACTAGTTATTTGATGGATAATAATCATTTGCCATCATATGATATTACTGAAAAGGCTATGAGATTAATTCCAAATGCGCCTGATTTATATAATGATGATGGCTCATTGAATTGGGAACAAAACGAGAATGGAGTTTCACAATTAATGAACCCTCTTGGTCCCTTGCAAGTAAAATACAATGTTGATGCGACCAATATAGTTAGCAATCTTTTGATGAAATATCAATTATTTCCTAAGTTTTATGTTAGCTCTAGTTTTGGTTATAATAAATTAGGAACAAAAGAAACATTAATGTCACCATTGTCGCAATATCCTCCAGAAGAGTCATATTGGCAACGCGCTACAAGCTTTAGAGAAAATACGATAAAATCGTGGATTATTGAACCTCAACTTAATTATACTTTACCCATTGGTACTGGTAGATTTGAAGTTCTAATTGGGATGACTTTGCAAAGTAAAGATGAGTATGGTAAAACTGTGAGTGGATATGATTATACATCTGATGACTATAAACTAATGGAAGATATTAATGCTGCTGGTTATCTTAGCAAAGGTGAAACTACTTCTTCCGAGTATAAATACAATGCGATTTTTGGGAGGATAAATTACAATATTTCTAATAAATACATAATAAATCTTTCTGCAAGACGAGATGGTTCGAGTCGTTTTGGATCGGCTAATCAATTGAATAATTTTGGAGGAATTGGTATGGCATGGGTATTTTCTCAAGAGTCGTTTTTTGATCCAGTTAAAAAGATATTTTCCTTTGGTAAATTGAGATTGAGTTATGGAACAACTGGAAATGATCAGATAGATAATTATGGTTACCTAAGTCTTTATCAACGTTCTTTTGCAGATATCCCTTATAGGGGCTCTATTGCTTATAATCCAGCTAGATTATCCAATCCTTATTTACAGTGGGAAGAAACTAGAAAGCTTAATATTGGTTTTGATTTAGGTTTTTTCAAAGATAAAATTATGATTACAACTAATTTTTATCATAACAGATCTTCAAATCAACTGCTTACATCAACTATACCTAGTTATACTGGATTCTCACTATTAATGCGTAATTTACCTGCCACAGTACAAAATTCAGGTGTTGAATTCAGCGTTTCTAGCCAAAATATTAGACGAAATGACTTCACTTGGACATCCTCATTTAATTTTACTATACCCCGAAATAAATTAGTGAAGTATGAAAATTTCGAAAGCTCACCTGATAGGTTTAGATATGTTATTGGAAAATCAATTAATATTATAAGGTTGTATCGTTTTGCAGGTGTAAATCAAAATACAGGTGAATATGAATTTCTAGATGCTATAGGTAAAGCTACCACCACACCTTCATTAACAGATCAAACAATACATCTAGATCTAACTCCTCGTTTTTATGGCGGTTTGAAAAATACTTTTTCATGGAAAGGTTTTACACTTGATTTTCTATTTTCATTTTTCAAGCAATATGGAACCAATTATTCATTTGGCTCATACCCTGGATATAATTATGGTTCACTTGCTAATCAGCCTAAATATGTATTAGACAGATGGCAAAAACCTGGAGATAATGCAAGGATACAGCGCTTCAATTCTAATGGTGCTATTTTCCCTAGTATCCAATATATGATGTCGAGTGATGCTGTGTATGGGGATGCTTCATATATAAGACTTAAAAATCTTTATTTTTCTTGGCAATTGCCATCAAGGTATTTGGAAAACTTTAAGATAAGAACATTACGCTTATTCGCTCAAGGACAAAATCTAATGACTATAACTAATTATAAAGGTCTTGATCCAGAAACTATGAGTTCAAAGGCATTGCCTCCTTTGCGGGTTGTTACATTTGGAATCAAATTGGATTTATAATATTCAAACTATTAACATGTATAGATATATTTTAAGAATACTGTATGTATTATTGCTTGCTATATTTATGCGTACACACAGTAGTTGTAAAAAATTGATAGAGGTTGAAAATCCCATTGCTAGTATGAATGGTGAAGATATTTTTAATGATGAGGCTGCAGCTATTGGGGTACTAACAGGCATCTATGAAAAAATGAGTATAAATGGTCCCACGTCGTATGGAACATCAATCTCTAGTTTTCTTCCTTTTTTTTGTGGTCTTTCGGCAGATGAATATAGATTATATAATACTTCGAACACACAACATATTGCGTATTATACAAATGCAGTGTTGCCAGATAATTATTCTCCTTTTTGGGTTGAGGCATATAACGTTATCTACATAACAAATAGTGTAATTGAAGCTATACCTAAATCAACTATTGCTAATAAAGAACTAAAGAATCAATTGCTCGGTGAGGCTAAGTTCATGAGAGCATATTGTTATTTTTATCTTACTAATCTTTTTGGTGACATTCCGCTTATCTTAAAAACCGACTATAAAGCCAACAATTTAGTAGGACAAGCATTGCAAAGCGATGTTTATCAGCAGATTATTAAAGACTTGATGGATGCAAAGAACTTATTAACTGTTGATTTTGTTAACATTACTGCTCAAACCCCAATTTCAGAACGTACCTCTCCTACTAAATGGGCAGCAGCTTCTTTGTTAGCAAGAGTGTATTTATATATTGAGGAATATGATAAAGCTGTAGTAGAATCATCAGCAGTGATCAATCAAAGTCAATTTAGTTTAACAAATGTCGATGAAACTTTTCTTGCAAACAGTTCCGAAGCAATATGGCAATTGCAGCCAGTAACAATGGGTCGTAACACTGAAGATGCAAGAGTTTATGTGTTGACTGGGGCGCCAGATGGACAACATCCAGTTGGTTTAAACCCCTCACTTATATCAAAATTTGAATTAGGAGATAAAAGATTCAATAATTGGATTGGTTCGATTGAGGTAAATGGAACCAATTATTATTTCCCACATAAATATAAAGTGATAGAATATGGGCAACCTGTTAGCGAATATACTATGATATTACGGTTAGCAGAACAGTATCTGATTAGAGCCGAAAGTAGAATAAAACAAGGCGAAATAAATAAAGGTATTGATGATCTCAATTTTCTGCGAATGCGGGCTCGAATTTTGGCAACTCAAGAAATACCAAATCCATTACCTCCATTGCCATATGGTTTAGAAGAATCGGATGCAATGGAAAAAGTTGCTTTTGAAAGGGAGTTTGAGTTTTTTGCGGAAGGTGGACATCGCTGGCTAGACTTGAAAAGAACAAACAAAGTTGATAATGTTATGGCAGTTGAAACACCCTTAAAAGGTGGCAAGTGGAATTCTTTTAAGCAACTATATCCCATCCCATCAAGCGATATTCTATGTAATCAAAATCTCAAACAAAACAATGGATATTAGGATATGTTAAAGTGTTATGCAAGGCTGTTGACATTCATATTGATTTTACCAATTATATTAAAAGCTCAACAGCAAGATACGGCGTGTCTAATTCGGGAGTTAGTAGAAAAAATTGATAACATAGATGTTGGGTCTATGTGCTTTACTAAAACTGAATTAAATAATCAAGTGTATGAACTGATTTTTAAAAACAGTGCAGATTCTGTGATTTTAAAAAAGGCGAGTGAATGTATTGGAAAATTATTAGAGAGTGAATCGGAGATGCCATACTTTATCAATACCTACGCCAATCTTTTGTATAAAAGAGGGAAAATAAAAGAAGCAATTCTATGGCAAACAAAAGCTGTTAGTCTCGCACCTCAAGACATCGAAATTATCTGCAACCTTAGTAAAATGAAAACAGGTCAACCTACATGGCATGTTAAAAACAATTTAGAGCCATTTTTAAAAAAGAAAATCGTTGAACCCGCGACAATATCATCTTGGCCTGAGATACTATTTCCGAAGATCAGTGATGATGGTAAATACGTCAGTTATAGTTTGTCAGTTGGTGGCAAAATATACAAGAATATATTTAATACAATTACTCATAGCAATTGTGATTCATCAAAATTCAATTCTCTATTTGCAGCCTCTGATACAATTGGAAGTGCAACTAAAGAAGATACTTCATTTCTGAAATTCATTACTAAAAATGAAATTATTTTTAGTAGGGTTATTAATGACAGGCTTTTGGTAAGATCAAAAAAAAGCAAAACAGATAGTGGCGAATTATTTGTACTATCTGTTAAGGATGGGAGTCGTATTAAAGTTCCTGCTCCTGATGGAGGTGTATTATCACCAACTGCTGATTATGTAGTTTATTATGATCATAGTATAGGAAACTATAAGAGTTTTTTTATCAATTCATGCAAAGAATACAATATAACTGAAACAATACATGTGGATTGGACTATTTATGATATTGATATTCCTGATGCACTGTCTTGGTCTCAGTCAGTAACAGGTTGGACAGCTGATGGAAGTGGTGTATTATTAAGTGACGAATTTGATTTATGGCTTGTTTCATTAAATAATTGTTTTAAGCCAAAAAATATCACTAACTCTTATGGTAAATTGAATAAAATTTTTTTCCTTCCAATGAACGAAGGGTTTGATGATATAATATTTAATAAAACTGATACATTAATATTAAGGGCTTTTAGCAGATTAACCAAGCAAAATGGATTTTATGAAAAGGTCATTATGTCAGATGAGGATCCTAAATTGTTCTCAATGGGCGATTATATTTATTACATTCCAAGGATTAATACATCTGATCCTGGAATGAACCAAATAAAGGCAAAAAACAGTGATATTTGGCTTTTGCGAAGAGGTAGTGCCCATGAATTTCCCAATTATTTCATAACTAAAGATTTTATCAATTTTGATAAGGTGACAGATGTTCATCCGGAGCATAATTATAACTGGATTACTACTCAATTAATAAATTATTATACTCCAGATGGGGGTTCAACACAAGGAATTTTATATAAACCAGAAAATTTTGACCCAGGCAAAAAGTACCCATTAATTGTCTATTGCTACGAAAAGCTAACTAACACCAAAAATAGCTTTCCAATTCCAAAGCTATCAAATGGACCTCTTGATATCTTATCATATGTAAGTGATGGCTATTTGGTTTTTTGCCCAGATATTCATTATGTTCTTGGAAAACCAGGAATGAGTGCTTATAATGCAGTTTCTGGAGGGCTTGATACACTGTTTAGATTATCTTTTGTTGATACAAATGCAATTGGAATGCAGGGACATAGCTTTGGAGGTTATGAGGTTAATTTTCTAATTACACATTCTAATCGTTTGGCTGCTGCATGCGCTGCTGCCGCGCCATCTAATTTAGTTAGTGGTTATGGAGGTTTATCTCATGGAAATAATTTCCGGCATTCAATATTCGAAACAGGCCAAATGCGTATAGGTTCTACGCTTTGGGAAAATATTGATGTTTACATCAAGAATTCTCCTGTATTTTTTGCAGATAAAATAACAGCTCCTTTATTAATCATGCATAATCCAAAGGATGATGCAGTGCCTTACAGTGAGGGTCTTCAAATGTTTTGTGCTTTGAAGCGCCTAAATAAACCTGTATGGCTTTTGACATACGAGGATGAAGGACATACCATAAACAAAGAAGTTAATCAAATAGATTACACCCTTCGAATGAAACAGTTTTTCGATCATTATTTGAAAGGAAAGCATCCTCCTAGGTGGATGACGACTGAGAATTTATTGAATGTGAATGTGAAAGACTATATTAACGGATTGAACTTGACGGTTAAAAATAAGTGTTCAAAAATTTGTCCAGTTTGTAATAATTAGTGAGTAACCATCTGTAGCAAGTATGAGAACTTAAAAATGCTTACACTTTACTAAGTACAAATTGCTCATGTCTGTTTCAACTTGGCCATAGTATTCTTTCTCGGGTACGCTTTGATTTCTTTTTTACCCAAACAAAAAAGTAAGAATACTTTTTATAAATAAAATTTTAAAACAAGCCGATAAAGATTTTCTCAGAATGTTTTTTTTAAATAGCTTTCCTGCCTACCGCATTTAACACAAATATCCTCGTCTACTCCTCACCGTTATCAACAATGTTTTTTTATGATTTATAGGACTAAAGATTTCTCGTCCGGGTGTTATATGAATTGCATTTCGAGCCCTGAAGTATGCGCTATAAACAAAACATCAGTGAAGATCAGTGTCATCTGTGTGCCATTGCAGCTACACACCCGGTCCCACATATTTCAATATCATTTTTAAGTACGGCCCATTATTGTATTTTTGGTGGCTATCGTTTGTATCGTGCGGATTGGGCAACATGATAAACCTCTTAAAAAACATAACATGCTTAGAAATCTGCTCTCTCTCCTGCTTTTAATTGTTGTGTGTAATGGTGGACTGGCTCAGTTGAGATCTTCTGTAAACTGGAAGGCCCGTTGGATTGAAGCTGCCAATGCGGATGCGGCAATGCGTGCGGCGCAATGTTTTCAAAAAAATTTTGAAACGGGCAAAAAAATAAAATCCGCAACATTGTATATCACTTCCCGCGGATTGTACGAAGCGCATATAAATGGGATGCGTGTGGGCGACGCGTATTTAACTCCCGGCTGGACCAGCTATCGTAAAAGGCTGCAATACCAACAGTATGATGTTACCACCATGTTGAAAAAGGGTGGCAATACAATTGATGTAACAATCGGCGACGGATGGTACAGGGGTCATATTGGCTTTGATGGTCAGAAAAATTATTATGGTGATAAAACGGCGCTGCTCTGCCAATTAGAAATTATTTATAGCAATAATGAAAGGACGGTAATTATTTCTGATGGCAGTTGGAAGGCAGCTCAAACGCCTGTTTTGTCGTCGGATCTATACAATGGCGAAACTATTGATGCACGGGTGCATTTGCAAAATTGGACTTCTGTAAAAGAAGCGGCATATGGTTTCGATAATCTTATTCCTACGGAAAACGAGCCGATACGCAAACATGAAACGTTCAAGCCTGTAAAAATTTTGACAACTCCAAAAGGTGAGAAGGTTATAGATTTTGGCCAGAACCTGAGCGGATGGGTTATTGTAAAAGCCAGCGGGCATGCAGGTTCCACCATCACTATTCAGCATGCGGAAGTGTTGGATAAGGAAGGGAATTTTTATACCGCTAACCTGCGCAGCGCAAAGGCTACCGCTACTTATATTCTTGCTGGCGAAGGTGAGGAAACCTTTGAACCACATTTTACTTTTTACGGATTCCGTTACATTAAAGTAGAAGGTTATCCCGGTGAGTTGAAACCGGAAAATTTTACGGCAGTGGCATTGTATTCTGATATGGAGCCAACCGGCACTTTTGAATGTTCCAATTCATTGCTCAATCAGTTGCAACATAATATTCAGTGGGGACAGCGCGGCAATTTTTTAGATGTGCCAACCGATTGTCCGCAAAGGGATGAACGCCTTGGCTGGACAGGCGATGCGCAAGCCTTTTTCCGCACGGCGGCGTATAATTTTAATGTAAATGATTTTTTTCGTAAGTGGATGAAAGATGTGGAAGCGGATCAATTGGCAAACGGCGTTATAACTTCTGTAGTGCCGGATGTTTTGAATGGTTTTGGTGGTTCATCGGGCTGGGCGGATGTGGCCACTATCATACCCTGGCAGCAGTATGAAATTTATGGTGATGCTGCTACACTAGCAGCGCAATATTCCATGATGAAAAAATGGGTTGACTATATTCAGTTGCAAAGCAAAAATGATTTGTGGCAAAGCGGCTTTCATTTTGGAGATTGGCTTAGCTACCGGCCCGGAAATGATGATGGTACGGAAGCCGTGACTGATAAGTTTTTGATAGCGCAGTGTTTTTGGGCACACTCTACACAAAATCTTATTAATGCCGCAAAGGTATTGGGGAAAGCTGATGACGTACGCAGCTATGAAGCGATGCTTTCTCGCATTAAAGCGGCGTTTATGAAAGAGTATGTTACACCCAATGGCAGGCTGATGAGTAATACGCAAACGGCGTATGTGCTGGCTTTACATTTTGATATGCTGCCCGAAGATCGCCGTGCTGTGGCGGCGGGTTTCCTGGCGGATAATATCAAACTGTACAGGAACCATCTTACAACCGGTTTTCTGGGAACGCCGTATCTCTGCCATGTGCTCAGTCGATTTGGGTATAACGATGTGGCATATACGCTGCTAGTGCAGGAAACTTTTCCATCTTGGTTATATCCTGTTAAAATGGGCGCTACCACTATTTGGGAGCGTTGGGACGGTATTAAGCCCGATGGTAGTTTTCAAACTCCGGTTATGAACAGTTTTAATCACTATGCATATGGGGCTATTGGCGATTGGATGTATCGCAATATTGCCGGTATTCAGTCGTTAGAGCCGGGCTATAAAAAGATCCGTATTCAGCCATTGCCTGGCGGCGGACTTACATGGGCTAAAGGAAGTTATAAATGTGGCTACGGAACTATTGTATCGGAATGGCACATTCAAAACAATAAGCTTACGTTGACTGTTGAAATTCCGGCTGGTACTAACGCTGAAGTATATGTGCCAACAGCAGATGGAAAATTACTTGAGAAGAAAGATGTAGGGCCGGGCCGTTATACTTTCGGTGAGTGAAAAGAAAAAAAATTTGACGAATGAATTTTCAAAATCTTTAAACCATATTCTATTTGCGAGCTAGATACCTATTATTGTTATATTAGGGTGCATATAACCGTTATCAATACGTGTAAAAATTTTTCACAACAAAATAATTGCTTTACTGTTAATCTAGTTTCAATAATACCAGGAACAACAACATAGAAACATCAGAAGTATTATGCAGATAGTTTTTAATAAACATTAAGGCTTCGCGAAGCTGATTATCCACTGTGTTGGCCGAAATATTTAGTTGCGCCGCTATTTCATGCCGGTTCAATCCTTCTTTTCTGCTGAGCACAAAAACTTTTTTTCTTTGTGGCGATAGTTTTTCAACAGCTTCATTTATCATTTGCTCGCAATATTTTAGATCGATGGCTTCTGCCGTTATGTTCGAATATACCTGCATCGATTCCCACACTTTTTGTTTCAGCCTTTCGTTAGTAGCCATCTTGCGCAGAAAATCATAAGTTTTGTTGGTGGCCATTGTAAAAATGTAAGCCTCGAAATTTTGCACGTCTTTCATCTCCGTTCTCTTTTCCCAAATTTTGATAAATACCTCCTGCAAAACTTCTTCAGTCAGTTCGTCGGATTTCGCTTTACTGAAAATGAAATTGTATAATCGTTGCGAGTAGTGGTTAAAAATTAACGCAAAAGCTTGTTGGTCACCAGTTGCGATACGGGTAAAAATTTCGCGTTCGTTGGACAGTATGTTTTGCGTAGCTATCATAAATGGCGAGCAAGACAAATTTAGTCAAAAGAATGTATGCTTTGTTTGAAAGCCTTACCCTTAAAGAAAAAATAAGGTTTTTTTATGGAAACGATCCCGAAGTTTTTTTATTGGTTTATATAAAAAAATAGTAAGAAATATTTTGTGACCGGCTTCAGTATTTCATGGCATCATCGTTGTGTCACTCACTTGTACGGTAGGAATGCTATTCAACAAGTTATGAGTTATGAGTTTTGAGTAATGAGTGCTTTTGTTTTGGCTTGCAATCAGTGTATAAAGCATTCTCAATTCTCCACTCTCGATTCTCAATTTATTGGTGTACAGATGTCCTACACCTCAAAGGTGTAGGACATCTTGATAACGACAAGCCCGTAATATTTTAGCCGATGAATAGCATTACAACCGATGAAGTGATTGCGACGCAACGATGATGCCATGAAATACTGCAGCCGGTATCATAACTATACTTGTGGTATTCATCAAGACCAAAAAACAATAAAAGATACCTTGATAAAAGCTGTTGCGATGCCTTTGTTTTATTTCGCAATCAGTGTATAAAGAATTCTCCACTCTCAATTCTCAACTTATCCCACTATGCCATTGACTCAAAGGCAGTTGTCTTTAACGGTTACCATCTCTCTAAAAATGTTTTTGAAATTTAACAATCTGTTTCATAGTACTTATATACCCGTCGTCTGTCTTTATTCAGCATGCTTTTAGCATGTAAGTTTTTATCATTTAATTTTTTATCAATGAAATTTCGATTGCCTTTTTTCACTTTCATTTTATTTGCGCAACACTCGGTTGCTCAAAGCTGGCAGCCACAACCGGTGAATATTAAAACCCGCTGGTATTCGAAGGTTAATCCTTCAAACGTGCTGCCCGAATATCCGCGTCCCCAACTTGCAAGAACCAACTGGACAAACCTAAATGGTCTTTGGGATTATGCGGTTACCAATAAAAACGAAAACCCTGCTAAATGGAATGGAAAGATATTGGTTCCTTTTCCTATTGAGTCGGCGCTTTCGGGTGTAAAGAAAAGATTGGAGCCTGAGCAACAGCTTTGGTACAAAAGGACTATTACAAAACCATCTGCAAAGGCAGGTGACAGAGTGCTTTTAAATTTCGGTGCGGTTGATTTTGATGCGACAGTATATATAAACAACCGCGAAGTAGGGGGCCATAAAGGGGGGTATCAACATTTTACTATAGATGTTACCGATGCATTAAAATCGGGTAGCAATGAACTTTCATTGAAAGTTTGGGATCCCTCGGACCGTGGTCCCAATCCGCATGGTAAGCAGGTATTAAATCCGGAAGGTATTATGTACACGCCCAGCAGCGGCATATGGCAAACAGTGTGGATGGAAGTAGTTCCTTCGGTAGCTGTTGAATCCATTAAGTTGGTTCCGGATATTGATAAAAGCACAATTAATATTACAGTAGATCTTTCAGGCGATGAAAGTGGTGCCAGCGTGAAAGCCACAGTAAAAGATGGAACCAAAGTAGTGGCTACCAAAACATTTACAGGCACTGCCGGCATTAGTATTCCTTCGCAAAAGCTATGGTCGCCCGATGATCCGTTCCTGTATGATCTGCAACTGCAGGTAGTGAAAGGTGGCAAAGTGATAGACAATGTGAATTCATATTTTGGTATGCGCAAGATTGATGTGAGGAAAGATGAAAAAGGAATTGAAAGAATTTATTTAAACAATAAATACACGTATAACCTGGGAACCCTGGATCAGGGCTTTTGGCCGGATGGTTTGTACACCGCTCCTTGTGATGAGGCGCTGCTGTATGATATTAAGGCCATCAAAGCAATGGGATTTAATACCATCAGAAAGCATATAAAGCTTGAACCCGACAGGTGGTATTATCACACCGATAAATTGGGTATGCTGGTTTGGCAGGATATGGTAAATCCCGGAAATGATACACCCGAGGGCCGTCAGCAATTTGAAAAAGAATGTAAAGAAAATATCGCGCAGCTTTTTAATCATCCGTCTATTACAACATGGGTATTGTTTAACGAAAAATGGGGACAGTACGATCAGCAACGTCTTACAAGATGGATGAAAAGTGAAGATCCTACAAGGCTTGTAAATGGCCACTCCGGCGAAATTCTGTATGTGAATAATAAGCTAAGAAGCCCGTCGCCGGATGCGTGGATTGATGCCGATATGACAGACGTTCATTCATACCCAATGCCGGGTTATGTTCAAAGTAAGCCGGGCATGGCAAGAACTCTTGGTGAGTTTGGCGGAATTGGTGTGCCTGTTGAAGGACATCTTTGGGATGAGTTTGTAGCAGGTTGGGGATATGACGGTGTGGTAACTCCCGACAGAATGAAACAGCAGTATACAGGAATGGTAGACTCTCTCGTAGTACTGGAAAAAGAAGGACTCAGCGCCTCTATTTATACTCAGCCTTTTGATGTGGAAAGCGAGCAAAACGGTCTTATAACTTACGACAGGGAAGTGATCAAACTTCCTGTTGAAACGTTCAGAAGCATCCATAAAAAATTGTGGCCTTCCACTGCCAATACAGAAGCGGCAACGAAAGGCTTGGTTGCACAAGTGGCGGCTGCAGGCGGCTCACGCAGCTATGATGAAAAATTAAAAGAATTTGAAAACGGAAACAGGGACTCCGCGTTCTTAAGAACTCTGGCCATTATGGCGCTGCAGCAAAAGGATAAAGTTAATATGGCTAAAGTAGCGGGTGAGTATGTATCGAAATTGAAAGATCCTTATAACGAAACAAATCTCACCTTCATTAAAAGAACTACTACGAGTACTAAAGATCCCGGCTTTAAAGTTTTTTACGACAACGCGGCAAAAGTAAATTCCATATTAGGAAAGGATGAGTCGGAAGCGCTCACTACCATGCTGATGGAAGCGGATTATATTCTTCCTTACACCGCAAAAGGCGCACCGGATTGGACTACCATCACTTCAAATCTTGTAAATCGTTACAGTACATTGGGTGAAGAAATTGCGCTTCAATCGCAGTTTTTATATACCGTCAATCACCAGGAATGGGTGAACCTCGGAAAGGCTATAGACGCGTGGTTTCCCAAATATGGGATCAACCGCAAATGGATCAGTACAATGCTTATCAACAGTGTTGCGTGGGCGGTGTTTGAAAACACAAACGATAAAAATGTGCTGAAGTCTGCCATAACTATGACATCACATGCTGTTTCCGTTGATACTTCAATGCCTGAACTTTTAGATACGCATGCGAATCTTTTATACAAATTCGGAAATAAAGATGAAGCGCTGAAGTGGCAGGAACAAGCAGCTAAATCCGGCAAACCGGAAATAGTTGAGGCTTACGAAAAAATGAAAAAAGGCGAACCCACCTGGCCTTCAAAGTAAAGCTTTGTTTTTGTAATTCATAAAGGCTGCCGTGAGGCGGCTTTTATGTTTTATGGAACGGGCGATAGTGCTACTATTAAGCATCGTTGTGTCACTCACTTGTGCGGTTGGAATTCTATTGAGCGAGTGGGCAGTTGCCTATTGTCAACCGCCCACTAAAGTTCCTGCCGTACAAGTGAGTGACACAACGATGCTTAATAGTAGCACTACCGCTGGTCTACAAAAAAGCTGTACAAACTGCGTGAAGTATATATGCCAACTCATGCGATAATCTCGTTATATTCAGCGGCCGGTTTCCGTGCTCTTCCTTCGAATCTCAAATTGCTTAATTTTGCCAAAATTTTTACAAGTGAGTCGTAAAGAAGAATTATTACAGGATGTGGTGATCAAGTTTGCCGGAGACAGTGGAGACGGTATGCAATTGACCGGAAGCCAGTTTACCAATAATACTGCATTGTTGGGAATTGATCTTGCAACATTTCCGGATTTTCCCGCTGAAATTCGTGCGCCGCAGGGAACACTTCCCGGTGTAAGTGGCTTTCAGTTGCGGTTTTCCAGTGATTTGATCTTTACCCCTGGTGATGAATGCGATGTGCTTGTGGCTATGAATGCTGCGGCGCTAAAAGCTAATTTAAAAAGCTTGAAAAAAGGCGGAAAAATTATAGCAAACACCGACGGCTTTGATGCTAAAAATTTGCGCCTTGCCAATTATCCCGATGGTGTAAATCCTTTAATGGACGAAAGCCTTGATAGTTATGAGGTGATCAGAATAGATGTTACCAAAATGACCCGCGAGGCTCTGAAGGAATTTGAACTTGGTATAAAAGAAAAAGACCGTGCTAAAAACATGTTTGTACTGGGCTTCCTGTATTGGATGTATAACCGCGACATGGTGAGCAGCATAAAATTCCTGGAAGAGAAATTTGATAAAAAAGAAGTTATTCTCAACAGTAATATCAAAGCATTGCAGGCGGGTTATAATTATGGTGATACTACCGAAACTTTTTCTACAACATATCGGGTGGAAAAAGCGAAAATGCAACCCGGAACTTACCGGTCCATTATGGGCAACCAGGCTGTGGCGCTTGGTTTGATTGCCGCTTCGCAAAAGAGCGGTTTGCCTTTGTTTGTGGGCACTTATCCAATTACACCCGCCTCCGATATACTGCACGAGTTGAGCAAACATAAAACCTTTAACGTACGCACTTTTCAGGCCGAAGATGAAATTGCAGGTATTAGTTCTGCTATTGGCGCGTCTTACGGGGGTTCGTTGGGGGTAACTACCACTTCGGGGCCGGGTATGGCATTAAAGACGGAAGCAATGGGTCTTGCGGTGATGCTGGAAATTCCTTTGATAATTGTTGATATACAGCGTGGTGGCCCTTCTACAGGATTACCTACTAAAACCGAACAAAGCGATTTGCTGCAAGCCTATTATGGCCGCAACGGAGAGTGCCCGATGCCGGTGGTGTCTGCAGCCACACCTAGCGACTGCTTCAGCAGTGTGTTTGAAGCCGTGAAAATTGCAGTGCAGCACATGACACCCGTAATATTTCTGAGTGACGGCTACATAGCAAACGGCGCCGAGCCATGGAAATTTCCCAAAGCCGACGATCTGCCCGTTATTAAAGTGAAGTTTAAGACAGAATTAGCTGAAGGGGAGGAAAAATTTAAGCCTTATTTGCGGGATGAAAGGTTGGTACGTCCGTGGGCTATACCCGGCACTCCCGGACTGGAGCATCGCATTGGCGGTATAGAAAAGCAAAACATAACCGGGAATGTAAATTACGAACCGGAAAACCACCAGTTGATGGTAAAATTGCGCCAGCAAAAAGTGGATATGATTGCCGATTATATACCCGAACAAAAGCTGGACAGCGGTCCCGAAAAAGGAAACGTTTTAGTATTGGGCTGGGGTTCCACATATGGATCTATAAAAAGTGCGGTTGCCGAGCTGCAGGCCGAAGGCCATGCGGTGAGCCATGCGCACATACGCTACCTGAGACCATTTCCAAAAAATCTAGGTAGCATCATAAAAAATTTCGACAAAATATTGATACCCGAAATAAACAACGGGCAGTTAATAAAAATAATCCGAGAGCAATTTTTGGTGGATGCTACAGGTTATAATAAAATAATGGGCATTCCCATAACAAAAAGCGAACTGGTAAGTGCAATCAAAAATATGTTAGCCTAAAAATTTTATTGGAAAACTGCATCAGGAAAGAGATATTTGCACAAAATAAGAACAGCGGTCCCGTAGTTCAATGGATAGAATAGGAGTTTCCTAAACTCTAGATACAAGTTCGATTCTTGTCGGGACTACAAATTTTTCGCAAAGATGCCGGTAAAATCGGCATCTTTTCTTTTGTGGATACTAAGGTTGTCCTTAGGGGCGTTCTCAGTATCAAACTCAAAATTTCAATGCCGGCAATCAAAACATCATATACCACATTCTCTTCAAAAAACTTTCATAAGTTATGCGACCGGCTTGCTTCTATGGATGTTGATTTAAAGCAGATACTTGATACTTGCGGTTATCCGCCGTTATGGTCCAGGCCAAATAATTTTGAGTCGTTGGTGCATATTATTTTGGAACAACAGGTGTCATTGGCTTCGGCTTTAGCCGCGCTAAATAAATTGCGTGAAAAAATAACAGATATAATACCCGAAAATTTTTTAGCCCTTACCGGTGATGAATTAAAAGCATGTTATTTCAGCAGGCAAAAAGCACACTATGTGCGGCTTCTGGCGGAAGCGTTTATACGCGAAGAACTTGACTTAACACAGTTGAAAACCTTACCCAATGATGATATACGAACGATACTCAGCAAACATAAAGGCATCGGAAACTGGACAATTGATATCTACCTGATTTTTGTTTTGCAACGTGCAAACATATTCCCCACAGGTGATCTTGCGGCTGTAAACGCTTTAAAACGGCTAAAGAATATGCCACCGGGAACCACGCACAACGATATGATAGCCAAAGCAAATCAATGGGCCCCCTACCAAACCATTGCTACAATGATGTTGTGGCATTTTTATCTTTCCAGCCCGGCGAAAAAGTTGCCGGGAAAAAGGGAAAATAAATAGGAAATCACTATACTCCAAACATGGTAATACCAGCAATGTTTTTTTGAGGGAACTGGCGGTAGTGCTACTATTAAGCATCGTTGTGTCACTCACTTGTGCGGTAGTAATGCTATTCAGCAATAAGTGACATTCGTTCTAAATGAAAGGTATGATTTATCCATAAAAAAGTGTACGAATATTCCCAACCGGTAGCACACAATAACCAGTAATATCGGCCCTTTTCGGGGAGTTTAGTTATTGCAACTCTCCTTAAATCATATTATTATTGGCTATCTGCGTACATTTTAAAAAATGGAATATTCGAAACAGCTTAGTAATAGTGCATTTCGGAAATTTTGTTTACACTTTTTTCCAGTCAAAATTGCGTAAGTTCCATTCTGTGGTTTAGGAATGGCAGCCAATTATTGTCCCATTTTTATTTACGCACATATGTTGTGAATATTATTGCTAAAAACAGGAAAAACTTTTTTAAATTGTGTATTACTAAGAAGTTGATGTGAATAAGCCGGAGATTTATGTGGAAAATCATGTGCAGTACTATAGCATAACTTAAGCAATTAAAAAATTTTTTCATTCGGTTCATTGCTGTTTATATTCGCCGTCCTAACCTGCCGAAGTAACAATTTGTTCATCTGGCATAACAATTTATTAAAGAAGTTATAGCTGAAAACACATCGGGTATTTGGCAGAAAGGAGAACCTGATATTACAACACTTAACCGTTGATGTATAATCAGTGGTTACCAAAAAATATTGTTATACAAAACATGGAATTAACTAACCTGAAAGATCGTAAGCAAAGGGGAAAAAGATCCGTTGACCTGAGCACCATGGTGTATGGCAAAGTACCGCCACAAGCGAAAGAATTGGAAGAAGCGGTTTTGGGCGCTATAATGCTTGAAAAGGGTGCCTTCGATGTGGTAATTGAAATATTAAAACCGGAATGTTTTTATCTGGATGCTCATCAGCGCATTTTTAAATGCATGCTTTCACTTGCTCAAAAGAGTCAGCCAATCGATATTTTGACTGTTGTAGAAGAGCTTAAATTCAGAAGTGAACTTGATATTATTGGCGGACCTTATTTTGTAACAAAGCTAACTAACACGGTTGTTTCTGCAGCAAACATTGAAGCGCATGCCCGCATCATCGTTCAAAAATTTATTCAACGTGAGCTGATTCGTATTAGTGGAGAAATTATTGGCGACGCTTATGAAGATTCTACAGAAGTATTCGATCTGCTCGATAAAGCGGAAGACAAGCTTTTCCAAATTACCAACAATTATTTGAAAAAGAATTTTGAGAGTATCGATTCCGTTTTGGTGAAAACCATTCAGCGTATCGAAGATATGCGACACCGTACAGAGGATATAAGCGGCGTTCCAAGCGGTTTCCCATCTCTTGATAAAATCACATATGGATGGCAGCCCACCGACCTTATTATTCTTGCGGCACGGCCTGCTGTAGGTAAAACCGCGTTTGCACTCAACCTTGCACGCAGTGCAGCGCTTCACCCCACTAAATCTACACCGGTGGCTGTGTTTAGCCTTGAAATGAGCGCCGCTCAGCTTGTAACACGTATTCTTTCTGCCGAAAGTGAAATATGGCTCGAAAAAATTTCACGCGGAAAACTGGAAGAATATGAAATGAAACAGTTGTACGCAAAGGGTATTCAAAGGCTCACGCAGGCGCCATTGTTTATAGATGATACAGCAGCCCTAAACATATTTGAACTGCGTGCAAAATGCCGCAGATTGAAGAATAAACACAATATAGGTTTAATCATCATCGACTATTTACAATTGATGAGCGGCGGCGGTGAAAAAAATACCAACCGTGAGCAGGAAATAAGCCAGATATCACGCTCTCTTAAACAGTTGGCTAAAGAGCTTGAAGTTCCGATCATTGCGCTAAGCCAGTTGAGTCGGGCTGTTGAAAGCAGAAAAGACGGTAATAAAATCCCTCAGTTGAGCGATCTCCGCGAATCTGGTGCTATTGAGCAGGATGCGGACATGGTTATGTTTATCTACCGTCCGGAGTATTATGATATCAACCAAAACGAGATGGGCGAATCCAACAAAGGAGAAACCCATATTAAAATTGCCAAGCATCGTAACGGTTCGCTTGAAACAGTGAAACTGAAAGCCTTACTGCATATTCAAAAATTTATTGAAATGGAGCAAGATGATTTTGGCGGGCCTCCGCAAGGCGGCAATTGGCGGCCAATTGGCGATGATGATGGAGGTGACAATAGCGGTGGCGCCAAACTTTACAACCAGTTTGGTAGTAAAATGAATAGTATGGATCTTGATGACGATGATGCGCCTTTTTAATGTGAGAATGAAATCCTCCAGGTTTATCGCTGCGGTGATATATTTCAAACAAGGTAATTTTATACATTGCTTTTTGGGGGACCGGCGGTAGTGCTACTATTGAGCATCGTTGTGTCACTCACTTGTGCGGTAGTAATGCTATTCAGCAGGTTAAAACATTCCTGCACCAATTTATACTGCGTAAAGCAATGCCATTATCTTAAGCGCCGAATAGCGAACCAAACGTACAAGAGTGCGACGCAAGAAAAGCCTAATACTTATTCTATCGCCCGGTTCATAATTACCTTCTTTTTTTGGCAATAAATTTTACAACCAGTTTGGTAGTAATATAAAATCATTATTAATGTGTGAATGTGGAAATATGAAAAAGCGAAAATAAATTGCATAACAAAACATTTTAAACTATTTCCACATT
Organism: Flavihumibacter sp.; assembly: GCA_031553495.1. Taxonomy (GTDB): domain Bacteria; phylum Bacteroidota; class Bacteroidia; order Chitinophagales; family Chitinophagaceae; genus Pinibacter. Next base: position 23,463 of record JAVBLN010000079.1, read on the forward strand.
TCCATATTTTCAAATTAGCACATTCACAACATGCTTCCTTTTTTCTATTACTCAGATTACACGCCCGGTCAGCAGGAAATTATTTTGTCGGAAGAAACCTCAAGGCATATTGTTCAGGTATTACGCATGCGCATTGGTGAAATGCTGCAGTTAACAGATGGTTTAGGCCATTTGTTAACAGTAAGTATTATGGATGATCATAAAAAGAAATGCTTGGTTCAGGTAAAGGAAACTGCGTTTTATGAACGTGACAATAATAAAAACATTATCGCTATTTCATTATTGAAAAATGCCGGCAGGTTTGAATGGTTTCTCGAAAAAGCAACGGAATTAGGTATAACAGAAATTATTCCACTGCTTTGCGAGCGTACCGAAAAACAACATTTCAGAAAAGAGCGAATGAAAAATATTCTCGTTAGCGCCATGTTGCAAAGCCAACAGGTATGGCTACCCGAAATGGATGATCCGCAACAGTTCTCCGCTGTAGTTGAAAATGCCAAAGCTCAAAAAAAATTCATTGCTCATTGCATAGAAGCAGAAAAAACAGCGTTAAGAAATGTAACAGACAATAGCACTTCTCAAATCATTTTAATTGGTCCCGAAGGTGATTTTACCGCTTCAGAAGTTGCACTGGCTCTGCATCAAAATTTTGTTCCTGTTTCTTTGGGCAATACACGGTTAAGAACCGAAACCGCAGGTATAGTAGCCGCCACCTTATTGACTATATAAAAAATGACCGTCATAAATGACGGCCATTTTTTCCTCCTTAAAACCTACATTCACCCTTCCAGCCATGTTTGCGATCTTTGTGATGGTGATCGCTATAATAAACTTTTCTTTCTGCGTACACTTTCCGCGGCGCATAATAAACAGGTGGCTGCGGAGCAATATATACAACCGGCATATAAGTTCTTGCTGGTGATTTTTGATATATTGCATGATGCGTATATTCTATACCGTTATAGTATCCAATTCTTACAACAGATTCATACGAATTGAAACTTGCCTTTGAGTATAGGTAACGGATCCTGCTACGATTGCTGTGGGAATAAGTATTTTTTCATAATGTTGCTATTAGCTCTTTCTTTGATTCGAAAACAAAAATTAGTTTAATAGAAAAAAGCTAAAAAAATGTGAAAGAGATACGGAATAAGATACAGGATATTCCTCAACCTTATAGCGCTTTCAAAAAGATAGGATTGTGTACAGGCGATTATCCCTCGAAAATGAGGGAGAATACAATTTGTCGCGATTGTATTTTATCAATCACATTTGAGTATTTAAGACCGGGGTCGCGGCTGTGTACATTACCAATGCCATTACTCAACTTTAACTCCGGCGATAGTATGAAGTAAGGTAGATAAAAGTTAAACCCAACTCCGGCCTCTATTCCAAAGTCGCTTGCTTTTAATTTCACAAATTGCTCGGCGTTTCTTTCCTGCGCTTTCGAGGAAAGGTCATATTCCAATTTCGCACCGGCAAACATGTACACACGGAAATTATTTATCCTGTCCGATTTTAGTTTCAATTGCACCGGTACTCCAAGCAGTATGGATTCTACATTTTTAGTAGTCGTTTTTTGCTCTCCGGTTTCCGGGTATTTTAATGTATAAGAAAGTGTTTTATTCACAAATAAAAGCTGAGGGAAAATGGCCCTTACTTCAAACCTTTTCGACAAACGCAATGTATGAATTCCGCCAATTCCCAATCCGGTTGAGTTAATAGGATTACTGGTCAGCACGCTGTCATATTGCAAAAAGCGGGGGTGCTGGCTTATTTGAAACCTGTTTTGAGTACCCATCAGCACAATTCCTATAGTGTAGGGTTTGTCATCATTGTACGGTAGGTTTATGCGGTCGCGCAACTGGCCATAAGCGCCTATCGAAAAAAGCAGGAAAAAAATACCAGCCGGTACTATTTTCAGCCGTATTTTTTTTTGCCGCAGTAAATTGTACATATTCCTAACGTAAGTTTTTTAAAATAGGTACCCACGTACCCTTCTTCATTTAAAATATTAATAAACTCCTGGCCTTGGGGAAATGCCTGCACTGAATCGTTTAAATATTGGTAAGCGTCCCGGTTTTTGGAAATAATCTTACCCATGCCGGGAGCAATGATGTTCATATAAAATTTATAAAGGCTCTTAAAACCGGTTGTTGTAGGCTTCGAAAATTCCAATACAACCAGTTTGCCCCCTGGCCTTAAAACCCGTAACATTTCAGAGAGCCCCTTTCTAAGATTTTCAAAATTGCGCACACCAAAAGCTACAGTCACAGCATCAAACGAATTATCAGGAAAATTTATTGTTTCACTATCCCCCTGCAGCAAATCAATCTTGCCGTTTAACAAAGCTTTGGCGATTTTTTTACGACCCAATTCAAGCATCCCTTCCGAAATATCAATACCGGTAATTTTTTCCGGTTGAAGATATTTCTGCATCATAATAGCCACATCAGCCGTGCCTGTAGCCACATCCAAAATCTGTTTCGGCTCAATTTCCACCAATTCCCTGATTGCTTTTTTCCGCCAGGTCACATCAATGCCTCCACTCAAAAAGCGGTTAAGAAAATCATAGCGAAAAGCGATTTTATCAAACATATCGGCAATCTGCGCTTTTTTACCGGCCTCCGATTGCTTAAAAGGAACTATAGGATCATGTGGTAATTTGTCAACCATAAGTCGGCAAAGGTAAAGGATAACCAACATTAATAATAGCAATTATGAAGAGTGAAATTATTGGTATAAATAGTATTAACATCTAGTATTAACATCACGTTATTTATCGATTTCGCTAAGAACCAGGAGTTTTTTCTTATATAACCGGGGGTAGTGGTACTATTGGGCATTGTTGTGTCACTCACTTGTACGGTAGTAACGCTATTCAACAAGTGATGAGTGATGAGTAATGAGTGATGAGTGATGAGTAATGAGTAATGAGTGCTATATTGTCATAGTTTTTATCCGTGTTTATTGATTATGGGGAGTTATTTTTTGGTGATTGTTCCACCTGCTGTAGTGTAGGGAGTAAGTTTTAGCGTTAGTGTTATAAAGGTTATCCGGATTATTTTTCGTGTATAATGCTTTCTGGTATTGGATTTGGGCAGATTTTTCAATTTTTTTCAAAATAAATATTGAAAAAAAGTTGTTGAATTAAAAAGTATTTCTACATTTGCAACCCCAATGATTAAAGGGGTTTAGATCTTCGAAAGGCAAGGGTGGAGCCAGGGGCGTAAAATCTTTTATATTTGTGGTTTGTTTCAGG
>JAVBLN010000042.1:0-102746 GCA_031553495.1 Flavihumibacter sp.
CGCCCCCCGCGATCGGGCCGTCATCGATCGCGGGTGTGCTTTTTGTTTCTTTTTGCACAAGCAAAAAGAAAAAGACTTTGTAAATGAAATGTTGAAATCCGTAAACGATATTCCTTTGCGAACTAAATACTTAATCCTAATTAATAATATTGCTTTTAAGATAAGCTTTGCTGATTAATTGAAAGTTCTTTATGCCTGATCCGCTGAACATGCGTAAAAATAAAAATTGAAGGAATTATTGCAACCATGAATATCCGCTTTGTGTACAGGGTTCCCTTTTCCTTTGGAGAAGGGCCGGGGATAAGGCTTCACTTATAACCAACGGCTTTCACTAATTCTTTTATCTCTTCTACCACTACCGGCACCATTTCTTTTATGGCTGGTGTTAGTTGAATTCCCTGCTGCTGAATGGTTTCAATACTAACAGTAAACAAATGAATTTCCGGCATTTTATCTAAAAGCTGCAAAGCGCTTACGAGGTCTTTTAAGCCAATATCATGCGAGCTCATAGCATTGGGAAAATCCTTTGCATACTTCGGTTTTATAAGACGTATAGTTCCCGGAAGATTATTATCCAAAGTCGCGTCGATCAATATAACAGCATCGTGCAGCTCAAAATATTCTAACAAATGAAAACCGCCAGTGCCACCATCAAGCACTGATACATTTGCAGGAAGATCTTCTTTTTGCATGGCTTCAACCACATGAATTCCCACACCTTCATCACCCATCAGGTAGTTGCCAATGCCAAGTATAAGTATAGATTTAACCATTTATAAAGTTGCTTAAAATTTTAGCCACATTTCGGTTTCACGCAAAGGTGCAAAGTATGCAAAGTTCGCAAAGAGATCTATGAAGTTTCATAACCGATTGAACAACCATAGGAGTTTCACCTGAGACAACCGGGCGAGAAATCTCATTGAATTATTGTAATGCCTGTACTCCAGCGCTGGCAAATGGCACACAGATGACACTGATTAGACTGATCCTCACCTGATATTTTGTTAATAACATATGCCCTGAAAAGCTTGTAGCCTTGCAGCAGTATACTGTTGCATTAGTAATAAATTAGCGTTTCAATTTTTTGCTGCCTGCTGCCAACTATCAACCGCCCACTAAAGTTCCTACCGTACAAGTGAGTGACACAACGATGCTTAATAGTAGCACTACCGCCGGTTCCCAAAAAAATTACATACACAGCATTTATGTGTTCTGTGGTTTTTCCGGGTTTGGCGTATGAGGGATATTTTTTTCAAAAAAGTCTTCTTCAATAAATTTCCAGCCGCCGCCCATGCTGCTTATTTCTCCGCGGCCCTCCACATAATCGTGATAAAACACCAGGTAAACATGCACCACGGCAAATAATATAAAAAACCACATGGTAGCGTGATGCCACTGGCGTGTGGCTATATCTCCGCCAAACATGGCCGGCACCCACGAAAACAACCTGGGAAACCACCACGTGGACATAGATGCATACAAGCCAAAACCGGTTAAGCATTGAATAAGAAAAGCTATGAATGTGAAAAAATAAATAAGCCCCGCCATAGCGTTATGCCCTATACTGAGGTGTTCTTTTTTCCCTTTTTTATTTTTAACCATGAAAATGTCTGTTTTTATTACAGCCCACATTTCCTTAAAAAAATTGGCTGAAGTGGGAATAAATTGTCGCCAGCTTGCATACTTGTTTCCCACAAAACCCCAGTATAGCCTGAACAAAAAGTTGCAAAAGAAAATATAAGCCGCCGCAAAATGAATATACCGCATCCAGCCCATAGTGTACTGTTCCGACGCTTCGCGGCTGCTCATTAACGCCAGCGGATCGGCAATGTAAAAACCTGTTATAATAAGCGCCAGCAGCGCCAGCACATTTAGCCAGTGATAAATTCTTACAGGCAGTTCCCACACATAAACGCGGCGTAAGCGGTGCACATGTAATAATTTCTTTTCCATAAACGCAGTTTAAATTATTTACCCCAAAACATTCACCCTGCTAATGGTTTTCCCCTCTTCATCATAGAGGTGTACGCTGCAAGCCATGCAGGGATCAAAGCTGTGAATGGTACGCAATATTTCCACCGGCTGATCATTATTTGCAACCGGCGTATCAATCAAAGATGATTCGTAAGCCGACATTTGCCCTTGCGGATCTCTTGGCGATGCATTCCATGTAGTGGGAACAACCAGTTGGTAATTGGCAATTTTTTTATCTTCTATATTGATCCAATGAGCCAGGGCGCCACGCGGCGCTTCTGAATGGCCAACGCCCAATGCGGTTTTCGGCCAGGTTGAAGGATCAAACTTGGACATATCAGCCATCCTGGTATCGCCATTTTTAATATTGTCTATTAGAGCATTATAAAACTCGATGGCATAACCTGCGGTAATAGCGGCTTCCAGCCCTCTTGCAGCTGTGCGGCCCAGGGTGGAGAACAGAGCCGCCACCGGCACATTCAGTTGGCTTAAGGCTTTATCCACCACTTCTTTAAATTCTTCTTTTCCGCGTGCATATCCCACCAAAACCCTTGCCAGTGGCCCCACTTCCATCGGGTGACCTTTCCAGCGGGGCGTTTTAAGGTAGCTGTATTCTTTAGTGGTATCCAGGTGCTCAAATGGCGGTTTAGGTCCTGTGTAATTAATTTTACTTTCTCCTTTCCACGGGTGCAGGCCTTTATCTTTTCCTTCTTTATAATCATACCACGAGCGGATAATAAACTCCTGCACTTCATCTTCTTTCCGCAGATCCACATCTTGAATCTTGCTTAAGTCTTTATTTAATATGGCCCCCGGTGGAAATTTATATTTCGATGTATCCGCATAGCCGTTTGTTGGCAAGTCGCCATACACAAGGTAGTTTCCCAGGCCACCGCCAATGGCTCCCCAGTCTTTATAAAAAGAAGCAATTGCCAAAAGATCCGGTATATACACCTGCTCCACAAATTCCTTACCCTGAACCAGCAATTGTTCCACAAATGCAAGCCGCTCGGCATTTATACCACTCACATCGTCTAGCCCTATAGAGCAGGCCATTCCACCCACCAGGTAGTTGGGGTGCGGATTTTTACCGCCAAATATCGCCTGTACTTTCACAATTTCTTTTTGCCATTCCAGCGCTTCCAGGTAATGCGCAAGGCCAAGTAAATTAACTTCCGGCGGCAGTTTATAAGCCGGGTGGCCCCAGTAACCGTTGGCAAAAATGCCCAACTGGCCGCTGTCCACAAATTTCTTAACGCGGGCCTGTACATCGCTAAAATAACCAACCGATGTTTTGGGCCATTTTGAAATACTTTGCGCCAACTCCGATGTCTTTTTAGGATCGGCTTTTAATGCATTCACAACATCGACCCAGTCCATCGCGTGCAAATGATAGAAATGCACCACATGATCATGCATATACAACACGCAATGCATTATATTTCTCACCAGTTCCGCATTAGGCGGAATTACAATATTTAACGCGTCTTCCACGGTGCGTACTGATGTTAATGAATGCGTGGAAGTACACACGCCGCATACCCTTCCAACAAATGCCCATGCATCGCGAGGGTCTCTTCCACGTAAAATTTCTTCCAGCAGGCGCACCATTGTACCGCTGCTATACGCATCCTTAATTTTACCATTTTCAATATCCGCCTCTACTCTTAAATGACCTTCAATTCTTGTAATGGGATCAACCACAATTCTTGTACTCATAGTGGATGGTTGTTGGTTGTTAGCTAAAATGTTTTATACTTCGTTCAGTTTAATATTTGAAATTTTTTTGGGGACGAGCTATAGTAATTCTATTCATCTCCGGTTGTGTCACTCACTTGTACGGTTGTAATGCTATTCACCAAGTTATGAGTTGTGAGTGTTGAGTGTCTTTGTTTCAGCTTTATTTAATATCTATAGCATTCTCAATTCAATAAGCACTTTCAATTTTCAACTCCTAAGGCAATTCTTTTTCACTCGACTTGCCTTCTTTTTCCAGCGTTCCTATATTTTTCGACTTTCTAATATTTGTAGTAACAGCGTGCGCCACAATACCGGCAACAGTTGCGCCTAAGGCTATTTTGCCAAGTGTATCTGCATCCGACTCAATACCAAAACCGGAAAACGCGGAAGCTCTTTCGTATAAGCGGCCATTGTCCCAATAATTTTCTTCGCTGCAACCGATACATGGGTGGCCCGATTGTATGGGATAACTGGTGCCTTCATTCCATTTCATAACGCCGCAGGCATTATAAGTGGATGGCCCCTTACAACCCACTTTGTACAGGCAATAGCCCTTTTTGGCATTTTCATCATCGAAGCTTTCTACAAACAAACCGGCATCATAAAACGGACGACGGTAACAGGTATCGTGCACCCGTTTGCTGTAAAACGCTTTTGGTCTTCCAAGCTTATCCAGTTCCGGAATGCGGCCAAACGTTAATAAGTGAACGATTACGCCGGCCATAACTTCGCCTATTGGCGGGCATCCCGGCACTTTAATAATTGGTTTTCCTTTTATAAGTTTATGAATGGGCGTGGCCGAAGTGGGATTTGGCTTTGCCGCCTGCACACAACCATTGCTGGCGCAACTGCCCCAAGCTATAACAGCTTTGGCATTAGCTGCGGCCTCGTCTAAAATCTGAAGAGAAGTTTTACCACCAATCATGCAATACACGCCATCGGCGGCTGTGGGCACGCTGCCTTCCACGCACAAAATATATTCTCCTTTATATTTCTGCAAAGTGTTTTGCAAAACGGCTTCTGCCTGGAAGCCAGAGGCGGCCATTAATGTTTCTGTATAATCAAGTGAAACTTTGTCCAACAAAATATCGGCCACAATGGGGTGGGATGAACGTATAAAACTTTCGCTGCAACAAGTACATTCCTGGAAGTGCAGCCATACAATTGGAATTCTTGGTTTTGTTTCCATGGCCCGGGCAACCTGCGCTATACCGGTACTTTCGACACCAATAAACGCAGCCATCATACTGGCAAATCTTAAAAAATCGCGGCGAGAATATCCTTTTTGTCTAATTTCATCGTAATAAGTAAGTTGATTTTTTAAAGAAATCTCTTTTTTCATAAGATGAAGTTGTTTTTGAAAAAGGTAAAGAAAATTAAAGTTGTCATTTTCGGTCATCTTATTAAATGATGAAAATCAAAAAATAAAATGATCATCGTCATATATATTTTTTTTATTTGATTCTAACATTAATCACTTAAAACTTGTAGTATGAAAAAAATCGTCCTGTGTTTTTTAAGTTTATATATGTTGCTAAGCGCACCGGTGTTTTCTTTTGCCCATCCGGGTCATGGCGATAGTGATGGCTTCTCTATTATTCATTACTTTAAAGAACCTATACACGCTGTATTGACTGTTGGTATTTTAGTGCTGGCATTTTTAGTAGTACGTTTTGCCATGAAAAAAAAGCAGCAATAAGTAGGGAGTTGAAAATTGAAAGTTGAAAGTGCTTATTGAATTGAGAATGGAGATTGCTTTATACACTAATTGCAAGCCAAAACAAAAGCACTTATTACTCAACACTCATAACTTGCTCAATAGCATTACTACTGTACAAGTGAGTGACACAACGGTGCTTAATAGTAGCACTACCGCCGGTTCCATAATAAAAAAATATAAAACACCAACCGGAATTTTTAGCGTAGCAACATTTTGATTTTTGAATTTTGAATTACCACTTCATGCACGAACTATCCGTTGTAATGAGCATTATTGATATTGCTGAAAAAGAAGCGCTGGCCGCTAATGCCTCCATCGTTGAGGAAATTGAATTAGATATTGGCGCGTTAAGCGGCATAGAATTGGATGCGTTGGAATTTGCCTGGCAACAGGCCGTAAAAAACACCAAATTGGAAAACGCCATAAAGCGTATAAATCACATAGAAGCAAAAGCAAAATGTACAAACTGCGACACCGGTTTCACCATTGAGCATTTTTATGATAGCTGCCCGGTATGCGGCGGACATTTTTTTGGAATATTGCAAGGCAAAGAATTGAGGGTGAAATCACTTATCGTTTCCTGACATTTGTTAATAAGAATTTTTATAAAGAAATATAACAACCATGTGTGCAACCTGCGGCTGTGGAACAGACCATACACACCATGACAAAAGTCATGATCATAGTCACGCTCAGCAAAAGACGCTGATAGAAGTGGAAAAAGATGTTTTGCATCAAAACAATTTACTGGCGGAAAGAAACCGAGGCTTTTTTGAAGGCAGAAATGTACTGGCTCTAAACCTGGTAAGCTCGCCGGGTTCGGGAAAAACTTCTCTACTTGAAAAAACGCTTGTAGATCTGAAAGAGAAATTGGAATTTGCCGTTATAGAAGGCGATCAGCAAACCACACACGATGCCGACCGCATTCACGCTACCGGCACAAAAGTCACGCAAATCAATACCGGCAACGGTTGTCATTTAGATGCACATATGGTGCTACATGCAGTGCAGGGAATGAAACTGAAAAGTGATTCCGTTTTGTTTATTGAGAATGTTGGCAACCTTGTATGCCCTGCTTTGTTTGATCTGGGCGAGCAGGAAAGAGTGGTGATCATTAGCGTAACGGAAGGCGATGACAAACCGTTGAAGTATCCGAACATGTTTCAATCGGCCACGCTGTGCATCATCAACAAAATGGATTTGCTGCCCTATGTCCCGTTCGACCTGGAAAAACTGAAAGCAAATGCGCTTAAAATAAATCCACAGCTTGAAATGATAGAAGTGAGCTGCACAACCGGCACCGGATTGCAGCAATGGTACAACTGGCTTTCGTCAAAGGCCCAACCGGCGCAGGATGAATAGCTGACAGTGATAATTTTTTTATGCTACGAACAGCGGCTTTTCATGGCATCATCGTTGCGTCGCATTTCGTTCATCTGTAGTATTTCATGGCATCAGCGGGCTTTATATACAAGCATTCATAACTAACTCAAACAGCCTGCTAACGGCTGTTTTTATATTGCAATGAAGGAAACCTATCACATACATATAAACGGCCTGGTACAAGGCGTGGGGTTCAGGCCTTATGTATGCCGCATTGCACAAAGTATGCAGATGACCGGAGTGGTTAATAACTCAAACGATGGTGTTCATATAAAAATAACAGCCTGCCCTTCCAATGCGGAAAAGTTTTATAATCACATCATTACCCATCCGCCACAAGGCGCTATTATAACAAGCCATACTATAAAGAAAGAAGCATTACAATTATTCACTTCCTTCTCTATTATAGAAAGCGCCCCAAACACCGAAGCCGCGATTCTTCTAACACCGGACGTGGCTATTTGCAAAAATTGCAAACAGGAAATGGAGGAACCATTTAATAAAAGAAAAGGCTATGCTTTTACTACATGCGTGCATTGCGGCCCGCGATACTCTATTATAACCGCATTGCCATACGACAGGGCAAACACTACTATGGCAAACCTCGAAATGTGTGATAGCTGCAGAGATGAATATAGTACTATAAACAACTCAAGGCATTATAGCCAGACAAATTCCTGCAACAGTTGCGCTATTCCCATGCATCTGTTTTCATCTGCAACCAATGAATGCAAAACAAGAGATGGTGAGAAAATAATTGAAATGCTTGTAAGCATTTTACAAAGCGGAAAAATTGCAGCCGTCAAAGGCATTGGCGGATACTTACTTGTATGCGATGCTACCAATGAAGAGGTGGTAAACACATTGCGGCAACGCAAACACCGGCCTGCAAAACCATTTGCAGTACTATACCCTTCCATTGAAATGGCGCAGATGGATACCGACATATCGACTATCGAAAAACAAGCATTACAAAGCGACCAGGCGCCAATTGTGTTATGCAAAAAAAAGAGCAAAACATCAACTGCAAATGCTGTGGCCCCCGGACTTGATAAAATTGGAGTGATGTTGCCATATGCGCCTTTGCTGTATTTAATTGCAACCAAATGCAACAAACCACTCATTGCTACAAGCGGCAACATAAGCGGCGCAGCCATTATTTACAACGATGATGACGCGTTGGAAAACCTGTTTGATATAGCGGACTATATACTCACTTACGAACGTGAAATTGTTGTTCCGCAAGATGACAGTGTAGTGCAGTTTACAGAAAGTGGCCAAAGAATAATTATAAGACGAAGCAGAGGATTGGCGCCAAATTATTTCCCAAATCCGTTGGGCTTTTCAAACCAAACCGTGTTAGCAACCGGAGCAGAACTGAAAAGCGCTTTTGCTATACTCCATAAAAATAATTTGTTCATAAGCCAATACCTGGGCGATCAGCAGGCATTGGAATCGCAGGAAAGTTATTTGCACACACTGGCACATTTGCAGCAATTGTTGAAAATAATACCCTCTGTTGTTATAACAGATAAACATCCTGCGTATAATATTTCGATGCTGGCAAATGCTTATGCGCGGCAGTATCAAATTTCGTGTGTGCATACCACTCAGCATCACAAAGCGCATTTTACAAGCGTTTTGGCTGAAAACAATTTATTGCAAACAAACGAGCACATAGCAGGAATTGTTTGGGATGGAACCGGCTGGGGTGATGATGAACAAATATGGGGTAGCGAAATCTTTCTTTTTGAAAACAAGGAAATGAAACGCGTAGCGCACCTGGATTATTTTCCCGTTGTAGCTGGCGATAAAATGAGCCTCGAACCGAGGCTGAGCGCTTTAAGTCTTTTGCAGCATATGCCGGAAGCGCAACATATTATTCAGCCAATGTTTTCAGAAGCGGAATGGACTTTCTATCAAAAACTTTTACAAACAACAAATGGATTGCAAACAAGTTCAATGGGACGCTTTTTAGATGGAATTGGCGCTATACTGGGCATTTGCAATAAGAATACTTATGAAGGCGAATGCGCGATGCAAATGGAAGCGCTGGCACGAAATTGTAAAGAAGAGATTGATGATCACTACCTGTTGTATTTGGAGGAAAACATGATAAAGTGGCAAAAGTTTATTGAGGGTGTTATTGATGATGTGAAGCATAAGCAGGACAGATCTTTTATCTGTCGCAAAGTTTTTTACTCGCTGGCAAAAGCCATTGGTGAATTGCGTGCGCATTTAAACATTAATGCATTGGCCTTCAGTGGTGGGGTTTTTCAAAACGCGCTATTGGCCGATTTTATAATAGCCGGTTTAGGAAAAAACAACAAATTGTATTTTCATAAACAACTAAGTCCAAATGACGAATGCATCGCGTTAGGTCAGTTGGCGTGTTGGGCTTTGAAAATTGATGCTATATAGCTCATGTTTCAATAGCTGAATAAAGAACTAATTGCTGAAGTGAGTGACACAACGATGCTTAATAGTAGCACAACTGCCGGTTCCATAATAAAAAAACAAAAAATGAAAACAGCGTTTATACATAACCGTGAAATGAAAATAAAACCTTTTAACGTATGTGTTTAGCTATACCCGGAAAATTAATTGAAATATCCGCACAACTGGATGATACTTTCAGAACCGGCAAAGTATCGTTTGGCGGCATTTTAAAAGAAGTGAATTTATGCATGCTTCCCGAAGCTGTGCCCGGCGATTATGTAATGGTGCATGTGGGCGTGGCCATTAGCAAAGTGGATGAAGAGGAGGCCAACAGAGTGTTTGAATACTTAAAAGAAATGGGCGAAGTGGATGAACTATAAACCACAGACTACTTGTATTAACACCTTATTACAATGAAATACTTAACTGAATATAGAAACGAAAAAATTGTTGCGGAATACTTACACGAAATACACCGCATTTGCACAAGGCATTGGACACTTATGGAAATATGCGGCGGACAAACGCACAGCCTTGTGAAGAACGGCATTTTGAATATGCTGCCGCATACAATAAATATGGTGCATGGACCAGGCTGCCCCGTGTGCGTAACAGGTGTTAGTGTAATTGATGAAGCTATTTTTTTGGCAGAAAGACCGGACACCATTTTATGTTCGTTTGGTGATATGCTGCGTGTGCCCGGCAGTTCGAAAAGTTTGCTGGAAGCCAAAGCCGGCGGCGCTGATATCCGCATAATGTACTCTCCGCTGGAGGCTGTGCAACTAGCTGCGAAAACACCAAATAAGCAGATTGTTTTTTTTGCGGTGGGCTTTGAAACCACGGCTCCCGCCAACGCGTTGAGTGTGGTGCAGGCCGCACAGCTTCACTTGGAGAACTATAGCATTCTATCATCGCACGTGTTGGTGCCGCCGGCGATGGAGGCCATTTTAAGCGACGAGGCAAATAAAATTGATGCCTTTCTGGCTGCCGGTCATGTGTGTACCATTATGGGAATGGAAGAATATTTTCCGATAGTTGAAAAGTATAAATGCCCGATAGTTGTTACAGGATTTGAGCCTGCGGATTTGCTGCAAGGGATATTAATGGCAGTGATGCAACTTGAAAAAGGCGAGTATAAATTAGAGAACCAATACAGCAGAAGTGTGCAGCAGCAGGGAAATCAACACGCTCAACATATTCTGAAAGAAGTGTTTGACATTGGCGATAAAACCTGGCGCGGCATTGGCAATATACCGCAGAGCGGCTATGATGTAAGTGAACAATATGCGCGGTTTGATGCGCGGAAAAAATTTGATATTCATATTCCCAAGGCGGAAGAAAATAAAGATTGCATTAGCGGAGATATAATGAAGGGATTGAAAAAGCCAAAGGACTGTGTGAATTTTGGATCGCTGTGTAAACCTGAGCATCCGTTGGGCGCGCCGATGGTGAGCAGCGAGGGCGCTTGCGCTGCTTATTTTAATTATGCAGATAATGAGTGAACAACCGAACAGATTTGAAACAGCGAAAGTTTTGAATTTATTTTTTATGAGACCGGCTGCAAAGCCTTGATGGAACTTCGGTTGCGACGCTCCGTTCAACTGTAGTAATTCTTATCGTCAACAAAAAACATCAGCAAACATGCTATGGAAAAAATAAAAATGAATATGCAATGTCCGTTACCCAAACTTGATTTTGATGTAATTACCCTTGCGCACGGCAGCGGAGGATTGCTTACACATAAACTGCTGCAAAGCGGCGTATTTGATCTTTTCAACAATGCGGAGATGGCGCAACAGCACGATGGTGCAGTATTACAACTGAATGGTAAAATTGCGTATAGCACTGACAGTTATGTGGTGTCTCCCATTTTTTTTCCGGGAGGGAACATTGGAGACCTGGCAATAAACGGAACTGTTAACGACCTTGCCATGTGCGGCGCAAAAGCGCAATATCTTTCACTTAGTTTTATAATAGAAGAAGGACTAAGCGTGCAGGAGTTTTGGCAGATTCTATTAAGTATTAAAGCTGCGGCAAATAATGCGGACATCAAAATTGTTACCGGCGATACCAAAGTGGTGGAAAAAGGGAAAGGCGATAAGATATTCATTAACACTTCGGGTATAGGCATTGTGCACCCTGATGCAAATATTCATCACAATAATATTCTTGAAGGCGATATCATTATTACAAGTGGAAACATTGCCACACACGGTATCGCTATTATGAGCGTGCGCAACGGACTGGAATTTGAAACCGATATTAAAAGCGACACAACCGCATTACACCATTGCATTTATGAGCTGCTTGAAAAATTTGGAACCGGTGTTAAATTTCTGCGCGATCCCACCCGTGGCGGACTTGCTACATTGTTAAACGAAGTGGCAGAACTTACAAAACTGGAATATTATATTGAACAACATTCCATTCCTGTGGAAGAGCAGGTAAATGGCGCCTGCGAAATGCTTGGCCTCGATCCCTTATATGTAGCCAATGAAGGCGTTTTTGTGGCGATAGTAAAAAAAGAAATTGCAACTGACATGGTACACGAACTACGCAAAAATGACATCGGAAAAAACGCCGCCATTATAGGTGAAGTGCGAAAGGAACATACCGGTAAAGTTGTTTTAAAAAACAGCATCGGAGGCCATCGTATACTGCATTACCTGGTAGGCGAGCAGTTACCGAGAATATGTTGATCAGGTACTGATATGCAAAGTCATACAGCATTTTCAACTTTCAATTCCCAATTCTCCACTTATTCACCCCTTTTTCTACAACTGCTTCAAGCCTTTCAGATCCTGCGTATTTGTTGCTTCTATAACACTGATGGCATAGCCGCCGCCGGGAGCGCAGTATTGAGATAGCTTTGATTTATTTGTTACTACCGCTTTGCGGATCGTATACGCCTGCGGATTGGTTTTATAATTGGCATTTGCAGCATCGCTGTAAATGGTAGCAATGTATTTTTTATTATTATCAAGATAATCGAACGTAATGTTGGATAGCCGGCCATTTTCATCACAGGTGCTGCCTATAAACCAATTGTTTTTTCCTTTTGCTTTGCGGGCATAAGTTATATAATCGCCCGGTTCGGCTTCCAACACTTTGGAGTCATCCCAATCAATAGCCACATCTTTTATAAACTGGAATGCATCTAAAAACCTGTTATAATTTTCGGGAAGATCCGCGGCCATTTGGAGCGGACTGTACATAGTTACATACAATGCCAACTGGCGCGCCAGCGTGCTGTTTACATGCGAGTGGTTGTCCGGATTCAGTTTGCTTAAATCCATTTCAAAAATGCCGGGTGTATAATCCATAGGTCCGCCCATTAATCTTGTAAAAGGCAGAATTGTAGTGTGGTCCGGATTATTGCCACCAAATGATTCGTACTCTGTACCGCGTGCAGATTCATTTGCAACCAGGTTGGGATAAGTTCTGCTTAATCCTGTTGGATGCACCGCTTCGTGTGCATTCACCATTATTTTATATGAGGCGGCTTTAGTTATTGCGTACAGGTAATGATTTACCAGCCATTGTCCGTAATGATGCTCCCCACGTGGAATAATGTTGCCTACATATCCGCTTTTAACAGCATTGTAACCGTTGGCTACCATAAATTTATATGCAGTATCCATGAAGCGTTCATAATTTCTTATAGAGCTGGAGGTTTCATGGTGCATAATAATTTTTATTCCTTTGCTAGCGGCATAACGATGTAGTTCCTTTACATCAAAGTCCGGATATGGAGTAACAAAATCAAATACAAAATCTTTCGACTTGCCAAACCAATCTTCCCAGCCCACGTTCCATCCTTCTACCAGCACCGCGTCAAAACCGTGTTTTGCGGCAAAGTCAATATACTCTTTTACATGCTGCGTGTTGGCCGCGTGTTTGCCATTGGGTTTTGCCTGGGCAAAGTTTGTAATGCCTAGTTTCACATTATCAAGATCTGTGTACGACCAGGTGCTTTTACCCACGATCATTTCCCACCAGACACCCACATACTTTGCCGGTTTAATCCAGTCGGTAGTTGCATATTTTGTAGGCTCGTTAAGGTTTAAGATCAGTTTAGATGTCAGTATGTCCGCGGCTTTATCGCTTACCACAATTGTGCGCCATGGCGACTGGCAGGGTGTTTGTAAATAGCCTTTATTACCTATTGCATCAGGAGTAAGAAAAGTTTCCAGTGTAAAACTCTTGTCGTCAAGATCCAGGTTCATGCCCGAATACTCAACCAGTGCAGCTTCATGAATATTGATATACAACCCGTCTTTACTTTTCAACATCAGCGGCGTTTGAAGGCCTGTTGGAGAAAAAGTAGTTTGAGAAGCATTGCCTGTAATTGCGTCTTTCATTTTGCCCCTTACTTCCGAAAGGTTTGAAGTAACGGTGCTATACTCTTGTGTATCAAAATCGCCGGGAAGCCAGAAAGCTTTATGGTCGCCGCTTAACGCGAACTGTGTTTTTTCTTCTTTTACAATAAAGTGGCTAAGATTTTTTTGCAATGGAAATTCATAACGAAATCCAAGTCCGTCATCAAACAATCTGAAGCGTACAACAAGAAACCGTTGTGTTGCCTTTTGCGTAAGCGTAACTGCAAGTTCGTTATAATAATTGCGAATGCTTTTCACCTCACCCCACACAGGTTGCCAGGTTTCATCAAACTGCCGTTTTTGTGTATTGGTTATAGAAAAGCCATCCATCAAATCGTAGGACCCTGCTTGTTTTCCGGCTTCTTCACTTACATTTTCAAAGGTAATGGCGTTGGTGTTTTTCAACAGAAAACCCAGGCGGCTTTCTTTAATTACTATTTTGTTTTTATATTGAAGCGAATAGAATGCAGCGCCGTTCTTTACTTCCACATTCAACGTAAGGTTACCATCTGGCGATAAAATGGATTCGGCCTTAATAAAAATAGATAAGCCGACCAATACGAAAAGGAGTGATAGTTTTTTAATCATAAGATTACATTTACTTTTCTAAACAAAATTCAGGGCATTAAAGTTAACAGTATGGCAGGAAAATGAGAAAAGTAAAGCGTGAATAAATGGAGAATTGAGAGTTGAGAGTTGAGAATGCTTTAATCACTGATTGCAAGCCAAAACAAAAGCACTCATTACTCAAAACTCATAACTCATAACTTGTTCAATAGCATTCCTACCGTACAAGTGAGTGACACAACGATGCTTAATAGTAGCACTACCGCCGGTTCCCAAAAGAAATGCATGTTTTATAAAGGCTAATTTTACATTATGCGCATAATGTAAAATTCACAAAAAAAGCTCTGCGTTTGCAGAGCTTCTTTAAGTATTATTATAAGTACCAATTATCCTAGAGCAACACGTTTGAAAGATAATACTTTCAAACCTCCGTCAACGCTTTTCAGATAATCTTCAACGCTTTTACTTCCGTCTTTTACAAAAGCCTGTGCCAGCAATGTACTTTCTTTGAAGAAAGCGTTTAATTTACCTTCAGCTATTTTATTGATCATTTCAGCAGGTTTGCCGGCCATTTTTGGATCAGCAGCTACCTGGTCTGTAATAATCGCTTTTTCTCTTGCTACCACATCGGCAGGTACAGATTCAGGATCTACAGCCACCGGGTTCATAGCCGCGATTTGCATGGCAACATCTTTACCGGCTTCAGCGGCTTCTTTGTTCAAACCTACTAATACGGCAAGGCGGTTGGCACCATGAATATAACCTGCAACAAATTCCGCGTCAATCCTCTCAAATTTAGAAATACCGATTTTTTCACCAATGCTGGCCAGTTTATCATTTACCAGGTCGGTTACTTTCGCGCCATTGATTGAAATATTATTAAGCTCTTCAATAGATTTTACATTGTTAGCAACGGCAGCATCAATAATGCTTTGCGCGAATGCAACAAAGTCGGCGTTTTTGCTCACGAAATCTGTTTCGCAGCTTACGCAAAGCGCTATACCGGTTTTGCTGTCGGCGGTTGTTTTAGCAAGTACAACACCTTCTTTAGCTTCACGATCACCACGAAGCGCAGCAACTTTAGCGCCTTTTTTGCGCAGCCAGTCTACTGCAGCTTCAAAATCGCCATTTGATTCTGTTAATGCTTTACGGCAATCCATCATTCCTGCTCCTGTAGCCTGACGCAGTTTATTAATATCAGCGGCTGTAATTGTTACAGTTGACATAACTTATAAATTTGAAAATGAGATAATTTAAAAATTTGAGAATGTTGTTTAAGAATAACCACACTGCACGTTGTGCCATTGTTTGTTCACGTAGCAACATCTTCAATTTAATAATCCTTAAGTTCATCAATGAACTAATGTATTAAGTGTGTTACCCTTCCTGAGTGTACTTTAGTTGTTCAGGTAATTAAAAAACGATGTACGTTCTTTTGTTTGGTAACACACTTATTGAATTTTATTGCAACAGTTATTTTTAATTGATAACTGAAAACATTTATTATTTGAGCTGCAATGAGGAATTATCTTCCGCCGCCTGCAGGACCACCTGTTCTGCGGCTTGCACCACCGGGAACACGGCGTTTTGGTTGTCCACCACCGGGACCACCTTTACCACCACCACGACCACCACGGCCACTTTCAGCTTCTGCTTCAGCCAACAAACGGGCCGCTTTCTTTTCAGCTTCGTTGTCTACTTCCTCTATATCCTCGTCTTTTGCAGCTTGTCTTTCAGCAAGACCTTCAGCAATAGCGGCAGCGATATAATTAGTGATGATGGCGATTGATTTTGTAGCATCGTCATTTGCAGGTATCGCGAAATCAACTTTATTTGGATCGCAATTAGTATCTACCATACCAAAAGTGGTGATGCCAAGACGTTTTGCTTCCGCTAAAGCGATGTGCTCATGCCCGATATCTATAATGAATAAAGCTGCAGGTACACGGCCCAGTTGAGCAATACCACCCAAAACTTTTTCCATTTTTTCTTTATCGCGGGTTAAGGTCAAACGTTCTTTTTTTGTGATGCTGTCTAATGTACCGTCATTCAACATTTTCTCAATGCTCTGCATTTTCTTCACGCTCTTACGCACGGTGTTGAAGTTAGTAAGCATACCACCCAACCAACGCTCGGTTACAAAAGGCATGTTCACTTTTTTGGCACATTCAGTAACGATTTCTTTAGCTTGTTTTTTTGTACCTACAAACATGATCTTTTTACCGCTACGGGCAATCTGTTTCATTGCAGCCGCTGCTTCCTGAAGGCTTTCCGTTGTTTTATTAAGATCAATGATGTGAATACCTTTCTTTTCAGCGAAGATGTAAGGCAACATCTTTGGATTCCACTTCTTTTTCAGGTGACCGAAGTGCACGCCTGCTTCAAGAAGTTGTTGCTGTAAGGAAGTATTATTTTCCATTGTATTTATATAATTTGAAAATTTGAAAATTTGAAAATTTGAAAATGTGGTTCGCTATTGCTTTGGCTTTGCGGTAAAAATGAAGGAATACTTCATTTTCAAATTGCCACATTTTCAAATTATCACATTGAATATTAACGTTTGCTGAATTGGTAGCTGCGACGTGCTTTTTTGCGACCTGGTTTTTTACGCTCAACACCACGTGGGTCGCGATGTAATAAACCCGCTGCTTTTAAAGCAGGACGATACTCCGGATTTACTTCCAATAAGGCACGCGCAATGCCAAGCTTTGCAGCTTCCGCCTGTCCTTTTACACCGCCGCCGGTTGCATTGATCTTAACATCAAATTTATCGGTGGCTTCAATAGTTTTTAAAGGAAGCTCAACCTGGTTTTGAAGATATACCAGTGAAAAATATTCTTTATAGTCTTTGTCGTTCACCATGATCTTGCCTTCTCCTTTGCTGATGAATACACGAGTCACAGCTTCTTTACGACGACCTAATCCATTTTTTTGCTTTTCCATTTATGGGAAATTTGAAAATTTAAAATTTAGTTTGAACTGAAATTAGAATTTCAATTCTTTAGGTTGTTGTGCAGCGTGAGGATGCTGATCTCCGGCATACACAAATAATTTTTTTACCATTTTGCGGCCCAGGCGATTTTTAGGAAGCATGCCCTTTACAGCTCTTTCCACAACAGCTTCGGGGCGGCGTTTAAGCAGGCTTTTGGCTGTTTCTTCTCTTTTTCCGCCGGGGTAACCACTAAAATTAAGGTACAGTTTGTCTTCGGGTTTGTTACCAGAGAAAACAACTTTGTCGGCATTGATTACAATAATATAATCTCCGCAATCCACGTGAGGCGTGTAGTACGCTTTGTTTTTACCGCGAAGTATAGCGGCAATTCTTGCGCACATGCGACCAACGGTTTGATTAGTACCGTCTACAACATACCAATTGCGTTGTACGGTAGCCTCGTTCGCATGTTTGGTTGTAAAATGTAAATGACTCATTTGTTTTGAAATTTTTTTTCCCGGCGCTATCCCACCGGATAATTTTAAAATGGTTGCAAAGGTAGCTATATCAAAGGCATTTTTCAAAGTTTTTATAGAGGAATTTTTAACGGCATGTTTGCAATTAACTGATTTTCAATAAAAATTTTAACTTCTTTTTTTAATAGCGCTATTTTTCACTCATTACTCATTACTCATAACTTTTTTGTTACCGGCGGTAGTGCTGCTATTAAGCATCGTTGTGTCACTCACTTGTACGGCAGTAATGCTATGGAGCTGCCTCATCCCCGGCCCTTCTCCAAAGGAGAAGGGGGCCCGCGCACAAAGCGGATATTCATAGTCTCAACAATTTTTTTCAACTTTCATTTCTAATCGCTTTCTGCGGCTCATGTATAAAGCACTCTCAATTCTCCATTCAATAATCTAACAACTGCCTTACTTGTAAATAATATTTTTACTTTTACCGCACATCATTTTTATATATGTACAATATTTCTCAAACACAACAGTTACAAAACGATACACTACAATTACTGAAAAGCACTCAAGCTATTACCACAGCAGATATTAACAAACTCCGCAATGTTTTACGATTTCATGAATACAGATATTATATACAGAATGACCCGTTAATTTCCGATTTTGAATATGACCAATTATATAAAACCCTTGAAGCGCTAGAAACAAAAGAGCCATCGTTAATAACACCCGATTCACCCACACAGCGTGTTGCAAAAGGACTAACCAAAGATTTTCCTACAGTGCAACACCTTGTGCCTATGTTGTCGCTAGAGAATTCTTACAACGCTGATGACCTGCTCGATTGGGATCGCAAGGCAAGGGAACTTGGCAAAACCGATGTTATTGAATATTGCGTGGAACCCAAATTCGACGGTGCCAGCATTTCTCTTATTTATGAAGACGACCTCCTGGTGCGTGGCGCCACCCGTGGAGATGGTGTGGCCGGCGATGATATTACAACTAACATCAGGCAAATAAAATCTGTACCACTGGCGGCCCGCTTTTCTGAATACGATATTCAGCAAATTGAGATCAGGGGCGAAGTGATGATGACTAAAGAAAATTTCAAAAACTATAACAGCCGTCTTATGGAGAACGGCCTGCCTCCTTTAGCAAATCCGCGCAACGCGGCAGCAGGCACTTTGCGCATTAAAGACCCTGATGAAGTAAGGAAAAGAAAGCTGGAAGCCTTCTTATATCATGTAAGTTATTTTATACACAGTGGTGAACAAACTGAAAAAACGGATTCTCTTGCAACACATAGCTCCTCGCTTGAAATGCTTTGGGAGCTTGGATTTCGAAGCCCCAACAAAGAAAAAAAAGTGTTTAATGGCATACAACAGGTAATTGATTATTGCCTGAAGTTTGAAAGTAAACGAGATGATCTGCCTTATGAAGTGGATGGCATGGTAATAAAAGTAAATGAGATCGCATTGCAGGAGAAGCTGGGTATGACAACACATCACCCACGATGGGCTATTGCCTTTAAGTTTAAAGCAAGGCAGGCAACCACAAAACTCCGTTCCGTAGAATTTCAGGTAGGAAGAACAGGTGCCGTTACACCAGTGGCAAAGCTTGATCCGGTATCAATTGGAGGTGTTACGGTTTCCAGCATATCCATCCATAATGAAGAATATATAAGAGAAAAAGATTTAAAAATTGGCGACAGCGTTTTAATAGAGAGAGCCGGGGATGTGATTCCACAAATTGTGAAATCGTTAACAGAGTTGAGAAGTGGCGGAGAAACACCTGTTCATTTTCCTAAAAATTGCCCTGTATGCCATTCCGCACTAACCAAAGAAGAAGGAGAAGCGGTATGGCGTTGCATTAATATTGAATGCCCGGCACAAGTGGTAGAGCGCATTATTCACTATGTGAGTAAGGATGCAATGGATATACGAAGTTTGGGAGAATCTAACGTTCGAAAATTCTATGAAATGGGATTTTTAAAAGATATTCCTTCCATTTATCACCTTCCTTTTGACCGTTTAAGACAATTAGAGGGGTTTGGTGAAAAATCCATCACCAATCTTCAGGCAGCCATTGAAGCTTCAAAAAATCAGCCTCTGCATCGTTTAATAACGGCATTGGGTATACGATATGTGGGTGAGACTACAGCAAAAGCATTAGCCATAATCGTGTCTTATTTACCCGACTTAAAAGAATACACCATAGAGCAATTGCAAGAGGTAGAAGATGTAGGAATAAAGGTTGCTACAAGCATATATCATTTCTTTCATAATGCTGATAACATGCTGATGCTGCACGAGCTGGAGCAGGCAGGTGTTAATCTTCGCAATACAAAAAACAAAGAAATTATTAACGGCAATCTCAATTCGCAAACTTTTTTGTTTACAGGAACGTTAATAAAAATGAAGCGAAGCGAAGCCGAGGAACTGGTTGAAAAAAATGGAGGGAAAATTTTAAGTGGGGTTAGTAGTAAACTTAACTATTTAGTAGTAGGAGAAGATGCCGGATCTAAACTTGAAAAGGCAAAAAAGATACCCTCAGTACATATTATCACCGAAGATGAATTTTTGGCCCTTTTGACAACTAAATGAATTCTACAATCACCAAATTTGTTGTCGATTTACTAACTAAAAATACCTCGGAGATGATTAAGTTAATTCCCGGTGAAGAATGGAAACAGCTAAAATTTTCTGGCTGGAAGCTTTTGAGAAGAAAGTATGCCCTTTCTTCAAATGGACGTATAGCAAGTTATACCGAAAATGTACTGGAAGACGGCAAGTTATTAACCGGCTCTCTTACTACCGGTTACAAAACACTTAATTTGCACCGCCCTGAAAGTAACGGAACGTTATACGTTCACAGAGAAATCGCCACCCTTTTTATTAAAAAGCCTTCACCAAAACACAAGTACGTAATTCACCTAAACCACGATAAAAAAGATAACTCAGTTAAAAACCTGGCTTGGACTACATCTGAAGAGATGAGTAAGCACCAGCAAAACAGCCCTGCGAAAATTGCTTACAAGAAAATTCAGGCAACAAGAACAAGAGGCTTAAAGCTGAATGCAACACAGGTTAGAAGTATCAAAACCACGCTCGGTAATAAAAACCGTAAGCTCACCATCAAACAATTGGCAGAAAAGTTTGGTGTAAGCGAAATGACCGTGTACAGGATCAAGAGCGGAGAAAACTGGGCTAGAATTTAATTAATTTGAAAATTTGAAAATGAGGAAATTTGAAAATGCTTCATTTTTGAATTTCTTCATTTCCTATCCAATCCCTATTTCATAATTCATTTTCAAATTTTCAAATTAGCACATTTTCAAATTATTTTCGCTTCATGCTTTCACAAAACACCATTAGCTTTTTGCAAAAGCTACACAAGAACAACAACAAAGAATGGTTTGACAAAAACCGTAACGTTTACGAAGAAGCGAAAAAGGACTTTGAAAACCTTGTTCAAAAACTAATTTCATTTCTTGCAAAAGAAGATGAGGCTATTGCTTTGCTTCATCCGAAAGATTGTATTTTTCGGTTAAACAGGGACGTTAGATTTTCTAAAAACAAATCGCCGTACAAAACCAACTTTGGCGCATTGATTGCCAGGGGTGGTAAGAAATCTGTTTTTGCCGGATACTATATTCATTGCGAACCCGGTCAAAGCTTTGTGGGTGGCGGATTATGGATACCACAGCCTGCTGAGCTAAAAAAAATGCGCCAGGAAGTTGACTATTGCTGGAATGAATTTAAAGGTATCGTACAAAGCAGGAAATTCAAAAATATTTACGGTGATCTAGATAAAACCAGTGAATACAGCCTTGTAAAAGTGCCTCGTGAATATGATAAAGACAACCCTGCTGCAGAATATTTAAAGCTGAAGAGCTATGTATGCACTCAACACCTTTCCGATACAGATATGACATCCAAAACACTTGAAAAAAAACTAAAGGATGCCTTCAGCACTTTAGCGCCTCTTGTTAATTTCATTAACCGCAGCCTTGAATAATTAATAATTAATAATGAATAGGTGATGTATGACAGGTATTGTTTATTGCTCCATAGCATTACTACCGTACAAGTGAGTGACACAACGATGCTTAATAGTAGCAATACCGCCGGTTACCAAAAACACACCTAACAGATGAGCGAAGTATAAAAACTTAAGGCATTTCAGATTTCAAATTTTACCGGCAAAGCAAACCACGAACAAAAAAACCCTTCCGTTTTTAGGAAGGGCTACTACTTTGTAGACACAAAGCGGTCCTAAATTAAACATGAGAAAAAGCAGCTGTAGGGGGAGGATTCGAACCTCCACGGGGACGTTAGCCATAGCACAAAGTTTAGTGGTCAACCCCGGTCGGCCATACTCGTGGTCGGCTCTATGCTACGTTTATCCGTTGATCCCCACCCCCGAGACAAGAGGGTATGTCTGCCAAAAATTTCATCACCCCACAATAGATGTATCAAAGAATACAATAGATTTGCGTGCCTTTAGCATTTTGATCAAACACTACTGATTATATTAAAGTTTCTTTGATAGTTTACTGGGCTGTAGGAGAAGGACTCGAACCTTCACGAGGCAATTAGTCAGCAAAACTGATTTATCTTGTAATCCTCACCCCCGAGACTGGAGGGCATGTCTGCCGGAAATTTCATCATCCCACAGTATATGTTAAAGAGCTTTCTGTTGCAATATTAAATAAAACACTCAATTTGATGTATAATATTCAATGAAAAATTTGAAACTTTAGAAAAAATACAATTATATTTGTAAATATTTGATTCTATTTAATAAACATGTAGAAAATGGCAAGTAAATTAAATCTTGATAAACTGGACTACCAGATAATCCAGGAGATGATGGAAAACGCAGAAATTTCTTATGCGGATCTCGGAAAAAAATTTTTCGTATCGGCAGGAACCATTCACGTACGCATCAAAAAACTGCAGGAAGCCGGCGTGGTAAAAGGAACTAAGCTGAATGTGGATTTAAAACAACTAGGGTACGATGTAATTGCCTTTATAGGCGTTTACCTTGAAAAGAGTTCGCTGTATGATATTGTAGCGGAAGAACTTCGTAAAATTCCGCAAATTGTACGGCTTAATTACACCACCGGCAATTACAGTATGTTTGGTGAAGTAGTGTGTAAAGATATTTCGGAGCTGCGGCAAATTTTGCACGATGATCTTCAAAAAATAAAAGGTATTGAACGAACAGAAACCTTCATCTCGCTTGATGAAAGTTTTAGCAGAAATGTGCAGGTTCATAAAGGCAAATAATCCTGGTTGTTCATACATTATTCTGCATGCTATTGTTTTAACGATTGCCTGCTAAGAACCGGTTGATATATCGACCGGTTTTTTATTTGCGATGCGCAGCACGCGATGGTACACAATAGCACACAGATGACACTGATTAGACTGATCTTCACTGATGTTTTGCTTTCGAGTGATGAGTTTTGAGTTATGAGTGCTTTTGTTTTGGCTTGTAATCAGTGTACAAAAGCACTTTCAACTTTCAACTAAACGCTGTTTTACACCATATAATAATTACATTTTTTGGGACCGGCGGTGGTTTTTACCAAGGTCATTGTTATTTTATTTTGGTCTTGGTGAAAGCTGTGATTTTTTATGGAACGAGCGACAGCTTTTCATGGCATCATCGTTGTGTCACTCACTTGTACGGCAGGAATGCTATGGAGCTGCCTCATCCCCAGCCCTTCTCCAAAGGAGAAGGGGAGCCGCGCACAAAGCGGATATTCGTAATCTCACCAATTTTTTTCAACTTTCTTCTCTTGTCGTTTTCAACGGCTGATGTATAAAGCATTTTCAATTTTCAACTCTCAACTCCTTACATTCAAAGCGTCTCTCAAGCCATTGCCCAGCAAATTAAATGCGAGCACAAGCAGCATTATGGCAAAGCCCGGCGCCAGTGCCAGCATGGGATTATGCGTTATAATGAAATTGTAGTTCTCTTTGATCATTAGTCCCCAGCTTGGTTGTGGCGGCTGCACCCCCACTCCTAAGAAACTTAAGCCAGCCTCTATAACAATAGCAGATGCAAAATTAGATGCAGCTATCACAAGTATTGGGCCCCAAATATTAGGAAGAATATGTTTGAAAATAATGCGCCTGTTACTAAAGCCTAAGGCTCTGGCTGCTTCCACATACTCAAGCTCACGAACACTCAACACCTGCCCACGTACTATACGGGCCACACTCACCCACATGGTAAGGCCCACTGCAACAAATACCTGCCAAAAGCCTTTGCCTAAAACGAGCGTTATAGCAAACACCAGCAACAGGGTGGGAATGCTCCAAATTACATTGATGAGCCACATAATGACATCATCTACCCAGCCTCGATAATAGCCTGCCAAAGCTCCTGCTAAAATGCCTATGCTTAACGAAATGATAATAGCCACCAAGCCTACACCCAGGCTCACCCTGGCTCCAATGATCAACCTGCTGAGAATATCGCGGCCAAACTTATCAGTACCCAATAGAAATTTTTTCGTAACAAAATTTGATGTCACAGGTTGTAGCATTTGCTTTTTGGCAATAGCTACATCTTCGGTTACGCCTTCATCAATATACTTTTTGTACACAATGCTGTCCGCGGTTACCGTGTAGGAAGTAATGGGTATATAAGTAAAAACATCCGGTTTGCCATAAAAAAAACTACCCGGGAAATTTGTATTATCGCTTATTCTTCCATTTTTTATTTTTATGAATTGCTGAGTAAAGCCGGGTTTTTTCCCTGCAATTTCCACAATCATCCTGTTGGCATATGGCGATGAATCGGGAGCCAGCTTGTAAGCAAAAACAGCCATGAAAACAGCCAGCAAAATAATTATCACGCCAAATACAGCGCCTTTATTTTTCCTTAGCTTTTTCCAGGTTATATATCGTAGCGATTCGCCTGCAGCCATATTTTGAAGGTATGATAAAGTTTGGGTTGCAGAAATAATTTGCGTGATTAATATTTTGTCTGAATTTGGATTTATCAGATTATGGGATTAACGGATTTTGCATTCAAGCTTTAATAAATGGAGAGTGGAGAATTGAGAGTGGAGAGTGCTTTAATCACTGGTTGCAAGCCAACACAAAAGCACCAGCAACCAACAACCACCCGCTCCATAGCATTCCTGCCGCACAAGTGAGTGACACAACGATGATGCCATGAAAAGCTGTCGCTCGTTCCATAAAAAATCACAGCTTTCACCAAGACCAAAATAAAATAACAATGACCTTGGTAAAAACTACTGCCGGTACACAAAAAAATCTTAACTATTTACGCATCATTTCATCAGGAGAAATAGCACAAATTTTCACCGGGATCGGATGTGTGCTTACTTGAAAATTGATAACTTTATTTTAAAGCAAATTTGCGCAACATTAAAACACAACTCATGAAAACAAAATGGTTAATGGCTGTAGCATTCTATTGCCTTTGCTGCACGTCTTTACCGGCTCAAAGCAGGTATAATGAAGAAAAGCCGCCTGCAATGTTATATGGTGGCGCCGGAATGGGTTTTGACTACGGAGGTTTTGGTTTGAAAGCAGAATATTTGCCGGTGAAATATGTGGGCATATTCGGTGGTATTGGTTATAACCTGGCACAGATGGGCTATAATGCAGGTTTGTCATTTAAAGTTTTGCCCGACAAAAAAGTAACACCGGCAATAGCGGCAATGTATGGTTATAATGCCGTAATAAAAATAACCGGTGCTATAGAAGAAACTACTACTTATTATGGTTTTACTTTTGGCGCCGGAGTGGATATTAAAATGGGAAGAAAAGGAAACAAACTTAGCACCTACCTATGGGTTCCTGTAAGATCAACAGATTTTAAGAATGATTACGATTATGCAAGAGAATATTACAATCTTTCTGTCATTACCCCGGTAAACGCGAGTGTGGGATTTAATTTCGCTTTAAACTAAATTATTTAACCCGGCGGCCTTTCCATTCGTATTTGCCAAATTTTCCAAGAAATCCGGCTATGACTGTGTATACTATATGAACCGGTTGCAAGTAAACAAAATAGCTCATTAGCTTTTGTAATCCGAAAAAAGAGGCTACGCCGCTTACAAATGAGTACTCTACAACAGTTTTTGTAAATACCAGGATGAAAAAATAAGCCAGGTATTCAATAGACTGAATACTGTAAATAAGTGTGAGTAATAAAGCGAGATTAAGGAAGTACACCAGAAACAGTACATTGGTAATTCTTATATCATCATACTTTCCCGCCTTGCTTGCCCA
Organism: Flavihumibacter sp.; assembly: GCA_031553495.1. Classification (GTDB taxonomy): domain Bacteria; phylum Bacteroidota; class Bacteroidia; order Chitinophagales; family Chitinophagaceae; genus Pinibacter. The sequence continues at coordinate 25,890 of JAVBLN010000042.1, forward strand.
ACGTATGCGCTGAAGAAAAAACGCTTTCCATGTTGTGGCGGGTTGAGTTGTAACTATGGCATTCTCCGATTTCAAAAAGAAAAACCTGTTAGGATAACGCTGTACGATTTTATGCATCAGCAACATATCGTCGCCGCTGGCAATGTTATCGACATTCTTAAAACCCTCCACTTCATAAAAAACTTTCTTTGTGTAGGCGAGATTTGCTCCGTTGCACATTGAGTGAAATTTACGGTAAACCGATGCGCCTGTAATGCCTTGCAGTATGAGAAAATCGAGTGTTTGAAAAAAAGAAAGCAGTCCTTTTTTCAATGCTATTCTTACAGGAGCCGCAATTAACACAGCGCCGGTCTTATTTTGAAAATCCGCAACAGTATGCAGCCAGTCCGCACCCGCCACACAATCGGCATCTGTAGTTACAATTAATTCACCGGTTGATTGCGAAATGGCTATTTCAATCGCTTTCTTTTTGTAAGAGTTTATTTCATCCGCATTTACATGATCTGCAAGATTTATAAGCTTTACATTATGCAATTCAAATGATCTTACTATTTGCTCCGTTGCATCGGTTGAATGATCGTTAACTACAATGATCTCCAGCAGCGCTTTCGGATAGTTTTGCGCTACAATAGATTGCAGGCACAAAGCAATATTTTCTTCTTCATTTCTTGCAGGAATGATAACAGATATTTTTAATGAAGGCTCAAAACCTTCCACATCACTACTCCGGAACATTGGAAGCTGCTTCCAGCCTTTATTATAGAAAGCAATAAGAAAAGCATATAGAATAAGCAAAAGTATCGACGCATAAAATAGTAACATATAGCAAAAGTAAGAAAGCAATATCAGTTGCGCAGTTGTTCTGCCAGTATATCCGCATATTGCCTACGCAGTAAATGGTGGCCCGAACTAATTACAGTGAGTTTGCAAAGATGTTGTAAACTTTTGCAAAATTTGGTAGCATGCCTTTTAAGAATAAGCCGGTCAAACTTTCCGAAAACCAATCTTACAGGCGTTTGACAGGTGTGTGCCGCCTGGATTATTTTCCGAAATCGCGGATTACATTTTCTAAAACAAGTCCACCGCAAATACAATTGTTTGCGGCGCTCGCTGTTTTTTAAATAAAACCGTGCAAGTTTTAAAACACCAAAATTGATAATTCGCCGTGCAAATAAAAAATCGGCCAACCTCAATAACCACACAGGTTTCACCACCGTAAACCGGAAAATTTTATTGCCGATATATGTACGTGTTGCCAGCCAGTACCAGTAGTTATTAGTAAACCCATCCGCAGCTAAAAGTACCAGTTTATCCACCTTATGCGGCATGTGTTCGTACAGCGACAAAGCGATGCGGCCACCAATACTATACCCCAATAATGTGAAGTGAACAGAAGATATTTTTTCCCTCAAAAAAATTATGTTGATTATTTTTTCCCAATCCAGGCCGGTAATTGCTTTATGTTCATTCCAAATAGTTTTTCCGTGATACGGCAAATCGATACAAATAGAAATAAATTCGGGAACCGCTTCGCAAATAGATCTAAAAGTAAAACAGTTTTCATCATAACCGTGAAGGCATATCAATACTTTATCTCCTTTGCCATGGCAGGTATAGTGAATTAAAGAAGAAAAATATGATATTGTTTTAGAGTTCACGGTATCGTGAGTTTATACCGAATGTAGGAATAAAATCACTAATCCTGTATTTTGCAGTCATGTAATTTCATGAATTTTTATTATGGCACCAGCGGTATAACCCTGATGGGGCTTACGTTGCGTCGCACACTTGTGCGGTAGTAATACTATTGAGCGAGTTAATTGTTGGTTGTTGGTGTGCCTTCGCACGATAGCCGCCCTACACACGCAACAACGGCAACTCCCAACCATTCCTGTTTAATACAGATTCTCTACTGCCAACCGCCTACTGCCCACTGCCTACTGCCAACAGTGTATAAAGCATTCTCAATTCTCAACTCAATAACTTTACCTTTGCGTGCAATTTTGAAACACAATCATGACGCATTTACAAGAAGGAGAAAAAGCACCCGCATTTACAGGAACAGATCAGGATGGCAAAAAAATTTCCCTCTCAGATTATAAAGGGAAGAAGTTGATCCTGTTCTTTTATCCGCAGGATTTGACGCCGGCCTGCACAGTTGAATCATGCAACCTGCGAGATAATTACGGCTTGCTTAAGCAACACGGCTTTGAAGTGTTGGGCATAAGCCCCGATGATGAAAAATCGCATTTGAAATTCAAAGAAAAACATCAACTGCCTTTTTCATTAATTGCAGATACAGACCGCATAATTATTGATAAATATGGGGTTTGGGGCGAAAAGCAATTATATGGCAGAAAATATATTGGCCTTCACCGCACCACTTTTGTAATTGATGAAAAAGGAATAATCCGGAGAATATTTCTCCGTCCCAAAAACAAGCAACATGCAGAGGAGATAATTGCTGCAAAAATTACATCCAACAGTCTGTGATATATACCGGTGTAATCTATGGCTAATATCTAACCTCAAATTCATTAAATTTGCGCCCTTATGGGTCAGAAAAAGTTGCAGCGGTTTGAAGCTATTAAATCCTTCCCTAACGTATTACAATATCCACTGGATATGCAGGGCAATTGGAAAACGTTTTTTAAAAATGAGAATCCACTTGCTCTTGAGCTGGCTTGTGGAAAAGGAGAATACACTGTAGGCTTGGCTGCCCTTTACCCACATCAAAATTTTATAGGCGTTGATCTTAAAGGCAACCGCATTTATATAGGCGCTAAAAAATGTATTGAACAAAACCTCACCAACGCCGCCTTTTTACGTACGCATATTGATAAGATCAATAATTATTTTGCCGAAGGCGAGGTAAGCGAAATCTGGATTACTTTTCCCGATCCGCATTTGCGCATATCACGTGCAAAAAAAAGGCTTACGCATCCTAATTTTCTACGGCTTTATCAAAAAATTTTGAAACCGGGCGGTGTTATACACTTAAAAACCGATTCTCCCGTTTTATATAAGTTCACGCTACTGGTAATTGAAATGTATAACTTGCAATTGCTTGAAAAAGATGATGATGTGTACGCTAAAGAAAATGTGCGTGAAGAATTAAAAATAAAAACCCATTACGAAAAACTGGATATTGCTCAAAGCAACCGTATTCATTATATTAGATTCCGGTTGCCCGCAGAGCCATTATCCAACATTGACAAATCATTACAAGAACGTGTAAGAGAGTATGAAGAAGAAGTTGATTGAAGGCCTTGATTTTTATTATAACGAACAAGGCTTTATAGTACTTACTGAAAAATATCATTTGGAAAGAGGCCACTGTTGCGGCAACGGTTGCAAGCACTGTCCATATGATCATGAAAACGTACCGGAACCTAAACGGGAAAACCTTTTAGAACTTCGTAAATATGAGTACCGGCAAAAAGAAACAGCCAATACGGCAAAAGCTGTCAGCTATCAACCCATCAGGAAATAAAGATGAAAATTTCTTTGAACTGGTGTATGCTGTAGCGCGGCAAATTCCTAAAGGTCGCGTTACCTCTTATGGCGCAATCGCCGCCTGCATTGGCGCAAAATCATCCTCACGCATGGTAGGCTGGGCAATGAATGGCGCAGGCCGCATAAAACCTAAAGTACCGGCGCACCGTGTAGTGAACAGGCTCGGACATTTAACCGGTAAATATCATTTTGCAACACCCACTCTTATGCAGGAGTTATTGGAAAAAGAAGGTATAAAAATAGAAAACGACCATGTGGCAGATTTTAAAAAAGTATTTTGGGATCCCGCTTCCGAACTGTGATTTTCCCGGAATCCCAATGCTGCATTCTATAAATCGCTAAAGCAATAACTGCATTTCAAATCTCAAATTTGTCCGCTCCCATCAAGTTGGGCAGTTTCTTCTTTGCTTAGTTTCAGCAATAACACTACCCTGCTTTTGAAAGGATTTTGTGAACCCATAACAAATACCAATACAGCGAAAAGCCCCATGAATGCAAAGTTCGCGGTAATAATGTAGCATATAACGCAAACCAGGGCAGGCACGGCAAGAAACGTCCAGAAGACAACTGATACCTTTGCGAACGCATTCATTTTCTCTTGTGCAGAAAAATTACTATCTCTTAATTGAAACACTTTCCTATTGTATATCCTTGCACCTGCAAATCCTCCCACAACCGACATCAAAACCGCCACCAATTGCAATGCCCTGTCAAGTTGCAGGTTTTTAATCATGTGCTTTTGCAAAACCAATACCACTACCAACGCCACTATAGCCAATCCGATTTGTGATATCAATAACGCTCTATAGCGCTTCTGTAATTGTTTGAATTGATTCATTTTTGAAACAGTTATATCTACGTGTGTGCAAATCTATTATAAAGTCAAAAGTTAAAAGTCAAAATTTTCAGGACAGTTTTGCTATTTACTTTGATATATTTTTGGGAACCGGCGGTAGTGCTACTATTAAGCATCGTTGTGTCACTCACTTGTACGGTAGTATTGCTATTGAGCAAGTGGGCAATAGGCAGAGGGCGGTAAGTTGCCGGTAACCGGCAACTATCCAGGCTTGTAAGTTAGGTGTCCTACACCTTAAAGGTGTAAGATACCTGTGTATACTGATTTCTGATTTTTGAATTCTCTACTGCCAACCGCCCTCTACCTACTGCCAACTGCTCAATAGCAATACTACCGTACAAGTGAGTGACACAACAGAAGCTACATAGTAGCACTACCGCCGGTTCCATAAATAAAAAAACAAAAAACTTCGGGTTCCTTTGTTTTATTATAATCATGAATTTTTAAAGTGGCTTACCGAATTATTTTTCTTCCACTATTAACAGCCAGCCTTTTCCTTTTTTAACGGGAATTTCTTCGTTGATACCAAAGGTTTCAGAAGGCTGAAACGTAGATATTTCCTTAGCGTAAATGGAGGCTTTATTTTTATCAATACCCAATTTACTCCAATTAATACTCAGTTGCACTTTCACATCCTCGTTTGCCCAACTGGCGATAGCAATTAGCGCTTTCTTGTTTTTCTTGTAAACAGTAGCTTTCACATTTTCATTATTGGTAGTAACAGGGCAATTATCGCTCCAATAGCCTATCATTTCGGTGCCTTTCATACCAAAATCATCCCACAATTTCCATATTGGCCTCGGATCGCTGTCGGCGCTCCATGGCAACCGGTTTGTCATGCCATAGATCATGCCACGCCAGGGATTGCCGCCGTCCTGCAGCATTTCGCCCATTAAGCCAAACGGAATGCCGCTTACTTCAGTGAGGTAGAAATCGGGAGTACCTTTTTCATAATCAAAGTATTCGCCAAACCACAGCCGGTTAAGATATGGGAAGTGCTCCATGTACAGGTTGGCGCTGTTGTTAAAGCCGTCACTTTTATTGAATTGATTAGCGGAATGTAAATCAATAATTCCCGGATGTCCGTCTTTTACAAGCACCCGTTTAATACGCTTCATGGTAATACGGTCGAATGCCACATCATCAAGGTAAATTCCGTCAATACCCACATTTTGGGTGAGCCAGTTCATTCCTTCCACGTAATAATTATGCCAGCGGTTCATTCCACTATTGATAATCGCGGCATCTCTTATTTCGGGTACGAACCACGCAGCTATGTAATCTTTACCAATATGCTCCTGCAGCCAGCTATATCCGCCGCCTTTGCCGGGAGAATATACTTCATGGCCAAGACTTCTTAACGCGAAGGTTTCATAAGCGTGGTTCGACAATTCACGCACTGTATTATATATTTTTACCTTCAAGCCGCTACGGTGTGCTTCGTCCACATAATTTTTTAATTTTTTCCACTCTATAAACGGATAATTTATCCAGGGATTTACAGGCGTGGCATGATGTATATTAATAACCGTTGCGCCTGTTTGTTTAATTGAATCGATGCTGTTATACCTGTGGTAAAACCTTGTTTCCCATTGAAAATCTGTATTTATGGGGTGAAATGGCGTTATCAATAAATTGAAATTATAATAAAGCACGTCACCTTTTTTCATAGTTCGAAAACCGCTGTAAGCATTTACAAGTGTTGACGCATTTTTATTTTCAATTGTTATGCCTCCTTTATTTTCATTGCCCCATGATGCCGGCAAAAGCAATGGTTTTTGCAAATAAAAATTTGTATTCAGCGGACGCACATATTTTTCATCCCGCAGCGAAAATTGCAACCCGGCATTTACATTTCCTATCCACGCTCCGTCCTGGTTTTTTTGAGCCACATCCCATTTCCATTCAAACTGTGGTGGTCTGTAGCCGCCTTTGTGTCCCAAGCCCATCATATAAGAAGCCGTCTCTTTCTTAAACGGGATATGCATTTCAATATCAGAAAAATCGATGTCCTTTAAAGCCGTAACTTTTACCGTGTAGGCTAAAAATCCATCAAACTCTAAAGATGCTCCTACATTTACTTCCAGGGCATCTGAAGTCAACAAAGAATTCCATTTTACAGTTCCCGGCGAGCGTTCTGTAAATGTGATTCCGGAAGGCTTTAAATCGATATTCTTTTCGTCTGATCTTTTTGTGAAATAGAAATGAATAGGCCCGGTCAAAAGATTTTCGGGAGAATCTTTATAACCAGTCATTTCCTTTGTAAAAAAAGTTTGAATCTGTTTTGGGAACCCGTCATTGTTAATAATAATTTTTCTACCAAGCAGGCTCACCATTGTATCACCTGAAGTTTGTAACGGAATATATGGTTTTATTACCTCGTTATTCTGAGCAAGTGTGGAATTGAGCCATTGCAATCGTGTTTGTTTCCAGGGTTCGCCTACTCCTCCATCTTCAAGCACTTTGTTGTTTACCCTTACCGTAATATTAATAATTGCGCCATCCTCATTTTGGGCACTCACCACGGCCTTACCTTTATAAATGCCTGCGGGAATATCTTTTGGCACATCTACCGTACACCATAAAGGCTGTGTGGAATTTTCATTAACATTCACTACCGACACAAACGGCTTGCCGTCGTAAGCAATGCCATTGGTATTGATACAACTTATATTCTTTGAACTTATTTCCCTGCCACCGGAACTCTTTAAGCCTGTGAATTGTACTTTAACATCTTGCAGGTTTTTAAGCGCATACACTCCAAGCTGAAACGAATAATGTTCGCCTTTACAAGCATCTCCATTAAAGAAATTCTGTGATCCTTTCCGAATCCACCGCAAGGGCAGGTCATTTTTCATTCTTATAGGATGCAAACGGTCTTCAGGAAAAACAATAAATGATTTTCCCGCATGTTTCGTTTTCAGCGATTCCGTTTCGCTTTTCGTCGCAATTACCTCCATTGGGAAAAAAGTATCGAATGAATCGACAGCTTCCATGCGCAATACATTCACATTTACAGGAGTTGTTTTCACTAACGAGTTCAGCCATTCCGCTGAAGCGGTATGCTCTGGTTTTTGGTAAATACCTTTGGGGTAATTGCTACTGCCTTCGTTTACATATGGCAGATAGTATAAATAATATTCTCCTTTGCCCGAAACTGGTTGAAAATACACTTCTGCCTTCTCCCGGTTTAAGCTGAGAATATCTACATTTAATATTTTTTTCTTTGTTTTTGCATCTTGAAGTATGATCCTTTTTTCCTGAGGATTATCATCGTTGCGGCGCCAGGGAATGATGGCATGTGCAACATTTCCGCTTCCGGAAAATTGCATAACTACTCTATGATTTCCTAACGAATCCCTCTGCCAGCAATCGTTACAAACACCATAGGCAAGTTGTTGAGCCTGGCTGTAGCATGATATGCTGCTAAAAATAATTGTGATTATTAAAATGTTTTTCATCATAAACTATTGATCAGTAAATAATAATTTGACAAAAATATTTAAGAAGCAACATGCAAGTTAGGTAATAACATTTCGTTCAGTTCATTGATGCTGTTGAAGTGAGTGACACAACCGGAGCCCAATAGTAGCACTACCGCCGGTTCCATAAATAAAATACTATTACATGTTGCATGACAAATTTGATTATGCCGGTTTAAAAAAGTATAGCCCTGATTAGGCGAGGGCTACACTTTGATTTTTCAGACGCATTAAAAAACAACTACATGCTCTCAAGGCTGTATTAAGGACGCAAATCGTGCAATTCAAAAATCTTTACCGGCGATACCTGGTTAAAAATATCCGTGATCTGTAATGTGACATAATAATTCTGATTCTTGAGTTCGATGCCCTGCACATGTAAATCCACCATGGTCAATTGGGGATCTATTCCGTAGCTTTCGGCCAAAGGCGTTCCTGTGCAGGCGGCATTATTATACAATGCAACCTTATAACCCAACTGTGGCATTTGCTCATCGGTTATCGTCCATGTTACATGCACCGTATGGGCGTTCTTACTATAGTATGCACCCAGATCGTATATTGCCGGAGTGCTTATAATGGTAGGCTTCGCAGGCATCTTAACCGCGAACTTATACTTATCCGGGCCGGTTTGGGTGCCGCAGGAACTTAGCTGTACCCCGTCATCGCCCAGCTTTTTGGCCAGCCAGGAACCGGTACCGGCAGAAGCTACCAACGTATCAGGATGCAACCACTCTCCGTTTTCTTTCAGCATCCAATAGCTTTTGTAATTTCCAACGCGGGTGCGTTTCTTTTGATCAGCAAAATTTTCAAGAAAACTGCCGATATCGCCATGCAGTTTCGCGTTTGTTTCAGGTATATCAAAAGTTACATAATGCTTCCATTTGTTTTGTGCGTGATCATACATCCAGTAGCCGACACGCGTAAGTGTATCAAGGCCGTTGTTCCAGCAGCGAACAATATTTGTGTACCATCTATCCGGAAGCCAGCCAAAATCGTTGTGAGAATGCAATCCGGTACCTTCGCCGCCAAAACCTGATACATAGGTTTCTTTATCTTTATATCCCGCCACTATTTGTATCTTATTGGGAAAATCCCATATCGAAAAAATATTATTGCCTTTTCGCTTTTCATTCAATCCGGCCTGTTGTATGCCGCAATATCCACCACTCTTTCCTATTCCAAACTGGATAGAACACGCGTAAGTATAAGGCGCTATTCCATTTGACGGAAACATTACATCGGCCATCATTAAAACACCCGATTCCTTTTTCATATTGTTGGTGCCTACATATGGCCCCCACTTGGGGCAGGTAGTTTGAGATGTGGCAGTGAGTGTAGCAATGCAGAGGATGATACCTGCAAGAATTGTTTTCATATTGATGATTTTAAATGATTCCTTTTGAATCTGTTTGAACTTAGATATATAGGCAAAGGTATGTACCAAGGTCGTTGTTTTTCTATTTTTGTCTTCATGAATACCACAGCTTATAATTGTTATACCGGCTGTGGTTTTTCATGGCATCATCGTTGTGTCACTCACTTGTACTGTATTTTTTCATGGCAACATTTGGCTGCAAAAATAAACTTCTCAAATATCAACCAGGCCGGCAAACAGGACATACTTCTGCATAATGCACAATAGCGAACAAACCGTTGAAGAGTGCGACGCAACAAAAGTTCAATAGTAGCAATGCCGCCGGGCTCATAATAAAAATACGTCTTATATTGATGACCTGATTAATAATCTTACAAACAGTTCCTTAACTTACCTGTGAGTAACATTCAATAGTTTTATATTCAAGAAATATGCCCCGGGAACCAGCACCCGCATGGGTATTCTTAAAGAATAATCATATAGATCATCTTTGAAATAGCCTAAAAAGTTGGGATCTGAGGTTCCTTTATATAAATTTCCGGCGGGGTTTCCACTCCATCCTTTGGTAGTGCTGTCTATGTGTACAAACTTCGTGGGAAGCCTGTAATACATATTATATCCATTTCCCAGGCTCTCAATGGGAAATGGCACTAGAGGATAATTCAAATACATTGCCGTATCCAGGGCCTTAAAAGTATCAGGCGCATAATCCTGCAAATTTTGAAGATACGGCGGTTTCGGATTTAATCCTGAATTTGGCCTTTTCATAATTTCATTATTAGCGGGACTGAAAACCACTCCATTTTTGTCTGTAATTTTTATAGTAACCGCGTTAGGCGTATCGGCAACTCTTGTAATGGTCTCCGTTACAAAAGGATTGTTATTGCCGTTATAAAGAGCACCAAATGGCGCCCCGGATGCTGTATTGGCAATTAGCATGGACAAACTGTAAGAACCCGGTTCCGGAGTAGTTTCAAATGTTTCGCCATCAATAATATCAAGCGTCATAGCTTTTTTCAGTTCCTGTGTGCCTGCAATATTGGTGACTTCAAGGTCCATCATATATTTACCAACGGGCAGATAATAAGTAGCGGCATTTGCCTGAATAACTCCGCTAGTCTCGTTTACTACAATAGGCGGAAGATCCTGTGTGGCGCGTTTTTTCATAACTGTAGCATACGAAGTATCTGTTTTTGAATCATATACCGCAGTCCATACATCAACCGGATATGTTTTACTAAAGAGCGTATCCACAATCTTTCCGCTTTCATCATATATGTGTGTCCATTTTACTTTTAAGGGAATACTTGAACCATCTGATACCAGTGAATTTGAAGAAGCGGTAGACCCTTTTTTAATAGTAAATGTGCTAATAGCATATTGCATTGTGGAACTTATAAACCCATTTTGATATTTAGTACAGCCTGGCGTAAAAATAAGGATAGCCATTACTGTTATACAGATATTTTTAATTTTATTCTCAATCCTTTTCATGGTGAGCAATTCTTTATTTTTTTAAACCGATTAAAAAACGAAACTGATTATGTTATCTTTCTTTTTCTTATTACTTTCTAAAAAATAATATATGGCTTGCTTTATGGAGCACATTCAAAATTCCATTTTGAGTTTTTATACCGGATGTTTGCACCAGGGTATGAGTTCCCACCTCTGCCGGCACATCGCCAATTTTATTGGAAGGATCAATATCATAATGCGCCCATAAGTGAGTATAATAAACCAGTTGTGGAATAGTGGACACCTGTGAGCTATAACCTCTGTAAGGGTCATAAGTATATTCGTATGATACTACAGCAGTGTCATTTGCCAATTGGGTAGGATAAGCTACTCCTGCCACCGTCAACACATCATATGTCAACGGCTTATTGATCAGATACATTAACAGAGAATCGCGAGTGCCATCTTTATTATTTTTAATATAATAGATTAGTGAGTCGAGACCAAACTGCGCATATTGGTCATAGGTATGCTGTACAAATAGAGTTCGTTTTGATAAATATTTATAAATCGCCCCGTTTGCTGGAGCGAAAAAGGTAGTACCATTGGCATTGATTTTGTCCTTGAAACCGGCAGCATCTATCAACTGGACAAGCGTATCGAAACCAGGAATACTATTCAACACATCATAAGTGCTGGTTTGCTTATACATATTAGTGTCTTGCACAATTCCTCCTACTATGTAATTGTTTTTTTTACAGGATACAAACGGAAGAAATATAATCGTTATCAGTATAATTGAAATTGCTGTTTTCATTCCAAAACTTTTTTAGTTATCTGGTTAGATTTAGTTATACTTGGCCCAATATGGGTTTTGTGTGAGCAGATTGTCGTACGGAAATAAGCTTTTCATATTAATCGGCCAGTAATATCCTTTATTCAAAATTCTATCAGGAGTATATTCAAGTCTTCTTTCCAGCAGGCTTTGTACTTTTTCTGTACGGATCAGATCGTAAAAAAACTGGCCTTCGCCAATCAACTCCCTTCCCCGTTCCATTACAATTTCATCACGCATATTATACGTATTACCAATGGTCTTATAATGATCTATCCCTGCACGATCTTCCGTCATAGCAAGCAAAGCTCTGGCACCTTCCAGATCTTCAAGATTGGCAAGCGCTTCTGCATCTAATAAAATAATATCAGACAGGCGGAACAATACAAGATTATTATTGAGATAGGGATATGCCTTGGAGTCAGGCGACTGGTAGATAAAATCACTATACTTGGTTAGCAGATACCCTTCCCCATCGCCCCCGCTTGCCGAAACATCCATCAATATTGCCTTAAAACGTGCATCATTGGTAGTGTCCTCATAAAGCCAGCTTATTTGTCCTTCTTTAGTAGCTACCCAGCAACTGGCTTTCCTGTCATCGACTAATGCGTCTTTTAAAAATGTGCCAAAGAAACCGAATTTAGCTTCTGCCCATGAGTTATCATTTTTAAAATTCGGATCGTTTTCTGCATACAGCATTGATATAACAAAGATGTTTTCTGCTGATCCTTTACTATTCCAGATATTGGAATATGTGGCCATTGGCTCAAGGCTATATTTGCCACTATTAATAACCTTCTGGCAATACACATGTGCGCTGTCATACTTGTGTTGCCAGGCAAAAATATGAGCCATTAGCGCATAACCACCATCTTTATTAGCTCTTACAGGATTATCTGACGGATCGGATAAATAGTTTACTGCCATTCTCAAGTCCCTCAAACAACTGTCGAGTACCTCATTTTCCGCAGTGCGCGGGATGGGTGGAATATTACCATAATCAGCCCCGTCAAATGTTTTGGTTACGTAAACAGGATCTCCCCAAACCCGGATCATATAGAAATAAGCAAAGGCCCTCATAAATAAAGCTTCACCCAAAAACTCATTCCTGGTATCTTTGGATTGAAATAGCGATGCAGGCATTTTGGGCACTTCCTGTAATATTAAATTAGACTGAGCTACCAATTGATAAAAACGGCTCCAGTTATGTAGTGACCCACCCAAATACGGAACATAAGAAAAATTAAATTTCTTCTGAGGTGTTATAGAAGACAGTTTCCATTCAGAGTGCGCAGGTGCAAATACCCCTGAAGCCAAGTCGCCAAAAATAAAATGAGACGCATCGGCTCTTAAGCACGAACGCAATTGCCCGTACAGGTCTAATGTCGCCTGGTCAACCGCATGCTCCGATTTCCAGAACTCTTCACTATAAGTTGACCCAATTGGTGCCGTATTAATTTGTTTATTGCAGGATGTGCCTATCAGTATAAAGATACACAGCACCCAAAAAACATTTTTTATAAAATAGTTTTGCCTATTCATTTTAGTCTTTTTTTTGTGTTGTTAGAATTGGATGTCGAGGCCAAAAGTGAATTTGCGTGGTTGTGGATACAGCCCTCCGGAATAAACACCAAGCTGATTAACTGATTCGGGATCAGGCATTGTATTGTTTTTGTTCTTTAGTATTAGCAGATTATCAAACATTGCATAAGCCCTTACATTTTTCAGAAATAATCTTTTGGAAATAGCGAGGGGTAATTGATACCCTAATATTACTGTCTTCACTTTAAAATAGCTTCCATCCACATTCCACATACTTGAAAATGGCCAGAACTGGCTATAATAACCTGCAAAAGGATTGATAGCGGGGAAATTGGCAGCATAGCCGGGATCTTTGGCTTTTTCCGGAGTCCAATAATCAATACCATCCAGTATGGGTAATCTCCGGTTTGCAAACTTTTCAAGGCTTCCGCCAAAGTTGTTAAACTGTTGTTGCTGGAAGGTGTTTACCACTGTTCTTTTCCAGGTAAAAGTGCAAAAGATGGTTAAAGAAAAGTTTTTGTATGTAAAATCATTTGTAAGCCCTCCCGTAAATTTCGGATTGGGATTACCCATAGGAATACGGTCGCCATACTGATCACCATTATCCTCATCAGTCCACACATCATAATCACCGTTCACATCTTCCCAAATAGGGTCACCCGGCTGTACTTTGTGGCTTCCTTTGAAATAAGTTATCGCTTTCCCGGTAAGCGGATTAAAAGGGATTTCATTTGAATTGTTGTACACGCCCTCATACTTCATCTGGTACAATTCATAAATGGGCTGGCCCACCGCAAACAATCTGGCATAACCATAACCATCATTTACCACAAAAGTGCGGTTGTTGTTAGGTAACCTGGCAATGGCATTTTTGTTATATGACAATACCAACTGAGTATTCCACTGCAGTTTGCTGGCATTCGATAAATTCCTTGTATTAATAGAAAGATCAACACCGCGATTGCTTACCCACAAATCATGCGCATTAAATGATATTTTAGAAAATCCGGTATAAAACGGAAGCATGAAATTGTAGTAATCATCTTTTGATATTTTATCATAAATATCGGCTGTGACATTAATTCTGCTGTTAAGAAAATATACATCTATACCAAGATTTTTCTGTTCCGTTCTGGCCCAGGTAAGGTCATCTTTAGTTAACCCGTTATTATAACTTGGCTGTATAGCCGCATTTCCATCGTATGTTCCCGGAACAATATACGAGTTATATGGAGCGTAAAAATCGCCGGATTGTGATCCTGAAATGCCCCAGGTTGCACGTATTTTCAAATAATTTATAATATTCCTTTCTTTCAGGTTCTGCATGAATTTCTCATCTGAAACCAGCCAGCCTGTACCAATAGCGGGAAAATATCCCCATTTGGAATCTTTACCAAAGCGAGAGGACGCATCGCCGCGATATGACAGATACAAAAGATATTTTTTGTTATAATCATATTGCACCTGGCCCATAATTGAAAGCAGGCCGTCTTTGGAGTAATAAGAACTGGCAGATAAATCCGTCTGCGGAATTCCTGTTACTACACTTATATCGTTTGAAGGCACATTATAGCCCGCCGCAGAGTTTCCGGAACTCACATCGCTGGTAAATTGCTGGGCAGCCGTAATTACCAGGTTGTGCGTTCCGTTTTTACCGGAAAACAGTTTCTTGGCATAGTTCACATTATTCGACATGAAATAGGTAGTATAATTTCTTCTGTCGCTCTCTGCATAAGATGGCTGCACGGCAGGCTTGTTAAAAGCATCAGAATTACCAACTATAATTGCATCAATATTTGATGGAGAGAAATAATCAACATTCGAAACAGTCTGATTCATCGACCCCTGGAAAGTATATCTTAAATCGTGCCTGATGGCATAATTTACTGTGGCGGAAATTGTGTAATAATCAGTTATATGCTTATTTCTTACCTTACTATTTACACCAGTAAAAGTTGAGGAATCAAATTCATTTAGCAGAAAAAATGATGTTGGTTGCGATGATCCGGAGAATGGTGTGTTGTTATCCGTATTGTAAAATTTTTTCCCGCTGCTTTTGTCATTCTTAGAAAATCCTACTATCAATTGCGTATTTAACTTTGGCGTTATTTTAAGATCAAAATTGCCCCTTAATGAATAACGTTTTAGTCCATACTGCCTGATAATTCCTTTATCATCATAATAGTTCATATTAACACGGTAATTAACCAGATCGTTAGCCCCGGATACCGTTCCATCTATATTGCCGATTCTCCCTGTTTGATAAAAAAGCCCCTGCCAGTCGGTTGCATTATTAAAATGAGGATTAAGGCTGTCTGTAAGCAATTGAGGAAGGTTGTTCAATTGATCCTGCTTAGCCATAGAAGCATATTGGTCAAGTATACTCATTTTCAACCTTCTTTCCTCCGATCCGGTATAAGTCTTAATTAGCTTCGGCTTACTAACCATGCCATAATAAGCATTCACTCTAAACTCAGGAACAGCAGATTTGCCTCTTTTCGTTTTAATGTATATAACACCATTTGCTCCCCTCGATCCCCAGGCGGCAGTGGCAGCGGCATCCTTTTGCACATCCACGCTTTCTATATCATTAATGTTAATGCCCGCCAGGTAATTGGTTCCTGTAGTATAAGAATCGCCGTTTATATCCTCAGGATTCACCGGTATTCCATCAATAATGTATAAAGGACCACTCATCGCCTGCGCCTCCGACACATAAGTATTATCGCCTATACCGGTATTCACACGGGAATTACCTCTTACAACCACCGTTGGCGCCACACCGGGTTCAGCCGAAGTAACCTGCACATTCAGACCCGCCACACGCCCCTGCAATAATATATCGGCGCTGGCTGCCGGCATATTTTCCAATACCTTGCCCGACACACTTGAAATGGCCGTGGTAGTAGCTTTTCTGCTTTGCCGCTGAACACCCACCACCACTACTTCATCCAATGAAGACTTTGGAGATTCTTTAAGTACTACAACCACATCTTTATTATTGTATTTAACCTTTTGGGTAACGTAACCAACATAGCTTATTTCAAAAACAGTATTTTCCGATTTCACCCTAAGTTGAAATCGTCCGTTTACATCTGTCAATGTGCCATTTTTTGAAGACTCACGTACAGAAGCACCCACAAGAGGTTTATTAGATGCATCTGTTACAATTCCTTTAAAAATAAAAGGCTCCTGCGCCTTCACAAAAAAACACATGCAGGATACCAGGAAAAATGAGAGTAAATGTTTAGTCATATAATTTGTTTACATGTTAAATAGCAACATCAAAAACGAGGAAGCATATAAAATAATAAACCTTACATCACACTTCTGTCATCGCCTTAAGCGAAAAGTGCTTTACTTTTGTAAACCTGAGCAGTATAATATTTACATTGATTTCTTTTGAGACCAACTGCATTGCTACTATTAAGCTTCCGTTGTGTCACTCACTTGTACTGTAGTAATTCTATTCAGCAATCCAAAACATTCATGGACAAGATTTAAGCAGCGTATAGTTTAATACGTTATGATAAAGTTATCGATCAATACCGGCGAGGCTTCACGCAACCGTTTGCACCAATTACAAGTTGAAATTTGTTTTACATTTCTTATTTTTTTTAGAAAATCCATATGAAATACCGGAGAGTTGAAAGTGCTTTTTGAATGGAGAATTGAGAGTGGAGAATTGAGAATGCTGTATACACTGATTGCAGGCAAAAACAAAAACACTCATTACTCAAAACTCATAACTCATAACTTGTTGAATAGCATTACTACCGCACAAGTGAGTGACACAACCGGAGCTCAATAGTAGCACTACCGCCGGTTCCATAAATAAAAACTATTTCAAAATTCAAGTGCGGGTAAATAAAAAAGCAACCTTTCGGTTGCCTTTAATTATATCAGTTAAAAAAGTTGACGGTTTATTTTTCCGCATTAATGGATGTAAGGTATTGATCCAATGCGGCTACCATTGAAGGTGTTTGAGGTTGGGGCGCTTTTATATGCATTGTTAATCCTGCTTCTTCCAATGCCTTATACGTATTATTTCCAAAGGCGCCTATTTTGGTACCGTTTTGCTTGTATTTTGGCATGTTATCAAGCAGGCTTTTTACACTTCCCGGTGTGAAAAAACAAATGATATCATACTCGGTTTTTGCAAGTATTTCCTTTACATCGCTGTTGATAGTTCTGTACATAAATGGAGTGGCGAACTCACACTTATTCATTTTTAGCCAATTCACAATGTCATTATCCTGTTGGTTTTCCGAACATGGATACAGGAATTTTTCATTTTCCTTGTGCTTATTGATTACATCAAACAAGCTCTTATTGGAACCATCCGCGCCGTAGAAAACCTTTCTTTTCCGATAGAGTATGAATTTCTGCAAATACAAAGCAACGGCTTCTGTAATGCAGAAGTATTTAGTATCCTGCGATACATTCAATTTCATTTCTTCGCAGATCCTGAAAAAATGATCAATTGCATTGCGGCTTGTAAAAATTACTGCCGTATAACTTGCAATGTCAATTTTCTGCTTTCGGAAATCTTTTGCCGGAATACCTTCCAGTACAATAAATGGATGGAAGTCCAACTCTACATTAAATTTTCTTTCTAATTCAAAATAGGGCGACTTCTCAGTTTCCGGCCTGGGTTGGGTGATTAGAATCTTTTGAACAGTTTTTGCAGATGTAGCTGCTTTACCCCCGTTTTTTACCATATGACTTCTAGCTATGGTTTTAGCAAAATTATACTGTTTTTTCGAAAAAATTTAACAACACCTTGTAAATCAGCAAAAGAGGTGCTATCTCGAATGCGCAAAGGTAAAGAAAAAAGTGAACTTGTTTCACTTTTATTTCATTACGTATAGGGCCATACGAAGCGAGATATCTATAAATCAATGCTATACTAATCAAAATATAAGACACCGTAATCCATACGGCAGCCTTTTCAGCCTGAAAAGCTATTAATATCATTAAAGGCACTAAGAATACTGCTAATAATTTATTGATTAAAAACACAATAAAAATGTAGGAATTGATGGTACTTTTTAAATTAAAAACCCATCCTATAAATTTTAATCCCAAAAATTTTAATAAATAAATAACACTTATAACAACAGCGCTATATAAAACAATGAGCCAGAAATTCACATTTTCGAACAATCCATAATACCTGAATAAAAATGATGCAAATGTGGCAGCCACCATCACGAAAAAAATATTCAGCAAAAAGGACGGCAGCGGAGTTTGTGCAAGCTGCTCACGAAGCTGCTTTTGCTTTAGTGTGGCTCTGAACATTATTGTGAACAGGTTTTGTACATATTTAAAGAACATGGCTCTTATTAATGCGAAGAACAACACTATAAATGCTAATAAATAAAAGGCTTCTTCCTTATGTTCATGATTTTTTACCTGTATAAGCGGCGCTGTAGCTTTATCCGCAAAATTGAAATATTTATTTTGCTTTAAAATTTCCTTATAAGGTATACAACCGGTTTGTTCTATTTTATTCAATTGCAATTGTGAAGCGCTGACAGAATCTTTTTTTGCCGTATCAATTGCCTGTTGCATTGAAGCGTTAACTTTCTGAATCGAATCAACAGTTTGTGGTCTTACAGTCTGTGATCTTTGCCTTACTGAATCGGTTTTTACAGGCTTTTGCAGTGAAGGCGAATCGGTTCGTACCTGAGCCGAACTATTATGATAAAAAAAAATTGCAATAACTAACGGAAGTAAAAAATATTTCACCCGGCAAAGTTAGGGAAGAAGTGGGCAGCGAACTATGCGCAACGGGTAGTTTATTTTTTGGAAAGATCAGAAATTACCTGCCATAACTTTATTTCTTTTTTTGAATGCTTTTGTTTTCCTCTACATCTTACACATACGGCATTCTCCACTCTCCACTTATTAAAACATCATCACATATCCTAAATGTATTTTCGATTGTCTTAAATCAAATTTCAAGTCGTTTCTTTTCCCGGCGGCAAAAGAAATATTGAACAAACCGGCAGCGGTCTCAAAAGCCATTCCAAGCCCTGCGCCAATATAAGTGTGGCTGTAATCTGCATAAGTGCTCTTATTAGCGGCCCAGCCGCCATCGGCAAATGCAAACACATATGAATTCATGCCAATCAGAAACCGATACTCTACCGTGCCCACTGTATACCGTGATGCATAAATACTTTCCTCGTCAAACCCACGCAGCAACTTATATCCGCCAATTTGGAAAAGCTCGTTTCTGTAAATTGCCGGACTTTGCAACCAGCCCACATTTGCAGCCACCTTTACGGTAGAGCTTTTTTGGATGGGAAAATAATGCGCCGCATCAATCTTTATTTTAAACTGGTAACTGTTAAGCTTAACCGTATCGTACAGCGAAGCGTAGGAAAAATCAGGATCACTCATTTTTACAATAGCATTATTTTTCCTGATCGTTCTGGTTCCTGCGGTCAATAATACCTGCAGCTCATTTCCCCGCCTGGGATTAAGACGATAATTTGTTCTTGATAATTGATAATCTATACCAAGGTTGTTGATGGTTTCATCAATTTCATCCGGAAGCGCTTTGCTTGCCTTAATAGCCGAGGTGTCCAGATCGAGCAGGTTCGTGCGGAAACTTTGAAAAAAAACGCGGCCCGTTTGCGACGTGGATAACGTGTACTGCACTCCTGCCACAAAATTGATATTGACGTAAGAAGAATCTTTCTTCAACAGATCAAAACCAAAATTGAATCCGAAAGGGCTCTTGAATACAAACGGTTGCAGATACGCTAAATTCAACCGTGGCGATTTCACCTGCAACTGCTGCCAGTTTGCGCTAATGGTTTCGCCACTGCCTAGCGCATTTCGCAAGTTAATAATCGCCTCGCCGGTTATCAGCATTTTGTTGCTTGTTAGTTGATCATTCGATGGCAACAACCCGATCAATGCATTTACCTGGCTGGCTCTCTTCGGTTGCAGATATAGATTTAATACCGATCCTGTTGCAAGCATAGTCATATCCCAGGGCTGCGATTCTTGTAAATAAGGAAGCTCCGCAATTCGCGTGCTTATTTTCTGAAGCTTTGTTTTATCATAAGCGCTTCCGTTTTCTATATCTAAATAATGTTGTAAAAAAGAATTTGAAATTTTAGCACTGCCAACCACACGGATACTGTCAATCTTGTACAACGGGCCTTTCTCGATTTTTAGAGTTGCAAAAAATTTATTGCCATCGTATCTCACACTATCCAATTGCACTTTAGCAAACGGATGCCCGTTATTCTCCAGGTAATCAAGAATTTTTTTTTGCAGTTGCTGCAATTGAGTAATGTTGAGTGGCTTGTTGAAAAACAGTTTTTCATTCCAACCAATCTGGCTCATCAATTTTTCATCAGCAGTGGCAAGGTTTACATAAGCCAGTTGATATTGCTCGCCCAAAAACAAATACGCCACAGCAAAAGTAGAATCATAATAAGCGCTGTCAATCGAAGCCGCGGCATATCCTTTTTCCTGCAATTTTTGAGGAAGGCCGCTTACATAATCAATACAAACCTGGCGGCTGGCAAAGCTTTCCTGCAAGTGCAAAGCCTTTATGGATTGCTCATTTTTATCAACAGGCATAATACGTAAACTGTATTGCGCCTGCAATGAACCGCAATACCCCATCAGCAAACAAGCCAGCATTATAATATATCCACGTATTTTTGCCATCTTAAAGTTGTTGTTGATAATTTGGTTACTGGTTGTTAAACTTTATGTTGCGCAATGTTTTTCTTTGGGTACCGGCAGTATTGCTACTATTAAGCATCGTTGTGTCACTCACTTGTACGGTAGTAATGCTATTCGGCTATTTGAAACATTCATAACCGCATTTATACTGCGCATAGCATAGAGGCTATTTACCATCAGCCATCCACTAACAACCAACAACCATCAACTATAAATCAAAAATATTCATAAAAGTAATTGATATGGCAGGCATTTATATTCATATTCCCTTTTGCAGAAAAGCCTGCTATTATTGCAATTTTCATTTTTCCACCACCTTACACCTAAAAACCGAATATATAAACGCATTATTGAAGGAAATTGATATACGTTCCTCATATGTTGAAAGTGAAGAAATTCAAACAATATATTTTGGCGGCGGCACGCCCAGCCTGTTAAGCCAAAGCGAGTTGAACAGTATTTTTAACACATTGTATAAAAACTTTTCCATTGGCAACAATATTGAAATAACACTGGAAACAAATCCTGATGATATTAGTTCAGAAAACCTTTCAATATGGAAGCAGACCGGAATAAACCGGCTTAGCATTGGCATTCAATCATTTTATGAAGAAGACCTGCAATGGATGAACAGAGCGCACAACGCCACTCAGGCAAAGCAGGCTATATTATTATCTCAAGATGCGGGTTTTGATAATATAACCATCGATCTTATTTATGGCACACCTACACTTACCAATGATAAGTGGAAACATAATGTGGAAACAGCTCTTGGGCTAAACATTCCACATTTATCATGCTATGCGCTTACCGTAGAACCACACACCGCTTTGCACAAGCTGATCGAAAAAAGAAAACTGCCCGATGTAAACGCCGATATACAATCACAACAATTTCTCGATTTAATGAAATGGCTTGCTGCTGCCGGTTATGAACATTATGAAATTTCCAATTTCGCGAAACCGGGTTTTAGAAGTAAGCACAACGCTTCATACTGGCATGGCGAAAAGTATATTGGACTTGGCCCTTCGGCGCATTCATTTAACAGAGCCTCCCGTCAATGGAATATCGCGAACAACGCTTTATACATAAAACACATCAACACGGGCAACGATTTTTATGAAAAAGAAATATTAACCCCCACGCAGCAGTTGAATGAATACATTATGACGGCACTTCGCACCATTGAAGGCATTGATGCCGGGAAAGTAAAAAATCAATTTGGCGAAACCGCTTATAATAATGTTATTACCGGCGTTCAGAAATACATTTCCTCCGGAAAAGTAATAAAGAACAACAACCATATTTGCTTAACCAACGAAGGAAAATTATTTGCCGATGGTATAGCAGCGGATTTGTTTGAAGTGGCCGGGTAATTAATAATGAAGAATTAATGATATTGGTGAGAGAGATTCATCTTTATAAACAATCAATCGGGTGGTGAATTTGAAAATCTATTTTTATCTCTTAATCGACATGCGTTACGCAAACATACCGATTAGCTTGTGGCTCCGCCATCAATTCAGGCACGGGCTAGATGAATGGAGAATTGAGAGTTGAGAATGCTTTATACACTGATTGCAAGCCAAAACAAATCTCTCTCTACTGCCTGCTGCACACTGCCAACTGCCCGCTCAATAGCATT
Source organism: Flavihumibacter sp. (assembly GCA_031553495.1). GTDB lineage: Bacteria > Bacteroidota > Bacteroidia > Chitinophagales > Chitinophagaceae > Pinibacter. The sequence continues at coordinate 48,312 of JAVBLN010000042.1, forward strand.
CCTGTCGTACAAGTGAGTGACACAACGATGCTTAATAGTACCACTACCGCTGGTCCCAAAAAAATCAGCAGTAAAAGAAATTCTGATTTCTTTACTACAACAGCGGCCCTTGGAAACCCAATGCACTCATACCCGCTTTTACTTCGGGGCAACTCATAAATAAACTCCACAACAAACCGCTTCTGTAGTTTTCAATCATTACTATTTGCGGGCCCTGATCAATAGCCAGAAATGAATCTGCAAACCACTGATCATTTAAATTAAAAGCATCTACAAATCCATAATCTTTCCAAATTTTATCGCCGAGTGTGTAATAGAAAAAGCGCAAAGCATTTAACGATTCGGTCGGTGTATAGGGTATAGAAGAAATAGCCGCCGTTGGCGAAATTACACCATCATCATTTGTGGGACTATGCGCCAGGTAACCCTGCCTGTTGTCATCGCTGGCGGTAAGCCCCCAGCAGGCAGTGCTATAGCCGTAATAACCGGCAGGATTACTGGCACAGTAGTTATAATTAATAAGAGAATGATTCCTGTTTTGATCCCAATAATTGGCATATACATCCGACAAACCGGAAGGGCTTATACCCAAAAATGAATAGTGAGCAAAAAACAAAGGCCCGCCCAAATCAGGCCCTAACGGCAATTGATATCCGTAAAAAGTTTTACCATTTCTCATGCCGCCATTTTGTGCCCAGCCGTTATCGTACACAATTTTGGGAACACTGTGCGTAGGCGATGATGCCGCTAGCACATATGTGACCAGCGCTTCATTCCAGCCACGTATTTGCATATTCATATCCCATTGATAATTGGGGCTCCAATGCCAGTACAATACATTTTCAGGCCCGCCTCCGGTGTTTTTTCTAAACCAGTCCCACTCTACGGCTTGCCACAAATTGTTAACGTCATTTCGCAAAGTAGTTTCTGCAGGAGTGTTTTCACTGAAATATTGCCGCGCCGTTAACAGCCCCTGCATAAGAAAAGATGTTTCTACCAGGTCTGCGCCGTCATCTTTAGTGCTGAAGGGCTGCACCCTTCCTGTAGCGCCATTTAGCCAATGCGGAAAAGCGCCATGGAAGCGATCAGCGGTTTTTAAAAATGAAATTATTTTTTGTACTTGAGCAGCGGCATCTGTCCTGGTTATAAAATTTCTTTTAACCGCAACAATCATACTCATAATACCAAAACCCGTGCCGCCTGTGGTTACAACATCTCCCGACGTATTTCTTTCCCTGGCCATACCACTTACCGGGTGCGCAAACTCCCAGAAATATTTAAACGTTTGCCGTTGCACAAGGTCAAGCAGTGCGCTATCGGAAATGCGTGGAAATTTGTCTGTAGAATCTATTGTAGTATGAAGATAGAACTGCAATGCCGCGTTCAGCTTTGTTCCCCGCTGCGATGTTAATGAAGAAGAAACACTCAGTACATAAGAAGCAATGTATTGCAATGTATTTTTCGGTTGTACTATAACGGTAGTACTGTCTATACTGTTTTGATAAGCGATGTTAACAGGTACCCCCGCGCTTCTGCCATCATTTAGTGAAATATTTGTAGCTGCGGAAGAAAGGCTTACCGGCGCCGTGAATATAAGTTTTATAACAGGTGCGGTTTTTACATTGGTGAATTTCGAATTATTCGAACCGGTTTTCCCATCTACATTAATGCTTGTGAATGTAAAATTCTCAGGTGGCGGCGGTGTGTCGTCGTCGTCATCTTTTGAACAAGATAATAATGCCTGCAATGCGGCAAATATAATTAAAAGCCACGTCCCCGGCCCTTCCCTAAAGGAGAAGGGAGTCCAACGCACAAAACAGGTATTCGTAGTCACAATAATTCTTTTAACAGTTCAAGTGCAAACTTATTTTCTTAATTGAATGCATTTGTTTTCTCCCACATCACACTCATACTGCATTCTCAACTCTCAACTCTCCATTCTCAAAGTCCCAGCTTTTCAAGGCGGAATAATGCATTCACTTCGTTCGGTGTTAAAGCGCGGTTGTATATTCTGAATTCATCCAGCACACCGGCAAAACTCGCAGCCCACGATTGGCTTCCGGTACTTGTTATGTCGGGGTCATTCGGCTGAAACTGCCATGTACCAAGCACTACAGCGGTAGCATTATTACCCGCAAAATCCAACGGTCCGTACTTTGTATTGGTACCGGCGTTGGCATATAATACCGGACCCACCACATTACTTTGGCCCCCAACCGTTATAGGATAAGCTTGCGAATTAGCATAAATATTAAAAATAGAAGTGCTTGCACTATAGGTTATAGCAATGTGCATCCATTTATTAAAGGCTTTAGGAATCCAGGTTTCAGCAAACTGACCGATATTGGCTCCATTTACATTGCTGCCAATATGCACTTTAAAATGCGCACTGTCGGGGCTGGTGGGATTATCAAGATAAATATCAAGATTACCCCAAAAATCAGTTTTATTATTTAACGAAAATATACCCCTTGCCAAGCCATTTATTGGAATGGCATTCATCCAAAACGAAACCGTAAACTCCTGCAACGAAGGTATAGTGCCGGGTTGCTTGTATGTTACATAACTGACATCATTTCCCTTGTAGCCTTTTCCCTTTAAGCCTTCGGCAAATGAGGCGGCAGAGTTGGCTCCGGCTAATTGTTGAAGACTATCTGTAAAGCTATCCTCAAAGCTCCATTTGGCCACCCTCGCGTCTCTTGCAACATCGTCGGATATAGTGTAGTTGCCAATTGGCGGCGGTGGCGATGGTTTAAAGTCATCGCCATAATCGGCTTTTGTGCAGGCAACCGCAAACAATATGAATACTAACGAAAATGTATATACGCTTTTCATAACTGCTTTTTTAAAGTTTATTGTTATTATACTTCTCCGGGTCGGAATATGAGCTATTTTTTTGTTATCAGCGGTAGTGCTACTATTAAGCATCGTTGTGTCACTCACTTGTACGGCAGTAATGCTATGGAGCGAGTAATGAGTTATGAGTTTTGAGTTATAAGTTATGAGTGCTTTTGTTCTCACCCCTCAATTATTAATTATTAATTAAAAAACACCCTTATTTACTTGTATGGCTGTATAAAACTAAAGCGTTCAATAGTAATACAACAGTACAAGAGTGCGACGCAACGGCCGCTTAATAGTAGTACTACCGCCGGGTCCATAATTTTCCATACTCTTTAAACACCCATGTTGAAATATTATGTTGATCAATGTCTGCATACACTCGATGCTTATTTTCTAGTTTGATCTTTTACACTTCACTAATAGCCCGGGTTTTGTGTAAGCTTTCCACCTCCCAAATCAATTTGATTTTGAGGAATAGGAAACACTTCATTCTTATTTGGCGTAAAACCCAGCGGCCCTAACACTGTAGCGGCGCGGCCTGTACGCACCAGGTCAAAAAATCTGTCGCTTTCCATAGCAAGTTCCACACGCCGCTCTTTCCACACACTATCTATTGTAACTGACGAAAAATCGGGCAGGCCGGCACGTGAACGAATCAGGTGCATGTTAGTAACCGCATCGGCTGCACTGCCTATTTGTAAGGCGGCTTCGGCGTTTATCAGCAATACTTCGGCATAACGCATGAGGCGTATATTTTTGGGCTTATGATCTTTATCATTAAGTCCGTTGCAAGATTGAGATTCCTTAAACGGACTGTGGTATGCTTTATAATTATAGCGTGAATTTTGTACCGAATCCTGCGTGGGGATTCTAAAGCCATCCCAAAGTGTGGTACCGGCATTGGCGCCACCGGTAGGCTGCACAAAAATTATAGTGCCTTCCTTTCTCGTATCGCCGGGTTCATAAGCATTTACAAGGCTTTGTGAAGGATTGTTGAATCCAAAACCCAAATCGCCGGCGTAGGTGGCACCATCCACTGTATTCGTCCATCCCTTGGTAGAACGCGGCCCCTGACCGTTGCTGTACAATTCGCTAATTGCATTGCAGGAAGCATTGTTTGCTGATTGCACTTCAAAAATTGATTCGGTATTATTAACTCCGCCCACTCCATTAACTGTACCTTCTCTGAAAATTTGCGCATAGTACGGATAAGGCACCAGCGAAAACTTTCCGGAATTAATTATTTCCTTTGAAAGATCATATGCTTTTTGATAATTTTTTTGGTACAAATAAACTTTTGCAAGATAAGCCTGCGCTGTTCCTTTGTTTACACGACCTTCCACCGCGCCGGATTCGCCGCGCAATGGCAAATGATCTACAGCAAATTGTAAATCGCTTATGATGGCGTTGTAAATACTATCTGCAGGTTTTTTTACAACAAACTCATCGTTGTTTACATCTTCAGAAGTTGGAACACGTAGTATTAACGGCACTCCACCAAACAAACGAACAAGATTAAAATAGAAAAAGCCACGTAAAAATCTTGTTTCGCCGATCAGTTTATTTTTCAGCGTTTCATCAAAAGTAGATTCATTCAGCACCTGCAAAGCCTGGTTGGCACGGGCTATAGCTTCATAATGGCCGCGCCATAAATTATCGAGGTAGGACACATTCGCATCAACTGTAAAGTTATCGATCTTGCCGGCGGTTTGCCCCTGGTCGCTTTCCGTACTTCCTTTATCCGAATCATCTGAAGCTACATCTACCGTAAGCACATATAAAAGCCCTACAGTAGTGTTACCAAAGCCTCCGAGGTAAAGCGCATTATACACACCTATTACCAGGTTGTTGGCGGCGTTGGGATCTATTTTTACTTCTTCGGGTGTTTGCTGTCCTTGTGCGGGAACATCCAAAAAACTTTTGCTACAGCCTATTCCAATAGCTGTTATGCAAACAATACCAACAATGAAAAATATTATTAAGCTATTTCGAGATTTCATAATGCTGTTTTTTAAATGAAAAACTTAAAAGCCAAGGTTTATACCAAACACCCATGTTCGCGGAGTAGGATATGTATTGACATCAACTCCTGCATTTGTAATTCCCAGGTTTGTTTGGTTGGATGCACTTAGCGGATCTGCTTTAAGTGAACTGGATTGTGCGGTAACTGCCGAAAACTCAGGAGTAAAACCTGAATACCTGGTGAATGTGGCTAAGTTTTGAACAGTTACATAAGCACGCAGCTTGGTTATGATCTTTGTTTTTTCAAGAATGCTTTCAGGCAATGTATAACCAAGTGTTATATTATTAATTCTGAAAAAACTACCGCTTTCCACAAAATAGGTTGAGCCCGGCCATTGATTTAGAGTAGCCCTGGGTTCTTTATTAGTTTTATTGTCAACCGTCCACCTGCCGGTTACAACGCTTGTTTCAATATTTTCCAACTGGTTGGCGTTGGCGTGCAAAGCTTTTTTACCATTGTAAATTTTACCCCCGGCTGTACCGTAAGTACCAAAGCTGAAATCAAATGCTTTATAATTTGCACCTCCATTTATACCGTATATGGTTTTAGGCTGGTAAGAACCTACTAACTGCCTGTCGTTTGCATCAATTGTACCATTGCCATCAGCATTTTCATACTTAAAATCGCCCGGTCTTGCGTCCGGCTGAATTGTAACACCATCTTTATTCTTATAATTATCAATTTCATCCTGACTTTGGAAAATGCCTGACACCTTATACACGTAATAACTACCAATAGGCTGCCCGTTTGGAGATAATGTAACATATCCCTGGCCGGCAAGATTTCCGTCAACCAATGGCTGTCCATGTCCTAAACCTGTTACTTTATTTTGATTGAAGGAAACATTACCATTAATATAGTAGGTCCAGTCTTTACCAATTTTATCACTCCAGTTAAGCCCTAATTCAACACCTTTATTTTCAATTGATGCGGCGTTGGTAAGGTATTGGCTGTTCTGGTCGCCCAGCGCGGCGGAAATATTTACATTGATGAGCGCATTTTTTACTTCTTTTTTGTATAGATCGATCGTTCCGGTCAGTCGCCTGTCCAGTACCGAAAAGTCAATACCTATATCGTATTCGTCCGTAGTTTCCCATGTAAGATTAGGATCGGTAATATCACGAAAAGCAATTCCATTTCCCAGGCGGGCATAAGGCAGGTTGGTAGTGGCTAATATCAGGTACTGCGATGTGGGAATATTGTCGTTCCCCACCTTTCCCCAGCTTGCACGTAACTTCAGGTAATCAAATGTTTTTTGATTGGCCATAAATTTTTCGCTGGCAATGTTCCAACCCAGGCCAACAGATGGGAAATACCCCCAGCGTTTATCTGAAGGGAAACGCGAACTGCCATCTGCCCTGAACGTAGCTGTGAGTAAATAACGACCATCATAATCATAGTTCAATCTGCCTATGTAAGAATTGCGAGCCCACTTATCGCCACCCCCTGCATTACGGGCGGTTGAGTCTGTTCCTGTGTTTAAGTACCATTGGTTTCGGGCTTCCGGCACATCAAGACGTTGACCCCATTCGCGGTCGAAAGTAAACTGTTCGGCAGTGGTTCCTACCATCAGTTTCACTTCATGCTTACCAAAAGTTTTTGCAGCGGTTGCAGTATTATCCCAAATCCATCTTGTAGATTCATTTTTGGTAATTTCCAACTGGCTGCGAGGTTGCTGCTGGTTTCCTCCACCTTCTATAAAAGTGTTGCCATCTGCAAAATACTGATAGTAGTAACGGGTGTTTTTGTAAAAATCAATATCCGTTCCCAAGTTAGAGGAAAGCGTTAACCAGCTTACCGGCTTATATTCCAGTGTAGCGGCTCCCTGTAAACGGTTGTCATTTCCCCGGTTATAATTTTTATTGACATTCAGCAACGGATTTCCAACATTTTGAAAAGCGGATGTGTTGCCGTACTTGCCATTTACCATAGCGGGAATAACAGGCGCAGCGCGGTAGGCATTCGCGTAAGCCGCGTTCAGGTCCACATCATCCAGTATGCCGTTGGCAAATGAAATAAGCGTAGTCAGCTTTAGCTTACTACTGATCTTGTATTCGTTATTTGACCGCAGGGTAAAACGTTTGAAATCATTATTACGAATAATTCCATTATCAACTAAATATCCTAAACTTAAAAAATAATTGATCTTTTCACTTCCGCCGGATATAGAAATATTATTGTTTTGTTGCAATGAGCGACGTAAAACTTCATCGTACCAATCGGTATTATAACCATTGTTCAAAATGGTGGTATCCACAATATTGTCGCTGCTGCCATAATAACGGCTGGCTTCATTCAGGTATCCTACATATTGGTGAGCACCGGCCATATTTACAAGATGCGCTGCTTCCTTTACACCCACAGAACCATCGTAAGATATCTGCATTTTTCCCGAACGTCCTTTTTTTGTGGTAATAATAATAACGCCGTTTGCCGCGCGAACACCATATATGGCGGTGGAAGACGCGTCTTTCAATACATCCATCGAAACAATGTCGGAGTTGTTGATATTGGTAATATCATCCGTAATTACGCCATCTACCACGTATAATGGGTTTACGCCTGCAAGCATTGATCCCGTACCGCGAATGCGCACAGCAGGATTGGAATTGGGCGATCCCGAACTGATAATTTGCACGCCGGCTGCCTTCCCTTGCAGTGCCTGCGTGGCTGTTAACACCGGTTGTTTGGCCAGCTCATCTCCTTTTATGTTGATAACAGATCCGGTAACATCTCTTTTTCTTGCCGTACCATAACCCACTACTATTACCTGGTCGAGCTCCTTATTGGAAGATTGCAGCACCACATCAATAACGGCTTTGCCGGCTACAGGCACTTCCTGCGATTCGAAGCCCACAGAGCTGAAAATGAGCACATCGCTTTCTTCAACATTATTCAATACAAAATGACCGTTGCCATCTGTAGCTGTGCCGGTATTTTTCCCCTTAACGGTAACTGAAACTCCCGGCAGTGGCGAACCTACAGATGAGGTGACTGTTCCTGTTATGCGAACAGGTCGTGAAAGATCTGACGCAGAAACTTGCAAATAATTAAATAAAATAAGAACAACAATTAATACTTTCATAACGCAGTTTGTACCGGTTTTCTGGTGGTAAACCCGGATGAGTTGTTTTTTTTTCATACTTTCCATTTGAAGGTGAGGTCAATAACAATTCTGCAACAAGATTCATTTGCTATCTCATGAAAAATGTCGCTAACATTTTTTTACTAATTCAACTACAATATCAGTTTACATTTTTCCGGTATTATGGATGAGTTTTGGGATGTTGTCATATAAAAGATTTTAAATGAATAAATGATCAGAGTATTTATCCCAAATTTTGGAGTAGAAATTTTTTATAGCCAAATAGATATTCAACAGATGAACGGAGCGTCGCAACCAATGCCCAATCAAGGTTCTAATGTTGATTCCCAAAAAAAAATTCCAAACTATATTCTATTACAAAAATTTGGGCTTACACAATCACCACATAAAATCAGTTTATAACCAACCTTTACAATTCAACGGATATCAAATCAATTACCGGCAGTATACTATTATACATACAACAAGAGAGGATTGTTTGTTTTACTTTTTATAAAAAACATTATTATGTATTTGCAATTATATCTTTTATAGGTTGTAAGAAAATATTTATGAAAAGACCATGATAATTCTTTTTAATAAAAACCGAAGTATTTCTTGGATGGGTTGGTTTTTTTTATATTTTTGCCGCTCATTTAGAGCGGCGAGCTCTAGAGGGCCTATAGCTCAGCCGGTTAGAGCACCTGACTCATAATCAGGGGGTCCCTGGTTCGAGCCCAGGTGGGCCCACAAAGGTTCCAGATCATTTACTGGAACCTTTTCTAATTTGTAGCGTTTTTAACACTTTAACATTGGAGGTTTACGCTTTCAAACATAAAAAAAAATACATTTGCCTACTTTTATATTAATATGAAAAAAATTGTACTGGCAGCATTGGCTTTTACCCTTGTAAACGTGACATTTGCGCAAACCGAAACGCCATCTGCAACAAAAAAAAGTTCCACAAAAAAAGACTGGAGTAAAGTATCCCTTGGCAACCGCGCCAATGATCATTTTATGCTACAATTGGGCTACGATGGCTGGAACGGCAAAACCGACAGTATTCAAACAAAAGGGTTTAGCCGCCATTTCAATTTGTATATTATGTACGATCTGCCTTTTAAAGCAGACCCGCGCTTTAGCATTGGCGCCGGTGTGGGCCTGGGAAGCAGCAACATTTACTTCGACAAACAGGAAGTAGATATAACCGGCACCGGTTCGTCCATCTCATTTCCGGATAAATCGGAAACAAATCATTTCAAGAAATTCAAGCTTTCAACCAACTACCTTGAAATACCATTGGAAATGCGCTATGTAAGCAATCCCGAAAACACCAATAAAAGCTGGAAAGCCGCGGTGGGACTGAAAGTGGGGCTTTTGGTAAACGCTCACACAAAGGGTAAGAACATGCTAAACTCCGATGGCCAGAATATTAATAACTACATTGAAAAAGAAAGTTCCAGACGTTATTTTAACTCCGCAAAAGCAGCCGGCACCCTCAGGCTGGGTTACGGATTTTTGGGAGTTCATTTCGACTATCAGTTCACAGGCTTATTTAAAGATGGCATGGGCCCGGTAATTAATCCTTATTCAATAGGGTTGGTAATAAGCGGATTATAGTGTATTTGAGATTTGAAATGCTTTAGATCTCACTCAAAACTCACTACTCATTACTCATAACTTTTTTGTAACCGGCGGTAGTGCTACTATTAAGCATCGTTGTGTCACTCACTTGTACGGTTGGAATGCTATTGGGCAATGTGCAGTAGACCATCAACCAACAAACTAATAAAAAGCGAACGGCAGAATGTAGCGTTCGCTTTTTATTTTTCTATTTTTGTTTATTAATAATCTACACGCGTGATTGATAAGAAAAACATTGTACAGCAGGAAGAAAGAGCCGTGCTGGTAGGATTGGTATATAAGGAGCAAACCGAATTCCATGTGCAGGAATACCTGGATGAACTTGCTTTTTTGGCAGAAACCGCAGGAGCCATAGCTATAAAGAGATTTATGCAAAAACTGCCGCACCCCGATAGCCGCACATTCGTTGGCAAAGGAAAACTGGAAGAAATAAAAGATTATATTAATGGCAGGGATGTAACACTAGCGATTTTTGATGATGAACTGACGGGCTCGCAAATTACCAATATAGAAAAAGAACTGAGAGTAAAAACCATTGACCGATCTGATCTTATACTGGACATATTTGCCCGCAGGGCCAAAACGGCGCAGGCCAAAACCCAGGTGGAGCTTGCACAATATCAATACCTGCTGCCACGCCTGAAAGGTATGTGGAGCCACCTAGAGCGGCAGGGCGGCGGCATTGGCACACGCGGCCCCGGAGAAACAGAAATTGAAACAGACCGCCGTATAGTAAAAGATAAAATTTCACTATTAAAAAAGCGCCTGGCGGAAATTGATAAGCAGTCTTTTACACAACGAAAAGATCGCGGTGAATTCATTCGCGTAGCACTTGTTGGCTATACCAATGTGGGCAAGTCAACCATTATGAACCTGGTGAGCAAAAGTGATGTATTTGCCGAAAACAAACTTTTTGCCACGCTGGATACCACCACCCGAAAAGTGGTCTTTGAAACCACGCCGTTTCTTTTAAGCGACACGGTGGGCTTTATCCGCAAATTGCCACACCACCTGGTGGAAAGCTTTAAAAGCACACTGGATGAAGTGCGCGAGGCAGATATTCTTTTGCATGTGGTTGACATCTCGCACCCGCAGTATGAAGATCAATTGGCGGTGGTGAATAAAACACTGCAGGATCTGAAAGCTTACGACAAACCGGTAATAACGGTTTTCAACAAAATGGACCAGTACGAGAAAAACACTTTTGATGAGTGGCTGGAAGATGGCGTGAAAGAGCAACTGCTGATAGAACTAAAAGAACGCTGGGAACACGAAACGCAGGGCAACTGCGTGTTTATATCAGCCATTGAAAGAAAAAACCTGGATGGCCTTCGCAACACTATATTAAGCAAAGTGCGGCAACTATACCGCATCAGGTATCCGTATAAAACGGAGTTTTTTTATTAGTATTCAGAAAGTTAAAAAAAACTTTATGGAATTATTTGTTGGAATGCATAAATCCCTATTTTTGCAACCCCAAGACGGGAAATTCCTCCTTAGCTCAGTTGGTTAGAGCATCTGACTGTTAATCAGAGGGTCGCTGGTTCAAGTCCAGCAGGGGGAGCTGAAAATCAAGCGATTATGAAATACACAATCATAATCGCTTTTTTATTTAGCCAACAATTTAGGCAACAAATTTCAGATCAATTAAAGTAATTGCTGATAAGATAGCAAGCTTTAACGTTAGCTAACTTTGCAGGTGTTCCGCTGTTCTTTCTTTTTTCCGTACGCTGCCACGGTTAGTGTTTCGCATAGCCTTTTACGTTAGCTTCGCCAACAGCTATTTTGTTACCGGCATTTGTAACTCCGGTTGGGCATCGTTGCGTCGCATTACGTTCATCGGTAGTAATGCTATTGAGCGGTGGGGTTTAATGGCTAAGAGTTTCATTAGTTGTTGGTGTGCCTTCTCACAGGGCCGCCCTACACACGCAACAACGGCAACTCCCGAACACAGCAAGGAACTAAATGAAGCTCTTATTCGTTTGCTGTTGCTAATCTCTTTGATCTTCGCTCTTGTCTATGGGGATCACTATTGTCAGCGGTTTTTTGTTGCGTATCACTTCAAACACTAATGTATCTTTTTTATAAAACTCCTCCCTCTGTTCCCAGGTGATGTCCTTAAACGGTATCCCGTTTACTTTTACCATCTCATCTCCGGCTTTTAAGCCCGCTGTTTTAAAATAGTTCTTATCGTAATCTGCCACCAGTTTTACAATGATCTTTCCAGCAGGATTTGTATCGGTAGAAAAATGAAACCTCCCTACATTTGAACGAACCAGTCGTTTGTACTGCTTTACAGGCTGCAGGCCTACTATGCGGTTCCTCAAATCAAAAAATACATTAAACCGCTTTAAGAAATTAAGCCCTATTGCGTAGAATCCGTATGGCGGTTCGGAAACGGTATAAATACACAGGGAATCTATATTAAAACTGTTGAACGCCGTAGCTTTTACAGTATATCTCTTTCTGTATAAATCCATATAAGGTATCCAAGCCGCACCCGGCTTCTTATCAAAAATATTGACCTCCGGGGCCGGTGCCACAATTGCCATATCCTGGGGCATTCCTGTATCAATTAAGAATGGTTTATTGATTGTTAGGGTATCGCCATTGTCGAACTTTATTTGTACCGGGAATACTATCCAATTATAAATATCATTATGCATCGGAAAGGTGTAACAATCACTTGGAAGTTGGAAAGAACTGTCAGAATGGACTTCCAGGTAATTATGATCAAAATTTAATTCCCAAACACTTTTCCGGTCTTTTGCAGGTATGCCAAACAGTCCTTTTTCAGGGCCGATTATTTTGCTCCAGTCCAGAACCTGTAATGTGTCAAATTCTATTTTGGTATTGCCTATTTTGAAATTGTTGGAAAACGGATGTAAATAGGCCGAAGTTTTTGAATAAGACCAGGCATGGGTTTGGATGAATGGCTTAACCGTATCGGTATACTTAAGACCGGGATGAGCGGCCACAAAAGAAGAATCTATCATAAGAGCATTAATACCCCGCAATCCTGAATCAAACATCATGTTCGCGGTTATACTATCATCAATTGTTACAGGTATTTCAATTTTCCTGTCCAAAGGTTCGGGAAAGTAAAAATATACACGGTTACTCTCTGATTTTTGAGCGCAGGCAGTAAAAGCAATGCTTAGTGTTATGAAGAAAATAAAATAACAGGTTTTGTTGTTCATGGCATGAGATTTATATTTTGGCTCCTATGACATTAAACCTACCGCTCCATAGCATTACTACCGATGAACGTAATGCGACGCAACGATGCCCAACCGGAGTTACCAATGCCGGTAACAAAAAAATAATGCAATTTGCTATTAGTAAGGCACAAGCCGGGCTAGCACGCTTGCGCCAGGGTGGTGGAATTGCTACATCCCGCAACTTTGCGTGAATGCAATTTTCACTATAGATATATACCATCCGAAATGCCGGCAGGTAGCACTCTTTTAAATAAAAAACGCGTAAACGGCTACTCCAATAGCGTAAAAAGAACAGGGCAGCTCCGGCAACAATTATGTATGCAGGCGAAAGATCAATGGCATGAGAGAGAAAGTTTTTCATCGAACAATTTTTCATTAGGAACAGGCAAATCATAACAATAGCGGTTATATGAAGATATGAGTAACAAGCCGATAGAAAAATATGATCTTTGTCATATTTTTCTATGTTTTTGATGTAAGATCCTTCATAATCTAATATTTTGCGTATTACAAAAATTGACCTGATATTTGCAGTCATTTTTAACCTTTTTACCTGATCAACTTTTGAATGTAATATTCAGAAATTGAAATTAATACAACCCGGTATGCCTAAACCAAAAACTAATTTGCTCAAAAGGCTTATCTATAGCCTCTTTCGTATGCACCTTTGCAAAACAGCAATTTACAGCAGTTACGTTTCTCCATACTACATATTTTATCAAGACGCAGTCGTTCATACAACTCAAATGAGTTGTATGGTGGCAAAAAAAATATTTGCAATTACTAACGGCAAAAAACAACCGATTTTTCAAAAGTAAAATCCCACTCCCTATGACCAGGCTAACTATCTTAATTGCAGATGATCATAAACTGATCCGCGAAACATGGAGTTATATTTTAAACAACGACGCCCGCTTTGAAGTGGTGGCGGAGTGCGGCGACGCGCAAACGGCCGTAGAAATGGCCCGGCTGAAACGCCCAAACATTGTTTTAATGGATATTAACATTAGCCCGTTTACTGGCTTCGAAGCCACAGAAAAAATCAGGAAACTGTCCCCGGCATCAAAGATCATTGGCGTATCAATGCATTCACAACCGGCTTATGCAAAAAAAATGTTGCAGATGGGCGCTACCGGTTATATAACAAAAAATTCTTCCTGCGATGAAATGTTCAAAGCTATTATTGAAGTGTACAAAGGAATCAGGTATATATGCGATGAAATTAAAAACATCATTTCTCAACAAATGCTGGATGAAAATGATAATGAGCCAAGCATACATTCACTTACAAACAGGGAAGTGCAAATTATAAACTACTTACGCAAAGGCGATTCTTCCAAAGAAATTGCTGACACGCTCAATATATCTCTTAAAACCGTGGAAGTGCACCGGCACAACATTCTGAAAAAACTTCGCTTGAAAAATACTGCCGCGTTAATAAACTTTATTAATAACAGCGGGAGTTAGTGATGAGTGGGCAGTAGGCAGTGGACAGGGGTCAGTAGAGAAATCATAATTCAGAAGACAGAAAACAGAAGGCAGTAAAAAGTTGAAACGCCACTTTATTGCTAATGCAACAGTATACTGCTGCAAGGCTACAAGCTTTGCAGGGCATATGTTATAAACGAGATATCAATGAGGATCAGTCTAATCAGTGTCATCTGCGTGCCATTTGCCAGAGGCATTACAATAATTCAATGAGGTTTTTTGTAGTGCTTCAACCGATTGCATAATAAAGTAAGCATTTACACCTATGCCTGTGTAAATAATACATTTATTCAGAGGAAATTATTATCCGCTTAGTTGAAAAAACTGAAAATTACTTGCAATTTCAATGCCCAAACCCTAAATGCGATAAAGTCCGGTATCCAATGATTATGAGAAACCAGTAGTCCAAATACTTGAAAGTCCAAATGATCCAATTATCCGAAAAATCTCTTTCAGTAATCCTGTTGGAACACCCCCCAAGCCTATGAGACTAGGGGGTTTTTTATTTCCACAACATCCCTATACTCTTCACCCGGCATATTCATAATGCCGGTTTTTTTATTTGGTATATTTACGATGCGCTTAATCATAGTCCGATAATATTAACAACAATTATACCAGCTTTGAAAAAATTTCAGTCAAATAAAATTATTTCTTTCCATGAAAACTTATACTTACCTGAACGAATACCCGAAAATATTGAAATCCTATTTCCACAAAAAGATAAGGAAGTAAAAAGAGTAATAAAAGCCTTTTTTAAAAAGTATTATAATGATAACAATCCGCGCAGTTTTATCATTGGTATCAATCCGGGCCGTTTCGGAGGCGGCATAACCGGCATCAACTTTACGGCGCCCCGGCAGTTGACAGAAAACTGCGGCATACCTCACTCATTTAAAATGCAATCAGAGCTTTCAGCAGAGTTTGTGTATGAAGTGATTGAAGCTTTTGGCGGATGTGATATTTTTTACAAACGGTTTTATGTTACAGCGGTTAGTCCGCTTGGCTTTGTGAAAAACGGTATCAATTTAAACTATTATGACGATGCCGCTTTGAAAGAAGCCATAAAGCCATTCGCAATTGAAATGCTGCAAAAACAAACATCTATTATACAATCCAATTCTCGAAAATGTATTTGTCTCGGCGAGGGAAAAAATCTCGCATTTCTAAACATCCTTAACCGGCAACAACACTTTTTTACCGAAATTTTCAAACTGCCTCACCCAAGATTTATTATGCAGTATAAACGAAAATCAAAAGGTTCGTATGTGCGTCAGTATGTAGATGCATTGAAGAAAATAAGTGAGCATGATTAAATTCGGCTTACATAAAAATTGAATTTTACTTTTTGGGTAGTCAGCCGCATATCCCTGATCAGGCTTCGGTTGTGTCACTCACTTGTGCGGTAGTAATGCTATTGAGCGAGTGATGAGTTTTGAGTTATGGGTTTTGAGTGAGCTCTAAAGCATTTCAGATTTCAAATCTGGCAGCAGCACTACCGCCGGTCCCACAAAAAAAGGGAGCTATTGCTCCCTCCTCATATTGTAAAGTGATTCGTTTATTTTAACACACCCAACTCTTTGCCCACTTTGGTAAAGGCGGCAATAGCCTTATCGAGGTGGTGTTGTTCGTGGGCTGCGCTAAGCTGCACGCGAATGCGGGCCTGACCTTTTGCCACTACCGGGAAGAAAAATCCAATAACATACACGCCTTCCTCTAAAAGCTTTGCGGCAAATTGTTGTGCTACCACTGCATCGTACAGCATAATGGGCACAATGGGGTGATCGCCGGGCTTGATATCAAAACCGGCTGCGGTCATTTTTTCACGGAAATATTTTGTATTGTTTTCAAGTTTATCTCTTAGCTCAGTGGTTTCTGTAAGCAGGTTGAGCACGGCTATAGAAGCCCCAACTATAGATGGCGCTACCGTATTGGAAAACAAGTAAGGCCTGCTGCGCTGGCGAAGCATTTCAATTATTTCTTTTCTGCCACTGGTAAATCCGCCGCTTGCACCACCTAAGGCTTTGCCCAATGTGCCGGTAATAATATCTATACGGCCCATCACATTGCGGTATTCGTGCGTGCCGCGGCCTGTTTTACCAATAAATCCGGAAGAGTGACATTCGTCCACCATTACAATAGCATCGTATTTATCCGCCAGGTCACATATTTTATCGAGTTGCGCGATAGTGCCGTCCATACTGAAAGAGCCATCTGTAACGATAATGCGATTGCGCAGGTTTTGCGATTCTTTCAGCATTTCCTCAAGGCTTTCCATATTGTTGTGCTTGTAGCGAAAGCGTTGCGCTTTGCACAGGCGAATACCATCTATAATGGAAGCGTGATTCAGCTCGTCGCTTATAATGGCATCCTGTTCGTTGAACAATGGTTCGAACACTCCGCCATTGGCATCGAAAGCCGCGGCGTACAGTATGGTATCTTCAGTTCCCAAAAATTCGGCGATCTTTTTTTCCAGCTCTTTATGAATATCCTGCGTGCCGCAGATGAAACGTACGCTGCTCATACCATATCCGTGAGAATCAATGGCTTTATGAGCAGCTTCTATCACTTTGGGGTGCGCTGATAATCCAAGATAATTGTTAGCGCAAAAATTTAATACGGTATTGCCATTTACCTGTATTTCAGCGCCTTGTTCGCTGGTAATTACTCTTTCGCTTTTAAAAAGACCGGCATTCTTAATTTCATTAAGTTCCGAGGCAATGCGATTTACAAATTTTTGGTTCATTGCTTTTTCATGTTTGATTATATCAAAATTAGGGAATACTTGTAGCTGTAAATTTCTGATTTTGTTATGAAATAAAATCTTAATTTAATTGTAACCTTTTTTATGTACCTTCGTAATACTTCTAAAACTAAGCGTTATGAAACCATTAGCCGTTTACAAGCTGTTCTTTTTACTGATAATTCTTAGCGCTTCACTTATTTTATTTGCCTACAATTATAAAGAAAAGGCAGAAATAGAAGAATGCTCTGAAAGCGGTAAAAAAAATTGTATCGACAAAAAAACCGATAGCGAATTCATTATACTTGAATCAATTGTAGATCGCTTAACTGCATCAAATTAATATAAGATTTATTTCATCCCTACTCAAATCAAAATAACAACCAGCTTCGGCTGGTTTTTTTATAAATTTACTTTGCACTGTAACATTTTAACTGTCCTTACGTACAACAATTAATTACATAACAAATCCCCCATTGCTCAGCACCTGTTTATGACGGATAAAGACTATAACAATTGTGTAAGAAATTATGCCGATAACGTGTTCAGGTTTATCGTCAAAAATCTTCGTCATGAGGAGGATGCAAGAGATGTGGTGCAATCGGCTTTTGAAAAACTTTGGAAGAACAGGTACGAAATTGATGTGGAAAAATGCAAATCATATCTTTTTACCATCGCCTATCATCAAATGATCGATCATATAAGAAAAGTGAAAAGAATACATTTGAAAGATACTTTTAATGATGAGGAGAAAGTAGTAAACAGACCATCGAACAATCTTAAAAAAATACTGGAAGAGGCTTTGTCGCGATTGAATGAAACACAAAGAAGCCTTGTACTTCTTAAAGATTATGAAGGTTATTCGTATGAAGAAATTGGCACTATTACCAACTTGAGTGAAAGCCAGGTGAAAGTATATTTACACAGAGCACGTATTTTATTGAAAAACTATTTGGTGAGTCCACAAAATGTTTTATAACACTCACCTTTAACAAGAAGAAAATGGAAATTAACCGCCATAATTACGAAGAGTTTTTCCTGCTGTATGTGGACAATGAATTGTCGCCCGCAGAAAGGACTGCCCTGCACCAGTTCCTGGAACAAAATCCGGATTTGAAGCCAGAATTAGAGGCGTTGCAAAATACGGTTTTGCACTCTACAGGTAACGATACTGTTTTTCCGAATATCCAAAGCCTTTTAAAGAGCGAGAGCAATCAAACAATAAATGAAAGCAATTGTGAAGAATACTTCGTGCTGTATACCGACAACGAGTTGAATAATAATGAAAGAGCGCTTGTAGAAGATTTTGTAAAATATAGTCCGCAATACCAATCCGCATTTCAGCTTCTACAATCAACAAAACTACAGGCAGATGAATCAATAGTTTTTCGCAATAAAAAAATATTATACAAGCACAAAGGCAGCGTGAACGCTATTTATACCAATTTGATAAAATGGAGTGTGGCAGCGGCAATCATCATTATAGCGGGAATATTTTGGTTTACACAAAACAAAACATCCACGCCATCTGATAATCAGATTGCGTTTAACCCAACACAACACTTATCCGGCGATACCCGGGTCACAACCGCTCTGCCACAAACTAACGAATTGAAAAATAATACACCCGAAAATACAGTTACACAAAAAGAAACAAATCGTGGCTATAAGGAAGTGTTGTTTAGCGACAAAAATAAAAGCAAACCGGTAAAAACCAATAGCATCACAACCATGCCGCCGGAAATAAAACCGGCAAAGAATAATGACGGCAATGTAAATAACAAACAAAATAATTTCAGTGCTCACATTAAGCTGAAAGCCACTAGTATAGAGCCTTTACAGGAAAATGAAATAGTACGTACCAGTGTGAAACTCGCGGGAAAAATTCAGGAAAATAATACTTTACAAATGCAGGTGCAAACCAAACTAACTGATGCAAATAATGATAATGATGATAAAATGTTTTTCGCGAATACAGAAAATAATAAAAAACCAAATCTGCGTGAAATTTTACGTAAAGCCGGCAGAATAATAGAACGCAATACAAATGTGGATTCAGATGAAAGATCAACTATCCTGATCGGCAATTTTGCAATAGCCACAAAATAGTATTGTCCTAAAAAATAAAACAAATTTTATTTATTTCTAAAACGACAAGTATATGCAAAAACTGTATTTACTAATAGCCGCCTTATGTATAACCACTTTCAGCTTGGCACAAGCGGATACTGCTAAAAAAGAAAACGACACTATTATAGTGGGTGGTATGATCATTATAAAAACTCCCGGCGAAAAAGGAAGCGATTTTCCGGATGAAAGAAAACGGATCCATTTTGATATTAAAAGCAAAAAAAAATATTCAAAGATCAGTACGAATTTCCTGGTGCTGGATCTTGGTTTCAACAACATAAACGACAAAACAAATTATAGCTCGCCGGCTGTACAACAGTTGTTTGATCCTGCAGGAAGCGGCAACGAGGATTGGTTTGATCTCCGCAATGGCAAATCAATTAATGTGAACATTTGGTTCTTTATGCAGCGGCTTAGTCTCTCTAAAAACGTTTTGAATTTAAAATACGGTCTTGGTATTGAGATGTATAATTTCCGGTATAGCCAGCCTTTGAGACTTGATACTGACCTGGCTAACAGTTATTTATTTTATCTCGATAAAAGCAGGAATTATTCCAAAAACAAACTCGCCACAGATTACTTAACCGTGCCAGTAATGCTTAATGTAGACTTTACGCCAAAGAAAAGGAATAGCTCAAGCTTTGGCCTTAGTGCCGGTGCAAGTTTTGGATATCTCTACTCCAGCCGCCAAAAATTTGTAACCTCGGAAGACGGCAAAAACAAAGAGCACAACAATTTTGATCTCGAAAAATTCAGGATCGCATATATAGCAGAGCTGCAGTTGGGGCCGGTAAGGCTTTACGGCTCTTATACTTCAAAAAGCATTTTCAAAAACGAAATCAACCAGGTGCCTTACGCAATAGGTTTGCGGTTTAGTAACTGGTAAGTGAAAGTTTTTTCTTCAGAAAAATTCGGCATAGTAATATTCTATACCTATTTTTTTTGGGACCAGCGGTAGTGCTACTATTAAGCATCGTTGTGTCACTCACTTGTACGGAAGGAATGCTATTCAACAAGTTATGAGTTATAGGTTTTGAGTAATGAGTGCTTTTGTTTTGGCTTGCAATCAGTGATTAAAGCACTCTCAATTCTCCACCCTCAATTCTCAATTTATTCACGCTAGCGCAGGTCTCCTGACCTGTGCTTAATTGTTACTTATTCTATTTAATTGATACTATTCGAATCAATAAAGTTTTCTTATGTGCGGGATAAGTAACGTGCAGGCACAGGTCAGGAGACCTGCGCCAGGAACCTGTGACAATTTCTACAGCCTGAATACTGTAGAGATTGCTTGTACCAAAACACCGGCAACCTGAAACCTGCGACTTGCCACTTGCGACTTGCCACCTTGCTCCATAGCATTCCTGCCGTACAAGTGAGTGACACAACGATGCTTAATAGTAGCACTACCGCTGATCCCCCCTTAAAAAAAATAATAAGTTTTGAGCATCTCAAATCTTGCCGGTTCCCAAAAATAAAAGTTAAAATTTGGAATGAACTCCGCTAATATGCATCCGCGCATAAATAGGCATTCTGTCTACAGTTGCAAAAGAAACTATTTTACTTAAATTTGTTGTCAAGAGCTTTAAACGCTGTATTTTACAGCCGTAACGATTGTACTATGATTACAAATCCAACCAGACTTTTTGATTGTGTTCAATACCATTTAGACCGAACACCAATCCAAGACATGCTTGCCGGTAAAGAAAATGGCCATTGGAAAAAATACAGTACCGCGGCCATCCAGGAAATTACAAAAGAACTTAGCGGAGGCCTGTATAATCTTGGCATCGGAGCCAATGATATGACTCCTGAAAACAGGGGTAAAGTAATGATTTTGTCGAAAAACAGGCCGGAGTGGATTATGCTCGACCTGGCGGTGCAGCAGGCCGGCGGTGTGCTTGTGCCTGTGTACCCTACCATCAATGTTCACGAATTGGAATTTATTCTGAACGACGCGCAGGTAAAAATTGCTTTTGTAAACGACGAAGAAACCTTCACAAAAATATTCAGTATAAAACATAAAGTACCCTGCCTTGAATATATCTTCAGTTTTGAGCATGTACCCAATGCGCAACACTGGAGAGAGGTGTTTCAAAGTTGCACGCCTGACGCGATTGAAGAAGTAAGAAAAATTTCGGAAAAAATACAGCACGAGGACCTGGCAACCATTATTTACACATCCGGTACTACAGGCACACCGAAAGGTGTTATGCTGTCGCACAAAAACATACTGAGCAATGTAACAAGCTGCATACCTATCCTTCCGCAGGGAGAGAATTTTAAAACATTGAGTTTTTTGCCGCTCAATCATATTTTTGAGCGCATGGTCACTTACCTGTATCTGTTCGAAGGTGTTTCGGTTTATTATGCCGAAAGCCTTGATACCATTGCGGAAAATTTGCTTGAAGTAAAGCCTGCTTTGTTTACAACGGTTCCACGGTTGCTTGAAAAGGTATACGAAAGGATCATGCAAAAAGGTTCCGAATTAAGAGGTATTAAAAGAGGGTTGTTTTATTGGGCGCACGACCTGGCAACAAAGTATGAAATTAACAAGGATATGGGTTTCTGGTACAACATGAAACTTGCCTTAGCCAGAAAAGTTATCTTCAGCAAATGGCGTGAGGGATTGGGTAACGAGTTGCTTTGCATCATTACAGGCGGGGCTGCCTGCCAGGTAAAGCTTATCAGAATTTTTACGGCCGCAGGCATTCCTATTATGGAAGGTTATGGACTAACCGAAACCTCGCCTGTTATAAGTGTGAACAGGTATAATGTAGAAGACAGAAAATTTGGAACTACCGGGCCGCTTATTAGTAATGTGGAAGTAAAAATAGCGGAAGACGGAGAAGTGCTTTGCAAAGGTGACAATATTATGATGGGTTATTATAAAAGACCTGATCTTACAGCACAGGAAGTTGTTGACGGCTGGTTTCATACGGGTGATATAGGCGCCATGGTGGATAATAAATTTTTAAAAATAACTGATAGGAAAAAGGAACTTTTCAAAACAAGCGGTGGTAAATATGTGGCGCCACTGCCTTTGGAAAATAAATTCAAGGAGTCGCTATATATAGAACAATTAATAGTAGTGGGTGCGGGAAGAAAATTTGTTTCTGCACTTATAGTGCCGTCTTTCGATAATTTGAAAACATGGTGTTTGTCGCAAAATATTCCATTTACTACAAATGAAGACGCGGTTGAAAATCCGCTGATCATAGATTTTTATAGTGAAATTTTAAAAGAATACAACAAATTCTTCAACCATGTGGAGCAGATAAAAAAGTTTGAACTGCTTGCCGATAACTGGACTATTGACGCAGGCGAACTAACACCAAAGCTAAGCCTGAGGCGTAAAGTAATAACTGAAAAATATAAAGCGCGGATTGACGCGATGTATGATGTATAAAAAATTGCGACCGTTACGGTCGCAATTTTTTTTGAATATTTATTTCCATAACGATTCCAGCACGGTACTGTTCACGGTTACGGGGTATTTCTTTTTAAGATTGTTAATCCATTCTTCTTCCAAATAATTCTGATAATCGTTCAGCACAAAGCCTCGTGCTTCTTCAAAATTACGATGGGTTTTTTCATTGTATTTTTTAACAATGTATATAAAGAAATACATGTTATCTCTATCGCTTTTTACCGGAGCGGTAACGAACCCTTCGTCAAGATTGTTTACTCCATCCATTGGTAACTGATCGTATTCATATCTTCCGGAATCAGCCTGAACACTGTTTTCATAGGGTATTATTAATGTGCGCCAGTTTTCCTTTTCGGCTTCTGTTTTTTTATAAAGTTCCGTTATGGATTTTTGATCATCACTGCTAAACAGAACCGCATTCACTCCGGGCTGCCACCAATATTTATTCTCATTCTTCTCATAAAACTTTTTCAATCCTGCGGTATCATTACCGGCCTTTGCCCACACATAACGCTGCATACACTCAAACAAAAGATTACCATTTTTAAAGTCTTCCAGTTGCGCGGCAAAAGCTTTATTATAATCTTCCAGGTGTTCGCGATAATATTCCACCGCGCTTGCATCTACAAACTGCTGCAACAATTCGGCCTTGCTCTTTCCCGTCACCAGGGCAGGCACATTACGAATTGCTTCCAGGTAATTTGCCCATTCTTTTAAAGTGTATTTTCTTTTTGCAAATGAAAATAAAACAGTTGAGTTTTTAAGATCAGGGAATGTGGGCAGTGTTTTTTCTTTTAACACACTGTCTGCATAAGCCCACAGGCGTTTTTCATTTATAGTAGGTTTCTTATACTGAATGCGTTGTAATATTTTTTTTGTCATTGATGCCGATGCTGTTTGGGCCCGCAAATCATTATTCACCTTTTGGCTTAATGCTGCCATATACTCCGGTGTTTTGGCACCCGGCACAGGATTGGATGAAATTCGCTTTATTATATGATATCCATATTCAGTTTCCACAGGTTTGCTCACCTGGCCATCTGTAGTTAATGCAAAGGCAGCCTTTTCAAAAGCGGGAGCATAGCGGCCCACACCAAATTCAGGCAGTACGCCTCCGGAGCGAAAACTAAGGTTATCATTACTGTATTTTGAAGCCAGTTCTTCGAATGATGCGCCGGTTGCGGCTGCCGCATATATAGAATCGGCATGGCGCTCCTGTTGCGATTTTTGTGTTGCCCCCGCACCATACGGTAATGACAGCAATATCTGCGCAACGGTCATGAAGCCTACGGCTTTTCTTTCTTCCACATTTCGAAAAATATGATAACCGGATTTCCCTTTAAGCGGTTTTGAAAATGAACCCGGTTTTAGTGAATATGCCAGGTTTTCAAGAGTATATGGCAATGTGAATACTGTTATATATCCAATATCCCCTTTATTGCTATTTACAGAAGGATCTTCGGAGAAAGCAGTAGCTACAGAAGCAAAACTCTTGCCTTCCTGCAATTGCTTGTATGCCTGCAATACTTTTTTATAGGCATCAAGTGTGTCATCGGGGCTATTGAATTTTATAAAAATGTGCTCCAGGTGAATATCCTTTTGGCTTCTAAGAAAAGCTTCGTTTACCAAAGCCTGCATTACTTCTTCATCAGTAAGATAACTTTCGGCAACCTGGTTACGAAAATTTTGAAGCTCCTCTTTTTGTATTGCCAGCGTATCCAGCTTTATATCGTAAGCCGCCTGCACTTTTAATTTATAGCGGATGTATAATTCAAGATAGTTGCGATAAGCATTTTCATCACGCTGGCCGCCAATATTATTCTTATCAAATGCCAGTTCAAATTCGTGTTTTGAAACCGCATGACTGCCATAAGTAAATAATGTTTGACAAAAATTGCTTTGTGATACAAACAGCATAACAGCTACCAGCAAAGCTTTTCCATGTACATTCATCGATTAGAAAATTAAGGTTTAGTAAATTAATTAATAATGAATAATTAATAATAGTTTCCAGGATATGGTGGCTTATTGCCCCATAGCATTACTGCTGTACAAGCGTGCGACGCAACAAAAGCTCAATAGTAGCAATGCCGCCCGGTTCATAATAAAAATACGTCTCACATTATGACCCGATTAATATAATTCGAGGGTATAAAAATTTGCATTTTTTTGGTTATCAGCGGTATTGCTACTATTAAACATCGTTGTGTCACTCACTTCAACTGTAGTAATGCTATTGAGCAATAGGCAACACTACATCTAAAAACCATCCCATTAATTAATAATGAATAATTAATAATAGTTTCCAGGATATGGTGGCTTATTGCCCAATAGCATTACTGCTGTACAAGTGTGCGACGCAACAAAAGCTTAATAGTAGCATTGCTGCCTGGCTCATAATAAAAATATGTTTTTAATCATAGCCTGATTGAGTAATAAACAACGCTACATCTAAAGCCACCCTATTAATTATTCATTATTAATTATTAATTATTGTTGTTGCTTTAATTTCAATTGCAGCACTTCGTCCACTTGTTCGTAGGTAAGTTTTTTTGCAACAATTCGTTTTTCCTTATCCAGCAAAAACAAAACCGGAGTTTGGTACACATCATACAATTGTTTGTAGCTGGGTTTTCCGGCAGATGAAACCGCTTCTTTTTGCGCTTCCGTTTCATAAAGATGTAGCCAGCCGTCCAGGTTGTTTTCCTGGATATATTTTACCCAGGCTTCTTTGCCGCCATCCACCATAACGCCAATTACTTTTATACCCTGCTCTTTCCATTTGTGCCTGTACATGGAATCTACTTTGGGAACTACCTCTTTGCAATGGCTGCAGGTAGGATCCCAAAAACAGATCACCGTAAACGGCGCTTCAATTTCATACAGGGTATGCACTTTGCCCAGCGTATCCGACATTACAAAATCCTGCGCGGGCAATCCTATTAAATTTGCCATCAGGCTATAGGCCCTGTCGCTCATGTATTTCTTGTATTTTTCTGTAAACCAGTCAACCTTGGGGTTGTTGTTAATGTATTTTTCAAAAAGATGCACATACACCGCGTCAAGCCCCATATACTTCGGGTTAATGTATTCGCCTACGAAATGAGTGAGCAGGTATTTAAACATTTCTTTACTGGCGCTGCTTTTTTGAAGTATATTATCCACCTCTCTTATTATAGAATCTGCAACCGGCGGCACCAGCGTTTCAAAATATTTGTTGAGTTTCGGTTCAAAAATTGGTGTGCGCAGCAACCTGTCGTCGGTAAATGAAACGCCATCCCAATAGTGCGATTTATAATAATTATAAGCATAAGTGGAATCATATTTGCCGCCCGGCATTTTGGAGGCATCCGGCACTTTTGGTTCTTTCATGGCTCTCAGCAAAGCTGCCAGCAAAGTGGTGGAATTTTTAGCTTCGATCTCATCCCTAAATTGCTGAATTTTATTGCTTTCCTTTTGCCATTCGGTTTCAATTTTTACAGAATCGGCACGAGTAGTGGCTTTACTAAGATCTGTACGCAAATTATTGATGTTCGTACCAATGTTATTAAGGGTTTTGGAATAGGTTTGAAATAAAGTATTATCCGGAGAGCCTGTAAATACTACCTTTTCGGGAAATAATGTATCGGCGGTGATGGAAAAATTTTGTTGTTTATCCAGTAACAGTTCAAATAATATACGCTGCCTGCTAGGTGATACTATAAAGTAAATGCCGCCGGGAAGTTTTTCTTTTCCTTTGAAAACACCTTTACTATTGGCATCCAGCATTACGCTATCAGCCAATGCCTGAACTTTGCCATAGTGATAACCAAGATAAACGTATTCGTTCTTACATGGTTTCAATGTAATATTGATGGAATATCCGGATTGCGCGATTGCTGAGCTATAAAGAACACATGCGGTAAACAATAAAGAAAAAAATTTCATACCCTGTTCAAATATGTTTTAGGGAAGCTAAATTAAGTATTAAGTTGTAAGATATATACATAACCGGCCTGTAGAATGTGATTATGACAGTTTTGATAAATTTTCAGCCAGATAAGCGAATCTCTTCTATGCTATAATGGCTGCAAGCAAGCTCAACCATGCTCAAAATCCCGTTTTTGCCTTTTCTTCATTTTTATCATTCATGTTGATGTACTTGATCCTGTAAAGCATACCATTTCTTTTGTGGTAATTGTAAATGCGGTTCAGCGTAAGACCTGCTATAGCCACGCCTGCGGCAATTGCGAGACTGGTCAGGTTTTCCGGGTCGCTTACGGATTCGCCCAAATAACCGCTATTAATAAGATTGAGCGCAATATAGCCTAATCCTCCAATCATAAAGACTGTGCCTTTTTTCACAAAACCAAAGGCATCTCTTTTTCCAAGGTCTATACGCTGAATTTCCCTGTAATTAACCCCTATGATGTTTGAGCCCAAAGTATCAATTGCCGTAGTGCCAAATTGTGTGGGCACGAATACGATATTGTACATTTTTACAAAAATAGAATCGTTTCTTATTTCTTCTATAGAACCGCTTAAAACAAAATTCTGGTAAGTAGTTAAAGTTATATTTGCGCCGGGCATAAAGGTTTTAACCGTTCGGTTATTTCTTTTTTTTACAACTACAAAATCCGATTGGGCGGAAACAATGATAGTTGAAAAAAGCAATACTGTAAGTAATATCAGTTTTTGCATATAATAATATCCACTAAGTTAACACCTTAATTAATTCAAAAGTCAGAAAAAGAAATCAGAGAGCAGTTGGCAGTAAGCAGAAGAGAAAACAGTACCGCTACTGCCAACTGACCTCTGACCTCTCTACAAGCACCTATTTTGAAAGAAATATTACACCATATAGTAATGCTATTCCAAAGCCAACGAGTATGGTGCCGGATATTTTGTTGATGATTGAGATGTTGTGTAATGTGAGGCGTTCGCGCAGTTTGCCGGCCAGCAATACTTTTGCAACATCTGCCAGCATATTAAGCAGCATGCAGGTGGAAAATATTATGATACGATGCTCTAAAGAATGTGTAAGAGAAAATGCTGTGGCATTTATTAACCAAAACAGGATAACGCTGGGGTTTAACGTATTAATGATGAAACCAGACAATGCGATCTTTAAAAAATCACGTTTGCTTAAGCCAGTATCTACTCCGGGCGCCTTTTGCTTAACAGTTACTTTTTTAAAAAACACGTAGAATAATCCCAAGCCTACTAAAAAAAGGCTTCCTCCAAAACCAATTGCCCGTTTAAATTCAAGAAGCCTGCCAACGAGTTCCGAGAAAACATTACTTAAAAAGATAAGAAGCAGATCGCTGAACCATACCCCTGCTATAAAGCTAAATCCGCCTTCCTTTCCATTGTTAAGGCTTTGCTTAATAACAGTGAAAATTACAGGTCCTACCGACATAGCCAGCACCAACCCTAATGCAAGTCCTTTCAAAAGCGCTTCCGTCATGGAACGAACCAATTGTGATTAAAACATTAAAAATACATAAGCAAAACGAAAAGCGCCTTGTTTTATATAAAGCTTTGTAAAGTATGTGTAACAATCAACAAATCTGTTGTTGCAGAAATTCTTCCCAATCCTTCAGCATTTTTCCTTTCAGCACACGGGGAAACTTGTGTTGTCCGCCTTCTTTCCCTTTCATTCGCATAAAAGACAAGAAAGAGGATTCGGGCAATACTTTTACCGTTACTTCTTTCAATGCGCTTAATCTTTCCGTTGCATAATCGTCATTTATTTCCTTGAGTACCGTGTCAATTTTCTGCGCCAGTTCCTGCTCATTGGTCTTATCGTTGCAGGCTAGGTACCAGTTATGGGCAAAGAGATTTCCGTGGGGCACGCCGGTTACGGTAAATTCGGGTATGCAAAGATTCATTTCCTGGCTTACATGCTGCACAGCTTTCGTCATGTTTTCCACACTAAGATGCTCGCCCACCAGGCTGAGGAAGTGTTTGGTGCGACCGGTTATTATTATTTCGCACCGGGCTTTGTTTACAAAACGTATAGTGTCGCCAATCAGGTAACGCCATGCGCCGGCGCCTGTGCTTAAGAGCAATGCATAATCCCTCCCCTCCTCCACTTCGTGAATCATTAAAACTTCCGGCTTTTCTACCATATTTCCTTCGTGGTCGAAGTTGGCATCATTAAATGGAACAAATTCTAAAAAAAGATGTTCATTTGTTACCAGCCTCATTCCCTTTGCCTTTGGCCCGTCCTGGTAGGCTATAAAGCCTTCTGAGGCCAGGTAGGTTTCTACATAAGTGATTGGTCTGCCCAATAATTTTTCAAATCCTTTTTTGTAAGGTTCAAATGATACGCCGCCATGCAGAAAGAATGACAGGTTAGGCCATATATCATGAATATTACTCAATTGATACCGCTGTATGATCCTTTCCAGGCACATTTGAATCCATGCGGGCACACCGGTAAGATAACCGATATCCCAGTTAGGTGCCTGTTCTACAATATCTTCAAGTTTTTTATTCCAGTCTTTTTCTTTTGCTATTCTTTTACCCGGTTTGTAAAATGGTGTAAACCAAAAAGGCATTCGTTTGGCGGTTATGCCGCTCAGGTCTCCGGCAAAATATCCTGAACCTTTTTGCAGGTCGGTGGTGCCGCCCAGCAGCAAGCCGGCTTTGCCAATGGCTTTCACGGGTATTTCCTGGTAGTTGCGTAAAGAAATTACCAGTTTGATCATTGTATTGAGATTACCCCTTAGTAAATCGGGAGTAATGGGAATATACTTACTGGCCGATTCTGACGTGCCTGATGAAAGCGCATAATACTTTATTTTGCCGGGCCAGCATATATCTGAATTCCCTTCGAGCGTTTTATGCCAAAACTCGTCGTATATTTTATTATAATTATATGTAGGAACTAATTCCTGAAATCTTTTCTCAGGATGAGGACTTAGCAATATTTCATCAAAACGGAACTGCTGACCGAATTCTGTAAACCGTGCTTTTTTTAAAAGTTTCGTAAGTACACGCAATTGCTCCCTCTTTGGAGACCTGTGCGGTAAGTTGAACGCTTTGGATACTGATTTAGGGAATGATATATCAATTAATGCCATTAAACAAGCAATTCATTTGATGAAATTCAAAATTACGATTTGCAACCAAAAGTAAATTATAAATATTTACTGAGTTTTTAACAGATTGATAGCTGTTAGAGTTGTTTGCAATAGTTTCTTTTAACTCAACTTTTGCAGTATATCTTTTTTTACAGCTCAATAGATATTCAACCGATGAACGGAGCGTCGCAACCAAGGCTCCATCAGGGTTCTACCGCCGGTCTCATAATTATCACTTTCAATAGCTTACTGCAAGAATTTTATAAACCCTGGTTCAAACAGCTATCACTATGCTATCTTTGCGGCATGATAAAACAGACTTTACTCGAAGCCGCAAATGCCGGAGCCGCAGAGCTTAAGCGCTTTTTTAACAGGAAAAACCTCGTAATTCATAATAAAGAGGGTGTAAATAATCTTGTAACTGAAGCCGATCATGCATCTGAAAAGGCAATTATAGAGGTGATCAGGAAAACCTATCCGGGTCATTTCATACTGAGTGAAGAGTCGGGCGCAATGGAGCAGGATTCGGAATACAAATGGATCATCGACCCGATTGACGGCACCATCAATTTTGCAAATGGCCTTCCTATTTGTTGCGTGAGTATTGGATTGGAAAAAGATGGCGAAATAATTCTGGGTGTGGTTTACAATCCTATAATGAATGAATTTTTCTTTGCCGAAAAAGGGAAAGGCGCATTTTTAAATGATGAGCGCATTTTTGTAAGTCAGCAAAATTCTGTGGAAAAATCTTGTTTGGTTACCGGTTTTCCATACACCTATCTCGATATACCCAACGGCCCGCTTCAATGCTTTGAGCGATTTGTAAGAAAAGGAATTGCCCTTCGCCGTTTGGGAGCCGCCGCCATAGATCTTTGCTGGGTGGCCGCCGGCCGCTTCGATGGGTTTTATGAACACAAACTAAATGCCTGGGATAGCGCTGCCGGTTTTCTACTGGTGGAAGAGGCCGGTGGAAAAGTTACCGATTTCAGCGGCAACCGCTACTCGCCTTATCAGCCAGGCATTTTGGCCTCCAATGGCATTATTCACGACGAATTAAGAGCCTGGGTGAACGGGGAAATAGTTGAAAGCGCTGTATGAGCGTATTGTAAACGAAAACAAAAGCATTCAATAAAAAGGAAGTTGGAATGAATTATGGGGCCGACGGTTGATCCCCTGATTGGGCTCCGGTTGCGACGCTCCGTTCAACTGTGGTAATGCTATTGAGCGTGTTAAGCTACGCCAGGTAATTGCTCTCAAAAGCACAACACACACAAGGATCACTGAGTTGCCATCAGTTCTTGTGTGTGTGTTGCGCTTCTATTGTTCTAATTTTTCTCTCCACTGCCCACTACCTACTTAAATACATGCTTCTATCCTTATACAACTGGCGGAAGTACGGATCCTTAAGATCTTTAATGAAACGAATGGCTTCACCGGTGCTTTTCATTTCGGGGCCTAGCTCTTTATTTACACCCGGAAATTTATTGAAACTGAATACCGGCTCTTTAATAGCAAAGCCCTGCAATTTCTTTTCAAAATCGAAATCTTTCAGCGTGTGTGTTCCCAACATTATTTTAGTGGCAATGTTGAGATACGGGATTTCGTATGCTTTAGCAATGAAAGGCGTAGTGCGTGATGCACGCGGATTAGCTTCTATCACATACACCTTGTTATTCTTAATTGCATATTGAATATTAATAAGGCCTTTTATGTTCAGCGCTCTTGCAATTTTTTCCGCATAATATTCCATTGTGGTCACAATCATTGGCGACAGGTTGAAGGCAGGCAGCACGGCATTACTGTCTCCACTATGTATGCCCGCGGGCTCAATATGTTCCATCACACCCATTACGTGAAAGTTCTCTCCGTCGAAAATAGCGTCAATTTCCGCTTCCTGGCAACGGTCAAGGAAATGGTCGATCAGTATTTTATTTCCCGGAATATGTTTCAGCAGGCTGATCACGGCTTTTTCAACTTCTTCATCGTTGATCACAATGCGCATTCTTTGTCCGCCCAATACATAACTCGGACGCACCAGCACAGGATACCCAACTTTATTAGCCACTTCTACCGCTTCATCCACTGTGTAGGCGGTGCCATACTGCGGATAAGGAATGTCAAGTTCTTTCAACATGTCGCTAAAGCGGCCACGGTCTTCGGCAATGTCCATATCATCAAACGAAGTGCCTATAATATTGATGCCTTTTTCAGTTAGCCTCTTTGAAAGTTTCAATGCGGTTTGTCCGCCGAGTTGTACTATTACGCCATCCGGCTTTTCATGTTCCATAATTTCCCATAAATGTTCCCAATATACCGGCTCGAAGTAAAGTTTAT
Source organism: Flavihumibacter sp. (assembly GCA_031553495.1). GTDB lineage: Bacteria > Bacteroidota > Bacteroidia > Chitinophagales > Chitinophagaceae > Pinibacter. The sequence goes on from JAVBLN010000042.1 coordinate 80,321, forward strand.
CCGCTACGTCGAAATCTGTAGATACCGTTTCAGGATTGCAGTTTACCATAATAGCTTCATAACCACATTCTTTAATGGCCAGCAATCCGTGTACACAGCAGTAGTCAAACTCAATGCCCTGGCCTATTCTGTTTGGCCCGGAGCCTAGCACTACTATTTTTTTCTTATCGCTTACCACACTTTCATTTCTTCCGCCATTTTCAAAAGTGGAATAGAAGTATGGTGTTTTCGCTTCAAACTCGGCACTGCAGGTGTCCACCATTTTAAACACTCTTGTAATACCAAGCTTTTTCCGAAGCTCATATACTTCTTCTTCCGTACCGTCGTTCATTATGCGGCAAAGCTGTTCATCGCTAAAGCCATTGAACTTGGCTTCACGCAATAACTCTACAGGAAGTGTGTTCAGTTTATATTTAGCAATCTGTTTTTCAATATTGCAGATCTTTTCTATTTCATAAATAAACCAGCGATCTATACCATGCGTTGCTTTGGAAATGGTATTTACGCTCACACCCAGCATCAACGCGTCCTTAATGCGGAAAATGCGATCCCATTTCGGCTTTTTCAAATATTCTATCAATTCTTCAGCATGCATCTGGCTTTTGCCATAATAGCCCAGGCCAACAGCATTGTTTTCAAGGCTTTGACAAGCTTTCTGAATGGCTTCCGTAAAGCTTCTGCCAATAGCCATTACCTCGCCCACGCTTTTCATTTGTAGTCCCAGCGTGTCCTTGGCGCCTTTGAACTTGTCAAAATTCCAGCGGGGAATTTTCACAATCACATAATCAAGCGCAGGTTCAAAATATGCTGAAGTTGTTTTAGTAATCTGATTTTCCAGTTCATCAAGCGAATACCCGATAGCCAGCTTGGCAGCGATCTTCGCAATAGGATAACCAGTCGCTTTTGATGCGAGGGCAGAAGAGCGGCTCACACGCGGATTAATCTCGATGGCGATGATCTCTTCCGTTTCGGGATTCATGGCAAACTGCACATTGCAGCCGCCGGCAAAATTGCCAAGGTCGCGCATCATGCCGATGGCGGTATTACGCATCAGTTGAAAAGCGGTATCACTCAGTGTCATAGCGGGCGCCACGGTTATGGAGTCGCCGGTATGAACACCCATCGGGTCAAAATTTTCAACAGTACATATAATTACTACATTATTATTCGCGTCGCGCAGCAGTTCCAGCTCAAATTCTTTCCAGCCCAATACAGCTTGTTCCACAAGCACTTCGTGAATGGGTGAAGCCTGTAAACCCCTGTTCAACGCTTCATCAAGATCTTCTTTATCGTGTACAAAACCGCCACCAGTGCCACCTAAAGTAAACGATGGGCGGATAACCAGCGGAAAACCAATTTCCTGCGCAAATTCTTTTCCTTCCAGGAAAGAGTTGGCTGTTTTGGCCTTAGCCACATTTACGCCCAATTCAATCATCCACTGGCGGAAAAGTTCACGATCCTCAGCTTTGTCAATCGCTTTAATATCCACCCCTATCAGGCGCACATTAAATTTTTTCCAAAGTCCAAGATCCTCCACTTCTTTACACAAGTTAAGCGCGGTTTGCCCGCCCATAGTAGGCAGAACCGCATCTATCTGGTTTTCTTCCAGTATCTGCTCAATGCTTTCAGCAGTAAGGGGTAAAAGGTACACCCTGTCGGCCATCATAGGGTCTGTCATAATGGTAGCCGGGTTGCTGTTAATAAGAATAACTTTTACTCCTTCTTCACGTAAACTGCGTGCGGCCTGGGTTCCGGAATAATCAAACTCGCAAGCCTGACCAATAATAATAGGACCCGAACCGATAATAAGTACTGATTTAATAGATGTTTCTCTTGGCATGGTAGGAAAAAATAAATTGTGCAAAAGTACGTTAGTGAAAACTATTTTTGGCCTAAACGAGGGATTTTTTTTGGCGCCAGCGGTAGATTTGAGATCTGAGATTTGAAATGCTTTAGATCTGATTTCTCTTTTCTGACTTCTTACTTCTTATTTCGATAATGCTTGCCTGTACTGAAACACCGGCAACCGGCAACCTGAGACCTGCAACCTGTAACTTGCAGCCCGTCCCATAGAATTCCAACCGTACAAGTGAGTGACACAACCGAAGCCCAATAGTAGCACTATCGCCGGTTCCCAAAAAAATCACTGCACATTTTTATGCTATGCAATTATTTCTTCTCCAATAAAGATGCTGCTTTATCAAGATCCTGGGGAGTATCAATTTCAACGCCCATATAGTCAACCACTACCATTTTCATGGGAACGCCGTGTTCCAGGTAGCGCAGGCATTCTACTTTTTCAACCGCCTCCAGGGGAGCTACCGGCCAGTTGGTAAAATTTAAAAGCGCCTGTTTGCGAAACGCGTACACGCCAATATGTTCATAATAAGGAACCGGTCTTTCTTTACTTCTTGGGTATGGAATTACACTTCTGCTGAAGAAAAGCGCATTCATATTCAAATCTACCGCCACTTTCACATAATTAGGATCATCAATATATTGCTGCTCCGTTAGCACCTGCATCATGGAGGCCACCTGAACCTGGGCGCCGGCTTCGCCTTCAAATACTTCAAGCAATTTTTGCAGAGGCTCTTTTTTCACAAAAGGAGTATCGCCCTGCACATTTAGCACAATATCCACATCTAAATGCGCCGCGGCTTCGGCAATTCGGTCGCTGCCGCTTTCATGATACTTTTTGCTCATAATGGCATTTCCGCCATTTGAAGTGATTTCTTCAAAAATAATATCGCTGTCTGTAACCACTACCACCTGGTCGAAAAGTCCGGTGGCGAGTGTGTTGTCATAAGTATGTCGAATAATGGTTTTGCTGCCCAGCATCTGCATCAATTTTCCCGGAAAACGGGTGGCAGCATAGCGGGCCGGTATCATAGCAACAATGCGGTTTTCCTGCATGTGAAATTTATTTTAAGAATGTGCAAAGCTAGGGGTTTTGAGTTGCAAGTTGCCGGTTGCCGGTTGCCGGTTTTTTGTGAATAGGCCGGTTTATTAAATTCATGTTTCCTTTTAATAATGAAGGTTTTGTTTTATACTTCACACGGCATAAAAATGTGCAATGTTCTTTTTGGATATCAACTGTTGTGCTACTATTAAACATCGTTGTGTCACTCACTTGTACTGTTGTAATTCTATTCAGCAAAGGGAGGCATTCATGCACAAATTTATACTGCGTATAGTGCCAAATTTTGCATTAAAATACCGCCAACCGGTAACTGGTCACCGGCAACTATCTACACCTTTCTACCGCTTCATTTACCAAACTGCTCTCAAATCCTTTTTGCAACAGAAAGCTTTGCGTTTTTTTCATTTTTATGAAAATATTTTTTTCGCCTTTTAATGACCTCCATTTTTCCTCTGCCAGTTTTTTAAGCATTGCCGTGTATACTTCTTCTTCTATTGATGAAATGGCTTTTTTAATGCAATAGTCGCTTACGCCTTTTTGTTTTAGCTCATACTTTATTTTCACTTTGCCCCAATACTTCATTCTGAATTTGCCACCGGCATAAGCAATTGCATAACGTTCTTCATTCAGGTAGTTTTCTTCAATAAGCTGTGCTAAAATAATATCCACATCCTTTTTGTACAACCCATACCCATACAATTTTTCTTTTACCTCGCGATGGCTGCGTTCCTGGTAAGCACAATAATGTTTTACCTTTTGCAAAGCCTGTGCCGGAGTAAGTGTTTTTTCAAAAGCCATTGTGCAAATGTAGGCAGTTGTCTGAACTTGGATTTATCAGATTCCCGGATTCTGAATTACTGCTCAATTGATGTGCCGCGCAAGTTTTGAGCTTATGTGCTTTGTAGTGAAAAAACAATTTCACTGTTCCTGTGCCATACTAAAAGCGCTTATGCTTCCAAAAGAAATACATCAATGATTTTATATGCACAAAACTCATTACAGAGAAAAGTTTTTTTTGTGTCATGCGGTTATACTTATGAAAGATGGAAATGCCGGGTAAGTAAAAAACTTTGTATTGATATTGCTTCATTCTTATACACAGATCCGCGTCTTCCGGTCCGTAAAAAATATTTTCATCCAGCAGCCCAACTTCGTCTAAAGCGGTTTTCCTTATCATTTGGCAAGCGCCAATTACATATTCTACCTCAAACGGAGATGCCTGTTGCATTAGTGTTCTATAAAACTGTTGTTCATTAACGTTTTTAATTCTTTTGCCGAGAGGTTTTAATAATGAATATTCAGAGAATTTTTCCAGCACATTATACAACTTAAAACGAAAGCGGGGGTATTTGCGACAACTGTCTTGCGGATTGCCCAATTCATCCACCAGCTTACATGCGCAAATGCCGCAACTGGCATTATTGTTCATAAAATCATACATTTCATAAAGCGCATGTTCGTTTACGATAGTATCAACATCTAAAATACAAATATATTTTCCCTGTGCTCTTGTTAACCCTATATTTCGTGCTTTTGTAACACCTAAATTTTTTCGTTGTGGTAAAAATGTAATCTCGTTAGCAGGATAAGATTGAATTAATGAAACTGTAGAATCTGTAGAGCCGTTATCTATAATAATGATTTCCTTTGAAAGACGCCTGGTACTTTCAATGAGCGAATCAATACATTTTTTTACATAACGGTCGGAATTCCAGCATATTATAACAAATGAAATATCAATCATTTTATCCAAATAGCTTTATTTTAAGCGCTTTGAAAGCTATTCTAAATTCTGCAAATGATGAAAATTTTGCTATGTTTTTTAAAATAAAAGACGGACGCAGGAAAAAGCCCAGATTGTTATTAAACAATAATTTTTCCATTTGCTTTGATGTTAGCGAAGGATAATTCAATATGGAATTCCGCTGAACATCGGTCGGAACATATTCGCCGCCTTCAATCCAGCCGTTTTGTTTTGCCATTTCATAGAACTGTGTTCCCGGAAAAGGAGCCACTATATTAAACATTACCTGGTCAACTTTTAATTTCTTAGTTTCCCTAAACGTTCTTTTGATGGACTCCTTTGTTTCAAGCGGACTGGAACCTATCAGAATGTTCAATTTAACCGGCACCTTGTATTTTTTGAGCAAAGCAATAGATTGATAGATCTGCTCCGGCGTAATGTCTTTTTTTATGTAATCAAGAATTTCCTTATCGAAAGATTCTATGCCCAAATCCACATACTGACAATTATACCCGGCAAGCATAGAAGCGGTTTCTTCGGTAATGGCATCTGCTCGGGCCTGGCAGCCCCACACCATTTGATGTTTCTTTAAAGCCTCACCTATAGCCTTCAACCGTTTTTTCGACATAATAAAATTATCGTCCATAAACCCTATTGCCTTATAACCTTTGGCAGCCAATAATTCTATTTCGGCAATTACATTTTCTTCCGACCTGAAACCAACTGGAGGTTTTTTATTATCGTTACTATTCTTGTATTCTATTTCTCTTGCAAATGTGAGAGAGCTTGGCACGCAGTATATGCATTTAAAAGGGCAGTTACGCGACGACACCATTGACATGTATGGCGATTTTTTCAATTTAGGATTAAAAAAATCATACGCTTCAATGAAATGGATTGCTGGAAAAGGCAATTCGTCTATGTTCCTGATTAGCGGCCGCGTGGCGTTGTCAATTACCTTTTTAGTTTTCTCGTCAAAATATGAAATTCCTTTAATGCCACGCCATTCCTCATTATTCTCAAGCAATGCCATCAATTCTTTAATAGTCTCTTCCGGTTCGCCACGCACAACTATTGATTTACCTGAGGCAAGAAAACTGTTTTTGAAATAAGTTGCGCCCGGACCTAGAAAAATACAATAGGCATCCGGCCTGATTTCATTTATGAATGATTGTACCTTAGTATCCGTAGCAATGGAAAGATTTACCGACCAGAAAAAATAACAATCACTGTCATCCTTTCTTAAAAAATCATAGCATTCATTAGGAGACCCGTTTTCTAACACGAAATTTTTATACTGCACCGCATAACCTTCCCGTTCCAACAATGCAGCTACCGTAAGCTCGTAAATATTAGGCATATTATACACCACCCGTGTACACCCTGCAGTTCGCTCCGCCGGCTTATGTCCGTCAAGTGCCGGAGGTGTTAAAAAAGTCTTCTTCATTGATTTGGCTAAGGTTTTTTCGCTGGGTTTAATAATATTTTTTTCACTAATCAGGCTAAAATTTTTTCGGTTATGCTTAGAAATTAACGCCTTGCTTATGAAGTAAATTTATTTACAATAATGATAAAAACCAAATTGGCAAAGCCTCTGTACCTGCATGCAATATTTCATACCTGCTTCGGCTTATAGTATGCACAGTATAATTTATGCAGGAATACATCCACTTGCTCCATAGAATTACTACCGTACAAGGGAGTGACACAACGATGCCCAATAGCAGCAATACCGCCGGTAACAAAAAAATCATTGTGCCGGGAAAAGATTATTTTCACTTTCGGCGTTGCGTAAAATTTAAAGTTGTTATTATGGGGTCAACTGTTGAGCCCTGATTGAGCTCCGGTTGCGACGCTCCGTTCATCGGAAGTAATTCTAATCATCACCTTAAACTAAAAAACACAAAAATATTATCAGAGCGCTTACCGCGATCGGGCCGGGTAATTTGAAATCTGAGATTTAAGTACTATGGTTGAGTTTGATACATAGTTTTCAACCATACTTATAATTATTGAATCTTACCTTTCACGGATCCTTTATCATACAGCACTCTCAACTCTAAATTCCACATTAAATAAGAAGGGCTCTTTTAGTATTCTCGGCTTTTTCAGTAAACCTTATTTATCAAAGTTTTTCATACAATGCTCTCAGCTTTTCCCTGGTCATAATTTTTTCCCAGTCTTTGCCAAGGGCGTTTTCCCAAAGCGGCTTCATACCAAGCGATACATTGATCATTGTATCAAACTGCTCATCGGTAAGGCCTTTACAAATACCAACAGGAATATCGATTTTATTTTTCTCCACCATTCTTTTAAACTCGTCAACGCCTTCGGGATAATATTCTTCCAAATAATTCATTACGATGCAATTCCCAATGCCATGTTTTGTACCCAGCAAATAACTTAATCCGTAGCTAACAGCGTGTGTTACACCCACTTGCGAATAGGCAATGCTCATACCGCCGGCATAAGAAGCCATCATCAGTTTTTCATCGCAGCTATCATCCCAATTGTCTTTTTTAAGAAATACTTCGCGACAAAGTTCGAGCGCTTTTTCGCCGTAGCTTTTGCTAAACTCGTTTAAATATGTGCCCTGCAAGCTCTCGATACAGTGAATATAGCAATCCATACCAGTGTAGAAGCGTTGGTTTACGGGAGCGTTTGCAATCAATTCGGGGTCTAAAACTATTTGATCAAACGGAGTGAAATCTGAATTCATACCCAGCTTACGGGTGGGGCCTGTTAGCACGGTTGTACGTGAAACTTCAGCGCCTGTGCCGCTTAATGTGGGGATACCTGCCTTATATACTCCGGGACATTTCACAAGATCCCAACCCTGGTAATCCGCAGAGGAACCGGGATTGGTCATCATAAGGCTTACCGCTTTCGCAAGATCCATTGTGGAGCCGCCGCCAATGCCAATAATTCCGCTTATGGTTCCAAATTCGTCTTTCAATTGTTGTGCTAATGCATCTACCTGTTTGGTTTTAGGTTCCAGTGTTACATCAGCGAATACTATTTTGTCGTTGCCTCTTAAGGGAATTCTTCCCGGCAATGCTTTTCCCTCAAAAAAATGGTCCACCAAAAAAATCATTGGAGCGCCAGCTTTACGCTTCGGCGCTAATATTTCGTCTAATTGATTAAAACAACCGCGGCCATATACCACGTAATCAACCATTTTAAAATTTCTGAACTGCATAAAAAAAATTTGTAAAATGAAGTGAACTAAAACACGAATCAATTTGCAAAAGTAAAGTAATGCCCGAATTAGCGCTTATAGAATTTTGCTATATCGTTGAAAATTGAAAGTGCTTATTGAATGGAGAATTGAGAGTGTTATTTACACTGATTGCTGCAAAAACAAAAGCACTTATTACTCAAAACTCATAACTCATAACTTGTTCAATAGCATTCCTACCGTACAAGTGAGTGACACAACGATGCTTAATAGTAGCACTACCGCCGGTTCCCAAAAAACAATGCATAAAAATTACGCAGCCCGAAGTATAATTGAATTCCCCAGATGGGACAGAAAACTTATTTTTGCTAACGTTCGTTAGTCACAAAAATACCGGGTTTCGTTATGACAAATACATCTACACAAAAGATCAGGATAGTTACGGCAGCCAGTTTATTCGACGGGCACGATGCGGCTATCAACATTATGCGGCGCATTTTGCAAAGCAAAGGAGCGGAAATTATTCACCTCGGGCACAACAGAAGTGTGCACGAAATTGTAGAGGCCGCTATTGAAGAAGATGCGCACAGCATTGCCATAACCAGCTACCAGGGCGGCCATGTGGAGTTTTTTAAATACATGAAAGACCTGCTAGAAGAAAACGGTTGCGGCCACATTAAAATATTTGGGGGCGGCGGCGGCACCATTTTGCCCGAAGAAATTATTGAACTGCACAATTACGGTATCACACGCATTTATAGCCCGGATGATGGCAGGCACATGGGTTTAGAAGGTATGATTGAAGACCTTTTGCAAAAAAGCCTTCCTAACTGTAATGAACAAACGAATTACTGGAAGGCTGCGGAAAAATGGAATGAAAAACCGCCACTGGAAGAACAAAAGGATATTAGGACAATTGCCCGCTGTATAACACTTGCCGAAGCCGGTGAAAAAATATTTATAGAAACGACTTCTATTATACAACCTGTTTTGGGAATTACAGGAACGGGCGGCGCAGGAAAATCATCTGTTACGGATGAAATTGTGCGTCGTTTTCTTAACACATTTCCCGATAAAACCATAGCGGTTATTTCTGTAGATCCTTCTAAAAAGAAAACCGGCGGCGCTTTGCTGGGCGACAGGATCCGCATGAACAGTATCAGCTCGCCACGGGCATATATGCGGTCGCTTGCTACACGCGGCAGCGATGTGGCGCTGAGCGCATATGTGGGCGAAGCATTAAACATTGTGAGAAACGCGGGTTTTGATCTTGTTATTCTCGAAAGTGCCGGCGTGGGCCAAAGCGACGCGTCCATACTGGATTACTGCGATGTGAGCTTATATGTGATGACGCCCGAATATGGCGCCGCATCACAATTGGAAAAGATCAACATGCTTGATTACGCGGACATAATTGCCATCAACAAATTTGATAAAGCAGGAGCATTGGACGCATTGCAGGATGTGCGCAAGCAATACAAACGCAATCACAATCTATTTGCTGCTAAAGCTGTTGATATACCTGTTATTGGTACCATCGCCTCGCAATTCAACGATTCGGGAGTAAATGAACTGTTCGAGAAAATAATTAACATAGTTGAAAAGAAAACAGGTGTTTCTTTTGGTGTCATTTCTTTACATGCACACACGCAGGATACTACAAATAAATCGCAGGTAATTCCTGCAAAGCGGGTAAGGTATTTATCAGAAATAGCAGAATCGAACAGGAACTATGATAAATGGGTAAATGAGCAAAGCGAAGTTGCAACAAAACTTTATCAACTGGATGGCGCATTAACACTTGCAGGTTCAAGTGAACAATTGCAAACCATTCAAAAACAGTTAGAAGAAAAATTAAGCGCTGATTGCAAAAAGCTGGTGCAAAACTGGCCTTCGCTGCAAGCCAAATATAACGCGGATTATTTTGAATATACTGTGCGTGATAAAGTGATTAAACAAGATATTGTTTCCATTTCCTTAAGCGGCACAAAAATTCCGAAAGTTGTTTTACCAAAATACAAAGATTGGGGCGATATACTTGCATGGCAGTTGCAGGAAAACGTGCCTGGCGAATTTCCTTATACCGCCGGAGTATTTGAATTGAAGCGTACAGGCGAAGACCCCACACGCATGTTTGCCGGAGAAGGCGGACCGGAACGCACTAATAAAAGATTCCATTATGTATCACTAGAGCAGCCCTCAAAGCGTTTGTCCACCGCGTTTGACAGCGTTACCTTGTATGGCGAAGACCCGGATCTCCGCCCGGATATTTATGGCAAAATAGGCAATTCGGGTGTAAGCATTGCCACCGTTGATGATGCTAAAAAACTTTACAGCGGTTTTGATCTTTGCGATGCCAAAACTTCTGTAAGCATGACCATTAACGGACCCGCTCCGGTTTTGCTTGCATTTTTTATGAACGCGGCCATTGATCAGCAATGCGAAAAATGGATTGAAGAAAACCATCAGTGGAAGCTGGTGGAAGATGCATATAGCAAAAAATACCAACAGGCCGAAAAACCACTTTACCATAATCCATCATCTCCGGAAAAACTGCCGGATGGCAATAACGGACTTGGCTTGAAAATACTTGGCCTTAGCGGAGATGAAGTGTTGCCAAAAGATATGTATGAAAAAATAAAGGCTGCCTCGTTATCAAGTGTTCGCGGAACGGTACAGGCCGATATTTTGAAAGAGGACCAGGCTCAGAACACTTGTATTTTTTCTACGGAATTTGCATTGAAATTAATGGGCGATGTGCAGGAATATTTTATTAGAGAAAAGGTACGCAATTTTTATAGCGTAAGCATTAGCGGGTACCATATTGCCGAAGCCGGCGCCAATCCAATTACACAACTTGCATTTACGCTGGCAAACGGCTTTACGTACGTTGAGTACTACCTGAGCCGCGGTATGCACATAGATGATTTTGCTCCAAACCTTTCCTTCTTCTTCAGCAATGGCATGGACCCGGAATATAGTGTTATTGGACGTGTAGCCAGGAGAATATGGGCAAAAGCCATGAAGTATAAATATAACGGTAACGATCGTTCGCAAAAATTAAAATATCATATTCAAACAAGTGGCCGAAGCCTTCATGCACAGGAAATTGATTTCAACGACATCCGCACCACGCTTCAGGCATTGTATGCTATTTACGACAATTGTAACAGTCTTCATACCAACGCTTACGACGAAGCAATCACCACGCCTACAGAAGAAAGCGTGCGCCGCGCAATGGCTATACAGCTTATCATTAACCGCGAATTGGGTTCGGCAAAAACAGAAAATTTTACGCAGGGGAGTTTTGCTGTAGAAGAATTAACCAGCCTGGTAGAAGAGGCTGTATTAGCTGAATTCGACCGCATAACAGATCGCGGCGGCGTATTGGGCGCTATGGAACGAATGTACCAACGCAACAAAATACAGGAAGAAAGCCTGCATTACGAAATGCTGAAGCATACCGGCGAATATCCAATAGTTGGTGTAAATACTTTCCTCAACAAAAAAGGAAGTCCTACGGTTGTACCCAATGAAGTGATACGCAGCACAACAGAAGAAAAGGAACAGCAAATACAAAACCTGCACGCTTTTTGGAAACGCAACGAACTCGTTTCAACTGAAGCTTTGAATAATTTAAAAGCGGTGGCTATTGATAATGGAAATCTTTTTGAAGAACTAATGGAAACTGTTAAGTATTGCTCACTTGGTCAAATCACACATGCGTTGTACGAAGTAGGCGGGCAATACAGGAGGAGTATGTAAGATTTTGTTTGGCACACTGATGACACTGATTTGACTGATTTTCACTGATAATTTTTTTATTGTGGACCAGCGGTATTGCTACTATGAAGCATCGTTGTGTCACTCACTTGTACTATAGAATTTCTATTCAGCAAAGTGAAACATTCATGCACAAATTTATACTGCACATAATAAAGTAGCTTTTTACAGGAAAATCACATCGAACAAAAATCTGCAAATGAAATTTTGATTGCTGATAGTACCAACCTACAAATGTCCTACACCTTCGAGGTGTAGGACATTTACTTTATAGAAGAAAAATGATGTTGGTCAAAAATTGGTTAAATTTGAATTATGGAAATAGCACTTCAATATGTTAGCGATATGGAAGGAAATCCACAGGCAGTTCTGTTGCAATTCACTGAATGGGAAAAAATATTAAATAAATTACGGAAATATGAGCAGGCATTCAAATTACGATCCGATCTAAAAGATGCTTATGAACAGGTTGCTGCCCTTAAGCACACTAAGAAAAAAAAACAAACGCTAAATGAGTTTTTAAATGAGCTTTAGCGTTATACCAAGCGATAAATTTAAAAAGGAAACTAAACGACTCGTAAAAAAATATCCCTCTCTAAAAACAAGAGTTGTTTGAGCTTGGGATTCTCTTGTCGAAGAATCCTGGTTTAGGAACACCTCTGGGGAATGATACATATAAAATCCGGGTTGCAATTAAAAGTAAAGGAAAAGGAAAAAGTGGTGGTGCAAGAGTCATAACATATGTTGTTAACCCAAATAAGGAAGTTTATCTTTTAACAATTTATGACAAATCAGAATTTGATAGTATTGATGATAAAACAATAACAGTAATAATTGAAAGTCTAAATTCAGGTTTTTGATATTACAAGCATCCTATACAGGTTCTTTTGCTTTACAACATTCATGAAAATAATAGCGCCTCAAAAATGTCCTACACCTTCGAGGTGTAGGACATTTTTGAGGCGCTCAATAGAATTACTACCGATGAACGGAGCGTCGCAACCAATGCTCCATCAGGGCTTTACAGCCGACTTAATAATTCTTATCAACATTTGTTTTACGCAAAGTGTTATACTACTCAAAAAACGCTTTGAAATTCCTGAACCAATATTTTCAAATTTTCAAATTGTTTACACCACTTCCTTCACCACACTTTGAATCACTTTAGGCTTGCCTAAGGTGTAAAAGTGCAACACCGGCACGCCAAAACTTTTCAATTCTTTACACTGGTTGATCAGCCATTCAATTCCAATTTGCTCTACTTCGTCATCTGTTTTCGCTTTCATTATTTCATTTGAAAGATCGGTGGGAATGTCTACATGAAAAACTTTTGGAAGTATGTTAAGTTGTTTTTTATTGGTTATCGGCTTCAGGCCCGGAATAATTGGCACGTTAATGCCGTTTTCACGGCAAAGTTTTACAAAGTCGCAATATTTCTTATTGTCGAAAAACATTTGTGTCATTATATATTCCGCGCCGGCTTCCACTTTCGCTTTTAGGTATGCCATATCCGTAGCCAGGTTTGGCGATTCAAAATGTTTCTCGGGGTAGCCCGCCACACCTATACAAAAGTTTGTTTTGCCGCCATTCGCGATATCTTCTTCCAGGTAAATACCATGATTTAAATTTCTTACCTGCTTAAGCAAATCAATCGCGTAACGATGTCCATGAGGATGCGGTTCAAAAAAAGATTCGTTTTTCGCGGCATCGCCACGCAATACCAATACATTGTCAATGCCTAAAAAATTAAGATCAATTAAAGCGTCTTCCGTTTCTCTTTTGCCAAAACCACCGCAAATAAGGTGTGGCACGGCATCTACTTTATAATAGTTCATAATGGCAGCGCAAATACCCACAGTTCCCGGCCGCTTTCTAACCTCCACCTGCTCAAAAGTGCCATCGATCTTCTTTTTAAACATCGTTTCGCTGCGATGATATGTTACATTAATAAACGAGGGCTTGAACTCCATTAACGGATCCAGGTGATTGTATATGGCGCTGATACCTTTTCCTTTAAGGGGCGGTAAAATTTCAAAGGAGATCAGCGTCTTTTTAGCCTGGTTAATATGATCTATTACTTTCATCTGGGTAAATGTATTGTGCTAAGCGGTTTTCACTACAATGTTTTCACTAGTGTTAAGGCTTAACAGACTTTATAAAATATTCGCAAACATAGCTAGTGAAAGTTACAAAACAAAATGAGATCAGCAGGCTGTTAGCGGCAATCAAAGAGCGGTTGGCAAACTAAGCAAAGTTTGCAGCCCACTTCTTTCTAACAACCATCAGCCTGTTTTATGATTATAAATGGCTATTTTCTGAGCTTTCATTAATTTTCTTCAACAAACTACCCGAAAAGTTCAATAGCTTTGCAGCCTATTTTACCGACAGGTAAAAAAATATTTTAATTTAAAAATTAAAGTCATAAGTTATGAGTTACATTACAGGGGTTCATGCCCGCCAGATATTAGATAGTCGCGGCAATCCTACAGTAGAAGTAGAAGTTACTACAGAATGCGGAGTGATGGGTCGCGCTTCAGTTCCAAGCGGCGCAAGCACCGGTATTCATGAAGCGGTAGAATTGCGCGATAACGACAAAAAGAAATATGTTGGAAAAGGCGTATTGAAAGCTGTAAAAAATGTAAATGATATAATTGCTGAAGAGCTTACTCACTTTGATGTATGCGACCAAACAGGAATTGATGCACACATGCTCGCACTGGATGGCACTGCAAACAAAGGCAAACTGGGCGCCAACGCTATTTTGGCTGTGAGCCTTGCCGTTGCACAAGCCGGTGCTAAAGTAGCCGGTCTTCCTCTTTACCGCTATGTAGGTGGTACCAATGCTAAAACACTGCCCGTTCCAATGATGAACATTCTGAACGGCGGCGCTCACGCGGATAACAAAATCGACTTCCAGGAATTTATGATCATGCCGGTTGGCGCTCCTAATTTCAGCGAAGGCCTTCGTTGGGGAGTAGAAGTGTTCCATGCTTTGAAAACCGTTTTGAAAAAGAAAGGTTACAGCACCAACGTGGGTGACGAAGGTGGATTTGCTCCCAACATTCAAAGCAATGAAGAAGCTATTGAAACTGTATTGACAGCTATCCAGGCTGCCGGTTATAAAGCAGGTTCACAAATTATGATTGCTATGGATGCCGCAAACAGCGAATTGTGGGATGGCAAAAAGAAAAAATACGTTTTCCACAAAAGCGATGGAAAAGAAATGAACAGCGAGCAATTAGTTAAGTATTGGGAAAAATGGGTAAAAGATTATCCAATTGTTTCTATTGAAGATGGTATGGCCGAAGACGATTGGAACGGTTGGAAAATGCTTACAAACGCGATTGGCAGCAAATGCCAGCTCGTGGGCGACGACCTGTTTGTAACCAATGTTGAGCGCCTGCAACAAGGTATTGATAAAGGCGTTGGTAACGCACTGTTGGTAAAGGTTAACCAAATTGGAAGTGTAACAGAAACCATAAATGCGGTTACCCTTGCACAAAACAATGGTTATAACACCATCATGAGCCACAGAAGCGGCGAAACAGAAGATACTACCATTGCCGATCTTGCAGTAGCGCTAAACTGCGGACAAATTAAAACCGGTTCTGCAAGCCGTACAGACCGCATGGCTAAGTACAACCAATTAATCAGAATTGAAGAAGCTTTAGGCGATACAGCTATTTACCTTGGTAAAAAACTGAAATTCGGCAAATAGTTTTTTTGAAAGTTATAAGTAATAAGTTTTAAGTTGTAGTATGGTTTATCCATTCATTATGACTTAAAACTTATTTTTTTGATACCAAAAGAAATTTTCACCAATATCATTGTTATTTTATTTTGGCCTTGTAAATACTTCGGTTAATTATTGTTGTACCGGCTTCAGCTTTTCATGGCATCATCGTTGCGTCGCAATCACTTCATCTGTAGTAATTCTTTTCATCGGCTAAAAATATTCAGGCTTGTCGTCCGGATCCAGGTATCCTACACCTCAAAGGTGTAGGATACCTGTACACCAATAAATTGTGAATTAAGAATTGAGAATGCCTTATACACTGATTGCAAGCCAAAACAAAAGCACTTATTACTAAAAACTCATAACTTGCTCAATAGCACCACTACCGCACAAGTGAGTGACACAACCGGAGCTCAATAGCACTACTACCGCCGGTCCCCAAAATATATCCTGCCCCCAACCATGAGGTCTTTTGATTTTTCTTCACGCCATATAATTTAAACTCATTAATTTTAGGCCGGCTTTAATATTTGAGAATCATCTCAAATTTCAAACCTCAAATTTCTAATCAAACAATGAACTTACTCGCCATAATACCATCCTGGATAAAAAATAAATACCTGCTTACAGGCCTTGTGTTTGTAGTATGGATGCTCTTTTTTGACGACAGGGATATTATTACTACACATTTTCGTCAGCCGGGCGAGCTTAAGCAATTGCAACATAGCAAGTTGTATTATGAAGAACAAATACAGCTCACAAAAAACGAGCTGGATGAATTAAAAGCCAACCCCGGCACATTGGAAAAGTATGCCAGAGAAAAATATTATATGAAGCGCGACAATGAAGATCTCTTCATATTAAAATAATCTGCTCACACAAAAGCTTTAAGTTTTTTTTATAAATTATTTTTAGGAATAAGCAATAAGTCTTTCTGAAACTCGTTTTAGGTACGGACTTTAGCCGAAGCTGGACCCTTCGGTGATTATTACTGGACTTAAATGGTTTGCTGATGAAAAGTTTTACACACGAAGACATTTTATTGTATTTGTATCAAGAAACTTCTCCAGAGCACACCGCAGCTATCGAAAAGGCGTTATCAGAAGATTGGACTTTACAGGAAACGCTTCGTACTTTACAGGATAGTATAGAAGGACTAACTGTGAAAACCATAAGCCCTCGCAAAGAAGCTGTTGAGAAAGTGCTGAACTATGCAAAAGAAGTAATGGCTGTAACTGCCTGAGTTTGCAAGTAATAAAATGTTAATAAAAATCGCCACCGAAAAATCCTGGCGATTTTTTTTATACCCCGTCAATACACCCAAAAATTTCCCTTCCTTTTCTTTTTCATATTTTCATGCCTTCAATTTCGATCATGACCCGCAAACAACGATACACATTCGTAATAGATTATTTTAAAAAACACGCTCCAAATGCTGAAACAGAATTAATGTATGATAACCCTTATCAGCTTTTAGTGGCTGTAATTTTATCAGCTCAATGCACCGATAAACGGGTTAATATGACCACACCGGCTATTTTTGAAAAATACCCGGATGTGGAAAGCATGTCACACGCAACTTTCGACGAATTATTCACATTGATCAAAAGCATTTCCTACCCAAACAATAAAACGAAACACCTGGTAGGAATGGCCAATATGGTCGTTGAAAAATTTCAAGGCAAAATTCCAATGACAGTGGAAGAATTAGTGGAACTGCCTGGCGTAGGCCGCAAAACCGCCAATGTAATAACATCTGTTGTTGACAACCAGCCAAATATGGCTGTGGACACACACGTATTTCGGGTAGCCGCACGCATTGGGCTAACTGTAAATGCCACCACACCCCTGGCCACTGAAAAACAATTGGTTGAATTTATTCCCAAAGAATTGATTCACATTGCACATCATTGGCTGATATTACATGGCCGTTATATTTGTGTGGCCCGCAATCCAAAATGCGACGAATGCGGTATAAAAACTGCCTGCAAATATTATTCGGGAAAACAGCTACCGGTTAGAGAATGATTAAGAAATTTTTTTTGGGGAACCGGCAGTATTGCTACTATTAAGCATCGTTGTGTCACTCACTTGTACAGTTGTAATTCTACTCATCAATGTCAAGCATTCATGCACAAATTTATACTGCGTACAGTATAGTTTCAAACACTTACACTGAAATATGTTTTCTTCCAATTTTTCAAGAAATACCAAAAAGAAAATCCGGCCACACATTTTTAAGCCGGATTTTTTAAAGTATAATAATCGTAAGTGGTCTAAACGGTTAAAAAAGGGAATTCTCCAAAGGTTTTGAAAACCCATATA
Organism: Flavihumibacter sp.; assembly: GCA_031553495.1. Classification (GTDB taxonomy): domain Bacteria; phylum Bacteroidota; class Bacteroidia; order Chitinophagales; family Chitinophagaceae; genus Pinibacter. The sequence continues at coordinate 98,007 of JAVBLN010000042.1, forward strand.
ATAAATACAAATCAACTATGCGATGGGTTTAATTTGAAATAATTTTTTTTTCTACCATTCAATTTTCAGCTCTCAACTCTCCAATTAATAACAACATGACTTTTTCCTAATTTTATACAATGTCAGGATTTAAAGAACAATTGGAAAAAAAGTTTATTGAAGAATATAATAAACTTAACTCACAGCAACGCACCGCCGTAGATCAGATAGAGGGTCCCGTAATGGTAATAGCCGGCCCGGGCACAGGAAAAACGCAAATTTTAAGTGCCCGTATCGCTAAAATATTAATGGAAACGGATGCCCGCCCTGAAAATATTCTTTGCCTTACTTATACCGATGCCGGAGTGGTGGCCATGCGTAAAAGATTGCTTGGCTTTATTGGCGCCGATGCGTATAAAGTGAATATTTATACTTTTCATGCTTTTTGCAACGATGTAATTCAGGAAAATTTATCGCTATTTGAGAAAACGGCGCTTGATCCGATTTCCGATCTTGAAAGAATACAATTGTTCAAAGATCTTATAGATGCTTTTCCAAAAGATCATTTGCTAAAGCGCTACAGAGGCGATGTTTATTATGAAATCAATAATCTGCAATCGCTTTTCAGCACTATGAAGCGTGAGGGCTGGACCAGCGATTTTATTTGTAAAAAAATAGACGAATACGTGCAAAGCCTTCCGTTTCGCGATGAATATATTACCAAGCGTGCCACAAAAAATTTTAAGAAAGGAGATGTTCGTACCGATAAGATAGAAGATGAAACCGTGAAAATGAATAAGCTGCGGGCCGCAGTGTGCGAATTTGACAACTTTCAGCAACTCATGCGCAATCGTAACCGCTACGATTTTGACGACATGATTAATTGGGTAATAAAATCGTTTGAAGAAAATAATAACCTGCTGCTTCGCTACCAGGAACAATTTCAGTATATACTTGTAGACGAATACCAGGATACGAGCGGCACGCAAAACAAACTTGTTTCGTTGCTTATAAATTACTGGGATAAGCCGAATGTATTTGTAGTGGGAGATGACGACCAAAGTATTTACCGCTTCCAGGGAGCTAATGTGGAAAACATGCTCAACTTTGCAGACACTTATAAAAAAGACCTTTTGACTGTGGTGCTTACCAACAATTACAGATCTACACAGCCTATACTTGATATTTCGAAAACACTTATTAACAATAATACCGAACGGTTAGTTAACCAACTTGACGGACTAAACAAAGAGTTGGAATCTTCCAATAGCAAGTTGCAGCACCTTTTACACAAACCTGTTATAAAGGAATACGAAACGCCCAGGAGGGAGATGATGGGTATTACGCTGCAGGTGCAGGCTTTAATAGCAAAAGGTGTAATCCCGGGAAAAATCGGAGTCATTTACAAAGAGAATAAATATGGTGAAGAGCTAACACAATACCTGCAACTACGCAATGTACCGGTGCATAGTAAGCGTAGCCTGAATATTTTTGATATACCGCTGGCACAAAAAATAATACTTGTGTTTGAATACCTGGCGGCAGAGCACGATACACCTTATGGTGGTGATGAAATGCTTTTTGAAATTCTGCATTTCGACTGGTTTAATATACCGCCGTTGGAAATAGCGAAACTTACAGTGGAAGTTTCTGAAAACCAGTTTGGTAATAATAAAACATCGCTGCGCAGGCTTTTGAACGAGAAAGCGATTGGCGCCCCCAAAGATTTGTTTACACCGCAATTGAACGAGAATCTCAGAAAAGCAAGCCTTACACTTGAAAAACTTATCGGTGATGTTTCAAACGTTACCATACAAACGCTTTTTGAAAATATTGTACGCGAAGCCGGTGTGCTGCCGCATATTATGCAAAGTGCCGATAAAATATGGCTGTTACAGGTTTTAAACGGTTTATTTGATTTTGTAAAAGAAGAAACGCGCCGCAGGCCGTCGCTTAACCTGCAACAGTTAGTAACCATAATTGATTTGATGCAACAGGAAAACTTAACATTGCCCTTAATACAGGTGAGCGGAAGTGAAAAAGGTGTGAACTTAATGACCGCGCATGGTTCAAAAGGATTGGAATTTGAATATGTATTTTTCGCCGGATGTAACGCATCATTTTGGGAAAAGAAAAGAAAACCCGGTGGCGGCTTTAGTCTGCCCGATACCATATTTTATTCACATCCACAAGCCACTGATAACGAAGAGCTGAGAAGGCTTTTTTATGTAGCGCTTACACGTGCCGAACAACATCTAACCATTTCTTATAGCCGGTTCAATAATGATAAAAAAGATCTGGAACCCTCTCAATTTATTGCTGAAATACAGGAAGAACACAACCTGCCTGGAGAAAAAATTTTAGTAAGCGATGAAGTAGTGGCAGAGTTTTCCATACTTCAGTATGGTGAATCTTTGCAACCGGAAATATCAAAAATAGAAGAAGATTTTGTGGGTAATATGCTGGACAAATTTGTAATGAATGTTACCGCGCTCAACAATTATCTAGCCTGTCCTCTACTGTTTTATTTTCAAAATCTTATTCGCGTGCCATCAGGAAAATCAGAAGCCACTGAGTTCGGATCGGCCATTCACCATGCATTGCAACGACTGTTTGAAAAGATGCAGCAAGATGCTGCAAATAATTTTTCTTCAAAAGAAGAGTTCATTAGCGATTTTGAATGGTATATGCGTCGCCACCGTGAAAACTTTACTAAAGAACAATTTGCACGCAGAATGGAATACGGCCAAACAGTTCTGGCAAATTATTATGAGGCATATATATACACCTTCAATAAAATAGTATCTACCGAACGCAACATCCGTAACGTGGTGGTAGAAGGCGTTCCGCTGAAAGGAAAATTAGATAAGCTCGAGTTTAGCGGAAATGATGTAAACGTAGTGGATTATAAAACCGGAGACCCCGATAAAGCATTACCGAAGCTGCATGCGCCAAGTGAAAAAAATCCTGATGGAGGCGATTATTGGCGCCAGGCTGTTTTTTATAAAATTCTGATTGACAATTACGATAAAAAGAAATGGAACGTAGTAAGTACGGAATTTGATTTTATTGAACCGGACAAAAAGAAAAATTACCGCCGCGAAAAAGTGGTGATTCAACCACAGGATATTACTACGGTTACTCAGCAGATCAAAACAGTGTGGGAAAAAATTCAGAAACGTGATTTTTATACCGGTTGCGGAAAGGAAAATTGCCACTGGTGCAATTTTGTAAAAAACAATAATATGGCGGTAGCATTACATGAAGCGAATGAGGAAGAGGAATAGTTCTCCTTGCTGTTGCCAGGTTTGAAATTTGAGATGCTTTTTTAACCACAATGGACACAAAGGAAAGCGCAAGGCACACAAGGCTACTTGTAATTCAATCATCCCTTGTATGCCTAGTGTCTCCTATTGTGCCCCTTGTGGTTAAACAACGGTGCTGTTTGACATGCTAGCGCCAGGTGTGGGATAACAAAGTAGCTTTTAGTAACTAACATTAAAACACACACGAAATTTTTACTTAAACATCAGTTCTTTTACTTTCTCCTTATCCTCTTTTTCTTTTTTCAGGTCAAACATAGTTCCAAAGATTCTGTCCCACAAAGTAGAGCTTACACCAAAGCCTTTATCCTCATCTTTATAATGATGCAGGTGATGATTGCGCCATAACGGTTTCATCCATTTAAAAGGTGGGTTCCAGGCATGAATGGCATAATGCATAGATCCATAAATCAGATAACCAAAAATGAATCCCGGAAAAAAGATAAAAGCATAATGACGAAGTATTAAATACTGCAGCGAAAAGATCACCGATGCCAGTATAAGGCTGGGTACAGGAGGCATAAACAATCTTTCTTTATCTCTTGGATATTCATGATGATTGCCGTGCATTACATATATCATTCGTTGCACCCGGGGATTTTCACTTATAAAATGAAATACAAAACGATGCATTATGTATTCAAAAAATGTCCAGCAAAACATGCCGGTAAAAAAGCCGATGATAATCGCAGGTGCCGAAAACTGAAATTTTGTATTGGCCTGGTATAAAATAAAACCGATAATAGGAATATACATACCCCAGATAACCACAGGGTGGGTTTTAGTAAGTATTTCAAGATATTGGCTTTCAAATAAACGAGCTTGCCCTTTATTTTTTATTTTCTCAAATTTCATGGTCACAGGTTTTACAGAAACAAAAATAATAAATCAGAAATTTTGCCAAGGCGAATGATATTTTTTACTCCCTTATTGTGATGTGCTGGTAAATAAACAGTTATGTGCCTGTAATTGTTGTGTTTCGCTTTCAATATTTGTTTTTTGTAAGTGGAGGAAAATAGAAATGATCATTCGCTGCGTCAACATGAATTAGTTGAAAATTGAAAGTTGAAAGTGTTTTAATAAATTGAGAATACTTTATACACTAATTGCACGCCAAAACAAAAGCACTTATAACTCAAAACGCATAACTCATAACTTGTTGAATAGCATTCCTACCGTGCAAGTGAGTGACACAACCGGAGCTCAATCAGGGCACTGAAGCCGGTCTCACAATAATAACTTCAAACTTACACTGCCGGTAGATCTGTAGAATGTATGTATATATTTTTTGATAAATAATTAAATTAACTACCGGCTGAAGCCGGTAGATTTGCTATTGTGCTGAAGCACACTTAAGAACCTCCAATGCGAAAATCATCGTCTTTTTCAACATCCTGATTTTCGATATATTCTTTTACCATTTCATCGGTTATGTTAC
>JAVBLN010000064.1:0-8744 GCA_031553495.1 Flavihumibacter sp.
TTTTAAGCGATAAAAATTCTTGCCAATCAAAGGTGAATTATCTTTAAACGCATATGAGTGATTACCGGCAACATTGGAAGCATCCACACTTCCAAGAGTCACAAAGTTTTTACCGTCGGCGCTGCGTTCAATTTCAAAACTACTTGTGTTTACTTCCTGGGTAGTAGTCCATTGAAGCCTATTTACCGAGTTTGTTTTAGTTACTTCAAAAGAAAGCAGTGTAAGCGGTAAAGTTTTGCAGGTAGAAATGTTAATTATAGTATCACGACTTGAAGAGCAATTAGTATTATCAGTATAAGAATAAGTGATTTTTACACTTCCGGTTGCATTAAATACCGGTTTAGCCAGGCCTGATTCTTCCTCTATTGATAAAATATTACTATTATCGGAAGTCCAGGTACCACCATTAACCGGGTTGCTTAACTGGAAAGTGGTTCCTGAAGCGGCATCACTGCATATTTCCGGTACAGTGATCGGCTCGAGTGGAGTTGGGATTACTTTAATAGTAATATCATCAATTGCAAAATCATTTCCTGTACCGCTTAATCCATTATTTTTTATAAATAACTGCATCTTGCTGTTATTTGATTTGAATGTAAAGCCAAATTTTTGCCACCCTTCTCCCAAAATATCTCCAGTACTAACTGAGCTTAGGATTTCGCCGGTTTCATTATCTGCGACACCCATTGTCAGATTAGGTTTGAGTGGTGCTCCTGAGGTTACATTACCAGCCCAAAATGTCATTTGGTAATATCTGCCGGGTACAAGGTCTATCATTACCTGCCTGTAAATTTCATCTTTTGCATATGCGCCATTAAAGATAAGAAAGAACCCATTTTCGTCTCCGGTGTGGTTTTTTAGTCCCCAGTCATTTTGAGCTACTTCATAATAACCGTCTTTACCTGCCGTGCCAGAGTGATAGACTGTAAAACCTTTCAATGCGGGACCTTTACCTTCTGTGCCGGTACCAACACCGCTTCCGAAGTTTTGTACATATTGTTGTTTACAATCATTGGGTATTTTTGTTTCTACAATAAATGAGTTAAAATATTCCACATTCACTATTTCTCCGGCACTTACATCAAGTGTCATGCTGTTTGTTTTTACACTTGCAGTGGAATTATTGGAGGGGTCATATATCTTGATTTTAGTAGTGTTCCACTCTTCAGGAAGATTTTCGGTAAGTGTATGAGTACCTGCTACTACCGGTATTAAAATTGAATTGCCTTTCAGATCTGTGCGAACACGTTCATCATCCAACCATTCGCTATCTGAAGTTGGAGGCTTTGTCCAAATGGTAATAGGAGCCTCTTTATTATCAGCATTACGTAAATAATTACCCCATACTTGTCCACCGGGACCACCGGTTAAAGCGGAAATATATTCTCCGGATGGGTGGGACTGCCAGGATGTTCCATCATATTCACATACAATCATTCCTGCGCCGCCAGTGTAATTGGCATACGAAACAAACAAATTCCCGTTATCACCATAAGCAATGTCTCTTAAATCTATAAATGAACCTTGATTGTCTGATATTTCTGAGGTGGGACGGGGAATTGGTGTAATAGTTGCGGTAGCAGGATCATTGCTAGTCAATGTACAGGCATCTCCTATTCTTCTGAGAACAGCAATGGTTTGGGTGGCAGGTAAAACGTCCACCCTCCATGCATCTTCGGTGCCTACAGGTGCTTTGAAGCATTCAAATTGAGCCCATAAATCATTGGTGCCATTGCCTATATATTTAAATAATTTATTATCCTTGGTTACAGCTACTATAATGCCGCCAGCCCCGCCAGAGGCTACATCAATGATTTTCAGGCGCTCATTATTTGAAGGGGCCCAGATTTGAGTAGAAGTAGAGTTATTTAGTAAATATACATTTCCATCGCTATTGCAATAAACGGCAGTGTTTGCTCCAATGCCATCTACGGAAACCGCATTGGATGTACCTGGAACAAATACCCACTGGCTGCTGTTTTTATCTCTGAAATAAATATCTCCCGGAACATCGTGAGCTTTCAGTACATGTGTTGTAGAAGGCCCTCCAACTGCCCAAAGCTTGCCATCGCCGTATCCATGGCTCGCGCCAAGGTCAAAAATATTTACATCCGATTTAGGCTGATCACTTAGCTCAAAATTAAGGGAAGTTGTGCCAGATAAAGAGAATGTTGTTAAAGGGGCAAAATCTTCACTCAATGCTTTTTGATGTAAATAAATATAACCCATAGCAGGTGGTATTATGGTGGCGAAGGTATAAGTGGCTCCTGCTGTCAATAATGAAGATGGTACGTTATAGGAAGCTGTCGATGTTCCTGCATTCAATGAAGAGGCATCTACAATAACAGCATTTGAAAAATCTGAACTCCCGTTTGTGTTTACCAGCAGCTTGATATTATTGATATCAATACCTAAAGCATATAACCCTGTATAATTGAATGATAACGATACTGTTCCTGGCGAGAAAGATGCACTCCGGCTCACCTTCCATATACGCTCTAATCTTTTATAAGTTGTTCCTAAAGAAGCAGGTAAGCTACTAACATTGAATACTAGTGAGCCGTGAGTATGACCTGTAAGCAAATACTGCTTATCGTTAAGAGTTCCGTTAGCGACGCTTAATATAATATTTCCACTGCTATAATTAACCAGGCCATTTCCGCTACCTGAGTTCATACTATTACTTTGATACTGACCAAGCCCTGATGTATTATCTCTCATTATTCCGAAAACATCATTATGATAAAGTGTATTTGCAGTAGAATCCCAAATAATAGCCCCTGCGCTATTCAAATAGTTTCCTGCTTTGTGTATGCCATATTTGATAGCGAGATAACTTTCAACTTTTGCTGCATCTGTCCCCTCAAGGAGAGAAGGGAACATTATGATCTCTGCGATATTACCACCCCAAACATTTGTTGGTTTACCGGTTGTTCCCCATAAACCAAGGTGGCTTTGGGATATGTTATTAGTATTCCATGAGGGATTAGCAGTGTTGAATTTTATACCTGCATCGTAAAAGTTTGCTGTATTATTGGAAAATGTTACGGTGCCCAGTTTTGGTAAATTTGTAGACCAAAAAGTTTTGGAGTTCTGAATATTACAACCACTTGTGGTTCCTGCTACATATAGGTTGGTTCCATTATTGGGTTTTCCTATTGAAAAAACCGAGCAACCGGCATCTTTTGCTGGCCCGTATCCCCATATCCAGCTATCTGAAGCCTGTGTGTTGGCACTGGATGCAACAAAGAATACAGACCTGGCATTTCCTCCGGTTGGAAAACCTGTAACACCCGCTTTCATAAATGTGGAATCTGTAGAATTGAATGTTACCGCCTCATTAAAGTTGAAAATATTGGACGAAAAAACCGGTTGTTTTGTTGCGATATCCTGGCTTGCATTATTATTGTTTCCACTTAGGTCGGTCCAACCGGAAACTTTATTGCCGGTTTGTACTACGCCTGCATTGGCTTTATACCAAACGGCAGCACCGGATATGCCACCCGGAGTTTGTAAATAGGCAACATTGCCGATTAGAATGAAAACTAACATTAAAAGCATTGTTCGCTTCTTGCTAGAAAGGTTGTGTGTTGTTTTTTTTAAGGGTACAATTTGGAACTTCATAATTAACTACGGATTTTTAAAAAAAATGAATTAGGCCGCAAGTTATATTGGATAAATTATTCTAATGTTTGCAAAATGGAATATGGCATGTGAAAAAAGATAAATTTTAGATGTTACACTGGTATGACATTGATTCATATATATATGAATTATTAGAAAAATATGTTAAAATTATTTGAACAAGAGCTAGTTAAAGTCTGGTGTTATCCGTAATTTTAGAATTTGTTGTATTGAGTTAAAAAAAACTGATTTTTTAGTAATTGATTTGTCTTCTTGTCAACCAATATCAAATGAAATACTTCCACCTGCCGGTTCTTATTGTTTGATTGAATTGCTTCTCAGATAGTTAAGTGACAGATGTCTGCTAAAAGCTATTTTATTTTTAAAGATAGTTTTTCAGAAATCCATTCGGTAACTACAATCAAAGCTTATGAGTAACTTCTGTGCGAATGAATGACATAACCTGCGATTCAGTTAATAATTAATTGACAATTAATATGGGTGCATTATGAGCAAATGCTGCTTATTGCTGAATAGCATTTCTATCGCACAAGTGAGTGACACAACGATGCTTAATAGCAGCACTACCGCCGGTATCCAAAAATATTTCACATCATACTCCGACTAATATATAATGTAAGGTCGTACCCCAAAGTGATGTCTATAATAAAATAAATAAATTGGGCAGTCTGGAGAAAAACTGACAGATGATTTATTTAGCAAGCTGCACATGAATAGATGGAATATGACATAATACCTGAAAATAGAAGGAATGCCGGCAAAGTAAGGGAAGCTCCCTAAAAATATATATTGAAAAGTGTAAGACTATGTCAAATGGGATTTTCATTGCTTTTACTGCCTGTAAAATATAAAGAATTAAAGTGCAAACTAAAAGAACGTAATTGAAAATGGAGTCCTGAAAAAATAATTGACATTGTCAAGACTATTAATATGGTATCTTTGTGTTCTCCTTATTCAAAGACAATCCACTCAAAGTTGCTCCTCAAAACTGAAGAACAGCGGGATATAGTAAGAAAAATAATCTCTGAATCTAGCCGGAGTGTCCCGGTGCGCAATACAGGAATATTTGCTTAAGCAGCTTCTGCGTGCCAATGCCTGATTAGAAAATGAGATTTTTTTATGCTTTTTATTAAAAATCTGTAGTAATCAAACATTTAGAAAGGTTTTTCTGTTTTTCTAGTGTTCCACCAAAAATTCGTACTCACATTTTTATCAACACATTAAATCTATCGCTATGTCAACGAGTAAGTTTGATGATATGATTATCAGTAATGCGAATTTTTTAAAACCCTTTGCAATCACTTTTACAAAGGACAAAGAAACAGCCCAGGATCTTATGCAGGAAACAATGTTGAGAGCATTAGCAAATAGGGAAAAGTACAATGAAGGAACAAATATTAAAGCCTGGCTTTTTACTATAATGCGCAATATTTTTATCAATAACTATCGAAAAGAGACAAAACAAAAAATCATTTTTGATCATTCTACTAATAATGCTTTATTGAATTACAACCAGGTTTCTATTATTAATGTGGCAGAGAGTCATCTCAAAACATCTGAAATTCATTTCGCCATTTATCGATTATCTGAAGATTTTAAGAGGCCTTTTTTGCTGTATTTATTTGGTTATAAATACACTGAAATAGCTGAAATGCTTAATGAACCATTAGGTACTATCAAAAGCCGCATTCATTATGCCCGTAAATTACTGAAGGACCAAATTAGGAGGCGATAAATCAACGCCATTTTGTACCAATAATATTGAAAACTTAATGGTGGAACACCTTTTTGGATCAGTTAACCTCTGACTTCTTTACGCAAATTACTTTCAGCCACCTACACGGCAAAAAATAAGTAAGCCGGAGGATGTTTCACTGCCGGCTTACATTGGTTGGTTAAGTTTAAAGCTTCAACGTTATTGTTTGATAATTCTAACTGAGTGAATGGTTTCGTTGTTTTGCACAATTTGCACTACATACATGCCATTTGCGCATTTTGATATGTCGATTGTTTGATTTGTAGAAGTAATAGTAATTTGTTGCAATACCCGTCCGGTCAGGTCCACCAGTTTTATTGTGGCATCAACAGGCGCATTTTTCACATACACTACATTTTTTGCCGGATTGGGCGATATTGTAAGTAATGAAGTGGTGTTGAAAGCCACAGCTTTCATTTCGCTATAAGTACTTGCATTATCAATATCAATCATTTTCAAGCGGTAAACGTTATTACCATTCAATGGCGACTGATCATTAAATGAATAATTATGGTTGCCCGGGCTGTTTGCTGCGCTTAGGGTGCCTATTGTTACAAAATTTTTACCATCAGCGCTGCGTTCTACTTCAAAGCTGCGGGTGCCTACTTCGGAAGAAGTTGACCAATTAAGTTGAACAGTATTATTTGTTCTATATGCTTCAAATGACAAAAGATTCACTGGCAGTGGAGTAGGGCTGCTAAACATGACTGAACCAATTGCTATTCGAAGACCTCTTGTAGCATCGTTATCAAAGCCCTCACCGTTGCCGGAAAATGCCGTGTAAATGAAAGGATAGGTTGCATTATGCCGTACACTGTCGGTATTGCCATTTGGGGTGTACGAATGTTGATTGACTGTAGTAGTACCCAGCATACGCAAAAAATAACCTTTGACAAATACTTGTGGGACAGTTATGGGCTTAATCCATGCTAAGTGGTTGTAAGTATATATTGCAATGGTATCAGCTATAACTTTTACACCGGGACTAGTGATTGCTGGCAGCCCACCAATTTTTACATTAAAGCCTCCCAGCCGGTTAAGGAAGCCTTTTGTTAGTAAAAAATTGTAACTCGAATCACAACTCCACCCACTTGGTAAATCCCTATAAGAATCAGAATAAAAATTTCTTTTATTGTTAGGCGGTAATTCATTCATAATTGAGTTGCTGGAATTATCTGATACCAAACCAATATTAAATGTGCGATAGCTATCTGGGGAATAGTTATACCAGTTATTAAGACTTGCGTTGCTGGATGTTCGGTCTAGTGAAGTAAAGGTAAGAGGTATAGTAAATTTATTTCCCAGTTCAGGAATCACAGGGCCAGACACTAGTTGGTAAATCATATCTATATCGCTTCCTCTTTCTATTGCTTTATTTCCTGCTTCATTAATTGTTACTTGCGCTTGCATTTCATACCTGGATATTCGGTTCGCGTCTGGTGTAAAAACCTCGGTGAACCGTGTACTCGTATTGTTTGTGTCATCCGGATCTGCAATACAGCTCGGGGCAATTACGGATGCTGTTGCGCTAACTTTTGTCCCTTCACTTCCATTTGCTTTGTAATAGATGTCAAACATAACCCCGCCTCCTGAAGGCAGGAAAGGTATGGTGATCCCGGATTCTAAATTACCGGTATTAAGGCTGGAGTTATCCGGGCCAATGGTTACAGCACCTTCTCCACCAAGAGCGCCTGCATGCATACTTTGAAAAACAAAGCCCGGCGCTGCCGGCATTTTTACAACAGCGTTTCGCACATGAGCAGGCCCTGTATTGGAAACTTGTAACCGGTAGTGCGTATTCTCGCCCGGTTTAACAGAAGCCGGTCCAATGTTAACTATAGCAAGATCTGCCGCATTTGATATGGCAAAACTATATTTCGCATTGTATTTGGCGAGGAATGCCGGTATAGTAAATTTTACTGTTTTTGCACCAGTATTTATTGTATCTGCCTGAAAGAACCAAGTACTGGATTGGGAGAAACTTTCGTTTTTAGCATTGAAAACTATTTTAATATTTCCCAGGCCTATTTCGCAGGGTAAACTCACTGAGCTATAGTCGAAATATATTATTGCATCCCCGGATGGTTTATTGTTATGAGTCCAATCTTGTGTTAATTTTTTGTATCCTTTTTTTCTTAAAGCTGGAGGTACCTCGTCACTTGAAAAATCAGGAGGAGCTGCCACAGGGCCGGCAGGTAATATTTTTCCTTTTGGCTTTTCCGGCAAACCAACGTTTATCTTGCTGATGGTATTTTTATTTTTGCCGGGAAATACAGGATTGTCAGATGAATATGCTTTTTGTCCCTGTAAAAGTAAAACAGAGGATATCATAATTAATCCTAAGTACGAAAACAAACATTGAAAATTGGAAGTTTTGTTTTCACATTTTGATTTTGTAAAGGTACTGGAATTCATATTGTTGTTTTATTTAATTAAACATTGGTTGTTATACCAAATGTTGATTTTTTTGATACCGGCGGAGGAACTGCTATTAAGCATCGTTGTGTCACTCACTTGTACGGTAGTAATTCTTTTCAGCAAGCTGAAACATTCGCACACTAATTTTTACTGTGTATAGCCTGGCTTGTCAGCTCCTTCTTTGGAAGTGTTTGGTATGTGAAATGGGTATTCTTAAACTTTATAGTTTAGAATTTAGGGGCATTGCTGTAGAACCAGTTTGAGTTACTTATGAAGTTTTGGTTAACAGGCTAATGTTGCCATGAAATGCTACCGATGAACGGATTGCGACGCAACGATGATGCCATGAAATACCACAGTTGGTATAACAATAATTAACTACGGTATTCATCAAGAGCATAATAAAAAAACAAATGCCCTGATAAAACCTGTTACCGGGTTCAACAAAATTTGATCAATTAATTTCAAATACATGCTTTTTTCGCATGTAGAAATGGTATGTTTTTAGATTTTGGTGGTTGTTGTATAAAGAGTGATTAAAGGTATCTTGAAAAATTGTAGAAAAAATTTCAATTAAGACATAGAATATTTCAATCTTGAATTTTTTTTGATAAAAATTGGTTTTTATTACGATGGTTGTAAAGGCTACGCATTGCGGTACTTCTTGTGCAATCTGGTGCCTGCCATTGCGTTTCTGGTATTTACATGTTGTTGCTATATTTTTAAAGTAGTGCAATCAAAAAATCCGGTGAAATCTTCCACCGGATTTTGTTTATATAGAAATAAGTGTTGTTAAAAAATCCTATTGTTTTACAATCTTAATAGTTGCGGTTATTTCTTCATTGCGTATAACCTGTACTATATACATACCTGAAGGGTAACCAGCAATATTTATGTTTTGATCTGCCGTGTTCGCGAATTGTTG
>JAVBLN010000036.1:0-36603 GCA_031553495.1 Flavihumibacter sp.
CCCGCGATCGGGCCGTCATCGATCGCGGGTGTGCTTTTTGTTTCTTTTTGCACAAGCAAAAAGAAAAAGACTTTGTAAATGAAATATTGAAATCCGTAAACGATATTCCTTTGCGAACTAAATACTTAATCCTATTAAAGAAATTAGATGTCAGAAATCAGATGTTAGTATTTTAAGTGCTTTTTGTTTTCGCCTGCAACCAGTGCTTAAATCACTTTCAATTTTCAACTTTCAACTGCTTTCTACTGCGCACTGCTTCGTCATTTCTTCGTCATCTCTGATCAAAAATGACCCATATCATGATTTTCACCTTCTACATTTTTACATTTGTACATTCAACATTTTGTTTATTAATTTTTTGAGATAAATGATGAATGCAGGGCTGATACAGAAATACAATGTCCCCGGACCAAGATATACCAGCTACCCTACTGTTCCTTACTGGGATGAAAATAGTTTTGAAGCAGGTGCATGGCAACAATCGGCACACCGGTCTTTTAATGAAAGCAATGACTCACAGGGAATTAGTTTATATATTCATCTACCCTTTTGTGAAAGCCTTTGCACCTTTTGCGGATGCAACAAAAGAATCACAAAAAATCATGAAGTGGAAATGCCATACATACGAGCCATTTTAAAAGAATGGCAATTGTATTGCGCTATTTTTGAAAAGAGACCGCGCATTAAGGAAATTCATCTAGGGGGCGGCACTCCAACCTTTTTTTCGCCACAAAATCTTCAAACACTTATTACCGGCATTTTTGCCATTGCAGACAAATGCACTGATTATGAGTTCAGTTTTGAAGGTCATCCGAATAACACAACGGACGAGCACTTGAAAACACTATATGAGCTTGGTTTTCGCAGAGCAAGTTTTGGTGTGCAGGATTACGATCCGGTTATTCAAAAAGCTATTCATCGCGTTCAGCCTTTTGAAAATGTAAAACGGGTTCACAATTGGACAAAAGCCATCGGATTTGAATCGATAAGTCACGATCTGGTTTTCGGACTGCCAAAACAAACTGTTGCAAGTGTTGCAGATACTATAAATAAAACAATTTTATTGAAACCGGACCGGCTGGCTTTTTATAGTTATGCACACGTGCCTTGGCTAAAGGGCAACGGCCAGCGCGGCTTTGATGAAAATGATCTGCCTAAAGATGAAGAGAAAAGAGCTTTGTATAATTTGGGCAAGAAGCTTTTTATTGAAAACGGTTATGTAGAAATAGGCATGGATCATTTTGCACTTGCAAGCGACAGCCTGTTCACTGCAATGCGCAATAAAACACTTCACCGAAATTTTATGGGATATACCTCATCAAAAACGCAACTGATGATTGGCTTGGGCGTCTCTGCTATCAGTGATTCCTGGTATGCATTCGCGCAAAATGTGAAAACAATTGAAGAGTATTATGAACTTATCAACAACAATACACTACCGGTTTTCAGAGGTCATATATTGAATGAAGAAGATCTCGTAATCAGAAAACATATTTTAAACATCATGTGCCAGTTGCAAACTTCGTGGTCGCTGCCGGAAGAAAAATTTTCGACTTTAAATGATGTAAAGAAAACCCTGCAGGAATTTGTAACGGATGGTATTTTATCTCTTGATGAAAATGGTTTACAGGTAACAGAAGCAGGCATTCCTTTTATACGAAACATTTGTATGGCATTTGATTTAAGAATGAAACGCAAACAGCCGGAAACAAGACTTTTTTCAATGACGATTTAGATGGGGTAAATTGAAAATTGAAAGCTGATTATTTCTCTACTGCCAACCGCCCACTGCCCACTGCCAGCTCGCCCCATAGCATTCCTACCGCACAAGTGAGTGACACAACGATGCTTAATAGTAGCACTATCGCTGGTTCCCCAGAAAATAAAACCCTAACCCAATTCGAAGTATAACAACATAAAGAATTTCAAATCTCAAATTTTATTCTTGCCTTTAAAGCCGAATGCCGCGCCACAAATTCCACCAATAATATGCGTTAAATGAGAGATGTTATCTTTTGTATATAATGCGCTGTACAGCTCTTTGCCAAGATATATGAGCAGCACCAATAAAAAAGTAAGCGGAATGGTATTGGCTTTAAAATTGGTTATGGAAGCCAACAAAATACACATGAACACAATACCGCTTGCGCCCAGCAGCGCATGATCTGGAAAGAAAATGATACTGCACAAACCCGTTACAACTGCGGTAAACATCATCATGAGCAACAACTTGTTAGATCCATATTTTTCTTCCAGCATAGGACCAATTATAAGCAAGATCAAAAAATTATTGATAAAGTGCGTGAAACCCGCGTGTCCTAAGACATGCGTAAACAATCGTAAATACATCAACGGATCAAGTAAAGATGTTCTGTAAATACTAAAGAAAGCCCCGGTTGAATATCCTTGCGTTAAATGACCAAGGAATAGCGACGCCGCAGACAGAAAAAAGAAAGATAAAATTACCGGCGAGTTGTAATCGATTCTTTTGAAAAGAGGCATGTGTAAATTATTAAGTTGTTTAAGAAGTCAGATTTCTATACTGATTTCTGACCTCTGATCTCTACTCTCTAAACGTTATTCTCCAAATTCTTCCCACATTATCATCCGACACATACAGCGAACCATCTGGCCCCTGTGCCAAACCGCATGGCCGATATTTTGCTTTATTAATATCGGGTCCCGCAAAGCCATCAGCAAATACTTCCCAATTACCATCAGGCATTCCGTTTTTAAATGGAACAAACACTACATAAAAACCGGCCTGTGGCTCAGGCGAACGATTCCACGAACCATGAAATGCAATAAACGCACCATTTTTATACCTGGCAGGAAACTGGTTGCCGGTATAAAACAATAACGCGTTGGGTGCCAGGTGCCCTGGAAATTGCATAATTGATTGTTCGGTATTCGCGCAATCCCCTGCTTTACTGCGGTCTCCGCCATATTCCGGGTTAAGCAGCTTTTGTTTTTTTGTGTAATCGTAGTAGCAATATGGCCAGCCACAGTCAGAACCTTTTTTTAACTTGAACAATTCTTCAGCGGGATTTTCTGCACCATCTTTTTGTGAAAACAGCTCCGAATAAAACTGGTGTAGCTGATCACGTCCGTGTTGCACTACATACAAGCTATTCACATCGCTATTCCAATCAAGCCCTACCACATTACGCAAACCGGTTGCATAGCGAGTGCCTTCACCATATGATTGATTCAATTTGTCGGCTTTAAACTGCCATATACCACCGGCGGAATCTAATATGGGGCAAGGCATCCTGCCAGGCGAACCTTTCAATCTATCCTGCACCTGGCAACAGTTTGACGGCGCTCCAATATTTACATAAATATTTCCCTCGTTATCCAGCGTAATCGATTTTGATTCGTGCTGATTACGGTTCCAAAGACCGGTAATTATTTTTTCCGGTTGCTCTTCATTGGCGATATCATTATTTTCATTAAGCTTATACCGGAAAACCGCTTCATTGGAAGAAGCATACAAGTAACCATTTTTCACAGCAATGCCGGTGCCGGTATAATTACCAAATCCTTTTATATCATCAAGCTTACCATCTTTGTTTGTATCACGCATTCTCAAAATTCCTTTACCATCTTTCAATTTTTCTAATTTCACGTACACATCACCGTTAGTGTTCACAAAAATGTGTCTTGCACGACCCAAATCATCAGCCACCACTTGGGCGCAAAATCCTTCCGGCAATGTAATGCCGCCATTATCAGCATCGGAAGGCGGAATACCGGATTCCACTTTAGCAGTATCTCCGGCACATGCGGTAAGCATTATCAAGCATACCGGCAGGCAATAAAATGAATTACGGAAAAGAGGCATAAGTATTTTTTTGGTTAAATTAAACGTAAAAAACCAAAAGTTAAAACCTATCAAATAAATTGTTTCGACAAAAAATTAATCTGTTAATTCTTTCAACGTTTTTATCAACAACGCATTTTCCTGTTCCGTACCTACTGTTATACGCAGGCAACCTTCGCATAATTCCACTTTATTCCTGTTGCGCACCACTACTCCCTGTGTTAGTAAATATTCGTAAATGCCAACGGCGTCCGTCACTTTCACCAAAAGAAAATTTGCATCACTCATATAAATATTCTTTACCAAAGGCAACTGTTTTAGCTGCTGTACCAGCGCATCACGCTGCTGCACTATGGCGCGGATCATCTCATTCACTTGTTCCACTTCATCCAATGCTTTTAAAACAAGTTCCTGCGAGGCCTGGTTAATATTGTAAGGTGGTTTTATTTTATTCATCACCTCTATAATATCCTGCGACGCAAAAGCCATACCAACCCGCAAAGCCGCCAGTCCCCAGGCTTTGCTGAGTGTTTGCAGAACAACAAGATTAGGATAATCACTTAATTCCTGCACAAAAGAACGGTGCCGCGAAAAATTTATATACGCTTCATCAATTACCACTATACCGTGAAAATTATTCAGAACTGTTTCAATGTCTTCTCTCTCCAGCGAATTTCCGGTAGGATTGTTGGGCGAACACAGCCAGATAATTTTTGTGTTATCATTCACCAGGTTTTCCAAATGAATTAGATCCAGTTGGAAATTATCCAGCAACCGCGCCTTTCTTACCTCCACATCATTAATATTCGCGCTCACTTCATACATGCCGTAAGTGGGCGGACAAATAATTACATTATCTTTTCCCGGATTACAAAAAGCTCTGAAAAGAACATCTATACATTCGTCACTGCCATTTCCAAGAAAAATATTTTCTGCCGGCACGCCTTTTATTTGTTGCAATTTTGCTTTCACTTTTAATTGCAACGGATCCGGATACCGGTTATACCATTTTGTTAATGGCGATCCGTAACTGTTTTCGTTCGCGTCCAGGAATACTTTTGCTTCACCTTTAAATTCGTCGCGTGCAGATGAATAGGGCGTTAACTTCCTAATATTTTCTCTTAAAAGATTAT
Organism: Flavihumibacter sp.; assembly: GCA_031553495.1. Lineage (GTDB taxonomy): Bacteria > Bacteroidota > Bacteroidia > Chitinophagales > Chitinophagaceae > Pinibacter. The sequence continues at coordinate 4,957 of JAVBLN010000036.1, forward strand.
CGAGGTTGAACATTGTAGTTGATGGTTTTTAGTTGTTGGTGCTTATGTTTGAGATTCGTAATAATAATGATGCTTCGTATTATTTGAAATTCTTTTTTTTGGGACCGGCAGTAGTAATGCTTTCATCTTTTGTTGTGTCACTCACTTGTACTGTAGTAATTCTATTCATCGCTTTAAGCAATTACACTCAATAAAAAATACAAGCATTCTCTTATGCTTTTCTTTGGCTCACTGCAAGCCTTACGCTCACCGCGTTTTTATGAGCAGTAAGTCCTTCGGCTTCAGCCATTGTCTCCACTGCGATCCCAATATTTTGCAAGCCTTCTTCCGATAACTTTTGGTAAGTAATTTTCTTAACAAAACTATCAAGGCTTACACCACTATAAGCCCGCGCATATCCATTTGTTGGAAGCGTGTGATTGGTGCCGCTGGCGTAATCGCCAACACTTTCCGGAGAATAATTTCCAAGAAAAACAGAGCCGGCATTAATAATTTCTTCCGCAACGGCTTCATCATTTTCGCATGCAATGATCAAATGCTCCGCCGCGTAATCATTAACAAGATCAATAGCTTCATTCATTGTTTTCAACACAATCGCTTTACTGTTAAGCAATGCTTTTTCAGCAATGCTTTTTCTTGGCAACGCGGCCAGTTGATTATTCAATTCAACATGAACTTTCTCCACCAATGCTGATTGCGTTGTTACCAATAATACCTGGCTGTCCACGCCATGTTCCGCTTGCGATAATAAATCAGCGGCTACAAACACCGGGTTTGCAGATTCATCAGCAAGCACGCATACTTCACTTGGTCCGGCAGGCATATCAATAGCCACGCCTTCTTTCTGTACTAACTGTTTAGCGCATGTTACATATTGATTTCCCGGCCCGAATATTTTATACACTTTAGGAATGGTTTCAGTTCCATGCGCCATGGCGGCTATAGCCTGCACACCACCCGCTTTAAACACTCTGGTAATGCCGGTCATTTGTGCTGCGTATAAAATTGCAGGATGCAATTTGCCATCTTTTCCCGGCGGGGAGCATAATATAATTTCTTTGCAGCCCGCAAGCTTTGCAGGAATTGCAAGCATTAAGATAGTAGAAAACAAAGGCGCGGTACCGCCAGGAATGTATAAGCCAACTTTTTCAATACCCACACTTTTGCGCCAGCATTTTATGCCGGGCATTGTTTCAATAACTTCTACAGTTGATCGTTGTTTTTTGTGAAATGTTTCTATATTCTTTGCAGCAAGCTGAATCGCGTTTTTCAACTCACCGGAAATTGTACACACAGCTTCTTCTATTTCACTTTCTGTTACCAATGGCGATTGTATTTCCACACCATCAAACTGCAAAGTATAACGTTTTACAGCATCATCGCCTTGAAACTTTACATCATTCAACACCTTTAGTACCGTAGTTTCCAACGCCGAATTATCTAACACTGGCCTTTGCAATAAAGCCGGCCATTCCGAACGATCAGGAAATTGTATTGTCTGCATAATTTATTTTAGTTGATGGTTGTTAGTTGATGGTTGTTGGGCTTTAGTTACAGCTACTGATTAATGAATGTTAGAATCCAAGCGAAATACTAATAATTAACGCCCAACAACCATCAACCAACAACCATCAACCATCAACCAGCAACTAATTAAACAATCATTTTTTCAATTGGCACTACCAATATGCCTTCTGCTCCCTGGTTTTTTAATTGCTCTATAATATCCCAGAATGTATCTTCACTTAATACGCTGTGCACGGAGCTCCAGCCTGCTTGCGCCAAAGGCAATACAGTCGGACTTTTCATACCGGGCAACAGTTTTATTATTTCCGGTACTTTTTCATTAGGCGCATTCATCAAAACATATTTATTTCTCTTCGCTTTTTTTACTGCCTGAATTCTGAATACCAGTTTACTTAATAATTGTTGTTGCGATTCGTCTAAATGGTTGTTCTTTATAAGAACAGCCTGCGATTGCAAAACGGTTTCCACTTCTTTTAATCCGTTCATAAATAATGTGGAGCCGCTGCTTACAAGATCACATACCACATCCGCAAGGCCAATGCCGGGAGCTATTTCCACAGATCCGCTGATCTCGTGTATTTCGCCGGTTATATTATTTTCATCAAGAAACTGTTGCGTTAAAAACGGGTAGCTGGTGGCAATTCGTTTGCCATTTAAAGCGCTTACACTTTCATACTGCTGGCTGCGGGGCACTGCAATAGCTAAACGGCATTTACCAAATCCTAATTGCTCAATAATTGAAACGTGTTTATTTTTTTCCAACAAAACATTTTCGCCTACAATTCCCACATCGGCTACACCGTCTTCCACATATTGCGGAATGTCATCATCGCGTAAAAAGAAAACTTCTAATGGAAAATTGTCCGATTCGGTTTTCAGGCGGTCTTTCACATTGCGAAGATCGATGCCGCACTCCGAAAGTAATTTTACCGAGTCTTCATATAATCGTCCTGATTTTTGAATCGCGATCTTAAGCTTTGGCTGACTCATAATAACACGTTTTTTTGATACTATATAAAATAAAAGAGGGCTTACAAACGTAAGCCCTCAATTTTGTTTTATTTGTTTAATTACATAACAACATCATCGGCCTACCCGTTGGTTAAGAAATGATGATGATGTATATGTAACATTCTTTTCATAATTGAGAAGCAAAAGTACTGGATTCATTTAATGCGCCAAAGTTTTTTTGAAAAAAATAATATGGCACACAGATGACACTGATTTGATTACCGCCGGTCCTAAAAAAGAAGTCAGAGGTCAGAAGACAGTTGGCGGTTGGCAGTTGGCAGCAGAGAAATCAGATGTCAGAGGACAGCGGCGCCGTATTAATCCAGAATGTTTGAGAGTTGCCGTTGTTGCGTGTGTAGGGAGGCCACCGTGCGATGGCACACCAACAACCAATAAGAATCCTCTTGTTGCAATAAAAGATAAAAAGCACCAACTAAACAACTGTCTACCTTTTTCAGGATGTGACACAGGACTCTAATGTTTCTGCTCTCTGATATTTGATATCTGACTTCTGATTTCTGATTTCTCAAACTGGCGCGGATGTTCCGCAGGACATCCGTTCCGATTAAATAAACCAATATTTTTATTGGGAATCGGAATGCGTATTACCTAGATGTCCTACACCTTTGAGGTGTAGGACATCTGTGTACAGTATCTACAGCCACAACAAGTTTCATGCGCCTACTGTTCGTAGTGTTTGCCTGTACTAAAACACCGGCAACCGGCTACCTGCAACTTGCAACCCGCCCAATAGCATTCCAACCGTACAAGTGAGTGACACAACGGTGCTTAATAGTAGCACTACCGCCGGTCCCAAAAAAATAATTCTCAACACCATACGCAGTATAACAATCTAAAGCATTTCAAATATCAAATTTCAAATCTCAAATCTGCCAGTAGCAGCCGGTCCCATAATAAAAAAAGACGCTGCGATGCAACGTCTTTCTTATTATTTTGAATTATGTAGATTACATCTTTTTCGCGTCTTCCAGGAATTTTGCCAGGCCGATATCTGTTAAAGGATGTTTCAATAATCCTAAAATCGGTTCGAGCGGACAAGTGCAAATATCCGCGCCGGCTTCGGCACATTTTACAATATGTAGCGAGTTGCGGATGGAGGCAGCCAGCACTTCTGTTTTAAAACCTTGTATGGAATAGATGTTGGCGATTTGCGCGATCAGATCCACGCCATCCCAATTGCTGTCGTCAATGCGGCCAATGAACGGAGAAACCATTGTAGCGCCGGCTTTTGCAGCCAGTATAGCTTGTCCGGCAGAAAACACCAATGTACAATTGGTGCGAATGCCATTGTCGGTAAACCATTTAATAGCTTTAATACCGTCTTTTATCATGGGCACTTTCACCACAATATTCGGATGAATAGCGGCCAGTTTTTTTCCTTCTTCAATAATGCCGTTAAAATCGGTAGCAATCACTTCAGCGCTTACATCGCCATCCACAATTTCGCAAATAGTTTTGTAGTGATCCATAATCGCGCCTTCGCCTTTTATACCCTCTTTGGCCATGAGAGATGGATTGGTGGTAACTCCGTCGAGAATACCAAGATCATGAGCTTCCTTAATCTGTGCAAGGTTTGCAGTATCAATAAAAAATTTCATGGTGATATATTATTTTATTCAAGCAAAAATTATATAAGTGGAACAAATATTAAAATAAGGTGTGAAGATATACAAAATGGAAATATTAATTTATTTGGCCTGCCTTAATTGATAGAAATAAAAAAAGGCAGGCTACTCACATCGCACCGCTACAACCACCTACCCTTGCTGCCTTCCGACCCTGGGGGAGTTCAGTAGGAGCTGGTCGTGTAAGACCTGCCGGGCGCAAAGATAGGGGAATGAAAATATTTTTCGTGTATGTGTGAAAATATTTTTTTTGAAAAGAAATCAGAAGGCAGTTGGCAGATGGCAGTTGACAGAAGAAATTGTTAACCACAAGGAGCACAATAGAAGCTCAAGGTACACAAGGATTTGCTGAATTGTTACCAACCTTTGTGCTTTCCTGGGGAACCTTCTGGTTAACAATTTCTTCTGACATCTGATTTCTGATTTCTCTACTGCCAACTGCCTTCTGCCAACTGCCATCTGCCTTCCGACCTCCCTCTAATACTTTACAAACTCTACGTTTACAGGACCGATCAACCCCGATGATTGATATTGGCTTTCGGGTTTGTATTCATTTATATTAACCCAGGTTTTTCTTTCCGGAGCCGGCAATTTACTATCACCTATCAATCGGTTTACCCAGGTATTCGCCACTTCGATTTCCAGTTTGTTGTTTCCTTTTTTTATGGCGGCTGTAATGTTTACTTTGTATGGAGCAGTCCACGCACTGCCTACATTTACACCATTCACCTTTACATTGGCGATTACATTAACAAGTCCAAGATCCAGGTAAACCTGTTGTCCCGATGGCATTTGAGCCACTTTGAAATCAATAGAATACTTTGCAGTACCCGAATAGTTTTTTATAAGTTCATTTTCGCTAGCGCTCCAGTCGATAAGCCGATTGAATACAACAGGTTTCTCAGGTCCCCTGGCAGAAGCATCGAAGCGAACCGTCCATGCGCCATCAATTGGAATACTATTTGAAGGAGCAGGAAAATTATTTTCAGCGGTTGAAATATTTGAAGTTTTTTTTCTGAACACCACGAACCCGCTTTGGTTTGCTTCAAGCTGTAAAGGCACAGTGGTTGATCGCGCAGTTTGTATAAACGCCTTTAAATCCCGGGTTTCACCCGTTACGGCATCCCACCATTCCGGTTGCTTTCCTGTTACACGAAATGCCGGAGAAAAATTTATTATACCGGCAGACTGGTTGCTGATAAAGTAAATATCTTCCTTGCCCGTACTTCTATGAGTAAACAATACATTTTTATTATTCAACGCCGCATCCGGAATGAGCTGCAATATATCCAAAGCCTGTTGCACGGTAAACCCATTTAATACCAATCCATTTCCATACGCTTTTTTCACCTGTGCCGCAGGAGATGTATCGCCCCATAATTCGGCAGCCATTTTTTTAACTTCCACATCTGCATGCGGATAATTTTGCATACTTGGCGAGTATTGCGGAGCCGGTCCCAAAACGGTGGCGCCTTTATTCACCAGCGTTTTAATTTTTTGTAAAACTTCGGGACGCATTGTTTTCAATTTGGGTAAGACTAATAAGTGGTAAGACATACCGTCCGGCAAAACAATTTTACCGTCTCTTACATCTGCTCTTGTAAGCAGCACTTCCGCATTAATGTAATCATAGGAATATCCTGCAGGTAGTTCAGGATCACGCACACCGGTCATTTTGGGCGCATCTTCACCAATAAAATACGCCACATCATTCACGGCCTTACCTTGCTGAAGCATAAAGCTGCACCTTTTTTCATAATCAATAAAAGCTTTACCCAGCTTAAACCAACTGTTCTTTCTATTAAACTCCGTACCGAACCAGGCGTTCACTCCAGGATTACGGTCTTCATAAGGTTGCGTTATAAACACATGCAGCAAAACGTTGTTGATGCCTTCGGTAAATGACCAGTCGCCACGCCTTTTAAGTATGGCCGGGTGGCGCTGAAATGATGCGCCTGCGGAAGTGAATGACTCCGCTGTAACTTTTGTTTTGCCATAGATATGCGCCGCAGAAGACGCGGCACGACACTCAATATTACCTAACTCTCCTTCGTTCCAAAATTCACCTGCAATTTCATCTGACTGTCCGCCATACATCAAAAACTCCGACGGAAACCCCCAGTGACCATAATTCTCCAAAAACACTTTCATTCCATGAGCGTGACTTACTTCACGTAGTCCGCCTACATATTCATACGCTACAAGATCCGCCACCAGCCGCCTGAGATCCCATAAAAAGCGATCGCTTTGATCCTGCGTTCCCACCACTCTGCCGGTTAATACCGGTAACCACGGCAACGGATCATATCCATATTTCTTTTTAAAAACTTCAGCCATTTTATCTGTCCAGTTTTGTGAACCTGTTTCGTAACTATCGGCAACAAACCACTTTAATGAAGCAGCTTCTTCTTTAGTTAAACTACTTTTAACTTTTCCTACAAAGGAATCAAAATGATGTTGGGCATACTCCCTGCTCAACTTGTCCATTTCCAGTCCCGTTCCTTCAGGAGGCGCAGGCACGTTGGTAACACCCGTAGGCATCATGCCAAAGCGCACTATAATCCAATCTCCTTCAGGTACAGCCCAATTAAGTGTGCCCTCAACTGAAATTTTATCAGTAATGTTCATCACTTTTACAGGATCTACCGCCAACAATTTATTATCAGGCTCTGACTGTTGCGGCCATTGGTATTCGTTCCATAAAGGCATTGGTGAGGGAAACATTTTCGCCAGTTGTTTTTCTTCATATTTTTCCACCTTAGCCGCACCCGAAAGATCAATTTCAGAAAAGCCTACCTCACCCCAAACCTGCGTTAATTTTAACTTAAACGCTTTCCCTGTTACTCTTTCAAATGATATGGCAACAGGCGCATAAGGTATAAAACCAACATTATTTGCAGGGTTACTTCTATCTATTTCAATTTTCTTTATTGTTCGAAAAACACCATCCGCTTCCAATTGCAATTCAGCCATCGCTTTAAAAGATTTGTTGGCAGGATATAACGTCATGCTGCGAGCCGTAAAATCAGTAGTTGTACGAAAAGTAATTTCAATTGATTCTTTATCTGTTATTTTTTGAGTTGCAAAAGCCTGTGTTGACCTGTTGCCATCAACAAGAGCGGAAATATTATCAAATGTAATATTAGAGGAAATTTCCGGCGCATACTTAGCAATATACTCGTCTTCATTTGACGGCGCCGGGAATGCCAACACAGCCACAGTCTGAAAATTTTCATGTGCAGGAAAAACGTGACTGATCTGTTTTGGCCCTTTCAGGCGAACTTCATCTTTTGAAAGATAACGCATGGATTGAGAAGGCTGAATCCATGGGCCGCCGCTTTGACTCCACCCCGGACCATTAAACATACCTATTTCAATATTATTTTTGGATGCGGCAATGATAGCCGCTTTCGTAACATCCAACCACTCATCTGATAAAAACTTCACAGGGCCATTTGGCACTTCCGCACCAAGGCCGATATTGCCTATAAATGCGCGTCCGATGCCCACTTTCTTCATCGCCTCAATATCTCTCACAACGCCTTCCTTCGAAATATTTCCGTTAATCCAATACCAGTAAACGCTTGGGTTTACGCTATCCGGCGGCGTCTTGAATCCTTTTTGCAAAGCCTGCGCAGTGCTAATTGATTGGCCAGTCTGCGCATTTACAACTAAAACAACATGTAGCATTACTAATAAAACTGAAACATACAGACCGGCTTTCCCCTTATAAAATTTGTTCATCACAATTGTTTTTAAAGAGCGATAGGATAAATAAGAAAGATAAACATATATCGCATCATCACAATCCTGTACCTACCTGCACATCCATTATTTATGAACAAAAATTTTACGATTCAGAAATAAGCCAATATATACATTTTCCAGCGGACGCTTTTTTGTGTACCGACATTTGTAACTCCGGTTAATCATCGTTGCGTCGCATTTCGTTCATCGGTAGTAGTGCTATTGGGCGATGAGTTTATTATCATGCATTCCTGTTGAGTTATAGGTATCCTCATACATACTGCTCTGCCATGACTCGAAATGACGGAGAAGCCACACCTGCGACAACCGGGCAAAAAATCTCATTGTATTCTTCCTATGAATTTTCATATTCCAATCGCGTTTTCTTAGGCATTTTTTTTACCACTTCTTCTATAGAGTGCTGAATCCAGTACTTCACGGTTTCGTCTTTCATATCACTATTCAACGTTATGCAGTTCCAATATTTCTTATTGAAATGCCATGCCGCTTCCACGCATTGGTAACGTTCGCGAAGCTCAATGGCTTTTTCCGGATCGCACTTTACAAAGATTTTCAAATCGGAACTATTCAACGGAATTACAGCAACCCATTTTCCGAATACCCTAAACACAAGATATTCATCTTCAAACGGCATATCTTCTGTAACACTTTTCAAAGACAAACAGTATTCACGTAATTCTTCTATATTCATGTGATTAATTTTAGAGGGTAGAAGTCAGAAATCAGTAAGCTATTTCTGACATCTGATTTCTGACTTCTTTCAAGGGCTTATATAAAAACAGAACTCTTTACTATAATTAACAGTAATGAGTAAATGCAGTCATGAACTTCCCTCTGCTCAATTCACTTCCAGCGAATCTTTAGACGGGAACTTTGGAAATGCAGCATGAGGTTCCCGCTGATACCAAAAAGCCACTGTAGAAATATCCGATTCCTGGGCTAAATATCTTCCGCCATGCCGCCAGCCTAAATCCTGTATGGTAACTTTCAAATCCCGGTCAAATCGTATTGGATCCATAATATGCCAACGGTACAAACCAAATCGTTGCTGCGAATTATATAATCCATCCGGACGAATAACCTGGTGCAATCCCGCATACGCCGTAGAATATTCCTGGTATTGCCTTGTTTTCTTATTTTCAAAATTGTATGAACCGCAGAAATAATCTTCAGTACCGGTGCCTACAATGGTTGCAAAATCCTTATCGCCATCCAGGAAAAATTTGATCTCCCCTTCTCCCCACCAGCCATTGTTGCGCACGCCAATTGCCATGTAAGTACCAACGTAATGTCCTTTGCCTTTAACGCCATCTAATATAGTGTGAAGCGCGGATTCCATTGGTTTGCTTCTTCTAAACTGAGCATGCAGATACGCTTCGTCCTCACCCACCTCAGTTAATGTATAATCAATTTGGTAATAAAGATACATTTGTTCATCGGGGTTAATATTCTCAACAGTGATCTTACATTTTTTTCTGAAAGGCATTTTCCAATAACAGTTAAAAGCGCTGCCGGGATTTACCGTAACTGCCAATGAATTTAATGGCGCAAACTCATTCCAGCCCATGCCAAAGAAATCACCAACGGGCACTTCAATGGAGGGTTCTTTTTCATCATCCCAATAAAAACGGATTACCGAAAAACGCCAATTACCGGTGGGTGTAAGCCAAATGTGTTGAATAGCGCCGGGTCCGTCAATTTCAGCAATGGTAAATGTTTCGCCACCGCTAATGATGATATAAGGATTTACTTTCCAACCAACACCTAAATCGCGAGCGGCCCCCGTTGCATTGGCCACATTACGCTGACCTTTATTCTTCACAGGATCGGCCATGCCGCCTTTTCCTTTTTCTCCTTTGAAATTTTCAGGAGAGATTGAACGGGTTTTTGCATCTGACAACCGTGAAAGATTGCTCATGTTCATATCAAGCCCGTTAAATTTATTTCCATTTTGCGCATGTGTTGTTAGCGTAACTAACATTAAAAAGAAAGCGATTGATAAGATCTTTTTCATAATGACATATTAAAAGGTTCGGGTTTAAAATCATTTTGAAGATAATTCATAGAAATGATAAATTATGTGAGTTTAACCGCAAAAGCCACAAAATGATGCGCAGGAGTACTTTATAATAGCCATGCATTTTTCAAAAGATTTCTAAGTTGTTGTAAATCTCTTACTCAAAACTCGCCCCATTAAACATTTATTTTTTGATACCGGCATTTGTAACTCCGGTTAAGCATCGTTGCGTTGCATTTCGTTCATCTGTTGTAATGCTATTGAGCGGTAGGTTTTATTATTGAAGCCGGAAAATGGTTTGAGTGAAAATAAAAAAAGGAGGAAATGATATCGCGATATCATTTCCTCCTTTTTGGTGCCCAGGACTGGAATCGAACCAGCACATCCTTGCGAATGGCAGATTTTGAGTCTGCTGCGTCTACCAATTCCGCCACCTGGGCATTTCCTGTAAGAACTATCTGTTTGGGGGTGCAATATTACGTAGCGATTTGTTTACTACCAAAATCTTTCCGAATATTTTTTATTTATTTTTCAACCCGTTGCTATTTGCAACAATTTTTCTTTGGTATAAAAATAGCTTTCAATATTTTCCAGAATCGTTTCAACATTTCAACAGCTATTTGTTTTTACAATTAAATGTTTACTGTTTTCAATAATTTATTAACGTGCTCAACAGTTGACGATTAGAATTACTACAGTTGAACGGAGCGTCGCAACCAAAGCTACATCAGGGTTCTACCGTTGGTCCCATAATTATAAGCTTAAAATTACACGCTGCAAAACTTGGTTTAATTACATCCAAGCAATTCACACAGCTTTTCTTCCAAACCCGGCCCACGCAAATTTTTCGCGATTATTTTACCATTAGGATCTATCAAAAAATTTTGAGGTATGGCTTGCACTTTATACTTAACCGCCACTGCATTTTGCCATCCTTTTAAATCGCTCACCTGCGTCCAAGAAAGCCCGTCATCGTTGATAGCCTTCATCCAGGGCTGCTTTTCCTTATCGAGCGATATTCCTAAAACAGTGAAATTTTTATTTTTAAATTTATTATAAGCCATCACCACATTGGGATTTTCCATCCGGCAAGGGCCACACCAGCTTGCCCAAAAATCGAGCAACACATATTTCCCTTTATACGATGCCAATGATACCGGCTTCCCCTGTGGATCTGCCTGCACAAATTCGGGAGCATTGCTTCCTACATTGCCGGCCCCGGCCAGCTCTAATTGCTGCCCTAGATAATTTCCGAAAAAACTGTTCTTAACAGCAGGCGTTAATTTTTTATAACGTTTGTCCACCTCGGCCAAATCGTTGGTCAATTGCGCTGTAACCAATATAACAAAAGGCGAAACGAATGATGAAGTTTTCTTGTTTACAAAGGCATCGGTTTTTTGCATTATAACTTTTACCAGTCCGTCAATTTCCTTTTGAAGACTATCGCTTAGCCCATGTTGATTTGCATATTGATTAGCCTGTGTAAGCTTATCAAAATATGGCTCGAATGTAGTTTGAAACTCTTCAAAATCCTTTTGCGACCGCGAACCATTGATCTTAAAACCCTTTACATCATTGATGTTTCCGACAACTGTCATTTTTGAATTATCAAGAAAACAAACCGTTTTTTTCTGCTGATTTGCAAAGCCAAGATAATACATTGCCGGGCTGGAAAAAGTGCCCTGCAAAACAAATGCTGTGTTATTGGATACAGCTTTGCTTATAGTATCTGTGGGATTATTCGCGTCTATCAAAAAAACAACAGACTTATCTTCAAGCCCTGTAATATTTCCCTTCAGCTCAAAACCACGTTGCGCCTGCATTGCGACTGGCAACAAAAACAAAACTCCTGCAAATAATTTCATATACGCTATTTTGTATGGCGGCTTTTTAGTACATCCATCACATCATTCAAACAAAATCCTTTTGCGCTTAACAACACCAGATAATGAAAAAGAAGGTCGGCCGCTTCGCCCAAAAATAATTCTTTATTATCATCTTTCGCCTCAATAACCAGTTCCACAGCCTCTTCGCCCACTTTTTGAGCAACTTTATTTATTCCTTGCGACAATAATCCTGCCACATAAGACTCGCCCGGCTTTGTTTTTTTTCGCAGGTTAATGATCTCTTCCAGGTAGAAAAGAAAATCTTCCGAATGATTTTTTTCGCTCCAGCAAGTATCAGCGCCAGTATGGCACACTGGCCCCACAGGATGTACTTTTATAAGCAGGGTATCATAATCGCAATCAACTGCCAACGACCTTAGTTCCAGAAAATTGCCACTCTCCTCCCCCTTTGTCCACAAGCGTTTTTTACTGCGGCTATAAAAAGTTACCCGCCCTGTTTCTTCCGTTTTTTTCAATGCTTCTTCATTCATAAATCCCAGCATCAACACTTTTGAAGTAACGCTATCCTGCACCACGGCAGGTACAAGTCCATCAGAATATTTTTTAAAATCTATTTTCATAAACTCTTTTTTTCAACAATTCCCTGAAGCGTTTAAGCTACTATTTTTGTTACCGGCGGTAGTACTACTATTAAGCATCGTTGTGTCACTCACTTGTGCGATAGTAATGCTATTGAACAAGTTATGAGTAATGAGTTTTGAGTAATGAGTGCTTTTGTTTTTGCTTGCAATCAGTGCATAAAGCATTCTCAATTCTCCACTAAATCTCCATTCGCTTTCAACTTTCAACTATAAGAAGCTGCCATGAAATACTACCGATGAACGGATTGCGACGCAACGATGATGCCATGAAATACCGCAGCCGGTATAACAATAATTAACCGCGGTATTCACCAACACCAAAATAAAATAACAACAACTTCTTAATTATTCATTATTAATTATTAATTAACAATTGCTTTCCTAACATTCACGCCCTCATTTTTCAAATAGTCTTTCAACTCGGGAATACCTATTTCCTTAAAATGAAAAATACTTGCAGCCAGCGCCGCGTCAGCATTCGCTTTTTGAAATACATCCGCAAAATGAGTCATAGTACCGCCGCCGCCACTGGCAATAACCGGAACCGGCAATCGCGTGGCCAAAGTTCGTGTAATATCCAATGCGAAACCTTGTTTAGTTCCGTCATGATTCATAGATGTAAGCAAAATTTCTCCGGCTCCTAATTCAACCGCTTCAATTGCCCAATCCACACACTTTTTTTCCGTTTTTGTGCGGCCACCATTTAAATACACATACCATTCACCATCTTCTTCTTTTTTTGTATCAATGGCAAGCACCACGCACTGGCTACCAAATTCATTGGCCAAATCGCGAACCAATTTCGGATCTTTAAATGCGGCAGTATTCACAGAAATTTTATCAGCACCGTTTTGAAGCAACACGCTTACATCTTCTACACTGCTTATACCACCGCCCACCGTAAACGGAATATTAACATGATGCGCAATGCGATTTACAAGCTCGCTTAATGTTTTACGTTTTTCCACCGTGGCGGTAATATCTAAAAACACCAATTCGTCCGCGCCTTGTTTTGCATATAACGCACCCAACTCCACAGGGTCGCCGGCATCCCGAAGATCAACAAAATTTGTTCCCTTTACAGTGCGGCCATCTTTTATATCAAGACAAGGTATGATTCGTTTTGTAAGCATGTTTCTAAATTTGAGATTTGAAATTTGAGATTTGAAATTGTTCCATTCGAGATCCGAGATTTGAAATTGCTCTATTCGAAATTATTAAGAAAATTCAAATTTGCTTTTATTAAAAATTTTAATTCAAAATTCACACAACATAATCAAGCAACTCGACCTACAGAATTTCAAATCTCAAATTTCAAATCTCAAATCTCTCACCGTTATTCTTCCTTCATATATCGCTTTTCCAATTATTACTCCATTACAACCAATTTCCTGCAAAGCATATACATCGTTAATGTTACTCACTCCGCCGCTTGCAATAAAATGAAGTTTGGGAAACTTGCTAATGATATTTTTATACAGATCCATAGATGGCCCTTCAAGCTTTCCATCTTTACTTACATCTGTGCAAAATATTTGCGTTATGCCGTGCTGAATATACTTTTCAATAAAATCATATATCCAAATACCGGTTGTTTCCTGCCAACCACTTACAGCTATTTTTTCTTCTTTAACATCTGCGCCCAGCAAAAAATTTTCCGAACCAAATTTTTGTAACCACTGTAAAAATGTGGTTTCATCTTTTACAGCTATACTACCGACAGTAGCTAGCGCAGCACCCGAGTTGAATACAATATTAACATCTTCTTCTTTTTTGATGCCGCCGCCAAAATCAATAATCATGGACGTTTTGGAAGCTATACTTTCCAGTACTTTCCAATTTTTTACCGCACCGGCTTTTGCCCCATCAAGGTCCACCAAGTGCAAACGCTTTAACCCCGCATCTTCAAATTCTTTAGCCACTTCAAGAGGGTTTTCGTTATAGATCTTTTTTTGATTATAATCGCCTTGCGTTAAGCGAACACATTTGCCTTCTATTATATCAATTGCGGGAATTATTTGCATATTATATTTTCAAAAAAGCTTTAAGTAAAAAACAAAAGCGCTGAATAGTATTACAAATGTACAAGTGTGCGACGCAACAGAAGCTTAATAGTAGTACTGCGGCCCGGACCATAATCATTTCAGCATTCTACACTTTACACTGCCTATATTTCATAACAAAAATTCCTGATTATCTGCTCTCCGATATCCGCACTTTTTTCAGGATGAAACTGCACTCCATAAAAATTATTTTTACGCAATGCTGAACTGAAAGGCTGAATATAATCAGTAGTTGCAATGGTATCATTACCTAAAGCGGCATAATAACCATGTACAAAATAACAATAACTCTGTTGCGGAATATTTTTAAACAAACCGGTTTTCAAATCGTAAATATTATTCCAGCCAATTTGCGGCACTTTTTCTCCATTACTTGACGATTTAAATTTTACCACTTTTTCATCAAATATATCCAGGCATTCCGTATCGTTTTCCTGGCTGTGGGAACACATAAGCTGCATACCAAGACAAATGCCCAGTACCGGTTGCGAAAGGCTTTTAATAACCGTGTCGAGGCCGCGCTCCTTTAAATATTTCATAGCGCTGCTGGCTTCGCCCACACCGGGAAAAATAACTTTGTCCGCATTTATAATACGGTGATGTTCGTCCGTAACAATAGCTTCCAATCCAATTCTTTCGAGGGCATATAACACCGATTGTATGTTGCCCGAATTATATTTTACAATTACAAGATTCATCGTATATTTATTAAACAATTAAGCGACAATAGCTCATCCGGTAGAGCATTAGTTTCCCAAACTAAAGGTGGCGGGTTCGAGTCCCGTTTGTCGCTCTAAAGTTTCTCTTTTTTTTACGCAATAATACTGGTTATAAACTTCCTGGTAGTTTCTTCAACTGGTGCGTTTTCTTCTAATGCTTTTACGAACGCGCTGCCGATAATAGCACCATTTGAATATTTGCATGCCGATTGAAATGCTGATTTATCTTTTATCCCAAAGCCTACCAACACAGGATTTTTTAGTTGTAAACTTTGCAGCCTTTGCAAATATTTCTCCACTTCATCAAAATCTTTTTCATTTCCGGTAGTAGAAGATGATGAAACCGCGTATAAAAATCCGGTACTTAATTCGTCTAACTCACGAACTCTCTTATCAGATGTTTCAGGCGTTACAAGAAAAATAAAATCAAGTCCATACTTTTTAATTATGGCGCCATACTCCGTTTCAAATTCATATTGAGGCAGATCCGGAAGAATGAGACCATCTATACCAACGGCAGCGGCGTCATCGCAAAATCTTTCAAATCCATATTGCAGCACAGGATTCATATAACCCATCAATATAACAGGAACGGACACACTTTTTCCAAAATCTTTTAATTGCTTGAACAAAGTAGCGATGGTCATTCCATTACCCAAAGCAATAGCACCGGAATGTTGAATAACCGGGCCATCTGCTAACGGATCACTGTAGGGCATACCTAATTCAATAAGATCGGCTCCGCTGTTTTGCAGAGCCTGCATTACATCTAAAGTGCTGTTCAGCATGGGATAACCGGCTGTACAATACACATTGAGAACTCTCTCTTTTTTTCTTTTGAAAACTTCCTGTATTCTGCTCATTGTTGTTTTTTTGAAGTCAGAAAAATTTACACTTTTAACTCCCGGCAATTGATCTCAATTGTTTAATTTTTTCTTTTAATTCAGGCTGTACAATTTTATGCTGAATGCTTCCACTTGCTGAATAGCATTACTACCGTACAAGTGAGTGACACAACGATGCTTAATAGTAGCAATACCGCCGGTATCAAAAAAAATAATAGTTAATCCATCTTCGCCTTTTTATTAAAGTTGTCATTCGCGGATTATTGCTTCATCATATACGTTGCCAAATCCTTATCGCCTCTTCCGCTAAGGCAAAGCACCACAACATCACTTTCACTTAACGACAATTGGTGCAAAGCGGCCAAAGCATGCGCCGATTCCAAGGCAGGAATGATGCCTTCAAGCTTACACAAATTGAAAGCCGCTTCAACAGATTCATCATCAGTAGCGCTTAAAAATGTAGCACGTCCACTATCAAACAAATGCGCATGCAACGGCCCAATGCCAGGATAATCAAGCCCTGCAGAGATACTGTGAGGTTCCACCACCTGGCCGTCGGCGGTTTGCATAACAATACTTTTACTGCCATGCAAAATGCCAACTGCGCCCAATTGCGTAGTGGCGGCGCTATAACCGCTATCCACACCAAGTCCCGCGGCCTCAACAGCCACAAGCTTTACAGCAGTTTCATCAAGAAAATGATAAAAGGAACCCGCCGCATTGCTACCGCCACCCACACAGGCAACAACATGTGTAGGCAATTCACTTCCGGTTTTTTCCTTCAACTGCCATCTCATTTCTTCGCTGATGACACTTTGAAAACGAGCCACCATATCGGGATAGGGATGAGGGCCAACAACACTTCCGATTACATAATGCGTATCAACAGGATTATTGATCCAATCCCTGATAGCCTCATTGGTAGCGTCTTTCAGCGTTTTGCTGCCACTTGTCGCGGGTACCACCGAGGCACCAAGCATTTTCATGCGTGCCACATTTGGAGCCTGACGTTCAATATCTTTTTCGCCCATGTACACAATACACTCAAGGCCCTTCAAAGCGCATACTGTAGCGGTTGCCACACCATGCTGTCCGGCTCCGGTTTCTGCGATGATGCGCTTTTTTCCAAGCCGCTCAGCAAGCAGCACCTGCCCGATAGCATTGTTTATTTTATGCGCACCGGTATGATTAAGATCTTCACGCTTCAAATAAATATTTGTGTTGAACTGGCTGCTTAATCTCTGTGCATAAAACAGTGGCGTAGGCCGTCCTACATAATCGCGCAACAATGATTGAAACTCATCCTGAAAACTGTTTTCATACATGATCTTCAAGTATTCAGATTGAAGTTCCTCCACGTTCCTGTGCAACATTTCAGGAATATAGGCGCCTCCGAATTTTCCATAATACCCTTTGGTATCGGGAGAAGAAAAAGTCTTATTCATGGTTTGATACATTGTAGAAATTCAAAAGTCAAAAATGTTTAAATCAGAAAGACTAATAAAATCAGAACTATTTTGATTTTGAATTATATTATTTTTTGTAAAAATTTCAAATCGAGCCACCGGTCAAACTTAAAACCAACCTGTTTAAAATGCGCCACCTCTTCAAATCCGAATTGTTTGTGCAAGTTGATACTGATGTCGTTCGCGGCATCAATACCTGCAACAATTACATGTAATCCCTTTTCTTTCGCCGCATCAATTAACGGTTGCATAAGTAGCTTGCTAATTCCCCTGCCTCTTGCCTTTTCCGCGACATATACCGAGTTTTCAACGGTAAACCGGTATCCAGCCCAGGTTCTGAAAGGCCCAATGGTACTAAATCCCAGCACTTCGTCATTTTCCACAGCCACAAATACCGGAAAGCCCTGTTCCATTTTTGCAGCGAACCATTGCTGCCGCATTTCTAATGTATGCGGATTATAATCATACACAGCGGTAGTATGCAAGATCGCATCATTATATATATCCAAAATCTGAGGTAAATCGGCTTCTATGGCTTCCCTGATCATCATATCAAATCCCAAATTTTAATTTCGATTTATTTTAAGCTGTCTATAAATGTTTTGACTTTATTCAAATCCTTAATACCCGGACTGATTTCAAATTTGCTATTGATATCAACAGCAAATAGCGCTTTAGATGAAGGTTCCTGGGCAAAGGCTATCAGGCTATCTACATCGTCAGGTTGAATTCCACCACTCAGAAAAAATGGTTTACCAATAGTTACATTCTTCAACATATTCCAGTCAAACTTTTTACCGGTTCCTCCATAACCCGCGCCAGTCGTATCAAACATAAACATATCACACACATCCATATATGGCTTTATCATCCATTCTATACTATCGTTATCGCTCAACCGAAAAGCTTTAACAACCGAAATATAATCTGCAATTCGTTCACAATATCGGGGAGTTTCATCTCCGTGCAGTTGCACCATATGCAAACCGCATTCATCTACCATACGCAACACTTCATCAACAGTCGAATTCACAAATACGCCAACTTTATTAATACTTTTAATCTGCTTTAATTGTAAAATACTCATCTGCCGAAATACATACCGTGGCGATTTAGGATAAAAAATAAATCCCGCAAACTTGGCGCCTATAATTTCCAGCAAGGCCACCTGCTCCGGTTGCATCATGCCGCAAACTTTTACTCTCATTATAGCTTACAGTTTAAAGTGTTAATTAATTTTGATTAAGCCTGGCATAAAATTCACTGCCGGTCAGAGCGTAACTTATACTTTATACAGCTTAATATTTCTGTTTTCTTTTTTTGAACGAGCTATAGTAATTCTATTCATCTTCGGTTGTGTCACTCACTTGTACTGTTGTAACGCTATTCATCGCTTTCAGCAATAACTATGCTGCAAATAACACATACACCTCATGTATTATTTCTCATCACAAGCTTTTCAACAAATTCAGCAAAAGCTTGTGATGGGTCAGCTTCTTTCATAAATCTTTCACCAATTAAAAATCCATGAAATCCATTTTGTTTAAATGTATCAATATTTTCAATAGAGTTGATACCACTCTCTGCTACTTTTATAATATTTGCGGCAATTTTATTTGCCATAGCAATGCTTCTGTCAATATCCACCTCAAAAGTTTTAAGGTTTCGATTGTTTATGCCTATTATTTCGGTATCATCACAAATATGCCGCAGTTCATCATCATCATGCAACTCCAACAAAACTTCCAGTGATAATGATTTCGCAAAAGCCGATAATTTACTTACCTCTTGTGGTGTGAGACAAGCCGCTATCAGCAGAATTACATCCGCACCCATAGCCTTTGCTTCCACAATTTGATATTCATCTATAATGAAATCTTTTCGCAAGATCGGTATGTTGTTAACACGTGCTTTTTTCAAATCATCCACACAGCCGCCAAAAAATTTTTGATCAGTTAATACCGATAAAGCTGAAGCTCCATATTTTGCGTAAGCGCTTGTAACCTCCACCACATCCGCATTTCCATTTATTAATCCTTTGGATGGCGACTTTCTTTTAAATTCAGCAATAATGCCTGTTTTGCTTTTGTCTATTAAAAACTGCTTCAATGACAAGGCAGGCTTTTCAAAAAAAATGCTTCGCATTAATACATCAATTGGTTTGCTTCTCTTATTCTCCTCTACTTCTACTCTCTTATGCGCTATTATGGTGTCTAAAATGTTCATCAATATCATTTTGATTTTTATACCTGATTCATAATTTTCGAACTTTCAAACTTCATGCATACTTTAACACTTGTTCGCTCTTCTACCTTAAAACCATGCCTGCTATAAAACTTCTCCGCTCTTTTATTTACTGCCAATACTTCCAGCTTTACCGGTTTGTTTGTCGCTTTTGATCTTGTCATTAACCCGCTTAAAATACGCGACCCAATTCCCTTACATTGATATGCATTAATGATCAGAATATTCTTTAAAAAAATTTCATTTTCATTTTCATTAATCTCCAAAATACCAACAGCCTTATCTTCCACTACAATAAACTCAATGCTTTGCGGTTTATAATTCTCGATAACAAATTGTCGTTGCCAGTCATCATTCCAGCCAAACATTTGTTGCACATATGGTTTTATTGATCCTTTTTTGATTTCAAAAATGGTTTCACTTTCATTTTCATTTGCGCGAATCAATTTATATTCCATCTGCATATTAATGTGATCAATGAATAAAATGATTGACTACACAATGTACAATAGCGAATAAACCGTACAAGTGTGCGACGCAACAAAAGTTCAATAGTAGCAATACCGCCCGGCCCATAATAAAAACATGTTTTAAATGACAGCCTGTTCAATAATGCTATTGAATGCTTATCAATTTTTTCATGGCATTATATGCTTTACCGCTTTCAAGACTTTCCACCGCAGCATTATAAGCGGCATCATAATTTTCATACTTGCCCGAACCGTTCAAAGCCATAGCGGCATTGGCCAAAACAACCGCGTTTTGCGCCCATGTTCCTTTTCCCTCGATTATAGTTTTAAAAATTTTCGCCGATTCTTCCACCGTATTACCTCCATATATATCCGAAGGATGTACCATTCGTTTGCCCAACTGCTCCGGTGTCATAATTCTTTCTCCATTATTCGTAATCACTTTTGTATCGTTTGTAAGTGATATTTCATCATACCCATCCAACCCATGAATGATAACGAAATTTTTGCTGGTTTGCTGTAACAAATAAGTATAAATCCTCGCCATTTCAAGATTATAAACCCCTACAAGCTGAAACGCAGGATTAGCGGGATTTACCATAGGCCCCAGCATATTGAAGAAAGTTCTTACCGCGAGATTCTTTCTAAGTGGCCCTACTGTTTTTAAAGCCGGATGAAACAATGGCGCATGTAAAAAACAAATATTGGCTTCTTCAATTTCCTTTTTCAAAACATCATTATCCGGTTTAAATTTATAACCAAGCTGTTCCATAACATTGGAAGCGCCGCTTACAGATGTTGCGCCATAATTGCCATGCTTGGCAATTTTATGCCCCGCACCGGCCACAATAAAACATGCAAGGGTGGATATATTAAATGTATTTTTTCCATCACCACCGGTGCCTACAATATCAATTACGTCATAACCGTTAAGATCAACTTTAACGCACAGTTCCAGCAACGCATCACCAAAGCCTTGCAACTCTTTAATGGTTATACTGCGCATTAAAAATACGGTAACAAAAGCAGTAATTTCATGCTCATTGTATTGTCCGCGACTTATGTTTACCAACACTTCCCTCGCTTGCTCGCGACTAAGCGTTTTATGTTCGAATAAATATTGTAATATTTTTTTCATTAGTTTTTTATTGTGAAGACAGAGACTTAAAATAACCTCTGCACTTTCAATTTTCAACTTTCAACTATACTCAGCCAATTTCTCATAATCCTTTCTCCCATTGGGGTTAGAACACTTTCCGGATGAAACTGCACTCCCTGCACATCAAAAATTTTGTGTTGTAATCCCATGATAAAACCATTATCATCTTCCGCTGTTATTTCCAACTCACTGGGAAAATCTTCTTTATCAACTACCCACGAATGATAACGACCTGCATCTAATACTTCCGGCAAATTGTTAAACACATTATTTGTCTTCTGCGTACCATTAATAAGTTTAATACTCGTGGCTACCCCATGATAAACGTTTGCCAAATTCGTAAGCTTTCCTCCAAAAGCCTGACCAATAGCCTGATGTCCCAGACACACTCCCAGTATGGATTTTGTTGGTGCAAACTTTTTTATCAATGGTAATAACAAACCTGCTTCATCTGGTATGCCGGGGCCTGGCGATAAGATAATTTTTTCATACGCTTCAACTTCATCTAAAGAAATCTTGTCATTACGAAACACATCAACTTTTTCGTGTGTTATTTTTTCTACTAAATGAACAAGGTTGTAGGTAAATGAATCGTAATTATCAAATACCAATATTTTCTCTTTCTTATTGGTAGACAAAACATCTTTTCTATTGTTAGTATCAGTCATAATGTTACTTATCGTTTCATGTTTAAATAGTTTGCGCAAATTCCACAGCTTTTTTCAATGCGCCTAGTTTGTTATTTACTTCCTGCAGTTCGCTTTCCGGGTTGCTGGCCGCCACAATGCCCGCGCCACCCTGGTAAGTAAGTGTATTGTCTTTGCTTAAAAATGTGCGGATCATAATGGCATGATTGCAACTGCCGTCAAAGCCCATAAATCCGATGCCCCCTCCATAATAACTTCTGCTTGCTGGTTCATACGCGTCAATCAGTTGCATGGCTTTTATTTTTGGCGCACCGCTCAAAGTGCCAGCAGGAAAGGTTTTCGCGAGCAGCTCAAATGGATTTGTATTACTGCGCACCTTTCCGCACACTTCACTTACAAGATGTATAACATGCGAATAATATTGTACTTCTTTATAATGAACCACCAACACATCATCGCAAAGGCGGCTGAGATCATTGCGTGCAAGATCCACAAGCATTACGTGTTCAGCGTTTTCTTTAGGATCATTTTTAAGTCGCTGCGTTTCTCGTTGATCAATTTCATCATTGCCTGTTCTTCTGAAAGTACCCGCAATAGGATGAACAATTGCTTTTCCGTCACGAATTATAAGCTGCGATTCAGGACTGGAGCCCATCAGCTTATAATCGCCATAATCGAAGAAAAATAAATATGGCGACGGATTAATGCATCGTAAAGCACGATATACATTAAACTCATCGCCAATAAATTTTTGTTGAAACCTTCTGCTTAGCACTATCTGAAACACATCGCCTCTATAACAACTTTGAATTCCTTTTCGCACTATTCCCATGTATTCATCATCACTCATATTTTTCTGCTCATCACCATGTACCCAGAATGGGAAAGCGGGTATATCACGGCTACGTATAAGCGATTCTATTACATTCAGCTCACTATCAATTCCGGCAATGCAATTTTCACAAATAAACAGTTCATCTTTAAAATGATTAATTGCTATTACATATTGATACAGGCGGTAGCGCATCAAAGGAATGACAGGCTTTAGCGCACTATTTTCGTTTAACTGAATGGAATCAAAAAACTGAACGGCATCATATGTGGTATACCCATACAACCCTTGTGCAAAACCGGCTTCTTTCAGGCTTTCTTTTTTTTCAACAGTCTCAAAGCGCTGCATGAAATTCCATAAATGCTGCGACACATCTTCAGAGCTGTTGATAACAATTCTTTCAGGCGACTGCCCGGGCAGCTTAAACTCCAGGCTATTTGCAGAACTGATTTCTATACCGGCAATGGCATTTATTCCTATAAAAGAGTAACTGTTTTCTGCCACATGGTGATCAGTACTTTCCAGTAAAATTGCATCGCGAAAACGGTCTCTAAGCCTCAGGTAAATACCTACCGGAGTGTACACATCCGCGAGCATTCGTTTTACTTCCGTTCTAATTGCTATTCTTTTCATGCAACGTTCCCTTTTGAGTATTTATTTTTATTTTTTTACCTCGAATTCGGGAACCAAATAAAAAGCCCCGAAGTATTCGGGGCTGTAAATGCGTTTATATAAAACATGGAAATGACATTACAAAACCCCGGAAGAGTTTGTATGCCACCACCACTGAATATTTATAACTTGTTTTTTCATTGCTATGCAAAAATGAACCTCATTTTCCATTTCACCAAATTTTTTAAATAAAATTTTAGATTTCGTAGAAAATGTTAGATTTTTTAATGAGAAGTCTGATAAGTAGTGAGTAATGAGTTGTGAGTAGATCAGTTGCCGGTGTTGGAGTAATGGCCGCCACACGAAATATTGAGCTTGCAAAAGCAGTTACCAAAGTGGTAGCCAAAGAACTGCGGGCATCCGGAGTTCGCTGGAAACGACAAACTAACGGTAACGATCATTGTAAAAAATCACAAGTAATCGTGAAGGCAAACATGCCGTAGAACTTTATACACATCAGCATTTTGCCAGCATTACGCCTTGTGTGCAAAGGCTTCGGGCATTTACAAAAATCAATTTAAAGCAGGCGAAAGTCAGAATGTAACATTCACATTGGATAAAAATGATCTGGCCTTTATAAATGAAAAACTAAAAACCGTAACAGAACCGGATAAGTTTGATATAATGATTGGCGATAAGAAAGCAACCTTTACATATATGCAATAGATAGCAAGCGGATGACACAGATTTGGGAGATTTATGCAGAACAAATCGGTGTCATTCGAATATCATTAATTCTAATCAAACAAATCAGAAGACAAATACCTGTCTCCCCTGTCGCAAACAATAAACACAATAACACCCGACTCCAATTCATTAGCAAGCTGAATAGCCGCATGCGCCGCGCCGCCACTACTCATACCTGCGAAAATAGCTTCTTCCCTGGCAAGGCGCTTTGTCATAGTACGGGCTTCGCTTTCATCAAGTTCTATAATGCGGTCTACCCTGCTGTTATCAAATATTTTTGGCAGATAAGCTTCAGGCCATTTACGAATTCCCGGGATACGGGACCCATCCGTTGGCTGGCAACCAATTATTTGCACACCGGCATTTTTTTCTTTTAAAAACTTCGACACGCCCATAATAGTGCCCGTAGTCCCCATAGAAGATACAAAATGCGTTATGTCTCCGTTTGTGTCTTTCCATATTTCAGGGCCGGTGGTGCGGTAATGCATCAGGTAGTTATCAGGATTTGCAAACTGATTAAGCATCAGATAACCACCTTTTGCCACTTGTTCATGTGCATAGTCAATAGCGCCTTCCATAGATTTTTCCTTAGGAGTAAGAATCACTTTCGCACCAAAGGCTTCCATAGTAATTATGCGCTCATGTGTGGAATCTTCAGGCATTACCAGCTCAATTTCCACACCATACAAACCCGCAATCATCGCTAGGGCGATGCCCGTATTACCGCTCGTGGCTTCAATTAGCTTAACACCCGGTTTTATCTCACCTCTTTCAAGAGCACCGGTTATCATGCCATACGCCGCACGGTCTTTCACGCTGCCGCCGGGATTGTTGCCTTCCAGTTTAGCATATACGGCCACATTTTTGTTGGTGGGAATATTTTTTAATTCTACTAAAGGAGTATTACCTATTAAGTTCAATATACCGGTCATAGTTCATTAATTAATGGAAGCGAAAGATAGGGGGAAAATGTGGAAATGAATTTGAAAATATGAAAATATGCTAATTTGAAAATGCCGAAAGAAATGGTTTGACTATTTGTTATAAGTATAATGTTGCAATAAGAAAAATGAGAAAATCTGTGTGAGCGATTATGAAATATTTCACTTTCATTCACTGCAAAATAATTACGTATTTTTTTGGGAACGAGCGATAGTGCTACTATTAAGCATCGTTGTGTCACTCACTTGTGCGGTAGGAACCTTAGTGAGCAGTTGACAATGGGCAGCAGGCAGTAGAGAAGTCAGAGATCAGAAATCAGAGGTCAAGCCATTCACACATTTCCACATTTCTCACATTTCTTCAAGGTCGCTAACCATTATAAACAATACCAATCCTCAGCATTTTCAAATTTTCAAATTAGCACATTTTCAAATTCATTTCCAATTTTTCACATTAAAAAAGTTGCTACAAACTCATAAGCCGGATTCTGTTTTTACACTATCATTTATCTGTTTCGCAAGTTGCCCCGCGAAATCAATCTGCCTACCCTCCGGCATCGGACGAGCAGCCCTTAACCGCCGGTTTACGTGGCATTTCAGCATGCAAGGTTTACCCGCAACATACATTACTATATGCAGCCGTGGGCTCTTACCCCACGTTTTCACCTTTGTCCCGCCGAAGCGGGATAGTTATTTTCTGTGGCACTTTCTGTTGCCCCTGTTGGAACACCCGGCTATTCACCGGTGCATTTGCTCTGTGCTGTCCGGACTTTCCTCGGCTTTCACCGCGATAGTTCGGTTTGTAGCAAATGCGAAAATAATGTGAAAATGTGAGAAAGGCACCTACTGCCTTCTGCCCAATAGTATTCCTACCGCACAAGTGTGCGACGCAACGATGATGATAAAAGTACTACCGCCGATAACATAATAAATACCTGTATTCCACACCATGTTGAAAATAACAGAACCTGCTGCAAAACTGTATATGATAAATTGATAAAAATTTCTTTAATTTTCAATATGCAAGTTTTATCAGCAGCACAAATACGCGAATGGGATGCTTTTACTATAGCAAACGAACCTATTGCTTCAATTGATTTAATGGAAAGAGCCGCGGAAGCCTGTGTGGAGTGGATTGAAAAAAAAGATTGGCTTCACTACGACTATACCATTTATTGCGGCAAAGGAAATAATGGAGGCGATGGCCTTGCCATTGCAAGAATGCTTTCTCAAAGAGGATGCAATGTGGTGGTACAAATACCCGAATTCGGACATAAAGGAACAGATGATTTCCAAACCAATCTTGTCAGGCTTCATGAATATGATGTAAAAATTGTGTTTATACAAGGTGAAACTTTTCATCATGTGCCGCAAGACAATATTATAATTGACGCGCTTTTTGGTTCTGGTCTCAACAGACCACTCGATGGCATTTTGGCAGGCCTTGTTACATTCATTAACAATTGCCATAACACTATTATCAGTATTGATATGCCAAGCGGCTTATTTGCTGACAAAAGCTCGAAAGGCAACGCGGTAATAAAAGCAGATTACACACTGAGTTTCCAGGCTTACAAGACCGCTTTTTTAATGGCTGAAAATGGGGATTTTACAGGCAGAACCATTCTGCTCGATATTGGCCTGCACAAAAATTTTTTAGTTGAAAAAGGTATGAATTGTTTCCGTGTAATTGATATCAACCTTATTCGTACTTTTTACAAAAAGAGAAAAGATTTCAGCCATAAAGGAAATTTCGGTCATGCGTTATTGTTATCAGGCAGTTATGGAAAAGCAGGAGCTGCGGTGATGGCAGCCAAAGCGTGTTTGCGCAGTGGTGTAGGTTTGCTGACAGTTCACCTACCACAGAATGCGGTATCAATTATGCAAATGGCTGCACCGGAAGCAATGGTCAGTATTGATGAGAATGACTGCTTCATAACCGCATTGCCTGCCGATATGGATAAATATAATGCCATAGGTGCCGGCCCCGGAATTGGAACAGATAACGAGCAAACTAAAACCATGCTACAGCAATTGTTGCAACAAAAAAAGCCAATGGTTTTAGATGCGGATGCTTTAAATATTATTTCTCAAAATAAACAACTACTTCAGGAATTGCCGGCAGAAACGGTGCTCACGCCACATCCAAAGGAGTTTGACCGCTTATTTGGAGAAAGCGCCAACGATTTTGAGCGTCTTGAAAAGGCACAGGAAGCAGCCGATAATTACAATTGCATTATAGTGCTAAAGGGGCGATACACATTCATTACAGCACCGTACATAAAGGGGTATTTCAACCACACAGGTAATGCAGGCATGGCCACCGGCGGAAGCGGAGATGTGTTAACAGGAATTATAACCGGCTTTATAGCTCAGCATTACACAGCATTGCAGTCCGCATTGATGGGCGTGTTTATGCATGGATTGTCCGCGGATTTTGCCTTGCAACGCAACAGTTATGAAACACTTTTACCAACCGATATTATTAAAAGCCTCTACAAAAGTTTTCGCTTAATTATACAAGAAAAAAAGGAATAAAAAAAAGATGTTTTCCCTTGATATATTAAAGATAATCTCTACATTTAATTCTTAATTAATAGCCAAAGTTACCAATACCTAACTTGCTTATTAAAATTTTTCCTTTTAGGAAGAACGATTGCCTGTTCATAGAATCCCGCTTTAACAGCGGGATTTTTGTTAATTATCGAGTTATTGAATCATTGAAGGAGTCTTATATGTTATGGCCTTCATCACATTTCCCACATTCTCACTTTTTCACATTATAAAAAAGTGCTTGCATCCAATAAGCAATACTATCCTACCGCATTTTCAAATTTTCAAATTAGCACATTTTCAAATTCCTCCTCACATCATCATTTTCGCAACCATTTCCTTCATAAGAGATGCACCTTCTGTGCCTGCAGCATTAATACCAAGACTTTTCAGATTGTAATCGTGTAAAAGAAGCAACACTTTTTCAACAGCTTCATAATTATATTTTTGAGCTGCTGCAAAATAGTCTTTAATAAAAAACGGGCTTACACTAAGTGTGGCAGCCGCCACTTTTTCGTCGCGGGTGTTTAACCCGTGAAGCATATAAAGCTTACTAAAAAAGTTGTAAATAGAAGGCAGTACAAGCTGAATTGGGGCAGCTTTTGGATTATGCTCAAAGTATTGTAAAATTTTTATTGATCTTGCCATATCTTTTTTGGCAATCGCATTCTGCAGTTCAAAAACATTGTATTCTTTACTAACTCCAATATATTTTTCAATATCATCCTCTGTAATGTTTTTTCGGTTATGCAGGTTTACCAATACTTTTTCCACCTCATTATTTATGCGGCTAAGATCATTCCCAATATGATCTACCAATAACATCAACGCCTTTTGCGAAATGGAAAAACCTTTAGCTTCAACCAGATCGTTTGTCCATTGCGGAAGTTGGTTTTCATACATTTTTTTTGTAGAAACCAGTACCGCTTTATCTTTCAACAATCTTGCAAGCTTACTTCTACCATCAACCTTTTTTTCCTTATAAGCCACCACAAGTATAGTAGATGCCAGCGGATGCTCAATATAATGTTCTAGTTTCTCTATTTCTTTCATATGTTGCGCTTCTTTCAAAAGCACCACCTGCTTATCGGCAAACATCGGATAACGCATACAGGCATTCACAACATCCGCCCAGTTCGTATCGCGTCCATAAAAAACGGTTAGATTAAAGCCGGCTTCCGCCTCAGATAAAATATGATGTTCTGCATAATTAACCACCTTATCAATATAAAACTCCTCCTCCCCTTCCATCCAATAAACTGTACTGAATTTGCGCTGTTTCCAATCCTGAATTATTTTTTCTGCTGACATACAATTTTATTTTTTTAACCGTTTGCAAGTTTAGTTCTTATTGCTGAACTTCCGTTAAGAGCACACCCTCAAAAAATATTTTTTTCAAACCCTTATTCACGTTGAGTTCCAAAGTAGTTTTTTTTGGCATGGTTTTGGAAAATGGATTCCAGAGATTTGATTTTAAGAAATATTTTTGGTTTATAATCAAAATCCTGAAAATATAAATATAAAAAAATGAGCACAACAAACTATCCATCTGCATCCCCACAAAGCCAGCCACCTAAAAAAGATTACCGTGGCCTTATTATAGGATTATTAGCCCTCGGGTTAATTGGCACTTGGGGTTATTTATTGTGGAACAACAATAAAAACGAACAACAACACCAGGCAGACGCCACCACCATTACAAAAGTAACTGATGAAAAAAGTGAGCTCCAAAGAAATTTTGACGCATCACTGGCTCGTCTTGATTCTGTGTCGGGCAGCAACAATGAGTTGCAGGGCAAACTAACTACGGCCAACAGTGAAATTGCGAAGATGAAAAATGAAATTCGCAGCATTTTAAACAAAAGAAATGCTACCGCAGCCGAACTATCCCGAGCCAGGGATCTGATAGCACAATTAAACAGCAAAATTGATAACTTGGAGCAGGAAGTGGCACGCCTCACACAAGAAAATAAGCAGTTGGGCACGGACCTGAGCACCGAAAGAGAAAAAACCACAAAATTAACAACTGACCTTGTTACTACAAGTGCAGCCCGCGAAGACCTTGCAAAAAAGGTGGATGTAGCTTCTACCCTGAATGCATCCAACATTAATATAACACCCATTCACGAAAAAAATAACGGAAAAGAAAAAGTTACCACATCAGCAAAAAGAGTGGACAAACTATTGATCTCTTTTGATGTAGATAATAGAATCGCACAATCCGGCAATACCGATATTTATGTATCTATTACCGGCCCTGATGGCAGGCCCATTTCGGTGGAAGCATTAGGTTCCGGCACCTTTGATACACGTGATGAAGGTTCAAAATCATATACTGCTAAAGTGCCTCTTGAATTTGAAGCAGGGAAAAAGAAAAATGTCCAGTTCGCATGGAAACAAAATAGCGATTTTCAACGTGGCGATTACAAAATTGAAATCTATAATAATGGCTTTAAAATCGGCGAAGGCATTCGCACTTTGAGGAAAGGTGGTTTATTTGGTTAATAGTTCAAATAATCCATTATAAATCAAATTAACAAAAAGTTGTCGTTTTTCCCGAATGGCAACTTTTTTATTTCCAAACTTTTGTTAATAATGATATTTTATTCATACCTTTATTATATAAACAACTTATTTTTACAAAAATCAAAGAACGAAAGAAAAAGAGATCCACAAGAACCTTGTCACCACATTACTTCATCCATTTTTTTCAATTTAGTTTTCATTTTAAGAAACGGTTGATTTTTTTGATACCGGCAGATGTTTTTCATGGCAACATTGTTGCGTCGCATTTCGTTCATCGGTAGTATTTCATGGCAGCATTTGGCTGCATGAACAAAGTTTCACAAATAAATCAAACAGTTTCTAAACCACTTGACCAGTCATTCATTTCCTGAATGCGATACTTTTATACTATGACGCTGTACAAATATGTGCGTGAATGTTACTACTTGCCAAATAGAATTACTATTGTACAAGTGAGTGACACAACGATGTTTAATAGTAGCAATACTGCTGGCTCAATAAAACATTGCACAATATTATACCGCTAACAGTTTGTAACAACCTAATCTAATACTTTCAAGTCCTCATTCACCAGCAAACAATACCATCTTTGCATCGCCCATCATGGCGATGGAATAGTTCGCACATCAATGCGCGGTTCTAATTTTTGATCTATATCAACAGTTAGTAACAGACTATCTACTTATACCCCCCATACCCGTATTATTTAAACATTTAAAAAAAGTGTAATGAAATTAAAATTTTACACCTGTAAACTTTTTACGGGCTTTTTAGCATCGATTCTATTATTTGCCGGTTTATCCTCACAGGCGCAAATTAAAATATAGAATTAGGCGGTTAGGTCGTGAGAGGTAAATATGGTTGGCATTTAACTAATTTATTTAGTATATTTATGGCTAAAATTATTAGTTATGTTTGAGGGGATGAATATTATATCTTTTAGCAAACGGTTTCAAACCGATGAAGATTGTTTACAATATTTAGTAGATATAAAATGGGATGATGGATTCAAGTGTAGCAAGTGTGGGTCTTTAAAATATTGGCAAGGTAAGCAATGGGCAAATTTACGATGTCAGGATTGTGGTTATGAGGAGTCGGCAACAGCGGGGACATTGTTTCACAAAATTAAGTTTTCATTGTTAAAGGCCTTTCATATTTGCTATCGTGTTTGTGTAAGCAAAAAGGGGATGTCCAGTTGTGAGTTGTCTCGTGAATTATCCTTACGCCAAAAAACTTGTTGGGCCTTTAAAAGGAAGATACAGGAAGCAATGAAGTCGTCTGCCTCCCATCCGCTAACAGGCGCTGTAGATGTTGATGAAATAGCCATAGGCGGCCATGATGAGAAAAGTCAGGGAAGAAGTAAGGG
>JAVBLN010000024.1:0-304655 GCA_031553495.1 Flavihumibacter sp.
TAGGATTAAGTATTTAGTTCGCAAAGGAATATCGTTTACGGATTTCAACATTTCATTTACAAAGTCTTTTTCTTTTTGCTTGTGCAAAAAGAAACAAAAAGCACACCCGCGATCGATGACGGCCCGATCGCGGGGGGCGCCCTGATTAAGCTTTTGTATTACTGTGACTTCAGCAAAGGGAATGCTATTCATCGCTTTAGCGGCTGCATACTTTACTATTGGCTACAGTGGGATTCCTTAATTTCAGGTGTTTAAGTAAAATAGCGGGTTTTCTTGCAAATACATTTTTATAACCGGAAGGCTAATCCCATATTGCTCGTATAGAATTTGCGAACTAAATAATTAATCCTATAATTATAAAAGCTTGTATAATAAGCCCAATGTTGCCATGAAATACTACTGATGAACGGACTGCGACGCAACGATGATGCCATGAAAAGCTACAGCCGGTACCAAAAAATTTTAACTCGTACTGCTTTTACAATAAGTAACGGTTAAGCACAGGCCAAAAGACCTGTGCTTTAGATACTTACCACATTGGTGCAGGTCCCCCGACCTGTTGTTGATTGGCAGTCCAATCAAACCAATTATTTAAAATCACATTCAATCAAACTTTTGTTATGGCTGCCCCGGGCCGCGCCATTCGGGACATTTTGTATTATAAGGCCAAAGCATATCAAGCGTTTCGCCATCGTATAAAATGCCATCTTTCATAACGTATTTTATCGTCCGGCTGTTATGAATATCATCCAATGGATCTTTATCTAAAATGATCATATCCGCCACCTTCCCAACTTCAAGAGACCCAAGATGTTTATCCAAACCCAGCGCCCTTGCGCCTTCCAGTGTAGCTACCTGCAACGCTTCCATATTGGTCAGTCCGCCCATTTGCAAAGCCCACAATTCGTTATGAGGCCCCGTACCTACATCATTACCATGACTGCCAAGACCAATTCTACCACCTTCCCGAAAGATCTTTCCGCAAACGGATGCTACATAAGAAAGCTCGAAAGCCCCTTTGGGCTTAGCATTCATTAATTCATCGTAAATAGCTCCGGGCAGGTAACGCTTAAGCTTTTTGTCATCCGGGTTTGCCCATAAATGATCGAAATTGTCGGCATTATTCACGCCACCGCTTCGGCTGTAAAAAACCTGGAGCGTAGGCACAATATACGTTCCCGATGCGGCAATCAAACGAATGACATCACTATACACATCGCCCCATATAGCCACATGTTCAATACCTGTACTGCCGTCTTTGATCATTCCCAGTTGTTCCTTCGGACACTTCGAGGTTTCGTTGGTCATGTTCAATCCAAGAGAATCGCAGGCTTTAAGCAACCATTGTTTCTGAATACGATTGGGTTGGGTATATTGCTTAAGAATTTCACCACCCATCAGTTTTCGTTTTGTAGCAATGCTGAAGGCATCATCATAATTATTTACCGGCATCATAAATGAAGGAGTAGTAGACCGACCTACCGAATACATTCGTGGCCCAATCATAGCGCCGGTTTTGAGAAGCTCCGCATAACCGAATGAACTATAAGTATTGGAAGGCTCGCAAGCGGTGGTTACGCCATAAGCCAGGCTGGTAAGGTATTGCCAGTATTGCTGCGGAAAAATGTCTTCCTGCAGGCGCATGTGTAAATGCAGATCAATAAAACCGGGTATAATGGTCTTTCCGCTTACATCTATTTCCTTAGCCGATGAATAATTATTTTTAAATTCACTTGCTTTACCAATTTCCACTATACGGCCATCTTTAATTACCAACACGCCATTTTCAACCACTTCACTGTTTTGCATGGTAATTATCCTGGCATTCTTCAATATGATCGTACCGTTGCCGTTCAAGGGTTTCGCGGTAACTTCCAAAGCAATTTCCCTGTCGGGTTTTACCTCTACATCAATCAGGCCCGATTGTTTTTTCGATTTAATCCTTGCCGATTTCGCGGCAGCTACCACCTTATTAATATCTACCTGGTAGTATTTATTGCCATACGACCATTCAAGTGTTTTGCCATCTTTGTTCCAGCGGGGATCAACGCCGTTTCTAAACCGTACCAGTTTGCAGCTATCCCTTTTATCGAAAATCACAATTGGTTCACCTGCATTGGTTCTTTCTGCCAGCAGTAAATCCTCCGAATTGGAAAAAACGATATACTTACCATCAGGAGAAATCGCACGCTGCATGGTTATTTTTGATCTTCTTTCAAACATATCATCACCACCTAAGGCAGCTACGCTCGTGGTACCTGTTGCCAAGTCAAGACATTTCAATCGGCATCTTAGATCTGCTCCTTCTTCCACAAAGTCACGCTTGGGTGAATAATAGAGCATCTTTCCATCTCTTGAAAAACTAAGCACACTGCGCAAACTCGCGTTTTCATCCAGCTTTTTAATGGTTTTGCCGGAGAAATCATACATCTCCAAACAACCTTCGCCGGGATCATCACGATCGTGTAACAGCGCAGGGCCACGCATAAAAAACAGATTCTTTCCATCGCGTGACCAGGTTGGTGACGTGTATTGCCCTACTGAATCAGTCAACTTTTCGGGAACGCCTCCCTTTGAAGGTATGCGCCAGATAGCGCCACCGGCCTTATCATCCCATGTGGCATAAGCGATCCACTTTCCATCCAGTGAAAAATCCGGGTTCAACTGATTGTATGGCTGTTCTACAAGTGGTTTAATTACACCGGTACGCAGTTCCTTTATATATACTTTGTTAAGAGCCGTAAAAATAACTTTCCGACCATCAGGACTGATGGATGCCGACCGTGTATATTTAGAAACGAAGGGCTTGTCACTTACCTCAAATTTCTTCTTGACAAGAGGCCCCAGCGATTCTGTAACAGTGGCTTCAAATGGAATTAGTATATCCTTTTCTGTTAGTATGTTGATGTTATGTATTTTACCACCATAACTTATATACACACTTTTTGAATCGTTTGAAAAGGCGTAGTGCGGCAAAGGCTCATCGGGAGTAAAAATAGAACTGACGCCATACACAAATGGAACCAAAATTCTTTTCTTGCCGGAGATTGTTTCAACAAGTTGAAGTGAAGTCCTTTCTAAAGAATCTGTAAAATAAAAAGCTATAAACCTGCCGTCAGGAGTAGCTTTGAATTTCTGCATTCCGTAATAAAAAGGCCCTTTGTAAAATATAACATCTTTCTTACCGCTTGCCTTATCGTACCGGCATAAATTATCGCTGTCAATGAATATTTTTAGCCTTTCCGTTTCATAAATAATATTTCTCGCCTCTTCAAACTTCTTTCTTTCTATACCATCAGGCCAACCAATGTCATAGCTAAAATTAGCTAACCACTTCAACGTTTTCTCACATGCTTCCGGTACTTCCTGCCATGTTTTACAATTTTGTCCATTTACGTCGCATGTGGCTAACCGGTAGTCTCCTGTCCGGTCGCTGATAAAAGAAATAGTCTGTCCGTCTTTTGACCACATGGGAACCATATCCAGCGGCAATCCTTTCGTGATTTGCCGCGCTTTTCCTCCGGAAGCCGGCATTGTATATAAGTTTCCCAGCAAATCAAACACAAGCGTTTTCCCATCCGGAGAAAGGTCAAGATTGATATATGACCCCTCCGTGGTGGTAAATGAAATTTCGCGTGCGGGCTGAATGGGAAGTTGCCCATACAGCAAAATGCTTGTAAAAAGTATCATTATCAACATGTAGACATGCTTAATTGGCTTGCTGTTATTTTCATGTTTGCTCATAATTTTTTCATTTTATGATCGTGTGTTTTTTTACCACAAAACACAATGGTTCTACACAAGATTCACCAGACTAATGTTCAAAGCAATTGCCGTTCGTTAACATAATTTTTTGTGGGCCGGGCTACAGTACTACTATTAAGCTTTTGTTGCGTCGCACTCTTGTACTGAAGTAATTCTATTGAGCTATGCGCCAGTTCTCCAAAAATATTACACCTCTCTTGTGCTCCATAGTGCAAAACCTTTGTGCCCTTGCGGTTAATTACTATTCCAAATGCTTTTATTACGGCCAGGTTTTTTCACCCTTTTTCATTTTGTTTAGCACCTCCTGAAAAGCAGGTTTTTCTTCATCACTAGCGGCATTTATGGCATCTTGTTCAGCAGCTAAAGCTTTTTCCATTTGTCCTGTTTTATACAAAAGATTAGCATAAGTATCATAGTAAGCAGGAGATACAGGCTTCTCGCGATCAATGCTGATCTTGCTCCAGTCAACTGCTTTTAGCAAAAGCTTTTTGTCAGACACTTCCTGAAAGATCTTCCATGCATAATTATTGATCTCAAAAACAAAAAAGCGATCAGCATATTTTCTAATGTACGGATCAATACTATTCACAAATGACGGTATGTCTTTCTTATTCAGATAATAAGTATACTTTGATTTCCATACTATTTCTTCACCTAACTCTCCATGTTGTTTAATGATCTTCTTTTCCATTTTTTTCCATTCCGGTTGAGCATCTTTTCCTTCTATTACAGGACCAATATCTGTTTGATATATCCATAACATTAAAAAAAATTCTGCATAACGGTCACCCATTACGCTATTGATCATTGTACGGTTCTTGTTGAAAAAACTAAACCCTTCATCATTTGTAAAACGGGTGTTCTTCACCACCTGTTCGATGTCTTCTTTGGAATACTGTTGTTGTGCCGTTACCAGGCTTATCATTAGTAGCCATGCACTAAATGCCATAATTATGTGTTTCATGTGTTTTATTTTTTTAATAATTCTTTGCCTTGAATTGATGTTGCAGATACCTCACTCACACCAAGCAAAAACAACTAAATGGATTTATAATTAAACTTTGACTTCCTGAATAAATAAGAGTTACCCACCCCTGCCCCTCCAAGGAGGGGATGTGTAACTCCCCGCTTATTTGGTAACATCATTCTCTTTAATGTTTTTAATCACTTGTTTAACAGATCTGCTATTTTTTGTTAATACCCCTTTTAATATCACTTTAAATATTAACAATCTCGTATTCTATTGCGCTGTTTCACATCCCCTCCTTGGAGGGGCAGGGGTTGGTAACCGTTATACATAAAGCAGTTTTGTATTTACGCTGCCTCTTAGAATTAAGTTGATGATAAGAATTACTGCAGTACAAGTGAGTGACACAACGATGTCACATCAGGGATCTACAGTTGATCAACAAAAAATAATTCTTAAGATTACGCTACAACTAAATTTTGATTAGACGCTGTTTGAATTTTTTATTTTTTAACCACAATTAATACCCAGGCGTTTGAGTTAGATTAAACCCTTTTTGACGTTCACCATCCGAAATTGGTAAATATTGAAAAGCGGACTTCCATGTACCACCTTTTAAAGGTGTCACCTTGTTCATTACTTCATCTATTTTCCCTGTTCTTTTCAAATCGAACCAACGGTGGCCCCATTCTAAAAACAATTCAGCTTGTCGTTCATGCGCGATAGCTACCAGTATGCTTTCCTGCTGAGTAGCCGGGGTTGGACCAAGTCCTGCCCTGTTGCGTATAACATTCAAATCAGCGGCAGCTTCCGACAGCTTATCAAGATGCGCTCTCGCTTCTGCACGAATAAGGTACTGTTCACCCAGCCGAAGTACCATCAGGTGCTCAGATGTTTCTGTAATTTCCC
This sequence comes from Flavihumibacter sp., assembly GCA_031553495.1. GTDB lineage: Bacteria > Bacteroidota > Bacteroidia > Chitinophagales > Chitinophagaceae > Pinibacter. The sequence goes on from JAVBLN010000024.1 coordinate 5,642, forward strand.
TTCCGATTTTATATTTGTAAGCATAGTAATACTTCGTACCATCAACAGTTACATAATTGCACCAGATGGTTTTCCGCTTGTCATTTGCTTCTAAATTATTCACCACTGTATCGCTTAGGTAAACCGGATAATCGGTGGAAGGCCCTGTATTAGGTAAAATGTAATCATATCCTTCGCCCGTATTCGAAGCAGCCCCTGTTCCTACCGATTGTATTTGCCAGATAGCTTCCTTATTACCCGACCTTGACATAAGAAAGGCATTTTCCAACGAACTCAAGGAAAACAATGATGACTCATTAATAATAGAGTCAGCTTCTTTCTCAGCCAGTTCCCATTGTTCCATATAGAGATAAGAACGGGCCAAAAGCGCTGCCGCGGCCCACTTGGTAGGCCTCACCCTGTCTTCTGAGGAAGCAGTAAAAGTTCCATTGGGATAAATAGTGCCTAATGAACTTTTAGCTTCTTTCAAATCACCAACAATTTGTTTCCAGACTTCATCCATAGGAGAGCGGTACAAAGCCTCATTTATCTTATAATTTGTAGTGAGTACCAATGGCAGATCGCCAAAAAGATTAGCGAGGTAAAAGTAGAAGAAAGCCCTTACAAACTTAGCTTCACCAAGTAATTGTTTTTTTATAGATGGAGTAAGCGTAGTAGACGACATTATACCTTCTATTGACGAATTGGCATAATAAATATAACGGAACCCACTTTCCCAATACATATTGTTCATATTCGGCGTAAAATCATTTGTATAGAAAACGGTGTGATTATCACTTGTTGGAGTAAACAATATCAGCTCATCAGCCGCCAAACCAAGATAAGCTGACATAGCAGTTATATCCCATGAGTTTACCATACCGGGTCCATTACTATTGCTACTCATAGTAGAATAAATTCCATTGAGGGCAGAAATTGCGGTAGCATCAGCAGTAAAAACATCCTTAACATCTATCATGTTAGTGGGGGTATCCACATCTACCAGTTTATTACAACCGGAGATGCACCCTATGGTAGCAAGGAGAAACGCCATGAATAGTGTTATATATTTATTCTTTCGCATTGTGTTTTGTTTTGAGAGTTTACATTAAAATCCTAGCTGTAAGCCAACATTTATCACGCGTAAAGGAGGCATAACATTGACGGTAGCAGTGGCACCTCTATTTTCCGGATCCATTCCTTCAAAACCGGTAATTGTAAGAAGGTTTTGTGCCTGAAAGTAAATTTTACAATTATCAATTTTGGCCTTTTTCACCCACTGATCAGGAATTTGCCAGGAAAGATTTACATTCTTCAACCTTATATAGGAAGCATCTTTATATGCTTCATCGGAATCCTTAGCATAGCTCAAAGCATCATTCACTTCTGAAGGATATCTTGCACTAAAGCGTTGAATGGGAGCTATATCTCCCGGTTTTTGCCACCGGTCTAAAACCGATACTGGTTGATTGGCAAGATAACCTCCACTAGAAGCATACCCAGGTCGAAGACCAAAAAGGAAGTTGGGTCCAAGTTGCTTTACAAACTGGAAGAAGAAACCTAATTCGAAGCCTTTGTATGATAATGTATTTTCAAAGCCACCAAAAAATTCAGGATCAGGATTTATCGTTACAAATCTATCTTCAAAATAGTTAAGTTGGCTAGCTGACACGATCTTTCCTTCTTTATTTTCAAATTGATAAAGTCCTGTTTCGGGGTTAACTCCTCTATATTTAAACTTTTTCTGAATTGATAGCGGTTGGCCAATGAACACTGAGCCATAATAATTAGTTTCTTCAATGTTTGGGAATGATATCAGTTTATTCTTTGAAATAGTAATATTAAAATTGGATGTCCAGGTAAAATGTTTTGTTTGAACATTGGTTGTATTTAATGTAATTTCCCAACCTGTATTTTGAACAAGGGCCGGTAAGTTTATATACACATGTGCTTGCCCTGTCATACTGGGCAAACCATAGGTGACTATCTGGTTGGAAGAGCGGTTATGAAAATATCCGGTATTGAGTAGTATCCTGTCTTTCAAAAAACCCAGATCCAATCCAAATTGCAGCTTCCGTGTTTCTTCCCATTCTATTTGAGGATTCACTGCAACTGCTGACGGAACTAACCCCATATAATCCTGGTAGGGAACCGCTCTCCACAGGTTAGTACCATATGAATTTATATAGAAATTACCAATCTGTTCATTACCAGTTAAACCATAACTGACTCTCAATTTACCAAAACTCAGGAACTTCTCATTGCCGCTTAGGAATCCTTCTTTTGTAAATATCCACGCACCACCTACTGCACCAAAATTATTGAACCTGTTGTCGGGGCCAAAGTTGCTACTTCCATCTCTTCTGGCTGTCAGGTCTATTATGTATTTGTCATTCCAGTTATAATTCAACCGCCCGAAAAGAGCACAGTATTTATACGCAGAGGCTTCTGAACTTATCATTGACCACGATGCAGTTCCAACATTCTCTAATAATAAATCTGATGTATAACCAGCAGCAACAATATGCCTTCCACTCCTGTTTTGTTGAAGTATGGTTGCACCTATAAGTGCCTGTAACTTTCCCTTTGCAATTGCTTTTTCATAGGTTATCTGCGGTTCAAAGGTTAACGAGTTTACATTATTGTCGTTAAAAACTGAACTCCGTTCAGCATAACCACGATCTTCTGGTTTTGCTCCAGTTACCGGAGATTTTGATAATCCCGCTGTTTGTGTATTAGTATATCCCAGGCTGGCTTGTATGTTTAACCCTGTTATAATACGATAGTTTATAACTAAACTACTTATGAGGTTGTTTGTCTTAATCTCAGTAGAACCCTCTAAAGCAGAGAGTGGATTGTTCCAGGTAGATATACCATTGGCGTTCTGTGCCCAGTTAACCTCTCCTTCGGCTGTTCGTAATGCCGGTGCGCAAGGGGCCAGGTTTATAGTATGATATGTAATATCGGAACCAGGTGTCTTGTTTCTGTCCATCATGTAATTACCTGATAATTGAACACGAAGCCTTTGATTAGGCGTGGTATTACTAATATTGAAAAACACAGAGCCTTTCCCGTTAACAAAAGTACCCGGGAAAATAGATTTTTCATTCCGGTAAGTAGCACCCATTATGAATTGAGTTGAAGTAGTACCGCCGGATACGGATGCTTCTATGGTACTATTGCGGGAGTTACCATCAAACAATTCCTTTTGCCAATCCGTATAGCGGGTAGTATCCCAGGTTCCATTAATGTCATAATCTGTAGGACGGATAGTAGAATTGTCATTTTTCATAGCCTCATGGCGCATTTCCAAATACTGCTGTGTATTAAGTAACTCCAGCTTTCTAGCTATACTACCCCAGCTTGAATTCATATTGACATTCACTTTTGTACGGCCCGGCTTCCCTTTTTTGGTAGTGATCAGTATGGCTCCATTCGCTGCCCGCGATCCATAGATGGCAGTAGCATCCGCATCTTTCAATATATCTATACTTTCTATATCAGATGGGTTAATTAAACTGAAAGGACTTCCTGATCCATTGGCACCACCCAAGATACCACCAACACCTCTTGGGAGTTGTGATATGAAAGGAACACCGTCGATTATATAAAGTGGATCATTACCGCTCCCAATACTGTTTTGTCCCTGAATTTGTATTTTAACTCCTCCTCCAGCAATTCCATTATCCTGTGAAATAAAAACTCCAGGAACACGACCTATTAAAGCCAGTATAGGATTATTTACAGGCTGCTTTGCAATGTCGGAGGCCTTTATGGTTGTTATATTTCCTGTACTTAATCTTTTGGTCGTCGTTCCATACGCTATCACCTGCACATCGTCCAATACAGACTGGCTAACTTTCAACGTCACTGTCAAAACAGACTGACCTTCCTTAATGGTAAAAGACTGTTTCTCAAAACCTACATAAGATATTTCTATAACATCGCCTTTGTCGACATCCAGGCGGGCAACGCCTTCCGCGTTTGTAGCAACTACCACTCCTGTTTTCCTGTTTTGAATTGAAGCGCTTACGAGCGGTTTGCCGTCTTCTCCTGTAACAGTAACATGTAATGGAAATTTCTGGTCTTCAGGTTCTTCTACTTCTATAACCTCAAGCCGCCCTTGAGCATCCTTTACAGGAGATATAAAAATCGTCTTTTTGATGATGGAATACTTCAGGTTTACATCGCTGAAAAGCTTTTCAAGAAAGTTTTCCAACGGTTCTTTTTTGGCTTCCACATTGAGCGCCGGCGCTTTTCTAACCAGGTTTGAGTAGCCTGCCACGGTATAGCCGGTTTGTTGCTCAATAACTGAGAATACATGTTGCAGTTTTACATTTTTACCCGAATAGGTGATAGTTTGTGAAGCTACCCGGGCACTTACCTGCATGCAAAAAATAAATAAAATAGCAGTTGTCAGCTTCATAATACGTAAAAGGTGTTTTAGTCGTTTGCCGGTACAACAGGCTTCGGGAGCTATACTATTAAAGCCTGACTTCATGATAAAAAAACCTGAACCTGTTGTGCGTTGCTTTTGTATGACAAAGAACCTCCGTTCGTTTACGGCACAGCCTTTACAAATTGCAGTATTTTGCATAGTTTTGCATTACGTTTTAAAGTTGATTAATACAGTTTTGGTACAAGTCATGATTGTGGGTCAACTCAGAATGTATGCCGGGAGTGTATCGAGCACTTCCGGTTTTTTTTGAATGCCCTTAGTAGCTGTTTATGTCAATTGCGAAATGTTGTGTATAAAACCCAATGATGCCATGAAATACAATAGATGAACGAAATGCGACGCAACGATGACGCCATGAAATACCTCAGCCGGTATCAAAAAAAATATTGACTCAAACAGCTTCATAATTGTTAAATTTTTTCTTTACATAGTTGTAATTTTTATTAATGAATAATTAATTTTTTTTCTTCAAGCGTGCACTTTACACCCATTTGCTGCAAACCTTTTAGCACCTCCGAAAGATTCAGATCCCTGCCTATCTTTCCAAACAACTCTATGTCCGGTATGCCTGAAGTGTACACTACTTCCACATTATACCAATTGCTAAGCTGCTGCATCAACTCTGTAAAAGAAAGGCCGTTTAAATTAAACAACCCATTTTTCCACGCCATCACCTGCTCCAGGTTAGCTGTTTGCACCTTTACGCCTTCGCTGCCTGCAATAGCCTGCTGTCCTGGTTTTAGCGCATTGCTAATATTATTTTGAGAAACCATTACAGCGCCTTCCAAAAGTGTAATTTTAGTATATTTGTTAGCGTTATATGCGTTAATATTAAAGTGTGTTCCTATTACTTCGGTGGTAGTACCATTAGCGACAACAAAAAATTTCTTCGCATTGTTTTTTGCTACTTCAAAGTAGCCCTCCCCTGTCAAATCCACTTTTCGTTCATTTCCTGTAAATGCTACAGGATATTTAAGAGAACTTCCCGCGTTCAGCCATACCATTGTGCCATCAGCCAGCCGCAGGTGTATCACCTGGCTTCCCTTTGGATTTGTAAGCGTGTTGTATTGCAGTTCCATCACTTTCTCATCAACAGCCCGGTATGCAATTTGCCCGTCTGCCAACTTAACCATTTCAACATTTCCCTGCATCGTCAGAGCGCCATTGTCAGCGCTATCTAAATAAACGCTGGCGCCGTTACTCAGCGTAACTGTGGCGCGATTAGAGGCCGGCGCTTCTATATCTTTCTGAACAATTTCAATCTCTATAACTGGCGGTGGCTGTTTTAATTTAAATAAATATATTCCAAGTCCGGCCAGCAAAACAATAGAAGCCGCTACCATCCAGCGATGCAGGATACGAACACCTGCCCGCTTATTTGTTTCAATACGCAAATCCGACATTTGTTTTACATCCCCACTCTTATCAATGGAAGTCACTAATGCAAGCATAGGGTCAAAGCGGGCACTATCATATTCCTGGTCCGGAGTTTGTTCAAGCATTAGTTGAACTATAACAGGCACTACGGTTTCACGATCGCTATACTCCATAATATACAAGCGTAGTTCAGCCGCTTCTGAATCCGAAAGACGGCCTTCAGCATAGCGAGCCAATCGCTCTTTTAATTTTTCTTTTTCCATACTTAAAAGAGTGACAACCGGCAAAGGCTAAATGTACCATTGCCATTTATATTTTTTTCTAAAGCCAGTGAAGTATGAACAACAGTGTTGCCGGTGAATAGCCTTTCCCCACCAGGAAATCCTTAATAAATTCACCTGCGGTTGATAATGTGTTGCGAACTGTATTGGTAGATAACCCCAGGGTTTCAGCAATTTCAGGAATGCTCAATCCTTGTTCGCGCCTGAGAATATAGATTTCGCGGCGTCTGGCAGGCAATTGCCCGATGGCGTCCCTAACATGCATTTTTAATTGATTGTAGTCTATGGTTTCGGTTAACTGGTTATGTTGGAGAGATAATTTACGTTCGATATGTTCTTTAGCTTTTTTATCTATTACCAAACGCTTCTTCTGATTATACAAAAGATTCGCGGCAATTTTAAAAACCCATGATTTAGGATACTCAATAAGAGGAAGCTGATCGCGGTTAAGCCACACTTTCAACATGGTTTCCTGTATCACTTCTTCCATTAGCATCCCAGAATCATCAAGCCTGTAGAGGAACGGTTTAAGTTGCCTAGTATAATTGCTGAACAGCATCTTAAAAGCTGTTTCATCACCTTCAGCAATCAATGCAAACAACTCCTTATCAGTATATGCATTTGTTAAGTTCACCATTATATTTTCCTCTATAAAATAAAAAAGCAGTTAATGCAATTTACGGAAAATATACGTGGAAAAGGCTAACGGCTGCAAGAAGCCCTTAGAATATTACAAGTTGCTGCACTTAACTGCATTTTTTTTATGAGCCGGGCGATAGTGCTACTATTAAGCATCGTTGCGTCGCACACTTGTACGGTAGGAATTCTGTTCAACAAGTTTTGAGTTATGAGCTTTGAGTAATGAGTGCTTTTGTTTTTGCTTGCAATATATGCTTCAAGCACTTTCAATTTTCAACTTTCAACGTCACCGTCATTCCGTCATTTTCAGCCAGTGTATTTCAACATATATTTGTGATTATGCATTAGTCTCACGTGAGACAACCAGGCGAGAAATCTCATTTAATTATTGTACTAACAAATTAATTATACAACATAAGGTTTTGTAATTTACTTATACACACTATTTAAAACATTCTTTGTGTGCCTTGTGCTTTCCTTTGTGCTCCTTGTGTGGTTAAAAAAATTCATGCCTCACCCGGTATTAAGATTGCAATTAGCTCGCTAAGGAATGGCAGTTGCCTATAGCCGGACACTTCGTTGATACTTGATTGTTAATTAAATTTTGTACGAGAACAATCCAATTTATTACTCCTGCTTTTCATTTCTATATTCTAACTGTAATAAATATCCCAAAATGATAATTTCTGAACGCTGCTTTCTCTACTGCCAACTGCCAACTGTTTACTGCCTACCGCTCTCTTCAACGACAACTAGATACCTGAAACCTGCATCTTGCATTCCTAAAAAGTAACTCCTACAAAAACCGTAAAAGCCTGGCTGCCCCAGTTATCCGGTTTGTTTACGTGATTAAGATTTGAAAGACCAATTTCATATCGGCCGCCTAAATTAACAAAAGGCAACTGAAGCCAAAGTCCGCCAAGCATTGAAAAATCAGACTTTTCAAAAAAAGAAGATGCGTTTTTTGTGGAAGAAAGCAATTGCCCCCACTGTGGGCCTAACTGCAACTTTACCCGCTGCGATGGCCCAACATTAAGGTTGACCAAAATCGGAATTTTAAGATAGTTCAGCTTTTGTTTCTTTTGCGAACCGCCTTCCACAAGATCATCATAAATATCACTAATATCATCCGTGGCCTCAAAAGCGGATTGGCAGAAATTCACTTCCGGTTGAATACCCCACCTTCTGTTCAGGTTGAACTGAAGAAAACCACCCAGCATAAAATTATATGAGAATTCATCGGAAAAAGCCTTTCCATCAATCTTATTGATATTTACGCCGGCCTTTCCTCCAAACCTGAACATCGCCTGACGATCGTATTCAAAATTCTTCTGCGCTTTCAATGACAATACGCAAATACAAAGACAAATGCCTGTAAGTGTTTTTTTCAATGGTTTCAATTTTATTATTCTAAAAAATCAGGTAAGTATTAATGAGGATTATTTACCTAAACAATTTTCAGGCCATATTTTCAGATTGAATAAAAAAGCTCTTTTGTTTATCTAATGCAAACAAAAAAGGTCGCAATTGAAACACAAAACACACAAGAATAGCTGAATTGCTTTCAATCCTTGCGACCTCTGTAGTTCTATCGCGACCTTGATGAATAAAAAATCCTTAAACAGACTTCACCATCATCTCACTTAATTTTCACGCCTTTCATTTCCGGCATTTCATATGCGCTTGTTATAGTGATGCCCGTAACCTGGTTCTTTTTATCGGTTGTAAAATCAATTTTATTATCCCACCAAACGCTGTGATAATAACGGTTAGGAACATCCGAAAAAATTTCAACCGCTTGGTGCGAACCTGTCGATGGGTAAGCAAGAAGTTTATTGTTTGCTATCTTAATGTTGATGGTATCACTTCCCACCACATATTTACCTTGTATTGAATTCATTTTTTCAGCCGGAATCTTTACCTGCACAACAGGATTTCTTTTTTGCGAAAGCATCCATGTATAAAGCTCTTTTGTGTTGTAAGCGCTGTCCCACGAATTATGTCCTACGTCGGCATACACCGTAAACCGCGGATTATAGCCCATTGCTTTTAATGTATCCACCATAATTTGCGAGCTGCGAATTGGAACAACGTTATCACTGTCGCCATGAAAAACCCACGTAGGCAGGTCTCTTATTTTCCAGGCTTCACGCGCATTTCCCCCGCCACAAATGGGCGCTATGGCCGCAAAACGACCCGGTTTATGACATGCCCAGCTAAAGGTTCCGAAACCGCCCATACTCAGCCCCGTAAGATATACCCGATCTATATCTACCCTGTTGGTAGCTACAACCTCATCTAAAAGTTTATCAAGCACAGTGTAATCCCAACCGCTTCCATTCGGGCATTGAGGAGAAACCGCAATAAAAGGAAATTGTTCACCGGCTTCAATCAGTTTAGGAATGCCATGCACTTTCACTTTTTCAATATCGTTGCCGCGTTCACCGGCGCCATGCAAAAAAATAACCAACGGCCATCGCTGAGAGGTATCCCGACTATAATCTTTAGGATGGTACAACAGATATTCCATTCTTGATACCATCTCTTTTTTCGTTTGCTGTGCAAACAAAGGAGAAAATAAAATTGCGAAAAGGCTTAGGGAAAAGAAATGCTTATACATAATAAAATATATTTCGTTACTAAAGATAACGAAATATATTTTTTGGTACCGGCGGCATTGCTACTATTAAGCATCGTTGTGTCACTCACTTGTGCGGTAGTAATGCTATTCAGCAATGTGTACCATTCATGTGCAATTTATACTGCGTATAATATGACGGTTTTACTTATGACCAAAACGCCACACTACATTTCCATTGCTTGATAAAATCAATGAATCGGCATCCAGCTTGTCAATTTGCAATGTATCAACACCCCGAAGCGTTTGTTTATTTCCCAGGCTTTCAGATGTAAGCATTAATTTATTGCCACTTAACACCCAACTCTTAAAAATTAAAGTGGCCATACCCACCGATTCCGCATCACCATTATCTTTCAATATAACGCCTTGCACCTCCTTTGCGTTAATTGGGTTAGGCTCTACCCAGGTTCCCTTAATATAAAACAGCGGAGAATGTGTTGTTATCTTTAACTCCTGAGCTTTAAGAATATTTACATCACCAGCCTTTTCTTTTACATAAGTAATTTGAACAGAGTCGCTCAATAAAACTCCGGGAACTTTAGCAGGATCTGTATCCATTGTACTAATGTTAACCGTATCACCACTGTTTGTCAGCACCATAATATTATTCATGGTAGCATCAATTACCAACCCTGAAACAGTTTGAGGCTCCTGTTCATTATTACAGGAAAACAATACTGCGAACATTGGTAAAAACACCAATACCTTAATAGAATTCTTCATTTTCATTTTACAAATTTTTAAATTAATATATCCGGGATCTTGTTATGAAACCTGGTTTATGCAAGCAATCCTATTTATAAATATGTTTATGTTAATACTACAATCACAGCTCAGCTAAGGCGATATTTCATTACGATTTTTATGTGCGGGATCCGGTTATTTTCAAAATTATCCCAAGTGGTTAATAAATTCTTTAGGAGTTATTTCGCCGTTGCTTTTCTCAAAAAAACAAAATGACAACAGCACAAATATAAACATTTTGGATAATAATGAATTTTACACTAACAGATAGTGGGGAGGGGATATGCAGCAGAAAATTGGCAGCGGTCAGAACACAATAGAGAAGTCAGATGTCAGAAATCAAATGCCATTGAAAACATTGATATTTTGTAAATAAAGTTTAAAGTACTTACATTTTGTTCTCTCTATTTTACAAGCGCTTTTAATTTTCAATTTACAATTTTTAACTAACTAGAAAGTGTAGACGATTTTCGTTGTATCAGTTCGGAATTTAAAACAAGGTGTTCATTAATGAATTCCAATTCGCTCTCTTTATTTTCCAATATTTTAAACAACAGCATAGCCACTTCTATACCCATGTTATAAGCCGGCTGCGTGATAGTAGATAACGAAGGATTTAATAACGGAGCTATTTCAAGGCTTGAAAAACCAATCACTCTCACATCTTCCGGGATGGAAATATTTAATTCGTGGCAAACATAATAAGATGCAATGGCAAGCCGCTCAACAGAAGCGAAAATGCCATCAGGACGTATAGTCTGAAACAACCGTGTAAGAATAACTTTATTTTTAGCGAGTTCATTGCTGCAGTCAACCACCAGGTTGTTATCGAAAGGAATATTATGTTTTTCCAAAGCATCTATATAACCTTGCATTCTCGTTTTACCAATCGAGAGATTTTTATTAACCACGAGATATGCTATTTTTTTACTTCCACTTGCTATAAGGTGTTCCGTCGCTTCAAAACTGCTTTGATAATCGTTTGTAGTAACCCGCGCCGTTTCAATATCTTCATATATCCGGTCAAAAAAAACTAACGGTATATTTCTTCTTTTCAGCACTTGCAGGTAACTATGATCCTGGTCTTCGCCCGACACCGACATAATAATGCCGTCAACTCTTCCATTACTCAGGTTTCTTATAAATGATACTTCTTTTTGAAAGTCATCATCAGTAAGATAGATCAACACATGATATCCTTTTCCTTTGGCAATTCGCTCTATTCCGTTAATTGCTTTAGAAAAAAAGTTGTTCGCGATTTCCGGAACAATTACCGCTATAGTTTTGCTTTTTTGATTGCGGAGATTACTGGCGTGGTGATTGGGCATATAATTCAACTCCCTCGCTTTGGCAAGAATTTTTTCGCGGGTTTTAGGATTGATATCGCTACCTTCCTTAAAAGCCCTTGATACTGTTGATTTTGACAGATTTAATTCTTCAGCAAGCTTTACAATATTAATGTTACCCATCGCAGTAAAACTAACACATTTTTTTTAAATAGTGGACTGTAGGCAGCGGACAGTGAGCCGTAGAGAAATCAGAGATCAGAAGCCATCCTTGTCTCTGTGATGCAGTAGTTTGTATAAATGCCCACTGTCAACTGCCTACTACTCATCAAATTTCAACCGCCCCATTTTTATTAATGCCAGCATGAGGCAATAGCTGTGCATGGATTGCTTAAACTGCCCTCTCATCAACAGTTCTATTACTTCATCCAACGGAGCCAACACTATTGTTATTTCTTCATTATGATCCAATTGTTGCGATGCCACTTTCCTACCGCCTGTTGCAATAAATAAATGAGTAAAGTTGTTCAACACTCCGGGGTTGGCCGCTGTTTTTCCCAGGTGCTCAACATGTGAAAACTCGTAGCCGGTTTCTTCCAGCAATTCACGTTTCATACCCTGCTCAAAGTCTTCATCTTCATCTATAAATCCGCCGGGAGTTTCTAAAACCACTTCACCAATAGCATGACGATATTGCTTAATCAGTACTACATGATCGTCTTCAGTAATAGCCACAGCAGTGGCCGATGGCGGCATCTCTACTACAAAATAAGGATCTACGATTACACCGTCTTCACGCTCACACCTGTCTCTTCGTGCCGTGAAATACTGATGCTTACTAAGGTATTGTGTTGATAATGTTTTCCAATGCATCTAATTCAATTAATAATTAATAATGAATAATTAATAATACTTTTATGATGGGTTGTCGTTAGGGTTTTTACTTGCTTTAAGCTATGAATAATTAATAAAGAATAATTAATAATTAATAATATTTCTATGATGGGTTGTCGTTAGGGTTTTTTGTTTGGCTTTAATCAATTAATAACGAGTAATCAATAATTAGCAAATTGCAAACTCATCACCTCTACCAAAGCCCAAATCATAAACCTATTATTAATTATTCATTATTAATTATCCCGATGTGCCCCACATGATGTTTTCCATGCCAGGCATACATTCCTAAAAGATACCACAACGACATTTCTTTATTATGCTCCGGATGAAACACGGTTTTCGTTTCCCACTCATCATCTTTAATATTCAATAATAAACTGTACCAGCGGGTATGCAACGCATACAGCAAAGTAATCGAAACGTTTACCGGCACCGCGTTTACGTCCGGCAGTTCCGCCCACAATTTTTCATCATATGGCTTTACAACGGGATTATTTTCCGTAAGCGCAAGCTTGAATCGTATATACGCGTTCATATGGCTGTCGGCCACATGATGCACCACCTGCTGCACCGTCCAGCCGCCATCCCGATACGGTGTTTGCAACTGTTCATCATCCAGGTTTAATATTGCGTTTTCTAATGATTGCGGCAAAAACTTAATGTCGTCAATCCATTTTTGCAACTGCTCTTTGGAAAATGGTTGCGGCTCAAATTTTCCGATGGGATAACGTGGGTCCATTTAATAAAATTTATTAGTTAAAAGATAAGTATCAGACTTTTGATCGACATGGATTTTAAAAAATGATTCCATTTTACAATGTCATATACCGTCTTGTAAAATACTTAAGGGCAGATTAATGATATGGATTTTTCTTTTGAAACCGGCGGTAGTGCTACTATTAAGCATCGTTGTGTCACTCACTTGTACGGTAGTAATGCTATTCAACAAGTTATGAGTTTTGAGTTTTGAGTGCTTTTGTTTTGGCTTGCAATATATGCTTCAAGCATTCTCAACTCTCAACTCTCCATTCTCAACTCTCAATTACACTCTAATCTTCCTTACGCCATTCCTTCCCGGTTAAGTGTATGAACACATCTTCAAGATTCGCCTTTTTCACTTCGGCGTGTCTTTCAAAACCGGAAGCGATCAGGTTATCAATCAGTACATGCGGTGTATCAATCGCCACAATTTTTCCGGTATCTATTATAGCCACCCTGTCACACAAAAATTCGGCTTCATCCATATAATGAGTTGTAATAATAACTGTTGTACCTTTTACCCTGATATTACTAATCAGCTCCCACAAATTACGGCGAGCCTGAGGATCCAGGCCGGTGGTGGGCTCGTCAAGAAAAATAATACGCGGATCATTAATCAACGTGGTGGCAATGGAAAACCGCTGCTTCTGTCCGCCACTTAGTTCTTTATATTTAGCCTTGGCCTTATCGGTAAGATTTACAAGCTGCAACAGTTCCTGGGGATCTACCGAACGGTTATACAAACCTCCGAATAAATGAATAAGTTCTGTAAGATTAAGTCCGGGATAATACCCTGAAGATTGCAATTGCACGCCGATGATCTTTTTAATCGAATCCGGCGATTGATCGAGGTTGAAACCATCTACAATAACTTCGCCGGCTGTTTTATGGCGAAGCGTTTCAATGATTTCAAGTGTAGTTGATTTGCCCGCGCCATTAGGCCCCAGCAGTCCGAATATTTCGCCTTCATACACTTCGAAACTAATATTCTTTACAGCCTCAAAATCTCCATACTTCTTTTGCAGATTCTTTACAGTAATGATCGTCTTCATGAAGTAAAGGTAAAAATTCAAAAGGCAAAATTCAAAAAGGTGTGGCAGAGATTTGTTGTTGGTTGTTATAGAAAATAGAAGTCAGAAGTCAGCGGCGCGGTTGAACATGTTAGTGCAGCGCATGTGAAACAGCACCACTGTTTAACCACAAGGGGCACAAGCACGCAAGGATTTGCTGAATTGTAATAGCTACCAACCCTTATGTGCCATGTGCTTTCCTTGTATACATTGGTGTCACGTCCTGAAAAAAGTAGACAGTTATTTTTTAGCAGGTTGGCAATAGTGTACTGACAATTTAATTATACAACACAATGGTATGTTGCTAAAAGCAACAGTATAAGACTGCAAGGCTACAAGCCTTGCAGAGCGTGAGAATACAGCTTCTCTACTGTAAACCGCCCACTAAAGTTACTACCGCACAAGTGAGTGACACAACGATGTCCAATAGTAGCACTACCGCCGGTTCCCAAAAAAAACAATACAAAATATTACCCTGCCCGAAGTATAGCAGGAAAGTAACATTATAAACTTTTGAATTTAATAAGTTTCCAATTCTTCCATCATTCCTTTGCTGCCTGCAAAAAATCCCGAACGCTGATGCAACGATTCCGGCTCTATTTCCAGTATGCGCTGTTTACCATTGGTAGCCTTTCCGCCGGCCATTTCTACAATAAACGCGAAAGGATTACACTCATACTGCAGCCTCAATTTTCCAGATGGCAGATCGCAAGTTGCGGGGTACATAAATATTCCGCCAAGTATAAGATTGCGATGCATATCGCTTGCCATACTGCCGATATATCGCTGAGTGTAAGGCCCGCCGTTCGTTTTATCTTTTTTCTGACATGCGGTTATATAATTCTGAATGTGCGATTCGAACTTGTAAAAATTGCCTGCGTTTACAGAGTATATTTTTCCATACTCCGGCGTTTTTATATTGGGGTGGCTAAGGCAAAACTCACCAATGGAAGGATCAAGTGTAAACCCGTTAACACCTCTTTTTGTGGCATACACCAGCATGGTGGAAGATCCGTAAATTATATAACCGGCTGCCACCTGTTTACTTCCCGGCTGCAAAAAATCTTCTTTCACACACGGTGTGCCTTGCGGCGAAACGCGCCTGTACACGCCAAAAATGGTTCCTATTGAAACATTTACTTCAATATTGCTGCTGCCATCGAGCGGATCGTACAGCACCACATATTTACTATTATTACTCACCTCATCGTCGAACACTACAATATCATCCATTTCCTCGCTACCAATGCCTGCACAGCTAATACCGTGCTTCAGCACTCCCATAAACTGCGTGTTGGCAAATACATCCAGCTTCTTCACAATCTCTCCCTGTACATTCATATTGCCGGCCTCGCCAAGTATATCCACAAGTCCGGCTTTATTCACTTCCACATTAATTCTTTTTGCGGCAAGCCCTATATCGCGCAACAAACTACTCAATTCACCTGTGGCATGAGGAAACATCCTCAATTGCTGAATGGTAAACTCATCCAGCGTCAGCACCTGTCTGTTAATTGTACTCATAAACGACTGATTGTTTGGTTTGTGTAATAAACAAATGTAAAATTTCCCCTGACAAAAAAATAAAGTAATAGCGCAAACGATGTAGGGCTGAGGTGTAAAAGGTAAAAATAAAAAGTTGTTTGAGAAATTGCAATTATTCAATTCAATCTGTTTTTGTTTCCCGGCTCTCTGGTCAGTCGGGTATTTTTTTTATGAACCCGGCATTTGTATCTCCGGTTAAGCATCGTTGCGTCGCAGTCCGTTCATCGGTTGTAATGCTATTGGGCGGGGGGCTATGATTTGAAATTTGATATTTAATATTTGAGAAGGAACCAACATCAAAAAAATAAAAATTTTTCTGCCGGTTTGTAAAAACCGTTTAAACCGAGCCTGCAAGAAAGCGCTGAAATGTTGTACAGGAGAGTCATTTAAGAGAAAACAAATTCTGAATAATCGTTATCGACTTGTTTCAAAATTTCATTTTATGAAAGTATTCTTACTTTTTTGTTTGGGCAAAAAAGTAACAAAAAAGCCCACCCGCGATCGATGACGGCCCGATCGCGGGGAGCGCCCTGATTAAACTTTTGCACTACTGTAACTTCAGCAAGGGGAATTCTATTCAACGCTTTAAAGGCAGTATCCTTTATTAATGCCAGCAGCGGGAGTTTGCATTTCAGCAGTTTTTTAATTGAATAATAAGTTGTAATGCAAACACTAAATAAACACTGTAAAATAAGTATTCCTATTTCATTTAGCGTCTTTGATTATTACTATGTATGAGATGCCGTAGGTTGAATATTAGTTTATTGATGTAGGCCTTGCTTATAATTAGTGATTTTACTTTTCCTCAGTATCTTTCATCATACAGCACTTTCAATTTTCAATTTTCAACTTTCAACTAAATAAGGTTGTTTCTTTCACAAATAAGAAACCCCGGAATTGCTCCGGGGTTGTGCCTCTCTCATGTATAAAACAAAATTATTTTTTTAAATACATCACTTCTTTTACCAATTGAATAGTGCGTGGTACACTTGGCAACGCCAGGTCAATCAGGTTGGGAGCATAGTGCAAAGGCGCATCGGCAGCCGTAATGCGACGTACAGGCGCATCAAGATAATCAAAACCTTCTTTTTGAATGCGATATGCCAGCTCGGATGATACTCCACACATTGGCCATTGTTCTTCTACAATTACCAATCGATTTGTTTTTTTAACGCTTTCCAATACTGTCATCCAATCAAGCGGACGAATAGTGCGCAAATCAATTACTTCAGCGCTAATACCATCCTTTTCAAGTTCGGCAGCGGCGCCTAAAGCCACTTTCATCATTTTATTCCAGGAAACGATGGTTACATCCCTACCCTGTTTTTTTACATCCGCTTTGCCTAACGGTATATAATATTCATCTGCGGGAACTTCAGATTTGTCGCCATACATCACTTCGCTTTCCATAAAGATCACAGGATCTTCTTCATAGCGAATGGCTTGTTTCAGCAAACCTTTGGCATCATAACCGTTGCTTGGTGAAACTACTTTCAAGCCCGGAATATTGGCATAATAGCTTTCAAAAGCTGTAGAGTGTTGAGCGCCTAACTGGCCGGCAGAACCATTTGGTCCGCGAAAAACGATTGGGCAGGAAACTTGTCCGCCACTCATTGCCAGCATTTTGGATGCGGTATTCAGTATCTGATCAAGAGCAAGAACCGCAAAGTTCCATGTCATAAACTCTACAATAGGTCGCAACCCGTTTTGAGCCGAGCCCACACTGATGGCAGTAAAACCTAATTCCGAGATGGGTGTATCAATTACTCTTTTGCTGCCAAATTCCGCCAGCATTCCCTGGCTTACTTTGTAGGCACCATTATACTCGGCTACTTCTTCTCCCATCAAATATACACGCTCATCTCTCCTCATCTCTTCATTCATTGCTTCCCTAAGGGCTTCGCGAAATGGAATTATTCTCGACATTGTTACGTTAAGTTTTAAAAAGACGGGCAAAAATATGGAATTAATTAATAATTAATAATGAATAATTAATAATAGTGGGGATGGTGATATGGGTGGTTGATGGTTTGTTCTGATCTCTGATTTCTGATCTCTGACCTCTGACCTCTCTACTGCCCACTGCCCACTGCCAACTGCTCACTAAAGTTCCTACCGTACAAGTGAGTGACACAACGATGATGCCATGAAAACCGCTGCCGGTCCCAAAATAATTAACACCCCAATTTTACAGCACTGCAAAATTTTAAAAACACTGCAACACATGCACAAAAAAATAATGAATAATAAACAGCTTGCATGCCATTTATTATTCATTATTAATTATTAATTATTCATTATTAATTATTTCCGGTATTTCGCTGCTTCTGTTATGCCTTTCCAGTTATCGGTGCGAAAAGGTGCGGCAGGAAAACCTTCCTTGTTGTATAAGTTCCCGTCAGATGCATTGTCGGCCCAATTATACCTTACTGCTACGGGGGTTGCAACGCCGTCCTGGTAAACAATTACCTGATTACCATTTATAGTGGCTTTGGCATAGCGGAATTTTTTGTCGGCGCCCGCTATTTCAAAACCTTTCAGGTAACCATAATTGTCTTTTGCCCATAGTTCGTTGGCGTGCGTGAAAGAAATGATCGCTTTGTTGCCTTCCACCTTAAACGATTGATAAAGCGGCCCGCTAAATTCGTTGTTTTGATTGTACACATCGTGCAAAGCGATTGCTGCCAGGCGCTTGCCCACATCCTGTTTATTGCGCGGGTGAATATCTACCGCATCGCCAATATCTGTAGTAACCGCCATTCCTGTGTTTGGCAGCGAAAGTGTCATAGCCTGCGCTTCGCGAAGTTCGGCCCAACTGCTGCCTTTTTGGCTGTTGCCATTATTGGCATTGAAAGTGGCGAGCTGCACAAAATAGAACGGAAAATTGCCCTGGCCCCAATGCTGCCTCCAATCGGTAATCATCAACGGGAATGCCGTTCTGTACTGATAAGCCCGTCCGGCATTGCTTTCACCCTGGTACCAAATGGCGCCGCGAATGCCATAAGGAATTAAAGGATTGATCATGGCATTATAAAGCAGCGTTGGGTAACTGTTGGGATTTACAGAACCCGTATTTCTAACAACTGATGCTACTTGATATTTCCAGCTTCCGGCTAAGGAAATAACTTTTCCATCTACAGTTAGTTTCACAAATTTCGCATCCCCATATATTCCGCCATTACCGCCGGTATCTTCCACTCTAACAGCAATTACGTTTTTACCAGCTTTTAAAATTCCGGCTGGAATATTATAAATACGGGATTGCGCATGCTTATTGATGGTGCTTCCTACTTTGGTACCGTTTACATAAGTATCGTCCGAATCGTCAATTTGCGCCAATTCAATTTGCGCTGCTTTTCCGGCATCTTCCGGCGCTATTTCAATTGTTTTGCGAAGCCATACTACACCATCAAGATCCAGCAACCCTTGCGTTTCCCAAAATTCAGGCACATTCATTTGCGGCCATTTGGAATCATCATAAGCAGACTCTTTCCATGTTGCAACTGTTGATGGTTCCGGAATGCCGCCCTGCAGATCTTTAATCAGTACATCTAATTTTTTTCTTTTTGCATCCGCCATCGAATCGATATTCGTGGAAGGCAAATTCCTGATCATGTCCTTAAATTCCGGACTGTTTTCAAATGCGCCTCTGCTTGTCCAGGTTTCCACATCGGTGCCGCCCCACGAAGTGTGTATGAGGCCAATTGGCACCTTTAATTCATTATATAATTTTTCAGCAAAAAAATAACCAACAGCCGTGAAGTCTTTTACATTTTCCGGAACGGCGGTTTTCCAAACCGCACTAAATGCAAGATCCTCGCGAGGTGATCCGGCCACATCCTTTTTAACTTCCACATGTCGGATTTGAGGGTAATTCGCATTCTTTATGGCATTTTCCGCATCATACACTCCATCCACATGAAATTCCATATTCGACTGACCCGAACATATCCACACTTCACCAACTAGCACATCATTGATCGTTATAGTATTTTTTTTCCCTTTCACGGTAAGGGTATACGGCCCGCCGGCATTTTCGGCATCTAGGTTCACACGCCACTTACCGTCCTTTCCTGCTTTCACCGTTTTTTTCTGCATATTAAATTCAACAGTAATTTTTTCATTTTTATCCGCCCAGCCCCAAATGGGAATGGCTTGGTTTCGTTGCAACACCATTTGATTACCAAATATTGTTGGTAACCGCACAATTGCAAATGACGCAATCATGCTTACTACGGCGACCAGGGTTAATAGAACTTTTTTCATATTGTTTATTTTATTAAGTCAAAAAAATTAGATCAATAATCTTTGGCTATCAACCAAGATATTAAATCTCCTCTTGACTTTTGAATTTTGAATTTATTAAGAGCGCTACCATTAAGCCTTAAAATTAAGCGAATATGCGTAAAAAAGAATGTGGTTTTTTATGATTAAGATGTATTTTCTTACAGTTCGGGCAGTTGTAATTAAATTAATCAGGCCGTCATTTAAGTTTATTTTTTTATGAGCCCGGCAGTAGTACTACTATTAAGCAGCCGTTGCGTCGCACTCTTGTACGGCTGTAATTCTGGTGAGCAATGCACACACTCCGCAAAGTGCAATACATTCAAAACAAGAATGAGCATTTCAACTTTTCTCTTATTTCTTACCTTCGCTGTATGACTAAATTATCTGTTAATATCAACAAATTCGCCACATTGCGTAATAGTCGCGGGGGCAATAATCCGGATGTTGTTAAAGCCGCAATAGACGCTCAGTTATTTGGAGCCGACGGCGTAACCGTTCACCCCCGTCCTGATGAAAGACATATTCGCTACAACGATGTTCGTGAAATAAAAAAGATCATTACTACAGAGTTTAATATTGAAGGCAACTCACAGGAACAAAAATTCGTAGACCTTGTATTGGAGGTAAAGCCTGACCAGGTAACACTTGTACCGGATACCTTGGGTCAAATTACTTCTAACCACGGTTGGAATACTATTACCAATAAAGATTACTTAATAGACATCATCAGCGTTTTTAAAAACGCCGGCATACGCACTTCTATTTTCGTAGATCCCGTTATTGAAATGGTGGAAGGCGCCGTGGCTACCGGCACCGACAGAATTGAACTATATACCGAAGGTTATGCAACAGCTTACCATCAAAATAAAGAAGCGGCCATAGCTCCTTATATAGCAGCCGCCAAACGGGCTGTAGAACTGGGTTTGGGTATAAACGCCGGCCACGATCTGGACTTGCACAATCTTAAATATTTCGCTGCTAATATTCCCGGCCTGCTCGAAGTATCCATAGGCCACGCTCTCGTTTGTGATGCTATTTATTTGGGTTATGAAAACACCGTGCAGATGTATAAAAGACAGTTGGGGTGATGGGAGAATTTGAAAATGTAAAAATGTGCTAATTTGAAAATGCTGTAGGATTACATTGTTTATTGAATCATTGAATCATTGAATTATTGAATTAATAAACAATTCCAGCACAATGAATTTTCAAATTTTTAAATTAGCACATTTTCAAATTCATTTCCACATTCTCACATTAAAACAGTGTCAGCACTCCATTTGCCACTTTATTCTCATGGGCTAACAGCCATTTTTTTCTCCATAAACCGCCTGCATAACCAACCAGGTCGCTATTGGCGCCTATTACACGGTGACAAGGCACAATTATGGCTATTTTATTTCTTCCATTGGTGGCGGCAGCGGCACGTATGGCTTTAGGATCACCAAGGCGCTTCGACAGTTCTTTATAACTTATTGTTTTTCCAAATGGGATGGCTAATAACTCACTCCACACACGCTGTTGAAATTCCGTTCCTTTTTGTAAAACAGGTATTTCAAAATTGCGTCGCAAGCCCTGAAAGTATTCTATTAACTGCTCCACACAATCTTTCAACAAATCAGTAAGTTCTTCGATACTATTTTCAATAACAGGCAAAGGTTCTTTTTCATCTAAAAAAGTGGCAGCCGTAATATACTTATCTGTAGCGCAGATCATGATCTGGCCAAGCGGCGATTGATAAAAAGTGTGGTACTGTTGCATATAATCAGGGCAATATATGAAAAAAGTTGAAAGTTGAATGGGTAAAGATATTGAGGAAAAGTAAGATCACTAATTATAAGCAAGGCTTACATTTATAAACTAAGCTCAACCTACGGCTTCTCAAATATTAAATATCAAATTTCAAATCGTCCCCCCCGCCCAATAGCATTACAACCGATGAACGTACTGCGACGCAACGATGCTTAACCGGAGTTACAAATGCCGGGAACAAAAAAACAGGGCAATTTGCAATTAGCGCTGCACAAGCTATACTACCACACCTTGCCCCTGCATTAAACAAAAAAGCTCCGAATAGTTTCGGAGCTATGTTATGGGCTTGTTTATTTTTACTTCTTTTAATAGTCGTTTTGAATAAAATCCACGTATTCGTAATTGGAATTTAAAGATTTATCAAATAGCTGAGGAACGCTAAAGTATCCTAGTCCATATCTTTTCTTTGAGGCATTCTTAGACTTGTACTGTTCGATGGCAGCCTGCCTTTTAGCTTTGTCTCTTGGGTCAACAGGCTTTAACCAACTTACATTCCTGTCGCATTTACCTGCAACTCCGTAATAAATATATACTCTGTACAACCTAATGTCTTTGATGGCTCCCGCATTGTATAGTTCATGTATCGCTGTTGCGGCAGCCCTATGAGTATCATGCTTACCACAACTTGTGGTATGCGAGTCGCAATTTCCACTAATTGTTTTATGCGCCGCATTAGGGTACCATTTTCTCATGTAATCCATGGTAGCTTTAAACTGCTTTATTAATGTAGCGCGAGTAATGTTCTTCTCAGGAAATCCTAATCCGCTATTGGCGATGTACACCCTATGAACCCCCAGCGTTTGGCATGCTGCTATCATTTCATTATTTCTTGCATTTATAACATCTTGCATGGTTGCTTTGGAATTATATTTCAGTCTTATTTGCGTTAACATTAAATCATTTTCCCCGTTTGACAAAAGCACTACAAATACTGCTTTCCCGGCCCTAACATGCTCGGCAATAGATGCGCCCATTCCAAGTGTTTCATCATCCTGATGAGGAGTATAAAAAATTGCAGGAGCACCTTTTGGCAGGGTGCTGGTTGAGTATATTAAATTCGGACTATTGATGGTAGCTGCAGCCAATAAGGCAAGAGTGCCTGCTTGCGTACTATCTTCAGGCTGATTATTAATAGCTGTTTCTACTTTATTTTCTTTTTTACATGAAAGCATTGCCATAGTAATAAAAATCATGGCTATGAACTTTATCGAATTAGTCATTTAATTTGTGTTTTTTTGATATTATCCAAAATGTATGAAATTTCGGTATTCAACCGACATGCGTGGCTCCGTCATTCATTTAGCCATTGCAAACAAAAAATTTGCAACCAGTCAGGAACTGTCAAAACATTGTGGCGATTTACGCACAAGCCTATTGTAGTATATTTTAAACATGACCATAACAATTTTGCTTTGGTCATGGGGTAGGAATTTAGAATTACGGATTCTATTAACGGATGTCGGACAAAGGTATTTGAAGCTGTCCTATTATGCTTTCAAATAAGGACATATGATTTATATAAATGCTAAAATAAATGAAATAATAGCAAACCGTATGTTAATAATATATAAGTAAACTGTTTATTTGCAAAGGAGATTACACATACTAGAATTTACCATATTTACAGGTTCTTTTTACCAAACTGATGGAATGTTTCAGATATTTATATAAACGCCAACTGTCAACTTGCTGCATTGATTGAAGCGGCATTGCCGACCATTTTTGCAGATGATGGGGTTCAGTAAATTTTTTTTGTAGTTCTACATGCCCTGTAATTTTTGAATGCAGCGGCTTTTTGTTCCCGGCTTTAGTAACTCCGGTTAAGCATCGTTGCGTCGCAGTCCGTTCATCGGTAGTAATGCTATTGAGCGGGGGGGTGAAATAAAGTTATTATACTTACACGGTATTCGTGTGATAAAAATTGTGACGATTTTGTGTGACGATTGAAGGGGTAAGTGTTGAGTTAAGGTTAGCGTATATGCAAATAGTATTTCTTGAAAAAATAAAGCGGGCACTCGATCAGCCCTTCGCCGTAATATTGCTTTATTCCTTTGCCCCCAGCAAGCCCTCTCATATAACAGCAATACAACACTTCTTCAGTAGCTATGTCGAAAAAGGTTATATACGCTGTTACACTTCTGTTGTATTTCTGTAATAAGTCTGGTATAAAAACAAGCCCTATTCCGTTTCCGGTAATCGGATAAGCTGCAACAATACTTTTAATCGAATCAATGGTTAAAGTGGCCGATTCATCAATAAAATTATTATCAGCAACACTTTTGAAAAGAGGTTCAACTTTTGACAGTTCACTTTGGAAGTAGTTTCTACTAAGCAGCTTTCTTACTTTATCATCTGAAACCTTTTGATGCGCATACTCTAACCAGGCAGGGATTAACTCAATTTTTGCGGATCTACTATCAGTTACCTTCGAATCAAGTATTCTTACCTGAGAAAAGTCCCAGCCAAAATATGTCACGCTATCTGAGTTCTTTACCCTTTCAACATCAAACTTATATTCAATACCGCTTTTCTTCTCTTGGGGAATTGCGAGTAATGAAATAAATATAAGAGGCAATATTGCAATTACTTTCTTCATGTAACGACATTTTACTGCTGCTCTTCGATAAAACTTACCAATTCTTTGTTTGCTTGATCAAATGTGTATTGCAGACATTTCCTTCCAGTTGGGTTTCCTAGCATATTAAATTTCTTATCTTCCTTTAATATGTGTTTTACAATTGAATTATCCTTCTGTATAGTCACTTCATATTTTGTAAACGCCATCCATAAACTTGGATAGTAAACGGCATTATAAGCAATCAAATCAACGGTTAACTTAATTGCATCTTTTGTTTCAGTGTGACCGTTATTTAGCTCTACTTTTGCGGAAGGGAATGCTTTAGCTAGAGTTTTAACAATGGTACTAGCGATGTCCTCAGAAGTGCATTTTTTATTTATAACCTTATCGCCTAATTTTCGTCTATCTGTTATAGTTAAAATAATTATTTTATCATTTTTGTTATTCGCTGGTGGTAGATCTGTTACATCTGGAGCCCATATATACATTTTCTTATCACCTTTGGGTTCACTTATTATTTCTTCACTACCATTTTGATACGCTATTTTGAAAACCTTTTTCTTCTCTATTGAGTAATTCGGACCATCCGGGTTATCAAACTTCTTATACTTAATTTCAGAGACGCCAACTTCAAGAACTTTGCTTTTAATATCTTCTCCGGATTGAGTAATTATAATGTCTTGAGCATTTGACGCAGTAATAATCAACAGAAAGGATAGTAATGCCATCCCCTTTTTCATAAGGTACATTTTTTTAGTTTATTAAATAAAATTGTGGGCAAAGTTATTAACTAACCACAGTATATATGTTCATTTGGCTTATAAATGCCGGTTACTTTAAACAGCTTGCGCACTTTATCGATATCAATCTCAAAAGGCGGGTAGTAAAGCCTTCCCAGGCGTGCGCCGGATTCGCACTTCGTTAAGTTGCCACTAACGCATTTGAATATACTAATATTTTTTTCATGAAAGCTGTTCTGAAACAGCCTCATACTTTTATTTTCAAAGTTTCTTTATAAGCGCACACTTTCTTAAAATTATACTCAGCCAGTTACAAGTGTTTTCAGGTGGAGCTGAGGGGAGTCGAACCCCTGTCCAAACATATTCTCCAAAAGCTTTCTACATGCTTATTTCTTTATTATTTGTCGGCTAGGTACAGGAAAAGAACAAACCAATACCCAACTTAGCTGAATAGTCTTTTGTTGCAATCACAGCCTTTTGCAACAGCATTCTGTGTTTGTTTTATGAGTCGGCGGCGGAGCATGGTAACAGAACAACCTGCTCAACGCGGCCCTAATGACTAACTAATCACTGATTAGGCAGCCATGGCATACTGTGTATTGCCATTTAAGTTTTGTGCATTCCGGATTAAAGTGCAGATTACACAACGCACTGCATGCTTACACTCTCAAAGATCTACGCTGTCAAAACCAATACAGCCCCAAATACAACCTGTTATGAAAGTTGTAAAGAACAGCAAATTTACATAGAATTTATAAGTATCAAAAATGAATATTATACTTTGCACAGCATAAAAATATTCACGCTTTTCTTTATGGAACCGGCGGTATTGCTACTATTAAGCATCGTTGTGTCACTCACTTGTACGGCAGGAATGCTATTCAACAAGTTAAGAGTTATGAGTAATGAGTGCTTTTGTTTTTACTTGCAATCAGTGTTTAAAGCATTCTCAATTCTCCACTCTCCATTCTCAATTTATTTTAACCACAAGGTTCACCAGGAAAGCACAAGGGTTGGCAACAATTCAGCAAACCCTTGTGTGCATCGAGCCTCTATTGTGCCCCTTGTGGTTAAACAACGGTGCAGTTCTACATGTTAGCGTCAGGTGCGGGATAAACAACTAAAAGAAAATGTCTACTTTTTTCAGGACGTGACAAATTGGAGATTGTTGAAAATACCTAATCCTAATTTATTATTCATTATTCATTATTAATTATCAATTACTTTTTAGCTTCACTTTATGAATACATCAGAATTAATAGGAGTATATAATAATCGCTTCGAAATATTGAAGGAGGAGTTAACATCGCTGACCAGAAAAAAAAACATCATTAGCTGGGTGCGGTTTATCATAACTATATTAATGATTGTGGCCATTTGGTGTGGCCGTTCGTATGGATGGTGGTGGTTTGTATCTGTTTTTGTTGTTTGGCTTGCCGTTTTTCTCCGGCTTGTTGCCATCGCGGTTAATAATAATTCTGCTATTCAGCACCGTAAATTTTTGATGGAAATTAATGAACAGGAAATAGCGATCATTAATGGTGATTATAAGCATAAACCCGGTGGTGAGCAATTTGCTCCTGCCACACACGATTATGCAAACGATTTGGATGTTTTCGGTAAAGCGTCTATTTATCAATATATTAACCGCACAGAATCGGAGCAGGGCAATGCCTTTATGGCACATCGGCTTTTGCAGCCATCTACTGTAGATAATATTATCTCAACACAGGAAGCTGTGAAAGAACTTGCTCCACAGATGGAATGGCGGCAGCAATTACAGGCTAATGGTATGGAAACTACTATTACCACTGCTGCACAGCAAAAATTGGAACAATGGTTAAATACTCCTTCTTCATTTATTGATAATAAAGGATGGCAATTGCTGCGAATTGCTTTCCCTACTCTAACATTATCATCTTTAGTGCTGCATATTGTCGGGTACCTTTCTTCGCCAGTATTTTATTTTCTGGTAGCAGTTTATTTAATCATATCCTGGATGATTACCAAAAAGGTAATGGTGCAGTATAATTTGCTTGATAAAATGGTTCCACAAATCGCTACGCTTTCCAATAGCCTTAAAACCATTGAGCAATTGCAGGCACAATCCTCATTACTCCAATCTATTAGCGATTGCTTTTTGCACAAATCATTCAAAGCGTCATCAGAGGTGAAGCGGTTGAAAAATATTCTCGACAGGTTTGATATTCGCCTTAATCCACTGGTGTTTTTGCCATTAAATACATTCCTGTTGTGGGATCTGCACTTGGTTTTTCAACTTGAAAAATGGAAAAAAAAGAATCACACACAAGTAAACAAATGGTTTGAAAAGCTTGGTGAAATTGAGTTTCTGAGCAGTATTGCAAATCTCCATTTTAATTACAAGAGTTGGGCATTTCCTGTTTTCACTGAAGAGCATGGCACATTTACTGCAAAGGATTTAGGACATATTCTGATACCGCAAAACAAAAGAGTGGCAAGTGATTTTTCTATACATGGAATACCACAACTAGCATTAGTAACAGGTTCAAACATGGCAGGGAAAAGCACGTTTCTGCGTAGTGTGGGCACAAATATTGTTCTTGCCATGATGGGTGCGCCTGTTTGTGCCAGCGCTTGCAAGCTGGCGCCTATGCGGGTTGTAAGCACTATGCGGGTAGCTGATAACCTGGATGAAAGCACCTCTACTTTTTATGCGGAACTAAAAAAACTGCAATACATCATTGAGGCTGTTAACCGTAAGGAAAAAGTCTTTCTCTTATTTGATGAAATTTTGCGCGGCACTAATTCCGCTGACCGTCACCTGGGGTCGGAAGCGCTTATAAAACAACTGATGCATCAGGGTGCTACGGGAATTCTTGCTACCCACGACCTGGAGCTTACCCGACTTGCTAACGAAATGACTGGTATGATTAGTAATTATCATTTTGACATGCAATTAAAAAACAACAGCGAATTGTACTTTGACTACAAATTGAAAGATGGTATTTGTAAAAGTATGAACGCTACTTTTTTGATGAAAATGATAGGAATTGAGATGATCTGAGATTTGAGATTCTTTGGGCGGAGTTGTGTTCTCTTTTATTCAAAATTTAAAAGGGTGGTATTCTTTACTAAATCCTTTAATCCAATAAATCAAAATTCTGACAAACCATTCATTTCCGTTATTTCGAGCACGGATCTTTAATATTGCTGGAATGAAATATAACCAACCTGTAATAACACGAACCGTGCGAGAAATCTCTGCTATAATTGAAACACTTGTTATGTTGCTAAAAGCAACAGTATAGTGCTGCAAGGCTACAAGCCTTGCAGAGCGTGAGAGCGTGAATAAATGGAGAATTGAGAGTGGAGAATGGAGAATGCCATATACACCGATTGCAAGCAAAAACAAAAGCACTCAAAACTCATTACTCAAAACTCATAACTTGTTGAACAGAATTCCAACCGTACAAGTGAGTGACACAACCGGAGCCAAATCAGGGATCTGCTGCCGGTTCCCTAATAAAAACACCTTAATACCCGCGTGTTTGTAAATATTTTTACAACTTACAACTTATTACTTACAATCGCTTTCACTCCGTTCATAATCAAACATTTATGTTTTTTGGTTCGGAGTTTGTAATACTTCATAAAATAATGTATTTTCTTTGTGCAACGGATGGAAATAGTTTGTTGTCAACATATAAGTAGGAATGACTGATTACAGCCAACTCATAAAGGATTGCCTGAAAGGGAGTGCAATTGCTCAAAAGCAATTGTATGCGCTTTTTTCTGAGACAATGCTTGGAGTTTGTTATCGTTATACAAAATCTTTAAGCGACGCGGAGGACGTTATGCAGGAAGGATTCATAAAAGTTTTTTTACATCTTCACCAATATAAAAGCGAAGGCGAATTGGGGGGATGGATAAGACGTATTATGGTTACTACGTCGCTTAATTACCTTAAAAAAAGCAGCCAATATAAATACGACCTCGTCTTTGAGAATTCCAATATACACCCCGTGGCTGAAGATAACCCGGAAATGAATATGAGTGCGAAAGAAATTGCGGAAATGATACGTCAATTGCCAACCGGTTACCAAACAATTTTCAATTTACACGCAATAGAAGGTTACAGCCATGTAGAAATTGGTAAAATGCTGGGTATTAATGAAGGTACCTCCAGATCGCAGTATTCGAGAGCAAGAGGTTTGTTAATTAACTGGATGAATAAAAATAAAGAAGAACTTAAAAGTAAGCTATATGCACAATAATGAGTTTGAACATAAGGTGCAACAGCAGATGGAGGAGTTTAAGCTAACGCCTTCCGACGCTGTATGGCAGCAGGTGCAAGCTGGAATAATGAGGGGAAAGCGAAGAAGAATGTGGAAATATGTTCCTGTAGCTGCTGCATTGTTGTTGCTTTTAACAGGTTATTTTGTATTTATGGATGATAAAAAGAATGATCAGCAAACAGGCAAAGATCAAACAGCGATTACAAATAATACGCAAGCCGAACAACAACCTGCTCTAAATGACAAATCGTCTGAAACCGGAGAAAAATCTTCTAATTCAGGTAAGGAAATTTTGTCGCAAAATGATGAATCGATAACCAATAAACTCCAAAATCAATCTAATACAAAAAATAATCCCGATGAAAATAATTCTACTAATAAAAATCAATTAAGTACTGAAAAGCCCGCAAATAATTTATTTGATAAATCGCAGCATATAATCCCTGCCAATAAAAATAAGGGAAGTGAAAAAGTTGTTCCAAATTCAAAAAATACCGGCAGGAAGAATAATGATGATAACGCCAAACCTTCGCCGGACAACACAATTCAGCCGGATAATACAATTGGAACAGCTATAAACGACGACAAAAATAACAGTATAAATTTACCTGGCACCGATTTGAAAAACGCCAATGTAGAAAGTGTGGCTATAAATAATTTTCCGGTACACATAACAGCTCCTGATATTAAAATTAGCAACGAAGCAATTATACGTCCGGCAAAAAAACGTTCGCAATGGCAGTGGGGCATACAGGTAACACCGGGCATATCAGATGTAATTCAAACATCTGCCAATTTTGAAAAATCATATATTGCGATGATGAATTATGCCGGCGGCCTTTACAATCGCGGAAACTCTTATGAAATACCCAATTCCGATGCTGAAAAAAGTATGGCTTTTAGCGGAGGTTTGTTTGTTCAAAGAAAATTTGGAAAACTAACTATTGATGCGGGCGTTAATTACAACTATTATTCCTCTTCGCTTAACGTAGGTGGAAAAGTTGACAGCACGGCAGTAGTTCGTTTGCAAAGTATGAATCTTCTTGCCGCGAATGTATTTTACAACAAAGGAAGCGATTATACTTATCGTAATAAATACCATTTTATTGAAATTCCGGTAACGGTGGGCTTTCCACTTTTCAGCACCGGCAATACCAAAATTAATGCAAGCGTTGGCGCATCCTATGCTTACCTGCTCAGTGGTAAAATGATATTCAACAACAGTTATGGAAATTATTTCGAAGCCAATAGCTTACTCAATCGTTCGCAAATATTTTTGAATGCGGGTTTTGGTGTGCTGCTAAATGAAAAGGCTCAGTTTCCTGTAACTATAGGACCGGTAGTCACTTATGGGGCGTCGAGAGTGGCCAATTCATTAACCTCCGCCAATCATCACATAATTTCTTTGGGTTTGAAAACATCAGTAGGGTTGCAAAAATTGACTTTCGGCAACGCTAAGAAAAAATAGTTTTATTTGGGAACCAGCTATAGTACTGCTATTGAGCTCCGGTTGTGTCACTCACTTGTACGGCAGGAATGCTATTGGGCGGGTTGAGAGTTAGTAGCTGGTTGTTGATATTTTACCATTCGCAAGCTTTATAGTGTTCAGGTTGTTTGATACATAGCCGCAATCAAAGTTGCTAAATGAAATTGGAATACTTATTTTACAGTGTATATTTAATATCTGCACTACAACTTGTTATTCTTTAAAAAAACTGCTGAAATGCAAGTTCCCGCTGCAGTTATTAATAAAGAATACTGCCTTTAAAGCGTTGAATAGAATTCCCTTTGCCGAAGTCACAGTAGTGCAAAAGCTTAACCAGGGCGCTCCCCGCGATCGGGTCCAAATAATTTGAAATTTGAGATTTGAGATTTGAAATGCTGTTGATCGAGTTTGATTTATAGTTTTCGACCATACCAATAATTATTGAATTTTACCTTTCCTTTGATTTTTCATCATACAGCACTCTCAACTCTCAATTCTCCACTAAATAAGGGTGTGCTTTTTGTTTCTTCTTGCGCAAGCAAAAAGAAAAAGACTTTAATAAATGAAATTTTACAACAAGTCGATAACGATTATTCAGAATTTGTTTTTTCTTAAATAACTCTCCTGTACAGCATTTCAGCGCTTTCTTGAACGTTTGGTAGAAATGGTTTTTACAAACTGGTAGAAAAATTTCTATTTTTTGATGTCGGTTGCGTATGACATTCTCTTCTGATTTCTAACCCCTGACTTCTTCTTTCTTTAAAAAAAGAACATTTCGCTGCACACCTTTGAATTTACTTCTCTTAAGAGGTGAATGGCGGAATATTTTTTTGAAAGCATCTTCAGTCATATCTTCCCACTCGTCCGTGGAGAGGTTTAAAATCTCAGGAATTGGAGTGAAGGCGGGTTCTGTGTTGTTTTTTGAAAAACGGTTCCACGGACATACATCCTGGCAGGTATCGCAACCAAACATCCAATTATCAAATTTCCCTTTTAATTCCGATGGAATAAGCAGATCTTTCAACTCTATAGTATAGTATGAAATACACTGACTTCCATTTACAACTTTATCCGGCAGAATAGCCTGAGTGGGACATGCGTCAATACATTTGGAACAACTTCCGCAAAAGTCTTTCGCCAGCGGATCATCATACATTAAATCCAAATCGGTAATTAACGTGGCTATAAAATAAAAGGAACCACTGTTCTTGTTTATCAGGTTGCCATTTTTTCCAATCCAGCCCAAGCCGCTTTTTTGAGCCCACGCTCGTTCCAGTACCGGCGCCGAATCAACAAATCCGCGACCATGAATATCCCCGATTGTACTTTTGATATCGTTTAAAAAAAACCGCAATTGTTCTCTTATCACATCGTGATAATCTTTGCCATAAGCGTATTTTGAAACTCTCGGAGCGGAAGCGGTTTGTTTTTCTGAAGTATAATAGTTTTTTAATAATGTAATGACCGATTTTGCTCCGGGTACAAGTTTAGATGGATCAATGCGCAACTCAAAATGGTTTTCCATGTATTGCATGCTGCCATGAAATCCCTTCTGCAACCAGTTTTCCAATCTTCGTGCATCTTCATCAAGTGGCCGGGCCATTGCAATTCCGCAATAATCGAAGCCCAATAGCGCCGCTTGCGATTTAATATAATTTGTTGCTTCTTGCTTATTCATTGCTTAAAGGCAAAGGTAGCAAGCTTTTTTATGAAGAACGGAGAGTTGAAATATTTAGACAAGTTGAAACGCAAAATAGTGCCATATGCAAATAAAAAAGTAAGAAACCTTTATTTTTAATACGATCTTCATAATTTGCGGCATGGCATCGATTACTTACAAAACTTGTCCCTGTTGTGATTCAACAGCAATAAAGGAAGTTTTAACAGCAGAAGATTATACGGTATCTCACGAAAAGTTCACTATTTGGGAGTGCGAAGATTGTGCATTGCGGTTCACTCAAAGCATTCCGGACATTCATGCCATAGGCGCTTATTATAAATCTGAAAATTATATTTCACACTCCGATACACAGGAAGGTTGTATAAACCGGCTTTATCATAAAGTGAGACGCCATACTCTGAAAACCAAGTATAATTTGATTCGAAAAGAAACCGGTATGCAAACCGGTTATTTGCTGGATGTGGGCGCAGGCACAGGTGCTTTCATAAATCATATGCGACTTAATAAGTGGCAGGTAACAGGGCTCGAGCCCGATGCGCAGGCACGCACAAAAGCAAAGGATTTATACAACCTTGATTTAAAAAGCAGTCACATGCTTTTTGATCTGCCCCGGGAAAGTTTTGATGTCATCACTATGTGGCATGTGTTGGAACATGTGCACGATCTGCACTCCTACATCCAACAATTAAAAACATTATTGAAAAAGGATGGCAGACTATTTATCGCAGTACCTAATTATACTTCGCTGGATGCAAAAGCATATGGCAAATATTGGGCTGCATACGACGTGCCTCGTCATTTATATCATTTTTCTCCGGCTTCGGTAAAAAAGCTGGTGTCTATGCATGGCATGTCGGTGGAAAGTATACATGCCATGTGGTTTGACAGTTTCTATATCAGCATGCTGAGTGAGCAATACAAAAATGCAAAAAATAATTTACCGCGTGCTTTCATAAATGGTTTTCGTTCTAATACAAAAGCGCTCCTTAATAACCAAAACTGCAGTTCGTTAATATATGTTGTTAGGCATGAAGATTAACCAAAGCGCTCTTGCATTCACCATGAATTCAAAAGTCAAAAATCGGGAGTTGAGATCGCATTAATCACTGGTTGCAAGTAAAAACAAAAGCACTCATAACTCATAACTCATAACTCATAACTTGCTGAATAGCATTCCTACCGTACAAGTGAGTGACACAACAGAAGCTCAATAGTAGCAATACCGCCGGTCAACAAAAAATGTTTCTGCACATTTTTATGCCGTATACAGTATAAATGAATTTCAAAACTGTAAGCAACCTTTGAATTTTCACTTTTGAATTTCGAGTTATCAATAACTGTCCTTCGGTGTGCTATCCATTGCCAGCACTAGTTTTCCGCCTTTTACCACATCGGCATATTTAATAAAAGGAGAATTGAGTGGCTTACCATTCAGCATCATATTTTCAACATAAATATTGTCGCCGGAATTGTTCCTTGTTTCAATTACAAACTTTTTACCTCTATAATATTTTTTGTTTAATTGAATAGTGACCTTATCAAAAAGCGGACTGCCAATTCCGAAGGAAGCCTGCGGATCAGTAAGCCCTTTTATATCAAACAATCCCATTGATGATACAACATACCATGCGCCCAATTGCCCCTGGTCTTCATCCTGGCCGAAACCATAACCGTGTACACCTTCTGTACCATAAAATTTATTGCAAATTGCTCTCACCCATTTTTGAGTTAATGAAGGTTTTCCCGAAAAATTAAACATCCAGGATATGTGCAAGTTTGGCTGGTTGCCATGATTATAAATACTTTCAATACCGGCAAACGCGTCTATATTGCTTCCGCCGCCAAAGAAATCTTTTTCTGAAAGAATGAATGTACTATCGAGGCGCTTATTAAATTCATCGTGTCCAACTTTGGCGATTAATGTTTGCGGATCGTGGGGAACAAAATACGTATATTGGTATGCGTTACCCTCCTGAAAACCTCGCCAGGGCTTGGATGGCTCAAACTTATCTATAAAATTTCCATCCGCTGTTTTCGGGTGAATCAGTTTGAGTTTCGAATCAAAAATTTGTTGCCACGCGTTTGACATTTTGATCAGTTGGTTATAATCATTTTCTTTACCTAACTGCTTTGCCCATTGCGCCACGGCATATGCGCTAAACGAATACTCCAACGTGTGAGATGCAGAGAACATCCACGTTTCCGACCAGTCGCTGCCTTTATCCAAATGATCCACATAACCATATTTTAAAAACCTGTCCACATCCAGTTTGCCTGCGCCTCTTGGTCTGTCCTTCCACCCTGTTTCATTTTTCAAAGAAGCTTCATAAGCAAGATTAACATCAAAATCTCTGATGCCAATGTTATAAGCAGCGGCCATTATAATGCTTACCATATTGGTACCCACTCCGGAAACAAACTTACTGTTGGCTATACCATCGCCCAGCCAGCCGGCATCTTTATATACCAGCAACTGGCTTTTAATAAAATCGGAATAATACTCGGGATATGCTACAGCCCAAAGCTGCGTAAGATTCCAATACGCTCCCCACACGGCATCTGTATTATAATGATTGTATAATGGCTTGTTATTTTTATCAAGCGGTATTTGTCCCACGCCGCCGTCATTCTTCGGGTAAGCGCCGCTCACGTCACTGGCGAGTCCGCGACCAAGCAATGCGTGATACAACCCTGTATAGAATTTCACTTTGTTTTCTCTTATTGGCGTTTCCACTGTAATTCTTCCGAGATACGCATTCCATACGGCTTGCGCTTGCTGTTTAGCTTTATCAAACGTAAGTTTCGCAGCTTCTGTTTCAAGATTCAGCCTCGCGTTTTCAATTGATGTATAAGACAAGCCGGCCTTTATGGTAATGCTTTCATTTTCCTTAGTGGAGAACGAAAGGTATACCCCCGCACCTTTACCCGAAATTTCCGTTTTATCTTTTGTTATGTCCTTACCGCGAAAAACACCAACAGCAGAAGGCTTCTTATCAAGCATAGCGGAGAAATACATTGTTACTTCCGAACCGGCCTGATACTTTTGTACATAAACCGGTAGCGTAGTTACAAATCCCTCAATTCTGCCATCCGGCGTTATTGTAACTTTCGCATCCTTTACCGGCCCGCTTTCGCCTTGTTTGTTGCCAATATCAAATAATATATGCGCCTCGTCAGTGGCCGGAAATGTGTAGCGGTGAAATGACACACGCTTTGTGGAAGTGAGTTCCGCTTTTATATTGTAATCTTTCAACAGCACGGAATAATAACCTGCTGTTGATATTTCATCTTTTTTATCAAACCGTGAACGATAACCTTCATCCGGATTTTCAAGCTTACCCGGAATAGTTTGAAGCTTGCCGGTGATAGGCGCGAACACTACACCGCCCACCTGGAATTCGTGAAAATTAGGAAATCCTTCTATGGATGTGTGCCGAAAATCGTAACCGGTGGCGTCCCAACCGTGCACATTGCCATAACTGCCGTTTGTAGCAGGTGCAGGCTTGGCCATTCCAAACGGCGATGCGCCGGGAGTGTAGTGAAACCAACGGCA
Source organism: Flavihumibacter sp. (assembly GCA_031553495.1). Classification (GTDB taxonomy): domain Bacteria; phylum Bacteroidota; class Bacteroidia; order Chitinophagales; family Chitinophagaceae; genus Pinibacter. Next base: position 41,733 of record JAVBLN010000024.1, read on the forward strand.
ATGCGCAGTGCCAATATTAGGATCTACAAACTGAATTAAGTTATTCTTTTCCTGCGCTTGTGATGGCAAAACAAAAAACATCACTATTAATGCAACCATTATACCGCGCAGCACTTTTAATATTTTCATGTGTATTGTTTTTAGATGTCAGATATCAGAGGTTAGATATCAGAAGTCAATTATCAGAAGTCAGAAGTCTTTATTACTTATTACTCAATACTCAAAACTTTCTTTCATGCTTTACATTCATTGATCTTTTTTGGGAACGGGCGGTAGTAATTCTAATCATCTTTTGTTGTGTCACTCACTTGTACTGTTGTAATGCTATGGGGCAGTTGGCAGTGGGCAGTAGAGAACTCTTGCTTTCATGCAAGTCTGATTTCTGATCGCTGATTGCCGACCTCTCTACTGCCCACTGTCCACTGTCTACTGCCTACTGCTTACTGCTTACTCCCCACTTTCAACTTTCCACTCCTCCTGCATGTACCAGCCTCCACCGGCGCCAATCATCATAGCATCTTCACCTAAAACAGAAGTTACAATTTTTACCTGCGTATCTTCTTTCCTAATTTCATTTTCCACCGGCTCTTTAAAATATGCATATGCTTTCGCGATGTTGCCGCCTATTACAATAATTTCAGGTTTTTCCAACTTAATAAACTCAACAAGAAAGCGTCCCAGGCTTGTTCCAAACTCTTCAAATACAGCTGTGGCATTGGGATCTTGAGAAATAAGTTCCGTAAGCTGACGGGCACCGGTAATTTCTTTTCCTGTTAGCTCAAAATATTTTTTTACGATCCAGCGGGTGGAAATATAATCTTCCGCTATGGATTCACGGAATGGCAAACTCCACAAATCGGCGCTGTGCGCTACACCCTTGCGGCAAACCGCGGTTCCCAGCCCGGTTCCAAGTGTTATACCAATAACAGATGTATAGCCTACAGCACTGCCGCTGAATACTTCGCCCTGTAAAAAACAAGCGGCATCATTATTCATGTACACATCATTTGCAGTAAGCCCTAATGATGTACCCAGCAATTCTTTTATGTTGAGATTATATAAATGCGGATATTTTCCCTGGTCTTTTATAAGACAGATACCGGCTTCATAATCGAACGGGCCGGGCATGGCGAGACAAACTTTTTTTACTGCTTGCCCACCCATCGCTTCAGCAATGCATTTACTCCAGTCAGCAATGATCTTATCCGCATCTGCAAATGAATCGATATGTAACCGCGACATGGATGATGTAATCAACTGCTTTGTTTCAAGATTTAGTAAACAGGCTGTAATATGCGATCCGCCGATATCGGCGCAAACAACAAGATTATTTGGATTCATTATTCATCAATTTTTTAAAAAACAATTTCAAAGTTTTTGTTGATACCGGTAAAGCCGGTTATTATAGAAGCACATTAAAAACCGGTGCATTGCAGTTGGTTGTTACACATTGCCCAATAGCATTACTATAGTACAAGTGAGTGACACAACGATGCTTAATAGTAGTACTTCTGTTGACACACAAAAAACATTCACATTCTTTACACAGCCGAAATATACAAAACAAAGTGAAAAGGTTTTGCTTATAATCCGCGCTTCCAGAAATCTATATTCTCTTTAAGAAACGCTTTCACCACTTTTGCTTTGTGATTGCCGGTATTAGTCATTGTAAATGATTTCGCGGCCGCAGGAATTACAAACGTTTCGGCATAATGGAATGTGGTCCTGGTTCCGTCGTTCGTTTCCACAATAATGGAATCGCCTTCCACCAGCATCAATACCTGGCAACTTTCGTTTGTTGGCATTGTAACGGCAGACTCGAATTCCACTCTTTCAATATCATAAAAATGATGAGCATGAGTGGGCAAATGTATCAACTCCCAATCTTCACCAGCCGCGATGGTAGCGGGTTTCGAAATCAATTCTTTTTCAACGCAATTGCCTTTGCGTTCAAAATTCAAATTATAAAACGCGTGATCTATATTGATTGGTCTGGGTTCTCCATTCAGGTCGAGGCGCAACCAGTCATACATTTTAAATGTGAAAATATATGGTGTGGCGCTTATTTCAAGTACAACGTTGTTTATACCGGAGCTATGCACAGTGCCGTTTGGTATAAGGAACAGATCGTGCTTGTGCGCAGGAAAAACCTGTACATGTTTTTTGATATCTACTTCTACCTTTTTTTCCTGGCTTATTTCAAGTTCCTTGCGAAATGCAACTGGGTCGATGGTTTCCTGGAAACCTAAAAATACTTCCGCACCTTTTTTGCAATCGAGAATGTAGTAAGTTTCGTCCTGTGTAATTTTTTCTCCAAAATTCTCTCTTATATATTCTAACGAAGGATGACATTGTATGGAAAGATTTCCGCCGTCCCAAGTGTCAAGAAAATCGAAGCGAATAGGAAACTCTTCTCCGAAAAACGACGCGTGTTTTCCCAACACATTTTTGCTTTGTGTAAGCATGAGCAAATCAAACGGCACTTCCATTAAGTTGGTATCGCTTTCAAAAACAATTCCGTTTTCAGGAACAATTAATTCAAACGACCATGCGTAATTCACTTCATTTTTGTTGAGTCCTTTAATTCTTTCTTTCATCCACTGCCCGCCCCATGCACCGGGCTCAAACCACGGACGCACACGCAATACCGCCTCGCTTAATTTTTCCAATGCGCTTACAAGCGTTTCCTTTAGCAACCAGTTTGTATCATTTCGCCACTGGGTATCTGCTATAACGGCTATTCTGTCAAAAACAGATTTCCGGTGTTCATTCAATACAACCCAATCAACAAAATAAAATCGTTTGTACATTTCCGATGCGCGATTTATAACATCAGTTCCCAGGTTGCACACTTCGGATGAGCGCATTCTATACTGAATTTCATTTTTGGGCACATCAAAATAAACCACGGGCGCATCCCAATTAAGCAAAGCGGCTCCTGTGCCGTACGCAATAGTAATTGCATTATCATCAACAGGCTGCACTTTGTTCAACTCTTCCATTTGAAAAAACTGCGGCAATGTCAAATTAGTTTTTGTGCCCCACACCGATCCGGGCTCACCTAAAAACGGCGCCACCATAGTTTGAATTTCACATGTCTTTTTCATGTACTGCGCCACATCGATCCATTTTACCGGGCAGGACATAGCCGCAAAATTTTGTTGCAGACAGTTTACAACATCATTCCATATCACGCCACTATAGCCATCAATAATAATGTGGCGATGCGCCGACATCCATTTAGCAAGGCTTTCATACCCACTAAAAACTTTTCCTGAACCCAATGAATGATATGGATAAATATCATACTCCCCTATTGGATGTCTTTTACGATCAAGGTGTTGAGGCATTGCTAGCTGCATCGCGACCTTTGTTTTTTCGAGAATCTCTTTTACTTGTATGTTCGGAGATGGTACGTGCATGTTAGTTAATTTAACCGTTTGAAATTATTTTTACTCAATTATTTTAAAAAATAAGTTTATCATTTTTTTGCCCAAATATTAATCAGGCCTTCCTATAGAACGTGTTTTTTTATTATGAGCCAGGCGGCATTGCTACTATTAAACTGCCGTTGCGTCGCACTCTTCAACGATTTGTTCGCTATTGTACATTATACGAAAAATACGTTCCATAAACTAACGTTTTATACTATACGCAGTTTTATTTATGCATGAATACTTTCACTTGCTGAATAGCATTACAACAGTACAAGTGAGTGACACAACGATGCTTAATAGTAGCAATACCGCCGATATCAAAAATATCAATGCAAAAATCTTCAGGCTTTAAGTATAACTCGTACATTCTGCCATTATTTCCCTTCTTTAAAAACTACCCTCAGGCTTACATTTCCATTGGGCAATAATTCAATATTGTCGTCGCATTTATCCGTTGGTTTTTCATCCGGCAAACAATAAGAGATTTCAACCGGTTTTGTAGCCCACGACAGGTTTACTCTTTCTTTTTTATCCGACACCGATCGTAATCTCAGGATATATGCTTTATTGTCTTCACTTTTCTTAAATGTAGAAATCATGACGGCCGGATTATCGATTGCCACCGGAGCTTTCTTTACCGGGTTAACATCAGTTTCCACCACAATCAATGGACGATTTTGCTCAACGCCAAAACGGTTGGCGATTACCGCATCATATGCACCATGCAATAAAATTCCATAGCGGGATGTAATAACACCACTCTGCACTAAAGGAAAATTTGTTTCCCAATGATTACTAGTAACCCACGAAACAATGGTTTGCGTTTGTGGTAATTTTTTTATCCATAACCATGATTGCCGGGCGCCATCCAAAATAGTTCCGGTAATATCGCCAAACTGAACAATGGGCGTTTCAATAGCAGACCATGTTATACCATGCTGTTTATTGGAAATATCGATCCAGCGTTGTGTAGAATACCAGTTACGATTGGCGCCGGGTAATTGATCGGTTTCAGGTTGCATTACCGTCCACGGCATATCCATGTGTGTTATGCCATCCGGCACATTGAATGCGAAACCAAAATGCGTTCCTTCTTTTTTGCGATCCGCAATTTTATCCATTGAATTGATCAGCTCTACATATGGCTTGTCTTTTATCAACCTGATTTCCCTTGTAAGCCAGTTGCAACCATCCGCTTTGGAAGTAACCAGTAAAGATGCCACCAGTGGGCCGTTTTCCTTTATCTTAATAGTTACATCTTTTGTTGTTGTTTCTTTACCAATAGTAGTTCTGCCATTATACACACCGGGCAAATAATAATAACTGTTTAACTGAAAACGGGATGTATCGCTTACAAACTGGTGCCCTGATCTTTCATCTATGAGGCTTTTAATAGCTCCGTTTTTCTTATCAAGTGTTAATGAAATAAGTTTATTGCTTATAACCGCATCCTGAATTTTTAAAGATGAAATTGTTGCAGGTTTTCCGGCAACAACTTTAAACAACTTTGAGCTCAATGCGGGAATAAGTCCTGTTTGAAAAACAAGCTCGCCGGTTGAAAGTCTTTGTGATGGTATTTCCTTATTTTTTTCATCCAGCACTTTATCACCTGCTTTACTTTGAGTGTCGGAAAGTGTAACCAATCCATCACGTTCCCAGGAAAGCGTATTAACAACTGCAAAAGAAGCTGTTCCTTTTTTCTCAAAAGGCGCCAATGCCTTTGCAATAAGTCCGTTGCTTTCCTTTTCCGTATTTTCAAAAAACGCGGCTTTACGTCCTTCTACTTCTTTGGCCAAAGGCGCACGAGGGTCCATGTATCCCCATGTATGTTCGGCAGCGAGTAACGCGTTTTTCCAGGCTTCATTAAACTCATCTATTGGCGTTTCCGATTTATTATTTAACATGGAAAATAAAGTTTCCGCTTGTACAAGATTTTCCTTTCCTCTCCGCGCCATACCCACCCTGGCAGCATCGGAACATAAACCGTCATTCCAATATTCTGTAAAATCGCCACTATACTCCGGTATAATAGAAGCGTATTTTTTTTCATATGCTTCCATTATATCACGAGCGCCTCCAATAATCAATTTAGGGTATGCGTAAATGTTATTCCATTGCTTAACAGCTTCAGGAAGATCGGCATCAATCAGGCAATTATCTGCCATAGACCATGTCATGGCAAAAATATCGTAAGGTGAACCGGCCTTTTCCAGCTTGCGGGTTTCGTTAAATATGAATGGGTCAATAAAATTTTCAAGAGGATTGTTTGTGTTAAGCCTGTCGTACGCAGAAGTAAAATTCTGAATCCTGGCCAATCCATATTTGCTGCCTTTCACCTGGAATCCAATTCCATACGGACTGCCCTGCAAAAAAAACATCTTATATTTTTTGTCTGCGGAAATCCAGTAAAAAGGCTTGTGTTCCCACACATGCCGCATATCATACCAATTGGTAAAGCTTATAAATCCGCGAATGCCATTCATGGCAGCCGCCTGAACCATACCCCATGTGCCACCGGGCAAATCGAACTGTACCATTGTGGTAATGGGCTCGCCGGTCAAGGCTTTAATATCACCGCAATCTTTAAACATCCGCAGTAATTCCTCATCAGAACATACGGAAGTGTTGATATTCGCATAAGCGCCGTCAATTTGTATCCATCCTTTTTTAACGGCTTCTATAAATGACTGCTTTTGTTGTGGCGTGGCAGTTTTTAAATAACTACTCACTACCCATGTAACTTCAGGATTCCAAACAAAACGGGCGCCTTCAGGATAATCTTTTGTTTTTTTTGCTATATCAATTCCCACATCCACGTTGCGCACATGCAACTGTTCCACTATTTCCTGCAAGTTGGTATAACCCACATCCACATGTGAATGCGGATAAATATAAACCGTCCAGTGGCGCATGGCCGGTATCAATACTTTGACTTCATACTTCTGTTGGGAGCCGGTGATATTAATATTTGCCTGGCAATCTTTACTTACACCCACACCGGGAGGCAATAAAATTGTAATGGAATCGGAAGGTTGCTGCAGCTTTAGTTTCGTTACTTCTGTTTTGCCTTCACTCTCAAATTTTACTTCTGCAGCACCGCTAAACTTTTTTTTCTTATTATAAAAAATCACTTCACGTCCGGCAGTTCCATCGCTTCTGTTTTTATAATACGGCTTAATTACAGCATTTATGGAAAAGGAATTCTGCGCTTTGTTATCACAACAAAACGAGAAGAAAAGCAGGATCCAAATACAAAAGCGACTACCCTTTTTCATAATCGTAACCTATCAACCGTTGATTCAAATGTAAATATGTACAAACATATGATTTTTTGTTTAAAAAAATATTTTTTTCTTCCATAAAAATCAAGGCTGTACGCAAGATAGAACAAAGTAATTATTAATACACTTCAAGTAATTTGAGTAAAAAATTGCTTGAAATTTGCAAAAGTTTGTAAAAATGTCCATACATTTAATTTTTATTTTAGAGGTTTATGACAAATTGCATTTATAATAATTTCTCAAATAATTGGTTTTGCGGCGCGACCGTAGTTAACGCATCCAAATGTTGCCATGAAATACTACAGTACAAGTGAGTGACACAACGATGATGCCATGAAAAACTTATGCTGATATCCCCCCAAAAAAAATTGCAATTTGCTGTATACCCTATTTCATTAATCAGATAATTCTAACCAATAATCAAGTAGTATGAAAAAAAATTGCTTGTTGCTTTGTTTATTTAACGCTATGACACTGCTGCTATTCGCGCAGCAAAATCAACAAACCTTATGGAGCATTGGTACAGCCGATAACTCTGCCAACGAATTTGCGCTGGCGCCAAACGGATTTAGAAATTTTGTTGGCGCTGATTTTGGATATGAAGACAAATTCTACCTGGTTGGCACTTCAACAGAAAAAAAAGATTTCCCGTATGTACTGCCCGGACCGGTGGACACATGGGGCGGCACATGGCCAACAGCAGGCTGGCGCACAAACCAGGTGAATATATTATTTACGGTTAAAGAACTTCCTGCTAATGGAAATTATAAACTGATTATCAAACTGGCCGATTATGCCAAAAAATTCCTGCCCTTAATAAAAATCAGCGTAAACGAACAAGATGAAATAATTCAATTGACCGCGGCCGGCTATGATGTAAATAAACAGCCCTACCCAAAACAAAACGAGCCTTTTGTAGATACCGCTTCCATTACCGGAAACCTTTCTGCTGCTACTCCAAAAACCATTGAGATACCAATACAAAAAAGTATTATCAGGAAAGGAGGAAACAGTGTGATCATCACCGTTATACAAGGTTCATGGATTTTGTTTGATCAGATCGCACTTGGAGGAGCCGCAAATACCAGGCTGCAATCATCATCCGACTTTTTTGTTGAAAGCGTAAAACCTGCCACCTATGAACTTTCGGAGAATGGTAAAAGAGTTCAGCCGCTTTTAATTGATGTAAGACATTTACAAAACACGCCCAAACTAAGCGTGACGCTTGATGGCCGTACTATTTTTTCTGAAATGTTAGAAAAAGGCCAGTATGTGCTGGAAGCTAAAATGCCTGCCGTGAAAACCGCTACCAAAAGCAAATACCAGGTTTTAGAAAATGGAACTGTTGTAGAAGAAGGCAACATAACAAGAGCTCCGCAAAAGCTGCAAACGCTTGCCGATTATGTGGATACACGCCTGGGCACAGCACACTCACGCTGGATGATTGCACCCGGCCCGTGGATGCCTTTCAGTATGGTAAAGATGAGTCCCGACAACCAAAACGCAGGCTGGCAGGCCGGTTATCAGCCAAGTTATGAAAGTATTGGAACTTTTAGCCACATTCATGAGTGGACTCTTGGTGGTTTAGGCATCTTCGCATCAAACGGGAAACTGAAAACAAAAGTGGGTGATGAATTGAAGCCGGGCTCCGGATACCGCTCCGCTATTAATAAAAGAACGGAAGAAGCGCCAATCGGATATTATAAAGCAGATCTTACTGATTACAATATTAAAGCCGAGGTTACCGCAACCACACGTTGCGGTTTTGAAAGATTCACTTTTCCAAAAGACCGCGATAGCGCACGTGTATTAATCGACTTGCATGTAAATGCCGAATACGATTATTTTTTGAAAGAAATAAAAGTTAAAAAAGTAAGCGATTACAGAATTGAAGGGTATTCACATCATTTTTCACCAGGCATTTGGAGCCATGATGCCGACCAGGATTATACCCTGCATTTTGTTGTAGAGTTTGATAAACCCATACAAAGCGTTGGCGGATGGATTGATAATGACATAAAATTTGGAGATGAATATGAAGCAAAAGATATAAGAAACGCCGGATTATTTGTTCAATTTGACGCAAAGAAAAATCCTGTGGTACAAGTGCGTTCAGGCATTTCACTAGTGAGCATTGAAAACGCGGCTCAGAATTTGAAAACAGAAATCACCCAACCTTTTGGCTGGAACTTCAATGCCATTAAGCAAAATCAATTGAATGCATGGAATGAAATATTCAATCGCGTAAAAATTACTACTACCAACAAATTGGATAAAATGCGTTTTTACAACGCCATGTACAGGTCTATTTGCAGCCGCAGTATTTGGAGTGATGTAAACGGCCAGTGGCGCGGCACCGATGGCAAAGTGCAACAACTAAAAAACAAAGATGACGTAGCGCTTGGCTGTGATGCGTTCTGGAACACCTTTTGGAACCTTAACCAAATGTGGAATCTTATAACTCCGGAATGGAGCAACCGCTGGGTAAACTCACAGTTAGCCATGTACGACGCTTACGGCTGGCTGGCGAAAGGACCTGCCGGTATGAACTACGTGCCCGTAATGGTGGGAGAACATGAAATACCGCAGATCGTATCCGCATACCAAATGGGTATAAGAAAATTTGATGCCAACAAAGCATTGGAAGCTGCTGTGAAAATGCAAACAACTCCTGCGCAAAAAGTGTTCACCGGTTTTGCCGGCAACCGCGATTTGGTAACGTATTTACAACATAAATATGTACCGTCAGATAAAGGCCGTTTCTCTAACACTATGGAATATTCATATGACGACTGGACAGTGGGACAACTGGCAAAATCGTTAGGGAAAACAGCCACCTATCAACAGTTTAACGACAGGGGTTATTGGTGGAAAAACGCGATAGACAGTGAAGGTTACTGTCACATGAAATTGAGCAATGGCGAATGGTCGAAAAATTTTGATCCGTTCAAAAGCGGCGCCAATCATCATTATGTAGAAGGCAATTCGTGGCAGCTCACATTCTTTGTACCGCAGGATGTGCCCGCGCTTGCGGATCTTATAGGAAAACAACGGTTTATCGACCGCCTGGAATGGGGCTTTAAGCTGAGTGATCCGTGGCGTTATAACGGCATGAACGATCAGTATTGGGACTACCCTGTTGTGCAGGGAAACCAGCAGTCGATGCACTTTGCATACTTATTTAACTGGGCGGGCAAACCATGGTCCACACAAAAATGGAGCCGCTCCATACTTGAACGCTATTATGGCTACAATGTTGGTAACGCTTACCTTGGCGACGAAGACCAAGGACAAATGAGTGCCTGGCTTGTAATGACGGCGCTTGGTTTGTTCCAAACCGATGGCGGCTGCAACGCGAATCCTGTGTATGAAATAGCAAGTCCGCTTTTTGAAAAAATTGAAATTGATCTTGGACAAAAATTTGGACGTGGTAAAAAGTTCACCATCATTGCAAAAGGCGCAACAAGAAATAACATGTATGTGCAAAAAGCTACATTGAACGGCCGCGCATTAAACTCCTTCAAATTCCCTGCATCCGAGTTATTAAAAGGCGGATCGCTTGAATTGGAAATGGGGGCCGCACCCAATGAAAAGTGGGGCGTGGAATAAAAGGAATTATTAAATGTTTAGTTTAAAAGGCAAGACCTTACAGGTTTTAAAAACCTGTAAGGTCTTGCCTTTTAATATTTTTTTGTAACCCGGCTGCATTGCTACTATTGAGCATCCGTTGCGTCGCACACTTGTACGGTAGGAATGCTATTGAGCAATGTGTAACTGCCACTACTAAATCACTGCTCTTCAAAGCTTATTAGCTCTGAAATATTATGCTATCGCCTCCGGCCGGATTATAAAAACCAGCGAAATCATTTTATGCAGCGAGTAAGTATAGAAACGGTACGTTGGTTGCTCAAAAATATTATGCCCCGCTAATATTTCACCTGTACAAATATTGGGAAATGATCAGAAGGATATCTGCCATAATAAGTATCGGAAAGTATTGCGTATTTATCAACAGTGAAAGTTGCATTCAAAAATATGTGATCAATAATTTCCTTCTTCTTTACATTGTTACCAAAACTATTAAAAGACCCATTGGAAGCGTAAGGTCGTTTACTTAGTTTATATGCATCAAACAGCCACCCACATTGAGCGATATTTTTATAGCATTCACTATTCTGTGCCGCATTGAAATCTCCGGTAAGTATAACAGGACTTGTACCAGCAATTTCTTTAATCTTTTTGAGGAGCAGCATACTACTCTTTATGCGTGCTTCTTTACCCACATGATCTAAATGCACATTGAAAACATAGAACAGCTTCCTGCTTTTTTTATCTTTCAGTTTCACCCATGAACATACTCTCGTACAAGCTGCATCCCACCCAAAGCTTGGTAATTGAGGCGTTTCCGACAGCCAAAAGCTGCCAGTATCAATTAAGGCGAATTTATCTTTTTTAAACAAGATCGCGGAACACTCCCCTTTATCCTTCCAATCTTCTCTGCCTACTCCATAATATTGATATGCAGGCAATGCATTTACCATATCATTCAACTGAGGCTTAAATCCTTCCTGCAGGCCCATAATATCAAAATCGTAAAACTCAATTAAGCTAAAAACTGCAGGCGATCTGTATTTCCAGTTATCAAGCGAGTCAACTTCATTATGTTCATATCTAATGTTGTATGAGCCAACTGTCAATTTGTTTTGCGCATGCACATGAATAGTAAACAGTAATAAGATCAAAAATATTTTTCTTTGTTTCATAACAGAATTAATAATTCAACCTTAGTTATCAGGATAATTTTTTATACCCCATTGCTTGTTCGGTTTATTATCGAGCCACAAATCCAGCGTTCCTCCTTTTATAAAATCTTTATGCCTAAACCAAAAGTTATTCAATGGCCGTCCGTTCAATGCTGCTTTTTTGATATACATGTTTTCTGCAGAATTGTTATATGTCCGTATCTTAAATTCTTTTCCAGGATAATATCTATTGTCAAGCTTAATAGTTATTTCATCAAATACTGGTGAAGTTATTTCATACGTTGGTTCCAGTGCAGCCGTGCCTCTTACATCAAACAGGCCTATTGCCATGAGCGCACTTACGCCGCCCATTTGCCCCTGGTCTTCGTCATGTCCTCCATAGCCATTATCAGGAGTTATAGCGCCATAGGCCTGCTCTTTTACCTTGCGTACCCAGTATTGAGTTAACCAGGGCTTGCCCGCCCAATTAAACACATGGGCGTTAGAACATCCCGGCTGATTGGCATAACTTACATATCCGGCACCATAACCGAATACAAAATCCTGTGGAACAGATTTTTCAAAAGCATAGTTCAACTTTTGCGACATGCTGTCATTCCCGCCCATTAATTTAGCTAACTTTCTAAGTTGGTGAGATACAGACCAGGTTGCTTGCCATGCATTTGCTTCAATCCATCCGGCGCTTTTTAAAGGGTCTTTATGTAGCCAATTGCCTTTTTCATCTTTTGGTAAAATTAGTTTCAAACTATCATTGAATAATTTATCCCAACCCTCAGATCGTTTTTTGAAATAATCCATTTCTTTCTTTTTTCCCAATCCTTTTGCCATTTGCGACAAAGCCCAGTCTTGAAAAGCCGATTCTAAAGTCATCCCTGCATTGCCGGGCTGGTAGCCGTTTTTAATATAAAAATCGCTAATCCCCATCATTCCGCCGGGTTCATGGTTCCAGGCTATTTTTTCAAAAGCATGTTCGGGGTTTACTTTCGTCATAAGCCCTTTTGTGTATGTTGAAACAAGGAGATTGGTTGCCGGTGAGCCCGACATAATATAGGTATATCCTCCTCCTGCAGGACCTCGTGGTATGAGTTTCCCGTTGTCTGCATATTGGATAAGTGAAGCTGATATATCGTCCATCACTTCCGGCCATGCCAGTCCCCACAAAATATTGAGGTTCCATTGGGTTAACCAAAATGCATCGGAGTTATACATGTGATAAAGACTCTTTCCATCTTTTCCCTTGGGTAATGTCCTGGTTACAGGCGTTACTCCCAAAGTAAAATTGTGAAATCTTTTACCGCCTTGTGTTCGGTCGGGATACTGTCCGTTTACGTCATCTATCTTTGCCCTTCCCATCAGAACATGCCAGAGATCAGTATAAAATTTTGTTTTTTGAGCAAACGTGCCGCCTTTAACATCAATTTTTCCAAGCCATTCGTTCCATTCATTTCTGGCATTATCCTTCACTTTATCAAAATCCCAATGGTTGCATTCCGCTTCCAGGTTTTCCCAGGCGTTTTCTGTACTTATATACGATACAGCCATTTTTAGTTGTAAGTTATCTCCGGCTTTTACATTATAGATGGCACGAACACCAGACGTTGGAGCATCAAGATTACTATATGCTTCTCTTTCGTTTCTTCTGGTCAGTTTACCTGAACCGGTCAACTCTTTAACATCTGTAAATTTTTCATCTTCAACCCATCCATCAAGCGATGAAAAAGGCTTTTCAAATTCCGCGGCAAAATATATCTGAACACTTTCCGGCCCTCCCCAATGCCTGCCATAAGTATCGAAGCTACCCTCTATTTTATTGTGGTTTAGTTTCTTCACTTTTGCATTTATCATAGTAGTATTAGCAAGATAGCCACCCAGGTTGAACATTAATTGCGCTTCAATATCCTTGGTGTATGTCATTTTATAGAAACTCACTCTGTCTGTAGTCGTTTGCTCTACCCATACACCATAGTCTTTTAGAAATATCCTGTGGTAACCAGGCTGAACTATTTCGTCGTCATGTGAAAAATCCGACTTCCACTTTTTTTCACCTAAAGAGGGATTTACGTTTCCTGTAGTGGGCATAAAAGTAAGTCCTGCAACAACCCAATTGTGTACTTGGGGAAAACCCAATACTTCAGTGCTGTTATAATTGTATCCTCCACCATATTGATTCCTGTTTCGGGTAAGAGGAGCTGCACCAATCATTCCAAAAGGCTGCCGACCTGTTATGAAAAAGAAGTACCTGCCTTTGGTTGTTTCAATATAAGGATCAACCCATGACACATAATCTTTGTATTGCGTACATGATGGATATACCTCAAATTCAGATAATCCTACATAAGAGCCTTGTGCATCGTTTGCCCGAAACTCAACCCATTTGATGGTTTTCTCTTTAAATTCAACAACCTTCGGTTCACCATTATCTGGTATCTCCAATACGCTTATTTTTGAACCATCGCTAAATATTAAATCACCGCCTTCAATGTGTGAACCTATTTCCGGACGATCGTATAAAATTATCTTGCTTATTTTTTGTGCTGTTTGCCATTCAAGTTTTATCCATGGGAAAGGAAGCTGTTCCCAATATGGCATCACTGCATTAGAAGCCCACTCATGCTTATTATAAATTTTAATTTTTCCGTCTGTTACATTTTCGGGACGCGAGTTTTCATCCTTATAGCCTGATGCAGTCACCTTTGCAGCCGGAGCAATGTTATAAGGACCAGCAATAGCTACTAAAGAAAATAAAAATATCAGGATGGTTAATGATATTTTTCGCATTGTCGTTGTTTTATTTGTTTTCCACTAATTCACGTATTATTACGGATTATTACAATAAAAACAATACATTAACAAAACCAGGTTCACAATCTTTTTCGAATACTTTGAAAAGATTGTGAACCCAATAAAAAAAATCAGTTACTTTTTAGCATAGAATTTAAGTTCGCCAAACATGCACAGCGTGTTAGCAGGAAAATTTGGCATGTCGTAAATAGACATAATTCTCATGCGCACATAACGCACCTGCGGCGCTCCGTCGGGAATAAGAAACTCTTCGCCATTGGCCAATGCCGCCTTATCTGCATCCGTTAATGTTGCATTAGTGGTTGGCAAACCGGATGGCCTGTTGGACTGGCAATCCATAATTTTTGTCCAACCATTCCATGTGTTGGCATCTGCGGTTGGGTCATCATCTCTACCCCAAACCTCCCATGTTTTAATACTGTTCGATCGGAATGGACGATCGGAAGGCAACCATGCAATAAACCTGTTTAAATTAACAACCTGCCCCAAATCGATAGTTATCCATTTATCATAAACACCCTGGCTTGCTAAAGGTGCATTTGTTGAAGCCCAGGAAGTACCAATGTTTCCATCAAATAAATTAGCCAACTTCCAGTTGGTGGCATCAAGCTGACCTAAGTTACATGCGGCTGTAATGATATTAAATCCAGCGGGAGAAAGGTATTTTTCTATTTGAGGTAATTCTGCTGTAGATGGAGAAGTAACGTACAAATCGTATGCATTAGGCTCCGGCTCATAAAATGAGCGGTACGACATGATGGAACCGGGTTTATAATTTTTCAGATCAATTTCATTACTTGTTGGATAAATGGACACAACATGCGTTACATCACTTTTATCGATATAAGTAATTTCGGTTCTCACTTCACCGCTTACGGACGGGAACCATGTAACTATGGAGGTATCTGCAAAACGGGAGAATGGTTTCAATCCTCTTACCACAATTTGAGACTGAAAGCTTTCATCATACATAAATCCCTGCGCTTCCACTTTCATTGATTTATTACCTTCTTTATCGAAAGTGTAAATCTCAAAGTTATTAGGTCCAAGCATCAATTTACGATCCACCACTACCCTGATGGTATCAACGCCTTCGCTTCTTGATACAGGGTTAACGATTGAATCAACCCGATTGTTCCAGTATATTACATACTTTACAATCTTTGGATCGGAAACTAACAGAAACTCAACCTGGATACGGTTTTTGCCACCACGGCATTTCACAGAATCGGCTTTGCCCACATATATGTACTCTCCTCCTTCTAAAAAATCTTTATATGTTTCGTTCATCTTGCTACAAGATGCGACTACTAATACCAAAGCGATAATTACGCCCAGGTATTTTATCGATGTATATAATTTCATCAGTTTATTTTTATTTTATTTGAGTTAAATGAAACAGGAACGGGATTATTTGTTGGCTTTGCATCAAAAAATTGTGTTCCGCTTCCTGTTTCACATGTTTAATTTGAACATCGGAAAGATTATGGTTTACCCCAGAACCTCAACTCACCAATTGTTACATAATTTGCAAGTCCCCATGTTTCAGTTGTTTTAAATCTCAAATATTGTACGGCAGGAGTTCCCGGAGGAAAAACAAATTCTTCACCGGCTTTTACATAAGCTGCATCTTCCGAAGTCAATGTTAATACTGTTGCCGGCAATCCGCTAGGACGTATAGATTCAAAAGTTCCCAGCAATTCCCAGCTACTCCAGTTATCGGAAGGATTGTTGCTACCCCAAATTTCAAATTTCCTTACATTGGAAACTGTATATTCATTCCCATCACGCTGCCACATTTTGAAACGACTAAGGTAGGTTGGCGCCGGGCCTACTTTGAATGTGAACCATTGTGGTACTACCGTTGATGTTTGTGTGTGATAAGTAGGGCCACCGGCGAACACATCATTAAACATCATATCTACACCCCATCCAGCAACAAAAGCAGCATCACTTGCATATTTCACTTCTTTAAAGCAATCACTGCATTTTCTATCCAGTTCAATTTCGGGCAATGGAGTGAATGTGTATTTTAGTGTATCGGAGTGATTTTCCCAACGATCTTTTATATAAATAGCAAATTTTCTTTCAACGGCGGGTAAGCCTCTTACAGACTGTGTACCAGACATTCTTTTGGTGTACTGCACACTAGGCGTTGAACCTTGATCTTGTGCAGGACGCCAAACACCGACACTATCTAACATGAGTACATGTATTGAAACTTCTGCTTCAACCGCATTATAAAAAGTGTAAGTTAAACCGCCAAAATCAGCATCTGCAGATATGCTTTTAGCAATAGTGGAGACCGGAGATTCCAAAGGCTTTACCGTAACTGATACCGGCGTTGATTTTTCTTCATAACGATTCACAGCATATAATTCAACCTGACATGCTATCGTATCACCAAAAC
The DNA here is from genome assembly GCA_031553495.1 of Flavihumibacter sp. Taxonomy (GTDB): domain Bacteria; phylum Bacteroidota; class Bacteroidia; order Chitinophagales; family Chitinophagaceae; genus Pinibacter. Next base: position 58,426 of record JAVBLN010000024.1, read on the forward strand.
CTTCTACAAGAAGAAAATTATTATACATGGAAGATTTTACCTCCCGCTCTTTAATACCTGTTTTATACTTTGCCATTACATAAAGCAAATCGGGATTATCTGGTAATGTATAGCTTATTTTAGCAGCCCCGCTTAAATTTTGTACTTTCATATTAGATATGGGAGAAGGAGGCCCCCCTGCACTGGTTCTGTTAGGACCATAATTTTCCTGTTTACAACATACAGCAATTATGATCAATATACCTACAATTAAAAAACTATAAATCTTTTTCATTTGACAAATTTTTATACTCAAAAAATCAGGTTCGTTTACCAACCGTAAGTTTGTACGAGATTTTTGTTAATAACTAATTCGGATTCTTTAACAGGCCAGAAATAATCTTTCAACTGGAATGTTTGTGTAAATATGCTTTGTACACGATAATACATTAACGCAGTTTGTTGATCAATTTTCCAACCTTGCACTGGCTGGTTCATCAACCGGGGGGCTTCCTTCCATCTTCTGATATCCCAAAACCGTTTTCCTTCAAAAGCTAATTCTATCAAACGTTCCTGGTGAATGATATTTCGTAAACCTTCCTTAGTTGTATATTTTGAAGGATTTTTAGAATAATTGGTCCATGCTTCAGCCACAGGCCTCAGCCCTGCCCTGCTGCGCACCGAATCAATGTATTTAAATACTTCAGCAGAAGGCCCTGCTGATTCATTCAATACTTCAGCATACAATAAGTACAAATCCGCCAAACGCATTTCCGGCCAGGGGTAACTTTCCACATCATAAGTATTGGAAACACCGATCACATTCTTTGCGTTGACCAGTTTTTTAGGCCAATAACCTGTTCCCGAATAACGCTCTCCACTACTACCACCTGCCACTTGCATAGTTTTTGCTTCTACCCAAAATAGCGGTTTATTAGCATCAGCCGGATCAAAACGACCCTGTCCATACCAAATACCACCATCAAATCCTAAGCTCGAATAAAAACGTGGCTCTCTATTAAAGTGTAGTGAGGAAGTGGTATAGTCATCTTTGATATAATACCTGTGTTTATCGGAATTGTCGGACGCGCCTTTGGCAGTTTGTATATCATACCTGCCGGAATAGTCTCCACCATTCCAGGTTTTATCTTCTTCAACGGGAACGCCATTTTCAGAATAAAATAATTCAGCCATTTTAAGTGTAGGCGCTAAAAATCCTTTAAAAGAAAAGTTACTGGCCCTATCCTTATCGATCTTTGGCTGAGAGTTGGCTTGTAAGCCATTTAAACCACTGGTCCAGCTTTGTGTGTTTGCCCAAATGATTTCAGGATTCCATTTTTCAGTAACACTGTTACGAAGACTCATTTGTGTAACATACTCCTGTGGTAATCCCGTCACTTCATTGGAATTGTATCTATATAATTTCATACCTACAGCTTCACAAGCTTTAATTGCATCAGAACAAGCTTGTGCAGCTTTCTGCCATTTAGCTGCATCATAAGTCTGATTAAAAAGCAGTTCGCCGTCTTTATTTTTATAACCTGCAAATTCAGTATTACCATTAAACAACGGACTGGCAGCCATTACCAGCACCTGGGCTTTCAACGACAGCGCTACCGGGTTTGTTATTCTGCCAAGTTCCGCTGTAGTGTTATCTATACGAACAGGCAGATCCATAGCAGCTTCATCAAGCAGGGAAACAATATAACCAACGCATGAATCAACCGGAGATCGTTTTAAATAAAACGCATCCACTTCACTTGTTATGGGAATATTTTCCTTACCCAAAGGAATTGGTCCATAACTACGCAATAACCAGTAATGGTAATATGCCTTTAAAAATTTCACTTCAGCAGTCCACCTCATTCTTTCATCAGGATACAGATCGGGCACTTTATGTACATTATCCAGGAAAATATTACAAGTGCTGATACCTCTGTATAAAGACTTCAAACCATTTACACCACCTCCACCGGCCCAATAATCAATATAAGGGTTTACGATATTTTGAGCGTTATGCGCAAGAAAATCATTTGCAACAACGTCTACACCCTGCATTTCAACAGGGATCATTATCTCATCACCTCCGGTAAAAGCCGGGTTATAATCAACATTACCTGTTATAGGCATGAAGGAGTAGCAGGTGAATAAATACTTTTCGGCAGCGCTTCTCATTGAAAAGGCATCATCAAGCACAGCCATGTTATCAGGAACAAAATCAAGATACTTTTTGCAGGAAGATCCTAACAACGCCAACATCAGTACGAAATAAAATGCTTTTATATGTTTCATGATATACTTAGTTGAATACTTTTAAAAATGGTTAAAATGATATTTGAAGGCCTCCATTAATAACTTTTTGAATTGGATAGCCTAACCCGTTACCTCCCATCTCCACATCCCAAAGTTTGAAGCTGCTAATGGTAAGCAGGTTTATACCATTCACATAAACACGGGTTTTAGATAAATGCAATTTATCCATCCACCGCTTAGGTAAAGAATATCCTACTTCAACTTGTTTCAAACGCAGAAAACTTCCATTGCGCATAAACCATGTACTGCGCTGTGCATTATTTGTATTGTATTGATAATCCAAACGTGGCCATAACGCATACAAATTGCGATTATCTTCAGACCAGTGATCATCCGCATAAGCTTTAAGCAATTGATTTGTTTTCAGCAAAGGATAAGTCATTGGGTTATCAATATTCTCGTTGGTATAATTATAATTTATGAATGGAGAGGTAGCTGCATTATCAATCCAAAAAGTTGATCTTGCTGACCCTTGAAAGAAGAATGAAAAATCAAGGGATTTGTATCCTGCAGACACACCAAACCCGCACATAATTTCGGGAACAGTAGGATAACCGATAGGAACCATATCCAAAGTGGTGATCTGACCATCATTATTAATATCCCTGTATTTAATATCACCACCGCGATATTTGCCAAAATTTTGTTTTGGTGAATTGGCCACTTCGGCGTCATCCACAAACAAACGCTCTGCTATATAACCCCATTCTTGTTTAACTGAATAACCGATTCTTGATAAATACGGTTCCGAGGCAGGCTCTTCATATGCTTTATACTTGCTCTTAGCATAAGTGAAGTTACCCATTACTTTCATCCAGGTTTCTGCACTGAAATTTCTTGTATATTCAATGTTAGCATCAATACCGCTGGATGTAGCTCTTCCCACATTTGCCCTTACAGGTGCGTACAAGCCCATAGAAGTCGGTATAGTGGATCTGTTTTGAAGAATATTTGTACGGTCTTCAGTAAAGAAGTCTGCTTCTATATTCAAATTATTAAACAGGGTCATTTGCAAACCCACGTTCAGTTTTCTGGCAGTTTCCCAACTGATGTCAATATTGGGATACCTTGAAAGCGAAATACCTGTGCGCGAATATTGGCCCTCATTTACACCAAACTTAGCGCTGTATCCGCCATCACTCATGTTCACATTTGACAGATAGAAAAACCTATCATTGGGAGTACCTATTTCATCATTTCCCACCAAACCATAAGTTGCTCTTAATTTCAAAGATGATATAACATCCTTAATGGGATCCATGAATTTTTCATTAGATACAGTCCACGCTACACCCGCCGAAGGGAAAAATCCATAGCGATGGTTTTCATAAAAACGCTCGGTTCCGTTATAACCAAAATTGAATTCAGCAGAGTAACGGCCATCATACACATAAGTAGCTCTTCCCGATATACCTAAGTTTCTGAAAGGAAGAGAGCTTTGTAAATCGCCGGCATTACCTACCAATTTATTACGCATAATACCAACAAGCATTCCACCCAAACTGTGTTTATCAGCAAAAACCCTATTGTAATTGACAGCCACTTCACCATACAATGCAGAAGAAACCTGTTTATCTCCCTCATTATAACCAAGATAAACCGTACCGGTATTTTCATTTAACAGCCTCAGGTCATACTTTTTGGACAGCCTGTCATAATAAGCCAGAGAGTAATAGTATGGATTATAAAAACGGTTTACATCAAAATAACTATACCTTGAAGTGTTGATCATTGCTCTCGCGCTTAACCCCGGCGTAACAAAGGAAAGGTTTTGGGTTATTTGCAACTGAGCTTCCATTTGAGAACGCGAATAATCTTTATATCCTTTTTGAAGATTCGCGTAAGGATTCAGATAATTACCTGATTCATAATTCCCAAACATGATATGATTTGTATAATTTACTATAGACGATGGATAATAGGCCGGGAATAAAGTAGGACTCGTACGCATAATGTTTCTATACACCCAAACCCCTCCCTCAATAGGCCCTGTATAATCATCAAAATTACCCGACAAACGGGTAACCAGGTCTGTTGTCGGAGTAAGTTTTATATTGATATTACTACGCAGCGAATAAGATTTCAAATTGGCATTGCTGTTAAAATCGTTCTTTTTATCAGTTTTTAAAATGCCGTTATCTTGCGTAAATGCACCTGAAATGTAATAACGTGCTACCTTTCCACCACCACTTACATTCAAAAATGCACGCTGGTTAACAGCATAGTTTTTCAATAAAGTTTTTTGCCAGTCTGTTGAAGGATATGCTATCGGATCAGTTTTATCGATAGTATTATCAATTTTTTCAAGTGAATAAGGCCGAGGAGCGAGGACATCTATTGAGTTTCTCGTCAAGACGGCTTCGTTCTGCAACTTCATATAAGTTACCGGATCCGCCAGTTCAATATTTTTAGTTGGTGATGAAAACGAATTCTCAACACGAAGTGATACTGTGGCTTTTCCTTCCCTACCTTCCTTTGTGGTAATCAATATAACACCATTTGCCCCACGAGCGCCATACAGCGCAGTTGCGGTAGCATCCTTCATTATGGAAAAACTGGCGATATCATCCACTTGTAAACGCGCCAAATCGGTTTTGGTCACTTCAATATTATCAATCAAAATCAAGGGATCAACCTTATACCCAAACGAAGTAACACCACGAATAAAAAAGTCTGCATTGTCGGCGCCGGGCTCACCACTGCGTTGATATGCAATAATACCCGCTACCTTACCTGCAAGAGCTGTAGTTAAGTTACTTACAGGTATCTTTAAATCTCCCGGTTTTACAGTAGTAACAGAGCCTACTACTTCTTTTTTCTTTTGCTTACCAAAAGCCACAACAACAACATCATCTAAGTCAGAAAATTCAGCTCTTAACCGCACATTTATTATAGTACGGTTACCCACAGGCACCTCCACTGTTATATAACCAACAGAAGAAAAAACCAACGTATCTGAAGACCTCGCACTTATTGTAAATGCGCCCTTATCGTTGGTTGATGTTCCTGTGGCCTCGGAGCTCTTTAAATGAACGCTCACACCCGAAAGTGGTGTGGCTTTAGAAGAATCGGTTACTGTTCCGGTAATCACTCTTTGCGAATAACCATTCATTACATATAGAATGAATGCTAGTAATGTAAGGATGTAGCATTTCATTATGGAAGCAATTTTTAAGGATTGAAAAAAATCAAATATTTTTACATGTACAAACATAGCAACATATTAAATTATTAACAAAAATTTTTTTCTATACTTTTGGATATTATTAAAATTTGCAGATGAAACTTTCCATAGACCATAAAAGCTATATCCCTCTTCACTTGCAGGCAGAACAACTGCTGCGCAACCTTATTGCAGACCCGGAATATGCCAACGGCAAACTACTTCCGAATGAAGTAGATTTAGCCAAACAGTTGGCTATTTCCCGCACTACATTGCGCCAGGCATTAAACAAACTTGTTTATGAAGGTTTATTGATCCGAAAAAAAGGTATCGGTACTAAAGTAGCCGGCGGATCGGTTAGTTCCAAATCCAACAACTGGCTTTCTTTTTCACAGGAAATGAGGGCAAGGGGCATACCTATTAAAAACTTTGAATTACATGTAAGTTGGGTTAGCCCTGATGATCAGGTAGCTAATTTCTTCGGTATTACTACCGATAAAAAAGTGCTAAAGCTGGAACGCCTGAGAGGCAAGCCTGAAGGGCCTTTTGTTTATTTTATATCGTATTTCCACCCTCGCGTGCAACTGACTGGCGAAGAAGATTTCAAACGCCCCCTTTACGAAATTCTTGAAAAAGATCATTTCATTATTGCCACCTTATCCCAAGAAGAAATAAGCGCTAAATCCGCTACAAAATTCATTGCCGAAAAACTAGAAATAGAACAAGGCAGCCCCGTCTTATTCAGAAAGCGTTTCGTATTCGACCAGGGCGACCGCCCCATTGAGTATAACCTTGGTTATTACCGCGCCGACAGCTTTGTTTTTACTGTTGAAAGCAGGAGAGAATAATGTGAGAATGAATTTGAAAATTTGAAAATACTTTAGACCAATCTTACTTTACTATACTTCATTCATCGTATAGATTCTGAATGTTTTTTTGGGACCGGCGGTAATGCTACTATTGAGCTTCTGTTGTGTCACTCACTTGTACGGTAGTAATACTATTGAGCAGCCTCATCCCCGGCCCTTCTCCTTAGGAGAAGGGAGTCCTGCCCACAAAGCGGATATTCGTAATCTCAACAATTTTTTTCAACTTTCTGCTTTAATCGTTTCAGCGGCTCATGCATACAAGTGATCTCTGACATCTGATTTCTGATATCTGACTTCAAAGACATGATTTCCCTACTGCCCACTGCCAACTGCTAACTGCCAACTCATCACTTGCCCAACAGTATTACTACAGTACAAGTGTGCGACGCAACCGAAGCCCAATATTTATTCTACCGATTGGCCCATAATAAAAAATCGAAATTACGCTACGTTATATTTAGATAAAATGCCTTTGCAATAAAATTCAATGAACTACCATTTCGCTTATTCGTCAAGTTATTTCCACATTTCCACATTAATCAAGTTGTTTAACTCAATAAACAATCCCATCATACAGAATTTTCAAATTAGCACATTTTCAAATTTTCAAATTACTCTCACTTTTCCACATTGTCCTGATACTTCTCCTGCAGTTTTTTTAACCGGATTTTTAAATCAGCTATTACTGAAGTATAACCAGGATTGTTGTACAAATTTTTCATTTCATGCGGATCATTTTTCAGGTCGTACAATTCCCAACTATCAATAGGATTGTAAAAATGTATCAGCTTATATTCCGGTGTTCTTATGCCATAATGCCTGGTGAGCCCGAACGATAATTCGTAATAATGATAATACACTTCTTTACGCCAGTTGTGGGCCTGCTCCTTTTTCTTTCCTTTTACCAATAAGGGTTTCATCGATTCACCTTGCATATCCTGCGGAACAGGTATACCTGCAAGATCGAGTAATGTAGGTGCAATATCAAGGTTCAATGTATATTCCTTTACATGCTGTTTTGCCGGAATCACCTTCGGATAGCGGATCATCATTGGTGTGCGGAACGACTCCTGGTACATAAACCGCTTGTCGTACAAGCCATGTTCGCCCAAATAAAATCCCTGGTCCGACATATAAATGACGATAGTGTTATCCGCAAGCTTGTTATCATCAAGGTATTGCAACACTCGGCCCACATTATCATCAACGGATTGTATGCAACGCAGGTAATCTTCCATATACCGCTGAAACTGCCAGCGAACAATTTCATCTTTGGTTTCCAGTTTTTTAAACGCTTCAAATTCCTTCGCGTAGGCGGCATCCCACACTTTTCTTTCGGCAGGAGTTAGTCGTTCTATTTCTTTCTGATATTCACCGGGAGCCCAGTTATTGATAGGCACAACAGGGCAGCTATCACAGGGCACTTTACTATCATAACGTACATCAAGATGATCATTTACGGTTATCAATTGACGTTGTAAAGCTTTCCTGTCTTCATACTTGTCATAAAAGTTTTCAGGCAGCGGAAATTGTTTATCATTATACAGGTCAAGATACTTTAGCGGCGGCATCCAATTGCGGTGAGGCGCTTTATGGAACAGCAGCAAACAAAATGCGCTGTCTTTATGTTGATCGATCCAATTTAAAGAAAGATCAGTTGTTACATCAGTTATATAACCAGTGTAAGAAGTGTCTTTTCCCATTTTTATAAAAGGCGGATTATAATAATGACCCTGCGCCGGCAAGATGTTCCAGTAATCAAAACCTGTAGGATCGCTCCACAAATGCCATTTACCAATTACCGCGGTTTTATAGCCGTTCCTTTGCAAGATTTTCGGAAAAGTTTCCTGGGCGCCGTTAAAGTAAGTTCCGTTATCTTTTAACCCATTTATGTGAGAATATTTTCCTGTTAAAATTACTGCCCTGCTGGCGCTGCATACCGAATTTGTAACACAGGCTTCATCCATAATGGCGCCTCCGCGGGCAATTCTGTCGATATTAGGTGTTTTGTTCAAAGTAGAACCATATGCGCCAACGGCCTGGTATGCATGGTCGTCGGTTACAATTAAAATTATATTGGGCTTTTTTGCAGGTCTATCTTCAGCGGAAATTTTTGTATCTGCTACCTGAACCGCGTTTACAGCTTTGCATGATTCTAACACAAAAGCTGAAAATGCCATAAGGGCCGGTACTAAAATGGCGTTGCATATTTGTTTGGTTCTCATTGCTTTCATAACGGCGCTTTAATATGATCGTTGAAATAAGTTCAAATTTACAACAATTTGTACATACATATTTACATTCGCGAAAAGAAATCAGAATGCTGAACGCAGCATGCAGCTACCTAATGTTAGCATGATTGAAAATTTTTGACTGATAGAGGATTGGACCAATATCGCAATTTGTTGATTAATTAGTTCATTGAAATTACAACGTTGCAGCACAGAATTTTTTAATCTTGCTCATATAATCGCGAGCTCTACTTGCTACTTCAGGTGGATGAGAATGATTGTGATAACGGGCATTCCATGAAGAGTTTAATAACCACTCATATTCAGATGCAATTTTATTGCAATGAATGCCTACTAAATCCTTAATTAATTCATGTCTTTTATTGGAAGTGTAATTTTTGAATTTTTGCCAACCGGCGATATCCTCGAATCTTAGAATAGTTCCGGTTTTAACAGCATAATTAAATGGAAATATTTTACTGCTTACAAAGTGTAAAGAAGCATAAAATGCTGTTGTAATAACCCAATCGGGAAAGCCCTGATTTAAGGCAAGCAAATCACAAGCTTTCTCATTATGCTCTCCTTGAATAAAGCTTTTACTACTCGTTGACATTATATTTTAAAAAATAACCGTCTGATTCCAAACAACGTTCGTTTAGGGTGTCAGCTTGGTAGGTGAAATAAAAATTCAGGGTAAAATCAGCTGAATCAACATTGTTTTTTAAGTTTCTACTGATCGTTATAGCATGTAGAAAGTTTTCACTAACGTAGTCTTTGTAATCAGCAATCACCAAAGCCATAAAATTAGTTATGTTATCTGCTTTTAGATGTATAGCGGTAATATTAAAACCCATTGATTTTAATGTCTCAAATAATTCTTCGGATTTTTCCTGGGCCTTTCCTAAGTTGAGTTCAAATAGCTTAATCATAGCTATCTTAGCCTCATCTCTTCCGGCTTGTTTACCTTTCAAATAGGCATCAATAACATCATTATGAGTTACTGCATCATATTGTTGCCTCCAATTTTCCTGAGGCTGAGAAAAAGGTTTTATGTCTGTTGAGATTGTCATTCTGCGGAAAGCTATACAATTTTAGGGTAAAAAAATAAAAAAAAACAAATACCACTAAAAATTAACGAGTGTGCCAGCAATCAGATATCAGACAGTCTCTGACAATCCCATTTTATCTGAACGACTTCCGACTTTTGATAGCAGTAATTTCACGCAAAGCCGCAAAAATAGCCAAGAACGCAAAGAATTGATTTCTGATCTCTCTACTGCCCACTGCCCACTGATTACTACCAACTGCTCCATAGCATTCCTACCGTACAAGTGAGTGACACAACGATGCTTAATAGTAGCACTACCGCCGGTACCTAAATAAAATGGCATTGCAAAATGAATTTGAAAATAAGTACACGGATCTTTTCCTAAAGCATTTTCAAATTAGCACATTTACAAATTCCGATACCTACCCTTGGTTCTGTACCCCCGCACTTTCCCGAATCATTTTTACCTTTGCAACCAACAATTCGTTATTACTCATGCTTTTTTATAACCTGTTTATCTTTTTTTATTCGATTGGAATTAGGCTCATAGCACCTTGGAACTCAAAGGCTAAAAAATGGCTGGCAGGCAGAAAGGATATATTCAAACAATTGCAAAACGCGTTTAGTAATAATCACGGGAATGTAGTATGGGTGCACTGCGCTTCGTTGGGAGAGTTTGAACAAGGTAGGCCGGTTATTGAAAAAGTTAAAAATCAATATCCAAATGCGCGGATTTTTCTCACTTTCTTCTCCCCGTCCGGCTATGAAATTAGAAAAGATTACCAGGGCGCCGACTGGGTTTTTTATCTTCCCATGGATGGGAAAAAAAATGCAAAAAGATTGCTTGATATTGTACAACCCCAATTGGTATTGTGGATCAAGTATGAATACTGGTATTACTATCTAACAGAAATAAATAAACGAAAAATTCCGATTCTGCTTATATCGGGAATATTCAGGCAGGGCCAGCCTTTTTTTAAATGGTATGGCGGGGTACACAGAAAAATGCTGCAACGGTTCTCTCACTTTTTCGTGCAAAATGAATTATCGCAAAAGTTGCTGCAAACTACTAATATTGAAAATGTTACAATCAGCGGCGATACGCGTTTCGACAGAGTTGTTGAGATTGCTGATCAATTTTCGCCCATCCCCGAAATTGAAACCTTCTGTAAAGACCATGCAATAATTGTAGCCGGCAGCACGTGGGATGAAGATGAAAAACAAATGGATCATTATGCCAACACCCATCCCGAATTAAAATTCATTATAGCGCCTCATGAAATTGAAGAAGACCGGCTGCTTGAAATTGAGAAACTCTTTCATGATACCATTCGTTTTTCGCAATTGACAAAAAACCAATCAGCTAATGACAAGCGTGTGCTAATAATTGACAACATTGGCATGCTTGCAAAACTTTATCATTACGCAACCATAGCCTTTGTTGGCGGCGGATTTGGAGAAGATGGCGTACACAACGTGCTGGAAGCCGCAGTGTACGGAAAACCCGTTGTATATGGACCTGTATATGATAAATATATTGAGGCAGTGGAACTCGAAGCCTGCGGCGGCGGACTGAGCGTGGGTAGCGCATTAGAGCTTGAAACAACTTTTAATGAGCTGCTGACCGACACTATTCAATATCAACAGGCATGCACATGCGCTTATGATTATGTATACTCACATAAAGGCGCAACCGAAAAAGTGATGAACTATATTTATGAAAAACGTCTTTTAACCAACTGATCGAAGTGCTTCACTATATCTTTGCTTTCGTCCCAGCCTAGTTTCAATTTCAGTTCACGCTCAATCCAGAATTGAGCTTCAGCCAATATGCGAAAGTTGTTGATCGTTTTTATACTACGCTCATACATTACTTCGTCGCCTCTGAAAAGATCGTTTAAAAATACAAATCTGTCGTTTATTCCAATAGCTTTTCTAAGATCACGCACAGGAGAGTCTATGATCACATCGGCCACTTCCGTTCTTGCTTTTCTAAGTCGGTCGTTTAAAGACGATGATCCGTTTTGAGCCATAATCTCATTTACCTCTTTTACATTCTGATGATTTGCCAGCGTAGGAATTTCCCTGATAGAATCAAAAACCCATTCAATTGAAGAATCGTTTTCTTTTTGCACCAATTCAATAGTTTCAGGTTCTTCCTGTATTTCTTTTGTTATCAGCACTACCGGTTCTTTAGGTGCAGATTCCGGTATTATTTCAGTGCCGTTCTTCTTATTTTCATCCATTCCATTATTAATTATACCGTGTGTGGAAACTTTTGTATAAGAAGAATTGAAAGAAGGCAACACAACAGCTACCTTTGCCGACCCAAATTGTGGCCGGCTATCTTGCGCAGCGTGTTGCAGCTCAACCTGTAACAGCTGTACTGTTACCATCATGGCTGATGCATCGCTGCCTTGATCAAGCTGTTCCTGTAACTTATTGATCAATGCTTTGACTCTTTGCATGTTTGCATTTACTTTTGGGTTAGTACAATCAATTAATAAAGTTAGATACAATTTCCGAACAATTCGTTAATATAAGTACACTATGTTTATAGAACCTAATATATCCGGAGAACGCCGCGGTTGGATTGAAGTGATTTGCGGAAGTATGTTTTCCGGCAAAACAGAAGAACTCATCCGCCGCCTGAAACGGGCAAAAATTGCCAACTTAAAGGTTGAAATATTTAAGCCCGCTATAGATATACGTTATCACGAACAAAATATTGTGTCGCACGATGAAAATGAAATTGTTTCTACCCCCATCGATAATTCTCAAACCATTTTGCTAATGGCAAATGATGTGGATGTCATTGGCATCGACGAGGCGCAATTTTTCGATGACATGTTACCCGAAGTATGCGACCAGCTTGCATTTCGTGGCATCCGCGTAATTGTGGCCGGGCTGGATATGGACTATCTTGCCAAACCCTTCGGGCAAATGCCCAACCTTCTCGCAAAGGCAGATTACATAACCAAGTTGCATGCCATTTGTGTAAAATGTGGAAACATCGCGAACTATTCTTATCGCAAATCCGCCACGGGACCACAGGTTTTGTTGGGGGAAAAAGACGTGTATGAACCGCGTTGCAGAAAATGTTATTATGAATCCCTGTAAAATAAATTCAACAACTGCGCAAATAATTTTAACATTCATTAAAGCATTTTTCGTAAAATTTTTGAGTTAACTCTTCATCGTTCGATAACCAAAATTTTTAAACTTAATTTTATGGAACCGGCAGCGGAGCCCTGATTGGGCATCGTTGTGTCACTCACTTGTACGGTAGGAATGCTATTGAGCGAGTTATGAGTTTTGAGTTTTGAGTAATGGGTGCTTTTGTTTATGCTTGCAATCAGTGTATAAAGCATTCTCAACTCTCAATTTATTTTAACCACACCTAAATCACACAAAGAAACTTTTGAAAATAATGATAATACGCCTCATTGCTAATAACAAAAAACAATTCCTCGACTTATTGCTGTTGGGTGATGAGCAGGAAAGTATGATTGATCGTTACCTGGAACAAGGCGATATGTTTGCTTTGTATGATAATGATCTGAAATCCGTATGCGTGGTAGTAGCTATGAATGAAACAACTTGCGAATTAAAAAATATTGCAACGTACGAAAAATACCGGGGGCAGGGCTACGGAAGCGCTCTAATCAATTATCTTTTCAATTATTATAAGGATAAATACAAGTGGATGCTGGTGGGCACAGGCGATAGTCCTCCTATTCTGTCCTTTTATAAACGTTGCGGGTTTGAACCGTCTCATCGTATCAAAAACTTTTTTACTGACAATTACGATCACCCGATGTTTGAGAATGGCGTACAATTGGTGGATATGGTTTATTTGAAAAAAGATTTATGAATCATCAACAGAAATATTATCAAGGCAGAATACCTGCTTGCGGCGTATTTTGCGGTGGATGCCCGGTTTATACAAGAGCGAAAAATCCTTGTCCGGGTGCAGAAATAAATTTCAAACGATGCGAGAACTGCAAAACATTTCATTTGTGTTGCAAAGAACGAAACATTACATATTGCTTTCAATGCAAGACTTTCCCCTGTTACAAATTCAAGCGTTTTACAAAAAGCTGGATGCAATACGGGCAAAACCTTATCAACAATCAAGAGCTGTTAAGCCAAATAGGAATGGATGAATTCCTGGAACATTATAATTCAAAAACGAGTATTATGTTTTCTATCCGACCTGCTACTATTTCAGATATTCCTGAACTGAGTGAATTATACAAAAACACTGTTCTATCAGTTAACCGAAAAGATTACACAGCCAAAGAAGTTGAAGATTGGGCTTCTTGTGGCGATGATTTGGCGCACTTGCAGGAATTGTTTGACGAACAGCATTTTATTGCCGCTGAAAATGAAAAGTCCCAAATAGTTGGTTTTGCATCCATTAATGATACAGGATATATGCACAGCCTGTTCGTACATAAGGATTTTCAACACCAGGGAATCGCCACTTTACTTTATGGAGCGCTTGAAAAATACGCTATAGAAAAAGGGGCTGAGAAAATTACATCAGAAGTTAGTATCACTGCCAAACCGTTTTTTGAAAAACAAGGATTTGTAGTGGATGAAGAACAAAAGAGGAAAGCGAATAAATTGTATTTGACAAATTATAAAATGAGTAAAATCATTGGCGGCTGCGCTCACTGTGCTCTTCAAGGCTTGGAGCCTTGAAGATATGTATTATTTTTAGAGGTCAGAGATCAGATATTCAGTAGGCAGCGGACAGTAGGCAGTAGAGAAAACAGAAGTCAGATGTCAGAAGTCAGAAGTACATCTGGCGCAGGCCTCCCGGCCTGTGCCTGGTCGTTACTTATTTTATCTGAAAGTAACGATGTTGTCAATGAACTTTTTTTAGCTATTAGTCAAGTAACGCGTGGGCACAGGTCAGGAGACCTGCGCCAGCTTTAGAGAATTGAGAATGCTTTTGTCAGTAGAGAAAACAGCGCTGCTGTTCGACATGCGCTGCGCTAACATGTCGAATAGCAGTCGACCTAAAAAACTGTCTACTTTTTTCAGGACATGACACAGTAAGTAGGCAGTAAGCAGCTGGCAGTTGGCAGTAGTGAAATCAGAGGTCAGAGATCAGTAAAAAATTGAAACGCTAATTTATTGCTAATACTACAGTATACTGCTGCAAGGCTACAAGCTTTGCAGCAGTATGTTATAAACAAAATATCTGTGAGGATCAGTCTAATCAGCGTCATCTGTGTGCCATTTGTTAGTTGACAGTGTTAGAGTACAGGTAGTCAGCGTGATCGCGCTGCGTCGCTTCATCGTTGCGTTCGCGGCGAGAAAAGAAAGTTACCAAAACACCGGCAACCTGTAACCTGCAACTTGCAACTTGCAACTTGCAACTTGCAACCTGTAACTTGCCCCGCTCCATAGCATTCCTACCGCACAAGTGAGTGACACAACCGAAGCTTAATAGTAGCACTACCGCCGGTCCCCAAAAAATAAATACCGCACAAGCTGCAAGCCTGCAACCTGTGCGGTTTTATAATCATACAACAATTTCGATCATTCGATTTTTATTATTGCTTCACTACTTTAATAACTTCTTTTTTGGTGCCTTGTATTACATAAATGAAATAAATGCCGCGGCTGAAATTATCACCAACAGTAATAAAACTGTTTGGCGCAATGTTCGTCCTGGTTTCCATAATTCGTCCTGAAACGTCCGCAATTTGGATGGTTACACGTTGCAACAGATTGTCCGAAGCAACCCTCACTTTAAAGTTGGTAACACTTGGGTTAGGAGTAGCGGCGGCTTTAAATAATTTCGCCGGCTCTGTAACCTTTCCTGATAAGGTGGTAGATCGCAATGTATTGATATTATTTTCGCCACAGGTTACCGTTACCTTAAAGCAACAATTAATGGTTTCGTTAGTAGCATGATTTGTTATTTCGTAACAAACCTCATACTCTCCCGCACTTTGTTCACTTCCATATTCAGGACCGGAAACTTGTTTATAAGTAATAATCGGTTCGTCAAACTCGGCAATAAATCCGGCCAGTTGTGTTCTGTTGATGTCATTCCACCTGTTCAAATAATCGTAACCATTTATCAACACATAAGGTTCTGAAACAAATCCCAGGTTTCCGCCTTTATTGTTAGGTTCTGTAGGGAACCAGTTTGTGTACGAAACAGGTTCGCCGGTTACCCACTCAAACTGGCCCAGCAATCCTGTATTAAATAAACCTATCCACGGCCCATACACATTGGATTGCCTGAAATTGCTATAAACAAAGGAGTTTTCGCCTGCACTGGTAATAGTTACCAAATGACCCGATAAGTTCTCTGAAATTTCCTTTGCTTCCAGCCACCTGTAACCACCAGGAGTATAATAATACGCATGACCATTATACAAGCCTGTAAGTGTTAAGGTATTATTTTTTGAAAATAATCCGTCTGGTATATTGATGGAGGCCGGCCATGTGGAATCAGGCAGCGTCCATGTAACAACAGCCTTACATGTAGCCGGATCTGCTTGTATGGTAGTATCTTTCGGACACAACGTGAGCGCCGGAACGCATTTCACTTCTATTGTAAAGCAGCAGGTATCCTTTGTATTATCTGCCCTGTTCACAATTTCATAGCAAACAGTATAAATACCCGGTTTTTGAGTACTGCCATTAGAAGGCCCGCTTATTTGCCTGTATATTAATACCGGGTTTTCAAACTCCGCTATAAATGCCAGGTAATATAATCTTGTAAGATCATTCCACCTGTTTTGCGGGTCCCATCCCCAAATATGTACATACTGTTCAGCAATAGAATCTATATGCCCGCCTTTATTATTTGGCTCTGAAGGCGCCCAGTTGGTAAAGCTTACAGGCTCGCCGGTTACCCACTCAAACTGACCTAACAGTCCTGTATTAAATAAACCGATCCACGGTCCGTACACCTGCCCCTGCCTTATACTATCAAATATAAAGTCGCTTTCGCCCTGGCTTGTTAT
Source organism: Flavihumibacter sp. (assembly GCA_031553495.1). Taxonomy (GTDB): domain Bacteria; phylum Bacteroidota; class Bacteroidia; order Chitinophagales; family Chitinophagaceae; genus Pinibacter. Next base: position 75,024 of record JAVBLN010000024.1, read on the forward strand.
AGTTACAAGGTGCCCGCCTTTGGCTACGGAAAGCGCCGCGGCTTGAGTCCACGGATAAAATCCGTTTGATACATAATACCCATGACCATTATAAGTACCTCTAAACATCAGCTTACTATGCATTACATTATAAGCAGGCGGCAATCCAATTGAATCAGGGAATTCCGCATTTGGTTCTTCCCAGGAAAGCGTAGCCAGGCAGCTAACAGGATCAGCCATAATCACAGTGTCTTTAGGACAATGGCGAACTTCCTGTATCACATCTCTCATAATAATAACGCTACCGCCCACTTCGCAATTTCTCGAATCTTTTACACCAAATAAATATTGCGGGCCTGCGTTAAGTCCACTGAAGAAGCCGGTAGTATTTGTTTCTCCCTTCATGGTGTAAGTATATGGAGGAGTACCGCCGGAAGCAACAAGTTGAGCAGTTCCGTCATAAGCATCACCATGTGCATTAGTGGTAGTAACAGCCACTGAAATATGGCATTGATTATCCTCCCAGGTAAATATGGACGTATCGCTTAACGCGCCTACAGATGCTATAATGCTGTCGATGCCCGCGGAAGTGCCCTGGTAACAGAATTGTGCTTCACCTCTTTCGTTGGTTACTGCAAACGCGTTACGCGGATGTTTTCCCTTCACTACAAAATCTACCCGCACATCTTTTACAGGGTTATTAAACTGATCCTTCACAATTCCGTAGAAACAATAATTATGCGATATATCGCTCGAAGCCGTTTCCGGAATAATTGATAATGATTTTACAATAGCCACTTCGGAGAACGATTGTCCACCCGGATAACCATAAGAATCATCCTGGTTAAACCCATACATGAACACGCCAAATGGCAATGAACCCACCAGCGTATGCGAGCCGGGCTGCACCTGTATTTGCGCACCCGAAAAACCGGTGGTTCCTATAGGCGTGTAAGAGGCTGCCGGTACCGAGTTGCCATCCAATGTAAGCGTACCGGCTATGGAAGTGGGCGCCATAATATTGATATAATGCGACACATAGCCCGACACGGTGGTAACCGTATAGTTCGCTAAAAATTGCTCTAATGGCGGAATTAACATCATGAAAGGATCTCCGGGATTTCCCGAGTATGTAGATCCGTTCGCATACTGGCAAACCAAAATTGGTTTATTCGATTCGATCACGGATTGATCGGTCAAAACTTTTTCAACAAACTGTCCGCGGTTTACGGGCGCTTCCGCCACGCCGTTGATGGTAACTACCGTACCATTTTCCGAAGCCAAAAAACGCCATGTATCGCCCCTGATGCGTGCCTTAAGCGGAACGGTTCCAAACTTGCGGCCCCATGTGGAGGTAGGAGGCAGCATTTCGCATAAATGATCGCAATATGATGAACCGCCCGGAACATTACCACACTGATGCCCGCCATATACGCCTATGGGCATAGTGGAAGTGATGGTAGTGCCAGTAAAATCGGCCGTATTACTGGAGGTGTTCGATAATTCGTATGTCTGCCCTTTATTTAAAGTAATGGTATAAGGTACGCCGGCAGTGCGGGCGCCCGTTGTAACAGACGGCGTTATCGTAACCTGGTTGTTATCGGCTGTGGATACAACACCAAATTCAACGCCGGCCACCAAAGAATTTTTATAGGTTAGAATAATATAATCGGTGCCCAAAGCATCTACCGGCAGTCCCAGGTACGCATCCGTCGTAAATTGTATATAGTTCAACCCATACACAGTTATTTCATCCGCCGCTGTAACATGAATACCTTTTGAATCTATTACATCATTGGTATGAATAGCCACAGCATTGGGCAACACCACGCTGGTAACAGCATTTGCCGTTATACTAAAATTTTGCGTAAAAGATAATCCGGGAATTTCAACCTTGCCGGTAGTATTAACGTTGGCGGTAAGAAACAGCGTTACAGCTGGCGTGTTGTAATTCCGGTTAAACATTAACCAAAATTCTTTTCCTTTACTGTCTTTATTTTGGGCAAGCGCCAATTGCCACTGCATAGCGCAACATATGCACAAAGCAATACTGCATACCGCTTTAGCGGAAAAAAGTTTTTGTAAACTTAGTGTCATAACGGGGTTATTTGATAGTTAAAAATTTAGGGGTTAACTGCCGGAAACCGACACATCGGTGATTTCATATTTAGATACATCGGCCTTAAAAGCAGGACTTATTTTGGAGGCAGGTATAATACATTCCTTAGCCACCGCGTTATCGCAACCGGCCTGTAACGTTTGGCCCGCGGCAAGTGTTAGCGTTTTTTTTCCATTCAATCCTTTTACCGTTACTTTTTGTTGCGTTTCAAACACTTCATTCCAGCTCACTTTTACCGCGTGCTTGTTTTTATTATTCAACTTAAGAAAAACGGTTCTTTCACCTTTGCAATCTTTTATAAGATAAAAGAAATCAACATTATCAACAGTTTTCACCAGTTTCCAAGACTCCTTCGGAACAATTAATTGCGGTGATAAATGTGTAGAAAACGACGAAAGAAAAACAGCGCTAAGAATAAAGATCAGGGGATTAAACTTTTTATTTCTTTTTTTTATCCCAACATTTTTGCAGATCATATGTTTCTTTTTAAATGTTGTGTAAATCGATCCTTAAAACAAAAAATTCAGGTAAGCACACAGGAAATCAATTCCTGCTTTGGTGTACGGAGATCACTGCCGGATATGAATGATAAAGAATAAATAAACTGATTAAAGTGAAAACAATTCAACAATTAGGAGGGCAGGAAAATAGCTTGTAATATGGACGGAAACATTTTTATATATACTTGGAGCAGGGTAATACTGTGCAATTATTTTTTTGGGACCGGCGGTATTACTACTATTAAGCATCGTTGTGTCACTCACTTGTACGGTAGTAATGCTATTCGGCAAGTTGAAACAGTCATGCACAAATTTGTACTGCGTATAGTATAATCATTATAATCGTTGACTTTTTTAAAAGGATATTGAGAGGAGTGAACAAATGTATTAAGATAAAAACATGCTTCCTATAGCTATTAATAGCTATATTAAAAAACGTGAATCTTTTTTATATGCAAAGCATCGCAAACACTTCACCTGTTGAAGAAAAGAAAACACAAAAAAACTTTCGTATTAAAGCAAACGAAGTTTTTAAACAAAAGTCTTCCATTAATACATCATCGTTTGCTCCCTTAACATTTTTATTTATACTGGAAAAAAAACAGTGTGAATATTTGTATATCAGCGGTTGTTTAAACAACATATTAACACCCACACAACCCGCTATCAGCAATTATTTTACACAACAGTGGCATAAAGATGACGCATATATTTTATCGGAAAATATCTTCCCCGAAATAGAAAAAATATGTTTACAAAATAACAGCATAAAAGATACTTATACATTCTCATTCAATTTCAGGATACGCTCAAATACTGATGAATGGCGGGTTTATATGCAAAGCATTACCTCGCTTAATAATATGGCCCCCGGCTTACCACTTCATTTTACCGGAATAATTACAGATATAACGCACTTTAAAACCGACAATAAAATTGTTTTCATTGCCGAAAAAAACAATCCGGATAAAACCATGTATCAGCTTATAGTACATGAAAATTTTTCTCCTGATAAAAATAATATTCACTTAACCAAAAGAGAGCTTGAAGTTCTAAAATGCCTTAACGACGGATTAAGCAGCAAACAAATTGCCAACAAACTTTTCGCCAGCCAAAACACCATCAACAATCACCGTAAAAACATTCTTAAAAAAACCAACACAAAAAACACTTCAGAACTAATTGGAATGGCATTAAAAAAAGGAATCATTTTTTAATGTGGAAATGTGAGGAATGTGGAAATGAATTTGAAAATGTGCTAATTTGAAAAATTGAAAATGGAAGGGGGCAAAAAATTAAATTATTGAATTATTGAATCATTGATGGATGCATCTTATTTCCAGTAAAACAATTTAAATTTTAAATTTCATTTCCCACATCGTCACATTTCTCAATTAAACTCATTTCTACATTAACCTCATTTCTAAACAATGTAACAACATCATCAGCAAACTTTTCCTATAGCATTTTCAAATTAGCACATTTTCAAATTCTCAAATCCATTTTCACATTTCCCACATTTCCACATTCCTCACATTTTCCTCCTACCTTCGCGACGATGAGTCACATTATCACACTTTTCAAAAAAGATTTTTTGTTGGAGATACGGCAGCAGCATACTTTTTATGGCATTTTGTTGTATGCCGTTGCTACCATATTTGTTTTATACCTGTCTATGGGGCAGCCGGAAAGCAATGTATGGAATGGTCTTTTTTGGATGATACAGCTTTTTGTTTGCGTGAACGCGGTGGCCAAAAGTTTTTTGCAGGAGAGCCGTGGCAGGATGCTATACTTTTATTCAATAACAGGTGCTAAAAACTTCGTTATTGCCAAACTGGTTTTTAATGCTTTACTTATGGTGTGCATGAGCCTCTTAAGCTGGCTGTTGTTCAGCATTTTATTGGGCAATGCGGTAAAGTACGGATTCATGTTTTTGGGCCTTACAATACTTGGCGGCATTAGTTTAAGTTTAGTTTTCACATTTTTATCCGCCATTGCGGCCCGTGCCCAGCAAAACGCTTCACTGATGGCCATTTTGGGCTTTCCAATTATAATTCCGCAATTAATGATCTTAATGAAAATCGCGAACGCCGCGTTTTCAGATGTTATACAAGCCGGCATTCTGCAAATGGTATTGTTATTAATATTGATGGATATACTAGTAATTGCGCTTGCTATTATTTTGTTTCCCTATTTATGGAAGGAGTGAAGGATGGGGGCAGAAATCAGAAGTCAGAAATCAGAGGTCAGAAGACAGCTATTCGACATGTTAGCGCAGCGCATGCCGAGCAGCACCGTTGTTTAACCACAAGGGGCACAATAGGAGGTACTAGGTACACAAGGGTTTGCCGAATTGTTACCAACCATTGTGTGCCTTGTGCTTTCCTGGTGAACCTTGTGGTTAACAATTTCTTCTGTCTTCTGACCTTTGATTTCTCTACTGTCCACTGCCTACTGCCAACTGCTTACTGATATCTGACTTCTAATTTCTGTAATGTTTGCCCGTACTAAAACACCTGTAACCTGCAACCTGTAACTTGCCCCCGCCCAATAGCATTCCTACCGTACAAGTGAGTGACACAACCGAAGCTAAATAGTAGCACAACCGCTGGTCCCCCCTAAAAAAATATTGCAATTGTTATGCTGTACGAAGTATAAACTGCATTTTCAAATTCACCCCTACATTATCACATTTTCAAATTTTCAAATTCATTTCTCTCATTTTCACAATTCCGCATTTCCCACTTATTTCCCCTAAATTTGTCCACCAATATGTAAAATATGCGAAAGAATTGGTGGAAAGCGCTCTGCGTTGTGCTGCTAATATATACGATGATTGGAGGATTTCTTTTTAAGGTACCTGCAAGGGAAATTCTACACGAAACAATACGCAACCTGTATTTTCATGTTTGCATGTGGTTTTGCATGATGATCTTATTTACTACAGCCGTTGTTTATTCTGTTAAGTATCTCCGCTCTCAAAATTTACGTGACGATATTTATGCCGTGAACTTTACCAAAATGGGTATATTGTTTGGCATACTTGGCTATGTAACCGGGGCTATATGGGCAAAATATACCTGGACCGAATTTGCATCTGATACTGAAATTTTTCGTGAACCAAAGCTACTGGGAGCCGGTATTGCGCTGCTTATTTATTTTGCTTACATGGTGCTGCGCGGCGCTGTAACCGACATTGACAAAAGAGCCAGGATAAGCGCCGTGTATGCCATTTTTGCTTTTGCTATGCTTTTCCCCACCATTTGGGTTTTACCCAGGTTATTGGATAGCCTGCATCCGGGAAAAGAAGGTAATCCGGCGTTAAACTTTAAAGACAGCGATATTAGATTACGCATGGTTTTTTATCCGGCAATTATAGGTTGGACTTTATTGGGAGTTTGGATAACTTCATTGAAAATAAGGTTAGATTTGATAAAAGAAAGAAGCATTTTACATGAATAAGATTTGTTTTTTAGTAGTAATTATCTTGTTGCAACTTATTCCGTTTTCCCTTTGGGCACAACTGACAGAGGAACAGCAAAAATACACGGCATTTGATATGCGGAGCAATGGCAAGATCTATGTTGTGGTGGCCGTTGTATTAATAATTTTGTTTGGCTTATTCGCCTATTTAATTCGGCTCGATAAAAAAATCTCCAGGCTGGAGAAAGAAACATAAAATAAAAGATGTAAGTATTGCTATGAAAACAACATTTAATAATACTTCATAACTCTTATATCAGATCTATTTTACCCTGTAACAATCAACGATTGTAACACCATAAATTTCAAATTATGTCTATTAAACATGAGTACAGCTTTTTTGGAGCTGTAGAAAAAAGTTTTGACAAGGCAGCCCAATTCACAGATGTTGACAAAGGCGTACTTGAGCAGATTAAACAATGTAATGCCGTTTACCGTATGCACTTCCCGGTAAAGATTGGTGATAAAGTAGAAGTGATAAAAGCGTACCGGGTACAACATTCCCATCACAAAACACCTTGCAAAGGCGGTATTCGTTTCGCCACTTCAGTTAATCTTGATGAAGTAATGGCGCTTGCCGCATTGATGACTTACAAATGTGCTATTGTAAATGTTCCTTTTGGCGGCGCCAAAGGCGGTATCACTATTGATCCGAAAAAATATACCCCTTACGAACTTGAAAATATTACCCGCCGCTATACGGCAGAATTGATCAAGAAAAACTTTATAGGTCCGGGCACCGATGTTCCTGCACCGGATTACGGTACAGGCGAACGCGAAATGTCGTGGATACTGGACACTTATACCAGTATGCGCCCCGGCGAAATTGATGCGCTTGGTTGTGTTACCGGCAAACCTATATCTCAAGGTGGTGTGCGTGGACGCCGCGAAGCAACCGGCCTCGGCGTATTCTATGGCTTACGCGAAGTATGCAGTATGCCCGATATGATGAAGAAGGTAGGCCTTGAAGTGGGCATGAAAAATAAAAGAGTAATTGTTCAAGGCTTGGGTAATGTGGGTTATCACGCCGCTAAATTTTTCCGCGAAGGTGGCGCCAAATTAATCGCGTTGGCAGAATACGAAGGCGCTATTATGAACCCCGATGGATTGAATGAAGAAGAAGTTTTTCAACACAGAAAAAAAACAGGTTCTATCCTTAATTTCCCCGGCGCAACAAACATTGAAAATTCAGCCGAAGCGTTAGAACTGGATTGCGATATTCTCATACCTGCCGCTTTGGAAAATGTGATCAACGGCGAAAATGCACCCCGCATAAAAGCGAAGATCATTGGCGAAGCAGCTAACGGCCCGCTTACTCCCGAAGCCGATGAAGTATTCACAAAAAGAGGCGTTTTAGTAGTGCCTGATATGTACCTGAATGCCGGCGGTGTTACGGTTTCATATTTCGAATGGCTGAAAAACCTTAGCCACGTTCGTTATGGCCGTCTTGAAAAAAGATTTACCGAAAACATGAATGCCCGTATTCTTGAGCAAATTGAAAGCATGACCGGCCAGCGTGTTTCCGATAAAGAAAGACAATTGATTATTCATGGCGCAGATGAAGTGGATCTTGTATACAGCGGCCTTGAAGAAACAATGATCGACGCAACCCGCGAAATCATTGAATGCTGGAAGAACAACAGCGCAATTCCCGATATGCGCACCGCTGCGTATGTTGTGGCCATTAAGAAAGTTGCCAACAGCTATGCCCAACTGGGAATTTTCCCATAACAGCGCTGGAGGCTAAAGTATAATGTTTGAGGTATGAAGTGTTGAACTTTATACCTCATTCTTTTTTGTATCGAACAACCATTGGTAATGAATATTTTTTTGGGTACCGGCTTCAGTTTTTCATGGCATCATCGTTGTGTCACTCACTTGTACGGTAGTAATGCTATTGGACAGTTGACAGTAGGTGGTGGGCAGTTGAGATATCAGAGGTCAGAAATCAGTTGCAGGTTGCAAGTTGCCGGTACAGGCAAGCACTACAAATCAATTACTAAAGATCAGAGGTAGAAACCACTTTCAACTTTCAACTCTCAACTCCCATTCAGGTAAGGCTTTCAGCCATTCCGTTTGTCCGTTTTCATTTTTGCAGCAAAAAGTATAAGAGCCGTTTGTAATCATTAAATACGTTACCGGCAGTGCCATGTTGTATTGAATTATTTGTTGTAAAACATGTTCGCTTACAGGCACATGCATGGCTTTGCATTCTACCATCAGCCAGGGTTGGTGATTATGATTATATACTACAATATCAAACCTTTTTCTTACTTCTGCAATTTGCAATTCTCTTTCCAATGCAATGAGCGAAGGCGGGTAATTTTTTACCTGCACCATATATTGCAAAATATTTTGTCTAACCCACTCTTCAGGAGTTAAAACAATCCACTTTTTTCTGAATTCGTCCCATATCATTTCTTTACCGGCTTCTTCCTTGATACGAAACGGATGATTGGGAAAATCAATTTTTATCATATTGAGTAAATCGAGGTCAAAATTCAAACAATATTAGCAAAGTATACAAACAAAATATTTAACCACACGAGGCGCAAAGGGAAAAGTTATGTTGCTAAAAGCAACAGTATAGTGCTGCAAGGCTGCAAGCCTTGCAGAGCGTGAGCACAATAGAGAGCACAAGGTACACAAGGGTTTGCTGAATTGTTACCACCCTTGTGTGCCTTGTGCTTTCCTGGTGAACCTTGTGGTGAACTCTCTACTCATAACTCACAACTCACAACCCTATTTTGAATTTTGAATTTTCCCTTATATTTAGTTTATGAAAACGAAAGAAGAAATTGTAAAAAACTGGTTGCCCAGGTACACGGGGGAGAAGCTTTCAAACTTTGGCCAATATATACTACTGACGAATTTTAGCAACTATGTGCAACTGTTTGCTGAGTGGAATAATGTGGAAATTATTGGCCTCGACAGGCCAATGCAGTGCGCCACGGCAGATAATATTACAATTATAAATTTTGGTATGGGAAGTCCGACAGCGGCCACAGTTATGGATCTGTTGATGGCGATTGAACCGAAAGCCGTTTTGTTTCTTGGTAAATGCGGCGGTCTGAAAAAAAGAAACAAAGTGGGAGATCTTATTTTACCAATTGCAGCAATTCGTGGAGAAGGTACATCCAATGATTACCTTCCGCCGGAAGTGCCTGCGTTACCGGCGTTCGCTTTGCAAAAAGCGGTTTCCACCACTATCCGTGATCATGGGGTGGACTATTGGACAGGCCCTGTATATTCCACCAACCGCCGTGTGTGGGAACATGATGAAGTGTTTAAAACCTACCTGCAGGAAATAAGAGCATACGCTATTGATATGGAAACCGCTACCATTTTTACAGTTGGTTTTCATAACAAAATACCCACCGGCGCATTACTACTGGTAAGCGATTCGCCTATGGTACCCGAAGGAATAAAAACAGAAGAAAGCGATAAAAAAGTAACGCATGACTTTGTGCAAATGCATATTAAAATCGGCATCGATTCACTGAAACAATTGATTAACGACGGACACACAGTAAGGCATTTGAAATTTTAGGCGGGAGGATTTGATGTATCAATTAGGCAAATGGTAGAAATACTCACCACTCATAACTCACCACTCACAACATTACTACTTGCTACGAATTAACAACCTGCATATTCATTTTATCAACAACGGCGCTATCACTAAAGCTGTGAAAGGCGTTTCGTTTGAGGTAAATAAAGGTGAAATTGTAGCTATAGTTGGAGAATCGGGATCGGGGAAATCGGTAACTGCAATGTCGATAATGCAACTGTTACCTTCACCGCCGACAAATTATGCGGCAGGTGACATTTTGTTTGATGAAGAAAATGGTGAAACTCCCATCAACCTATTGTCGCTGTCACCAAAAGAAATGCGCAGCATTCGCGGTAATAAGATTTCCATGATCTTCCAGGAACCTATGACATCGTTAAACCCAGTATTTACCTGCGGACAACAGGTAATGGAAACGATTCGTTTGCACCAAAAAGTTTCGAAAAAAGAAGCCCGCTTAAAAACCATACAATTATTTGAACAGGTTCAATTACCAGATCCTGAAGAGATTATTCATCGTTATCCCTTTCAACTAAGCGGCGGACAAAAACAACGCGTAATGATCGCTATGGCCATGAGCTGCTCTCCTGCCCTGCTCATTGCCGATGAACCAACTACCGCACTGGATGTAACTGTGCAGAAGAAAATACTGCAACTGATAAAAGACTTGCAGCAGCAAAACAATATGGGTGTTATTTTCATCACACATGATCTTGGTGTGGTAGCGGAAATTGCAGACCGCGTGCTGGTAATGTATAATGGCGAAATTGTGGAACAAGGCACAACAAAAAACATACTGCATTTTCCAAAACACCCTTACACGCAGGCATTGCTGCAATGCAGGCCTGCATTGCATTGCAAAGGAGAACGATTACCTGTGATAAGTGATTTTACAGAACAGGAAAAAAAAGTAATACCCAAAAACACCACACAAAAAAATATACAAAAGTCAGCGCAGGAAATATTGTTGAAAGTGGAAGATCTTACTGTCCGTTTTCCTTCAAAAAGAAATTTCATTGGAAAACCCAAAGAATTTATTACTGCCGTAAACAATGTGAGTTTTGATGTATATAAAGGAGAAACGCTTGGATTGGTTGGAGAATCTGGTTGTGGGAAAACCACGCTGGGAAGGGCTTTGCTAGGGCTGCAACATGCCGATGATGGCAAAATCCTGTTTGAAGGAAAAGACTTACTCTCCCTTCCGGAAAAACAATTGAGAGCAAAAAGAAAAGACTTTCAGATTATTTTCCAGGATCCATACTCATCACTCAATCCCACGAAAACGGCAGGAAAGACAATAACCGAACCTTTATTTGTACACCGCATTCTTACCACCGGTAAAGCTAGAAAAGAACTGGTATTGGAGCTTTTACAAAAGGTAAAACTTGAGCCGGAGCATTTTTCACGCTATCCGCACGAGTTTAGCGGCGGGCAGCGGCAGCGCATCGGGTTAGCAAGAGCGCTGGCGCTGAATCCGGGTTTTATGGTTTTTGATGAATCGGTTAGCGCATTGGATGTAAGTGTGCAGGCGCAGGTGTTAAACCTGCTGAACGACCTAAAAAAAGAATTTGCCTTTACTGCCATTTTTATTTCACACGATCTTTCTGTAGTGCGCTATATAAGCGACCGGATCATGGTTATGAAAGACGGTAAAATTGAAGAAACCGGTGATGCGGAAGAATTATATCTGCGGCCCAAAAGTCCATACACAAAAGCGCTACTTGAAGCCGTGCCGAAAATATGAATTGCGAATTTTTTAATATACATGGCATACAGATGACACTGATATTCACTGATATTTTTGTTTATAACACACAATCCGCGAAAACCTTCAAGCCGGCTAATTCATACAATTACCGGATTGCCAAATTTTTGATTTCTCGTTACCTCCTGTCGCCCAGGCGCTCAGTAGCATTCCTACTGATGAACGGAGCGTCGCAACCGAAGCCCAATCAGAGCACTACTGCCGGTTCCAAAATAAAAAAATAAAAAATATAGTTCTGTTATTTTCAATATTATAAGGCAGAAAAGATTGCTATCTATATTAAAAAAAATGAGGTATTTTTGCGACTTAACAAAAACATAACTGCCTATTTATCACTTACCTGTATTTTGCAATATTTTATTATATTCAAAAATACTGTTTGTTTGAAAAGTGTTTAGAACACTTTTCAAACATATAATCATTATAAAAAGATTATATCTTTAAAAAAAAATCTGGAAACAATCGTTTACAGGCTTGCTATAAATCATTATGTCTTACAGATATTCAGATATATTATTTCAGTTAATCCATTCGTTGGAAAAATCTGAAAAACGACATTTCAAATTATATATAAAGCGATCATCATCAAAGGAAGATTTAAAAATTGTCAAATTATTCGACGCGCTGGATAAACTGAACGAATATGATGAAAAACTATTACTGAAGAAGCTTCCGGGAATTGAAAAGCCGCAACTTTCAAACCTGAAAACTCATTTATACAAAGAAATTCTTGCCAGCCTGCGATTACTGAAAAGTACCGACAGTATTGATCTGCAATTAACCGAGCAATTCGATTACGCCCATATTCTTTATAAAAAAGGATTGTTTTTGCAAAGCCTTCGCATTTTGTCAAGGGTAAAAGAAACCGCAAAAAACAATCAGAAATTTTTTCTTCTGCCACAAATCATAGCGTTGGAAAAACGCATTGAAACGCTTCATATAACGCACACCATGCAAAGCCGCGCCGGGCAGCTTGCCAATGAAGCAAACGAAGTGAGCCGGAGAATTGATATGGTGGCGCGCCTTTCCAACCTTGCTATGCAACTGTATAGCTGGTATATAAAAAACGGCCATGCCCGCAATGAAAAAGATGAAACGGGTGTGAAAATTTTCTTCAAAGAAAATCTTCCTGTGGATGCGCACAAGGAAACCGGCTTCTATGAACAGTTATACCTCTATCAAAGCTATTGCTGGTACGCTTTCATTCGGCAGGATTTTTTGATGTATTACCGCTATACTCAAAAATGGGTTGACCTGTTTACCTCTCTGCCTTTTATGATTCGTGTGGAAACGGGCAACTATATTAAAGGTTTACACAATCTTTTGAACGCTCATTACGATTTGCGGAATTACGAAAAATTTGAAATAGATCTGAAATGTTTCGAAGAATTCGCTGAATCAAATCGTGTAAAAGACCACGATAATTTTAAAGTGCAATCCTTTGTGTATATATATAGCGCCAAAATCAATCAGCATGTGATTATGGGCAAATTCAAGGAAGGCCTTGAACTGGTTCCGTTTATTGAAAATAAACTTGCGGAGTATGCACTCTTTCTCGATCAGCACCGGGTGCTGGTTATGAACTATAAAATTGCGATGCTCTATTTTGGAAGCGAAGATTATAACACCTGTATCGACTATTTGCAGCGCATTATAAACGACAACTTCCAATTGCGCAGCGATCTGCACAGTTATGCGCGCCTGCTGCACCTGATGGCGCATTACGAATTGGGCAATTTTGACCTTGTGGAATACCTCATCAAATCAGTATATCGCTACATGTCGAAACGCGAAAACCTTACGGTTGTTGAACAGGAAATGTTTAAATTTTTGCGCAACTCATTCCACCTGTCGCGCAGAGAATTAAAACCCGAGTTGGAGAAATTCTTAAACACCACTAAACAACTGGAGAAAAACCGTTTTGAAACCCGCGCATTTGCCTACCTGGATATCATTTCATGGGCCGAAAGCAAAGTGAACAACAAATCAATGAGTGACATTATCACGCAAAAATTTTTGGATCATAAGGTGAGGCGGTATGGTGCGCACTAATTTGAAAATGTGCTAATTTGAAGATTTGAAAATGCGCTGTGAATGGCTTGTCGTGGCATTTCTAACAACCCCGGGTAATGTGGAAATATACCTTATGCAAGGGTAAACAATTGCACACATAACTCAACACACAATACTTATAACTTTTTTGGAACCAGCGGTAGTGCTACTATTCAGCATCGTTGTGTCACTCACTTGTACGGCAGGAATTCTATTGAGCGAGTGATGAGTGATGAGCGTACTGAATGATTGGAAACAATTTGAAACTGAGTATGCAATAATTATAATCATATTCGAAACATGTAAACAAAACCCGAACAACGCATTTTCAAATTAGCACATTTTCAAATTTTCAAATTCATTATCACATTTCCACATTTCCCACATTTTCACACTACCCTCGGGTCTACCACACCATACAACACATCCGCAAGAATATTGATGAGTATAAATAAAGCGGAAGACACCAGTACAGATCCCATTACCACAGGAAAATCCAGTTTTTCCAAAGCATCTACGGTTAATTTACCAATACCTTTCCAGCCAAAAATGTATTCTACAAAAAAAGCACCTGCAAGCAATTCGGCAAACCAGCCTGTAATTGCAGTGATCACAGGGTTAAGAGCATTACGCAAAGCATGCTTCCAAACTATTACATGTTTGCTAAGCCCTTTCGCATAAGCGGTTCTAATATAATCCTGGTTTAATACATCCAGCATGGCACTTCTTGTAAGTTGCGCTATAATAGCCATTGGCCTTATACCCAATGTGATGGCAGGCAGCCATAGATTTTTTAGCGTTAAATATTTCTCACCGGTATATTCATCAATATCAAACCAACTGCCCGTCATGTGCAGTCCGGAATACTGGCTAAGCACAAAACCAAAAACATAAGCGATAATAATACCCATAAAAAACGATGGCGCCGAAATGCCGACAATACTTATAAAAATGGATGAGGTATCCATCCAGGTATCTTTTCTAACAGCGGCAGTAACACCCAAAAAAATGCCTGCTATAGTAGCGATAAGCATAGCGGCAGTTGCAAGCATCAAAGTGCCGGGCATCGCTTCCATTATTAACTGCCACACATCACGCTTGCTTTGATATGACCTCCTGAGGTAAGGAACTTTCAACCCTACTTTAGTATCGCTGCCAACAAATAATCCATGTAATTTTTTTGCAGCAATTTCATCTTTGGTGTGAATTGAAAACGGAGATACATCATTCACGTATAGCACAAATTGTTTCCACAAAGGTTTATCGAGGTATAGTTCTTTACGGATATTTTCCTGCGTGGCCGCGTCTGCACGTTGTCCCAGTATAAGCCTCGACGGATCGCCAAAACCCTGAAACAAAAAAAACACGACCACCACCACACCTATCATTACAAGTATGCCATAAAATAATTTCCGGAAAATATATTTCGCCAAAAGATAGTTCGTTTGTGAATTTGAAGATAAAAAGATTTTACGAACAATGAGAAAGAGTGGGCAGGAGGCAGTTGGCAGTAGAGAAATCAAAAGTCAGAAGATGTTCAGTGAAGTATAATCTCTGTTTTCTGATTTCTTACTCCAGCAAAAGTGTTACCTTGACACTAATATTTTTTCCGCTTGTCAGATCATGGAAAATATGTGTTTTTACAGTCCTGAAAATTTGGTCTTGTATTAGCGGATAATTACGCAAACACTTATCACAAATGACACAAGATGCTTTTGTAATTGGCGTTGATTTTGGAACAGATTCCGTTCGCTCTATTATCGCTAATGCCCAAAATGGCCATGAGGTCGCCTCCTCCGTTTTCCATTACCCACGCTGGAAAGCCGGTCTTTACTGCAATCCCGCAGACAATCAGTTCAGGCAACATCCGCTTGATCATATCGAAGGCATTGAATGCACCATTAAGAATTGCCTTGCAAAAGCCGGTAAAGAAGTGAGTAATTATGTAAAAGCCATTTCTATTGACACTACTGGTTCCACGCCGGTTGCGGTGGATAAAACGGGAACTCCGCTTGCGCTTTACCCTGAATTTGAAAATAATCCCAACGCCATGTTTGTGCTGTGGAAAGATCATACGGCAACAGCGGAAGCCGCTGAAATAAACGAACACGCAAAAAAATTCCCAACAAACTATCTGCAATTTGTTGGCGGAATATATTCTTCCGAATGGTTTTGGGCAAAGCTGTTACATGTGCTGCGTGCAGATGAAAATGTGCGCAATGCCTGCCATTCGTGGGTTGAGCACAGCGATTGGATGCCATTTTTGTTAACAGGCGGCTATGATGTAAAAGCTATCAAACGCAATGTTTGCGCTGCCGGCCACAAGGCTTTATGGGCGCAAGATTTTAACGGGCTTCCGCCAAACGATTTCTTCGCTTCTTTAGATCCGCTACTGGAAGGCTTTACCAAAAAATTGTTTACTGAAACATATACCGCCGACAAAGCCGCTGGAAATTTATCCGCTGAATGGGCAAACCGTTTGGGGCTGAACACAAATGTGGTGGTAGGAATTGGCGCAATTGATGCGCACATGGGCGCAGTGGGCGGGCAAATTGAGCCTTATCACATCAGCAAAGTGATGGGTACCTCCACATGCGATATGATGGTAGTGCCAGTGAAAGAAATGGAAGGCTCACTGGTGAAAGGCATTTGCGGACAAGTGCCGGGCTCCATTATTCCCGGCATGATGGGTATGGAAGCGGGCCAGTCGGCTTTTGGAGATTGCTATGCATGGTTTAAAAACCTGCTGGCATGGCCCTTGCAAAATGTTTTGCAAAATAATACTCGCACATACGCCACCACTGCAGAAACCCTGATCAACGAAACAATTGATAGCATTATAGCAACGCTAACCAACGATGCCGCGAATATTAAAGTTGATGAAAACGCGGAACTGGCAACGGATTGGTTGAATGGCCGCCGCACTCCTGATGCTGACCAGACATTGAAAGGAAGCCTCACCGGCCTCAATCTGGCCACCGATGCGCCGCGGTTTTTCAGAGCCATTGTGGAAGCAACCTGCTTTGGCGCCAAAGCCATTGTAGAAAGATTTAACCGGGAAGGCGTTCCTGTAAAAGGTTTGATAGGGCTTGGCGGCGTTGCCAAAAAATCCCCTTTCATTATGCAAATGATGGCCGATGTAATGAATATGCCGATCCGCATTCACAAATCAGAACACACCTGCGCTTTAGGCGCCGCAATGTTTGCCGCTACTGCCGCAGGCCTGTACGAAAAAGTGGAAGACGCGATGATGGCTATGGGCAGTGGATTTGACGCCGAATACCATCCCAATCCGGCCTTAGTGCCGGTGTATGCTAAGCGTTATGAAAAATACATCGCGTTGGGGCAAATAAGAATATCGTGAGAAGTTAAAGATCTGAGATCAAAAATCAGATGACAGAGGTCAGCCATTTTTTCTTTAGGCTGGGTAATTTTATGTACTGATTTTTTTTGGGAAACTGGCGGTAGTGCTACTATTGAGCATCGTTGTGTCACTCACTTGTACGGTAGTAATTCTATTGGGCTATATGTTGGTTGTTGGTTTAAGATTGTTGGTTGTTGGAGCTTTTGTTTTCACTTGCAACCGGTATTTAAAGCACTTTCAACTTTCAATTTTCAACTATAAGAAGTTGCCATGAAATACTACAGTACAAGTGAGTGACACAACGATGATGCCATGAAAAGCTAATGCCGGTTCACAAAAATATTTGATCAAACGCTTGCATAACGACAGCGTACAATAAAGCGTTCTCTTACAATTTTATCGCACACCCATAGTAATTCTATTCACCAAACGAGGAGATATTGAAAATACTCATTCAATGATTCGATAATTCAATTACTCAATACTTCATATTATGATCAATCTTAAAAACCTCGAAGTATGGCTTGTCACAGGCAGCCAGTATCTATATGGTGAAGAAACTTTAAAACAAGTTGCCGAACACTCACAAATCATTTCTAAGGCATTGAATGATGCTTCGCAAATGCCGGTTACTGTTGTTTTTAAACCAACAGTAAAATCTACCGAAGATATCTATCAAATTTGTACAGAAGCCAATGTGGCAAAGAATTGTATTGGCATCATAGCGTGGATGCACACATTCTCTCCTGCTAAAATGTGGATCACCGGCTTGAAAATTTTACAAAAGCCGCTGCTGCATTTGCACACACAATTCAACCGCGATATTCCCTGGAGCGAAATAGATATGAACTTTATGAACCTCAACCAATCTGCATCCGGCGATCGTGAGTTTGGTTTTATTGCAAGCCGCCTTCGCCGAAATCGCAAAGTGGTAGTGGGTCACTGGCAGGATACCGGGGTATTAGATCAGATCGGTGCTTGGGCCAGGGCTGCAGCAGGTTGGAACGACTGGCAGGGTGCCAGATTTGTACGGTTCGGTGATAATATGCGCTTTGTAGCGGCAACTGAAGGCGACAAAGTAGAAGCCGAATATAAATTAGGTTTTTCGGTAAACACACATGGCGTAGGAGATCTTGTAAAAGTAATTAACCAGGTAAGCGATGCCGGTATTGACAAACTGGTACAGGAATATTATGACACTTACAAAGTTGCGGATAGCCTGCAAAAAGGTAATGCGCAATATCAATCATTACGTGAGGCTGCAAGAATAGAGCTTGGTTTGATAGCATTTTTGGAAAATGGCGGTTACAAAGGTTTTTCAGATACATTTGAAGATCTTCACGGCATGGTGCAACTACCGGGCATTTCCGCACAAAGATTAATGAGCGCCGGTTACGGTTTTGCAGGCGAAGGCGACTGGAAAACAGCAGCGCTTGTTCGCGCAATGAAAGTGATGGGCAGCGGACTTCCCGGCGGCAACTCGTTTATGGAAGACTGCACTTATCATTTCGATCCTGAAAACCCAATGGTATTAGGATCTCACATGCTCGAAATTTGCGCATCCATAGCGCATGGTAAACCTTCTTGCGAAATACATCCTTTGGGTATTGGTGGAAAAGCAGATCCGGTAAGACTTGTATTCAATGTAAATCCCGGTCCGGCAATTAATGCTTCCATCATTGATATGGGCAACCGTTTCAGATTGCTGGTAAATGAAGTGGAAGCGGTTTGCTCGTTGCATGAACTGCCTAAACTACCGGTAGCACGTGTGTTGTGGACACCTTACCCTGATATGAAAACAGGTTGCGCAGCATGGATACTGGCAGGCGGCGCTCACCACACTTGTTATAGCCAAAACCTTACAGCAGAGCACTTACAAGACTTTGCGGAAATGGCCAATATAGAATTTACACATATTGGGAAAAACACCGACCTCTATCAGTTTAAAAATGAATTGCGCTGGAGCGAAGTTTATTATCAAATATGTAGGGTTTAATAGTGTGCGTTGGAGAATCAGCGGGCAGTTGGCAGCGAGCAGTAGATATCAGAGGTCAACATCCACTAACAACTCTCTACTGCCAACTACCAGCTGCCAACTGCCAACCTCTAACAACTATTTCATACCTTCCATCATAAAACCAAAATCGATGAGTTACACACCTGCTTCTTCAAGATATGATAGTATGAAGTACAACCGCTGCGGCAATAGCGGCTTATTATTACCCGCCATTTCAATAGGCCTTTGGCACAATTTCGGAAGTGTGGATGTTTTTGAAAATGGCAGAAGCATTATCCGCTGTGCGTTTGACAGAGGCGTTACTCACTTCGATCTTGCCAACAATTATGGTCCGGAGCCCGGCTCTGCCGAAGAAAATTTCGGCCTCATTATGAAAAAAGATTTTCCGGGCTACCTGCGAGATGAAGTGATCGTTTCATCCAAAGCCGGCTATATTATGTGGCCCGGCCCGTATGGCAACTGGGGCAGCCGCAAGTATCTTATTTCCAGCTTGGACCAAAGCCTGAAGCGTATGCAACTGGATTATGTAGATATATTTTACTCTCACCGCCCCGATCCGGAAACGCCTGTAGAAGAAACAATGATGGCGCTGGATGCTGTAGTGCGGCAAGGCAAAGCGTTGTATGTAGGTCTGTCGAATTACAATGCGGAACAAACCGAGGCGGCTGTCGAAATCTTAAAAAGTTTAGGCACACCATGCCTTATACATCAACCAAAATATTCCATGTTTGTAAGATGGGTGGAAGACAATTTACTCAATGTGTTGGAAAAGCATGGGGTTGGTTGTATCGCGTTTTCTCCATTAGCACAAGGTTTATTGACAGACAGATATCTAAAAGGCATTCCTACAGATTCAAGAGCCGCAAAGCCGCACGGTTTTTTGAAAGAAGAAGATATTACTCCCGAACGTTTGCAACAGATTGAAATGCTTAACGAACTTGCAAAAGAAAGAGGCCAGTCGCTGGCTCAAATGGCTTTGACATGGTTATTGAAAGATAAAAGAGTGACATCCGTTTTAGTTGGCGCAAGTTCTGTAACTCAGCTCAACAACAATCTTGATGCTTTAAGCAAAACAGATTTTTCACAAGAAGAATTGAACCGGATCGAAAACATTTTGATCAGGAAGTTGTGTTGAGAAGCGATTGTTGGTTGATGGCGCTGTATTATTATTACAATCTAACATCAACTATCAACTATGTCACATACTGAAAAAAATAGACAGTTTTTTTATACTTTACGCAGCATAAACTTGTGCATGAATGCTTAACCTTGCCGAATAGCATTACTACCGTACAAGTGAGTGACACAACGATGCTTAATAGTAGCAATACGGCCGGTTCCCAAAAAAATAGATGCATAAAAATATGGGGCAAAGTATAATCCGCCGCAGTTGCTTGTTTATATGGGATGAATACCTGATTTCTCTACTGCCCACTGCCTACTATAACAACCAACAACCTACTAAACAATTTTGTAAATAATTGGTTTAGTATGGATATGGCAAGCTTCCGAAATTTAACACGCATATTATTAGTATGCGTGATCTATATATTTATTGCAACAAATGTTGTTGCACAAAAGGATTCAACACACCACAAGAAGGTAAATATTACCGGCATACCTATTATCAGCTATAATTCATCCTACGGAGTGATTGTTGGCGCCAATGGAATGGCATTTTTTAATCTACACCAAAAAGACACCATTTCGCCGGCAAGCCAGGTGGGAATTGGTTTGGGATATACTCAAAATAAATCGTTCTGGGGCTCATTTTTTTCACAGCTATACTTCAAGCAAGACAGATGGCGGACAACGTTCGCATTTGGCACCGGTAATATCAACTTTCAATATTTCGAAGCGGCCAATGAATCGGGTGATGGTGATTTTGTTGATTACAATACTGTCAACCGTTTTCTTTTTTTAAAAGTGCTTCGAAAAATAAAAGGCCGTTTTTATGGTGGCGCTTTTATAAAATTGCAACATTCCCAAACAGCATTTGAAAACCATCCTGACAGTATTCAGAATGTGAATGCAAATGGAATGGCTGCTACTTTTTTATACGACACAAGAAAAAACATTTACTACCCAACACATGGCATGCAGGCCGGTGTCAGCTTCCTGGCTAATCCCAAATGGATGGGATCCGATAGTGTTTTTAATTCATTACGCATGTATGCTAATTGGTATCATTCCATAACTAATAAATCGGTTTTGGCCGCCAGGGTCAGTATATTTTCAGGCTTGGGCCATGTACCTTTTTCCGGTCAGCATGCTATTGGCGGTAAGGATATCAGAGGCTATACAAATGGCAAATATCGCGGAGATCAGTCATATAGCGCACAGGCGGAATACCGCTGGAATTTTTACAAACGCTGGGGTGCGGTAGGCTTTTTCGGACTGGCCTTTACTGAAGCGCCATACAGCGGCATATTACCCGGGGGAGGTATTGGCATACGTTTTAAAGCCATTCGCTCCAGGAATATCAATATAGGCATAGATGGCGCTATAGGTAAAGGCGATAAAGGATTGTACGTAAGAATAAATGAAGCGTTTTAAAATATGCTTTTCTTTTGTTGGGGACCGGCAGTGGTGCTACTATTAAGCATCGTTGTGTCACTCACTTGTACGGCAGTAATGCTATTGAGCGGGTGGCAGATCTGCGGCTATTGACAAGCCTGCATATTTTTAACCGATGAACAGAATTACTACCGATGAAGTGATTGCGACCCAACGATGATGCCATGAAATACCACAGCCGGTACCATAAAATATTAACTCAGAACATATGGCACACAGATGACACTGATTAGACTGACTTTCACTGATATTTTATTTTAGGATTACTCTCTTATCTCTATAACCTTTACCGGGCAGGCTTCAGCAGCTTTTTGATTTATTTCAATATCGGCATCGGATATGCGCAAATTCCACCTGCCGTTTTTTTCCGTAGAATTGAGCAGTACGCTTTTTCCATCTTTTTTCGACATGCGCCAAAACTCATGAGCATGCTCTGTGCAATAATTACAGCCAATACATTTATTTCTTCTATACACAATTACGGGCATACTTATGCGTTAGTATTAACTATTTTATACAATTTATCGGAAGTCCTTATAACAACATCTAACGGAAACGCGCACCTATCTCCTTTAACTGCAAACTCTTTAGCGCCTTCTTCATTTACATGAAGCGAGGTTATAACCGTTTCGTGAACGCCGGTGGTAGGGCCTGTAATTAAAATGCGGTCACCCACATTCAATTGATAGGTTTCTATTTCAAACTCGGCAATTTTTGATTTGCTATAATAATGTCTTCCTTTTCCAATATAAATTTTTTGAGTGGTAGCTTTCGATCCGGAAGTATCGCTCCATTCACCCATTTTTTTCCCAAGATAATAACCACCCCAAAAATCGCGGTTATACACTTCACGCAAGCGCCTATCCCAACCGGCAATTTTTTCTTCATTAAAAGTGTGTTGCTCACATGCATCGATAGCTTCGCGGTAGCAGGCGGTGACGGTACTTACATATTCCGGGCTTCTGCCCCTGCCTTCAATTTTTAAAACAGTAATGCCGGTATCCAGCAACTGATCCATGAAATCTATTGTTCTCAAATCTTTGGATGACATAATGTATTCGTTATCAATCTCCAGTTCCACATCATCTTCCGCATCCGTTACTTTATAGCGGTGGCGGCAGTTTTGAATACAAGCTCCACGATTTGCCGAGGCATTGTGACTATGAAGACTTAAATAACATTTTCCTGAGATGGCCATACACAATGCGCCATGCGCAAATACTTCAATTTTTACCAAATCACCTGATGGCCCACAAATGTTTTGCTGTTGAATTTCCTTACAAATAGTTGCCACTTGTTTTAAACTCAGTTCCCTAGCCAGCACCATCACATCAGCAAAAGGCGCAAAAAACTTTATGGTTTCAATGTTTGAAATGTTGGCCTGGGTGGACATATGTACAGGCATTTTAACAGAACCAGCATATGCGATAACAGCGTGATCCGCGGCTATTACCGCATCAATTCTGGCGGCTTTTGCTTTATTTATAATGGTTTTTATAAGAGACAGATCGTGGTCGTATATAATCGTATTAAGCGTAAGATAAGCTTTCACATTGTGCTGGTGACATTTGGCTGCAATATCAGCCAGATCGCTTAATGTAAAATTCATGGTAGCCCTCGCCCGCATATTCAATTGATCTACGCCAAAATACACCGCGTTGGCGCCATTTTGTATAGCCGCAGTTAACGATTCAAAATTGCCTGCCGGAGCTAATAACTCAATTGCTTTGCCTCTGTTCATTCTATACGCTTTTTAAAAATGTGCGCAAAGTTCCGAACATTAGTCATAAAAAAGGATGATAAATATCACGAAAAATGATTAAAAATTGAAAGTCACCCTTTATAATCCGGGGCAAAATCTACCATCCATTCAATTCCATATTTGTCTCTAAACATACCAAAATATGAACCCCAAGGGCTATCAGAAATAGGAACTTCAATTTGTCCGCCTGCCGAAAGTCCATTGAATAATTTGTCAGCTTCTTCTTTGCTTTCTGCACTAATTACAATTTTGCTTCTGTTCTCATTTTCGTTTGTTCGTCCCATTATTTCAGGTACATCATTAGCCATTAAAATACTTTTACCGATTGGTAAAGCAATGTGCATTATTTTATTAGCTTCATTTTCCGCTACTTGAAATTCGGCACTTTTTAAATCTTTAAACCGTATTATTCTTGTGAACTCTCCGCCAAATACTGACTTATAAAAGTTGAATGCTTCTTCTGCATTGCCGTTGAAATTAATGTGAGGATTGATGCTTGCCATAATTTTAATTTTTAATTAATGTAATTCTTCACTCTCGTAGCCAAAAGTTTTCAGAAGTAGCGGTTTTTTTAATGTATTGCTTGTTTGTAGTGTGTAACTGAATAATGACGCCTACTCATCACATTGCCCAATAGCATTCCTGCCGTACAAGTGTGCGACGCAACGACCGCTTAATAGTAGCAACAATGCCTGGCCCACAATAAAAAGCCATAAACTAAATAATGTTCCAATAACACACTAAAGCACAACCTAAACATCAATTATTCAATATTTCGCTCATTGGAGATATTTCGCAAGTGCTTCATTCAAAATGTGCGTCCAGCCGCCCATGAAACTTTCCCTGGAAAAATCTTTAAGATTTGCGGGAAAGGTTTCAATGCCTTCGTGTATTAGTTTCACCTTTGTAGAGCCGTTTTCATCAAACAACTCAAAGGTTACATGAGAATTACCGGCATAATCACGATACGTCCAAGTATATGCGATCTTTTTATTCACAGCAGCATCAGTTACTTTACAGAGATGCACATATTCCTGACCATCGCTTTGGCCGGAAAACTGAAATTCAAACCCCGGCTCCGGCTTAAAATCAGAAACATTAAAATACCATTTTCTCATTTCTTCCTTGTTGGTAAGCGCGTTCCAAACACGCTCCACAGGAACATTGTAAACTTTTTCAATAATAATAGGTTGTAGGGGCATAAGGAGATTTTTATTGGTTAAGAAAGAAATCAGAAGTCAGAGATTTGGTTAATAGAAATTTCCTCTGACATCTGATTTCTCATTTCTTCTACTGAAATTTCACTTCAAACAATTTCGGCCAAAGTTTACCGGTGATATATGTTTTACCGGTTGCGGCATCGTAAGCTATACCGTTTAATACCGCATCCATTCTATCGTTGCGTAAGTCCTTCATATATTGACTTACAAGATTTGTCAGATCGGCTCTACCGAGTACTTTACCGTTTGAAGGATCAATTTTATAAATATAATTCGACTCCCACTTATTGGCGTAAATCACACCATTTATATATTCCAGTTCATTTAAATCGGAAACAGGACCATTATTATCAGTTACACCTAACACTTTTGCGGTAGCAAATGTTGTAGGATCTATAAAATACAAATTACTTGAACCATCAGAAATGATGAGATGCGTACTATCGTTTGTAATGCCCCACCCTTCTGTTTTCAGAGGAAATTCCTGCAGCCTGGCAAGTGTTTTTGCATCATACACAAATCCTTTATGGCTTTGCCATGTAAGTTGGTATATTTTTTCATTCAGTATGGTAATACCTTCGCCAAAAAACGCTGGATCTAACGGTGCTTTTTGCAATATTTTCCCCGAATTCATATCCACAATTCCTACCCATGATTTGTTAGGAGGGTATTCGTGCGAACCTCCGGTGCTTTCATACATTTTCCCATTATGAATTACCAACCCCTGTGTAAAAGAGGCTGTATCATGTGGATACACATTCACCACAGAATATTGCATAGCAGGGGGATCGGCCAAAACTGCCGGTTCATTATTAGTACTTCCGGAAGGATTATTGTTACAGGATACAATCAAAAGCAATATACCCGATAAGAAAAAGAGTCGTTTCATGTTTTAAAAAAAGTTCGGGGCAAACCTACAGAAAAGTGGGCAGTAAACAGTGGGCAGCGGGCAGTTTTGATCACCGGTTTTTATATGTACGCAAAAATGAATGAATGAACTGCCGGAACAAATTGTTGCACTTATTTCTTACTGCCTGCTGCTAACCGCCCACTTACAGCTACCTTAAGCATTGAACACTTCCTTCACAAACAGCGTTTTTTCACCCGAAGGCATTTGCCATTTAACCTCCTGTCCTTTCTTATAACCAAGTAATGCAGTTCCTATGGGTGCGAAAATGGAGATCTTACCTTCTTTTATACTAGCCTGCTCAGGCAGTACAAGCGTAAAATTCAGTTCCTTATTGGTACTTTTATCCAGGGTGATCACTTTCGATCCCAGCCTTACCACATTCACCGGAAAATGAGCTTCATCCATAAGTTTCCCCTTTTCCAGTTCCCCTTTTAGTTTGCTGGCATTCTGCCTGTCGAAAGCCGCAGTACCGGGATTTTTTATATATGACATCAATAACTGATAGTCCCTTTCGTGAATTATTAATGTTTGTTGTTTCATATGAGAAGTTTTATATAAGAAAAATGAAAACCTTAATGAAAAAGCTAAAATATTTTTACAATAATGTTTTGAAAATCACCCCGGCCTTAGATGTGAATATTAGTTGGATTGTAAATCTGACCAGGGAAAAGTGCTTGCGTCCTTAAGCTGAATGTTATTTTTTTTATGTACGCTGCTAAGCCCTGTAACAATGTTTTCATCCTGGAAAACATGTTGCACCGCTAGTAAACGGAATCGAAATTGGCTGATATGTGAAAAATGTTTCAACATCGTACAAATACAAATATGCGAATTATTTTAGAACATTCATATCAGAAAAGGACTTTTTATAAAAAAGCTAATAAATTCAAAACACCTCTGCCGGAGGTGTTTTGAGATACATAAACAATCAGCCGCAAATTATTAAATCATTGAATTATTGAAGGCTTCCCGCCTCATTTAGTTTTACTAATTATTCATTAATAATTATTAATTGATCACGAGTGTATGTAACTCTGTAAATGCGCAATCGTTTCTTCCTGGTGCGTAACAATCGCTTTAATCACATCATTTACCGAAATAATTCCACACACTTTTTCATTTTCAAACACCGGCAAATAGCGAATATTGTGTTCGCTCATCAACTGCATACATACATCAATAGAATTTTCCGGAGTGATCCTGGGCAACCCCACAGACATGATTTCTGAAACCGTGGTATCGGTAGAAGATTTTGATTTTAAAATAATTTTCCGCGAATAATCGCGTTCGGTAAGCAATCCGGCATACTCCTCCCCATTCATCACCAACACAGAACCGATATCCTTTTCAGCCATAACTTTTAAGGCTTCCAACACTGTCGTCTCCGGCGTAACAGCAATTAATGAATACTTTTTTTGTGATAAAATGTCTGATACTTTTTTCATAGCAATCATAATTTTAAGAGGTGATAAGTTAAGAAAAAAAATTCATAAATGCAAGAGGAGGAATGGGGAAATTAATTTGAAAATGTGAAAATGTGCTAATTTGAAAATGCAAAAGGAATGGTTCGCAGCGTTTTTTTTAAGCAAACCTTTTTAAATGTGGAAAATGAATTTGAAGCCCCCTTCAATGATTCAATAATTCAATTATTCGATGATTTGTACCTGAATATGACTACAGCATTTTTTTGTTCGTTGGATGAAATGCGTACTTCATACCGTTGATCTCCGGCTTTCACCACCATTAGTGAAGTATTCGGCGGTATATCGCCAAGATTTTCCGCTACCATAACCACTTCATGATAATCGTTAACATCATCAAGCTCAACTTTTACAATAATCGGTTCCACTCTCAACATTTGCCTTGCCACCACCTGCTTGTTATCTACATACACCGAAACAGTATCATGATCAATTGTACCGTTATCGTAAATGTATAACTCAACGGTTTTGGTATTAACCGTAATAGTTTGAACCACTTCGTTTTTCCTGCTTTTTAAAACGGGCGGAGCTACTGTAGAAAAATTTTTTCCGGGAGTAATGACTATATTTTTCGGAGCATTATCCGTTTTAGCCAATGGTTCTACAGTCTGTGGTGTTAACGGTTTCGAAGGCGCCGGTGGCTTTGTAACCGGAGTCGGCGGCTTAGGAGTGGAAGCCGGTTTCTTCGCCGTAGTATTTGGCCGTGTAGTTGTGGCAGGCTTTGCAGGTGTTTTATTTGCTAAAGTATTCGGTTTGGCCGATGGCTTTGCCGCCAATGCTTTTTTGGCATTTTCTTTTTCTTTAGCCACCACAAACGGCTCCTTGTAAAAATCCGACTTCACTTCTCTTCTTAAGAAAACCGTTCCTCTGCCGCAATAGCTGCTATCGGTGGTGCTGCTTGCCACATATGTACCTTCCAAAAATTCTTCATTACCCGATCGGGACCAGGTAAGCATGCAATCCATACTGCATACAAATGTGTTAAAGCCTTTCCGCACTTCAATTAATTTCAATTCCACTATACGCACCTTACCTGTCGCCGGATTTATTGACCCCTTAGCTGAAGCCTTGGCATAAAACTCAGTATTTCTATACGAATAAGTAATCGCTTCCAGCACTTTATTGGATTGCGCAATCTGCACTTCAAACCGGTATCGATCAAGAATATTCAACATCTGGTTCACACGTTCATTGTTAATAAAATGACCGCGCCAAATACCTGTAACATTTTGTGCCGAGGCGCAATAAAACAGTATTAATAAAAACAATGTGGTAATGGATCGCATAAACATTTTGGAAATTACGTAAAAGTTCGTTGTTATGTCAATTTGAACAAGAATCTATTAATAAACGCTTCGTTAATTTTTTTTGAACCGGCGGTAGTGCTACTATTAAGCATCGTTGTGTCACTCACTTGTGCGGTAGGAATGCTATTGAGCTGCCTCATCCCCGGCCCTTCTCCAAAGGAGAAGGGAGTCCGCGCACAAAGCGGATATTCGTAATCTCAACATTTTTTTCAACTTTCAACTATACAGCATTCTCAATTCTAAACTCTCCATTCTCAATTTATTTTAACCACAAGGGGCACCAAGAAAGCACACAAGGTTGGTAACAGTTCAGCAAACCCTTGTGTACCTTGAGCCTCTATTGTGCCCCTTGTGGTTAAACAACAGTGCTGTTCGACATGTTAGCGCCAGGTGCAGGATAAACAACTAAAAAAACTGTCTACTTTTTTCAGGACATAACACTGACCTCTGATTTCTCTACAGCCCGCTGCCCACTGTCAACTGCCCACTAGAGTTCCAACCGTACAAGTGAGTGACACAACCGGAGCCCAATCAAGGTTCTACAGCCGGTTCCATAATAATAACTTTAACATTTGTGCTGTTTATGGTAAATGATCCGGCTAATTTACCTATGACAAAGAAATATCTGCCAATACTTCGCTAAATTTGCAGCCCTGTTGGGGAGAGTTGTTAGCTGAGGGTTATTAGACTTTATGCATAGTAGTTTTTATTAAAATAACATGAAATTTAAAGATTAAATTTATTTTAGTTAGGCAACCAACAATTTACAACCAACAACCATCAACTATATACAATGATAAAAGTAACATTTCCCGATGGCGCAGTAAGAGAATATCAGCCGGGTACATCAGCAATGGACATTGCCAAATCAATCAGTGAAGGATTGGCGAAAAAAGTATTGGCAGCAAGTGTAAATGGAGAAGTATGGGATGCCACACGTCCTATACAAAATGATGCTGCGCTAAAGCTGCTTACGTGGGATGATAAGGACGGAAAAGCTACTTTCTGGCATTCTTCAGCGCATCTTATGGCGGAAGCGGTGGAAGCTTTGTTTCCGGGGGTAAAATTCTGGGTTGGACCGGCTTTGGAAAACGGAGGTTTTTATTATGATATTGACTTGGGCAATCATCAGATTACCGAAGATGATTTGCGCAAACTGGAAGCCAAAATGGCTGAGCTGGCAAAGAAAAATAATGTTTATACCCGCAAAGAGATCAGCAAAGATGAGGCGGTAAAATATTTCAGTGAAAAAGGTGACGAATATAAACTGGATCTGCTGAACAACCTGGAAGACGGATTTATTACTTTTTATACACAAGGTAATTTTACTGATCTGTGCCGCGGCCCGCACATACCGCAAACCGGCCTTATTAAAGCCATTAAGCTTACAAACATCGCCGGCGCATACTGGAAAGGAGATGAAAAAAACAAACAACTTACCAGGCTGTACGGCATTTCTTTTCCTCAGCAAAAAGAACTGGATGAATACCTGCATATGCTGGAAGAAGCCAAAAAACGCGACCACCGCAAGCTGGGAAAAGAACTTGGTATTTATACCATGAATGACGACATTGGCCAGGGACTTATATTGTGGATGCCAAATGGCACCATCATTATAGAAGAACTTGAAAAACTGGCCAAAGAAACTGAAGAGGATGCGGGTTATAAACGAGTGGTGACACCGCATATTGCAAAGGAAAATTTGTACCTGACAAGCGGTCACCTGCCATATTATGCCGATAGTATGTATCCGCCAATGGAAATGGAAGGTGAAAAATACTATCTGAAATCGATGAACTGTCCGCACCACCACAAAATATTCGATGCCATTCCAAAAAGCTACCGCGATATGCCATACCGAATAGCGGAATATGGCACCTGTTATCGCTATGAGCAAAGCGGCGAATTATTTGGACTGATGCGTGTACGCTGCCTGCACATGAATGACGCGCATATATACTGCACCAAAGAACAGTTTGCATCCGAATTTCGTGCGGTGAATGATATGTACCTGAAGTATTTTAAGATTTTCGGTATCGATAAATACGTGATGCGCCTGTCATTACACGATCCTGAAAAGCTGGGACAGAAATATGTGGATGAGCCGGAATTGTGGAAAGAAACCGAAGACCTGGTGAGAAATGTGCTTATTGAAAGCAACATTCCTTTTGTGGAAGTAAAAGGTGAAGGAGCTTTTTACGGGCCTAAAATTGATGTGCAGATCTGGAGTACCATTGGCCGCGAGTTTACATTGGCCACCAACCAGGTAGATTTTGCGCAACCACGCCGCTTTAAGTTGTCGTTCACCAATCAGAATAACGAACCGGAAATTCCATTGATCATTCACAGAGCGCCTTTGGGTACACATGAACGCTTTATAGGCTTTTTACTTGAGCATTACGCAGGCCGCTTCCCATTATGGCTGGCGCCCTTACAGGTCAAAATTCTACCCATAAGCGATAAATTTTTACCTTATTGCAATGATCTGTTAAAGTCATTAAAAAAGGCCGGAATTCGTGCAGAGATCGATGACCGCAATGAAAAAATTGGTAAAAAAATACGTGATACCGAGCTAATGAAAACACCTTATATGCTGGTAGTTGGTGAAAAAGAAGCCAACGAAAACAAAGTTGCGGTAAGGCGCCATGGCAAAGGAGATGTTGGAGTGCAAACAATTGAAGAATTTATAGCCGCTACGGTTGATGAAATTCAGGAAAAAAGAAACCCTGAATAAGTATATTTGACAATTAATTAGAAAAATTAATAACATTAGTTTTCTTTGTATTTTTGATTGATCTTTATAAAATAAACATAAAAACGGTGTAATTTTTGTTGAATAACACCTTAAAAATTCTCTAAACAAAGCGGCAGATTTATAAAATTAAAATGAAAGTATACCACGAAAACCGTTGAGCTGCCGTCAGCGGATTGTGGGTAAAAAAAATATGGCATTTCCACCCAAACCAAGAGGGGGTTTTAACCCCCGGTTTAAAAAAGAGCAGCAACAGGAACACCGCACCAATCATATGATACGTGTGCCACAGGTGAGGCTAGTTGGAGATAACGTTGAAGTGGGGATATACTCCGTTCAGGAAGCCCTGCGTATGGCACAGGACCAGCAAATGGATCTTGTAGAGATTTCTCCCAACGCAGATCCGCCGGTTTGTAAAATAATCGACTACAATAAGTTTTTATACGAAAAGAAGAAGAGGGATAAAGAAATGAAGGCGAAAGCCAAAGTTTCCGAGGTAAAGGAAATTCGCTTTACGCCTAATACAGACGATCACGATTTTAACTTTAAAGCAAAGCATGCGGAAACCTTCCTGAAAGAAGGCAATAAAGTAAAGGCGTATGTTCAGTTTAAAGGCCGCGCCATCCAGTTTAAAGACAGGGGCGAATTATTGTTGTTGAAATTTGCCGAGCGGTTAGCCGAATTCGGCGCTCTGGAAGGAATGCCGAAAATGGAAGGCAAACGGATGCTGGCCATCTGGGCTCCTAAAACAAAAAAGAAAACTGCGAAAGTTGAAGAATAGAAAAAAGTCCCCGCGGGGACTTTTTTAGTTGAAAGTGCTGATAATTCAGGTTTAGAAAAAATATTAAACTTTCATAATTGAGGTACGTTTTTAAAGTACCACTCAATGGTTCCTTATAAAAGACTTGCACTAATAAAATTTCCAGGTTATTTTTTGTACCGGCGGTAGTTTTTCATGGCATCATCGTTGTGTCACTCACTTGTACGGCAGGAATGCTATTCAACAAGTTATGAGTTTTGAGTAATGAGTAATGAGTGCTTTTGTTTTCACATGCAATATATGCTTAAAACATTCTCAATTCTCCACTCTCCATTCTCCACTTATTTAATCACTTTCAACTTTCAATTTTCAACTTTCAACTAATTTCAAATCCTTACATTTGCTGCCCGTTTTAAATAGCTGTTTCTAAAAATAAAATATTCATGGAACCGAAGTATATACAAAAGGCTGCTGAAAAATTAAGTTTATCAGTAAAGCAAGTAGTCAACATTCACGACATGCACCATGAAGGGGCCACCATTCCCTTCATGGCCCGCTATAGAAAGGAAGCGACCAACAACCTTGACGAAGTTGTTATCAACAATGTGGTGGAAGAAATTAAGTATTTCAACGAGCTTGAAAAAAGAAAAGAAACGGTTATTAAAACCATCGACGGTCTTGGTAAATTAACTCCCGAATTAAAGCAGCGCATTGATGATTGTTTTGATGCTACCGAACTGGAAGATATTTATTTGCCCTACAAACCAAAACGCAAAACAAGAGCCACTCAAGCCATTGAAAAAGGCCTGGAACCATTAGCGAAATTATTATTTGAGCAAGGCAATGAAAACCCGGAAGAAGAAGCCGCGAAATTTATTACCGACCTTGTGAAAGACAATAAAGAAGCATTGCAGGGCGCAAGAGATATTATTGCGGAATGGATCAGCGAAAACGAGCAGGCAAGAAATAAAGTGCGGCAGATATTTAAAGAATCCTCGGTATTGCAGGCAAAAGTACTAAGCAGTAAAAAAGAAGAGGCCGAAGCTCAGAAATATCGCGATTATTTTGAGTTTAACGAACCGCTTTCGCAAAGCCCATCGCACCGCATACTGGCCATTCGCCGCGGCGAAAAAGAAGGCTACCTGGTGATGGATATTAATATCGACAAAACCGCCGGTGTGGAAGAGTTGGAAAAAATATTTTTAAAAACCAATAACACCGCCGCCGGCGAAGTGAAAAAAGCCGTGGATGACTCCTTTGACAGGCTGCTTAAACCGTCTATTGAGAACGAATTTCGCCTGGTAAGTAAAAATGAAGCCGACGAAGAAGCCATTCATGTATTTGCGGAAAACCTGCGTCAATTATTGCTGGCCTCCCCTCTTGGCTCAAAACGTGTGTTAGCAATTGATCCGGGCTATCGTACAGGCTGCAAAGTAGTTTGCCTCGATGAACAGGGTAATCTGCTTCACAATACAACCATTTATACATTAACGCCGCACCAGACAGATGAAGCCATCCGCGAACTGAAATATTTAGTGAACCAACACAATATAGAAGCTGTAGGCGTAGGTAACGGAACGGCAGGACGTGAAACAGAACAACTGGTTCGCAATATTGATTTTGGAAAGCATGTGAGTGTGTTTATGGTAAACGAAAGCGGCGCGTCTATTTATTCTGCTTCCGAAGTGGCCCGCGAGGAGTTTCCGGATCATGATGTTACCGTTCGCGGTTCCATAAGTATTGGCCGCCGTTTGCTGGATCCATTAAGTGAACTGGTAAAAATTGATCCTAAATCAATTGGTGTTGGTCAATACCAGCACGATGTAAATCAAACCCGCCTTAAAGAAAGCCTTGACAAAGTGGTGGAAAGCGCCGTGAACCATGTGGGTGTGGATCTGAATACTGCCAGCAAGCACCTGCTTCATTATGTATCCGGACTTAGCGCCACACTTGCAAAAAACATTGTGGAATACCGCGCAAAGAACGGCGCGTTTAAAACACGCGATGAGTTGAAAAAAGTGAGCCTGATGGGACCAAAAACATTTGAACAATGCGCAGGATTTTTACGCATCCGTAATGCCGAAAATCCGCTGGACAATAGCGCCGTGCATCCGGAAAGTTATATCGTGGTGGAATCGATGGCTAAAGACCTCAACTGCTCTGTAGAGGATTTGGTGAAACAAAGCGAACTGCGAAAAAAAATAGACCGCAAAAAATATGTTAGCGAAAAAGTTGGAGAATTTACTATTGAAGATATTCTGAAAGAATTGGAAAAACCAGGTCGCGACCCACGGGCGCAAATTGAAGAATTTCATTTTGACGAAACCATAAAAACCATTGAAGACGTTCGCGTGGGAATGACGGTTCCGGGCATTGTAACCAACATCACCAACTTTGGCGCCTTTGTGGATATAGGCGTAAAACAAGACGGACTTGTGCATATTTCGCAACTTAGTAATTCATACATTAGCGACCCTAACGAAGCGGTAAAATTGCAGCAAAAAGTAATGGTTACCGTTACTGAAGTAGATGTGGCAAGAAAAAGAATAGGCCTGAGTATGAAAGACAACAGCAAACCTGCCAAAAGCAGGGAACAACAAAGCAATAACCCTCAACGAAACAAACCTCAAACCACCGGAAAGAACAAAGACAATAAACCTCCGGCTAATCCGTTCCAGGCCAAGCTGATGGAGCTTAAGAAAAAGTTCAATGATTAGAATAAAGTTTTTGTATTCAACGAAAATAGGAACAGCAATTGTTCCTATTTTCGTTATAAGCTGAGTGATAATTTATTTTACAATACGCAGTATAAATTTATGCATGAATGCTTCACATTGCCGAATAGCATTACTGCCGTACAAGGGAGTGACACAACGATGCTTAATAGTAGCAACGCCGCCCGTTCCATAATAAAAAAATGCTTGCTATGATTGCTTCTTAAATACGCCGTCGCGTTTTTTATCAATAGCTCCACCACTATAGCCGCAAACACCCATGCGCGGAGAATTCACTATTGGCATCGCAGCATAGTCTGCAAAATCCTCACATTCCTTTTTATGTTTTTTCGCACACTTGGAACAAAGGGTCATTCCATCAACCGCGCATACTTTAACCGCTACTTCCGTTTTACACTCATCACACAAAATTTCCAGCGGCTCATTACGTGACAATAACATTTCCTTCGTGGAAACAGCTATATCAAATTCTGCAACAACCTTAAGCGTTAAATAAGTTGTGGAACCATAATCGTACTGATATTCCAACACCTTCCCTTTTTCCAAAATATCTTTAGCTTCCATATCCATTATTTCTTCTTCTTCATCAGATCCAATTGATCCAACAGCGCTGAAGGCATCATCATTTAATAAGTTGGTAAATCTCAAAGCCTGCCTTTTCCTTTTTTTGGAAGGGTCTGTAAATCCACTCAAGTGATGACAACATTCAAGCCACACACCACGAAGCAAATCATCAATATCGCCCATTGTTTCATTGCCATCGACCCATAAGTATAAAAAGAAATCATTTTTACCATAATACCTTTTATCGGGTTCTATCATTACCAAATATGATTTGCAGTTTTTTTGTTTCGCGACCTTTTCTTGTTGTTTTATTTCTTTAACAAGATGTTTCGACATGTCGGTTTTGCTCAGCATTTCTTTGCAAAACAAGCATTCTCCCCGGCCATTTAAACATTCAAGCATTGAATGTGATTTTTACTTATTGAAAATACTCTACAATTTTTATTTTACCAATTCGATTATCAATAACAATTCCGGTTTTATCTAACAGCATTCTATTCTTCTTCATTATTTTGTAACCGGCGGTATTGCTACTATTAGGCATCGTTGTGTCACTCACTTGTACGGCAGTAATGCTATTGAGCGGGATGCGGGTTGTTAGCGAAAACAGTAGCACCCCGCCCCTCAACTTTCCACAATCTTCTCCTTCACCATTACCAAATCTTTCAAATCTACCTGCATGGGCAACAAACCTATTTTTACAATCGCTTTTCTGCCGCGTATTTCAAGCACTTCGCCTACCTGGTGGTTTTTCTTCATTTTCACTTTACTTCCTATAGCAATTTCTCCTTTCACTTCATCAAATTTAGACTCTACCTTTTTCTGCAATTTGTTCACCACTTTGGTTTCATCTTTTTTGAACAACAATGCGGCAATGTGTTTCATCACCTTTTCTTTATCGTCAGTTTTTTTCCAGTCTAATATTATTTGTTTCAGCTTGCGATCCATGTCCTTCAGGTAAGCGATGCGGTCTTCGGTTATTTTATTTTGCTGACGTAAAATTTCTACCTGTTGGCGATGCTTTTCCTTGTCCATCACCACCTGCATTTCCTTTTTCAGTTTTTCGTTTTCTCTTAAAAGCTGGTTTAATTCCTTTTCTTTTATTTCAATATCACGAAGATCCTGCTCTGTGCGGTTGAGTAATTTATCCAGTCGGAAATGCCCTTCATCCACCATTTTTCTGGCACGTGATATTAATGATTTATCAAGCCCGATGCGCTCTGCTATAGAAAAGGTATAAGAGCTTCCGGGCTTACCCACAATCAGTTTATACATGGGCAACAAACTAGCTTCATCAAATGCCATTGCACCATTAATAATGCCCGGCGTTTTATTGGCCATTACTTTCAGGTTAAGGTAATGCGTGGTTACTATACCAAATGAATGCCTGCGTACAAGCTCTTCGAGAATCACTTCAGCGAAAGCGCCACCCAAATTCGGATCACTTCCGCTGCCCAACTCATCTATAAAGAATAATGTTTTTCCATTGGCATTTTCAATAAAATATTTCATGTTCTTCAAGTGCGAACTGTAAGTACTCAACTCAAATTCCAGGCTTTGCGTATCGCCAATATGAATCATCAGTTGCTTGAAAATTCCCATTTGCGAAGATGGATGCACAGGCACCAGCAAACCGCTCTGCACCATCATTTGCAACAGCCCTACGGTTTTTAACGTAACGGTTTTCCCTCCCGCATTTGGCCCGCTTATTACAAGTATGCGATTTTTTTCATCAAGCGTTACCGAA
The DNA here is from genome assembly GCA_031553495.1 of Flavihumibacter sp. Taxonomy (GTDB): domain Bacteria; phylum Bacteroidota; class Bacteroidia; order Chitinophagales; family Chitinophagaceae; genus Pinibacter. The sequence goes on from JAVBLN010000024.1 coordinate 111,689, forward strand.
ACTGGTATAGTAAGTTTGCCCGATTTTTTATTATACAAATAAAGCAATGGATGCGTGGCCTGTACCAGGTGAACATAGGCTTTATCATTCACCACGGGGTATTCTCCATTATAGTCAATAGCAAGTTTTGCTTTTGCTCTTATAAAATCGTACTCGCCAATTATGGAATGATACTTTTGCAGCAACGGAGCGTGTTTGGAAAGCTTTGATGTCAGCTCACGCAATATGCGGTACACTTCCCGGCTTTCTTCATGCTCCAGCGAAAAAACTTCGTTATTCAGCTCTATCGTTTCTTCCGGTTCTATAAAGGTAGTGCGCCGCGTATCGCTTTCACCATGCAGAATTCCTTTAACCATTCTTTTTTGTTCGGCAAACACGGCCAATACCCTTCTACCATTGAGGAAAGCTTCTTCAATATCCGCAAGATATCCCTGCTTGTTCAGCTTTTGCACAATACGGTCAAAAATGCGGCGCAGCTCAGTACGCTTGCGATACAGGCCCATGCGTATACGTTGCAGCTCATCAGACGCGTTGTCCATCACATTGCCGTTATCATCCAGCACATCATTAATAGATTGCTGAATCGACTTTTCATAATGCGTGCCTTCTATCACTTTCGTCATCGCTTCATATACAATCCTGCGCTCCGCGTCAAACCAGCGAAAAATATTCTGAATACTTTCAGACAGTTTTTTAATCAACATAAACTGTTCTCCGGTTAATACCGCACCCGGAATACCCAGCAGCTTCAAGTCTTTCGTAAGGTTGAGGGTATAATCATTGGGGAAATAAATAGCATTTAAGATCAACTGTTTGTATTCATGACTTTGTTTCAGTTCGGTCTGTATAAATTCGTTTTTTGTATGAATGCGCAAATCCTCCGCCTTGCTTTTAGCATATTCGCTTTTGCAATGCGCAGTCAATAAACTCTTTATTTTATCAAACTCCAACTGGTAAACAGCCGATTCCGGAAATAATTTCAATTGTAATTCATTTTAAACTGCAAATTTATTATAATTGAAAGCTGAAAGTTTACAATTATTAAGCAGGCAGGCATTTAAATGTATTTTTTTATGGGCCGGGCGGCATTGCTACTATTAAACTTCCGTTGCGTCGCACTCTTCAACGGTGGTAATTCTAGTGGGCAACAGGCAGTAGGCAAGTTACAAGTTGCCGGTGTTTCGGAACCGGCAAACACTTCAGAAATCAGAAGTCAGAAGTCACGGGCTTTGCCAACAACCAACACCCGCCCAACAGAATTACTACCGTACAAGTGAGTGACACAACAGAAGCCAAATAGTAGCAATACCGCTGGTAACAAAAAAAAATGTACTTTATTATAAACTTTTGTTTCAACATGAAAAAACCATTAATAAGAAAAATTATAATTACCCCGCTCGCACTTCTTTTGTTTGCCGGTTTGTTTGCTCAGCACAAGAACAAAAAAACAATAGCTACATCCGCCATGATACCATCTTCAAATCCATACCTGCTGCTGGGTACTTATACCAACAGCAGAAAAAGCAAAGGCATTTATGTGTACAAATTCAATTCGCAAAACGGCGAAGCAACTGAAGTAAATTTTATACCTACTTCAAATCCGTCGTTTCTGGCAGTATCTCCCGATAAAAAAATGGTGTACGCAGTAAATGAAGACAACGGCCCCGGCGCAGTTACTTCTTTCGCGTTTGACAAAAAAGACGGTTCGCTTTCATTCATAAACACACAGCCTACTTCCGGCGAATCGCCTTGCTATGTGGCGGTTAGCAAAAATGGAAAATTTATAACCGTAGCCAACTATTCTACAGGCAACTACCTGGTTTATCCTGTGGATAAGAATGGAAACATTGGGGATCACATCGAAAAAATTCAGGATGAAGGTTCGGGGCCAAACACACAAAGACAGGAAAAACCCCACGCTCACGCAACCGTTTTTTCACCCGATGGCAGGTTTCTTTTTGTAAACGACCTTGGCACCGATAAAATAATGGCATACCGCTTCAACGCTGCAACAGGCAGGCTTACCGCAATGAAGCCGCCTTTTGTAAAAGTAAAAGCAGGTAGTGGCCCGCGTCATTTAACATTTGACGCGACAGGAAAATTTGCTTACCTAATAACAGAGTTGAGCGGCGAAGTAGTGGTATATAAATACAGTGAAGGACAGTTTACAGAAATACAAACTATCTCCACGCATCCCGTTGATTATAACGGCGACATTGGCGCTGCTGACATTCACATTTCGCCTGATGGAAATTTTCTTTATGCGTCCAACCGCGGCGATGCCAATTCCATAGCTATTTTCAAGCGAAATATGATTTCAGGAAAATTAACTTCAGTTGGCTTTCAATCTACACTGGGCCTCACACCACGCAATTTCAATTTCGATCCTTCGGGAAATTTTCTGCTGGTAGCCAATCAACAAAGCAATAATGTAGTAATTTTTAAAGTGGATAAAAAAACAGGATTACTAACGGATACAAATAAACGAATTGAAATAGCCAGCCCGGTTTGTGTGCAATGGATACAGTGATCCTTTTATAATTAGACAGGATTTACAGGATTATTGTATGCAGTCCGCTTACTGATATATTAAATCCTGTAAATCCTTTTAACACTGTTTATTACTTAAATCCCTTTAATAACCCGGCCAGCAGGTTCAAACCATTGGTTATAATATCTTCATTTTCCACTGGTAGCTTAATATATGTCTTCCCGGTTTTTTCGTCCTTCTCCGTAATGGTTTTTACCAATTCTTCCGTTGCGCTTTTATCAGCCAAAGTTTGAACAAGTTTTGAAAAGAAGCTCATTCCTGTATTGATAAGCGTTTCAGAAGAATCATTTATTTTCGTTTGTTCATTACCGTTTTTATTATCCGAAGATTCATTATCCTCCATTTTAATTACATCTTCCACATTTAACGGCTCATCTGGCCTGGTGCCATTTTCAGAAATTTCACTTTCTTCCGTTTCATCGAAAGTGTATGGTTGCGGTTGAACAATATCATCAACTTTTGTAATTTCTTCCACAGTTTCCATAAACGCCTTGAAGCGATCCTCACCCAGGAATATGCAATCATCTCCATTATCCAGCACACCTTCTGCCAATGTGGCTTTAAACTTAAGCCTGGCAAGCATTCCATGCTCTATAGTATCCTGGGATACCAGGTTGATGATCGACACATTTTTCTTTTGTCCCATCCGGTATATCCTACCAATACGCTGTTCCAGAACAGCAGGATTCCATGGAATATCAAGATTAATAAGATACGCGGCACTTTGCAAGTTCAATCCCACACCACCCGCGTCAGTGGAAAGAAAAATTCTGCACTGCGGATCGTTGTTAAAATTGGTAAAAAGTTTTTCTCTTTTATTTCCGGGAACACCACCATGCAAATGTTCAAAACCAACTCCCTTGGCTGTTAATTCATTCGCAACCAGCCTTGTCATTCGTTCCCACTGACTGAATACTACTATTTTCTCTCCTTCAATCGCCAAAATTTCTTCTAAAATATTAAATAGCTCATTCAATTTTGTTTGGTGATTAGTTTCCTGATCTACAATATACGTACTATCACAAACCATGCGCATAAGATTCAGAGTCACCATAAGTTTCTGCCTGTCCTGCTCACTTAAGAAACGCATACGCCGCCATTTATGCACCAGTTTGGCAACAATCTCCTGGTACTCGCTGTGCATTTCTGCTTGTATCGGCGTCATGGGAACAAACAGATTTTTATCCATCCGTTTGGGCAACTGCATTAGCACCTCTTTTTTTCTTCTTCGTATAAGTATGTCCGATAGTTGCTCACCAATTTCATTTAAGGCCTTATAACCGGTTACTTTCCCGGTCTCATCATCTGTAAGGGCATGCGCCGATAGAAATTTATATAAAGAACCAAGAAGTAAAGGATTAACAAATTGCACTATTGAGTACAATTCTTCAATTTTATTTTCCAGCGGAGTGCCGGTAAGTACCAGCGCATATGGCGATTGAAGCTGCTTTATGTTGAAAGAGGTTTTTGTCCGCCAGTTTTTTATTCGTTGTGCTTCATCAAGTATAATTATGTCGGGCTGCATTTCATTTATATACTTCCAATCGCTCCCTGCTACATGATAACTTACGATCTTAAAAAACGATTCGTCGGTTTCATATAATCGCATCCTGGCAGTAAGATTGCCTTCCACCACTGTTACAGTCGCTTTCCCATCAGTGAATTTTTCTATTTCAGATTTCCACTGATATTTTAATGATGTGGGGCAAACGATCACAGCCTTTTCAGTATTCGTTTCTTTACGCATCAGCATAGCCCACGCAATAGCCTGCAAGGTTTTTCCCAATCCCATCTCATCTGCTAAAATAGCCCGCCCCGCCTTAAACGCAAACAAAACTCCTTTTTGCTGGTATGGAAAAAGTTTTGCAGCAACCACATCTTCCAAAATATCCTCATTCTCCGCAAGCTGTTGTCTCTTGTGTTTTTCACGCACTTCCAGTATGCGTTGCAAAGCATCATCATAACACCGGAACGTGGGATGGATAGCCTGCGCTTCTTGGAGCAGCACATCAATTTTATCATACGATTGTGGCAACAAAGTATAATTTCCGGTAAAATATTTCTTTGCCCACTCTTTAAATTGTTTTGCATTTTCCGTTCCAATGCGCAATTTTACTTTTTGCATTCCTGCGTAAGAAATGAACATTGAGGTATAGGAAATCGCAGGCACTTCTTTAATCAAAGGTTTGATGCCGCGTTTCTTTTTTATTTTCGCCCATACCGCTTCAATATGCTTGCAAGTACCAAGCTGGTTAGTTTTAAAATCGAAACAGGAACAGTAGTTCAACTTATTATCTTCACTGCGTATAGCTACTTTATAAATCTTATTTGATTTAGCGCTATGAACATTATAATCGCTATATACTTCTTCGTATCCAATATTAGTTATTCCAAAAATTTCTTTTACGGCAATTTGTTTTCTCAATGCTATTTGCCATTCATCCTCAGTCATATCCATCGGCTTGTGCGAATACGGAACTTCTTTCTTTTTGCGTTTGTTCCTTCTATAATCGGGAGCAACCTTTTTCTTTCTGTACGTTTTTTTACTGACAGCCATAAAATATGTTTTTAAGTACATGAAAATAAGTACCAAAAATAGACATTTCGCAGAAAGTAGATTTTTGGGCATGCGACAAAGTGCCATAATATTTTATGAACCTTCAGTACTTTTTCCAGGGCATCTATTGTTTTATTTTGGTCATGGTACAAGCGATAATTTTTTTATGGAACAAACTTCAGCTTTTCATGGCATCATCGTTGTGTCACTCACTTGTGCGGTAGTAATGCTATGGATCGGGTAATGAGTTTTGTGAGTTGGCAGTGGGCAGTAGAGAAGCTGTATAAACAAGAATGGTTGAGAGTTGCCGTTGTTGCGTGTGTAGGGTGGCTATCGTGCGAAGGCACACCAACAACCAACGAGAAAGAAGCAATTTGCCGGTAAGGTACAAGCTTGGCTATACACTTGGCTCAGTTACCACGCTTGCGCCAGGTACGTGATAATCAACAAAAAACTGTCTACTTTTTTCAGGATGTGACATTCTGTAGCTGTCTTCTGACCTCTGATTTCTGATTTCCCTACTGCCAACTGCCCGCTGTCAACTGCTCACTAAAGTTCCTACCGCACAAGTGAGTGACACAACGATGCTCAATAGTAGCACTACCGCCGGCCCCAAAAAACACTGCACATTTTTATACCGTGCGAAATATGAATACGCATTTTCAAATTCATTTCTACATTCTCACATTCCCCGGCCAAGCCGGCACGGAGCAATAACTTGCTATAACGCAAAAACCGCCTTGACGGCGGTTTTCACAAACATTTTATTGTAAAACTCTTAATTATCAATTGTTAAACCGGCACCCAAATATTCTGAATTCAGGCGGGCAATATTTACAAGAGATATCTCTTTAGGACAAACCGCTTCGCAAGCGCCGGTGTTAGTACAAGAGCCAAAGCCTTCTTTATCCATTTGCGCTATCATTGCCAAAGCACGAGTTCTGCGCTCAGGCGCACCTTGCGGCAATAGAGCAAGGTGAGAAACTTTTGCAGATACAAATAACATAGCAGAACTATTTTTACAAGCTGCCACGCATGCCCCGCAACCTATACAAGCAGCAGCAGCAAAGGAAGCATCTGCTTTATCTTTTTCGATTGGAATAGCGTTGGCGTCAACCGCGTTGCCGGTATTCACAGAAATAAAACCACCGGCTTGTAAAATACGCTCAAACGCACCTCTGTCAACCACCAAATCTTTAATTACCGGGAAAGCATTAGCCCTCCAGGGTTCTATAGTAATGGTATCGCCATCTTTATATGCACGCATGTGCAACTGGCAAACAGTGTTGGCTTTCCATGGGCCATGAGGCTTACCATCTATATACATGGAACAGGCTCCACAAATACCTTCACGGCAATCATGGTCAAACGCAACAGGATCTTTCCCCTCTGTAATCAACTGCTCATTCAGCACATCTATCATTTCCAGGAAAGACATTTCTGAGGAAATATCACTCAATTGATAAGTTTCAAAACCACCTTTTGCATTGTTATTTTTCTGGCGCCACACTTTGAGTGTGAGATTCATGTTATAATGTTCCATGTTGCAAATATGCTAATTTGAAAATTTGAAAATTTGAAAATGCTGCCATAACATCTCACTTAAAGTGTAGAAACCTTTTCTTTTGACGAAGAGATAATTTTTGATAAAATCCTTAATATCTCTTCCAATTTTAGAATTAATGTTTCTTCAAACTTGTAAGTTTCGCTTTTTTGGCACAAAGTCAGCCAATATAATGTTTCACTGGCTTCTTTTGCTGCAATTTTAATTTTATGAATAAAATCCGCTTTACTTTCAGCATTTTGAGATTCAAAAACATTTGCACCAATTGCAGTTCCTGATCTTAAAAGCTGATTAGAGATTACGAATTTTCTATTATGTTCAAGAACTTCACAATACTTAATGATCTCCAAAGAAAAAGCTATTGTTTTATCAGCAATCACATTCTGCCTATCATTTCTCATATCTTATCTTAAAACTCCTGTCCAGCTTACATCAACCATTCAATTAAAACATTAATATAATTTATAAAATTGAGTAAATGTGGCACAGAAGGCATTTTCAAATTACCACATTCTCAAATTTTCAAATTACTTATAGCTTCTCTGAGTTGGTTTCGCTACTTCAAATGCCAGATCTTCTCTGTGCATTTCCCACTGATGCTCACCTTTAAACTCCCATGCGGCTACATAGGTAAATTCTGCATCATCGCGTTTTGCTTCGCCTTCTTCTGTTTGGCTTTCTTCACGAAAATGACCGCCGCAGCTTTCATTGCGGTGTAAGGCATCTATACACATCAATTCGCCAAGCTCCATAAAGTCTGCCACACGACTGGCTTTGTCAAGCTCAGGATTCATTTCTTCTATATCGCCCGGAACTCTAAGATCGCTCCAAAATTCCTTTTTCAGTTGTTGTATTTCCTTAATTGCTTCCTGTAAGCCTTTTGCGTTACGTGCCATACCGCATTTGTCCCACATTATCTTTCCAAGGCGTTTGTGGAAACTTTCAACAGTTTGTTTTCCGTTGATGTTTTTCAACTGGTTAATGCGGTCTGCTACTGTTTTTTCAGTTTCTACAAATGCAGGGTGATCCAATGAAATTGGCTTGGTAGCAATTTCATCTGCCAAGTAGTTTCCTACAGTATAAGGAATAACGAAGTATCCGTCAGCAAGGCCCTGCATCAAGGCAGATGCACCCAGGCGGTTGGCGCCGTGGTCGCTAAAGTTAGCTTCGCCAAGGCAATAAAGGCCGGGTATGGTGGTCATTAATTCATAATCTACCCACAATCCACCCATTGTATAGTGAACGGCAGGGTAAATACGCATAGGCACTTCGTATGGGTTTTCACCTGTTATCTTTTCATACATATCAAACAGGTTGCCGTATTTTTCTTTTACAACAGCCATACCATGCTCCCTGATCACTTCCGGAGATGGATTTTCTATGGCATGTTTACCACATTCTATTTTACCATACCGATTAATTGCATCCGCGTAATCAAGATAAACGGCCTGTTTTGAAGATCCTACACCATAACCAGCGTCACATCTTTCTTTGGCCGCACGGCTCGCCACATCACGAGGAACGAGGTTTCCGAAAGCAGGATATCTTCTTTCAAGGTAATAATCTCTTTCGTCTTCCGGAATATCGGTTGGTTTGCGATTGTCGTTTTGTTTTTTAGGAACCCAGATACGGCCATCATTACGCAATGATTCCGACATCAAAGTCAGCTTTGACTGGTAATCACCGGAAACCGGAATACAGGTTGGGTGAATTTGCGTAAAGCATGGATTTCCGAAATAGGCTCCTTTTTTGTGAGCTTTCCAAACAGCGGTAGCGTTGCAGCCCATCGCGTTGGTAGAAAGGTAGAACACATTTCCATAACCGCCTGTGCAAAGCAAGACAGCATGTCCAAAATGACGTTCCAATTTCCCGGTAACAAGGTCGCGCACAATAATACCACGGGCTTTACCATCTATAATTACCACATCCAGCATTTCGTGGCGGGAATACATTTCAACGGTACCTAGTGATACCTGGCGTTCCAAAGCCTGGTAAGCGCCAATCAAAAGCTGCTGGCCGGTTTGTCCGGCTGCGTAAAAAGTACGTTGAACCTGTGTTCCGCCAAAAGAACGGTTGCTAAGCAATCCGCCATACTCGCGGGCAAAAGGCACACCCTGCGCCACGCACTGGTCAATAATGCTGGCGCTAACTTCAGCAAGACGGTACACATTGGCTTCGCGGGCCCTGTAGTCGCCGCCTTTTACTGTATCATAAAATAAACGGAAAACACTATCACCATCATTCTGGTAGTTCTTTGCTGCATTGATACCGCCTTGTGCAGCAATACTATGCGCACGACGCGGAGAATCCTGAAAGCAGAAAGCTTTTACTTTATAACCCAACTCACCAAGAGATGCAGCAGCAGAAGCACCTGCCAAACCTGTACCTACTACAATAACTTCAAGTTTGCGTTTATTGGCAGGGTTTACCAGCTTAACGTGTCCTTTATAGTCACTCCATTTTTGGTCGAGGCGACCGGCAGGAATTTTTGAGTTCAGCATATGAATTTGAAAATTTGCAGGCCGGAAGTATAAATTTCTTTATTCCTGGCCCATTATTGTCTAAATATTTTAATCTGTTTTTTATCTACACACCAAACACTTCATCTTCTTATTTTACCCAGCCTAAATACATGCTGATAGGCATAAGAGCAAACACAATTATTATTACATAAGAGAAAACAACTCCTGTAGCCTGGATCATTGTCATATATCTTTTATTAACAACGCCTAATGTTCTGAAGGCACTTTGAAAACCGTGAAGTAAGTGGAACAATAAAGAAATACATCCTACCAGGTATAAACCAACAATTATCGGATTTTGGAATACTTCAACCATCTTTATAAACATATCATGGTAAGGACGACCGTCTATTATTGTTTCTTCCAAACCTGTAATACGTGAAGGCACCCAGAAATGCGAAATGTGCATTATTAAGAAGAGGAATAACAAAGTGCCCAGCAAACCCATACTGCGGCTGTACCAGCGGCTGCCGCGGTTGCCAAGATTTACAGCATAACCAACACTACGAGTTCGGCGGTTTTTCAATACAAGCGCAAAGCCTTGTATAATATGGAGTAAAATGCCCACGAACAGACCAATTTCCAACAAACGTGGTACCCAGTTGGCGCCCATAAAGTGCGCGGCCCTGTTGAACATGGCGCCGTGATCATCACTGTCGAATAAAGTAGCGAAAACACAAGCATTTAAGCCTGCATGCACAACCAGGAAAAGAATCAGGAAACCTCCTGTAAGTGCCATTACAAATTTTTTGCCGATTGAGGACGTAAAGAATTCAGACCATTTCATGTCAAACTATTATTTTATCTTTTTAAGAGGCCTTAAAATAATTAATGGAAAACGATGCTAAAAGTTCGTTTATTTTAAGGAAAAGTTTCTGGTTTCCGGGCCATATGTCCTGTAGTTAGGCACCTTAATCTTTGATCTCGCAGGAAATCATACAGCGATAAATTTCTTGAACGGTGCAAAAATAATACACTTAGCATTTCAACCCGCGTTTCGCAACAACTTTTTATGACAATTCTATGATAATTCTTTTTTGTATAAATAAAATTCAGTTTAATCGCATTACTTTTGAATATGAAATATTATTGCATCAATATTTGAGCTTTAACACAAACATATGATTGAATTTTTATTTTTTATAATGGTAGAAACTGTATGAGCAAATATTTTTGGAACAGCAGTAGTATTTATAGGGCCTTTGTTATTTTATTGGCGAAAGCTGTAATTTTTATGGTACAAGCGATAGTATTTCATGGCATCATCGTTGCGTCGCATTTCGTTCATCGGTAGTATTTCATGGCAACTTTTTCTTAGTTGAAAGTTGAAAGCACTTATAACTTACAACTTATCACTCATCACTAGCTCAATAGAATTACTACCGTACAAGTGAGTGACACAACAAAAGCCCAATCATGGCGCTACAGTTGGCTAACAAAAAATAATTCACGATTATAGCAAGCACGTATTTTTGTTATCGCAATTTAAAACCGGCAAACAGCATTACATATTATATAAAGAGATTGGCTCTAAAATATTTGAAAACCTTCTATTCACTTATGGAAAACCGGACAACGGCTATTTAGCCTGCAATTCAATTACATTGGTTTGAAGAGGATGTAATTGTTAATTTCTAAGTCCTAATTCCTATCTTAGCGACCCATTTTTAAAACTTTTTAAACGCATGGAAAAAAACGAAGAAGATTTTTCTCCAAATCTAGCCGGTGAAGATGGCCAGAATGAAGAATCAAAATCAAGTTGGTTCAAGCGCATCAAGAAGGGAATTTTAACCAGTACTTCCGAAAAAAAAGAAACACCAGAAGGGCTTTGGGCAAAATGTCCTGAATGCAACTATATATGCACAGTTAATGAGTTGAAAGACAATGTGTATGTGTGCCCAAAATGCAATTACCACCATCGTATTGGCAGCTCGGAATATTTTGAGATCATTTTTGATAATGACGCTTATCAGCTGATGTTTGAAGACATTCATTCAAAAGATTTTCTGCAATTCACTGATTTAAAGTCGTATCAAAGGCGGCTGGAAGAATCGTGGAAAAAAACTGACATTTCAGATTCCATACGCATAGCTGCCGGCAAGGTGGATGGTGCGGATTTTGTAATTGCCTGCATGGACTTTGAATTTATTGGTGGCTCTTTGGGTAGTGTGATGGGTGAAAGAATATCCAGGGCTATTGATTATTGTATAGCGAATAAATCGCCACTGATGATTATCAGCAAAAGTGGCGGCGCCCGCATGATGGAAAGCGCCTTTTCGCTGATGCAAATGGCAAAAGTGTCGGGCAAATTATCGCAGCTTACTGATGCTAAAGTGCCCTATATTTCTTTTCTTACCGATCCTACTTTTGGCGGCGTTTGCGCTTCTTTTGGTATGCTTGGCGATTTGAATATTGCAGAACCCGGCGCTTTGATCGGTTTTGCAGGACCGCGTGTAATTAAAGAAACCATAAAAAAAGACTTACCAGAAGGCTTCCAAAAAAGCGAATTCTTACTGGAACACGGTTTTTTGGATTTTATTGTTGAAAGAAAAATATTGAAAGAGAGAATATCGACGTTGTTGACGTTGTTTAATGGTTGATGGGCTTTTAGTAAAACTGTCATTGTAAATTTGAACAACTTGAAAATTATAATGCTATTGTTTAAATAATCTTATTAATCACCAATAACTCATAACTCATAACTCATAACTCATAACTCCCAAAATGGCAGACATTCGTAACAGATCGGCTTTTCATGAATACTACATAGAAGATAAATATGTGGCAGGCATTGTATTAGCAGGGACTGAAGTAAAATCGCTGAGGGCGGGAAAAGCCAGTTTTAATGATAGTTACTGCTATTTGCACAAAGGGGAAATGTTTATTAAAAGCCTTCACATTTCCGAGTATGCTTTCGGAACATTATATAAACATGAACCCACACAAGAAAGAAAACTGCTGTTAACAAAAAAAGAACTGAAAAAACTGCAATCAAAAACCACTGAAAAAGGTTATACAATAGTTCCGCTACGTATTTTCTTTAATGACAGAAACCTCGCGAAAATTGAAATTGGCCTTGGTAAAGGGAAAAAACTGCATGACAAGAGAGAAACTATCAAACAACGAGACACTGAACGGGAAATGAAGCGGTATGTGAAATGATAAAAAAGCAGGAGCGAAAATAATACAGTAAAAATTGCGTTATGGTTTGGCAGAGTTTATATTACTCCATACATGGTATGGATTTTGCCATATATAAAGGTTGATACCCATTGCCCAATAGAATTACTACCGTACAAGTGAGTGACACAACGGATGCTCAATAGTAGCAATACCGCTGATAACCAAAAAAAATCATCCGCCCTTATGATCATGTATATTGAACGTAACATGCCAAATTAATATCAGTGAAAATACGTTAACTCCATTCTTACTTAACCGTAAAATTCCGATTCCTTAAATTGTGGCTATTCAACGCTTTTGTTCAAATATTTAATAATGGGTAACCTATAATAATCTCATGTTAAAAAGATTACTGCCGGCACTTTTGCTAATCCTACTTATGCAAACAGCCATTTACCCGCAAACCGTTACGGGTAGCTGGTTTGGTTATGCAGATATTGTTTTATCGGGAGAACATAATAACTACCTGGCAGAATTGATCATACAACAAAAAGGAGATGAGGTGACCGGCATTCTTGGTTATTACTTTAAGAACGGCTACCAAAGTATTTACATACATGGTAATTATGAAAAAAAAACGCGAACCATAACTATAGATAATATTCCTATCACATATTTCAGAGCTAAGGATATTGATGGTGTAAACTGCTATATGGACTTTACCGGAGTGCTTATGGTATCGAAGGTTAAAAGTAGTATTTACGGATATTTTGCTACCACTGCCAAATATCGCTACACCTGTCCTGAACTTCAAATTCAGTTCAATTTTGGCAGCAAGGATGATGATAATGCAGATGCGCTGCCAAAGTATGCCGTTACAAGAAAATTTTGGCAACCATTGCCTCAAGATGTGATCGTTATGAACGGACAACCTGTGCCGCAGGTTGCTGATAGTTCTGTAAATGAAAACGGTGTGGCAATTAAAAAAGCCGATATAAAAAAAACGCCTACACAAAAGCAGGATCCTTCCGTAGCAACCGGTCCCCCAAAACAAACCACCATTGAGTTTACAAACTCCCTGGTTAAAAAATTTGAGTCAAGAAAAAATATTTATGCGGACGACATACTTGTGAGTTCAGATTCTATCAGGGTGAGCTTTTATGATAACGGGGAAATTGATGGCGACACCATTTCTGTTTTTTTAAATAACAAACCCATAATGATACAGCAGGAACTTGCTGCTACCGCCATTAACCTATACATCCATCTTGATAAAACAAAAAGCGTGAACGAACTTGGCATGTTTGCGGAAAACCTCGGCAAATACCCGCCCAACACAGCTCTCATGGTTGTTTACGATGGCAACACAAGGCAGGAAGTGCATTTATCGAGCAGTCTTACGCAAAATGCTATCATTCGCATACGGCAAAAGAAAAAATGATGTTTCGTGTAAACAAATTATTATTAATTGAATCTCGCTTCACGAACATAAGCATCCCGAATAAATCGTTTTTTTTTGGAAGTCATCTGTAAAGCCCTGATGAAGCTTTGGTTGCGACGCTCCGTTCATCGGTTGAATATCTATTGGGCTATAATTAGTAACAGTCATCCATATGCGAAATCGATTTTATTTGCGCCTTAGTAAGAAACAATTTTCATATTGAGCCTTTATTCAATCATTCTATTATTTTTGCTCCATGAGTATAATAATCAGAAGAGCGGTAAAAGAAGATTGTCCCCGATTGCTGGAATTGGTGCATGAACTGGCGACGTTTGAAAAAGCACCACAGGAAGTAACAGTAACATTACATCATTTTGAAGAAAGCGGATTTGGCGAAAACCCAGTTTGGTGGGCATTTGTAGCTGAAGTGGATGGATTGGTGCAGGCATTCGCCTTGTATTACATACGCTATTCTACGTGGAAAGGGCAACGCATGTATCTTGAAGACATTATTGTAACCGAAAAAATGCGTGGTAAAGGTATCGGCAGTTTGCTATTTGAGGAACTAATTAAAGAAGCGAAAGAGAAAAATCTTAATGGCATGATATGGCAGGTACTTGAATGGAATGAACCTGCTATTAAATTCTATAAAAAATACAATGCAGCTTTTGATGCGGAATGGGTTAATTGTTCAATTAGTTTATAGTTGAAGGTTGCCAGTATTGTAGATCGGCCATGCTGTTATTGCAATAAAACAGCATGGCCGAAATTTTAAAAACCAGGTTGGACAACTACTTTCAGCTTACGCCATCAGCTATAGCTTTCTTATCTATTTTCAGAATTAATCCCTGCAATACTTTTCCGGGACCTACTTCTGTGAATTTCGATGCGCCATTGGCTATCATGGCCTGTACGCTTTGGGTCCAGCGAACGGCACCGGTTAGCTGATCTATTAAATTTTGTTTGATTTCCTCCTTATCGATCACAGCTTTGGCCACCACGTTTTGATAAACAGCGCATGTGGGCTGATGGAATGAAGTTGATTCAATCGCGGCTTTCAGCTCTTCTTTAGCCGGCAACATTAGCGGAGAATGAAATGCGCCACCCACAGGTAATAACAGTGCTCTTTTGGCTCCGGCTTCTTTCATTTTTTCGCAGGCAAGCTCTACTCCTTTTACAGATCCGCTGATTACAAGCTGCCCGGGACAGTTATAATTGGCCGGCACTACAACTTCGCCGGTTTCTTCCTGCACCTGTTTGCATATTTCTTCTACCTTTTCATCGGCAAGGGCAAGTACGGCCGCCATTGTAGAAGGCCTCATTTCGCAAGCCTTTTGCATGGCGCCGGCACGCACCGCTACAAGCTTTAACGCATCATCAAAACTTAATGTGCCATTTGCCACTAACGCTGAAAACTCACCCAAAGAGTGGCCGGCAACCATATCGGGCCGTGCATTGTCAATTCCTTTATATGCAATTATGGAATGAAGAAAAACAGCGGGCTGCGTTACATTTGTTTGTTTAAGATCGCTTTCTGTGCCATTAAACATAATGTCGGAAATGCGAAAACCAAGAACTTCGTTAGCTTGTTCAAACAATTTTTTCGCGAACGCGCTCTTTTCATAGTGTTCTTTACCCATACCCGGAAACTGTGATCCCTGGCCGGGAAATACAAAAGCATGCTTCATGTCTATGTGTTAAATTCGTTTATGTTAAAATGATTTCAGGAACAAGGTTACTTTTAATAGTTCTATATTTTCCTGCTTATCCATTTTCAAAGCGGGCAAAAATATAAAAGTTAACGGCTCTATAATCATCCGCTGAAAAAGTTCCTGGTCGGTAGTGTTAAAAACGGGCCTGGAATTAAATCTAAAGTAAGACTTCTTTAATAAAAAAAGAAAAGAGATTCACCTGTTTGATAAACCTCTTTAATAATGAATCAAAAACTGTACCTAATTATACATCAACGCGTTTTAAGGTAGCGCTGAATAATGAACCTACAGCACAAGAGTGCGACGCAACGGCCGCTTAATAGTAGTTCCGGGGCCGGGCCCAAAAAAAATATCACAATTAATTAAACGACGCTGAATTATACATCAGCCTCCAATTGCAGATATTGCAAAAATTCCTCTTTTATTTTCGTATCCTGAAATTTTCCTCCGTAAAACGAGGTAACCGTTGTGGCGCCAGTGTCCTGTACTCCCCTGCTGGATACGCATAAATGTTTTGCATCGAGCACTACTGCCACATCTTCCGTGTTCAATACGGTTTTCAACTCGTTAGCAATTTGCACTGTTAAGCGTTCCTGTACCTGCGGACGTTTTGCATAATACTGAACAATCCTGTTGAGCTTGCTTAACCCTATTACCTTTCCCGAGGAAATGTACGCCAGATGCGCCTTTCCAAAAATGGGAACAAAATGGTGTTCGCAATTGGAAAAGAACGTTATATCTTTTTCCACCAGCATTTGGTTGTACTTGTATTTATTGTTGAACAGCGTTATTTTAGGCTTGTTGGCAGGGCTTAGTCCGCTAAAGATTTCTTTTATATACATTTTGGCCACGCGGTGTGGCGTACCTTTCAAACTATCGTCGGTAAGATCAAGCCCCATAATTTCCATGATCGCCTGAAAATGATGCTCAATCTTTTTTATTTTGGTTTTATCATCCATTTCAAAAGCGTCTTTTCTCAAAGGCGTTTCAATAGATGCCATTACATGATCTTCACCCATTTCTTCCGCGTTCAGCAAGCTCAGGTCAATAGTATCCTCATTCAGCAGGGTATTCAACGTAATTTCTTTCTGTTTCATATAAAATAACTTTTATTGCCAGCGAAGCGTCTATTTGGCGGCGCAAAATTTCCCAGATAACAATGGCGATATTTTCCGCGGTGGGAATAATATCTTTAAATTCGGCAACATCCAGGTTCAGATTTTTATGATCAAACCTGTCCATAATATTTTTCTCGACAATATGGGCAAGCTCTTTCATATCCATTACATAACCGGTCGTATCGTCCACTTCGCCGGTCACTTTCACTACCAGTTCATAATTGTGGCCGTGATAGTTTTCATTATTGCATTTTCCAAAAACTCTCCTATTCTCTTCGTTAGAAAAAGCAGGATTGTGCAGCCTGTGAGCCGCATTAAAATGTTCCTTTCTGTAAACTGAAACTTTTTTTGCCATGCTGTTTTCTTAATAAGTTTTTCTAATGGATACAATCAAAAAACCGGTTTCAGGATTAACCGCCATATTACTGAAACAGAAGTGTGCTGCCCAAATAATATAGCCAATGCGATAGTTCCAAAAGTTAATCCTTGTTTCTGCCTTGCATTTTCATACTATGCAAGACGACAAAAATATAATAAAAAAACGGATAATAAAACAGGATGTTTGTCATTTTATGGTATAATTTGAGATGTGAGATCTGAAATTTGAAATGCTGTAGGTGAAGTTTGAATTATATACTTTCCGCAGGGTAATATTGTGCATTTTTTTGTGGGACCGGCGGTAGTGCTACTATTGGGCATTGTTGTGTCACTCACTTGTACGGCAGGAATGCTATTGGGCGATTTAAAAATTTGAAATCGGAAATTTGAAATTTGAAATGCTGCAGGTCGGACTGGTTTTATGAATTTCAGCCACGCCGTTGTTTAACCACAAGGGACACAATAGGAGGCTCAAGTACACAAGGGTTTGCTGAATTGTTACCAACCCTTGTATTTGTGCTTTCCTGGTGAACCTTGTGGTTATGTCACAACTTTCAACTATTCATTACTTTTACATGCTTTATCAAAACAAATATGAATGAACATCTTGTTAATAGCTGCGACGCCTTTTGAAATTACTCCGTTTACTAATAACCATCGCGATAGCAATAGTATTGATATAGCGATTACAGGTGTTGGAATGCTTGCAACAGCTTATCACCTCACAAAAAAAATCGCTCAAAAAAAATTCGATATGGTAATACAAGCAGGCATTGCCGGTAGTTTCAATGATGCGATTCAGCCGGGAGATGTGGTTACGGTAAATGAAGAATTTGTTGCGGATATGGGAGTAACTGAAAGCGGAGGATACAAAGACCTGTTTGATATGAATTTGCAAAACCCTGATGAATTTCCTTTTACATCCCGATCGCTAAAAAACAATAACAAAGCGGTTCATAATATTTTAAATATTCCAAAAGTTACAGGTGTAACGGTTAATCAAATCACATCATCCAAATCAACGATCGATTTATACAAAAAGAAATACGGCGCTGAAATTGAATCTATGGAAGGAGCGGCATTGCATTATATTTGCCTCCGCGAAAAAATTCCATTTATTCAATTGCGAAGTATTTCGAACTATGTAGGAGAAAGAAATAAAAGCAACTGGAAAATAAAAGAAGCTATCAGTAATCTGAATGAAGCGTTGATGAAATTGTGCCAGGACATTCAGTGTGCAGTATGCTGTAAGAAGTAGATTACCAACAACCAACAACTATATGAAACTCACATTGGGAATATCACCTTGTCCAAATGATACATTTATTTTTGAAGCGCTGATCAATAATAAAATTGATACGGAAGGCATAGAAGTACAGGTAATTTTAGAAGATGTGCAAACACTTAATAATTGGGCGCTTGAAGGCCAATTAGATGTTTCGAAAATAAGCTATGGAGTGTTGCCTCTTTTGCAAAAAAATTATTACCTGCTCGATAGTGGCGGAGCTTTGGGAATAGGAGTGGGCCCCTTACTAATTGCAAAAAAGGAAATGGAACTCTCCGAAATAGATAAGCTTACAATTGCTATACCGGGAGAAAACACTACCGCCAACCTATTGTTTTCACTTGCTTTTCCAAATGCGACGAATAAAAAATACGCGTTGTTTTCCGACATTGAAAATTTGGTATTAAACGGCATTGTTGATTGCGGCGTTATTATTCATGAAAACCGTTTTACTTACCAACAAAAGGGTTTAGTAAAACTTATGGATCTGGGTAATAACTGGGAAGAAAAAATGAATTGCCCTATTCCGCTAGGCGGCATCATAATGAAAAAAACATTTGATAAAGCAACCTGCCATAAAATGAACCGGGTAATTAAACGCAGTCTTGAATACGCTTTTGCACACTACCCCACTCTACCCGATTATGTAAAACAATATGCACAAGAAATAGAAGAAGCTGTAATGCGCCAACACATTGAATTGTATGTAAATGATTATTCCTTGTCGCTGGGAGAAACCGGGCGCAAAGCCGTGAATACGTTAATGGATATTTATGCAAAAAACAACAGTGACGACAGGATAAATAATGATGACATTTATTTGTAACACCAAATAATGTAACCGGTGTTTTTTTATTGATGATTAGAATTACCACAGTTGAACGGAGCGTCGCAACAAAAGCTTAATCAGGGGTTTACTGCTGGCTCCATAATAAAAACGTTAAAAACTTTCGCTACACTGATTGAAAATATCGTGACCATTAAATGAACCGTATTAAAAAGCCTTGTTGCAAACATCATTACAACAAGGCTTTTCTTTGATTATATGTTCTATAATACTATCAAAACGCTCTCAATTTTCATTCAGCCAATGAATACAATTTTCAAAAATCTTTCTTACTGTTTCATTGCCAAATTGTTTATCACCACACTTTGCCACCCAATGAATTCCATATAAGGAGTTTGTAAGAAAAACTTCATCAGCGGTTAATATATCGGAAGTTTCCAAAGCCGTTTCCTTAACGTCAAATCCCAGTTGAGGAAGGTTTTGCAACAGCCATCTTCTCATCACTCCTTCCACACAGGCCTCCTGCAGTGAAGGCGTGATAATTGAATTTCCCTTTACTATAAAAATGTTAGCAATAGTTGTATCGCAAACGCGGTCTTTTGTGTTGAGTATTACGGCGTCATTCAACTGTTGCTTTTTTGCAAACAAAGCACCCATTATATATGGCAGGTAATTATTGCTTTTACAGTTGGCAAACGAATCTATCGCCTTTCTTGCACTTTGGTAAATATCAATTGAAAGCCCTTCCTTGTTAAACTCATTAGCGCCTTCCGGCAATTTCCATGTTTGAATTATATAGTTGGGGAAATTATTTTCCACTTCATACACTGTGCCATTTCCACGAAATACCATCAGCCTCACTCTTGCCAGCTTGTGCTGCTGATTTTGCTGGCACAATTCTATTATTTGCTTCGAAAAATACTCTCTCGAAAAATAGGCGGGTTTATCAAATTGCAACAATTCAATTCCGCGAAGCAAGCGATCAAAATGAAATTCTTCCAGTTGAATTTTTCCATTGATCACCTTCATGGTTTCAAACAAGCCGTCACCATACCTGAAACTCCTGTTATCGGCAGTAATGATAGCTTTGTCGTCCTTTAATATTTTTCCATTGTGGCTTATAAAGTGTAACATAATAGTAAAATTAAAAAAAGCCTTGCAGAAGAAGGCCTTTATTTAAAGTTAATTATGTGTTAGTTATTTACCGAAATTCAAATAACCTTCCGGCTAACTGCTAAGATCATCCACCACTATACCTTTCCTGATGGTATTCTATTCAGCGCGGATGTAGTTGCCGGTTAAAAGATACCGGTTGCAGGTGTTTCAATTACACTGTCTTCTGATCTCAGACTACTGAAGTGTTTACACCTGTACCCAAACACCAACAACCATCAACCAACAACTCGCCGCATAGTATTACTACCGATGAAGTGATTGCGACGCAACGATGATGCCATGAAAAACTGCCGCCCGTACCATAAAAGATCACAACTTTCACCAAGACCAAAATAAAATAAAAAAGACCTTGATAAAAACAAATACCGGTATCAAAAAAATACACACAAACAGTTGCTCAGATTCTATTTCTTAATTGTTGCCGAAGGCTCCTTAGGCTTCACAGTATCCGGTATTATTACCGGTTTCGTGGAAAGCGAATCAAAAACATCCTTCATCAGCCGTGGCTTTTGCTTGTAAAATTCAAGGCTTTTTTTGAACTGTTCACGTGAAGTTTTGTGTAAAGCAAAAACCTGCTCATACCTGCGCAGCCTCTCCGCTTTTTGATTTTTGGTGGTGTCTTTCGAAACATATGATGTAACAAATTCGTCAACCATCATTAAATCCTTAAGCACCACTTCCATTGAATCACGCTGCAGAATGCCGGAAGGCACTTTGTTTTTTCCACCACAAGAAACAACAACTATTGCAAAAGCCAAAATCCAGAATTTCATTTTATAGATATGAAGATTGTAAATGGTAGCACAATTGTAATTGTAAAAGAGGCGCTCTATTCTATAGCTACTTCAATTCCTGCCTGTAACTGTTTGCATTGGAAACATCCAATTTTACTAACAGATCCATTGCCCGGGCTCTTTCCTCGGCAGGCGCTTTTTTAAACATCCTGATCAATTCATTTGTTTTTCCCTGGAAGAAAAACTGGGTGATCATTAAATTTGGATTTTCAGTATTTACATTGGTTAAATAATTAAGCGCCGCCAATATACCCTTTCTTCCCTGCGCGTCATCTTCATACATTTTATCCATGCCGGCCCTGTAATAATTATACATTGCATCGTGTACCAAAGCGTAACGGTTATTAGTAAGATTTTCCATCAGCCAGTAGCGGTTTCGTTGTCCGTCAAATGCTTTCCAGCCTTGCAAATCGCGGCCATCCGGCGCATTGCTCACAATATTTTGCGCTTTTTGAAAATATGGATCTCCACCACGCAAAGCATAACTATCATAATCAAGTCCCAGTATAATGTAAACATAATAAGCCAGCACCGCTGTTAAGTTTGCTGCCACAGGATCGTTTCCCGACACACGGTTTTCATTAAAATCGAGCTGCTGATATTCAACGTATCTAAAGTTTACATTATCATCAATATAGTTGATCAACGGACTATTATAGGTGGAATTATAAACCGGCCGCGCCGCCTGGATTGTAAGGCTTGCAGAAAATGTATTATTATCTCCCGCCGAACCAATATTGAGTAAAAAATTGCAGGAAATTTTTTCATTAGCCTGGTAAGTATCGTTTGTCCACTTACGATTATTAAGAAAATTAGTTAACGCGGTTTGCAGGGTTTGAAATATTTTTTTGTCAACACCCGGTCCCACACGGTTTGAGGCCACGCTCACTTTAGCCTGCAACTCCTGTGCATTAGTAAATACTATACTCAACAATAATACAGGCAGGTATAAAAATATTTTACGCATAAATGTTTTTTACAATTGTATCCACAATATCTTTTGCAACAAGGGTTTTATTCTTTAGCTCATAAGTAGTTGCAGTTCCGTTTTTTTCAAAAATAGTGATCTTATTGGTATCCACACCAAAGCCCGCATCCTTATCTCTCAATGAATTAAGTACAATGATATCGGCATTTTTTTCTTTAAGTTTTGCCTTTGCATAATCTTCTTCATTTGTGGTTTCCAAGGCAAAGCCCACCAACAATTGACCGGGCTTTTTTATTTCTCCCAAACGCTTCAAAATATCCTTTGTTTTTTCCAGCTCCAACATAAGATTACCATCACTCTTTTTTATCTTTTCCTTCTCCGTTCTTACCGGCGTATAATCGGCCACCGCCGCCGCCATAACCGCAATATCAGTTTTGGGAAACAATTCCATACATTTCAGATACATTTCGTTAGCCGATGTTACACGAAATGTCTTAACAGAACTTCCCTCAATATCCACATTTGAGGGACCTAAAACAAGGAATACCTCGGCGCCTCTTTCGGTAAATTCACCGGCAAGGGCAACCCCCATTTTCCCCGAAGAATGATTTCCGATAAAACGAACAGGATCTATGGCTTCGTATGTGGGGCCGGCGGTTATCAGCACTTTTTTGCCTTCCATATCCCGCTTTGTTGCAAAATGCGTTTGCAAAATCGCAAGAATAGTTTGCGGTTCCGCCATTCTCCCATCTCCATAAAGTCCACTGGCAAGTTCGCCCTTTTCCGCAGGAATAATATGATTCCCAAAAGCCATTAATTTTTGCAGGTTCTGCTTTGTAGCGTTGTGATGCCACATATCCTCATCCATTGCAGGCGCCACAAACACCGGGCAAGTTGCCGATAAATAAGTAGCCAATAGTAAACTATCACATATACCATTAGCCATTTTTGCCAAAGTATTGCAGCTTAATGGCGCGATCAGCATCGCATCAGCCCAACGACCCAGCATTACATGATTAGCCCAGGAATCGCCTTCAAACAGGTCTGCAAGTACATTTCTCTTCGACAAAGTTGAAAGCGTGAGCGGCGTAACAAAATCCCTTGCCGCAGGTGTCATAATCACCTGCACTTCGGCTCCATTTCTGGTCAATTCCCTTACCAGTAAAATAATTTTGTAAGCCGCAATACTGCCGGTAATACCAACCAATATTTTTTTCCCTTTGAACATGAGCTTAAAATTATGGTTTATTTAGAAACAGTTGGATTTTTTAAATTTAAGATTTATGATTTGAACATTTGAAATGCTGTAAGCTGGAGCTGTTCTATATGATTGGACTTCCTAAAAATTGCGGCTGTAATTAATTCATTCCTCGCTGCTGTACTTCGGGCAGGATAATATTTTGTAATGATTTTTTTGGGTACCGGCATTTGTGCTACTATTAAGCATCGTTGTGTCACTCACTTGTACGGCAGTAATGCTACTGGGCGGTAGCCGGTAAACAGTTGGCAGCAAGCAGTAAAGAGAAGTCTGTTATTAGAAGTAAGTATTCCATCCTACAACTATCAACCAAAAAAAAGCCACATTTATGAAAACATAACTGTGGCCACTATGAACAGTATCTTTAATAATTTACTTAGCTGAAAAGGTTGTCCTCCTCATTTTTTCTGTAGTATATCTTTTCATCCAAAAACTCCTGCGTAGCAATAAGCGCTGGATTGGGCATTCTTTCGTATGCACGGGAAATTTCAATTTGCTCTTTATTTTCATGAATTTCCTCCAGGCTATCTGTATGACTGGCAAATTCATCAAGTTTATTATGCAATTCTTCCTTTATTGCAATATTTATTTGATTAGCTCTTTTGGCAATAACAGCGATAGATTCATACAAATTACCGGTTTTGCCCTTTATTTCAAGTAAATTTTTGGTTTCGGCAGTATTGACGGTGCTTGCACTAAGATGCTTTCTTAACTTGCTCATTTTTTATGGCTTTAATATTATTTTGAGACAGTGTAGAATATTTCTCTACCTCTTTTGTTACTTTACTTTCAGGAAAACGATCTGCAAATTCACTGCATTCTGTCAGCACATGTTCAAAACGTTCTTCCTTCTTTGTGGGAATGCTCAGCATTGCAAATTCATAATAAGATTTAATAGCCAGCAACTTATATTGATCGCTTTTTTGAGAATCCGGAAAATCATTGATCAGGGTGGTAAATGCAACAGAAGCGGCTTTAAACTGCCCCATATTGTAATACAAAATCGCACTCAGATATTCTTTTTCTTCCAGTTTTGCACGACACTTCTCAATAATTGCTATCGCATCTTTATTTCTTTCAGAATTAGGATGCGTGTTTATGAAAGTCTGCATCAATCCCATTGCTTTATAAGTATTGGTTTGATCCAACTCTACTTTAGGCGACTGCATATAAAAAGCGTAAGCCCTCATATAGTCCATCTCCTCGGCCCTTTTGCTGGTTGGGAAAACCTCTACAAAACCTTTAAAAAAGTTTTCCGCGTTCATGTAATCCTTCAGGTAAAAAGCACTATAGGCAGATTTATAGTACATATCCTCAAATCTGTCCGTTCCTTTAAACACAGGAAACAGTTCCTCGTATAGTTGTTGGGCGTAATTATAATTCTTCTTCGCATAAAATTGTTCTGCCATGCGATATTTATATTCATAATCATCGCTCTTTTGGATCTTTGACAGTTTAGAACACCCTGAAAAAGAAACTATTATAATTAACGCTATTAAATTAAATCTCATAAAGGCTGGCAAAGTTAACAGTTTTACACAAAAAAATACGGAAAAAGTTATTACACCAAAAAGAAAAAGTTAATATAATACAAAAACCCTCCCTAAAAGGAGGGTTTTGTAGTTATTGTGCAAAAAGTAATGCTTATTTGCTTCTTCTCAGATTTGGATGTGGAGGAGCCACTGTGTTTGGTCCACCTTCATTTGTTCCATCTCTTAAATCTACAGTGTTTACATCATAACCTGTTTCACCGTATTTGAAGATCAAACGATCAGGGCTGATACCTTCTTTTTCAACAAGGTAATTAATTACCGCGTTTACGCGATCCCAGCTCAATTGCTGACCAGCTTTGCTAGATTCGCCATAGCCTACTACAGCTACTTTACAATTAGCATTATTCCTCATTCTTTGAGCAACACCTGCCAATACAGCTTTAGCATCATTGCTAAGCGCTACAGAGCGTGGTTTGAAAGAAACGCTTGGTAAATCACCTATTGTGCATCCTGTAGGTGCAACTCCAATGTTTTTGCAGCATTCAGGATCCGGACATTTACCTACGCCATCAGCATCAACTGGTTGACATATTGTTGGAGTAATAAGTTCTTTATCTCTACAATCAGGAACACCATCACCATCTGTATCAAGACTAACACCATGAGTATCAACAGGACAACCTGCCGGTGTGTTTGGTTCCATATCGAACTGGTCAGTAACACCATCATTATCAGAATCATCCAAAACTGGTTTTGGAAGCTTCATGTGACGTGGAGCGTTGAGTTCGTTGTAAGCATAATCCAACGGATTGAGCCACCACAATGGTTCAACAGATTTGCCACCCAGGTTGAAGTTCAAACCAAGAGAAACAAAGTTGTAAGAATCGAAATCACGAGTCATTACGTGACCATTGATTGGATTTGTTTCCTGCCATTGTTGACCGTCAATCAGGTCAGATTTAACTGTTGTGAATTTGTCTTCCAGTTGCAGATTGATGCGTTTAGAAAGTTTAAACTGCATACCGGCACCTAAAACAAAAGAAGGTTTGAAGTTTAAGCCAAATACTTTAGGCTGAGCAGGATCTGTTTCGGCTCTTGTTTCATACTTGCCATCCATTCCATCTTTCAGGGCTTTCTTAACATCCTTGCGGGATTTGTATTCACCAATATCTTGTCTGTTAGATACAGTGGTAAACAAATTTTCATATTTATTATTGTTACCATCTAAGGCGTCAACCCATGTTTTATATCCGGTACCGCCAACACCCGCAAAAGCGTAGATGTTAAACCCGGTTTTGGATTTGTGGAAACGAACGTTGTTAAGGGTTACAACACCTTGTATGCTTGCTTCCTGAATGGTTGTTCTGTAATTGTAATAAACTTTACTTCCTGTAGTGTAACCTGTAGCAGCCCAAGCCGGATTGGCTCCCCAGCTTTGAGAAGGACTGAAATTCAGACCTCTTGCTCTCATCCAGTCGTATTCTGCACGTAGTGAGAACACATAGCCAAAAGCTTTTCTTACTGTGATACCAAGACCGCCTGTAGGAATTACAGCGCGAACGTCACTGGCAACTGATGCCATACCGCCCTTAATACCAATTTCCCACATGTTGCGTGGCTTGGCCGGAAACGGATAAGCATTATTTAAAAACTCATTTTGCTGAGGTAGTCTATTCTTAGTAACTAAAGACGAATCTCTAAAATCATAACTACCAACATAACCTGTGCTTGTATTTGTTCCAAGCTGGGCAAAAACTCCAGATGTAGCAATACACAGGAGTGCCGTTAACAATTTAAACTTTTTGCGTACCATAACTCAGTTTTAAGTAAATTTTAAGATAAAAAAGAAACATTAGCCACAAAAGTATTAATTGATGATTAAAAACCAAATAATTTTTTTTAAAACCCTCGAAAATAAGTTCCACTAAATCAAATTGAAAGGCAAATAAAATTAAAAAAGTGCTGCTTTGTCCTGTTTTATTTGTCCAAAATAGTAATTTGCCCCGATTAACCTTTTGGAATGGAGCTATCATTACCTGTTATCAACGAAGAACTGGCTATTTTCACTTCAAAGTTCAAAAATTCGGTTAAAAGCGATGTGGCTTTGCTGGATAGAATAATGAGTTTTATTGTTAAACGAAAAGGCAAACAACTAAGGCCTATGTTCGTTCTGCTTTCCGCCAAGTTATGCGGCAATGTGAATGAATCTACGTATCGTGCAGCCTCTCTTGTAGAAATTTTACATACCGCTTCCCTGGTACACGACGATGTTGTAGATGAGTCCTTCGAACGAAGAGGATTCTTTTCCACTTACGCGTTATGGAAAGCCAAAGCGTCCGTATTGGTGGGAGATTACCTTTTTGCCAAAGGCCTGCTTCTGTCTCTTGATAACAATGAATTTAGAATTTTGCAAATTCTCTCAGATGCTGTAAGAAAAATGAGCGAAGGAGAACTTCTTCAAATTGAAAAATCACGCACACTTAACCTGAAAGAATCTGTTTATTTTGATATTATTACAAATAAGACTGCGTCTTTGCTGGCTTCTGCCTGCAGTGCCGGGGCTTATTCTTCCAGCCAGGACAATGAAATTGCAGAAAAACTTCGCCTCTTCGGCGAAAAAGTTGGGATCGCTTTTCAAATAAAAGATGATTTGTTTGACTATGGCAACGAAAACATAGGTAAGCCCACGGGAAATGACATCCAGGAAAAAAAACTTACACTTCCCCTAATCTATACCATTAACAAGGTCGATTCCTCAATTAAAAGGAAAATCATATACATAATAAAAAACCAAAACAAGCAAAAAGATAAAGTTCAACAGGTTATAAACGAAGTAATAAATGCCGGAGGCATTGAATATGCTACGAAAAAAATGTTTCAACTCCGCGATGACGCATTGCAGATCCTTCATTCTTTTCCTGATTCCGAAGTTAGAAACAGCCTCGAACAACTGGTGAGATTTACCACCGATAGAAAATACTGACATGCTATGATGAAAAAAAAATGGAAAATATCACAAGCAGAAAAGGCTGCGGTCGACTCATTACAAACTGCTTTAAAAATAAATCCTATCCTTTGCCAACTGCTGGTTCAGAGAAATGTGTATTCATTCGATGAAGCAAAAAAGTTTTTTCGCCCACAACTAACAGATCTTCATGATCCCTGGCTCATGAAAGATATGGACAAAGCCGTTCAACGCATCATAACAGCCATGCAAAACAGAGAAAAAATTCTTGTTTTTGGCGATTATGACGTTGATGGAACTACAGCGGTAGCCTGCATGTACCAATTTCTTCAAAATGTGTACGAAACCGATAAAACAGACTTTTATATCCCCAACAGGTATAAAGAAGGATACGGCATTTCCAAACAGGGAATTGATTATGCCCGGGATAAAGGTGTTACACTGATTATTTCGCTTGATTGCGGCATTAAATCAATTGATTTAATTGCTTATGCCCAAACCCTTAATATCGACTTTATTGTTTGCGACCACCACCTGCCCGATGCAAAATTACCTCCGGCGTATGCTATTTTAAATCCCAAACAACCCGGTTGCAACTACCCATATAAAGAGCTTTGTGGTTGTGGCGTAGGTTTCAAACTTATTGCAGCTTTAACCAAAAGCATTGACCTGCCCGATGACGAATATTTACGTTTCCTGGATCTGGTTGCCACCGCTATTGCCGCAGACATTGTTCCCATTACAGGAGAAAACCGGGTTCTGGCCTTTTATGGTCTGAAAAAAGCTAACGAAAATCCAAATGAAGGTATTAGAGCATTAAAAGAACTCAGCAGTGCAGAAAAAACCCTACATATTAACAGCCTGGTTTTTATGATTGCACCAAGGATAAACGCAGCAGGCAGAATGGATGATGCAACCAAGGCCGTACGCTTATTTGTATCAAAAAGCAAAGCGGAAGCAATGAGCTTTGCGGAAATGCTGCATTCAGACAATACCGATAGAAAAGAAGCTGATAAATCCATCACCGAAGAAGCTTTGTTGTTGATTAGAAACGATGAGATTATGACCAACAGAAAATCCACAGTCGTTTTTCAGCAACACTGGCACAAAGGTGTAGTTGGAATAGTAGCTTCCAGGCTTATTGAACATTTTTACAGACCTACCATAGTACTTACACAAAGCGGGGACGTAGTGGCCGGAAGCGCCAGAAGTGTTAATGGATTTAATTTGTATGAAGCGGTTCACGCCTGCAGGGAGCATTTACTTGGCTATGGCGGCCATTTTGCCGCAGCTGGACTAACCATGCTTCCTGAAAATGTAACAGCCTTTAGTGATAAGTTTGAAGAGGTAGTTTCCACAACAATATTGCCGGAATCTACCGTACCCGAACTATTGATTGATGCGGAAATTTCATTTAACGATATCACCCCATCCTTTCATAATATCATTTGCCAAATGGAACCATTCGGACCGGAAAATATGCGACCGGTATTTATAGCCAGAAACGTTCAAAACACCCCGTACACAAAGGTTGTAAAAGAAAACCATATACGATTTGTGCTTAAACAAAACAATATAACGTTTACCGGCATTGGTTTTAATATAGCAGAAAAATTTCACATCCTGCAATCCAATCTACCAATAAACGCAGTTTTCACAATAGAAGAAAATGACTGGAATAACACTAAATCCCTGCAATTAAAAATGATTGATTTTTGTGTTGCGGATACCGGAATATAAATGTGCATTTTTATTTTAACTGATGATAAAAATTACTTCCATTGAAGTATTCATCTACAACCTAAGCCTGTAATGGTTCAAAACGCTTTATACCTAAAACAGCATACAACTTTGCAAAAACTTTTTTTGGTAGACCAGCGGTAGTGCTACTATTAAGCATCGTTGTGTCACTCACTTGTACGGTAGTAAGGCTATTGAGCGAGTTGGCAGTAAGCAGTAGGCGGTTGGCAGTAGAGAGTTCAGAAATCAGTACACAGGTATCCTACACCTTAAAGGTGTAGGATACCTAACTTACAAGCCTGAAATATTTTAGCTGATGAATAGAATTACAACCGATGAAGTGATTGCGACGCAACGATGATGCCATGAAAAACTGTCGCTCGTACCATAAAAAGATCACAGCTTTCATCAAGACCAAAATAAAATAAAAGAGACCTTGATAAAAACCGCATTTGGCAGCGGGCAGCAGAGAAGTCCGAGATTAAAGCGTTTCTATACCACCTAATTCGAAATTACAGATTAAATTACAAATCCATTATACTTAACCGTTACCATCCGGATTTCGCTAAATAACTGCCATGCGCAATTTCACAAGTTTTTCCAATAAGGCTTCAAGCAGATCAAGCTTCAGCATATTGGCGCCATCGCTTTTAGCAACCGCAGGATTTGGATGTGTTTCAATAAACAAACCATCCACCCCGGTGGCAATTGCGGCTTTTGCAATGGTTTCTATCAATTGTGGATTACCACCGGTAACACCACTGGTTTGATTGGGCTGTTGAAGACTATGCGTACAATCCATCACAACAGGCACTCCCTGCTCCTGCATCCAGGGAATATTTCTATAATCCACTACCAGATCCTGGTAACCAAAAGTAGTACCACGCTCAGTGAGAATTATTTTATCATTTCCCGCTTTTTGTATTTTTTCCACTGCAAATTTCATGGAGGGGCCGCTCAAAAATTGTCCTTTCTTCACGTTTACTATTTTGTTCGTTTCAGCAGCGGCTACCAGCAAATCTGTTTGCCTGCAAAGAAATGCCGGTATCTGCAGTATATCCACATACTCCGCAGCAAACGGCGCTTCAATGGCAGAGTGGATGTCGCTGGTTACAGGCAACTGAAATCGCTCGCCTGCTTTTGCCAGCAGATCAAGCCCGAATTGATCGCCCAAACCGGTAAATGAACCGGCGCTTGTACGATTAGCCTTTCTATAAGAAGCTTTAAATACATATGGAATTCCAAGTTTTTTACAGATTCTGGAAACCTCCCCGGCCACTTCCATTATTAAGTCTTCGCTTTCCACCACACAGGGACCGGCTATTAAAAAAAAGTTCTTTTCATCATACTGCTGTTGGGCAAATATGTCTTTTAAAAATTTCTTCATAAAAACAAAGATAGTAATTGGTAAACGTGGAAAATGAATTTGAAAATGTGAAAATGTGCTAATTTGAAAATTTTGTAGTTCGGGCTGTGTTTATTTGTTTTGAACAAACTTTATTAATGTGGAAATGCTTTTGTTTTCTTCCATATCCTACACATTCAGCACTTTCAACTTTCAACTTTCAACTTTCAATTTTCAACTTTCAACTTTCAACTGAATAGCATTCCTACCGTACAAGTGAGTGACACAACGATGCTTAATAGCAGCACTACCGCCGGTTTCAAAAAAAACACATTGAACATTATACTGCCTGTAATATAATAGACAATGACTTCATAATGCATTTTCAAATTTTCAAATTAGCACATTTTCAAATTATTCTTACATTCCTCATATTTCGAAATGCTCAAATACCTTACGTTTGTTTTAGTAAACTTTTAAACATATGGTAAAAGAAAAAATCCTCGTAATTGGCGCCTG
Organism: Flavihumibacter sp.; assembly: GCA_031553495.1. Lineage (GTDB taxonomy): Bacteria > Bacteroidota > Bacteroidia > Chitinophagales > Chitinophagaceae > Pinibacter. The sequence goes on from JAVBLN010000024.1 coordinate 142,945, forward strand.
TGGGCAAATAGGCGTTGAACTTACATTAGCTCTGCGCAATATTTACGGTGGCGCAAACGTAATTGCTTCCGATTTGCGTGAAGAAAACGAATTACTTAAAGGTACCGGTCCTTATGTTTCGCTGGATGTGATGAACAAGGAGATGCTGCATGTGCAGGTGATAAGGCAAAACATTACACAGATCTATTTGCTTGCCGCGATTCTTTCGGCAACCGGTGAAAAAAATCCCAACCTGGCTTGGCACCTTAATATGCAAAGCCTGCTGAACGTGCTTGACATTGCCCGTGAAGAAAAATTGCAAAAAGTGTACTGGCCCAGTAGTATAGCGGTTTTCGGGCCAACTTCGCCCAAACAAAATTGTCCGCAACAAACCATTATAGAACCATCTACCGTTTACGGCATCAGCAAATATGCCGGCGAATTCTGGTGTAACTATTACCATCAGCGCTATGGAGTGGATGTGAGAAGCATCCGTTACCCTGGCCTGATCAGTTATAAATCGGCGCCGGGCGGAGGCACCACCGATTATGCGGTGGAAATATATCATTATGCGCTTGAAACAGAAAAGTACAATTGCTTTTTGGAGGAAAATACCTACCTGCCAATGATGTATATGCCGGATGCACTCCGCGCCACCATTGAGCTGATGGAAGCGCCTGCAGAAAATATTTCTGTAAGAACTTCCTACAATATTTCCGGAATTAGTTTTTCACCAAAGGAAATAGCGGCTTGCATCAAACAACATATTCCTAAGTTTGAAATAGATTATAATCCCGACAGCCGCCAGGCTATTGCCAATAGCTGGCCGCAAAGTATTGATGACAGTGTAGCCCGCCGCGACTGGAATTGGAAGCATGAATACAGCCTGGAAAAAATAACGGAAGATATGCTGGCTAATTTACGAACGATGTTTGCGGCTAAATAAAACGGCTGTAATTTTTTAGTGTATTTTTTGGACATCGGCGACAGTACCGTGATTGAGCTTTTGTTGCGACGCTCCGTTCAACTGTAGTAATTCTTATCATCAATAAAAATCATCAAACCACGCTACTCAAATGAGTTGATGATAAGAATTACTGCTTTATAAAATTAGCCACCCAACTTATTTTTCACTACCAGTTTACTTTATCTTTCCTATGATGCGCGCCTTTCAGCATATATGTTTTGCTTTGTTCAATAGCATCCATCACCTGCTCAAGAATATTTTCAGTGGTATCATCAAAATCAATATCCAACGGAGGTTTGAACCTGACTGTTAACAGGGAACCTCTCTTTTTAAAACGCAGGCCTTTTTTATCGAATGCGCGCCAAAAGCCGCTAATAACCACCGGCACAACAATTGGTTTTGTTTGCTTAATAATTAATGCAGTGCCTTTTCTACCGGGTGCGTATGCTTTTGTTGTGCCCTGCGGAAACGTAATTACCCAGCTTGTTGCTAACGCACGTAAAATCTTTCTTGTATCAGAAGGATCCAATCCTTTTCTTTCCTCTTTTTTCTCAACTTTTCTTTCTCTTTCAACCCATGTGCGCTTAACAGTGATGGCGCCTGCCAATGCAAAAAAACGGCTGAGCCACGTAGCTTTCATTGTTTCGGCGGCTGAAACAAAATAGATATTTGTATAGGGATTGATCAAATAAAAAGGGAATCCTAAAGTTTGCTTATACCTGCCCCATTTGGCAGCGCAAAAAATATGAAGGAACGCTATGACATCCGCAAAGTATGTTTGGTGGTTGCTTACAAACAGCACATTATTTTTAGGAAGCTCCTTTAAATGCTCAACACCTTCTATTCTGAATTTATTTATAACGGTAAGTCTCGGGTATGAAAATATCCCAACTACGGTATATACTAATTTTCGAATAACATTCAGATTTTTCAGGCGCTCAATCATCTTATTCACACAGGCTTAGTTATAATTAATAATGAGGTGCAATTTAAGATTTTAAAATGTAATTAGGCAGAAGTAAGAGGTCAGATGTCAGTAGGCTGTAGGCAGCTGGCAGTTGACAGTAGAGAAAACAGATGTCAGATATCAGAAGAAAGTATCTACATCTGGCGCAGGCCTCCAGGCCTGTGCCTAGTCGTTACTCATTTTATCTGAAAGTAACGATGTTGTCAATGAACTTTTTTTAGTTATCAATTAGTCAAGTAACGCGCTGGCACAGGTCAGGAGACCTGCGCCAGCTATGGGAAGTAAGTAGGCAGTAAGCAGCTGGCAGTTGACAATAGAGAAAACAGAAATCAGAGGTCAGAAGAAAGATATCAGAAGAAAGTATCTTGTGTCCAATCACATTTCCACATTTCCACATTTTTCACATTTTTTCACATTTCCACATTTTTCTCATTTCCACATTAGCCAAGGTTTGCTCAATTTAACATACCATGTTAAACCTCTTCATTTTCAAATTTTCAAATTAGCACATTTTCAAATTATTTCCACATTTCTCATAGGCTTATCTTTGCGCCTTAAAATCTGAAAAATGCTGAACACTGTAATTTTTGATATGGACGGACTGCTGATTGATTCGGAACCTTTATGGGAAAAAGCGGGTATAGATACACTAGCCGAGTACAACGCCACCATTACGCAGGATGAATATCATAAAACTACAGGTTTGCGCACGCAAGAATGGATTGAGTTTTGGTTCAGTCATTTTGGGATAACCGCCGATACTGCCCCTGCCGTAGATGTAATAATCAGTAAAGCCATCGACTCCATTCGTCAATATGGCAAACCATTGCCAGGCGTAGAATATATCTTCAATTATTTTAAAGACAGGAATTTCAAAATAGGATTGGCTACCTCTTCTCCAATGAGCCTTGTGGATGTTGTTGTTGAAAAGTTGGGCATACAAAAATATTTACACACTATTGCTTCAGCGGAATATTTGCCGTATGGCAAGCCCCATCCTCAGGTGTTTATGAATTGTGCCGAAGCGTTACATTCATCACCACTGGAATGTATTTGCTTTGAAGATTCCTTCAACGGAATGATAGCGGCAAAAGCAGCCCGCATGACATGTGTAATTGTTCCGGCACCATCTCAACGCCACGAACATAAGTGGGAAGCAGCCGACATTAAATTATCATCGTTATTAAACTTCAACGATCTTTTGCTGGAAAGGCTGGCGAGATAGGGAATTAAAAATCTAAACTCCCCTCGTAAAAATCTTGTTTCTTAATAATAATATCGAAGCGGCCTTTCTGAAAATGAACAGGTTCATTTAAAACCAGTCCTTTTATTTCAAAAGTTCCTGAGAGTACAGCTCCCGTAAATTTATTGTTTATAATTAAATGCCGAGCTCTCTTAAAAATAAACCTACCGGAAAGATTTTTTATGGTATCATCATTTATTTTCAAAACCACATTAGAATTGGAAAGGTCAAATCTCCTGTTATCCAATGCTGTTAATTCATTTGCATTTTTATATGTAATTCCTGTAATCAACAATTTCAAGTCCATACGTTCTTCTCTGTTGTAAGCACCACGAAAACTAATACACAATGAATCACCCAAAGTACGCGCAATACATGGAGAACTGTACAATTCATTAACCGATACCCAAAATCCGGAATTATAATAAGACCCAAACGTATTGAATCCTTGTTCTGAATATTGCGGCAGATCTTTATCTACAGAGTCCTTAATAAATACGGGTTTTCCAAAATCGTATTCATAATAATCGCGGCGACAGCTAATACCAATCATCATTACAATTGCAACAGTTACGTAAATTAAACGATACATACATTTACTTTTTTGTGGTTAACGGTAAATAAATTGTTCCCATAATCATAACTCCGGGCCTAAGCGAAAAATGATTGATTTGATTTGTAACGGGTACGGGTAACCCAATTTCCACTCTTCCATTTACCGCTTTATCAAGCATACCGATACGTACACCCAAAGTGGCATATGCACTAACAAAAAGATCATTATTCTTTGCGAAATTTTTCGATGATATCCTGTGGAAAGAATAAATGCTATCTTCAATAAGAGTTCTTACATATGTTCTTGTTTTTCCTACTCCAAAGCCGGTATTCACACCACCTTTACAATAAAACGCAGCTTTTTTAAATTGCAGGAATTCATATCTTATTTCTATTGGGATACTTATATAATCCCGGCTTGTACGTATTTTATTAGTAGAAATGAACCTTAATTCGGTATCATTCTCGCTTTCCAGAAAATAAAAATGATCTCTGTTAAAAAATGCGGCATATTTTTTCATTACAGTATTCAACATGCCATAAGAAATTCCGGTGCCCAAAAACACTTTTGAAGTAATGCTTCTTTCTGCTGATATACCAATATTCCATTGAACAGCATTTTGTATTATGTCATTGTCATCATTCATCCTTTGCCGTATGAAAGAATTGTCGCTGCTACTTCCGCCAACATAATAAGTACTAATATCTAATTTATTGCCAATCTGCCATTTCCCTTTTACTTGCGAATATGAGTATAAACCAATATGCATGATTATTCCCCAAAACAAAAGTTTTCTCATTTGGAATAGATTTTCTTTGTTGACATTTAAAAATAAAAAACCGTTGCTTAAAAATGAAAACTATAAAAATGGGAGGTGAATGTTAGATATAATGCGGTGAATAAAATTACTACCGCACAAGTGTGCGACGCAACAAAACCTTAATAGCAGCACTAAAGCCGGCTACAAAAAAATAAAAATTCCTGACTTGCGATGTTGATGATATAATACACAAACTCATCCTGCGCATAATACCATACAACAAAAAAGCCCTCCGATAATCGGAGGGCTGTATAAAGATCAAATTACAATCTTTGATTACTGACCGGCGTCTCCGCCACCTTCCATTTTCTTCTTCAATTCTGCTAATACACCAAGGTCGCCAAGAGTAGCTTTTTCTACTTTACCCTGGATGTTCTTAACAGCTTTCTTCGTTTTGTCAGCTTCGGCTTTTGCTTCTTTCCTGGCCGCGTCTTTTTCTTCAGCTTTGGCTTGTTCCCAAATACGGGTATGAGAAAGAACGATACGTTTTTCGTTGCGGTCAAATTCAATTACCATGAACTGAGCAGTTTCGTCTGCGGTAATGCCTTTGCCATCTTCTTTTCCAAGGTGGCGTGCAGGTGCGAAACCTTCCAATCCGTAAGGCAATTGTACAATCGCGCCTTTGTCATCTTTACGGGTTACAGTTCCTTCATGCAAAGAACCTACAGCGAAAGTATCTTCCAATGCATTCCAAGGATCTTCTTCCAGTTGTTTATGACCTAGTTGCAGTTTGCGATTGTCTTTATCAATACCTAGGATGATGATGTCGATGTGTTCGCCAACTTTAGTGTATTCTGACGGGTGATTGAAACGTTTCAACCAGCTCAGATCACTAATGTGGATCATACCGCCAATACCCGGCTCAAGTTCAACAAATACGCCGTAAGGAGTGATGTTTTTCACCAAACCTTTATGCTTGCTGTCAACAGGATATTTAGTTTCGATATCGTTCCAGGGATCAGGAGTCATTTGCTTGATGGACAAGCTCATTTTCCTGCTTTCTTTATCCAGTGTTACGATCTTAGCTTCGTGCTCATCGCCCAGTTTAAAGAATTCTTTAGCATTGATCGGAGTGTTGGCCCATGTAATTTCACTTACGTGAACCAAGCCTTCAACACCTGGCAAAATTTCAAGGAAAGCACCATAATCTTCAATGTTTACTACTTTACCTTTTACAACTTCAGCTTCTTTAATTCCTTCAGGCAACACATCCCAAGGGTGTGGAGTCAGTTGTTTCAAACCAAGGCTGATACGTTTTTTGTCGTCGTCGAAATCCAACACTACCACATTCAGTTTTTGGTCCAGTTTCAGCACCTCTGAAGGGTGAGTGATGCGGCCCCAGCTGATGTCTGTGATGTACAACAGACCGTCTAAGCCGCCAAGATCCATAAACGCGCCAAAGTCGGTGATGTTCTTGATAGTTCCTTCCAGCACCTGGCCTTTTTCCAGTTTGCTCATGATCTCTGCACGTTGTGCTTCGATGTCGCTTTCGATCAAAGCTTTGTGAGAAACTACAGCATTCTTAATAGCTTCGTTTACTTTCACCACTTTGAACTCCATAGTTTTGTTAACAAACTGATCGTAATCTGTAACAGGTTTTACATCAATTTGAGAACCAGGCAGGAATGTTTCCATGCCAAACACATCAACGATCAGGCCGCCTTTGGTTTTGCTGGTAACAGTACCGGTAACAATTTCGCCGGTTTTGTGTACTTCCACAATTCTTTCCCAGGCGCGGGTAATGCGGGCTTGTTTGCGGCTAAGGTGCAGGTTACCTTCCCTGTCTTCTTTTTCTACAACCATTACCTCAACTTCATCGCCTATGGCAAGGCCCTGAATGTCGCGGAATTCGTTGAAAGAAACCAATCCATCGCTTTTGAAGCCAATGTTGATCACAACATCAGTTTTTGTCATTGCCACAACAGCGCCTTTGATCAGTTCGCCGTCGTTGATGGTAACAAAAGTGTTATCATACACCTTGTCATACTTTTCTTTTTCTTCTTGGGTGTAAGAAGAAACATTACGTTTGTCAATGCTCCAGTCGAAATCGTCGTGAGCAGTTTGAACAGGGTAATTTGGTGTCGCTGTAGCTTCTACTGGTGCAGCAGCTTGCTCCTGTTCTTCAGCGTTTGGGTTAACAATTTGATTTTCAGACATGATAAATCCCAATGGTTTTATTTTGGGACTGCAAAGATAATACATCTATAATATGGGAATGTGAAAAATATAGGAATGTGAAGATTTCAAACTTTTGCACCTATCCGGGTAGTTTTTTGGGTACCGGCTATGGTATTTACCAAGGAATCTGCTATTTTTTTGTCTTGGTGAAAGCTGTGATTCTATTTTGGTACGAACGACAGCTTTTCATGGCATCATCGTTGCGTCGCATTTCGTTCATCGGCAGTAATGCTATTGGGCGATGTGTAGTGAGCAGTGGGCAGTAGAGAAATCAGAGGTCAGAAGACAGCGGTGCTGTATTAAACAGGAGTGGATGGGAGTTGCCGTTGTTGCGTGTGTAGGGTGGCTATCGTGCGAAGGCACACCAACAACCAATGAGAAGCCTATTGTTGCCAACCAATGAAGAAGCAATTTGCCGGTAAGGCATAAGCTTGGTTATACACTTGGCTCAGCTACCACGCTTGCACCAGGTGCGTGATAATCAACTAAAAAACTGTCTACTTTTTTCAGGACGTAACACCGCTGCCTTGAACTTTTTTATATACGGAAATGTTCTGTATTACATGAAAAAACTAATAACCCTCTATCTTTCGGCAATATTATTACAATACGAAAATGACATCCTGGCTCAAGACCGGGTACACGGGCGGGCCGCAGAACTAATTGCCTATCCATTTAAGCGGTTTAATGCCATAAGCCCCCGCTTTGACCACCAAAATCGCGGCAACGATACTTATTTTAATACCTATTATGTAAGAGGCATTTTTACGAGAAAAGGATTGCAACATTTCCGTATAGATATTCCACTGGCAAGTACAAATGCCACAAAAGATGGCAGCACGAGCTTTGGCTTATCTGACGCCAGCATTCGTTTTACACAGATTATTACTACCATTAAGAACACTTATTTAGGCGCTGCCGGTAAAATTGTTTTTCCAACCGCAACAGATCCGGTTTTGGGAGCAGGAAAATTTCAAGCCCATCCGGGAATTGGAGGCATTTATTTCTTCCCGAAAAATAAAGGCTCGGTTTTCTTTTCTACAGAATACAGGTTTTCCTTCGCGGGACAGAAAGATATGCCGGGAATTAAAATTCTTGCACTTGCTCCCAATATTGATTATTGGGGTAAAAAATTTTACGCCGGTTATTATGCTACCTGGACTTACGATTTTAATGCCGGCAGGTGGGATATTCCGTTGGATGTGGAGGTAGGATATTTTATAGCGAAACACATCGTTTTATCTGCCGAATATATTTTACCACTAATAAATAACGAAACTTACGTTAATGAATATGCGCTAAAGCTACGATTTGATATTCTTGAAAAAAAGAAATGAGATGAGTTGTTGAATGGAGTGTTGAGAACGCTTGATACTCTGATTGAAAACAAATGTCACGTCCTGAAAAAAGTAGACATTTTTTTTGTTGTTTAACCACAAGGGACACAATAGAGGCACAAGGTACACAAGGGTTGGTAGCTATTCAGCAAACCCTTGTGTGCCTTGTGCTTTGCTGGTGAACCTTGTGGTTAACAAAAGCACTCATAACCCAAAACTCATAACTCAAAACTTGCTCAATAGCATTCCTACCGCACAAGTGAGTGACACAACGATGCTTAATAGTAGCACTACCGCCGGTTCCCCAAAAAAATGCTTAAAAAATAATTGGTGAAAATTAACAGTTGGGGATTGCCTCCTTTAACTTTCACCAATTAACGTATAACAGAGCATTACATGCTTAGCCCAAAAGCCTTAACCTCTCTTGTAATCTCTGCAAGCTCATCGGCTGAAAACACAATAGAAGCGGCTTTGGCGTTTTGCACAGCCTGCTCTGCATTGCGGGCGCCCGCCAAAGCAATTGTAATGCCCGGTTGAGAAACTGTCCAGCGAAGCACCAATTGCGCAAGCGTAGCGCCTTTGCTTTCGGCCAGAGGACGCAGTTTGTCAAGAAACAGGTTTGTTCTTTTTATATTTTCTTCAGTATAAAAACGGCTTCCTTCGCGAGTATCTCCTTCATTAAATTTATGTCCGGGTTTAATTTTTCCCGTCAGCAATCCGCGCTGTAAAGGACTATAAGCTATAACGGCCTTTTTGTTTTCAATGCAATATGGAACCAGATCTTTTTCAATATCGCGAAGCAGCATACTGTAAGGCACCTGGTTTGAAGCCAGCTTAATGGTTTTTTCAGCTTCCATCATTTGCGGAAGCGAATAGTTGCAAACACCTGCGGCGCGAATTTTTCCCTGTTGTTGTAAAAGTTCCAAGGCTTCCATAGTTTCCGAAATCGGCGTAGTGCTGTCGGCCCAGTGAATTTGAAAAAGATCAATATAATCCGTTTTCAAACGGTGCAGGCAATCCTCACATTCCTTTATTACGCTTTCCTTTGATGCAAGCTTGTAAATGTCTATCTCGTTACCTGCATTGTCTTTGCTTTTAAAATAAAACTCACCCTGCTTCACATCCCAGCGCAGGCCGAATTTTGTAAGTATTTGTACTTTATCACGCGGAATACCATTTAAAGCTTCCGCAACAATTTCTTCACTCACGCCCTGTCCGTACACAGGCGCAGTATCAATTGAAGTTACGCCTTCATTAAAAGCCGCTTTAATAGCGTTTACGGCATCATTACGATCTGCGCCTCCCCACATCCACCCACCAATGGCCCATGCGCCAAATGTAATAACAGATGCTTTTACCGAAGATTCTCCTAATTGTCTGTATTCCATAAACTAAATTTTTATATTCAAATATAAGTATTGTTTATAGTTGAAAGTTGACAGTTGGCAGAGGGCAGTAGAGAAGCTGTATTTATGTTTAGCGTATCTCACACATTCAGCATTTTCAATTCTCCATTCTCCATTCTCTCAGCCCGTTCTCGAAATGACGGATAAGATTGGTGTCAAAATTTGGATTCGTTAGATCAAAGGATTTGTGGGTTAGATGGTTTTGATTGACCAGGAAAACAACATCCAGCAATCCTATGATCTGGCAGATCCTAATTCAGACAATGTATAGAAAGTGTTCCCGCCCCTCATTTCGAGCACGGGAATGTGGAATATGCATGATCATCAAACCTCCTATTCAGGCAATAAAAAAAGCGACCATTAATAGTCGCTTGAGTACCCGGGATGGGAGTTGAACCCACACTCCCATTGCTGGGAACAGGATTTTAAGTCCTGCGTGTCTACCAGTTCCACCACCCGGGTAAACACCAGTAAGAAAAAAAGCAGATAACTACTGCTATCTGCTTCTGTCAGAGCGGAAGACCGGGCTCGAACCGGCCACCCCAACCTTGGCAAGGTTGTGCTCTACCAAATGAGCTACTTCCGCTTGCTTATTAAGAACTATTTTTTCCCAAACACAACTTCTAATTTTTCCTAACTTACTGACTAACTTCCGTTTATCTTATAAAGCTGTTTGTTTGTTTGGGAGTGCAAATATAGAACTCCTTTTATTTTCTCCAAATATTTTTCCGACTTTTTTTTATTTATACTTTGGAGTGTACATCGTGTTTTCAGGCACAGCTACATCCGGCTTGCCTTTATAGCGGTGCTGGTACAATCCGTAGCAACCACCTAACATAAATGCTACTACACAAAATATTTGTAAGTAAAATAAAAAAACAGAAGAATTAACCCAATTCCTGGTGAAATCTTTCTTTGTTGGATTGTCAAATTGTTGTTCGTTTTTTGCCATAAGTTTTTGATTGCTTTGCAAAAATAAAGGTTCAGCTTATTCAATCATTTTTTTATACCCGGAATTTCTGAAAAACTTTTTTTACCTAATACGAAATGTTTCCATACTATACTTTCAGTGTAATAGCCGTTCAATTTTCCGTTTTTTCTCTTTGCAAAAACACTTTTTTCTCTATTAAAAACAAGCCAACGCAGAAAAGCAAAATGAGCTTTAAAAATGGCTGTTATATAATGTGTTTCTCCGGAAAACAGCGTTTTCCAGGCGCTGATAGCATCCAGGAAAAACCGAGATGGAATTTTCCATAGTGCACTTCTAAACGGCAAATTCTTTGCCATCATAATGAGGTTGTTCCTAAAATTCAGATATACTTTTCTTTCATTCCCCTTTGGCAGGGTTCCTCCTCCTAGGTGGTATACCACTGACGATGGGCATGCCATTATTGTATATCCGTGTAGTTGCATTCGCCAGCATAGATCAATTTCTTCCTGGTGAGCGAAAAAGTACTCATCAAGGCCACCCATTTCCCTGTACACACTACTTCTTACAAACATTGCCGCTCCACTTGCCCAAAAAATCTTCTCCTCGTTATCATATTGTCCATTGTCTTTTTCACATATATCAAAGATCCGCCCCCTGGCAAAGGGATAACCTAAATGATCAAGCCAGCCACCAGCGGCGCCCGCATATTCAAACAATGTTCGATCGGCATACATGCGCAATTTTGGTTGACAGGCTCCAATGCTTTTATCCTTCTCCATTAAATGAATTACCGGTTCAATCCAGTTGGCTTCTACTTCCACATCAGAATTCAGCAATACAAAATAATCAGCCTCCACCTGCTTTAAAGCCTCATTGTAACCTTTCGCAAAACCGAAATTTTCAGAAAGTCTTATGATTTTTGTTTGGGGATAATTACTTTCAACAAAAGCAACAGAATCATCAGTTGATGCATTATCGGCTAATACCACCTCCACATTGCTATAGGTGGATGCCAATACAAAGGGAAGAAACTGTTGTAAATGTTTCTTACCGTTCCAGTTTAAAATTACAATTGATACTTTGGGCTGCAAGGTTTAATTTTTCTGTATTGTTTTCAAAAATACTGCATGCAAAGATATGTTTCGGGGAATTTCAATGATTGAATATTTGAGTTGAAAGTTGGCAGTGGACAGTATGCAGTAGAGAAATCAGAGGTCAGAAGAAATTGTTTAACCACAAGGTTCACCAGGAAAGCACAATGCACACAAGGGTTGGTAACAATTCAGCAAACCCTTGTGTACCTTGAGCCTCTATTGTGCCCCTTGTGGTTAAACAACGGTGCTGTTCGGCATGCTAGCGCCAAGTGCGTGATAATCAACTAAAAAACTGTCTACTTTTTTCCTGACGTGACACTCAATACTCATAACACAAAACTCAAAACTCAAAACCCGCTCAATAGCATTCCTGCCGTACAAGTGAGTGACACAACGATGACGCCATGAAAAACTATCGCTGGTCCCAAAAAAATATTTAACGAAATGAAGGATTGGAAACTATTATTGTACCCGTTCGTAAGTGTAGTATAAATTAGTGTTACTTACATCCGACTGAATGGCAACCGCTTGAATTTTAAAAACTTTTCCGGGTTCCAACCATTGAAAATCGTAATACACATAAGGGCTGACTTCCGCAAAAAGGCGAACTCCGATTTTACCATCTCTGAATTCGTACTCGAAAGTTTGCAATTCGGGATGTGATTGCATATACAAATTTTCCCTGAAAGCCGCAGTATTGTTAAATAAGGTATTCCTGTTGTTGGTGATTGAGATTACAATTGTATCCTGCCTTGCTTCTTTTTTCACATATTTTCCCTGAAAGGTCAAAACGTCAGCATTTGACATTGCACTTTCCTCGATGCTCTTGGTGCAAGAGGTAGCAAAAGCCACAATTACTGATATAAAAAATAATACTCTGCGCATTTCTCAGCTTTATTACTTCTTTGACAAAACTACAGCTTTGAACGTTGCATGCAATATTAACGACAGTAACACCACACCAATAGCCCCTATCATATTTAACCATAAAAAGCCGATATCGCTTTTCCAAAAAAGAATAATAATGCCAATTTCTACAATAACCGCGCTGTAAAACACCGCATTGCCTTTTACTGGCTTGCAATAAAAAGCGACTAAAAAAATGCCCAAAATAACTCCATAAAACAAAGATCCTAACACATTTACAGCTTCTATCAGGCTTCCCATATTATTGGCGAACTGTGCTATAACAATACAAAAAACACCCCAGGCAAAAGTGTATTTGCGCGAAATAGAATAATCCATTAACTCGGTACAGGAAGTATTAACAAATTTTTTATGAATATCCACTACTGTGCTGGATGCCAGCGAATTTAAAGCCGCGGCGATACTTCCCCAGCTTGCCAAAAAAATAACCGCTATTAACAGCCCTACCAATCCTTTTGGCAAATAATCCACCACAAACCTTAAAAAAATGTAATTGGTATCATTGCTGTCGCCGCCTACTTCTTTCTTTAAAATATTCTTAAAATTATCCCTTAATACTTCGCTTTGCTCATTTACCTTTTTCAGAGCATCTATAGTTGCGGTTGTTTCCTTTCCGCTTTTGTATTCGGCAACATACGTTTGAGATAAGGTTTTCTTTTGTTCCGCTAAATGATCATATTCATTTTGCAATATTTTCAGGGAGTCTTTTTGAGCGGATACGGCTACTTTATCTACCTGCGATTGATTGAAAAACAGCGGTGCATGGTTAAACTGATAAAAAGCGAATATTAAAGCTCCAATCAGCAAAATAGCAAACTGCATAGGCACTTTCACTATGCCGTTCATAAGTAATCCTATTTTGCTTTCTGTAATATTTTTGGCTGTAAGATATCGCCCCACCTGGCTTTGGTCGGTACCAAAATATGATAATGCAAGAAAAAAACCACCTATTAATCCGCTCCAGATATTATAACGATCGCTCCAGTTAAAACCGCCTTCATTAGTACCGGTAGTAATTACATTTAATTTATTCAGCTTGCCGCTCACTTTTAACGCGTCCACAAATCCTATTCCTTCCGGCAGCAGGTGAACCACCATGTACGCGGCCAGCAACATTCCTGCAAAAATGATGATCAACTGCAACTGTTGCGTATATGCCACCGCTTTGGCGCCACCGCTTACCGTGTAAATAATTAGTAACCCACCCATGAAAATATTTGTCCAGTAAATATTCCAACCAAGCAACGATGATAAAATAATGGAAGGAGCATATATACTGATGCCCGTAGATAAACCCCGCTGCAATAAAAAAAGGAAAGAAGTGAATGTTCGCGTTTTTACATCAAACCGTTGTTCGAGATATTCATACGCGGTGTAAATTTTCAACCGGTGAAAAACCGGAACGAATGTAATACACAGTATTACCATCGCTATGGGAAGACCAAAATAATACTGAACAAACCGCATTCCATCGGTGTATGCCTGGCCCGGTGCAGAAAGAAAAGTAATAGCACTGGCCTGCGTTCCCATAATACTGAGCAGTATAAGATACCACGGCATACTTCGGTTGCTAAGAAAATAGCCATCCAGGTTTCGCGTGGTACGGCTTTTATACAAACCATAACCGATGATGAGAAGAAGCGTGCCGCCCAATACTATCCAGTCGGTAAAACTCATGAAAAATATTTAGTGAACAGTTGAAACAATACTATAAGCAACACAAGAAAAGAAATGACAACCACATACCATGTTCGCCACGATTTAAATAGTGGAATATGTTCATTATTCTGATTGTTCATTTTTAATATAGTTATTGGCGCTCAAAAGTTAGGAATCTGTTGATTTCACGCATCAAATCTGATATCTGACTTCTTTCCTCACTTTCTCCCAGATATTAAATGTCCTGCAAGCCAGCCTAGTAATAATCCAATTAATAACCCTACCGACACACGTTTTATAAACATTCCAATCACCAGCCCGAGAACTACACAAAGCAGAATTCCCATATCTCTTCTGCCTTCTTGTTTTGGTTTGCTCATTTATTTATTTCCAGTTTATTATTTTAAGTTCAAATCGTTATTCATATTAACACGCAATTATTTTAGCACCCTTATTTTTACACATACATGATTGTATACTTCGCACGGTAAAAAAATGTGCATTTTTTTTGGGGAACCGGCGGTATTGCTACTATTAAGCATCGTTGTGTCACTCACTTGTACGGTAGTAATGCTATTCGGCAATTAAAACCATTCATGCACAAATTTATACAGCGTAAAGCAAACTTCACAATGCATACTATCACTTTGTTTCCGGCTTATTCAATGCAATCATATTTGCCATCAGCCTGTACGCACCCGGCACTCCCGCCGGAAGCTCCCTAAAAAATACAAGCCCTGTATATACAAATATACCTTTACCAAATTTAGCGGTAATTAAACCTCCCTCATCATCTTGCTCACCCGGATCATGCATAGAAAAAACCGTTTCATATTGTTTATCCCAATTTGCGGCATGGTAAATACTCCGCTCCTGGATCCAACCGTCAAAATCACTTGCTGATATTTTGTTTGGAAAATTTAATAGCCGGTGACCGGGATTCAGCATTTTTACTTCAGCACTTTCATCGGTTACGCGTTTCCGTGATATATTGAAATCATAAGGACCAATCTTTGCTTTTACCGGCCCTATTTGATTTGAGGTATTGTATTGCACTATTAAATTACCTCCGTCTTCCACATACTTCATCAATACCGGATAATAGGTATTCAGCCAATCGTGAATATTATACGCTCTTACACCGGTAATAACAGCATCGAAACGGTTAAGCCCGGACGTGATATTTTTTTCATCAATAAATGTTACATCATATCCCATTTGCATCAACGCTTCCGGCACTTTATCACCAGCGCCTTTTATATACCCTATTTTTTTGCCAACGGTTTTCACATCTATCAAAACACTTTTCACTACCGCATCAGCAAAATAATTGATGTTAGGAATGTGGTCATGATTTATTTTGCGAAGTGTTTTCGCGGTTTCTGTTTGAGGTTGCCGGTATAAAGAGATGTCTAATTCATTATTCGCCTTTTTCAATTGTTCCATATCCACAGGCAATGATGCATACGCATACTGGCCTTCACGAAGACCTTTATTATCATTTACCAGAATTTTATCGTTATGGTAAATTTTTATTTCATCCACATTTTTATTGGCAATGTATTTCACCTCCGGCCCTTTCGCATTATCATTACCAGGAATAATTATATTCAGTGTAGAAGGCATTTCCACAATATAAGGAGGCAATATGGTTAAAGGCTCGTAAACTTCACCACGCACCGGATCCGTAAATTTATATTGTACCGGTTTCTTAAATGAGAAATCATTTCCTTCCATGTTTATAACAAACACAGCCTCATAAGCCGGGCCGTTTTGAGGCTTGCCAATCATTAACTGGTCATCCACGGTAAAGCTGCCTTTTTGCATGGCTTTCCGCAGCCAGTACGGCTGCGTTAATGGTTTATTGTCATTAATAGCAAGCGTAGTAGAACAGGAAAATATTTTATTCGATTCCAAGAGCTGTGCATTGCAAACAGCGGAGTTTTCAATGGAAATCTTTACTAAAGAGGCCTTCGTGTTTTCCCGATTAATTACAGAAAAATTTACCGGCAGCGAACTTCCCTGAACACCATACTCGCGATTGGTGGTAGCTTCCATATACAAACCCGAACAGGCTTCAATCAATTGCTGCACTTCCATCAGCTTTCTATCTTTCCAATAACCATCTTTCAACTTACTGAGAGAGCGGTATAACGCCACCAGTGCCGGAACAGATTTTGACGGTTCCTGCGGAGAAAAATTCTTAATAATAGCATTTACCTGTGAAGTAATAGCAGTTGCTCCTTCCACCCTACTCCATGATGTATTCACGTCATCCATCATGTCAGTTTTTGGTGCGGTACCCAAAGTGGTTTTAAAATACTCAAACGACACACCTCTTGATGAAGCAACACCAAAGCCCTGGCTTTTGTGCTGGCTGCGGCTTTGAGAGGCTATTTCACCATAGCTTTTTCCCAACAAAGCGTTATAGCCGCCAATATCCATTTTAAACTGATCCTCACTAATAGTATTGGCGCTGCTGAAATTAAACGTGTTCCACAAAATTCTTTTTGCCTGCCACGGTTTTACGCCATAGTTAAATTGCTCAGGAAATTGTTTCGGATCCGCTGCGGCCAAAAAAGCCTTGCGTGCAATAACAGCAGAAGCGGAATGGTGCCCATGCCCGGCACGGCTATCTTCCGGAAATCTTGTAATGATAATATCCGGCTGAAACAAACGAATGACCCAAACGGTATTTGCAAGTATTTTTTCTTCATTCCATATCTCCAATGTTTCTTCTGTACTTTTTGAAAACCCAAAATCAAACGCGGTGGTAAAGAACTGCTCGGCGCCATCAATTCGCCTGGCAGCAAGTAATTCTTGGGTGCGGATCAATCCCAGTTCCACACCCTGTTCGTTACCAATAAGGTTTTGTCCGCCGTCACCACGGGTAAGCGATAAGTAACCGGTACGGTATAATTTTTCTTTAGCCAGCCAGGCCAAAAGCCTTGTATTTTCATCATCGGGGTGAGCTGCTATATATAAAACAGAACCTAAAACATTTAATTTTTTTAAGCCAAGCAAAATATCGGAACTGCTGTAAGTTGCCGATGGTTGGGCTTTTACAACATTGCCTGAAAACACACATACTAACAGAAATAAACACACTATTTTTTTCATTCTCCGGTAATTGATTTTAAGTACCAATTTATTGGCCGACAATTCAATTGAATAGATTAAGGTAAATAAATAGCTACGAAAATAAATGAAAAGATTTTTTAATGGTTGCCGCTTGTATAACAATGCGCAGGAAGTGTAAAAGGAGGCTTATGTGTTTATAAAAATTGAACTGTATCTGTATCTTAGTTTGAGTATGTAATATCAAAACGTCCATTAGTTACATGAATGGTATCACAATATTGCGTAGGCGCATCAAACCAAAATGTACCAGAGATAACACGATGAATGGTATCAAAACGCGTAAGTATTATTTCTCCATCTGTCGCATATGTGTGATTGTTTCCAAAACTTCCGGTATAATCAAAGCAAGGGCTATTAACCGCACCATATTCAGCCCAACATTTTAAATTGTTATTGAGTCGGTAATGTTGTCCTTCTTTTGCATGAGCATTGACTAATGCAATTGTAAATCCCCCATCCCATTTATTGGCAGGCTCGTTAAATCGCTCCCCACTAACCCATAAAGTGTCATTAATATATCCTCCACCTGGAGTTCCTGTATATCTTTTAGAAATCCAAGGGTCTCCATTTACCAAGCAGGCAAACATCTGCTTACCTTCCTGTGTAGCATTGGGTAATCCATAAGAATTATCTTTTGCAGGTGTTCTTTTTTCGCATTGGGTAACAACCCCAATAACAAGGAGCAGCAATAGCACCAGGTGTAATGATCGTTTCATATATAACTGTTGTTGCAAAATAAAAAAGATAAGAGTGCATAATAATGCAGGTCATATGCCTGCCTAATACATCAGGTGGAGTAAATAGGGATGCCATAATTCTAAAGTTTTATAAGGGTGTTTGCTTTTGAAAGTAAATACAATTGAAATTTACTAAAAAAAGGGGTTGTAGAAAAATATTTTCCATCCATAAGAGCCAGTGTAATAAATGTTGGTTTTATTTAGTGGAGAATTGAGAGTTGAGAGTGCTATATGATGATAGATCACCAGAAAAGTAAAGTTCAATAATTATGAGTAAGGCAGAAATCTATAACCCAAACTCAGCCCACAGCATTTCAAATCTCAAATTATTTGGGCCCGATCGCGGGTAGCGCCTTGATTAAACTTTTGCACTACTGTGACTTAAGCAACAGGAATTCTATTCAACGCTTTAGTGGCTACATACTTTACTATTGGCTACTGTGGCAATCCTAATTTAGAAAATGCGTTACGTTCAAATAAACCTAATTCGCCAAACTCCGCTGTTTGAAACATTCATACAATATCATGCCCGTGGCCACAGATACATTTAGTGATTCAAAATTACCGGCCATCGGTATATGAAAGTTTTGATCACAAATTTTCATCAATGCGGGAGTAATGCCTTTTTCTTCGCTGCCCATAACAATGGCGCAGGGTTCTGTAAAATCAAGATCATACACTTTTGCATCGGCGGTCATTTCGCTGGCAAAAACTTTTATACCATTCAGGTGCATTTCATCCACGGCCTTCATCAGGCTGTTTACACGGCATACCGCAATTTTTTCCAATGCACCGGCAGAAGTGGTTATCGCGTCTTCATTCAAAGCGCCCACGCCTTTATCCGGAATTATAATGGCCTGCACGCCGGAACAATAGGCTGTGCGGGCAATTGCGCCAATATTGCGAATATCGGTAACGCCATCAAGTATAATAAACAAAGGCGTTTCGCCCTTTTCCACTATAAATGAAATTACCTGTTGCAGATCCTGGTACTGAATTTTTGAAATAACAGCCACGCAGCCCTCATGCCCGGTTACATTAAAACCGTTCAGCTTTTCAACCGGCACTTTATTCACAGGCGCATTGTGCAGCCGCGCCAGTTTTATAATTTCCTCAGTGGCCGCGGAGTTTAATGTTTGTTGCAAATAAATACGTTCCAGTTGTTTGCCGGATTGCAAAGCTTTTATTACCGCGTCTCTTCCTACGACCAAAGAACTTTTCTTCGGACGATGTTGTTGTTGTTTGAAATTTCTCACGATGCAAAAGTATATGGAATTAAAAAGCGAACCAGTAAAACATTTCGTAAGCTCAAAAAATTAATTTTCCATTTCTCTTCTTAACCGGTCCTGAATTAGTTCATCATTTTTTTATTATGGAACCGGCATTTGTGCTACTATTAAGCATCGTTGTGTCACTCACTTGTACGGTTTGTCCTTTACTCAGCTATGTTGAGTACAAGAGCCAAAGCAACGATCAATAAACCGCAAAAATACCGTGCTTACAGTTTCTGGCATGAAGGACAAAAATAAATTGCCCCGCCCATGTATGCTTCTTTTACAATTTTTCCACCACATGCCGGGCAAGGATCCGGCAATGTATTTTTAGATAAAATTGTTTTGTAGCCGCCGCTATTTCCGTAAAGATCCTTTTCAGTATCGCGTCCTCCTTTCGCAGTCATAGTAGAAAGAGTTTTCTTCAAGCTCTTAAATAATTTCTTTACATCACCTTTTTGTAATGTAGACTTCTTTCTTTTGGGATGAATACCCGCATTGAACAATATATCCTGCAATGTGCCATTTCCTAATCCCGGTATGCGCTGTTCCGTAGCCAGCAACGCTTTTACCGACATATCCTTTTCTACGCTGTTCAAAATCTTTTCAAAAAAAGCTTCATCAAATTTTTCATCGAGCGGAGAAATACTGTTGAGGCTGCCCTGGTAATATTTATTGTCGAATGTTTTATTATTCACCCAAATGCCGCCATACATAGCCACTGTAAACACAATGCAGCCACCATTATCCAGCTCAATCAGCAATTGGCAATTTGAAGGACAGACTTCCGGCGACGGATAATATCTCATATTAACGCCATCGCCAATGGTAATGATATAATTTTTATCTAAGCAAATATCAACGAACATTCCATGTCCTCTTGTTGAAACAATTTTTCTACCAATGAGCATTTCATGATAAGTGGACGGATCAGCGCTAAAAGCGACTAACTTGTGTGGAGAGGCTGCACTACGCACATTCACAATTTTTCTGCCGGTTAAAATCTCAGCCGCTTGCAAACTGATAACTTTTGATTCAGGTATTTCAAGCATAAGACTTGTTTTTAATTAATAATGAATAATTAATAATTAATAATAGTTGATGGTTTGAGATGTTGTAGAAAATGAGCTTTTCTTTTTTTAGGAAATTAAAGTATCATAATCAATAGGGATTGCTGCACTTTGCACAACAGCGAACAAACAGTTGAAGAGTGCGACGCAACAAAAGCTTAATAGTAGCAATACCGCTGGGCCCATAATAAAAATTCATCCTACATGACAGCCTGGCTATTCATACTCCACTCACATTTCACTGCACACAAAAAAATTAACACTCAATATTATTCAATTATTCAATCATTCGCTCAATAACCATGGCGCTGGCGCCGCCTCCACCGTTACAAATTCCGGCTGCGCCATAGCGTGTATTATTTTGCGCGAGCACGTTAATAAGTGTTACAATAATTCTCGCGCCACTGCAACCCAACGGATGACCTAACGCAACAGCCCCTCCGTTTACATTTACCTTTGCCGCATCCAATTGCATGCGCCGCGTATTTTCAATGCCAACAACAGCAAATGCTTCGTTCAATTCAAAATAATCGATATCGCTCATTTGCAATCCGGCCTTTGAAATAGCTTCCGGAACCGCCGCGGAAGGCGCTGTAGTAAACCATTCCGGAGCCTGCTCCGCATCAGCATATCCAATAATTTTTGCTATGGGTTTCAAGCCTAACGATTCCGCTTTTGATTTACTCATTAATACCAGCGCAGCCGCGCCGTCATTCATGGTAGAGGCATTCGCCGCGGTAACTGTTCCGTCTTTCATAAATGCGGATTTCAATTCCGGAATTTTATCAAACTTCACATTAAAAGGTTCTTCATCTTTATCAAACTTTATGGCGTCACCTTTGCGCTGTGGTATATCAACGGGTATCACTTCATTGTTAAACTTTCCATTCGTCCATGCATTTTGCGCACGTTTATAACTTTCAACAGCAAACGCATCCTGCTCTTCGCGACTAATACCGCATTCCTTTGCGCAAAGCTCAGCAGAGTTGCCCATCGCCTTTCCATCATACACATCTGTAAGTCCGTCCTTCGCAAGTCCATCCGTTAACGCAACATTTCCATATTTATTTCCCCATCGATTAGTGTCCGCATAATACGGCACGTTGCTCATGCTTTCCATACCGCCGGCAACCACCACATCCGCATCGCCCAGCATAATACTTTGCGCCGCCATTGAAAGCGCTTTCATACCGCTAGCGCAAACTTTATTTACAGTAGTGCAGTTAACGGCATCCGGCAAACCGGCAAACTTCGCTGCCTGCCTTGCAGGCGCCTGCCCGAGGTTGGCCTGTATTACACAACCCATTATTACATCATTTACCATTGCCGGTTCTATGTCGGCCCTTTGTAAAGCGCCTTTAATTGCTAAGGCACCCAATTGTGTGGCGGAAAAATTTTTTAACGCGCCACCGAAACTTCCTATCGGCGTGCGCACAGCAGAAATAACATAAACTTCTTCTTTCATACAGTCAATTATTATGTTTGAAATGAGTATTAAAAAATATATCGTAAAGTACAATTGTACAGCATATGCTTTACAGGAGTTAGAAGTCAGCAATCAGAGAGACCTCTTTTCATTTAAATAGTTTTTTTCTTCTACATCTTACACCTACAGCACTTTCAACTATTCCGCATATCCTTTACCAACCGGATCGTAAAATACAACAACACCAAAATCAAAGCTCCCAATGTAATCCAAAGCCAAACTTTATTTCCTTCTTTCTTTTCGTCAGAAGCATCCGTCATTACTTTTTCAACCGGGCCGGGAGTAAGCATTTTTACATTTGCAGGAATGCTATCCTGAAAATTCTGCAACTCATATGCGGGAGCATGAGCATACAGATCATTGAAAACAAGCTCATGCTGCTTCCCCGCTTCAAGATATGTAACGAGTTGCTTGCGAGACTGCCAGGTTTTAACACTTGCAATAGTAAGCGGCGGATTATCTCCATTATAAATTCTTATACTCCACTTTTTATCTTTAAAAACAGGCACCACAAATTCATATTGCATTCCTGTTTCCATAGTATAGGAATATGAAAAAGCCCCGGTCTCAATTGATACCTGTCGTTTGAAAAACTTAGGACCTTTTATTTCCACCGCAACCTTTGCAATATGAAAGCCTTGGGTGTTGTTCAGAAAAATATAACTGTAATTATCGGAACTATCCTTTTGTATAAACGAAATGCCCGGATTTTCCACATAAGGATCAACGGCTTTGAAAGACTCTTCTGTTGTTCTAACCGCGGCCACTATGTTCAAAGGCGCATTTTTATTATTATCAATTGACAACCTGAAATAATGATACGAACTTAACGGAAAAGTAATCTGCTGCATGTAAACATCTTTATCAGACGATACGGTATTTGACAAATAAATATTTTCAACAATAGTAAACCAATTTTTGCCGTCATTGCTGCCCGATAAAGTCGCATTGCGTTGTACATCCGCATTTTTAATAACAAGCGCCATACCGGTTAATGCACCACGTGTTTTGTTTTGAACAACAATTATGGAACGGCCGCTATCCGTTACCTCATTTCTTATAATAGGAAGCGTATCAAACCTGCTGTGAATAAAAACCCAGGCCGCATCTCTAACCACAAACGGAACCTGTTTTTGAGCTTCATTCAATATGCGCACATCAGCCAAATCGGTTTTAATAAAAGCACTAAACTGAGGGGTAATGTCAATTCCATAAAACCCTGATGAATCAGGCACTTCTAATAATGCTTTATTGGCAAATCGCTGACCGTTACTTTTTCCCGCCATTATAAACACAAAAGGCAACAATAGCAAAGTTCTATATAGAAGATGTTTCATCTTTAATAACGTTTTCATTGGGTTTATCATCAATAATTATTTTTTTCAACCGCTGGTACATAAATGAAACTATAAGCAATAAAACACCCAGCAATGTAAACGCCGCTATTTTGCCGCCTGGCGGAATATTACTAAGATCGTACACAAACAATTTTAATATGGTTACACCAAACAAACAGAGTGCTATAATGCGTAATGCTTTGTAACGATAGCGCAACCCCAGCCAGATAAATACAAAAGACAGAACACCCCATAATATGCTTAAACCCGCTTTGGAGAAATCCCTTTCCGAAATGTAAATAGAAGCTTCTCCATTGTAAAAAGCCCAAACATACATGTGCTGAATTTCTATACTTAAAATAATCACGATCGCTGTAACGGCAATCCATGTAAACCAATTCATATTCTTATACCTGTCCGTATTTTTTACAACATACCTTATAAGATTTCCTATTATCAATAACAATAAGATTACGCTTATCCAATGCACCACGAAATGTCCTTTAAAATTATTGGAGATCAGCGCTTGTATTTCTATTTGGTAAACAGAAAAATTATTGAGTAAATATGCCAAAAACAAAACTGCCGGCAACGCGAAACGAATGAATTCAGCGGTCTTAACCTTATAGTAAGATAAAATGAGAAACATTATTAACACAAACGCATACACGTAAAAAGGCAAATAAATTCTTTCAAGATTAACCCCTGAATACCTGTGTGTAAATTGCAAATAAATTTCCAGGAAGCCTGCCACGAATAGTATAACTGTTCCCGCTACAATGTAAAATGACCGTATTTCTTTGGCCGCATACTGTTTTGCCTGCTGCCCCGGCATTTGTTGTTTTCGAAGCAACACATAACACACAAACATTGCAACAGCTACTACCACAGAAGTTATAAAACCCTTGTTTGCAATAACCGGTTGAATGCCGGGCAATTCTAAAGCATTTATCCAATCCATTAAAAGACTTATAATCACAAGTCCCGTAACAATTTTTGACGCGAGCGATATTAACCTGATACCGGATTTCTGACCCAGCCAAAGCAAGACCGCCATTTCTGCGGCCCAGAATAACGTAATGTAATTTCCTGAAAGCTGCACCGGCGCGGCAAGCGATATAAAACTTAACGTAATACCAATAAGCAGGTAAATGAAATTGCGATCCACCTGCCGCTTTCTAAACAATACATAGGAAAGTATCAGGTTGAAAAGTCCTAACAAAGCAGTAAACAATCCTGTATAATCATGAAGCTCCCACATCTTCAATAAAAAATAGCCTGCGGCATAATAAAAAAGATTGATGCTTATAAGTATAAGAAAATCAAACGCCTTTAATTTCCCTTTCCTGATTACATGATAAACAAGATTCATTGTTACAAACATGAGGTAAAATACCGTACCGAAGATGAATGTTCCGCCATAGGAAAAATCATCCGAATAATACCTGGTAATAACCCATCCCCCATAAATAATCACTGTAAAAAAGAATGCGATAAAGTTAATCGGCCTCCATTGTTTGTAGTAAGCCAGTACTATTAGCCCCGCGTTCAATATAGCCAGGTATGTAAACAACACCACATAATTTCCGCTGCCGCTACTTACAAGAAAAGGAGTTAAAAATCCACCGAGCGCGGCAATAATTCCGAGTTCCATGCGGTTGTATAAAACAGATAATAATATGGCAAAAGCAGTAATAACTACCATTATAACAAATGCCGTACTTTGGTTGAACAACTCATATTCACGATAAGCGAATGCAATCGTAAAATAAAATACAGCAATGGCGCCACCTGCAAGTACCGAACTAAACGACCTGTAATTTTTTCTTAACCGGTGTGCAAGCGCTATTAATATTCCGCCACACAACAATCCAATACACACTCTTCCAATTTCATTTATCCAGTTTTGATCAATAGCGTACTTTACAAAAAACGCTATACCCAACACCAGTATGGCAATACCTATTTTATTTACCAGGTTTTCGCCAATAAACTTCTCAATATCAGGATTATTCGCAAGCCATTTTGAGAAGGCGCTTTGCCGGGGTTCGGATGGTTTTACAACAACAACAGGCCGCGGAGGCGGTACAGGTCTCGGCAATGGCGCTTTTACATTCTCTATATTTTCAGTTTTAGCAGCAGGAATATTTGCAGAAGCAACAACAGGTTCCGGAGGTTTTATTTCTTCTTTCTCCTCAACAGATGCAGGCGCAGGTTTTATTTCCGATTCTTTCTTTTGTGAAGTAATTATATCGCGCTCCTGCGATAATGGAACCGTTCCGCTCTTTATCTTTTTCAGTTCTTCTTCAAGCTTATTGATACGCAGCATTAGCTGTTTTGCAAGCTCATTGCCTGTTGACACTCTTGAGAGAACAACAAACAATACAATCAATACAACTACCAGCAATAATATTTCCATATGTTGGGTTTATTCTTCGCAAGATAGTTGATAAATAGAAATCTGATATCAGTAAGAATCAGGCAGTTATTAGCAGTAAGTAAAACACTTGATAACTTTGAAGCAGTTCGAAATGTAACGTTTTTATTATTGGACCATCTGTATATCCCTGGTTGGGCTTTGGTTGTGTCACTCACTTCAACTGTAGTAATTCTTATCATCAATTAAAACAAACGCTTACAGCCGCATTCAGTCACAGCTCAATAGATATTCTACAGATGAACGGAGCGTCGCAACCAAAGCCCAACCAGGGATATACAGATGATTCCATTATTATAATTTCAAGATTTGACCAATGTAAGATTTTGTTGAGCCACTTCAATTAGCAGCATTCTCAACTCTCCATTCTCAATTTTCAACTTTCCCTACATTCCCGGCATTTTCTTTTCCTGTTTTAGTTTCGCTAAACCGGGATCCATTGCAATGGCTCTATCGCAAAGCGCTTGTCCTTTTTCTTTTTCACCTTTCTTTTGAAAAGCCATACCCATCATATAAAGAGCGTTCGAATTCTTGTTATCAACGGTTAAGATCCTGGTCCACATTTCAATGGCCTGGTCGTATTTTTTTATGTTGTAATATGCGTCTCCTATAGTGTAGGCCACATCCACGTCCTGCGGTTTACGATCCAGCAATTCGTAAAGCAACGCCAGTCCTTTATCATATTGCTTTATGCTCAGGTAAGCGTTGGCAAGGTTGTGCAGATAGTCGTTTGTTCTTTTATAACCCTTTACGGCTGCACGTTCCAACCAGTACACTGCTTTTGCATCATCCGGGATGGCATAATAAGTAAGCCCGGCTTCATACATCCAGTTAGATTTTGTTGAATCCAATGCTATCGCCTGCTCAAAGCAACCGGCGGCTTGCTTGTAATTGCTCATTTCTACTAAACTTCTGGCAGCAAGGTATGGCACTTCAGGATTTTTAGCATCATCTTTATAGGCAAGCTCAAGGTAATCCATGGCTTTGCCGTAGTTTTCCTGCTCGTAAAATGCTTTTGCGATAATGTAATTATTGTCTTTGCCCAATTTTAATTGCTGCGCTTTTTGAGCATATGTCACCGCTTCATCCCATTTGCGGGTCCAGAAATAAATTTTCTTTAGGCTACTTATTGCAGCCGTATCATCTTTATGAAGCTGCAATAATTTTGAATATGCTTTTCTTGCATCTTCATACTTGCGCAGCTCCATGGCGCTTTTGCCTAAACCTTTTTGGGCTGCGGCATTTTCGGCATTAAATTCCACTGAACGTTGATAGGCTTTGTATGCAGGCAAATAACGACGGGCTGATAACTCCTGGTTGCCTTTTTGGAAGAAATAATTGGCACTATCTGATTGTGCCATGCTGCTACATACTATCATAGCAGCAATTGCTGTTACTAATGGATTTTTCATGGTCATAGTTTTTTGAGTTTCTTAAAATACTCAAACGAGGTAAATATTTACAACTCTCATTTTGTTAGTTATTGTACTATCTTCATAAATACTATCAGTCCAAAAGCTGTAATAATATTTATGTTTCTTACTGAAGGCAAACTATAACATTTAAACTTGCCAAAACATTAATGCAAAATTGCATTTTAATTGTTGCCTCCGGGTATTATTTAAACCTTTAATAAGCCCAAATCCATATGCAGTTTAACATTTTTTTTATTAAAAAAATCACAAAGGCTCTGTTTTTTTTCAACATTTTTACTATCTAATGAAATCGCTATTTTTCATTATTTAGTATGCAAAAAATCACCTTACATATTTAATACTTTATAACGGATTTTATTTCAGTATGATAGCGCTTAACGCCGGCAAATGCACATTTATTTCGTACAACTTATGTTTCTTATCAAGCATTTTCACATCGGGTAAAGGATTAAATACATCGCCGGTTCCCCAATATTTTGAATCGTTACTGTTATATATTTCCTGCCATTGGCTCTTACCATACACATGCACCTTCCAGTCATGATGAACAGTTGGAGTCATATTGAGAATAACCAGCAAATCGTCTTTCGATTTTTTTCCTTTTCTTTTAAATACCAAAACCGCGTCGGAGCGATGGTTGAGGTCCACCCATTCAAACCCGTCAACATGAAACTGGCGTTCATATAATGCCGGTTCATTTTTCAATAAATGGCAAAGATCTTTTACGCATTCCCGCATGCCCTGGTGGCTCTCATGTTCCAATAAGTGCCAGGGCAATTCTGTTTTATAATTCCATTCCGTGGTAGCGCCAAACTCATTTCCCATAAATATCAATTTGCCGCCGGGATGGGTAAACATGTATGAATATAACAATCGCAGATTCGCGTGCTTCTGCCATTCGTCGCCGGGCATTTTGTATAACATGGGCGACTTCCCGTGTACCACTTCATCATGGCTTAAAGGCAACATGAAATTTTCATCGTAATAATACATCATGCTGAATGTAAGCTCATCCTGGTGGTATTTGCGATCATACGGATTACGTTTGAAATACCGCAACGTATCATGCATCCAGCCCATCATCCATTTCATACCAAAACCGAGGCCGCCGGCAAATGTTGGCTTCGATATTCCGGGCCAATCCGTAGCTTCTTCAGCTATGGTTTGTATATCATCAAAATCGCGGTATAGGGTTTCGTTCAGATCTTTAATAAAAGCTATGGCTTCCAGGTTGCCGTCGCCACCAAATTCATTGGGTTCCCACTCCCCTTCTTTACGAGAGTAGCTTAACTTAAGCATTGATGAAACCGCATCTACACGTAGTCCGTCGGTGTGAAACTTATCGAGCCAAAATCTGGCACTGCTTATAAGAAATGATTTTACTTCACCGCGTCTATAATTAAAGATGTAAGAATTCCAATCGGGATGATAACCTTTACGCATATCCGCATATTCATAAGTATGCGTGCCGTCAAACATAAACAAGCCATGCGCATCATAAGGAAAATGAGAAGGCACCCAATCGAGTATAACGCCAATTCCCTCATTATGCAAGGCGTTTACCAAATCCATAAAATCCTGTGGAGAACCAAACCGCGAAGTGGACGCGAAGAAACCGGTTCCCTGGTATCCCCAGCTTCCATCAAACGGATGTTCCATTACGGGCATCAATTCCACATGAGTAAAACCCATTTCCTTTACATAAGGCACCAGCAGATCCTTTATTTGTCCATATGTATTATATGCTTCTTCATTTAACGGATCGGGCCGCATCCAACTGGCCAGGTGTACTTCATACACGCTCCAGGGAGCATCCAGCTTGTTGTGCTTTTTTCTTTTTTTCATCCATTCGTCATCGCTCCAGTCATAATCAATATTCCAGGCAATAGAAGCCGTATGCGGACGCATTTCCCAAAAATGCGCAAACGGATCGCCCTTGTCGGTTTCAACGCCTTTGAAGCCAACTATATGATACTTATAAACTTCACCATTACTAAAATCGGGAATGAACCCTTCCCACACACCGCTTTTATCCCACCGCGGATTAAGATTATGTTCAAAATTTTTCCAGTCGTTGAAGTTGCCAATCACAGAAACCGAAGTGGCATTTGGCGCCCACACGGCAAAATACATGCCCTCCGTATCATTCACCTTACAAGCATGAGATCCGAATTTTTCATACAACCTGTAATGTGTGCCGTGCTGAAAATTTTTTATATCCTCATCAGTAAGCAAAGAGTAATTCCACACACTTTTTGAGGTATCCACAAAATGTGTTTTTTCATAAGGCAATTTTTCCTGTTTGGATTTCTTTTTTTCTGCCTGTTTCTTTTCCTGTTTTTTACTCGAATCAATGCTATCAGAAACTTTCTTTTCCTGTTTATTTTTTACTTTTTCGCTCATGATTGTGGATTGTTCTTAAAATTAAGAAAAACAAGCAAATGCACGATATGATTTTGCCCCACTTGGGAATGATATTTGCGCTATTACGTTTCGCACAGCCTGAAATTATATAATGTTTTTTTGGGGGGAACGGGCGAAAGTAATTCTATTCAGCTTTTGTTGTGTCACTCACTTGTACGGTAGGAATGCTGTGCGGCGAGTAAGCAGTTGGCAGCTGGCAGTAGAAAGGTCTGAAGTCTGAGAGACCGTATAACTGTCTACTTTTTTCAGGGCGTGACAGCTTTATACAACAGCCGCTGAAAACGACAAGAGAGGAAGGTTGAAAAAAAATGTTGAGATTACGAATATCCGCTTTGTGCGCGAGACTCCCTTCTCCTTTGGAGAAGGGCTGGGGATGAGGCCGCTCAATAGCATTCCTACCGTACAAGTGAGTGACACAACGATGATGCCATGAAATACTAATGCCGGCATACAAAAAAAATCCTCCTAAATTGTTGTAGGCCGCCAATCCTTGTGTTCCTCGTAATTAAAACGCTGTTTTCTGCCCTCTGAGATCTCACCCAAAAATTCATTAATATTGTAGCAAACTCGTGCCGGTAATGAATTACAAAAAGTTATTCTTTATAATAAATTTTCTAAGCCTTATTCTTATAACATCAGCACAAAAAAAAGCCGCGTTTATTTCCGGCAAAATTTTGGATGAAAACGAGAATACAATTCCTCATGTTTCCATTACTATTCTGGGACAAAAGGAAGGCATTACTTCCGGCGACTCCGGTACATTCAAAATGAAAGTTCCCGCCAATAAAGCGTTTGCAATTATTTTCACACACGCAGGATTTAAAACCGAGCAACGGAATTTTATATTGAACGAAGGAGAAAACGAAATGATTGTGGTGCGCATGGAAAAAGGCACCAGGCAACTTCAGGAAGTGGTGGTAACTGCCGATAGAAAACAGCGGGAAGAATCTGGCCTTATGGTTGTAAATCCAAAAAACATTATCAATATTCCATCTCCGGTTGGCGGTGTTGAAAGTTTGATCCAGGTGTTTGTGGGCGGCAATAATGAATTAACGTCCAACTATTCTGTACGCGGAGGCAATTATGACGAGAACCTCATTTATGTAAACGACTTCGAAATTTTTCGTCCGTATCTTGTAAAAAGCGGCCAACAGGAAGGTCTTAGTTTTATTAATCCCGAACTGACAAGAACGATAAACTTCTATAATGGCGGATTTCAGGCACGTTACGGCGATAAAATGTCTTCCGTTCTTGACATTCAATATAAAAAGCCGAAACGCTTTGGCGGTTCCGCATATATAAGTTTACTTGAGCAGGGCTTTCACGTAGAAGGCACTGATAAAAAAAATAAATTCACTTACCTGTTGGGTGTTAGAAACCGCAGCAATCAAAACCTGCTGAGCAGCCAGGAAACAAAGGGCAGCTACATTCCATCATCTTCAGACTTTCAAAGCTTAATTACTTACCAGTTTACGGAGAAGTGGTCTGCGGAATTGCTTGTTAATTTATCCCGCACTAAATTTTCACTGATACCTGAGTACAGCAGCCAAACCGCATCTGTGTTTTCGCCTTACTATACTTCCAATCTCGGACTTGACACATACTTTGAAGGACGTGAAGCTGATGAGTATAAAACAAATATGGTAGGATTAAGCGTTGTTCAACAGCCGCGCAACAATTTGCGGCTGAAATGGATGGCAAGCTATTTTAACGACAATGAGAAAGAAACCGCCGATATTACCGGGTCTTATCTTTTTGGCGAGCGCAGTTTTGATAAAACACAGTCGGATTACGGACAAATTATCAACCCGCTGGGCACAGGCAGCTACCAGCAATATACACGTGATAAACTGAATATTGATGTATGGAACTTTAGCCATAAAGGCACTTTGCGTAAAAACAAAAATTTCTGGCAATGGGGTGTTAGCGCCGAAAAGCAAACAGTACATGATAAGCTGCACGAATGGGAACGCCAGGATTCTGTGGGTTACAGCCTACCTTACAATCCTTCACAGTTGAACATGTCGAGTTATGTGCATTCCAACGCGGACCTCAATATCGGTCGCTTTTCAGCATATATTCAAGATAATATCAGCTTCCACGATTCAGCAGGCTTTACTTTACAGGCAGGCGCCCGAATTAATTACAACACACTCAACAATGAATTTTTACTTTCTCCGCGTGTAGGATTTTCGTTTACTCCTAAACGTTGGAAAAACGACATCATATTCCGTGGTTCGGCAGGGCTATACCAGCAACCGCCGTTTTACAGGGAAATGCGCCGCTACGACGGCACCCTAAACACAGATCTAAAATCGCAAAAGAGCTGGCAGGTTACAGCCGGTATGGATTATAACTTTATCGGGTTAAACAGCCGGGCATTGCGTTTTACGGCAGAAGCTTATTACAAAAGCATGTGGGATGTGGTGCCTTACGACATAGATAACGTGAGTCTTCGTTATTATGGCCAAAATAACACCAAAGCATATGCGACAGGTATTGAGTTACGCATGTTCGGCGATCTTGTAAAAGATGCGGAAAGCTGGGTGAGCCTCGGTTTTATGAGAACGAGAGAAAATATTGAAGGCGACTATTATTATGATTACAAGCTGGATTCGCTGAACAATCCTGTTGACAGCACATTACAGGAAGGCGGCTGGTTTCGCAGGCCTACAGACAGGTTGATTACATTCGGGTTATTTTTCCAGGATTATTTATCTACCAATAAAAATTTCAAAGTTTACCTGAACACACTATACGGAACCAATCTTCCATACAATGTGCCGGGAAGCGTGAAATACCGCAATGCACTTACCCTGGAGCCTTATATACGTGTCGATATCGGCTTCAGCGCTTTACTACTTGATAATGACCGAAGCAAACGCCGCAGCCATAGTCCTTTTAAGAATTTTGAAAACATATGGGCTACGCTGGAAGTATTCAACCTGATTGACAGGGATAATGTAATTTCTTACAAATTTATTAAAGATTATTCCAACACTACTTTTGCCATTCCCAACAGGCTCACACCTCGTTTGCTGAACTTGAAAATTGTGGCAAGGTGGTGAGAGGATGATGCGGGATAAAGAAATCAATTAAGAATTTGAAAATGCATTATGAGAGTATTCCTGCATTTATATTCAAATTCATTCCTCCATACCATTTTCAATATGGCGCCCGTAATACCGCCGGTTTACAAAAAAAGCCGCAAATATGCGGCTTTAGGAAGTTTATTAAAAGATCGTTTTACCATTTATCAACATCTTCACCCAGGGTGTTGGCTACAGGCGCGGTAGATGCAGGCGCTGCAACTACTGATTCTTCGGAACCGTTAGCGTCTTCACCATCGCTTTCATAATTGTCGTGGTTATACGCATCAAAATCAAAGTCGGGCATTAAATCGGTCTTCACATAATCTATGGCCTCTGTTAATGCTTTCAGGAACTTATTAAAGTCTTCTTTGTACAGAAAGACTTTGTGCCTGTCATACCCGTCTTCGTTAAATTTCTTACGGCTTTCAGTAATTGTAAGATAGTAATCATTGCTGCGGGTTGCTCTCACATCAAAGAAATACGTTCTTCTTTTGCCAGCCCTGATGCGCTTACTGTAAACGCTCTCCATTCTTTTTTCATTACTTTCGTACGCCACGTTAATTAATTTTTTACAGTTAGGAATTTTTAATCTTGTTCATTAAGTCACAAATATAATACTGTTTTGGAATTGACAAAATTTAGAATGCTCTAAAACACTGATTTTCGTAAGGATGTATACTTATTTTAATCAGATTCTTTTTCTGCGGTCTCCTGTAATTGCTGTTGCTCGTATAAATACGCATAATATCCATTACGGGCCAAAAGCTCTGCATGCTTTCCCATTTCTACAATTCTGCCGCTTTCCAGCACAATAATTTTATCAAATTCGAATAACGAAAAAACCCTATGCGTAATTACAATAGCCGTTTTGTTCTGCAGGTATGCATATAAATTGGTAATGATCTCTTTCTCTGTACCTGCGTCCACAGCGCTCAGGCAGTCGTCAAATACTACCATTTGCGGATCTTTTATCAATGCCCGCGCTATAGAAATTCTTTGTTTTTGGCCTCCGCTAAGCGTTACGCCTCGCTCCCCTATCATCGTTTCATACTTAGCAGAAAAATGTTCTATCTCCTTATCCACACTGGCAAACCGCGCAGATTGCTGTACATCCTCAAACGACGCGTTCGCGGTTCCAAATTTAATATTGCCGCTTACGGTGTCACTAAATAAAAATACATCCTGCGGTACATAACTTATCTGCTCCCGAAGCCTGCGCAGTTCAATAGTTTTCAAATCATGGCTGTCCACTATAATTTTGCCGCCCGTGGGGTCGTACATGCGTAATAGCAATTGCGCCAGCGTGGTTTTCCCACTTCCGGTGCGGCCTATAATGGCAATTTTTTCACCTTTACCTATATCCAGCGAAAAATCTTTAATGGCGTGTACTCCGGTATCGGGATAAACAAAATCCACATGATCAAACTTAATATTACCTGTGAGTGCAGGATTAACGGCACTTTGCACGTTGCTAATAGCGGGTTGGGTTTCTAAGAATTCGTTTAGTCTTTTTTGTGAAGCAGCGGCCCGCTGCACCATACTGGCCGTCCAGCCAATAGCACTAACGGGAAATGTCAGCATATTTACATACATCACAAATTCGGCAATGGTTCCGGTGGTGACACCCGATCCTGGTGTAAGCGAATAAAATCCGCCAATCATTATGGTTAACACTGTACTTAAACCTATAATAAGTGACATAGAAGGAAAATAGATCGCTTCCAGTTTGGCCAATCCTATTGCATTGCTACGGTAGTCTTCGCTTTTTATATTAAAAAACTGAAACATTCCTTTTTCCTGCACAAACGATTTTATAACGCGGATACCGGAATATGATTCCTGCGCGGCCGTTGTCAGATCTGATAATAACGCCTGTATTCTTTCACTCTTTTTATGGATGATGATATTTATAAAATAGATTACAATTGCCAGCAGCGGCAACGGCGCCAACACATACATGGTAAGCCGGGGATTTTCATTTACCATATAAAAAACGCAAAAACCAATGGTGGCGGCAAGATTGACAAAATACATAAGCGCCGGACCTGTATAAGAACGCACCCGGCTAACGTCTTCCGTTATACGATTCATTAAATCGCCGGTGCTGTGCTTTTTGTAGAAAGCCGTATCCAGTAACTGGTAATGCCGGTACACTTCATTTTTCTGATCAAATTCTATAAGCCGGCTCATTACAATAATGGTTTGCCGCATGAGGAA
Source organism: Flavihumibacter sp. (assembly GCA_031553495.1). GTDB lineage: Bacteria > Bacteroidota > Bacteroidia > Chitinophagales > Chitinophagaceae > Pinibacter. The sequence goes on from JAVBLN010000024.1 coordinate 177,657, forward strand.
CATAAAAAAGCCGCTGAGCAATGCAAGCGCCAGCAGTACTATTCCGCACAAAATGATCTTTTCGTTGAAGCTAAATGACGAAGTGGATTGAAACAACCTGTACACAACAGGGTCATAATTCCCTGCCATATTTTTCGGCTTATACCCGGGAAGATTGCTTTCTACGGCATCTACCACATACCTGGTGACCTGGGGTGTAAGTATTTTAAAATAGTTGGAAAGAACAATAAATACCAAGCCCAGCAAAAAACGCCACCTGTATTTCCAAAAAAACTTATTAACCGCTTTTAAATGCTTCATGTAAGTGCGAAATTAAGAAATGTTATATGGTAAAATTCTTTCCACAAAAGGTGTGTGTATAATATTTTTGCACTTACACATTGCTCAATAGAATTACTTCGGTACAAGAGTGCGACGCAAGAAAAGCTTAATAGTAGCAATGTTGCCGGGCCCATAAAAAAAAGAAGCGCTTTCGGTAGTTAACCTTTAACATTTTTCTCAGGGTCAAAACAATTGTAATCATCTTTTTTCTGAAACGAAAAAAATAAATTTGGGAAATTCTTAATTTATCCGGTTATGAAAAAGTGCACTCCAATCGCCAAGATTATGACAACCAACGTTATAACAGTGGATGTCAACGAAGATCTTCGGTCGGTTAACAGATTAATGGGAAACAAGCATATAAGGCACATTCCCGTAACATCCAAAGGCAAACTGGTAGGCATGATCAGCCAAACAGATATTTTGCGGCTCAGTTTCGGCAACCTGTTTGAAGGCCAGGAAGCCTCTGATGAAGCCATTTTCGAAATGCTAAGGCTGGAACAGGTGATGGTGTCTAATCCGAAAACTGTAGCGCCGGATGACTCTATAAAAGATGTAGCAGAGTTTTTAACCAAGGCGGAATTTCATGCGTTACCGGTTGCAGATGGGGAAAAGCTCGTGGGCATTGTGACAACTACTGATATTATAAGATACTTGTTGGAGCAATATGAATCCTGCTAAACAGGTCTTTTACAACTATTGCAAAAATCAGTTCTTATAAACCCCTCCGGAACACTATGATAGAAACTTTTTGAAAACCTTTCCTCCATAACATGCTTCCAGGCATGAGAAGGACTGTTTTGTGCCTTTTATTCCCGCTCCCCATTTTCCCGATGCCGCCCTTAGTATAGTTACAACATTTCATTATCAGTTAAAGCCTGAATGTAAAAGTTATTTTTTATGGAACCGGCTGTAGAGCCCTGATTGAGCTTTGGTTGTGTCACTCACTTCAACGGTAGTAATCCTATTGCGCCGCTCATTCAGAGGTTGTATAAAATAAACAGGCAACCTGCTTTTTAAAACGAATACTTCAGCCTCATAAAGCCAAGCCAGGTGTGCAGATCACCTAAGTCAGATTTACCAATTGTTGAGAAATACTGCGTTACAAAAGAAAGATCAAGATTTTCAACAAGAGAATAATCCACTGAAAGCCCCGCGTAGCAAGACTTTACATTCACAAAATACATACCCGACAGAGAAGCTGTTAACCGCGGAGTGAATGGATATGATGACTGCACAAAAATATTCCAGTCGCAAATGGATAAGTATTTGGCAGACAAAGGCGCTGTATATAATGCCAGCAATCCGCCACGGGCAAAAGTGTTTCCCACATTATTATACAGCACTTCCGTTTGCAGCATCAGGGAATTTTTAAACATATAATCAAACCCTATCGATACGGCAGCAATACCTGAAGTGTCTGTAAAACTCTTTACCGGATGAAAGTATGACGCCTCTCCACGAAAATTTACGCCTTTAAAATCGCCGCTCCATGCGCCTCCTATAACAATATCTGACTGGGTAAGTATGCCGCCAATTACCTGGTAGTCAAAATTTTTTCTATTCCAACGGTGAAGCATAGCCGCAGAAATTTTATTATCATAATTTATCGATGCGGCTAACTCTGTAGAAGAAGTTTCATTATGATAATAGGTACCCCGAAAAGCATCGCACCCGGGGCGCTCCACATAATCAAAATCGAAATAAGAATAAGTGTTGAAAATATCATTGGGATTCCAAACAAGTGTTTGTCCCCAATTTATCCGCTGTCTTCCAAGCTGCAGATTCCATTTATCTTTCTCATATGTAACAAACATGCGGTCGAAGGAGGTGTTAAGCAACACATTCTTTTCATCAATTACATTCCACGACATATCAACCCGGCCCTTATCAAAACCAATATCCTTCGCATAACCGGGCTGCCCTACCATATTTCCAACCATCAACCGGTTACGCATAGACGCATCTACTCTAATATTTTTGTTTATCTGCCATCCGGCATTTAACCGGTTATGAATTAAATTCTGCCACAAGGTAGTACTATCAGGATGCGGCATTATTACGGAAGGCATATCATTTACAAAACCCGATATTTCAATTTTTTTTTGACGCTCCGGCAACGTATCGTTGTCTTGTGCAAAACCGGCATAAGGAAACAACAAGCAAAGTAAAGCAAGTAGCAAAACACCTGATGATTCATACAAAACCTTATTCATCTTTATGAAATAAACTTTCATCTTATCAATTTGCTTTTCGTTATACTTCCCGGCTATTCACCATCTTTCCATCTTCCAATGTAATAATACGCCTGGCTTTGGCCATAATACGCGGATCGTGAGTGGAGAATATGAATGTTACATTTTCCTGTTTATTCATCCTCTCCATGATCTCCAAAAGATTTTCTGCGGATTTGCTATCCAGGTTTGCCGTAGGCTCATCTGCAAGTATAAATGCAGGCCTTGAGGCCAATGCACGGGCAACAGCCACACGTTGCTGCTGCCCTCCGGAAAGCTTAGCCGGTCTTGCATCAATACGATCGCCAAGTCCTACTTCATTTAGTAATTCAATGGCACGCTGTGCTGTTTCTCTTTCCGGACGGTTTTGCAGATCCATCACAAACGACACATTTTCCCTTGCCGTTAAAACCGGAATTAAATTATAGGATTGAAAGATAAATCCGATATTATGCAGTCTGAAATTGACCAGCTCCGAAGGTTTCAACGCCGCAATATCTTTACCTCCAATGAAAACGGAACCACCGGTGGGTTTATCCAAACCACCAATCAAATTCAGTAATGTTGTTTTACCCGAACCCGAAGGCCCGACAATAGCAGTAAACTCGCCTTCAGAAAAACTCACACTCACATCGTTTACAGCAAATACTTCCGCTGCCTGATCTTTATATACTTTAACCAAGTTGCGTGTTTCAATGATATTCATTTGAAAAGTTTTATGATAAACTAATAACTATCCGCCTTTATTCCACCTTTCTTTTTACTTTGTTTTTAATGCATCCATAGGATTTAACTGCAAAGCTTTACGAGCCGGATAAATAGCCGACAACACTCCGCAAAGCATGACCAGTAAAGCTATTTCAACAAACATTTGCACGGAAATAGAAGGATACACAATTGACCCGAATCCAAAGTCTTCAAAATCGTCTCCCATCATAAACGAAAGATCGATACCGCTTTTCGTTGTAAGCGCTATAACAATTGCGGCAGCAAGTACGCCTATAATGGCGCCTACAATTGTCAACAAAAGCGATTCAATCATAATCATTAAAAATACTCTTTTCTTACTCATGCCAATTGCCATCAGCATACCCAGTTCATGAGTGCGTTCCAGCACGGCCATGAGCATTGTATTTATTATGCCAAATGCCAGCGCAAACAAAAAAACACTTAATACGATTGTACTCGTCAGGCTTTGCCATTCTCCGGACAGTTTTAACATCGGGCTCAAATCTTTCCAATTTTGCACATCCAATAGAGGCAGCCGTTGTTTCAAAGCATTTGTGACCTTGTCGCATGAAGCGGCATTAACAAGCGTTAACGCCGCTTCATGCACGGCGCCTTCTGGCAATCCGGTTAACTGCTCGATATCACTTCTTTTCAAAAACACATTTCCTTCATCAAATACACTATTGGTTGTTTTAAAAATTCCGCCAATGCGAAATGCGAGACTAATAACCTCTCCGTGTATATCTTGAAAATTCAGAACAACTTTCGATCTTAACTTCACTTTTAGCTTTTCGGCAGTTCGTTGGCTGATAACAATTCGCAGAGGGTTATCGTCCTGCAGAAAATTTCCTAAAGTATCGGGAATACTTTTATACAAATCAGAAACAGCCATTTCTTCTTTTACATTTACCGCATTAATATTTACGCCAACCGCATTAGCCGCCGAGGCCAGCATACCTACAATTTTTAAACGATAGCTGACATGAGACACAGAATCATTCGATGCAAGTATTTGCTCAACATCGCTTCGCAAAAAATAATTGGCCACATCATAATTGATCAGAAAATTCTTATGATGAATTTGTATAAAAGAGACCTGGTTATTAATTTCGGATTCTACTTTATTCTGCATCCAGCCGGTAATGAAAGATGTAAGAAATGTACCGGCAAACAAACCGATAGCGATAGCGCCAATTATAACAAAACTTCGGGTCTTATTACGCCAAATATTTCTCCATGAAATTTTTACTAGAGAACGAAGCGTTGTAAAGAAAGATCCGTTTTTTTTATCATTCTTCATTTTATTCTTATTTGCATCCTGATCTAATTCTTCTTTTTTCATAGCCGCCACTATTTTAAAAATGATCGGGCATTTTATACATTGTGCTGTATAAATTTTAGCATGAATGCTTCTGCATGTTGAATAGAATTACAACCGTACAAGTGAGTGACACAACGATGCTTAATAGTAGTAATACAGCTGGTCTCCACAAAAAAAAATGCACATTGGCATGCTGTATAAAATATGTCATCAACTATTCACAATGTTAAGTTTTCTAATTTTTTGTATTGGGTAAATGGCCATAACACAAGTGATCATTACTATAATTATTGTTTGTGAGATCCATATCAGCGGACTTGCATCCATTGGCAATATGCTTTGCATGCCGTACTGCGCCATTGTATCCGCAAGGTTTCCGGTTAAGGCGATGGGATGGTAATAAAAATACATGATGATGGGAATGGTAACAACTATTGCGGCCACCACACCAAGTATGGTCATGAGTAGCAACTCTAATAGTACAGACCTGATAAGCCTGCCGCGATTCATACCGAGTGCCAAAACCAATGCAAATTCGCGCTGGCGCTCGTTGGCAAGCATAATAAATGTGCTTAAAATTCCAAACCCCACAATCACGTAAAGTATAAGCATAATGAGTTTGGAAAACGCTTTGTCTGATGTGGCCTGGCTCAATAATTTTTCCATAGTCACTTTCCACGTAAGCACTTCGTACCGGTTCGTGTCAATTACAGTTGTAATTTTTTTAACGGCAACGGTCATGTTATTTTCATCTTTTAAAGTAATCAGCAACCCGCTTTCGCCATTGGGAAAACTTATAAAATGCTGCGCTTTGGAAAGCGAGGTATAAATAAACCTGGCATCTATGTCGGGTGTGGGTATATCTAAAATGCCACGCACCACAAACAAACCGGCAGCGCTATTGCCATGATAGCCTTGCCCTATTAAAGCAATAGTATCGCCAACAGCCAGCTTCAGATATTCACTCAATGATTTGCCAATTAGTATTCCATCATCGTTCGATGCAAGGTAGTTGCCTGCAACAATATGTTTAGCCAATGATGACATCCTGTTTTCCCTGGCAGGATCAATACCCACTAATGCACATGGCTTCGTAGTTTTTTCGGTGGAGGCCATTACAAAAGTTTCTACACGCGGAGAGGTGTATGCAACTTCATCCAATGCTTCAATAGCGGAAATGGTAGCAGAATCCATCTCCATAAAATTGTCGATCACTTTATCATTCCAATAACCTTTGAGATGAATTTGTATATGCCCGGCCTGCGTTCGTAAAGTTTGATCAATAACATGATTCCAGATTCCATTAGCAAACGACAACATTATAACACAAAAGAAAACAGCGAAAAAAACAGATGCAATGGTAATAAAACTACGACGCTTATTGCGCCAGATATTCCTCCAGGGCAGTACTATAGTGAAAAAAGAATGAGTAGCATGCGATAACGACCGTCTATTCATTGGTTGTAGTTTATTTGTAACTAAATTCAGAAGTCAGAGATCAGAAAAAGTGAATTATTAACAAGGCCATCGTTTGGAAAATATTATTTTTATTATGAGCCGGGCGGTAGTGCTACTATTAGGCTTTCGTTGCGTCGCACACTTCAACAGTCTATTCGCTATTGTACATTATGCAACAACACTTTCACTTTACCGGCCACATTCATACTAATGGTATTATCATCATTTTCAGATTTCAACTATTCTCCTTCTAAACGCCGACTTCTGATTTCTGATATCTTTACTTCACCTTCTTCATATTCTGCTGCGAAAAAAAGCTTTCGTCAATGGGCTTGTCAAAATCATTTTTTAGAACTGTCATCACGGTTTTCTGATTCGGCTTGTCAGCCGGAACAACTTCCATTCGCGATGGCAATTTTCGCTTTCCATATGTTTTAATATCAAAGCCATTAATGGTATTAATCAAATTATTTTCTTCGTCATAGAATTCTGTTTTCACTTCATTGAAATTGGTTTTATCTACCCACATTATAACCTTTCCCCACACTACTGCAGCATGCTCTTTGGGTATCAGTATAATTTTATAACAATCAAATTCACGAATCTTTTCCGTCTTCTCCAGGGTATGGGTATAATCATTTACAGCCGATGATTGCTTTACAAGATCATCATTTGTAAAGTCGCTTCCCATCCACGATTGACTCATTACGGATGAAGACATTTTTATCATACGCTCTATTCCGGGTTGCCAGTTCCATAAATCATTTTTCCTCTTCAAAAACGACTGTCCTTTATCTCTTGCAGGAGAGGTAATTAATACCAACGCATAGTCATCTTCCTTCGACCAGCTTTTAAACATCACTTCACGCTGCCAGGTGGGACGAACTATAGTCATTTTAATTTCAGAATACAGGCTTTTTCCCCGCACGTTATCATCGGCTTTTTTTACTATTTCCGTAGCGCTTAGATCCTGAGCCCAAACGTTTGCCATTGTTGCCATTGCGCAACAAATGATTACCAGTATGCTTCTCATTTTTATTATAATTAAATTGATCCTTTATATAATTAACAACTGTTTTTCTCAACGTAGGCAACGGAATCGCGCTTTGCCCCTCACCATATAAATACACCACAGAATACCCTTTGATAAGAGTAGTGATCAGTAACATTTGCTTTTTCGCATCCTTCCCAAATTGGCGTTTATAGAATTTCACTATTGCGCCGTCTCTGCTTTTGCTATCTGTAAGTGCTGCCAACTTTTTGCTAACAGAGGGCTGAACACTGAGAGCTGTATAAAGCTTAAAGAAGTCTTTGTATTCAGTCATACTATCAAACACCTGTTCGATACTTTGCACATACTCTTCCGGAGTCATATTCCTTCTGAACATATCATATGACACCTTTCCAAATCCTGATAATAAAATCTGGTGCAGTAAATCTTCCTTGCTTTTAAAATAAGTATAAATTAATCCTTTAGCCACTTTGGCATGACGGGCTATTTTTTCAATACTGGTATGAGCATACCCATCTTCGGCAAACAATTCCAAAGCCGCATCCAAAATAATCAGCCGTTTTTCGGCACGAATGGCTTCATTCTGTTCCTTAGTTCTTGGCATTAATACGTTTTATATTGACTGAACGGTCAGGCAAAAATACGATGTTTTAATCTGAAATAAGTTAAATTAACATTCCTCATTCTCACTACAGTAAATTTTAGGTATATTGTAAAAAAAACATGAACAACATTAAAACCCAATCATTGCTTCACGAGCTTAATGCTGAGTACCCGGCCACTCGTGCATGCCTGGAACGCATTCCTGAATCACTGTTTGATTATAAACCTCACCCAAGGTCAATGACGCTTGGCTACCTGTCATTATTAGTTGCTGAAATTCCATTATGGATAAAGCATATGATAGTGGATAGCGAAATTGATTTTGTAACATTCAAACACTTTACGCCTGCCACCAACAAAGAGCTTATAAATCATTTTGAAGAAAACATGCAGGCTGCCAGAAGCGCCTTAGCACCAGCAAATGATGCTGAATTAGAATCGTATTTTTCATTGAAGGCCAATGGAAAAATTTTATACTCAGCCCCAAAAATTGTAGATATAGGCACAACACTTAATCATTGGGTACACCACCGCGGACAACTAACAGTTTATATGCGCCTTAATGATATTCCGGTGCCATCAATTTATGGCCCTTCAGCAGATGATAAAAATTTTGCAACACCGAAATAAATATCTTTTAACAGGAGGAGAGGGCAGAAATCAGTTGGCAGTTGGCAGCAGATGTCATGTCCTGAAAAAGTAGACAGTTTTTTAGTTGATTATCACGCGACTTGCATATGCGTAGTAGCTGAGCCAAGTGTATAGCTAAGCTTGTGCCTTACCGGCAGATTGCTTCTTCATTGGTTGGCAACAATTAGGATTTTCATTGGTCGTTGGTGTGCATTCGCACGATGGCCACCCTACACACGCAACAACGGCAACTCCCAACCATTCATGTTTAATACAGCTTCTCTACTGCCAACCGCCTATTGCCTACTGTGTTTTTACCTCTGACTTCTTATCTCTGACCTCTAACTCCATATAACGCTTCGATAACAATTTCTCTTTCTAAACGATGGGTTACCTTTTTAATAATAACGTATAAATACACTCGTAATAAACTTTATTTAAAAAAACAACAAAATGAAAAAAGTACTCCTGGTATTGGCAATTGGCGCTTTCGCAGCATGCAATAACAATGCTTCTACAACCTCAAACAACGCAGATTCAACTAATGCTGTAAACGAATCTTCTAAAGAATCAATCAACAGCACTCCCGGCGGCACAAATGGCACAGGCACAACTGCAGCAACAGGTAAAGACAGCTCCGCTAATACGGCAACTCCTGCAGAGGGGGCAATAAAAGCGGCTATTGATTCAGGAAAATCAAAAATATCTGAAGCTGCACAAAGCACTAAGGATAAAATTGTAGAAACCGCGAACAATGCAAAAGCCACTGCTACCGATGCGAAAAACACTGTAGTTGATGCAGCAAAAGACGCTAAAACTACTGTAGTTAACACCGCAAAAGATGTGAAAGAGAAGGCCGTTACCACAGGTAAGGATATTAAGAAGGCCGCTCTTGGAAATTAATTTTTAGTAATAAGCGTCTTCAGTTTTTAAAAAAAGCCATCCTGTAAATAATTACAGGATGGCTTTTGACTAATATTACAGTTAATAGTTTTAGCAGATGATAAGAATTCCTGCAGTACAAGTGAGTGACACAACAGAAGCCAAATCAGGGCTCTACAGCCGACCAACAAAATATCATCATTCAAATAATGAATACCAAATTCCGGTTCGTAACAAATTATTAACACCAGCCATTAAACTTTCGGACACATACATCAATCTATAGCTGCATAAAATCTTTACACATGCGAGATAAAAAAACGCAGGTTGAAGGCTAAAGGCAATGAAAAAAATGAAAACGTGTTAATGAATAGCAATAGATGAAAACTACCCTCACTTGTTGATCGTACTTACTAAGAATTTAAGATGTCTGACGGCCCCGGTTTTCCGGGGCTTTTTTGTGCAGGAAATGAACATATACTATTAGTAAAGAATAGCTTAATTTTGTGCCCTGATTTTACAAAATCCACTGTTGAAAAACACCATACACTCTCATAGTACCCAAGGCTATTTATTACGGCGATCTTACCTACTATAATTATGAAAAGACGAAAAATCAGGTATTACAGGCTGGTATGGCTTAAGTACGATTTACCGGCAGGTCTCTCAGTATTTTTAGTGGCGCTACCATTATGCCTGGGTATTGCATTAGCGTCAGGCGCACCTATATATGCCGGACTTTTATCCGGCATCATTGGCGGACTGGTTGTGGGTTTATTGAGCGGTTCTCAACTGGCCGTTTCCGGACCCGCCGCGGGGCTTACTACAATTGTAGCCGCGTCTATTATTTCATTTGGTGATTACAAAATATTTCTTCTTGCAATAATTGTGGCCGGATTCTTTCAATTATTGCTGGGACTGCTAAGGCTTGGTTCGGTTGCCAATTATTTTCCCTCAGCGGTAATTAAAGGCATGCTGGCGGCTATCGGCATTATGCTTATAGCAAAACAAATTCCCATCGCATTGGGCTACGATGAGCCGGATTTCTGGACCGGTGGCTTTCTAAAACTCTTCTCATCCAGAAATTTTTTGGATGGGCTTGATTCTTTCCGGGATCATTTAACACCGGGAGTAGTTACGGTATCTTTAGCTTCATTGGCATTGCTCATAGTTCTTCAACAGCCATTTGCACAAAAATATAAAGTATTACCTGCACCGTTATTAGTAGTATTGTTAGGCATCATAGCAAATTTCATTCTTGCAAAAACACAATCACCGTGGGCTTTCAAAGAGTCGCAATTGGTACATATTCCATCGAATATTTTTTCGAACATATCGTTTCCTGATTTCTCAAGAATTTTTTCCTCAGTTGAAATTTGGAAAGCCGGTCTTACAATAGGCTTACTGGCCACACTGGAAACGCTGCTGTGCATTGAAGCGATTGATAAACTGGATAAACATAACAGAATTACCCCCGTTAACAGAGAGCTGGTAGCGCAAGGTCTTGGGAACATGATGTGTGGTGTGCTTGGCGCTATACCAATGACCGCGGTTGTTGTACGCGGTTCTGCCAATGTGGATGCCGGTGCAAGAACAAAACTTTCAGCATTCACTCATGGTATATTCCTGCTGTTATCAATAGTTCTGATTCCTTTTGTTCTTAACCAGATACCCTATGCCTCACTGGCTGCAATATTGTTGGTGACAGGTTATAATTTAACCAAAGCAAAATTATACCGCAGCATGTGGAAACTTGGCTGGACGCAGTTCATGCCGTTCATCATCACCATTATAGTAATTCTTTCAACAGATTTATTGATCGGTGTAAGTATCGGGTTGCTGATATCTATTTACTTCATTATTCAAAACAACTTCAGGGTTGAATTCAATATCAAAAAAACTACTGTTAACGAAATTGAGCACTACCTGATTAAACTACATTCAAGTGTTACATTTCTTAATAAAGTAAAACTGCAAAAATCACTGGATAGAATCCCCGAAGATTCCAGCTTAACAATTGATGCCAGCAATTGCACTTTTATAGATTATGACATACTTGAAATTATCAGTGAGTTTTCCAACAAAGCCGAAGACCGCAATATCGCGCTCACTTTGAAAGGTATTACTAAAGTGGATGTAACCGCTATCCATTAGTGAGTAGTCTTATCCCTTCTCCTTTGGAGCAGAGAGAGCTGTACACAAAGCGTATATTCATAGACGTTAATAATTTATTTAATTCTTGTTGCTATACTTTGCACCTCATAATTTTATGCAGCTATTTTTTTGTGGGACTAGCGGTATTGCTACTATTAAGCATCGTTGTGTCACTCACTTGTACGGTAGTAATGCTATTCGGCAAGGTTAAGCATTCATGCCAAATTTATGCTGCGTAAAGTATAATCTTTTTCAGCAACTCATGCTTAAAGCGCTTTCAACTTTCAACTCTCAACTTTCCATTAAAAAAAGTTGTACACTTTTTACGGTGTACAACTTTTACAACTACAAAAATCAATATGATTACTTGTTTCCGCCTACATGCTGCCAATTAAAGTATTGGCGGGCATTATAGAATGAAATGTCCTGAACTATTTTACCAATCCATTTAATATCATTTGGCAATTCTCCATTTTCAACTTCTTCGCCAAACAGGTTACAAAGAATACGGCGGAAATACTCATGCCGTGGAAATGAAAGGAAACTCCTGGAATCGGTGAGCATACCCACAAATTTGCTGATAAGTCCCATGTTCGACAACGCGTTCATTTGTTTTGTCATGCCGTCTTTTTGATCAAGGAACCACCAACCTGAACCAAATTGCACCTTTCCTGCTACAGAACCATCATTAAAGTTGCCGATCATTGTAGCAAACAATTCGTTATCCCTAGGATTCAAATTGTATAAAATAGTTTTTGCCAGTTTATTATTGCTATCAAGACGAGCCAGGAATTTTGCCAAAGCCCTACCCTGCTGAAAATCTCCAATAGAATCCCAACCGGTATCAGGGCCAAGTTGGCGCATCATTCTCGCGTTATTATTGCGAAGCGCACCCAGGTGGTATTGTTGCACCCAGCCTTTTTCCCAATCCCACTCGGCAAAATAAACAAGCATGGCGGATTTAAACTGACGAATTTCCGTAGGACACAATGCCTGCCCTTTCATCAATTTTTCAAACAACACTTCAATCTGGTAATCTGTATAATCTTCAGCATATATTTCTTCCAAACCGTGATCAGACACACCGCAACCCATTGTTGCAAAGAAGTCGTGACGGCTTTTCAACGCGTCAAGATATGCCTGGAAATTCGTAATGCTAACATTCGCCGCCTTTTCCACACGCTGAACGTATTTCCTAAAGCTCTCTACGTTATCTACATTCATTGCCTGATCCGGACGAAATGCAGGCAGAATGGGAATTTCAAAATCATTCTTTAAAAACTGGTGATCTTTCAAATCATCAGCCGGATCATCTGTTGTACAAACAACCACTACATTCATTTTGCGAAGCAGGTTGCGCACAGACCATTCTTTTGTACAAATTTTAGCAGAAGCCTCGTCATATATTTTTTTGGCAGAATCGCCATCCAATAAATCGTTAATACCAAAATAACGTTGCAACTCCAGGTGCGTCCAGTGATACAGCGGATTGCGCAATGTGTATGGAACGGTATTTGCCCACTGAGTAAATTTTTCGAAATCAGATTTGTTACCCATACAATAGCTTTCATCAACTCCATTGGTGCGCATAGCACGCCATTTGTAGTGATCGCCATATAACCAGGCTTGCGTAATATTTTGAAACTGGTGATCAGATGCTATTTGTGATTGTGGCAAATGGCAATGATAATCGATGATGGGCATGTCTTTGGCATACTCATGATACAACTGTTGAGCGAACTTATTTTTCAATAAAAAGTTCTCATCTAAAAACTGCTTCATGTTTAATTTATTTTCAATTTTTTAATTAGCTGTAAGCGGTACGTAAGCACATGGTTAATAAAGTTACTGATTGTAGGTTGCTATCTGCTATAATTTGTAAGTACTTTATTTTTTTGGGTATCAGCGGCATTACTACTATTGGGCTTCTGTTGTGTCACTCACTTGTACGGCAGTAATTCTATTCGGACCGGTGTAACACCAAACATTGAATACACCACACTTTTCTTCAAGAATTCGTTTTATTCTTCAACATTCCATCTACCGTTGAAAGTCCAGTTGGCATCAATAGCAGAGGCCTCATTTGCCTGTATATTATTTTTATACCATTCAAAATCACTTCCATTTTTCCGGTGACAGTTATAATAATAAATACGTTCGCCCCATTTTACCGGTGGTGTAGAAGTTACTTTGTAAATAGGTTTGTCGGCCATATTATCTGCAAAAACACAATCAATTAGATAAAACTGGGCTTCTTTGTGATAACGCCCAAGTTTAAATCCATCATAGCCGCTAAACCTGCAATTCCTTAAAACCGTTTTTGAATCAGGATTTGCAGATCCGTCGTGCCAGATAGCCGCATCTCCCATGTTAGCTTTAAAATCACAATTTACTGCATAAGCCCAACCCCTGGGGCAATAAAAATCAACTCCGCCCTCCATTTGGCAGTCCTTAAAATAAAACATGCCGTTCGTTACATTCCAGGGACTAACCGTATCACCGGCAAATGCTTTCAGAATGCAATTTATCACTTTTAACCGGGTAGTTTGGAAGGTACGAAGGGCCATTTGATGCCCGCCGTAGCTTATTTTTTTCTGCGGAGAAATAGTATCATTTTTGCAGGCAATAATCCTGTCGGGTTTGCCGGCGTTATCAAAACCATAAGTATTACTGATTGTGAGGTTCTTAAGCGTAATATCGCTGCCGCTCATGCTTATAGTGGCCACACCCCAATCGTCGGAGTGCTCGCAGCGCCATTCATCACGGGCAATAGCGGCAGTAATGATGGTAGTATTTTTATCTTCGCCTTCCAGAACGATATTGCTTTTTTCAATATACAGTTTTTCTCTGTACACACCCTTTTTTATGAAAATGATGCGTTGCGTGGATGAAGAATCGGACAAACTGTTAATGGCGCCCTGGATAGTTTTAAAATCACCTTTACCGCGCTGATCTACAATTATTTTTTGTTTAGCTTCCGCAAAAGAAGTGATCAACAAAAGCGGCAGCAACAGGATATACGTTAATTTAAAAACCGCATGGCAGGATGGCATTTTTTCGTGCAGATCCTGTAATGCAGTTTTAGTAAAAATATCTCTACACTTTTTGCAGTATAAATTTGCGCATGAACGTTTTACCCCGGCGAATAGAATTACTACCGCACAAGTGAGTGACACAACGATGCTTAATAGTAGCAATACCGCCGGTCCCAAAAATAAAAACACGTAATTATTGCCTGCCCGAAATTTATGACTACAAAGCATATTTATTTTTTTATTGCTGATTGTTTCGTCAACCAGTTGGCCAGATCCTGCGCTGCTTTATAGTTATCGAAATCGGCAGGTAATCTTCTGCCATCGGTATATTCGTTATACAACCAGGGATCGGTTACGGCATACACCGTGCCTTTGCCCACTTTGGCCACAGCCATCAATATATCGCCATTATCGGTATAGTACGCTTTTGCCGGAGCTGTTGCTGTGATAGTGCATATTTCTTTTAAGTATAGCTTTCTTGCAGTGCGGAATATTTTATCTTTTTCGCCAATCATTTCTGCACCCATTTCAAACTGTGTGCCTGTAACACGATTTCGAATATTTTGATTGAAATGAATGCCAAATTTTTCAGAAAGAGTATTTAAGTGTTTAAACTCTGTGTTAATCGAGTCGTTCATCATCATTACCAGTACGCCGCCTTTTTTTACCCAGTCGTAAATATTTTGAGCCGATGTTTCATCCATATAATTCGGATTAGGACTTTCGGCCTGTGTATCCGGATCAACTATTATGTACACATCGCTATTACTCAGATTAGCTGCAGTGGGCGCTTCATAAAGTGTAGCTAAATCGGCTCCTGTGGCCTTGAAAGCATGCCCCCAGAAAGAGAAACCTTCGTATCGCATTTCTTCCCATTTGTAATGGTATGAACGGTTGAAGCCCGCGGCATCTTTTTTTGTTTCCGCATTAAAATAACTGTCGAGCATTACGGTTTTCCCTTTGCCGGGTTTTGGCAAATTTGCCATTTCAATTTCATTACTTGCAAGTAAAAATGCGCCTAACCCTTTCGGATCATTTACCACAATTTTTTCCTGCATATAATATTCAAAACTACCATCGCGATATGGTTTGCCGCCTAGCCCGCTTACACCCACTGTGCCATTTAGCGTCATCGCATCGCTGCCATTGGCCACGGCAAATCTTTCAATTATTCCTTTATATCCTTTTTGAGCAGCAGCCAGATACGATTCAGGTAAATACTTTAAACGAACAGCTTTCGCTAAGGTATAAACGAACATGCAGCTTGCAGAAGCTTCAAAATAATTGGGGTTTACATTTGGTTTATCTAACACATCCCACCAAAGGCCGGTTTTTGCATCCTGCACTTTCACTACCGCTTCCGCGTATCTTTTTAAGATATCGATAACTGCCGAACGTTGCGGGTGATTGGCAGGAAAATACTCCAACGCATCTACCAGCGCCATTCCATACCAGCCCATCGCTCTTCCCCAAAAGTTTGGAGAGAGGCCTGTAGTTTTATCGGCCCACTTTTGCTCCCTGGATTCATCCCAGCCATGATACAACAAACCGGTTTTGCTATCGCGAGCATGTTTTTCCATCAGTATGAACTGCTTTGCTATATCATTGAAAGCGGTATCTTCTTTAAACAAGCTGGCATACTCCGCATAGAACGGTTCACCCATGTAAAGCCCATCGAGCCACATTTGGTAAGGGTATCTTTGCTTATGCCAAAAACCGCCATCACTTGTGCGGGGTTGCTTTCTTAATTGCTCACGCAAAGTGGTTGCTGCTCTATAATATTTTATCCGGTCGGTAACACGAAACATGGTAAGCGCCAGGCGACCATTCAAAATGTGATCTATGTTATAATCTTCCATTTTATAGGTTTTAATGGAACCGTCATTCCCTATAAAATAGTTAACGCTTTTTTCAATGTATTTGAAGTAATCGCCATTTGCTGTCTTATACCAAAGCCCTTCCATACCTTTCAGGATAACTCCCTGGTCATAAGACCATACCGGTTTGGAACGTCCTTCACTTGTAAAAGAATCCGTCCAATTGCGCATAATGGTATTAGCAGCACGTTCTGACCAGGAAATGGCAGAAACCTGTTTTTGCGCATTCGCGAAAAATACAAAAAGAAGGAGAAATGCCGGCAATACTTTTAAGAGCAGATTTTTCATGATGTAGTAACAGACTATTTTTTGATTAATGATTTTTCCGTAGCGCCAAAATTAAATGAAGCTACCTGCTTATTGAAAGGCAAAGTAGAATTTTTATACTGAATATTTTCACAATTACCACCTGATACATTAAAAATCACATCCGTAGTACGATCAGTTTTTAAACCATCAAACAAAATGTTTGTGCTGTTTTGAATATAAACCAACTCATCAGTGGCGGCAACAGCCAAACGCACATTCGTCATTTTTATATTGGTTGCCTCTTCTATTTGAATTCCCTGTTTGGCCGCAATGGTCACATCCTGCAGCTTAATATTTTGAATGTGCATTTCCGGCAAACCGCGCACAAAAATAGCTTTCTCTGCGCCGTTGCAAGCAACATTCTTAATATTAAAATCCTTAAACTGCGGAGTGGCTTCCGTTACCGGCAACAGTTCAACTTTTGGAGCATTTCTTACTTCTCCGGCTAGCGGCACAGGATCTTTCGCTTCATAATACATATCAAATAAAATAGCCTCACCGGCAATATCTTTCATGTTGATATTCGATATATTGATATTTTCAACAATGCCACCGCGACCTCTTGTTGTTTTGAAACGCAATCCTATATCCGTGCCAATGAACGAACAATCAGAAACAAAAATATTCCTGGCTCCGCCGCTCATTTCACTACCGATCACAAAACCGCCATGCGCATGATACACTACGCATTTGCGAACAATCATGTTTTGGGTGGGCATTCCTCTTTTGCGACCGGCTTCATTTTTACCGGATTTTACACAAATACCATCATCACCCACATCAAAAGTGCTGTTTTCAATCAACACCCTGTTACAGCTTTCCACATCAATACCATCGCCGTTTTGCGCATACCAGGGATTTTTCACATAAATATTTCTCACGGTAAGATCCTCGCACATTAAGGGATGTAAACACCATGCGGGTGAGTTTTGAAAGGTTACGCCATCCAGCAACACTTTTTTACAATTTTCAAATACCAGTAAGTTGGGGCGCAGAAAGTCTTTTATATCCTCAAAATCAGCAATGGTTTTACCATCTTTCAACACACCGGCATCCTTCACTTTCGACCCTTTATACGACTTTTCCGAAGGGTACCATATTTTTTTATCATCGCTTAAAATACCGCCCGATTCAACAAGGTGCTTCCATTGCGAAGCCGTCAGTTTTTCTTTTTTTACCATACGCCAGGCATCGCCCCAGCCATCAATAATTCCACCACCGGTGATGGCTATGTTTTGGAGATTTTTCCCGGAAATGGGAGACTGATTTCTCGCATTCGGTTGTCCTTCCCAGTTGCCCGCTACGATAGCATATTGGTCAAAATCATTGGTAAACTGCAACAGCGCATCGCGGGTAACATGAAGGTTTACGTTGCTTTTCATTTCCACGGGGCCTGTAAGCCATAATCCGCCCGGCACTAATACTACACCGCCACCTTTATTGCTACACGCGGTTATAGCGGCATTAATACTTTTGGTATTGAGAGTTAGTCCGTCAGGAACCGCGCCATACTTAACGATATTGAAAGTATCCTTTTTGAAAGAAGGTTGCTGAACAACCGGCAGTTTTTGCGCAAATAAATTTCCGGATATGATTATCAAAGCAATAATCAAAAGTCCTAAATAACGTTTAATCATTATGACAAGTTAAGTTTTCAAAAAACAGATTAAATCCACAATAAGCAAAAGGAAGGCTACAATAATCACAATGCTACTCATATATTTTGATTACAAAAGCAGCAACCGGCCTTTTTTTTACGCAATCGTTTTCAGAGCTGCTTTAAAAAGCTTAACACAATTATGAAACTGTTTTGGTGGATGTTATTTATGGTACCGGCGATAGTTTTTCATGGCATCATCGTTGCGTCGCATTTCGTTCATCGGTAGTATTTCATGGCAACAGTGGAATTATTGAATTATTGAAGAACCGTCATTTCGAGCACGGTTTTTTTCAACATATTTGTGATTATGCACTAAATTTCACCTGAGACAACCGGGCGAAAAATCTCATTGAATTATTGTAATGCCTCTGGCAAATGGCACACAGATGACACTGATTAGACTGATCCTCACTGATATCTCGTTTATAACATACTGCTGCAAGACTACAAGCTTTACAGCAGTATACTGTATTAGCAATAAATTAGCGTTTCAACTTTTTATTTTTACTGCCTTCTGTTTTCTGCCTTCTGAACTATGATTTCTCTACTGCCCACTGCCAACCGCCCACTAAAGTTCCTACCGTACAAGTGAGTGACACAACGATGCTTAATAGTAGCACTACCGCCGGTCCCTCCAAAAAATCAATATATAGCCTAATGACTCCTTAAAAATCAATGGAATCCAAATAAAAAACTGTGACAGAAAACATTAATTTTCCTAAATATGATATTTTTTATCATCAAAATCACTTTACAATTTCTTAATTCATTAATAATCAAAAAATTACCTTCCGCCTAAATTGCCTATTTTTACCTTAACGAGTTTAACCTTTTTCTGAGAGCTATGAAATTTGAAGCTATTACTATTAAGGATATCGCCATCGCGTTAGGGTTGTCTACATCAACCGTTTCAAGGGCGTTGCGCGACAGTCATGAAATTAGTATTGAAACAAAAAAGCTGGTTTGTAAATATGCTGCTGAACATAATTACAGGCCAAACCCCATTGCATTAAGTTTAAAAGAGAAAAAAAGTCGTTCCATTGGTGTGATAGTCTGCGAAATTGCGAATAGTTTTTTCTCTCAAATAATCAATGGCATTGAATCCATTGCTTATGACAAAGGTTATAATGTTATCATATCACAAAGCCATGAATCTTATGAACGTGAAATTCTGAATGTAAACTACCTGGCATCACGCTCCATTGACGGTCTGCTTATTTCCGTATCCACGGAAACTACCGATTTTGAACATCTTAGAAATCTGTACGAAAAAGGGTTGCCTATAGTTTTTTTCGACAGAATTGTAGGTGATATGAATACGCATAAAGTAATGGTAGATAACTTTTCCGGAAGTTATGAAGCTACGAAACATTTAATTCAACAAGGTTACAGGCGCATAGCCAATCTTTCCATTTCGTCTCATTCATCTATATCGGAGGGCAGGTTGAACGGGTATAAAAAAGCGTTGGAAGAAAGCGGGTTGCCTATAAATGAACAATTGATAAGATATTGCGAGCACGGCGGTTTGATAAATGAAGAACTTGAAAAAGAAATGAATGCCTTGTTTAGTTTGGAAACTAAACCTGAAGCAATATTTGCCGGGTCTGATAAAATTACAATGGGCATACTCCGCTATTTTAAAAACAAAAAAATTAAAGTTCCGGATGATATTGGCCTCGTTGGTTTTTCCAATTCAGAAAACGCGGATCTTCTGCATCCATCGTTAACGGTGGTAACACAGCCCGCGTTTGAAATGGGCAAACTAGCCACCGAACTCCTTTTCAAGGTAATAGAAGCCAAGAGACCGGATAAAAAATACGAAAGCCGCACATTGCCAGCCGAGTTGATCATTAGAGAATCGAGTGTGCGTAAACGGTAGATTGAATGTCAAAGGTCAGAAATCAGATGACAGAAAGCTGACTTCTGATTTCTTGTTGGGTACCGGCTGCAGTGCTACCGTTGGATTACAAAAATTATACACATTTTTAAGCTGCATGAAACATAAGTGTCACTTATTACCGCATTTCGGGCTTTGTTTTTAGTGTTCATGCTCACCGGTATTCGTCATTTTTGCCAGTATAAAGAATGCGCCTTTTGAAACAATTTTTGAATTTGGCGGTATTTCCTTTAACAATGTTATTTCTGTAAAGCCCACATCTGTAGTGCCTTTTACCACCGGAATTTTTTCGAATACAATATCTTTTTCACTGTGCGTTTCTTTTTCGGCATGCGCTGCACCCTCATGTTGATCCGATTGTATGAAAATAAAATCCTGGCCCTGAATGTTTACAATAGCATCTGATGGAACTGCGGGCACGGTGGCTTTTTCAAGACTGACCACTGCGGTAATATTCATGCCGTCTATCAAACCGGTTTTGTCGCCCTGTACTTTTGCATGTACTGTTATAGCTTTACTTTCGCCTTCAAATGATGAGCCCAACGAATAAATTTGCGCATCATATTCTTTTACCGGATTGTTGGTTAGTGTAAAATGAATTTGCTGATTGTTTTTCAGTTTGGGTAAGTCTTTTTCATACACAAATAAATCAAGGTGTAGCTGACTGTTGTCCACTATTTCAGCTATCGGAGTGGTTAGATCTGCATAGCTTCCCATTTTCACCGTTACATTACTTACAACCCCATTGATGGGACTTGTTACATTTAAAACGGAAATTAATTTTCCATTGGAAAGCATTGAGGGGCTAACGCCCATTAACCGTATTTGCTGTTCCAGTGTGGATTTTGCAGTACGCAATGTTTTTAATTCTGTTTCTGCGGCCTGTAAATTCTTTAACGCTCCGGCATTGCCCGCATTTAGTTCCTGTTGTCTTTTTACTTCAAGTTCTGCCATACCTATTTTGGCTGACACGCCCAGGTATTCGCTTTGAGCCTGAATAAAACCGGGGTTACTAATTGTTGCAATAATTTGTCCTTTTTTTACTATACTGCCGGGTTGTATTAATAACGATTTTATTACACCACTATACAGCGAATTAATGATTGCCTTATTTTGATTTGGCACCTGCAGTATTCCATTAGCTCTTAATGAGGCGGTTAATTGTTTGCTCTCAATACTGCCAAATTCTATACCAATACTTTTTATTTGTTCTGGTGTTAGGATGGTAGTGTTTTCATTCGCATGTTCGTGTTCTTCTTCATGTTTCGCTTCTTCTGCGGTTGTGTGTTCTTTAGTTTCTTTATTACCGCAGGAAATAAGCCCCAGCAAAGCAGATAAAAAAAGTATTGAAAAAATATTCTTCATTATTGTTATTTTTTATTGATTGATAAAATAGTTGTATTGAATAACAGATTGATTGTAGGCATTCAAATTATCAAGGTAGTTTTGCTGTATATCTACGGCTTGCGCTAAAAATTGCGAGAGTTCGGCAAAACTAATTTCACCTGCGCGATATGCCAGTGAAGATGCTTTTATGATTTCGTTTGCCTGCTTTAGTCCCGAAGTTTCGTAAAACGCGAGCATATCCATGTTTCTTTCAACTTCTGTTTGCTTTTGCAATAGCTGCGTATTTAGCACCTGTTTTTCATAATCAAGTTGTCTTTGTTGGACCGTAGCTTCTGCCTGTGCTGTCTTAATTTTGTTCTTATACGCACCCGCGCCAAATAATGGAAACATAACCGCAACAGAAAAACCTGAGTACGGGTCCTGTACTCCATACAAGCGCTGACTAAAAAAACGCCCAGAGAACTCCGGTCTGTTTTCATTTTTTACCACATTGATGTTGGCATTGGCAATGTTTATATTTTGTTGCTGCAATGCCAAAACCGGATGTAAACTATCCGTAGTATGAAACGGAACAGGAATTTTTTCAAGCGGTTGAAACACGGGTAAAACATTTTCAGCACTATTGAGCAGTTGCGTTAATTGTTGCTGTTGAATCCGCACATCATTCATTGATTGTTGTAACAACGCATGCAATTCTTTCTGCTTCACATCCGCGGCAATGCTGTCCAATCCCGGACGATCGCCTGTTTTCACTTTCAGTATCGCAGCTTCATTCAATGATTTGTAAATGCTGTCTAACCGGTGTAATAACTGTTGTTTATCCTGCAGGTACCAAAGCTGATAATATACAGTTCGCACATCTCTTTTTATCTCTACATCAAGTACTGAAGAATTTGCTTCATAATATTTCAGTTGCTCTCCTTGCAAATTTTTTTGTGCTTTATATAATCCCGGCCATGCAATGCCTTGCGATACCCCTATTTTTAAAACACCTTTATTATCACTTGGGCGCATGTCTTCATTTTCAACAAACACTCCTGTTTTAGGAATAGCTCCGGCCGTTTTTACCTGCGCCTTACTTTTATTGATCTGCTCGTTGTTTACTTCATATTGAAGATTATTGCTGGCCAACGTAATAGCCTCGGTAATCGTTATTCTCTTTACAGGCTGTTGTGCGTGGGTGTTTAATGACATAAGCATAACGCCAATGCCGGCAATAGTTGTAATAACCGCAGGTTTGAAATTGCTTTTTTGTTTGGACGAAAAAACAATGTAGAGTAACGGTAAAACTATCAGAGTAAGGAATGTAGCGGTAATAAGTCCTCCGATTACAACGGTAGCTAAGGGCTTTTGAACTTCCGCACCGGCACTGGTAGACAGAGCCATTGGTATGAACCCCAAAGAAGCGACTGTTGCGGTCATAAGCACAGGCCTTAGCCGCTCAGCGGTTCCTTGTTTTACACGCCTGATCACATCGCTTACACCATCTTTTTCTAACTGGTTAAATGTGCTGATAAGTACAATGCCATTTAGTACCGCGACACCAAATAAAGCTATAAAACCTACACCTGCCGAAATACTAAAGGGCATACCTCTAAATAATAAAGCAAACACTCCGCCTATCGCGCTCATTGGGATGGCGGTAAAAATCAATAGAGATTCTTTCATGGAGCCAAATGTGAAGTACAACAATAAAAAGATCAGCCCTAAGGCCACCGGCACAGCAATTTGCAATCGGGCCGAAGCTTCCTGCAGATTTTTGAAAGTGCCGCCATAACTATAATAATAGCCGGACGGAAGTATATTAGCTGTTGATAATTTTGATTGTATTTCTTCAACAATACCGGCTACATCGCGGTTCTTTACATTAAAGCCAACTACAATTCTTCTTTTTCCTTCTTCGCGGCTAATTTGTGCAGGGCCATCTTTAAAAGAAATGGTTGCTACCTGCGATAACGGAATCTGAGTACCATCTGGAGTTGAAACAAAGAGATTATTTACGTCATCGATGGAAGCGCGGCTGGCACTATCCAGGCGAACGACAAGGTCAAATTTTCGCTCATTTTCAAAAACAACTCCAGCAGCTTCGCCGGCAAAGGCAGCTCTTACAGTTCTATTAATATCCTGTATGTTCATGCCATAACCTGCGATCCTTGCACGATCGTATTGTATCGTTATTTGCGGAAGACCCACAGTTCTCTCTATTTGTGGTTCCGAAGTACCTTTTACCGACTTAACGATTTCTGCTACTTTTGGCGCCAGTACTGCCAACGTATCAATGTTTTCCCCGAATATTTTTATGGCCACATCCTGGCGAATACCTGTCATTAATTCATTAAAACGCATTTGAATGGGTTGATTCGCTTCAAAGAATACACCCGGTATAACCTCCATTTTTTTTTCTATCAATCTCGACAACTCGTTGTAATCTTTGGTGGTTGTCCATTCGCGTTTGGGTTTTAATACAATCATAAGGTCTGTGGCTTCCGGCGGCATTGGGTCGGTAGGCACTTCCGCAGAACCGGTTTTGCCCACTATCATTTTTACTTCCGGAAACGATTTTATGATTCTGCTTGCCTGCATAGACGTTTCCACACTTTGCGAAAGTGAGGTTCCCTGTGGCAGAATACAATGAAAGGCAAAATCACCTTCCTGCAGTTGCGGAATAAATTCACTTCCCATTCTTGTGAAGGTGAATATCGCTAAACCAAAGATGGCCAGAGTGGCAGCTATTACCGCTTTCCTGAACCTGATGCTCCATGCAAGTAACGGTTGGTACAATCCAAGTAAGTAACTCATCATTCTGTCGGAAAAAGTTTTTTTGTTGGAATATTTTTTCGGCAGAAAAAGCGCAGACATCATAGGTATATATGTAAGCGAAAGTATTAGTGCCCCCAGTATGGCAAAGCTTACGGTTTGCGCCATTGGCCTGAACATTTTTCCTTCGATACCCACCAGTGTCAGGATTGGAATGTAAACGATCAAAATAATGATTTCACCAAACGCAGCACTGGTACGTATATTTGAAGCAGACTTATACACTTCTTCATCCATTTCGTTTTGCGAAAGTGGCAGCTTAGTTTTTCTTAGCGCAAGATGGTGAAGCGTTGCTTCAACAATTATAACGGCACCATCTACTATCAAACCAAAATCAATAGCCCCAAGGCTCATCAGGTTGGCACTCACTCCAAACGTATTCATCATACCAAGCGCAAACAGCATGGAAAGCGGAATAGCGGAAGCCACTATCAGTCCCGCACGTATGTTTCCTAAAAATATTACCAGTACAAAAATGACAATCAATGCGCCTTCTATAAGATTTGTTTTCACTGTATTTACTGCACGGCTCACCAAATCAGTTCTATCGAGGTATGCTTCTATTTCAACATCTTCAGGAAGCGATTTTTTAATTGTCTGCATTTTCTCTTTAACCCGGGCCACTACTTCAGCGCTGTTCGCACCTTTTAACATCATTACTATACCACCTACTACCTCTTTTTCTCCATTGTAAGTAACAGAGCCATATCGCACGGCACTTCCAAACTCAACATTAGCTACATCTCTTATAAGAACAGGAATTCCATTGACTGTTTTTATTACAATACTTTTGATGTCATCCATAGAAGAAATCAATCCAATACCGCGAATGAAATATGCGTTTGGTTTTTTGTCGATATACGCGCCGCCTGTGTTTTCATTATTTTTTTCAAGCGCCGAAAATATCTCCGCAATAGTAACGTTCATAGCTTTCAACCGTGCGGGATTAACTGCAACCTCATACTGTTTTAACAACCCTCCGAAACTATTTACCTCCGCAACTCCGGGTGTGCCATACAATTGGCGGGCCACAATCCAATCCTGCATAGTTCTTAAGTCCATAGCAGAGTACTTGTGTTCGGAGCCTTTTTTAGGGTGTAAAACGTATTGATATATTTCTCCAAGACCTGTGCTAACCGGTGCCAGTTCAGGCTTTCCTATTCCTGCAGGAATTTTTTCTTCGGCTTCTTTTATTTTTTCGTTGATGAGTTGGCGGGCAAAATAAATATCCACCGCGTCATCAAAAACAACAGTAATTACCGACAGTCCAAATCTTGAAATGGAGCGCATTTCAACCAGGTCGGGAAGATTCGCAATACTCTGCTCAATCGGATATGTCACCAGTTGCTCTGTTTCCTGCGCTGCTAGTGTGGGCGTCAACGTTATAATCTGAACCTGGTTGTTCGTAATATCAGGAACCGCGTCAACCGGCAATTTAGTAGTGCTCCAAATTCCCCAAATAATAAGCGCCACTGTCATTAGACCTATAATAAGTTTGTTCTTTATACTGAACTGAATGATTTTGCTAAGCATTATAATGTGTGATTTGTAAGATCATTATAGTGTTATTCTCAGGTACATCTACATACAAATACAGGCTACAAGCGGCATCACAATAAAAGCCAAACAACAATTTGCCTGTTTTATACGATGTTTGTACAGTTGTAATTATACCCCTGCCCCTGCGTAATTGAAGGAACAGAAGCAAATAAAGAAGCTCGGAATTATACTTCGCACCGCAAAATTTTATGCATTATTTTTTTGGGTACCAGCGGTATTGCTACTATTAAGCATCGTTGTGTCACTCACTTGTACAGTAGTAATTCTATTCATCAGAGTTAAACATTCATGCACAAATTCATGCTGCGAAAAGTATAATCATACTAATTGAGGAGGTTGCCAAACAGGAAAGGCTCTTTCAATGAGGTTGTTGTCATCTGCCAACGGTTCAAAATCTTTAGAAGAAAAAGGCGTGGTAATGGTATATAATAAAGAATTGTCCTGTGCGGTTAAATGTACGGAGCAACATACACAATGGCAGAACGGTGAACATGCGTCCGCATGATCGCAATGCGAGTCGAACACTAGTTGTGAAAGCTCAGATGTTACTTTATCGCCTTTCGTAATGTTATGCACGTCTGCACAGGGCATACAGCTCAGTGCCAGAACAAGAAAAGACATTATAAAGGTTAAAAATTTCATCTATTGCAAAACTAGTGGATTATGAAAAAAATGACGCCATATGTGCAACATTTATTATCTCAATATTGTTGCATTTTTTTGTATCGTTCTTATTATTAACCCATTTCAATATTTTTAGTTTCGGGTTTACATATATCCGCAGTATTTTGTTAGCTCAAATTAGGATATAAAGAATGTTCCAATTTTATTACGCTGTTTCACATCCGCTCTTGGGCAGGGCAGAGGTGGGTAATACCTATATATTCAAAAAGTTGATGCTTTTTTACGAATAAATTCGATTGTTACCTGGCTTAATCTTCTCTGCTATATGCAGTCGTCGGAAAGTGATGGATTTAGAACTGCGCGATATAATAAACACGGCGCAACTTACAGCATTTCAAATTTCAAAACTCAGGTTTCAAATAGAAGCTTTATACATCGCCCAATAGAATTACTACCGATGAAGTGATTGCGACGCAACGATGATGCCATGAAAAGCTATCGCTGGTATCTAAAAAAACTTCCTGCAATTTGCCGTGTGTCAATGCATTCGTGCTTACCGGTTTATTGGATTAATATTTATTTGGTAGTTTTGAAATTTGGTTTGTACAAAGCAAAAAGCATTAAAAAAATAAATTTGCAGATATGACTGTAAGTATCATGAATAGATTATTATTGATTGCTTCAGCGTTCCTTTTTACGATGTCAATCTATGCTCAGCAGCGTCCTAATATTATTTTAATTATGAGTGATGATCATGCGCAACAGTCTATAAGCGCATACGATACCACATACATTCGCACTCCCAATATCGACAGGCTTGCTAATGAAGGCGCTATTTTCGAAAACAGTTTTTGTACCAATTCAATTTGCGCTCCAAGTCGTGCGGTAATTCTTACCGGAAAACATTCCAATATCAATGGCCAGGTGCATAACGGAATACGTTTTGACAGCTCTCAGGTCACTTTTCCTAAAATGCTTCAGGCAGCAGGTTATAGAACAGGAATGATTGGTAAATGGCATTTGCAAAGTCAGCCAACCGGTTTTGATTATTGGGTTACCATGCATGATCAGGGACGTTATTATAATCCTGAATTTATTTATCAAAATGGGGTTACAAAAGTGGAGGAAGGTTATGCTACAAATCTTATTACTGATAAGTCTTTGCAATGGATAGATGAAGTGAGCAAAGGCGGACAGCCGTTTTGCCTGTTGCTGTATCACAAAGCGCCGCACAGAAACTGGATGCCGGATACGGCTGATTTGAATTTATTCAGAGGAAAAAAGTATCCGCTTCCGGGAAATTTTTATGACAGTTACAATGGCCGTGTTGCGGCAGCAGCGCAGGAAATGAGTATTGCTAAAGATATGCTGGTAACATATGATCTGAAAATGTACGATCCTGCAATAGAAGATACTAAATGGTCGATAAGGAATTATGTGGATGATTACTCGCGGTTCAATCCTGCGCAAAAAGCTGCATGGGATAAGGAATACAAACCTGTTATCGATCAGTTTATAAAAAACAGGCCAACAGGAAAAGCATTAAGCGAATGGAAGTATCAGCGATATATGGAAGATTATTTGCGCACCGTAGCGTCTATTGATAAAAACATTGGCCGTGTATTGCAGTATCTCGATAATCATAATCTTGCAAACAATACTATTGTGATTTATACCAGCGACCAGGGAATGTATCTTGGCGAACACGGCTGGTTTGATAAACGTTTTATGTATGAAGAATCGCTGCACATGCCGTTACTCATGCGTTATCCCGGTCATATCCAAGCCGGCACTCATGTAATGCAAATGGTGCAGAACCTGGATTTCGCGCCTACATTACTTGATTTTGCCGGTGTAAAACCCGATCCTGCAATGCAGGGTGTTTCGTTCAAAAAAATTGTTGAGGGAAAATCAAAAAAATGGCGCGACGCAATTTATTACCACTATTATGAATATCCCGGATTTCATAGTGTAAAACGGCATTATGGTGTGCGCACAGATCGTTATAAACTTATTCATTTTTATTACAACATTGACGTGTGGGAATTTTATGATCTGAAAACAGATCCTCACGAAATGCACAACGAGTTTAATAATCCGGTCTATGCAAAACAGATCAATAAGCTAAAAAAGAAATTGCAAAAATTGAGAGAGCAGTATAAAGATACTGCTGAAGATAATTTTAGAATAGGCGGTAGCAATTCGCAAAAAGGCAATTGATCTTGTGAGATAAGACCAATCGATATATAATTTAACCACAGGCACACAAGAGCTGCATGTAATTCAGCAATCTCTTGTGTGCCTTGTTATTCTGTGGTAAACTTTATGGTTAAAAATCGCCGTAAATAAAGCCGCATACACAATAAATCGCTAAATTGTCAAAAATAAACTTGCTATGAATAACGATTTCAAAAACAAAGTGGTAGTAATTACAGGCGGCGGCGGAGTTTTGTGTAGCACGATGGCTAAGGCTTTGGCTTCCGTTGGAGCGAAAGTTGCAATTCTTGATCTGAAAGTGGAAAACGCGGATAAAGTGGCTAATGAAATTAAACAGGCCGGAGGCGAGGCTATGGGAGTGGCCGTAAATGTACTGGAAATTGAAAGCCTGAATGCCGCGCACGACAAAGTATTGGCCACGTATGGCCCATGCGATATCCTGATCAACGGCGCCGGTGGTAATCATCCTAAAGGCACCACTTCAAAAAATCATTTATTTCCGGAAGACTTAGCGGGCAACAGCGATTTGAAAACTTTTTTTGATTTGGATCCGGAAGGGATCAAATTTGTTTTCGAGCTGAATTTTATCGGCACTTTATTACCTACACAGGTTTTTGCGAAAGGTATGGTTGGCCGCGCCGGTGCCACTATCATCAATATCTCGTCGATGAATGCTTTCCGTCCGCTTACAAAAATTCCGGCATATAGCGGAGCAAAAGCCGCTATTTCTAATTTTACGCAGTGGCTGGCAGTTCATTTCTCTAAAGTTGGTATTCGTGTAAATGCTTTGGCTCCCGGCTTTTTCTTAACCGAACAAAATCGAACGTTGCTTACCACTACGGATGGATCGCTTACCGAACGCGGTAATACAATTATTTCCCATACACCAATGGGACGCTTTGGTACACCCGATGATTTAACTGGCACCCTGCTTTGGTTGTGCAGCGATGCTTCTGCATTTGTAACCGGTGTTGTAGTGCCTGTTGACGGCGGTTTTAGCGCATTCAGCGGCGTGTAAAAAAGATGCTTGAGTTTATTAGGATCGCTTTGATAAAAGGACTATTGTTGCCATGAAATACTACAGTACAAGTGAGTGACACAACGATGATGCCATGAAATTCAATTGCCGGTAACAAAAAAATAACTCAAACAAAGAATAGCTGAAAACAAAGAATATTTCATTTATAAAAACATAGCAAATGGACAATCAGTTTCCTTCCTATAAAAATACAGGCTATCGCATGGAGCAAACTATGCGCTGGTATGGCCCGAAAGATCCCGTAAGTTTATCAGATATCAGGCAGGCAGGCTGCACAGGTGTGGTTACAGCTTTGCATCATGTGCCAAACGGTGAAGAATGGACAGTAGAAGAAATTATGAAACGTAAAAATGAAGTGGAAGCGGCGGGTCTTACCTGGAATGTGGTGGAAAGCGTGCCTGTGCATGAGGGTATTAAAACCCAAAGTGAGGGTTTTGAAAAATACATTGAAAATTATAAAAAATCAATTCGCAATCTTGCAGCTTGCAATGTGAGAATTGTTACTTATAATTTTATGCCGGTGCTCGACTGGACAAGAACTGACCTTGCTTATACAGTGGCTGACGGCAGTAAAGCGCTTCGCTTTGAAAAAGCTGCGTTCGTTGCTTTTGACGTATATATGCTGCAAAGAAAAAACGCGGTGAAAGAATATACTATTGATGAGTTGAAGCGTGCCGAAAAACGCTTTTCTGAAATGAGTGAGGAAGATAAACAGCTTTTACAACGGAATATTATTGCAGGTCTTCCGGGAAGTGAGGAGAGTTTTACCTTAGCGCAATTCCAGGAAGCACTGGATAAATACAAAGACATTGATGCAAACAAACTTCGCAGTCATTTGATTTATTTTCTGCAACAGGTAGTGCCGGTGGCAGATGAGGTTGAGGTACAAATGGTTATTCACCCGGACGATCCTCCATATGCCATATTAGGACTTCCAAGAGTGGTGAGCACTGCCGCGGATTTCCAGGCATTGATAGATGCTGTTCCGTCATTAAATAACGGATTATGCTATTGTACCGGTTCTTTTGGTGTGAGAAAAGATAATGATCTGCCTACTATGGTAAAACAATTTGGAGACCGCATCAACTTTATACATCTGCGCAGTACCAGAAGTAATCAATTTGGTGATTTTTATGAAGACAATCATTTGGAAGGAGACGTAGATATGTATGCAGTGATCAAAGAAATCGTACAGGTTATGCAAAATAGAAAAGTATCCATCCCTGTTCGTCCAGATCATGGCCATCAAATGCTAGATGATTTAAATAAGAAAACCAACCCTGGCTATTCCGGAATTGGAAGGCTAAGAGGACTGGCCGAAATTAGAGGAGTGGAACTAGGTATCTTACGTAGTTTGTAATTCTTGAAAAAGAAATCAGAGGTCAGAAGACAGGGCCTTCTAACCTCTGATTTCTAACATCTCTACCGCCCACTGCCTGCAGCCGCCGCCCCACTCACATAAATTCGCCGCTACAATTACAATCTCCAGAATTTTTTTATTAAATTGATGAACCTAAGAGTATACGAAGAAGAGATTTTGTAACATAACAGACGTTGAATAAAAAACCGTATGAGTATGTTGAAGCCTGCAGAATCATTGACAGAAGCTGACGTAAAAAAAGGACTAAGATTAATTATTTTCGATGGATTAGCCACTGAAACTATGAATGCACTTGTGGGAGGCGTTTTTTTGGTGGCCATGGCTTTGTTGTTGGGTGCAAGTAATTTTCAGATAGGCTTACTTGCCGCGTTGCCTACAGTTACCAATTTTTTTCAACTGGCTTCAATATGGCTCGTGAGGCGGTTCAATAATCGTCGTGCGGTGTGTGTCATCGGTTCCTTCCTTGCACGCATACCGCTAATACTTATTGGTGCCGCTGTTTTTTTCTTCAAAGGAAATATTTCTATTGTAATAGTATTCTTGTTTTTTTACTACATGTTTGGTTCCATTGCCGGGCTAAGCTGGAACGCATGGATGAAGGATCTTGTACCGGAAAGAATGCTTGGCAGTTATTTTGCAAGGCGCACTTCTTTTATGCAGGTCACCAATGTTTCACTAAGTTTTATACTGGCTCTTATAATTGATTATGTCAAGCTCCACATGCCTCAAAATGAAATTACGGTATACGCTGTAATGTTTGCCGTTGCCGGCATTGTGGGATTGATAGGCGTACTGTTCCTTTCCAAAACACCTGAACCACAGTCGCATTTTTCCGATGAGAATATTTTCAAACTATTAAAGCGGCCATTGAAGGACGCTAACTTTCGCAGGTTGCTGGTATTTAATTCCTTCTGGATATTTGCAATAAATATTTCAACCCCGTTTTTCAGCGTGTTTATGATGAAGGCTATGGGCCTGCCATTATTTTACATTATCGGACTTACGATTTTAAGCCAGGTGTCCGGTATAATTACAATAAGAATGTGGGGCAAATTTGCCGACAGATACAGCAACAAAACGATCATTGCAATTGCAGCGCCATTATATATTCTATGCCTCGCCATGTGGTGCTTTGTAGGTATATACACGTCGTGGTGGGCAAATATCGCGTTGCTCATTTTTATACATATGCTTTCGGGAACCACGCTGGCGGGCATCAATCTTTGCCTTACCAATATTGGCTTGAAACTGGCTCCTACAGATCTCTCCATTATTTATTTGTCGGTAAAAAATATTGTCACATCTGTTTTTTCATCAATGGCGCCGCTTTTGGGTGGCATCCTTGCCGATTTTTTTTCTACAAGAAATGTGGTTCTCAACATAACCTATCGTGGCCCCGAAATGGAAAAAATCATACATCTTCTCGAGCTTAAAGACTGGAATTTTCTTTTTGTGATAAGTGCGCTTATAGCGATTATAGCCATCGAACTTTTAATGGGTGTTAAAGAAATAGGAGAGGTGGACAAAGACAGTGTTCGCCGCATCATGCGCAGTAGCATTAAAAGTAATTTGCGTGAATATTTCCTGATTGGTTATCTCATCGACTGGCACGAACATTTAATTACCATCATAAGAAAACAGAAAGAATCGGTGAAGAAACTGTTTTAAGGCAAAATGTATAAGTCCGAAGGGCAGTATAATACAATATGTTTGTCTTTGGGGACCGGCGGTAGTGCTACTATTAAGCATTGTTGTGTCACTCACTTGTGCGGTAGTAATGCTGTGGAGCGGGCAGCGGACAGTAGGCAGTAGAGAGAAATCAGAGGTCAAAAAAAACAGTTGAAATTGAAAGTGCTTATTGAATTGAGAGTTGCGAATGCTTTGTCACTGATTGCAAGCCAAAACAAAAGCACTCAAAACTCAAAACTCATCACTCGCTCCATAGCATTCCTACCGTACAAGTGAGTGACACAACGATGATGCCATGAAATACCGCAGCCAGTATAACAAAAAAAATGCGGTATACACCATGATCAAACTAAAATAACTTTGATAATGGTAAATACCGCTGCCTGCATAACAGTGATCAATATATAACATCAGGACTTACAAGATAATCAAAGTTGCCTTCTCCGGCGTTCTTCAGCAATTGCTGATAGTAGTAGTTATTACGACTGTCTTGTGAGTTGACTACCACAAGAAATGGTTTTCCGTCTTTGCCACATTCAATTTCTATAAGTTCCACTTTGTCATCATCTTCTTCCAATATCAGCCGGGTTAGTTCGAAATCTTTGTGCGGCTTAATATCATACTCCTCCGCATAGGCTAACGCACTGTAAATAATATTGTGGGCCAGTTCATAACTAATTTCGATCATTGGCAATTCGGTGTTATTAAAAACCGGGTCCAGTATAGATATATCTTTATTTACATTGTAAGATGTGCTTTTTACACCCGTACACCATATGTCAACCATGAAATGGCCGAAAGAGACATTGTTATTTACATGCTTTCTTATTATTAATACATTGCAGATACCCTCTTCTTTCCAGCCTTTGGTAATGTAACAGGCGTAAATGGGCAGCTTACGTGCTCTTCCGCTTTTCAGATATGCCTTATCACTTAGGGCGGGAGCAGTATTTCCATTATTTTTTGACATGGGCAAATATAAAAATAAAAGTCTTTCGGAATTTTGCATATCTTTTACATACAAAAAATTCATAACCCAAAAGTAAACAGCATGAGATACTCATTTGCATTGCTTTGTATCCTAAGCAGCTTGTTGCTTAATGCACAGGAAACTCCTTTATGGATGCGCTATCCTGCAATAAGCCCCGATGGAAAAACAATTGCCTTTGGTTATAAAGGCGATATATATACCGTGCCTTCTTCCGGAGGAACAGCCACTCCGCTTACCATTCACGAGGCACATGATATGATGCCGGTTTGGAGCCACGATGGCAAGAGCATAGCGTTTGCCAGTGACCGTTATGGTAATTTTGATGTTTTCATAATGCCTGCTACCGGTGGCGCGCCATTACGGCTTACTTATAATAGCGCTGGCGATTATCCTTATGATTTTTCTCCGGATGATAAGAAAGTAATTTTTGGAAGTTCAAGAAATGTACCCGCAAAAGATATTCTATTTTACAGTCCGCGATTATTTCAAAACCTGTATAGTGTAAATGTGAGCGGTGGCCGTGCTTTGCTGATAAGTGCCGGCGGATTTGAAAATGCTCATTACAACAGTACAGGAAAACAAATCGTTTTTCAGGATAGAAAAGGCTATGAAGATCCATGGAGAAAGCATCATACATCTTCTGTTACCCGCGATATATGGATGATGAATGTAGATCAAAAAACCTTTAAGAAAATAAGCACTTTTAACGGAGAAGACCGGGAACCGGTGTTTGGTAATGACGATCAGACCGTTTATTATTTGAGTGAAAAAAATGGTAATCAAAATGTTTTTAAAACTTCATTGCAGGGCGGCCAGGATCAGCAGTTGACCAACCTGCAAACACACCCCGTACGCCATTTAAGCATTAGTAAAAACAATGTATTATGTTTTACCTACAATGGTGAAATATATACTATGCAAAACAACTCTCCGGCTAAGGTGAACATTCGTATTGCAAATGATGGCCGCGAGGGAGTGGAAAGAAATATTCCCGTAAGTGGCAATGTTACAGGATTTTCGTTATCGCCTAATGGAAAGGAAATCGCTTTTGTAACACGTGGTGAAATATTTGTAACAAGCGTAGATGGCCCGCAAACAAAACGCATTACCAACACTCCACAGCAGGAGCGCATGGTGCAATGGAGTCCTGATGGCAGAAGTCTCATATATGCCGCAGAAAGAAATAACAGTTGGGACATATATAAAACTTCCATTGTAAGCAAAGACGAACCTTATTTTTATGCTTCCACCGTATTGAAGGAAGAACCTGTTATAGCCACTGCTGCAGAGGAATATCAACCGAAATATTCTCCTGATGGAAAAGAGATTGCTTATGTGGAAAACCGTAATATTCTAAAGGTGTACAACATTGCTTCAAAACAATCAAGAACAGTGTTGCCTAAAGGACGTAATTATTCTTACAGCGATGGCGATTGGGATTTCAACTGGAGCCCAAACAGTCAGTGGCTTGTAAGCGACGACCAGGACGGTTCATGGTTTAGCGGAAACGTGGCGCTTATAAAAGCCGATGGCAGTAAAGGTATTCAGCATCCCTTACCAAGCGGCTTCGGGCAAGGCAATGTGAAGTGGGCGTGGAATGGCAAAGCGCTTTGCTGGGTGAATGCAAAAGAAGGTCGCAAATCGCTTGCATTGCAGGGTAGCCGCGAAGTGGATATATATGTAGGCTTTTTTGATCAGGATCAGTATGACCGTTTTAAGTTGAGCAAAGAAGATTTCAACTTGCTGAAAGAAAAAGAGGGTAAAGAAAAAAAGGATAAAGATAAAGCAGACCAAACCAAATCTGATAAGAAAGCAGGCCCTTCAAAAAAAGATACGGCCACCTCACTAAAAAGCTGGGTGCCCAATACGGAAAATATGGAAAACCGTGTGGCACGTGTTACTATCAACAGCTCTTCAGTATCTGATTATGCGGTAACTCCCGATGGCGAAAAAGTTTATTATTTATCTTCATTTGAAAAAGGATTTGATTTGTGGGTAACAGAGCCCCGAACCCGTGAAACGAAAGTACTTGCAAAACTTGGAGGTTCGCCAAGCGGTATAGAAATGAGTAAAGATGGTAAAACAGTTTTTGTACTGAATAGAGGCGGCATTGTTAAAGTTGATGAAAGTGGAAAAATTACTCCTGTAGCTATAAATGCCGATATGGTATTGAATCAGGCGGAAGAGCGTAATTATATATTTGAACACGTATGCCGCCAGGTAGAAAAAAAATTTTACGATCCTAAGCTGCATGGTGTTGATTGGAAATTAATGCATGATACTTACGCCCGATTTTTACCACACGTAAGTAACAATTACGACTTCCAGGAACTATTGAGCGAATTGTTGGGTGAACTTAATGCTTCGCATACCGGAGGCAGATATGGATTCATGAGTCCCTCAGCAGACATTACCGCGGCGCTTGGATTGATTTACGATGAAACATATACCGGCAAAGGATTAAAAGTAACGGAAGTGATTGCAGGCGGCCCCTTCGATAAATCATATAGTAAAATAAAGAACGGAACCATTATTGAAAAAATTGATGGGATATCCGTATCCGATAGTATAGATTTCGCCATATTGTTAAACAGGAAAGTTGATAAAAACATATTGCTTGATCTGGCTGATGCTTCCGGTGCCCGCTGGCAGGAAACCGCTAAACCCATATCGTTTGGCGAAGAAAGCGGACTGATGTACAAACGTTGGGTGAAGACAATGGAAGCTATGGTAAATAAATTGAGTAATGGAAAAGTTGGTTATGTACATGTGCAAAGCATGAACGATGCAAGTTTCCGCAATACGTTTGATGCCGTGCTGGGACGTAACTTTAATAAGCAAGCGTTAATCGTAGACACACGCTTTAATGGTGGCGGATGGCTCCACGATGATCTCGCAAACTTCCTGAGCGGCAAACGCTATCTTGATTTTGCGCCACAAGGAAATCGCCTCAATGATGGAGAACCTATGGGCAGGTGGACAAAGCCAAGTTGCGTTTTAATGAGCGAAGGTAACTATAGCGACGCGTTCATTTTCCCTTATATCTATAAACAAAACGGTATTGGCAAACTGATTGGAATGCCTGTAGCCGGCACCGGTACTGCTGTTTGGTGGGAATTGCAAATTGATCCTACAATTGTATTCGGCATACCAATGGTGGCCACAATTGGAAAAGAAAACCGGCCCACTGAAAACCTGGAATTGGAGCCGGATATCAAAGTGGCATTGCCTTATGAAGATTTCTTAAATGGCAAAGACCCTCAATTAGAAACAGCCGTAAAAGAAATGTTGAAAGCAATAGGAAATTGAGTTGAGAGTTGAATGATGAAATGTGTTATGGTGGTTCATTATAAATCGCCATAACACAATTTAGTTACAGGGCTTTAGTGTACTATGAGTATTTATACCGGGTTTTGCAACTACCTAATCTTATCAGTTATTATTATGGAACCGGCGACAGACCCCTGATTAAGCTTTTGTTGTGTCACTCACTTGTACGGTAGTAATGCTACGGAGCAAGTGGGCAACGGACAGTAGGCAGTAGAGAGAAATCAGAGGTCAAAAAACAGTTGAAATTGAAAGTGCTTATTGAATTGAGAGTTGAGAATTGAGAATGCTTTAATCACTGATTGCAAGCCAAAACAAAAGCACTCATTACTCAAAACTCATCACTCGCTCCATAGCATTACTACAGCACAAGTGAGTGACACAACGATGCTTAATAGTAGCACTTCAGTTGATATCCCCAAAAAAAAATCTTTGAAAATCTTACTGCTGGTGAAATATAGATACAGTGGTAATAAAAGCATAAAAACCGGTTTATGCCGGTTTTCATTTATCTAAAAACTAAAAAACATTCTAAAAAAAAGGTCTACTGTAGAAACAGCTGACCTCTAACGATTGCTTGCCATATGAAAAATCTTAATAATCTCTTTTGTTAGTAAGGAGCTTTTTTCTCCGAAAATGAAATTACTTCTTTCCTCTCTTCTACTCCTTCGTTTCATTTACAATGTAAAAATAAGTCGAGCTTTCTCATGATTAAAATCAAGTTTTTACCTAATTCATTACGGCAAAAGTAATTTCGCTACAACAAAACCCTTTACCAGATTGAATTTCAATAAAAAAAACGAGTGAAGCCCAACGCCAAAAAGTGGAAAAAAATTCCACAATCTGGCAAATAACTAAGATGGTCATATCCGATTTTTAATAACAATAACGCACTTCCACAAGGCACACTTCCTGATCTTTTGTTTGATGATTGAAAATGAACATTTAACAGTTCCTGTTGTTAACCTATAAACAGGTTTTGATTATCAACCGCCTGGCAAAAAGTTTTCATCCTTAAATATCTTTTACTCGCATGACCGCATATCTGAAAACATTACTGGCTTGCATTTTTTTATCCCCCTTACATCTGTATGCAAGAACAGTTGCAGATACATGCGCACCAATTGATCTTGCCGATGCATTCAGAAAAATAATGCATATAACCAAAGAAAAAAAAGAGAGGAATTCAGCAATTTTTCTTGCCCCGGTTTTCAACTCCTCGCCTACCACCGGATTTGTATACGGGATCACCGGGCAGGGCGCTTTTCAGAGGCCGGGTTCTAAGTTATCGGCTTT
The DNA here is from genome assembly GCA_031553495.1 of Flavihumibacter sp. Lineage (GTDB taxonomy): Bacteria > Bacteroidota > Bacteroidia > Chitinophagales > Chitinophagaceae > Pinibacter. The sequence goes on from JAVBLN010000024.1 coordinate 216,067, forward strand.
TCAATGCAACATTCAATATACTACCAAAAAACAGGCGCTCTTTTTTCTAAGAAATAATATTTACCTGCATAATAATAAAATTTTCCTTTCCGGCGACTGGCGTTATTTTGATTACGCCGAACCTACTTATGGACTGGGAACCAACGCTCCCGTAGGCTCGCTGACAAACAAGTTTATTTTTAACGGAGAAGATGAGCCCGCCGATTCGCTGGCGCAGCCAATGAAATTCAATTACTTTAAATTACATCAAACCGTTTCGTGGCTGCTTCACGACAATTTCTACATCGGGCCGGGCATACACCTGGATGCATACAATAAAATTGATGATGTAAAGCTTGATACAGCTAACAAAAAATATACTAGTCATTACGCATATAGCATTAAACACGGATTCAACCCCGAAAGCTATATGCTAATGGGAGTAAGCCTGAACATGATGTACGACACTCGCGACAATATGGTAAACACCAGTAAAGGTATTTTTGCCAACGTGAATTTTCGGGTAAATCCCAAATGGCTCGGCAGTGACAAGTCCAGCACCATTTTGTGGGCTGAATTCAGAGGATTTAAAAAACTTTCGCCCACTAAGCGACATATTATTGGAATTTGGCTTATCGGAAATTTTGTAACAAGCGGCGAAGTTCCATACCTGGCATTGCCTGCCATTGGCTACGATCAGCGCAGTAAAAGCGGAAGAGGCTATACTAATGGCCGTTTTCGTGGTGAGCAAATGGTTGATCTTGAAGCGGAATACCGTTTCCCAATTACCTGTAACCAGTTTTTAAGTGGCGTAGTTTTTGGCAGTGTAGTTTCCACTAATAACAGTGACGCACAAGTTAAATTGTTTGATTACCTAAAACCCGCCGGAGGCATAGGTTTGCGCATTTTATTCAACAAAAAAGCAAAAATGAATATGCAGATTGATTTTGCATTTGGGCAACACTCAAAAGGAATTTATTTCGGAGCATCAGAAGTTTTTTAAGAAAGGAGGCAGCAATTCAAAAATCAAAAGACAATTTTTTTATTTCTACAAACCAATGCTTTTTATACAGCTAAAAATAAATAGAGTTTTCTTTGTAAACCATCTGTATTGCTACTATTAAGCATCGTTGTGTCACTCACTTGTGCGGTAGTAATTCTAGTTAGCAGTTGGCAGTAGAGAGAGGTCAGAAATCAGAAGAAAAAAACAATTCTTCACTCTCCATTCAACTTTCAATTTTCAACTAAATAGTTGGTTGTTGTTCTTTTAATGTCCACCATTGAATGGTGGAATTAGAATAAGGACTCAGAATTATATTGTTATTAATATTGCCCTCTTTATCAGACGGAGTGAGATACAGATGGGATCCTTTTAGTTTTATCATGTACACATTGTTCTCAATTGGAATAAATTCATACACTTGTGTAACGGAATCTTTACTTAAAGGTTGCTGCTGCAATATTGAACCAACAGCAATTGAGTTAGGCTGAAAAGTTTTATTTGTAAAAAGATTTTTAAGCTGATATGCATTACCTTCTACATGTTCAAATTCCCATGTAACACATTTCCAGTTAACAGGCGTATAGGCCACCAATGGAGTGCCGTTATCCGTATTAGCATCCTTTATTCGTAAGTATATCCCTGTTTCAATATTTTTTATTGCATAGGTACCTTGTATCACTTGCGATTTTCCGGAATTAAAACCACACAAAACCACCATACAGATTAAAAACGACCGGATCATTTTTTGAAGTTTTTGAGTACTAGAATAAATGAATTTAATTAGTTTTTCGCATGATAAAAAGCCTCTCATCATTATTTACCCAATGATCAGATCTTTTAACACTACACCTTTAATCTGAGTGCTGTTACTTCAAGATTAGTAATGCCTGCACTACCTGAAATTCTTGTAACACTACATGAAAAACTGTTCTGTTGCTATTTTCCCGTCCTTCACTGTGTACACGCATAACTCAGACATCATCTCCCGATCCCGCCCCTTCATTTTTGCATCCATATCCAAAATGAACGCAATAGAATTTCCTGAAACCAATGGTTCTGAAATATTTATACCATATGTCTCCTCCATCATCGATTGAAACCTTTGCCCTTTTTCAATTACGTTATCAAGACCATTTATTTCCTTCTCAAAACCGTTAGAAGCTTCAGGTTCAATGCTTACAACATCTTTTGAAAACAGTTCTTTTTGAGCAGTTTCAAAATCGCCCCGACGGCAATAGTCGGCCAAACGATTTGCGATTTCGTGTGTTGTCATAATTGTGTTGGTTTATTTTGCAATCAGAATAAAATATACACAACCAATAACACGAAAAAAAGTTTAGCGATTTTATTCAGAAAAGAAAAGCAAAAGTTGCCTGAATGAAGATATTTGACAGATTGCATTTATAACGATTTCAAATAGTTGATTTCGCTGGCTGACCGAATTGTGGGCAGACGAATGTTGCCATGAAATACTACAGTACAAGGGAGTGACACAACGATGATGCCATGAAAAGCTGCAGCCGGTATAATAATAATTATTAACTGTGGTATTCATCAAGACCAAAAAAAGTCTTGCAATTTGTAGCCGCCCCGTAAAATGAAGATTTCAGCAACTTGTTCCTATTGAACGCCCCGCTATATACCCGGTAGTCCAGGCGTTTTGAAAATTAAAGCCGCCGGTAATGCCATCTATATCAATTATTTCGCCGGCAAAAAAAAGATTGTTTACCTTTTTGCTCATCATGGTGCTATGATCAATTTCGCTCACATCAATGCCACCGGCGGTAACGAATTCCTCTTTGAAAGTTGTTTTTCCTGTAACCGGAAATTCTTGCGCACAAATATTTTTGATGAGCTTATTCTGTTCTTTTGCAGGTAAATCGCCCCAATTAATACTTGCATTGATTCCTGATCCTGCCAACAAAAATTCCCACATACGCTGAGGTATAAGAAAAGGATTCCTGTTTATAATTTTTTGAGTAGCTTTCTCAAACCTGTATAAGTGTATAAAATCACGAAGTGTGGTTTCATTATACTGTGGCGCCCAATTGACAACAACTGTAAAAATATATTTTTTCTCTGCCAGCAATCTTGCGCCCCAGGCACTTAGCTTTAGAATTGCAGGGCCGCTCATACCCCAATGCGTAATCAGCAAAGGGCCCTGCTGCATTAGTTTGGTGCCTGCAATTTTCACCAGCGCATTATCCACACTTACTCCCATTAAGGAAGTAATAGCATTCCCCGGCATATTAAAAGTAAAAAGAGAAGGTTGCGGAGGTATAACGGTATGCCCGGTTTCCCTTAACCAGTCAAACATGTGCGACTTCGAAAAACCACCGCAGGCAACGCACACAAAATCCGACTTTAATATTCTTCCATCCGAAAGTTGCAGATTGAAAAAACCATTTTGCATGGAGAGTTGCTTCACTTCCGCATGCAATAGTATATCTATGCGATGTTTGTTAGCCTCGCGAAGCAGGCATTCAACTATTGTTTGTGAAGAGTCTGTTGCAGGAAACATTCTGCCATCGCTTTCTGTTTTGAGCAAAACATTTCTTTCCGCAAACCACTCAACTGTATGAGGTGTAAAAAAATGATGAAAAGCTTTTTTAAGAAAATTATTCCCACGCGGATAATTTTTCACCATTTCTGTTATTGAAAAACAAGCATGTGCAACATTACAGCGTCCACCACCACTTACCTTCACCTTGCTAAGCAATTTGCTGCTTTTCTCCACTATAATTATCTCCAGCAATGGATTTGCAATGGCGGCATTAATGGCACAAAAGAAACCGGCCGCACCACCGCCAATAACAATAAGCGTCTTTTTCTTCATTGCGTCTTTAGTTGATGATGATGCAAAGCAGGTTTATACTTAAATCTTTCCTGCCCACTCATCACGATCTTTTTTACGTGCAATCTCATCGGCCAACAGAATTTTATTATACCCGCCGCCATACACAATAGCAGTAATTATGACAGAGTATAAAAAAAGTAAAATAGTAACAAATGAAAATAACCCTGACAAGAATAGAACAATATCCGATAAAAAAACAGCTCCTGTACTAACGGTAATCAATAATGGAGCAACAGCTTTTAACCGCATTAAAAAAACATATGCCTCCAATGAAAATGAAAATACGGCGGCCACTGAAAAAACAACCCAATGAAGATTTGCGGATAAAGCCAATATTTGAATCATACATGCGGCAGATAACAGCATGCCGCCTACGCCTGTGTACAAACATGTGTCTCGCTGAACCGAAGAAAGAAAACTCATACAGTTAGGTTATTGTTTAAACAGGATTAAGATATTTGCAGGCACTTGTTCGTTTTTCTGATAACGAGTTATTGCCAGTAATCAGAATTTAGATTAGGATTAGCAAGTTCGTTTTTTTCTATTTCTGCGAAAGAGGATAATATATCGGCCTTACCTTTTCTAACACACACATTATGTTCATAATGAGCAGAAGGCTTACCATCACAGGTTCTAACCGTCCAGCCATCATCATCATAATACACATCTTTTTTTCCCAGGTTAATCATTGGCTCAATCGCAATCACAAGTCCGTCCCTCAGTTTCGGGCCACTGCCACGCTTTCCATAATTGGGCACTTGCGGATCTTCATGTATGCTTTTGCCCAACCCGTGCCCCACCAGTTCACGTACCACACCATAATTATTTTTTTTCTCAGTATACTCTTGTATAGCAAATGAAATATCACCCACACGATTATTAGTAACAGCCTTTTCAATTCCAAGGTATAGCGATTCTTTTGTTATGCGCAGCATCTTTTTAATTTCATCGGTAATCTCACCTAACGCGAATGTATATGCGCTATCTCCATGAAAGCCATTTTTATAAACTCCAACATCAACCGAAACAATATCTCCTTCCTTCAACAGCTCATTATTAGGAAATCCATGAACTACTGCGTCATTCACAGAAATACAGCAGGCAAACGGATATCCTTTGTAATTCTTAAACGAAGGAATCGCTTTATTATCCAATATGAATTGCTCTGCAATAGAATTCACCTCCATCGTAGTCATACCGGGTTTCAATATCTTAGCCACTTCTGCAATTGTTGCGCTTACAAGCAAACTACTTTCTCTCATCAATTCCACTTCAGCCTGGGTCTTATAATAAATCATCCTATGTAAAATTTAAAATTCAAATCAAGAAATTGTTCTCCCAATATTGCAGCTAGTCGTTTCTTTATTTTTTTTTGGAAATCGGCTTTATAGCCCTGATTGGACTTCTGTTGCGACGCTCCGTTCAACTAAAATAATTCTAATCATCAATTTTAAAATCTCCACTGCAAACCGGTGAATTTACATTCGCCAGTTTTCGCTCTGGTAAAAATTCGTTAGCGAAAACTATTAACTTAAATATGCGGCAAATTTACTTTTTAATACTTTTAAATATCAAAATTAATTCGCTCAAGGTTTCCTTGTCAAAAACCTGATTATAGCAGGCCGGAACTCCTCATCCTTTTCTCTAAACTCTACGAATTGCTTTTCAGGATCTATTTTTAAATAAATTTCCGCATAATTCTTTTCGCCTTCGCCTTCAAAAAACAACTTATAATGCGCCGCGCTTTTATAATTATTATCCTTCCCTTTTGATAATTGTCTTGATAGTTCATTCAAATCAGCAAAGCTGCAAGAAATGCTATCCACCAATTTCAATGTAGTATCAGTTTTTTGCTTATAAACATCAGCCAATGTTTGAAGAAAAAAATCTGATTCGTAACCAATACTTTTAATAACCAGTCCTCTTCCAAACGTTTGCTCCCTATCCGTAACTTTTGGAACAATCAAATCCAACCCGAGCGTTTTTCCATTATAAGATGATAAAACACTGTACACTTTCGTCCCACTATTTTCAGACTCTCTCATAATTGAAAGTTTAACATCACCTCCCCAGCCTTCCGCTGTATCAATTATTAAAGGTTTCACCACATAAGTTGTCATATCCTTCAACAATTCCTTATCCGACTTTGACTTATTAAAAGGATTGTTATTACATGCTGTAAATAGTATAAGTACTGCAATCAAAAATTTGTTTAACATAGAGTAAGATTTATTATTGCCAACCATTTTTAAAAATTGATTGATTATTAGCATTCCATTTTGGATTACAAAAAAAGGCGCCATGAAATACTACCGTTGAACGGATTGCGACGCAACGATGATGCCATGAAAAGCTGATGCCGGTATCAAAAAAAAATTATACAAACAGCATGTAAACATTCAAAAATAAATACCCGGTCAGGTTATTCACCTGCCGGGTGTTTCATATTATTTCAAAGTATTACTATAACTAAATAACAGTTTGTGTGGTCTGCCTGCCCTGGATCCGTCCACTTTTCATTAACCCATCATATTGTCGCATTAATAAATGCGTCTCGATTTGCTGTAATGTATCTAAAATTACACCCACCATAATCAACAGGGAAGTACCGCCGAAGAAGGAAGCAAACCCTTGTGTTACATTGGCCCACTGCGCAAAACCTGGCAAAATACCGGCAATCGCAAGAAATATTGCGCCAGGTAAAGTGATCTTATCCATAATACCACCAATATAATCCGCAGTAGGCTGACCCGGTTTCACCCCGGGTACAAATCCATTGTTGCGCTTTAAGTCGTCGGCAATTTGTTTAGGATTAAAGATCAATGCAGTATATAGGAATGTAAACGCGATTACAATTACCGCATATATAACCATATGCCAGCCGTTTTTAGGATCCCGGAATATTTCCGCGATACCTTTTCCGGTTTCAAAATTCGAAAAAGAAATAAGCGTCGGTAAAAACATGATAGCCTGGGCAAAGATGATAGGCATTACACCGGCGCCATTCACTTTCAATGGTAAAAACTGGCGGGCGCCGCCAAACTGACGATTGCCAACTATTTGTTTTGCATACTGAACAGGCACTTTTCTAACACCTTGCACCAATACGATAAGCCCCATTATAATTGCTACCAATACAACTATTTCAATAAGGAATATCAGCAATCCACCGCCTCCGCGAACAGCCTTTGCTTCCCACTCTTGTAATAAAGATTGAGGCAAACGCGCAAGGATACCCACCATGATGATTAAAGACGTACCATTACCCAAGCCTTTATCTGTAATTTTTTCACCAAGCCACATTACAAATAAAGTACCAGCAGTAAGAACGATCATGGTTGACAACCAGAAGAATTCTTTATAAGAGTCTATTAAAGCAGCGGAGTTGGTTTGCGTTAAATAGGTTACATAAGCACCGGCTTGCAGCATGGTAACGCCAACAGTGAGGTACCTTGTCCATTGATTGATTTTCTTACGGCCACTATCACCTTCTTTTTGAATTTTTTGCATTTGAGGCACAAGTATGGTCATCAATTGCATAAAGATAGAAGCCGAAATGTAAGGCATAATACCTAAAGCAAAAATGGAGGCCTGAGAAAACGCTCCACCCGCAAAGGCGTCTATTAAACCCAGTGCACCGGATTTGGCGCTGGCTAAATTAATTTTATTAGGATCTAATCCCGGCAATACAATGTGTGCACCCACTCTATAAATCAGAATAAGAAGTAGTGTAGTGATGATTTTATTTCTCAACTCTTCAATACTCCAAATATTCTTCAGGGTCTGTATGAGTTTCTTCACGGATTCAAGAAGTTTATTTAATTAGAATTCTTTATTTAAAACCAAAAACAGGTTTGCCGATACGATAAAAGAATTTTCGCATGCAAACCTGTCAAAGTTAAGTAATCAAATTATTAATTAATACCTGTGTAAGTCGCATTATTATTTGTAAATATAAGCATTCACACAGGATTCAAAAATTATTTTACTACTTCCACGGAACCGCCGGCAGCCTCAATAGCAGCTTTGGCTTTATCACTAACAGCGTTTACTTTGAAATTTATCTTTGTTTTCAATTCTCCATTACCAAGAATTTTAACTCTGTCAGTTTGTGCAATTAAGCCATTCATATACAAATTCTCTAATGAGAATTCAGTAATGCCATACTTTTCAACCAATTGTTCAATCTGTCCTAAATTAAACACTTTGTATTCAATACGGTTAATGTTTTTAAAGCCGCGTTTTGGAACTCTTCTCTGAATAGGCATCTGACCACCTTCGTGAGCCATTTTGCTTTTATAACCGGCGCGACTTTGTCCACCTTTATTACCCTTTGTAGAGGTACCGCCTTTACCGGAAGCTTCCCCACGTCCTAAACGTTTTTCTTTATGTGTAGCGCCTTTAGCAGGCTTAAGAGTATGTAATTTCATTTCCTTGATTTTAATACTTAACGGGGAATCGCCCCTCGCTTTTCAATTTAAGATTTGACATTTCAAATTCGAAATTGGACAACAACAGATTTGTACTAAAGTAATTTCAAATCTTAAATTTCCAATTTCAAATTTATTAAGCTTCTTCCACTCTCAACATGTGGTTTACTTTCCTGATCATGCCCAATATTTGTGGAGTAGCTTCTACTTCTCTGGTCACATGCAATTTATTCAGTCCCAAAGCTTTTAATGTTAATTTTTGACGCTCTGGCCTGTCTATCGCACTTTTAATTTGTGTTATTTTAATCTTTTTCATGATAAATTATAGTTGTCAGCTATCAGCTACCAGCTATCAGCTGTCAGCATTTTCTGACTTCTGATCTCTGATCCTAAAAGCTATTTATCCGTTGAATACTTTCTTAAGACCTACTGTTCTTGTTTTTGCAACCTGAATTGGTTCTCTCAGCATAGATAATGCTTTAACTGTAGCTTTTACTACATTGTGCGGATTAGCAGAACCCAAAGATTTAGCCAACACGTCTGTAATTCCGGCGCTTTCCAATACAGCACGCATACTTCCACCTGCAATTACACCAGTACCATGAGCGGCTGGTTTAATTAACACTTTAGCTGCACCTTCCTTAGCAAGTTGATCGTGAGGAATTGTACCATGCATTACAGGAACTTTAATAAGGTTCTTTTTTGCATCTTCAATTCCTTTGGTAATAGCTTCCTGCACTTCTTTAGCTTTACCCAATCCATGGCCTACAACGCCGCCGCCATTACCAACAACTACCAGAGCTGAGAAGCTGAATGCACGACCGCCTTTTGTAGTTTTAACCACACGGTTAATAGCAACCACCTTTTCTTTTAATTCCAGGTCACCGGCCTTTACTTTATTTGCGTTTACTTTAGACATTATTTCTATTTGAAATTCGAAAGTTAAATTAATTAGAATTGCAAACCGCCTTCACGAGCTCCATCCGCTACAGCTTTTACACGACCGTGATATAGATTTCCACCACGATCAAATACGACCTCTTTAATTCCCAAGTCAACAGCCTTACGGGCTATAATAGCACCAACCAGCTTACTCTTTTCAACTTTGGTAGATTTTTGGGCTGCAATATCTTTATCTCTTGAAGATGCAGAAGCTATAGTTACTCCGTTATCATCATTGATAAGCTGAACATAAATGTCTGCATTGCTCCTGAAAACAGATAAACGTGGCTTAGAAGTAGTGCCTGCAATTTTTTTGCGGATACGATACCTGATCTTCTGCCTTCTGATGAGTTTATTATCCATTTGTTTTTATTTTATTTCTCCGATGCTGCCGGAGAGTAATTTTCAAATTATTCTATTATTTACCAGCCGCTTTACCTGCTTTCTTACGAACAATTTCATTGCTGTAGCGAACACCTTTACCTTTGTATGGTTCAGGCTTACGCAGTCCGCGTATTTTTGCAGCTACCTGGCCTAACAATTGCTTGTCTGCTCCTTCTAAAGTAATTTTCGGATTCTGCCCTTTTTCAGTAATAGTGGTTACTTTTAATTCACTTGGAACTTCCACTATAATATTGTGAGAATAACCCAAAGCAAGATCAAGTACATTTCCCTGGTTAGCAGCTTTAAAACCAACACCCACCAACTCCAGATCTTTTCTAAAGCCATCAGTTACCCCTTTTACAAGGTTGGCTACTAAAGCGCGATATAAACCATGTAATGCACGATGACGGATTTGATCAGTAGGACGGGTAACTGAAATTTCACCGTCTTTCACTTCAACTTTAATATCCCTGTCAATTGCTTGTTTCAATTCACCTTTAGGACCTTTTACAGTAATAACATTATCATTTCCAACAGTGATTGTAACACCAGCAGGAACTTTAATCGGTTGTTTACCTATACGAGACATGATTATAAATTTGTCTTCTTGTTTAAAAAATAGACGCTAATCGGTCAGCTTAGTATAGTTCAGCTTAATGTATCAGCGTAATTGTTATATGTTATATATACTCAAAATTGCAAACTTTTTGGTTTGCAATTTCATATATTAATTAGTAAATGTTACACAACACCTCTCCACCTACATTCTGCAATTTAGCTTCCTTATCAGTCATTACACCTTTAGATGTACTGATAATAGAAACTCCTAAACCATTTTTAACGCGATTAAATTCACCTGGTTTTGCATATTGACGTAAACCGGGGCGGCTTACTCTTTCCAGTGATTGAATAGCAGGTTGTTTTGTAGAAGGATCGTATTTCAAGGCAATTTTGATAACACCTTGTTTATTATCGTCCTCAAACTTATATTTCAAGATATATCCTTTATCATAAAGGATTTCTGTAATTCGTTTTTTAAGATTTGATGCAGGAATCTCAACAATACGATGTCCGGCCATCTGAGCATTGCGAATTCTTGTCAGAAAATCTGCTATAGGATCAGTTACCATTTTTTAGTCAATTAAATTGTGTTCACAAATTGTATTTAATGGTGATGCGTGATATCCATACCCGCACCTCTTATTGTCTTTTACCAGCTTGCCTTTCTAACACCTGGTATTTTACCCGCTAAAGCCATATCGCGGAAAGTTACCCTTGATAAACCGAAGTAACGGATATATCCCTTAGGACGGCCTGTTAACTGGCAACGATTTTTCAAACGCACAGGAGAAGCATTTTTGGGTAACAGATCAAGAGCTTGAAAATCACCGGCTGCTTTCAGTGCTGATCTTTTCTCAGCATATTTAGCAACCATTGCTTCTCTTTTTCTTTGCCTGGCTTTTACTGATTCTTTCGCCATAATGGTTTAATTAGTTATTGTCTTTTTTAATATTTCTGAAAGGCATACCTAATTCTTTCAATAATTCGTATGCTTCTTCATTTGTATTTGCAGTAGTCACGAAAGTGATATCCAAACCAGTAATTTTATTTACTTTATCGATATCAATTTCCGGGAAAATAATTTGCTCAGTTACACCAAGTGTATAATTACCACGACCATCAAATGATTTTTCATTGATACCTTTAAAATCGCGTACACGAGGCAATGCTACTGAAATCAAACGATCAAGAAACTCATACATTCTTTCGCCACGTAAAGTCACTCTTGCACCAATGGGCATGTTTTTACGCAACTTAAAATTTGAGATATCTTTCTTTGATAAAGTTGGTACAGCTTTTTGACCGGTGATATTACTTAGTTCATCTACAGCAATATCAACCAATTTTTTGTCATTAACAGCACCATTAACACCACGATTAACACAAATCTTTTCCAGCCTGGGTGCTTGCATTATGGTGCTATAACTGAATTTCTTCATCAAGGCAGGAACAACATCCTTAGAATATTTCTCTGCCAAACGCGGAGTGTATTTTACAGTACTCATTATTTAATTACCTCCCCTGATTTTTTTGAAATACGAACTAGTTTACCATTTTCCCTGGTACGTTTTACTTTGGTAGGTTCGCCTTTTTTTGCATCCCAAAGCATAACATTGGAAATGCTAACAGGTGCTTCCACTTTAACGATACCACCTCTTGTATTTTGGGCAGAAGGCTTAGTGTGCTTGGTAACAATGTTAACACCTTCAACAATCACTTTGCCTTTATCAACGATCACTTCCAAAACCTTGCGAGGTTTTCTCAGGTCTTTATCGTCACCGGTAATTACTACTACCGTATCGCCTTTTTTAATGTTGTATTTCGGTTTGAATCTTGTATTCATTGAGATTCTATTTATTGCTTATTAGCTTCTTTTAATTGATAAGCGTCCCGATTGGGGCGCAAAGGTACGATTATAATACTTCCGGAGCAAGAGAAATAATTTTCATATATCCCTTATCACGCAATTCCCTGGCCACTGGTCCGAAAATACGTGTACCTCTGGGTTCGTCTGCATTGTTTAACAACACAACAGCATTATCGTCGAAACGAATATAGGAACCATCTTTGCGACGCAATTTGTTTTTTGTACGAACAATAACAGCTTTCGTTACCGTTCCTTTTTTAATACCGCCCGCAGGAATTGCATCTTTCACAGTAACCACGATTTTATCGCCGATATTGGCTGAATTCTGGCCACTGTTACCTAATACACGAATACATAGTACCTCTTTGGCACCACTGTTATCAGCTACGTTCAGTCTGCTTTCTTGCTGAATCATCTTTAATTAGTTTAAATCGTGTTTATAATGTAAAACAGAGGGATTATTTCACTTTTTCAACTACTTCCACCAATCTCCAGCGTTTTGTTTTGCTTAGAGGACGAGTTTCCATAATTTTTACAGTGTCTCCAATGCTGCACTCGTTTTTTTCGTCGTGTGCATGAAAACTTGAAGTTTTCTTCAGGAATTTACCATAGATAGGGTGTTTTACTTTTCTTTCTACGGCAACTGTGATGGTTTTTTCCATTTTATTGCTGGTAACCACCCCAATCCTTGTTTTACGCAAATTTCTTTCAGCCATTGTTATTCAATTTTAGCTTTGTGCTCTTTGTCATTTATATAATGAGCTACATTATTTAATGCCTTTTTAACAAGATCTCCTTATTATTAAGGCCTCACAGCTTTTAAGCTTCGAGTTCTCTTTTTCTTAATTCTGTTTTCAAACGTGCTATATCCCTTCTCAAAGACCGGATGCTTACCGGGCTTTCCAAAGGAGTGATAGCGTGAGCGAACTTCAGCTTCTTAAGGCGTAGCTCGTCTTCCTGTATTTTTGCTATCAGATCTTCTTTGCTAAGATCTTTCAGCCCTTTTACAAAATCTATTCTGTTTGACATCGTTATTACGATTTATGATGTTAGCAAATATTAGGCTTGCAAATCCCTGCGAACCACAAATTTTGTTTTAATAGGCAATTTTTGCGCAGCTAATTCCATAGCCTCTTTAGCTACTTGTGCAGGAATTCCATCTGCCTCAAACAAAATTCTACCAGGTTTAACTACTGCAGCCCAATGATCGGGGTTACCCTTACCTTTACCCATCCTTACCTCAGCTGGCTTCCTTGTAACTTGTTTATCAGGAAAAATACGGATCCATACGCTACCTTCACGTTTCATGTGACGAGTCATTGCCTGACGGGCAGATTCTATCTGACGATCGGTCATCCAAACTTGTTCCAAAGCTTTTAAACCGAATGAACCAAATGCTAGCGTAGTACCTCTTTTAGCGTCGCCTTTCATGCGACCCTTCTGCATCTTCCTATGTTTCGTTCTTTTAGGTTGTAACATCTTTTTTAGTTTTTGAGTTGCCGGCTAACAGTTTACTGGTAGCTGCTTATCAACTATTTTTATTATAACCGGAAACTGAAAACAGTTACCGGAAACAAATTATTATCCTCTTTTTTCTCTGCGTTCTCTGTGACCGTGTCCATGACTGCCACCTCCTCTTCTATCACCTCTCCTATCATCTCTTCTGTCTTCGCCTCTGTCTCTTCTATCTCCACCTTCGTTTTTGCCTCCTATGAAATTAGGATTCAAATCTCTCTTACTCAGCACTTCGCCTTTGGATATCCATACTTTGATACCGATCTTTCCATAAACTGTTAAAGCGAATACATTAGCATAATCGATATCCATACGATATGTATGTAATGGAACGCGGCCTTGTTTAATTTCTTCGCTACGAGCGATTTCCGCACCACCTAAACGACCGCTTACTTTTACTTTAATACCTTCCGCACCCATACGTAATGCTGAAGCTATTGCCATTTTTATGGCACGTTTATAGTTAATGCGATTTTCGATTTGTTTTGCAATAGTGTCACCAACAATGTTGGCATCCAATTCAGGACGACGAATCTCCAGGATATTAATTTGCACATCGTCTTTACCTGTCAGCTTCTTCAACTCTTCTTTGATCCTGTCAACTTCGTTACCACCTTTTCCTATTATGATTCCAGGCTTGGATGTGTGGATGGTTACAATCAGCTTACCCAAAGTACGTTCAATAACGATTTTTGAAATACCGCCTTTATTGATACGAGCATTCAGGTAAGTACGGATTTTGTGATCTTCTATCAACTTGGTTGAGTAATCTCTTTTATTACCATACCAATTACTCTCCCATCCGCGGATGATGCCTAACCTGTTACCAATAGGATTTGCTTTCTGACCCATATGTTTGGTATATTAAGTTTACGATTGATTATTTTGTGTCAACAATTACAGTTACATGATTGCTACGCTTACGAACGCGATAACCACGACCTTGAGGTGCAGGGCGCATACGTTTGATCGTTCTTGCCCCATCAACAAAAATGGTTTTTACTACCAGGGTTGTTTCATCACCACCTTCATTCTTTTGCTTCCAGTTGTTAATAGCGCTTACTACCAGCTTACGCAAAGGAACTGCAGGATGTTTTGGATTATGCTCCAATTGCGCCAATGCCTTTTCCACTTCCATACCACGAATCATATCTGCCAACAAGCGCATTTTTCTTGGTGATGTAGGGTAATTGTTAAGTTTAGCTACTGCTTCCATTTTATTTAGTTTCAAGTTCTGAGCATCAGATTATCTCCTCCGCTCTTTACTGATTATTACATTTTTTTACTTGAGTGTCCTTTGAAGTTACGGGTTGGTGCAAACTCACCTAATTTGTGACCTACCATAAATTCTGTCACATATACAGGTATAAATTTATTCCCATTATGAACTGCGAATGTATGTCCAACAAAATCCGGAGAAATTGTGGAGCGACGACTCCAGGTTTTAATTACACCTTTTTTTGTTTTTCCTTCGTTTATTGCCAATACTTTGCTCTCAAGTTTTGTGGCGATATATGGACCTTTTTTAATTGAACGAGCCATGCTATATTATATTTATCGTTTATTTGTTTCCACTTCTAAATGGAAACCATTTTAACTTTTATACTTTATTTAGAAATTTTTTCTCCGTTGCGGCGTTGAATGATCAGTTTGCTGCTAGCTTTTCCATGTTTACGTGTCTTCAAGCCTCTTGATTTTTGACCAGTTCTGGAACGAGGCTGACCACCAGATGCCCGTCCTTCACCTCCACCCATTGGGTGATCTACAGGGTTCATTGCCACACCACGATTGCGTGGGCGGATACCTTTCCAACGATTTCTACCGGCTTTACCTACGCTTTGCAGGTTATGATCACTATTAGAAACAACCCCCACTGTAGCATAACAGTTGATCAATACTTTTCTTAATTCACCGGAAGGCATTTTAAGAACCGCATATTTTTCTTCCTTAGCATTTAACTGAGCAGATGTACCAGCGCTTTTTGCAAGTTTACCACCCTGACCTGGCTGCAATTCAATGTTGTGAACATTGGTACCAAGAGGCATGTTTTTCAACATTAACGCATTACCAATTTCAGGAGCTACAGCATCACCACTGATAACTTTAGTTCCAACCTGTAATCCTTGAGGAGCAATAATGTAACGTTTTTCACCATCCACATAATTCAGTAATGCTATAAAAGCGGTACGGTTTGGATCGTATTCAATTGAAACAACAGTTGCTTCAATACCTTTTTTATTGCGCTTAAAATCTACAACACGGTATTGTTTTTTATGACCTCCACCGATGTAACGCATAGTTCTTCTTCCCTGAAAGTTTCTACCACCAGTACCTTTTATAGGTTCCAACAAACTCTTTTCAGGAGTATCGGTAGTTATTTCTGCAAATGCATTCCCTATTCTCCAGCGTGTGCCGGCTGTCATAGGTTTATATTTTCTAAG
Organism: Flavihumibacter sp.; assembly: GCA_031553495.1. GTDB lineage: Bacteria > Bacteroidota > Bacteroidia > Chitinophagales > Chitinophagaceae > Pinibacter. The sequence continues at coordinate 232,046 of JAVBLN010000024.1, forward strand.
TGCCATATCTTATCTAACTTTTGCGGCAGTTACTGCCATTCTTATACTTGTTTAGCCGATGTGGCTAACTTTTGTTTTCATTAAATTAAATAGCTCCGTAAAGATCAATTGTTTCACCTTCAGCTATTGTAATCAACGCTTTTTTGTAAGCAGGTTTACGTCCCTGAATGTAACCGGTTTTTGTAAAACGGTTTTTAGCTTTACTAGGAACTACAGCAGTATTAACATCCACAACGGTAACACCATAAAAATCCTCTACTGCCTTCTTAATTTCCAGCTTGTTTGCTCTTTTATCTACTTTGAAAGCATATCTTCTCAGTTTTTCCTGCTGTGCATTTGCTTTCTCAGTTAAAAGAGGTTTTACTAATACTTCAGAAAGTTTCATTTCTTTCTTAATTTATTTTTTATTCAATTATGCATTTACTTCAACATCTTCTTCTGAGAAGATCTTTGCAGTTGTCTCGCTCAATACAAGAACATCTGCATTTACGATATCATAAGTATTAATGTCGCTTAATGTAACACCTTCCACTCCCGGAATATTTCTCAATGACAGGTAAACATTATCATTGTACTCCGGCAAAACAAATATTGATTTTTTATCATTGATGCTCAACGCTTTTAATGCACCTGCGAATTGTTTTGTAGAAGGAGTTTCAAACTTGATATCTTCCACTATCATAATAGCATTTTCTTTTGCTTTATATGCCAAAGCGGACATTTTAGCAAGATCTTTTACTTTGCGATTCAGTTTGATATCGTAGTTGCGAGGTTTAGGTCCGAAAATTGTACCACCACCTTTATATAACGGGTTACGGATGTTACCTTTACGGCTACCACCGGTACCTTTTTGTTTGTGAAGTTTACGACTAGCTCCTTTTACTTCTGCACGTGTTTTTACTTTGTGTGTACCTTGGCGTTGAGCAGCAAGGTATTGTTTTACAGCAAGGTAAATAACGTGGTCGTTCGGTTCAATTCCGAAAATTTCTTCGGGCAATTCAACCGATCTGCCGGTTTTTTGTCCTTGTATATTTAAAATATCTACTTGCATCTTGTTTCAGATTAAAAGTTTATTTCTGGATTAAAACAATAGAACCATTATGACCTGGTACAGAACCGCTAACCAGGATGTAATTTTTTTCAGGGAAAACTTTAAGAACTTTCAGTCCTTTCATTTTCACTCTGTCGCCACCCATGCGGCCCGCCATGCGAACGCCTTTCATTACACGTGAAGCATCGGAAGAGTTACCCAGTGATCCCGGCGCTCTTTGACGATCGTGCTGACCGTGAGAAGCATCACCTACACCACTGAATCCATGGCGTTTTACAACCCCCTGGAAACCTTTACCCTTTGTAGTGCCAACCACTTCAATACTTTCTCCCTCAGAGAAAATATCTACAGTAATGGATTCTCCCAGACTTTTTTCTATTGAATAATCGCGAAATTCTTTTACGATTTTTTTTGCGCTTGTGTTAGCTTTTGCGAAGTGATTAATTTCGGCTTTAACGGAGTGTTTTTCTTTTTTGTCGCCGAACGCTAACTGCAGGGCATTATACCCGTCTGTTTCTGTTGTTTTTACTTGCGTAACAACGCAAGGACCAGCTTCAATAATGGTACAAGCTGTTTGCTTGCCATCGGGACTGAAGATGCTGGTCATTCCAATCTTTTTACCAATAATCGCTTTCATGTTCTTTTTTTGCGCCGTAAGGTTAAAAGGACAATCTATTATGATAGTACTAATGAAAGTGACTATAAAATGGACTTCAATCCCCGTTTATCCACCGACCTTTTCCGTTTTGCGACTGAACTTTCGTGATATTGTCGCTGGAAGTACCGGTAGTAAACAAACCCTGAACAGCTTGTTTATATTTTAATTTGCCGGTCAAAACAAATTTGTTCTGACCAATTATTTTCATCAGAGCTCTTTTCTCCCGCCCTTTCAGACAAGATTGAGAGATAATTATATTTTAAGAACTTTTTGTGCCTAGCACAATTGTCAAACGAACCCCGCGCTTACGCTTTGATCTCTACTTCCACACCGGAAGGCAAATCCAGCTTAGATAACGCATCTACTGTTCTTGAAGAAGAAGTATAGATATCCAACAAGCGCTTGTGAGTACACAATTGAAACTGCTCACGGGCTTTTTTGTTTACGTGCGGAGAACGCAATACTGTAAAAATCTTTTTGTGTGTTGGCAGAGGAATAGGACCTGTTACCACTGCTCCTGTACTACGCACCGTCTTCACGATTTTCTCAGCAGATTTATCTACCAAATTGTGATCGTAAGACTGTAATTTTATTCTGATTCGCTGTGACATACGTAAAAACCAACTTTTAATTGGGAGTGCAAAGGTAAGCGGATGATATATAACAAACAAAATATTTTGAATTTTTTTTTGCCGGTACAGGGCTAAATTGCAATGTTTTAGCATTCTAAAGGAACTTATTAAAAAAAACGACAGATGTCTTTATATAACTATCTATACTCAACAATATCATTTTCTAAAGAAAAAAAGGCAATTATGTACCGGGCCACAGAATATGCATTTAACCTTTTTGCGTCGCACTCTTGTACGATTAGTTCGCTATTCAGCGCATTAGTTAATAACATTCCTATATGTATATGCCGTATAAACTTAAACAGGAATGCTTCATCTTGCAGAATAAAATTACTACCGCACAAGTGAGTGACACAACGATGCTTAATAGTAGCAATACCGCCCGAACCACAAAAAAATGCACATTTTATATAGTGTGAACTATATACTACAACTACAAACAATTGATATTAAATGATTTACAAAAATTTAGGTAATAGCAATATACAAATAAGCCGCATTGGGTTCGGCTGCATGTCACTGAATATTGAAGCCCCCAATAGCTGCGAACAAATTATACATCACGCTATTAATAATGGTATTAATTTTTTTGATACGGCTGATCTTTATGACTTTGGAGAAAACGAAATGTTGCTGGGTAAAATATTGAGGGGATCCAGGAACCGGGTTTTTATTGCCACAAAAGTTGGTAACCAATGGCGTAATGATAAAAGCGGATGGGATTGGAATCCCGGTAAACGGTATATATTGGAAGCGGTAGAAAAAAGCTTGTCGAGACTGCAAACAGATTATATTGACCTTTACCAGCTTCATGGCGGCACAATTGAAGACCCTATAGATGAGGCAATTGAAGCTTTTGAAATTTTGAAACAACAGGGTAAGATCCGGCATTATGGCATTTCATCTATCAGGCCGAACGTTATTAAAGAATACGTAAAGCGCAGCAGAATTGAAAGCGTGATGATGCAATACAGCTTATTGGACCGCAGGCCTGAAGCTGAATGCCTGCCTCTTCTTGAAAAGAATAACATTGGTGTATTGGCAAGAGGTTCGCTGGCTAAGGGATTGCTGGCAGGTAAACCCGCAGATAAATATCTCGACCATAATAAAGAATATGTGCAACGTGTGGTTGATAAAATAAATAAGCACTCCTCGCACGAACGTACCCCCTGCCATGTAGCTATTCAATGGTGCCTGTACCATACGGCTGTAACCACCGCCGTGGTTGGCATTCGCACTATGAAACAATTAATTGAAGCTATTGAAGCAGTTTCGGCCCCAATGCTCACTAAAGAGGAATATAATAGTATGGTGTAAAAAAAATCGAATCAATCAACGGGCAACACCAACTCTTCTATTAGTATACAAAGTATGATCATTCTGTAGCGCACTTTGCAATGATGGCGTGGGCTTAGACAATTATTTTTGGGACCAGCAGCATTGCTACTATTAAGCATCGTTGTGTCACTCACTTGTGCGGTAGGAATTCTATGGAGCAAATTGAAGCATTCATGCTTAATTTTATGCTGCCTACAGTATAATGTATCCGTTCCCCGAAAACTTAAATATTCGCAATCATAATCATTAACTGAAATCCTAAGTCAGATGGCAACGCTAAAAACATCGGATTATCAAGTATCCGGCAACAACAAAAGCGCATTGTTTACATTAAAAGTATATCGCGGGGAAGGTATGCTTTTATTGGCTATGAACTGGAAAAACGGAAAGCCTCCAAAGGACTTTGTGGGTTTTGCTATTGAATATAAAGAACCTGGTGGCGACAAATTTTATGCTCTTAAAAACCGGCTTTCATTTCTGAACAATAAAGGGAAGGTAAATAAGACAAGTGTCTCGTCGCTCCTGGCGCCATTTCAAAAATTTCGCTGGGTTCATTTTCCACGAAACGCAGATATGAAGGGCTATTTCACTTACAGAGTGAAACCGGCATTTATGAACGAAAAAGATGAAATAAGTTATGGCGAATCGCAAACTGTTGACATTTCATTAAATCGTGAAACTTTTCCGGGCAAACTAAATGTAACGTTCACACGAGGATTTGTTTCATCGCAGGCGTTTGTAGACAAATACGGTTCCGGGGGTGGAGTTTCATCGCTGCTTCCTTCGAAAGCCAGGATGGGCCTTGATTATAAACCAACCCATCCTAAAGCAACCGAAGCGCTGCAATGGATGGGGTTTGAAGCTACAAGTGAAATCCTGAATCTTTTAGATGAAGCCATTCAGGATAAAAAAGCTGAAGTAAGAGTAGTTGCGTATGATCTTAACATTCCCGAAATAGTTAACAGGCTTATTAAATTGGGAGATCGTTTGAAAATAATTATTGATGACAGCGCTGAACATGGTGAAGAGGATGCTGCCGAAACTGCAGCGGCCAACAAGCTAATAAAATCAACCAAAGGGAACGTTAAGCGGCACCATATGAGCCAGCTTCAACACAATAAAACAATTGTGATAGACGGGCCCAAAATTAAAGCGGTAGTTTGCGGTTCTACAAATTTTACATGGCGGGGATTTTATGTGCAGGCAAATAATGCGGTGGTTATTCGTAGTGCAAAAGCAATAAAGCCATTTAAAGAAGCCTTCGATAATTATTGGAAATTTGACAACGCAAAAAACTATGGGACCACTCAATCGGCGGAATGGAACAACCTTCAAATTAGCGGAATAAACGCTAAAGCCTCCTTTTCGCCACATTCCGCATCAAACGCGCTGTTGAATGAAATAGCTGAGGATATGGAAAAAAACACTACTTCCAGTCTTTTCTATTCGCTTGCCTTTTTATTTCAAACATCCGGCTCCATTAGAGATGCCGTAACCAATTTAACAGCGAACAATAAGATTTTTGTGTACGGCATTTCGGATAAAAAAGTAGGTGGATTAGATTTGCAAAAACCTAGTGGCAACGTGCTGCCGGTTTACCCATCCGAAATATCTAAAGATTTTCCGGAGCCATTTAAATCGGAACCTACCGGAGGAACCGGCACAAGAATGCATCACAAATTTGTGGTAATAGACTTCGACAAACCCACCGCTAGAGTGTACCTTGGGTCTTATAATTTTTCACCCACCGCCGACAGAAAAAACGGTGAAAACCTTTTGCTTATAAAGAATAGAAAAATTGCTGTTGCTTACATGATAGAAGCGTTAAGAATTTTCGATCATTACCATTTCAGAGTGGCGCTGAAAGAGTCGAATAAACACGGGGAAGTTTTGTGCTTATCCAAGCCTCCAAAAAAAGCCGGAGACAAAGCCTGGTGGGAAGAATATTATACAGACAAACACAAGATAAAAGACCGTGAAATGTTTTCGTGAAACCAAACATTTCTTTGCACTCAGATGACACAGATCGAACTGATTTTCGCTAATCTTTTAATTACAAATGGCATATAAAAAAACAAGGTTCGCAATGAATGTTGTAATGAGAGTACTCCTTGTGAACCTTGTGCCTCCGTTGAGCGCTTTGTGATAAAAAAATACTTCTCGATACAACAGACTTTTCTATTGCCCACTGCCTACCGCTCAATAGCATTACTACCGCACAAGTGAGTGACACAACGATGCTTAATAGTAGCGCAACTGCCGGTTCCATAGAAAAAAACAGCATTCTTACCGAAATATTATCTATCATTTTTAATTAAATTTGAATTGTAATTCCTGTAAATAATTACCCAGTTTCAAGCTTTGATACCGAGAGTATGAACATCCCTATCGAAAACAATTCCGGCTTAATCCGGAAAAGATTTAATCAACACTTTTTTAAACACAAAACTGCAACCATTGGCCAGAGCTAATGAGAATCATTTTCATAATCATACTGCTTCCTATAGCATTGAATATGGTTGGCCAGGTGAATTTTTGTTTAGATACCTGCAGCTCATCCATTGACTCATTATATGGAAGATTGAGCAGCTTAAACAAGCTGATGCAAAAATGCGATCCGAATATTCCTAATCCTAACAGCGCTTATAAATACAATTTCAAAAAATACGGCAAAGATTCATCGGTCATTATATTTCTTGATTCGCTGGACAAAATGTTGTTTAGGAAAGTAAATAAATTTGACAAGCAGGGATGCAGATGGTGGGAGGAGGATGAGGTTTACAACAGCCTGGGCAAGCTGAGCTACAGGGAAGCCCGGAAATGGTCGTGCTTAAAACCGGATAATAAAAACAATGCAGATTCAAACAACTTTGATGCGCTGCTCTATGAACGGGAAAGACTTACCTATGACGAGTCGGGGCGAGTTAAAGAAAGAATATGGTTTTATATTTCTACAAATGTTGTGAAGAAATACACCTACACCTATAACCAAAATAATAATCAAACCTGCCACATAACCAAGCATAATTGCAATTCGTTTTGGGAGTTGTAACGGCAGGTTAATATTGAATTATAGAATTATAGAAGATAGCTGGTCTGAGTAAATATTTTTGTGTACCGGCGGTGGTGTTTCATGGCTTCATCGTTGTGTCACTCACTTGTACTGTAGTATTTCATGGCAACATTTTGCTTCATAAAAATGCTCGCCTGCGATGGGATACTTCTTTTTTAAACTGCTCCCAAATAAACATATTCTCAAATGCATTAACTTCACATTACTTCGAAGTGTGATAACGGAATACAACACCATTACAGAACTCAATCAAATCTTTAATCCGTTTGTGCCAAACCTGTGAAAAGCACCAGGCTGAAAACCGGTACACAATAATTGCATACACAATTTTCATTCAGTTATAGTTTCACAACAAACAAAAGCTATATGGGACATTTCATCTTGTTAACAAAAAAATCAAAACACATGGAATGGATTTTCATCATTGCGGCATTTTTCCTGCTCATTTTGCTTACCGGACTTTTCTCCAGTTGCGCAGTTGTAAAAACCGATTTCTCATCCAATGCAAAGAAAAACGCTACAGTATATTACTACTTACCGGAAAGTATAATCAAAATAAAAGCGACAGCAAAAGTGGCGGTGGTTTATAATGAAGATAAAATGCTAACAGGATCGAGCAATATAATTGAAGAAGGCTTTGTAATGACAACCGAAATAATTGCTGACACTAAGGATTTGCTTTCCCTAAATTATAAACCCAATGCGCTAATGGCGGATGAAATTAAATATGGAGTTAATACAAAAGGCTTGTTGGAAACGGTAAACATTACAACTGAAGACAGAACAGCAGACATTATATCAAAACTTGCCGATGCCCCAAAAATAGTTTTAGGTTCTTCAGCCGCAGTAACCAGGGCACCGAAAACAATTGTTAAGATTAAGGAATTCACTGCTGATTTTGCAATTAAAGCTTCTGCAATTTTATCCACTGCACAAACAATCAACTGGAACCTGATTATCATAAACGAACTTGGAATAGATGAGCAACCTAAAACACTTACAGCCGATTTTAAAATTAGTACTGCCGATATAACCGAAGCTATTCCCACACTCACCAGTTTAATTAATGGAAATGCATCAACCGGTACAGAGATTGAAGGCATTTTAACAAGGCCGTTAAAAAATATTTCGCTGAAGATAGAATCTGCAATTCCCGGCGTTAGCTTCCCCTCTACCCTTCCAATTAATGTTGTAATCACAGATCCTGCAAGGATTGTAGTAATTCCTATTAATAGAACAGCATTCGCAAAGCGAACAAACAAAGTTGCCATCCAGGATGGAATTATACTTTCCAATGAAATCAGCAAACCCTCATCTGTAGAAGGATTTATAACCATACCAATAAATATTGCTAAAGCAATTGTGTCAATTCCCGCGCAGTTAGTGCAGTTCAGGTTCGACAATACGAAGAAGCTGGATGAGTTGGAACAGGCAAAACTTAATTACGAAAAGGCTTTACAAGAAAGGCAAAAATTCGCTTTAACAAAAGAACAAGAGATGGAAAAGATGAAACTGGATACTCAAAAAGCTTTAGAAGAAATAAAAAACCAAATTGAAGATCTAAAACAAAAAAAATAATATGGCAACAGGACTTTCTTTACACATTGGATTAAATACCATTGATAGAAATAAATACGAAGGCGAGTACCAGCCATTGCGCAATGCTGAGAATGATGCGCACTTTTACTATACGCTTGCAAAGTTGAAAAATTTCGATGCTATAAAGCTGTCCGGAGAAGATGCGACAAGTGAAAACTTACTTAAATACCTCAACGAATATTCTAATCGCTTAGCCACTGGTGACATGTGTTTCATTACATACTCAGGTCACGGCACACGAGTAACCGATCTTAATAATGACGAAGAAGACGGGTATGACGAAGCATTGGTTCTTTACGACCGGTTGTTTATTGATGATGAATTTCAGTTGTGCTGGGCAAAATTCAAACCCGGCGTTAAACTATTTTTTGTTAATGACAGTTGTTGCAACGGCACGGTTACCAGGGTTAGTCCGCACTGGGATGATTCCGCTGAAATAAGTCCCCGTCCTATTTTACGCGGAATTGACAGATACCAGTCGGCCATTGATTTTGAAAAGAACATTTCCTATTTTCAAAATATTAAATCAAACAGCGTAGCACAAAAACCTGTGTGTTCCATCATTCACATCGGGGCCTGCCAAGACGATCAATTTGCGGATGACGGCTCTGTTACAGAAATAAATGGCAAATTCACAACAACAGTTAAGGAGCTTTTAGAAATAAATTCCGATTATACTTATAAATCATTTTATGAGAAATTGAAATTACAAATGCCGCCGTGGCAATCACCCAATTGGGACACACAAGCCGGTGTGTTTAATGAAGATTTCGAAAAATCGAGGTTACTGGAAATATGATTCACGAAAAATAATGTTAGCGTGAGTATTGATTTTCTATTTATAGGCCCAGCAACAGTGCCCTGATTAAACATCGTTGTGTCACTCACTTGTACTGTAGTAATGCTATTGAGCAAGAGGGCAGTTGACAGTTGGCAGTAGAGAAATCAGAAATCAAAAGTCAGAGATCAAAAGTCAGGTCAGTGTTTTTTAGCCACAAGGTTCACCAGGAAAGCACAAGGTACATAAGGGTTTGCTGAATAGCTGCCACCCTTGTGTACCTCGTGCCTCTATTGTGCCCCTTGTGATTAAACAACTAAAAAATGTCTACTTTTTTCAGGACATGACAAAAGTACTCATTACTCAAAACTCATTACTCATAACTTGTTGAATAGCATTACTACCGCACAAGTGAGTGACACAACGATGCTTAATAGTAGCACTACCGCCGGTCAACAAAAAATTTGCCGGCACACTTCGTATGTTGAACAAAATATAACAGTAAAAAAATTGGCAATTAAATTAATATGTGAATCCTGAAAGCAATCGGCCATTCTGTTTTAGTCCAAACTTTACAAACTTTTTTTGTAAAAGTTATTGATTACATTATTATCTTCATGCTATCCCTTCAAATAACTGATTTTTATTAATACTAATTTATAAAACCCGCCTTAATTATGAGTACGGTTGACACATTGGAAAAAATTCCGGTTAAGATCTTTAGTTCATTAAGAGATGGTTCAAAATTTATTGCCGCGCAAATTGCCGATACTATTAAAGAAAAAGAGGCAAAAGGTGAAAAGTGCGTTTTAGGTCTTGCTACAGGCTCATCGCCTAAAACTTTGTATGCCGAGCTTGTACGCCTGCACAAAGAAGAAAAACTAAGTTTCAAAAACGTTATCACCTTTAACCTTGATGAATATTACCCGTTGGATAATGACGCGCTTCAAAGCTATAACCGCTATATGAAGGAACATTTGTTTGACCATGTGGATATTGACCCGGCACATACACACATCCCTGATGGCGAAATTGCTAAAGATGATGTTAAAAAATATTGCGCAGATTATGAAGCCGAAATTGAAGCCGCCGGAGGTATTGATATTCAAATTTTGGGTATTGGTAATAACGGCCACATTGGTTTTAATGAGCCGGGCAGCAGCCGCTTTTCAAAAACCCGGCTGATACCTCTGGAGAATTCTACCCGCATTGCCAACTCGCAGGAGTTTCAAAATATTTCCAAAGTACCACGCCTTGCCATTACTATGGGCATCGATACCATTTTTAAAGCCCGCAAAGTAATTTTAATGGCCTGGGGACAAATGAAAGCGCCTGTTATTCAAAAAGCGGTGGAAGGCAACGTTACAGAGCAAATTCCCGCGTCACTCCTGCAGGAGCATGATGACGTAACGTTTGTGCTTGATGAAACGTCCGCGTCTGATCTCACCAGGTTTAAATCGCCGTGGCTGAGTGGTGAAATTGACTGGACCCCGGGAATGATCAAAAAAGCAGTGGTTACGCTGGCGCTTAAATTGCAAAAACCCATACTAAGCCTAACCAATACCGACTATAGCGATAATGGCCTTAGTGAACTATTGGTAGAAAGAGGTGATGCATACGAAATAAACCTGCAGGTTTTTTACATGTTGCGCGATAGCATTACAGGATGGCCCGGTGGAAAGCCTAAAGCCATAATACCCGCCCATCCTGAGCGTTCGGAGCCTTATCCTAAAACATGCCTTATTTTTTCACCACATCCCGATGATGATATCATAAGCATGGGCGGCACATTTATGCGTCTTCACGACCAGGGGCATCATGTGCATGTGGCGTACCAAACCAGTGGCAATATTGCCGTAACGGACGAATTTGTTACACGCTTTATTGATTTTGCTGTTGGCTTTGAAGAAATAGCCGGCGTTGACAATACTGTTTCGCAAAATATACTGGAAGAGGCTACTCAATTTCTCGCCACCAAAAAACAAAGTCAGAGCGACACGCCGCAGATCCGCTCTATTAAAGGCCTGATAAGACGTTGCGAAGCAAAAGCAACCTGTCAATATGTGGGTTTGAAAAAAGACCAGATCCATTTCCTTAATCTTCCTTTTTACGAAACGGGCAATATTGAAAAGAAACCGATGGGCGAGGAAGACATCAGGATCACAATGGAATTACTTCGTAAAGTAAAACCGCACCAGGTATTTTGTGCCGGCGATCTTGCAGATCCGCATGGCACGCATAAGGTATGCCTTGATATTGTTTTTGAAAGTTTGCGCAGGCTGAAAGCCGCCGGTGACGAGTGGTTGAAGGACTGCTGGGTATGGCTCTACAAGGGCGCATGGCAGGAGTGGTATATTGATGAAATTGAAATGGCCATTCCAATGAGTCCCGACCAGGTAATGAAAAAAAGGTTTGGCATTTTCATGCATCAGTCTCAAAAAGATATGGTTCCATTTCAGGGTAGCGATAGCCGTGAATTCTGGCAAAGAGCGGAAGAACGCAACCGCCAAACCGCTGAACTATACGCCAAACTTGGCCTTACACACTATGCCGGCATGGAAGCATTTGTAAGATGGAACTTTTAGATTTGAGATCTGAAATTTGAAATTTGAGATGCTTTGTTTCGAGCTTTCGGGAAAGTATGCGGACAGTGTTTTATTGCAAATCCTGCATAGAAGAATCTCAAATTTCAAATTTCAAATCTCAAATCGCCCAAGCGTGTTCGCCTTTTTTATAAGGAATACAACTGTCGTATTTTCCGGGAGCGGATACATAACGCAATGCTTTCGTAGCGCCAGGTTCCGAGGTAAAATACCCCCATACTGAAAGTTGCTTCATCATAGTTAAGTAATGAGGAGGCTTATTTCCTCTTTGCTTATCATATTCTATGGCTACGGTATTAAGTCTTGTAAGTAATTCTGTTTTTTGCTCCGGACTTATTTTCATGAAGGTTTTACCAAATTGTTTCCTGCTTTCACTTTTCAATTCGCCAATGCCGGCCATAAATGCTTTTTGTTGCTGCTCCTCATAACAATCCGAAACTATAGTTTTCATAAACTCCCCTATCTTCACTTCTTTAGCGCCGGGAGACGAAGCGGTAGCAGGCAAAATTGTTTCGCCAACTTCATCAAGCAATGCGATTGTCTCTTCTGAAAAATTCAATCCGCCGGTAGGTTTAGCGCCGCTGTTAGCACATCCGCTTAAAAATAAATCAGCGCCAATTATAGTACCTCCAAAAACCAGCGCCACCTGCGACACAGCTTCTCTTCTAGTCAAAATCTAATAATTGAATTATTGAATAATTGAATGATTGATTCAACGTTAAATCCTTACATTCTTTATTAAAACTGTTTATTTTCCGGCAGTTGGTGTGCCACCGCACAAACTCCCACTTTGCCCAATAGCATTACTACCGTACAAGTGAGTGACACAACGATGTTTAATAGTAGCACTACCGCCGGTCCAACAAAAAAAATTACACATTCCTATCACCACGCATTTTCAAATCCCCCCACATTTTCAAATTAATTCCCTCATTTTCACATTTCCACATTACTATAGGTTTCCTTTTTTCAACTCTTTCACTGCATAATCCGCGGCCCGTGCCGTGAATGCCATGTATGTTAAAGATGGATTTACGCAACTGGCGGAAGGCATAAATGAGCCATCGGTAACAAATACATTTGGCGCATCCCATACCTGGTTCCATTTATTAAGCACAGATGTTTTGGGATCATTACCCATTCTGGCTGTGCCCATTTCATGAATGCCGCGGCCCGGAGTTCCATCACCATCATGACCGCTTACATCTTTTAAGCCAACCGCGGAAAGCATTTCTTTTGCGTCCTCCAGTATATCTTTACGCATCTTCAATTCATTTTCCTTCAGCTCGCAATCTATAGCCAATACATTCAAACCCCACTTATCTTTTTTATTATTGTCCAGTGTCACTTTATTTTCATGATACGGAAGCATTTCGCCAAAGCCTCCCAAACTCATCCACCACGAACCCGGCTCGCTAAGCGCTTCCTTTAAAGCCACGCCAATTCCGAGCGCATCCCTATTTCTACCCCATCCTTCACGGCCTGCGCCACCTTGGTAACCAAAGCCGCGCAAATAATCTCTTTTTTCCCCAAATAAATTTCTGAAGCGGGGAATATATATTCCATTAGGCCTCCGGCCAAAATAGTATTTATCTTCAAATCCTTCCGCTCTTCCGCGGGCTCCCACGCCAAGGTGATGATCCATCAGGTTGTGACCCAGCTCGCCGCTGCTACTTCCTAATCCGCCCGGCCAAATATCGGTGGCAGAGTTCATTAATACCCAAGTGGAGTTTAATGTGGATGCATTAAGGAAAATAATCTTCGCGTTATAAACCTGTGTTTTATTAGTTAAGGCATCCAATACCTCAACGCCTGTGGCCTGTTTTTTATCTTTATCGTATAATATCCTGGTAACAATGCTGTCGGGTTGCAAAGTAAGTTTACCCGTTTTCATTGCAGCAGGCAAGGTGGAAGACTGTGTACTAAAATAGGCGCCAAATAAGCATCCCAGCCAGCATTTGGAGCGGTATTGGCATTTTACCCGGGATTCTATAGGCGCAGTAAGATTGGCAACGCGGCCAATGATCATTCTGCGCTGATCATTGTAATGTTTTTTTAGTTTCGCAGCCACATCTTTTTCCACGCAGTTCATTTCCATTGGCGGCAAAAATTTCCCGTCAGGAAGTTGCGGTAGTCCTTCAATGCTGCCACTTATACCGGCAAATTTTTCCACATAATCATACCAGGGAGCTATTTCTTTGTACCGCACCGGCCAGTCAACGGCAATACCTTCTTTTGCATTTGCTTCAAAATCAATATCGCCCAACCGGTAGCTTTGGCGGCCCCAGGTAAGAGAACGACCGCCAACCATATAGCCACGAAACCAATCGAAGCGTTTTATTTCGGTGTACGGACTTTCCTTTTCATTTACCCAAAAATCGAGATTGGTTTCATTTAAAGGATAATCTCGTTTTAAAACAGGGTACTCTTTTTTCATTTTAAGCGTAGGCGATCCACGATGCGGAAAATCCCAGGCTTCTTTGTTTGCGTTTACATAATCTTTAATATGTTCCACATTGCGACCACGCTCCAGCATTAAAACAGTAAGGCCTTTTTCCGTTAACTCTTTTGCAGCCCAACCACCACTTATACCCGAGCCTACCACTATCGCATCATAGGTCTGATCTGCCATGTCCAAATTTTGTTTTTATAGATACCAATTTATTTTGTCTGATGTTAGAGGATAGAAATCAGAAGTCAGAGATCAGAAGTCAGATTTCTTTCCTTATACCACATTATGCAAAAATACCCGGTTTATTATACTTACTAACAATTAACCAATGTTAAAATTACAAGTATCCGTTTTTTGAATTATGAATTTTGCCTTTAAAATTTTATTTTTTGATTCCTCCCCTCACACATCGCATATTTCAATAGCTTTTTTTAATGATGCCATTTTATCTGTGGCTTTAGGTATAAACTCCTGAGCCACATAACCTTTAAAGTTCAGGTCTTTCACAGCTCTCATTATAGCAGGGTAATATAGTTCCTGCGTGTCGTCAATTTCATTTCGTCCCGGCACGCCGGCAGTATGAAAATGTCCAATATATTTTATATTATCCCTGATTGTTCTTATAACATCACCTTCATCCACCTGCATGTGGTAAATATCGTACAGCAATTTGAAATTTTCTGTGGATAATCGTTTACACAATTCTACACCCCATGCCGTTCTATCGCACATATAATCTTTGTGATCTATTTTACTGTTAAGCAATTCCATGTGAACAACGATCCCGTTCTTTTCCGCGAGAGGTAACACTTTTTTTAGTCCCTCCACGCAATTTTTCAAACCGGTTTCATCATCCATGCCATTACGATTTCCGCTAAATCCGATGACACTTTTGTAACCGGCTTTCACCATAAGCGGAATGATCTCAGTAAAATCCTTTACCAGGCGTGCGTGTTGACTTTTATCGGCCCAGCCTTTGGTTAAATTATTATCGCCGGCTGTGTAACACATGGAACTATGTACACCATACTGCTGAAGCACCGGCCAATCGGCGGGCCCAACCAGGTCTATTGCGCTAAAACCAATCTTTTTTACAGCCTTGCAAAGGTCATCCAATTTCATCTTATTAAAACACCAGCGGCAAACCGAGTGATTAATATTTCCTTTCAGCTTTTTTATTATACTCTCAGTTGCAACATTTGGCGAAGCAGCAAACGATGATATGATATTGCCGCCTGCAATTACCGCCGCCGATCCGGCGACAATATTTTTTATAGCGTTCCTTCGGTTTGAATTTGACATATACTAATATTCTGAATTCACAAAACCAATTGCCATCTACTATTACATTTCGAACAGTGTAATATTTGCACTTATTTTTTTGTTACCGGCTTCATTGCTACTATTAAGCATCGTTGTGTCACTCACTTGTGCGGTTGTAATGCTATTGAGCAAAAAGCAACATTCATTACAAATACAACCCTATTATTAATTATTAATTAGTAATTATTAATTAAATATTCAATGCCTTCATATAAGCCGCATCCTCTCTTGCGCTATCGAGCGGAGTACTGTTATCGTATCTTTCCTGCTCTACGATAAAATACTCCATTCCGCACTTTTTAGCTTTGGTTAAAATGGCCGGGTAATCAATTTGCCCTTGCCCCAAAATGCAGGATGCGTCATGATCGTTTGGCGCGGCATTCTTTTTTCTGTCTTTTACATGTCCAAGCCTGAAACGTTTTTTATATTTTTTCAGGTATTCATCAATATTTGCGCCACCTACAATTACCCAATACATATCCAATTCAAAATCCACTGTATCGGGATTTGTATTATCCATCATTACTTCCTGTGGAATTTGTCCATCCAGCTTTTGAAAAGAATAGCCATGATTATGGTATGCGAAACGGATGCCGTTTTGGCGGCAAATTTCTCCTTTGGCATTAAATTCGTCGGCTATACGCTTGAAGTCGTCAATATTTTTTTGAGCGCCTTTGTAGGGGCATATTAAATACTTCATGCCAATAGCGGCCGCATCGGCTGCTTTCTTTTCAAAATTTTTGTTTATATCGCAATGGGTTGATACAAACTTCATGTTGAGATCATCCATATACTTTTTGAACTCAAGCGGTTCCATTCCCCAGAACATTCCTTTTGGTCCTTCATACCCTTCCACCTGAGTATACCCAAATGAAGCCACTTGTTTTAAAACACCTTTAGGATCGGCGGGCAACACATCCCTGAGGGTATAAAGCTGCAATCCGAAATCCTTTAATTTTTTTGGCTTTGCCATAATATCGCCAGATAGCGCAACACCTGCCGCTATCAGGCCGGAGGTTTTTATAAACTGCCTTCTGTACATGTTGGATTTAAAATTTGAAATTTGAAATTGTGGAGTGATAAGATGTTGTGAGTATTGAGTTGTGAGTTGTGAGTGATTAGTGAAAGACATTCTTAACTCATAACTCAAAACTCAATACTCAATACTCACTAATCAAGTATTTTAATTTTTATGTTGCGATACCAGATATCATCACCATGATCCTGGAGGCCTATAAAGCCTTCATGATTAGGTCCGCCTGCATTGATAAAATTTGTCCAGCCTTTAAATTTACTTCCTTCCACCATTTTTTCCCAATCGGGAGTCCACAGGTGATATTCCAATACGTTTTCGCCATTTTGCTTATGCACAACAGTTCCTTTATACACCATAATGCCGCCTGTATTCCATTCGCCGATAGGTTTCGCATTTTGTGGTTTTGCAGGAATAAGGTCATAAAGTGAAGCAGACTGGCGGTTGCCGTCTTTACCTAATTTAGCATCCGGGTGGTTTGCATTATCAAGCACCTGATACTCAGGAGATGATTTAAAGATCGGTTCATTGGGCACTTCTTGTGCAAGATAGAACACGCCACTGTTTCCTCCTTTTGATACTTTATACTCAAATGATAATTCAAAGTTTTTGAACTTTCTGTCGTAGATAATATCGCCACCATCTTTATTACCGGCTTCACCTGCACCGCTTCCGGAGATTTTAATGGCACCGTCTTCAATTGACCAGGCTTTTGGCAAGTCTTGCCTGTTATATCCGCGCCAGCCGTTAAGAGATGTTCCATCAAACAATGTTATCCAACCGGTATCTGCCTGAACAGTTGTGTTATTAGTGGTTGTATCTGCACCAGTCTTGGTGTGACTGCTATTTCCACAAGAAAATAAAAGTACTGAACTCATAATAATAGCTAAAGAACCTACTGTTTTTTTCATAATGTATTTTGTGTTTTTTGGTTGTGAAAAAAAAGTCAAAAATTCAAAAGTCAAAACATTCATAGCTTACAATTCATCACTTGCCGAATAGCATTACTACAGTACAAGTGAGTGACACAACAATGCTTAATAGTAGCACTACCGCCGGTTCCCAAAATTATCAATGCAAAAATCATCCGGCTTTAAGTATACGCATTGTTAAATTGCGCGTAAACATTTTTGACTTTTGAATTTTGATTTTTGAATTACCCTTATGGCATGGCTGGAAGTTTCCAGCCTTCCCTGTACTCATGTTTAATTAAGCCTTCCGCAAATTCCTTTGCAGACAATTTTGGAGTTTTTGTTTTATTGAAAGTTGGGTGGCCGTCGTGAATTTTGAAACCATCCTTTATAATAATTTCCAATTTATCGTTATCGGAAATGTTTGTGAAGCGCATGTTTTCGCCATCCCACAACAGTTCGCGGTTCAAATCCTGCAAACGAACCGCCAGCACACCCATTACCACCATTTCGTTAAGTGGCCCGGCTTCGCTGAATGGAGAAGCGGTTTGCACGCGGTTGCTGCTGCTTTCTTTACATGCACGCACCCAATCCATTTCATGGCTTGTGGTAACCTTGCGGAGTGTTTGCGGAGCATCTAAAGATTTGCCGGAAATTAACCACGGATTTATACCGTAGCATCCGCAAACCAAAATGTCTTTTGTACCATAGAATATGCATCCGCCACCGGCATCGTTAAGGTCTTTACCGGCAGGCATTCCCGGAGGACGCTCTGGCTTAATACCGCCATCATACCAATATACCTGCACTTCGGGCATTTTTACTTTTGGTAACGATGCACGTTGTGGAAATACATAGCGTACCGACTGAGCATTGGGGGCGCATTCAGTGAGCAATAATGTTGAGCTGCCTTGCACCTTTGTTGGATGGCCGAGTTTTAAAGCTTTATAAACGGGATGCAGGATGTGGCAGGCCATGTCGCCCAGGGCGCCGGTTCCGAAATCCCACCAGCCACGCCAGTTCCACGGAGTATAAATAGGATTGTAAGGGCGCATAGGAGCCGGCCCGATGAACAGATCCCAATTCAATGTAGAGGGCACATCCATTGTTTCTTCGGGACGCGGCAAGCCTTGCGGCCAGATAGGACGGTCGGTAAAGCAATCTACTCTTTTCACTTCGCCAATTCCGCCATTCCAGATGTATTCGCAAATTTTACGCACACCTTCGCCGGAAGAGCCTTGGTTACCCATTGATGTGGCTACTTTATATTTATCGGCAAGCTTTCTAAGAAGACGAGACTCATACACTGAGTGAGTAAGTGGTTTTTGTACATACACGTGTTTGCCCATTGTCATTGCATCTGCGGCAACTATAGCATGGGTATGATCGGCGGTGGCCACTACTACGGCATCAATTGATTTGCCCAATTCGTCATACATCTTACGATAATCCTGGTATCTTTTTGCCTTGGAGAAAAGATCAAAAGTGCCGGAAGCATATTTCCAATCCACATCGCAAAGAGCTACAATATTTTCCGATTGCATGTTCTTTAAATTAGCGGATCCCATACCGCCAACTCCTATACCGGCAATATTGAGCTTATCGCTGGGAGATACGAAACCGAATTTTTTACCCATCACCACGCTTGGCACAATAGTGAATCCTGCGCCAACAACAGCAGCATTTTTAATAAAGTTTCTTCTTGAGAATTTGTCTGCCATAACGCTTGTTTTTTGTTTTTGTAATAAAGTTTCTTTTGTCAAAAATTATATTTAACCCTGTACTATTTTCAGCATCTGAAAACACCAAAAAATGTTCAAAAACGAATACATTTAAAACACTGGTTTTTTGTATTTATTAGAACATCATTGTATTGGAAATAGATTTTTTCCCGATAATGGCTATCACTTTGTGTGCAACAAAATATTGCTCATAAACCAAGTGATGGTTTTGAAACTTGAAAAAGCAGGAGTTGCGCCTTTGTACCTGGCCGGTTACAGTTTTCACCCTACAAACAGATAAGCGCTAAATATCTTATCAAAACTATGGCAAACAATTAACCCTGAGTAACGCTGATATTTCCTACGGCAGGGCTTTTGCCTTTCCACAAATCACACCAATATTATACTCGTGCTAATAGTATGTAACATATCACATCTGCTACCTCTACTCAAAATGTAAAAAAGCCCTCAATGTTACTCCATTTATCAGAAAAAAAGACTGATTCGGCTCAATAAATTTTTGATCAGAATTTAGAAACTGTTTGTGTTTGTGTTTATGATAACAGCAATAGTTTTACCAAGTCCATTATTATTTTGGCATTGGTGAAAGTGTCAATTTCTATGGTACGAATGACAGCTTTTATCATGGTATTTTTTACTTTATTTTGGTCCTGATGATTACTGCAGTTCATAATTGTTATACCGGCTGCGGTATTTCATGGCATCATCGTTGCGTCGCAATCACTTCATCGGTTGTAATTCTATTCATCGGCTAAAATATTTCAGGCTTGCCATCAGGATCCAGATATCCTACACCTTTGAGGTGTAGGATATCTGTGTAACTGATTTCAGCAATGTTTGCCTGTACTTCAACACCGGCAACTGGCAATCGGTAACCGGCAACTTATTTCACTCATTACTCAAAACTCATAACTCATAACTTGTTGAATAGCATTACTACCGTACAAGTGAGTGACACAACGATGCTTAATAGTAGCACTACCGCCGGTTCCCAAAAAATCAATGCCCTCTTTTACCCTGCCGCAAGTATAATAAATAATAAATCTAAATTGAAGCCTTAAATGAAAAAGCCAAAATAACACCAATATTTTATCTGTCAAAAGTGCTGTTCGCCACTATTGAATGTGGAAACAGCACTTTTTAATGTTCATGCAAACACTAACCCATTATACTATTATTTGCTATAACCGGTTATTTGTACAAGGTTGGGGTTAATATCCAATTGAGTTTGCGGAACAGGCCAGAAATACATTTTCTTACTGAAATTGCGTTTCATAAAAAGTGTACGTTTATAGTACGCATTAGGGTTTGAGGCATTATCACTTTTTTCGGTACCATTGAAATTCATACCATACATATTATTATTTAAATATTGTTCGCCAAGTTTCCATCTGCGGAGATCTATAAAACGTATTCCTTCACAATTAAATTCAACTCTTCTTTCCCGACGGATCGCCTCTCTTAATTCATCTTGCGTACCTCCGGCAAGCTTTGGTATTCCTGCTCTTTCGCGAACAAGGTTGATGTATTTTAAGATATCGGCATTGCCTGTTGACGATTCATTCAAAGCTTCGGCATAACCTAAATATGCATCGGCTAATCTGTATAATATCCCCGGTTGATAATTCCACTTCCCTTCCCTTGGATACACATCAAGGCTGACGCGCTTTCTAACTTCATAACCATTTTGAGGCGCATCAAATGTAGGACCACCATCAGGGCCATTAAGGAAAAAGTTTGCTCTTCTGCCTGCAACGCCCATCCACGCTTCATTATAGATAACAGAGCAATAAAAACGTGGTTCCCTGTTGCAATACATGTTAAATGTTCCTTCCTGAGTAACCTGGCCTGCAACCTTAGATGTGCCTTCTGCTCCTGTCCATTTTGTATTCCGTATTTCACCAGTTGTAGAAAATCCTTGTTCGTTATAACCGGAGGCCGGATCATTTATAGGTAATCCGTTCTTCATAAAGAAAGCATCCACCAATTCCTGAGTTAAACCTAATCCACCATTACCTCCAATACTTCTAGGCAAATGGTGAGCAGCCCATGAGTTTAAATCCCCGGGATCGGGACGACCAAATAGTATTTCTTTATTATCCGGCCATCTTTTTAATGACATGTTATAATAAGACATAAAAGGATCAATGGAGCCGTCATCGTTGTATTCATAGTACAGTTTATGACCGGCCGCATGTGCAGCATCAATCAGTTCTTTATAAGCCGTTGCAGCCTTCGCCCATTTGGATGCATCATAGGTGGTGCTAAATAAATGACTTCCGTTTTTGTTAACAAGATCCTTATAATCAGGATTTCCATTTAACAGCGGACTAGCTGCAAACAACAATGTTTTAGCCCTGATAGCAAGGCACATAATAGATGTTGCGTGCCCCCAATCCGGTTGGGAATAAGAAGCCGGTAATTTTGTAGAAAGATTTTTCAATTCCACATCTATCCAGTTTACAATGCTATCCACCGGAGTTTGTGTGGTCATAATATTAGGATCATCATTTTCTACCTTACTCTCAGGCTTGAAAGGAATTGGGCCATAAATCTCCAACATTAAAGAATAGTAATAAGCAATTAAAAACCGGCATTCATTTTTCATTCTGTCTACCATTTCCTGATCCATTCCTTTTTCCAGTTGTGGTCTTGCTTTTTCTATAAAAATATGAGCAGCCCGGATTCGCTTAGGTAGTTCAACCCAATAATTAGGCCCCCAGCCGCTGGTAGGGCTCCAGTTACCTATCTGATAAGCGTAAGAGCTTCCCCATCCCCATTGTTGCCAGGCAGAAGGTATCACCATTTCATCACCCATTAAATTAAAGCCCTGATCTTTAAGATAACCCCAAAATGGACTGGGAATCGATTGATATACTCCGGACAACCAATCTTCTGTACGGGTTCTGTCGGAGAAGATCATATCAATGGTAAGCATATCATCCGGTTGTTTATCTAAGTATTTTTTGCATCCTGTAATACCTGAAATAAAAAGGATTAACAAGGATATATTCCAAATTCTTTTCATTTTAAATAATTTATACGTGATGGCACTTATAGGAAATTAATTGACAGACCAGCAGATACTGTTCTCATGGTTGGATATTTCAAACCATCAGTAGTGCCCAGTTCAGGATCCCAAAGTTTGAAAGGCGAAAATGTAAGAATATTAGATGCCCTTACAAAGAACCTGCAATTACTCATCGCTGCTTTTTTACTTATTCTATCCGGCAAACTATAACCAAGTTCTACATTCCTCAATCTTAAAAAATTCATTTTCTTTAACCACCACGTAGAAGCCTGTTTGTTATTTTCATTTATATAGTTTGTAAGCCTGGGCCAGAAAACATCCTGACGAGGATTGTCGCTCGTCCAGCGGTCATCAATATTACTTAACATATTTCCTCTCAGCCCGCTTGAAGCACCTGGCAACCACTCTTCTCCACCAAGCACCTGATATGTATTACCTGTTCCCTGGAAGAAAAACCCAAAATCAAATGATTTATATTTTGCAGTGAGTCCAAACCCATACACAACCTGCGGATCCCAGGTTCCACCAATTGATGTTCTATCCAAATCGTTTATAACACCATCTTCATTTAAATCTTTATATTTAATGTCCCCGGGAAGAATCTTATTGTTCCATGTTTGTTTGGCTATGTCTGCCTTCAATGAACCTCCGGTCTCAAAATCTTCATCTGTAAACAAACCCAAAGCAATATAACCTACATGTTGGCCAATTGGTTTGCCTTCTAAAGAGCGCGATGTCCCTTTAACATTTAGAGGTTCATCTTTTTCTATTACTGTGTTATGAGCATACGTGAAGTTCGCCATCACGGTCATGGAGAAATCTTTGGAAAACTGTTTATTTCCATTCAACGACATATCAATTCCCTTGTTGTTTACCTTTCCATAATTAGCCCACACTGTACGAGAAAATCCTGCAGAACCAGGTATATTTGTTCGCTGAATAAAAATGTCTTTTCTCTTTTCTTCAAAAAAGTCCACTTGCAAGTTCAAAACATTATTAAAAAATCCAAGGTCTATACCAATATTGGATTTGGTGACAGTTTCCCATGTAAGGTTGGGCACTCCTATTTCACCTTCTTCACGACCTTGCCGGAAGTAATCATTGTTTACGCCAAACTTGTAGCTACCGGTATTTTCAATAGTGGACAAATAAGCAAATCTTCTACCTCCGATGTTACTGTTTCCCGCTTTTCCTACAGACCCTCTGATCTTCAGTGTAGAAATAATGTCTGTTACATTCTCCATAAATTTCTCTTCTGAAACCAGCCAGCCCACTGCTACTGCAGGAAAAAAGCCATACCGCTTTCCTGGAGCAAAATTTTCCGAACCATTATATCCGAAATTAAATTCAGCTATATATTTTCTGTCATACGCATAAGACACACGACCGGCCAGGCCCTGATTACGAAACGTAAGCTTATCGCCATTATCATAATTGCGCTGATTATACAACAGCAACGCTCCTACATTATGCTTATCAAAAAACGTTCTATTGTAATTGAGCTGACCTTCAAGATACACAGCCTGATCACCCCAATCGGAAGTTTTTTCATAGTCTAAAAACTCCTGACCATAAGCACGAATATTTAATATGAGGTTTCCATCAGCATCTCTTTGAGTGGCAGGATCATAATAATCCGGCCCGCCTTTGGTTCTTTTCACGGAATTTGTGGTCCATTTATCAAAAGAGAATGTGAATTTGGCCTTTAAGCCGGGGACATAAGTTATATCCTGT
Source organism: Flavihumibacter sp. (assembly GCA_031553495.1). Taxonomy (GTDB): domain Bacteria; phylum Bacteroidota; class Bacteroidia; order Chitinophagales; family Chitinophagaceae; genus Pinibacter. Next base: position 256,004 of record JAVBLN010000024.1, read on the forward strand.
TCCAATGAAGCCAATGACTCCAACTTACTTGCATTGGTAGTTACAAAACCCCGTTGTGTTACCAATGCCCAGGGATTAACCCTATTCGGCACCATAGGTATTTTACCATTAGAATAAACAGGTGGGTGAACATAAGGAGGCGTCATAGAAGCATTATAGAAAACATCAAAATCCGAACTCATAGGAGGGCCGATTTGTGTTTGCAGAAACCCTCCTATATTTACCCGCAGTAATGTTGTTTTAGTTAGGTTAACATCAACATTTGACCGTACATTATATTTGTTTAACCTTAATGATGAATTCCATTCTTGTTTAGGGTCTCTTTTTACTATTCCGGCTTCATTAAAATATCCTAGCTGTAATGCATATCTTAAAAAATTGTTTCCTCCATTCACACTGGCGTTCACACGTAAATTCCCGGCATTGTTCTTTGCCACTTCTTTCCACCAATCAATATCAGGATATAATTCGGGATCTACCTTATTACGGTAATTTTCAATTTTTTCTTCCGAAAACAAAGGTGCGATTCCTGAGTTCTTATAAATATCATTCAGAACTTCGAGATATTTTACAGCCCCTACATATTCCGGCATTTTTGTGGGCGATGTAGCAGCGCCTTCAACTCTTAAACCAACCTTTGGCGATCCGATCCTTCCTCTTTTCGTGGTGATCATAATAACACCATTGGCTCCTCTTACACCATACACAGCACTTGCGGATGCATCTTTCAACACTGAGAAAGACTCAATTTCATTAGCATCCAGATCGTTAATGTTTCTTTCAATTCCATCTACCAACACCAAAGGTCTATTATTACTAAATGTACTAATACCTCTTATCCAGAAATCAGAACTATTATTGGTAGGATCTCCGCTTCTTGTTACGGCCAGGATACCTGGAATCATACCTGCCAATCCGTTACTTACGGAACGTGTTGGTGAAAACTGTAGTTTTTGCGGATCAATATTGGAAATAGCTCCAACAACGGATGCTTTCTTTTGCGTTCCATAACCTACTACTACCACGGTTTCATTTTCGGTAACATTTTTCTCCAATGCAACATCAAGAATGCCGCCTGGTTTCATTTTAACAACTCTTTCCTTATACCCGATTATTGAAAAGGTTAAAGAACCGTTTTTGTCAGAAACATAAATAACATAAGTTCCAGTATTATCTGTTGCTGTCCCATTGGATGTACCTGTTTCAATTACGCTAACGTTCTCCAGCGGCAATCCGGCACCATCACTTACACGACCAGTTATCCTGAACTTCTCAGCTTCATTTGCCAGATCTGTTTTAGCGTCCGCCCGCAAAGCATCTATGTCTGCTAATTTTGAAGCTTGTTCCTGTTTTGAAGATACCACTATCAACCTGTTGTTCAGCAATTGATACTTCAGTGATAAGGGCGATAATGTCCTGTCTAGCAATTCAAACAATGGCTCGTCCTTTGCCTGTACCGATATCAGTTTCTCTACCGGTATTTTTTCAAGGCTGTAAGTAAATGAAAAAGAAGTTTTGCTTTCCAGCAAATGTAAAAATTTGTCTAACCGTACCCGGTTAACGTTCAGCGTAACTTTGTTTTGGGCAATTCCATTGGCTGATAAATGCAGTGATGTGGCAAGCATCATTATTACAATCAACCTCATAATTCTAAGCGTTTTTTTTGGAATCCTTAAACCAAAACAAGGCCTAAGGTCATTACAATTTTGCATACCTTTGATTGTTTTTAAGTTAGGAATAAGAACAGGGGGGCCGCAATCCACACCTGTTCACTTTTGAAAAAACTTATAAGCAAGGGGATGGTACCGCCATCCCTTTTTCGTTAATACAATGTCACTTCTTTTTTATCGGCACTCATTCGGTAATTCATTGAAGGATTTGCCAAATGAAGCGCTTCCAATACTTCTAGTAAACTTTCATCCTTATAGTTGCCTGTAAAATGCAATGCTTCTATTGCTCCGTTCTCTATTTTTACAGAAACGCCATACCATCTCTCCAACTCTTTTGCAACCTGGGTAAGCGGAGAACCGCTAAAGAATAACTTATTCTCCGTCCATGCTGTTTCCGGCATTTGATCTATTATCGGACTTATTTTTAATGTCTCTATTTTAATCAAATTTGGATAATGGTTATCATTTTGCGCCTTATGTACGCCGGTTTTAACCAAAGCTTCGCCTTTGGTTATCACAATTTTTTGCAATGGCTTCAAAACAAATTCTTGATGCTCTTCATCATTCTTTTTAAGTGAAACCATGATTTTTCCGTTTATCAACGATGCCTCCGTTTTCTCTTCATCCGGGTAAGCCCGTACATCAAAGGATGTACCCAATACTTTTATTTTCATTGTGGAAGTATGAATGATAAAGGGCATAGATGCATTTGCTGACACATCAAAAAAAGCTTCACCAGACAAATACAATTCCCGCGTTGCGGTATTGAATGATTGTGAAAGTTGAATGGTGCTGCCGCCTTTAAGTATAATGGATGTACCGTCGGCTAAAAGGAATGTTTTACGTTCACCCTTATCTGCTATAAATATTGTATTTGAATGTTTGTTGCCAACATAATTTTTCCAAACAAAAAATAAAGCACCTGCGCATATTGCAAATAGAAAGATGGCTGCGATATTTCGATATTTCCGAAATGCTCTTTTAATGAAAAATAACGGAGCTTTCTCTTTTTCCAAACCACTTTTTTTATAGCCTGTTTTTGATTTTATTTCTTCAAAAATTTCATCAAGATCAAAATCGCCGTGATGCTCCGCCAAATCGCTTTGATACACTTCAAAAAAGATTTCGTTTAGCTCAGATTCATATTGTTTATCTACAGCCATCTCTTTAAGCAAAAGCATTTCCTCATAAGTGATTTCTTCATTGAGAAACTTGTAACATAATTCTTTAAAGCTTAATGACTGCATGATACTTATTAAATAGAATGGTGTTAAAAAGAAATGGTGTTGATTATTATAAATAAATCTTTTGCTACTCACTATATTTTCGGAACATGTGATTTAACCTGGTTTTTCCGGTTAAACACTTTTTCATTTTTCCATAGATATTCTGCTGTTGAACGGAGCGTCGCAACAAAAGTTCCATCAGGGCTCCATAGCTGATTTCCCAAAAAATCAAAACCTCTACTCGTAAAAAACCGGATTTCAAAACAGCTATTCATAATAAGACCCGAACTTAAGCAGGGATAAGACAGTAGGTTAAAACTTTTTTTCTAAAGTTTTTAAAACAATGAGTACGAAAGGAATAAAAGTTTCCGAATTTTTTGAAAGATATTCTCTTATCTGGCGGAGCGCTCTTACAATATACGTTTTGGAAGACACTATGGAAATATTTAGCCGTTGTGCAATCTGCTCGTGAGTAAGGCCTTCAAAGCGGTGCAAAACGAATACTTCCTTTACCTTAGCCGGAAGCACCTCTATGGCATTATTTATTGATCTGTTTAATTCTTTATACTCTATATCAGTTTGAACATCAATAGGACTTTTACAAACACGATCCAGCAACACATCGATATTGGAAAAGGTGAGCACTTTTTTTCTGAAAAAATTTAAAACCAGGTTTCGGGAAACAACATACAGGAACGAATCGAAGTTGTTTACGGCAGGAAGTTTTTCCTTTCCCTTCCAGATTTTCACAAATACGTCCTGCGCCAAATCCCTCGCCTGTTCAGAGCATTTCGTAAAATGATAGCAAATGCCGTAGACTTTTGTCCAGTAGGAATTGAACAACTTTCTGAAAGCCAATTCGTCTCCCAGGGCAATCTGCTCTAACAATTCAGTTTCATTATGAGGGGCAATCGAAGACAAAGAATTCAATTAAAATTTATCCATCTCAAAATAACAACCTTTTCATTACATTGCCATAGTTTAGTTCGAGTATTTCAAATTTCAGCCGGAGAAGAAACCAACAATCAGTAAATCCGTATTGATAATAATGTAATTGTTTATTATGCAACCCCATTTTGAATGTTGACTTTTGAATTATGTAGCACCATTCATGAACTTCCCCTTACCTTTGCGCAATGCAAATCTTAGACGGAAATCTTGTATCGAAAACTACCAAAGAAGCCCTTGCACTTAAAGTGGCTCAGTTAAAGGCTGAAGGTAAAAAAATACCGCACCTGGCAGCTATTTTGGTGGGTAATAACGGAGCCAGCGAAACATATGTAGGCTCCAAGGTAAAAGCCTGTGAAGAAATTGGTTACAAATCCACGCTCATGCGAATGGAAGAAACTACCAGTGAATATAAACTGCTTGAGGAGATCGAAAGCCTCAACAATGATCCCGATGTGGATGGCATACTGGTGCAACTGCCATTACCAAAACATATTTCCGACGAAAAGGTTATCAATGCTATTTCTCCCAATAAAGATGTAGACGGTTTTCACCCTGTAAACATCGGAAAAATGGTGCAGGGCATTTCCACTTTTATACCGGCAACTCCCTATGGCATTATGCTGTTATTGAAGCATTATAAAATTGAAACCGCAGGTAAGCAGGCAGTAGTAATTGGCCGCAGCAATATTGTAGGACGACCAATGAGTATACTATTAAGTGCCAATACCAACCCGGGCAATTGTACGGTTACCATATGCCACTCGCAAACAAAAAATCTGAATGAGATTTGCCGTGAAGCGGATATTATAGTTGCGGCTTTAGGTAAACCCGAGTTTGTTACCGGCGACATGGTTAAGGAAGGCGCTATCGTTATTGACGTAGGTATAAGCCGCGTGCCCGATGCTACTAAGAAAAAAGGATTTGCATTAAAAGGAGATGTAAATTATTCGGAAGTGGCGCCCAAATGCAGCTATATAACACCAGTTCCCGGCGGCGTAGGCCCAATGACAATTGCCGCCCTTATGAAAAACACTTACAAAGCCTGCGAGGAAAATAATTTTGATTAACAAGCAGGCTCATGCTATACTGCCAGCAGTATAATATTGTGCATTTTTTGTGGCACCGGCGGCATTGCTACTATTAAGCATCGTTGTGTCACTCACTTGTACGGCAGGAATTCTATTCAACAAAGTGAAACATTCGTGCCCAATTTTTGCAGCATATAGCATAAGTAAAAATGCAAGACACTATATGAAAAGCTGATATATATTATACATCAATCATTCAATAATTCAATAATTTGACATCGTCACAACTATCGCTTCCGGTAATGGAAGCATTTTACACAATACAGGGCGAAGGTTTTCACCAGGGCAAAGCCGCGTATTTCATAAGGCTTGGCGGCTGCGATGTAGGCTGCGTATGGTGCGATGTAAGAGAAAGCTGGGAAGCGGAAAGTCATCCGGTTATCACCATTGAAAAAATAGTATCCGAAGCGGCATCATACCCCGGAAGAATGGCTGTGATTACAGGCGGCGAACCGTTAATGCACAATCTTGACGCTCTTACCAAAGCTTTGCACAATGCCGGTTTTCAAACGAATATCGAAACTTCAGGTTCTTCGTCGCTTAGCGGAAACTGGGATTGGATTTGCCTCTCCCCTAAAAAGTTCAAGTCTCCACTGCCGGAAGTATTACCGTTAGCCAACGAACTGAAAGTGGTTGTATTTAATAACTCAGATTTTGAATGGGCAGAAAAATATGCCGCGGAAGTTTCGCCAACGTGTAAGCTATATTTGCAACCCGAATGGAGCAAAGCAGATAAAATTACTCCGTTGCTTATTGATTATATAAAACTTCATCCCAAATGGGAGTTAAGCCTGCAAATACACAAGTATATTAATGTACCGTAGGGAAATTTGAAAATTTGAAAATGCTTTTGGACTGGCATTGTTTATTTTTTTTGAACACCACATTTTCACATTAATTTAAATCTCAATAATTCAATGATTCGATTATTTGATTATTCGTAATTTACACCTATGCAAAAGCTCTGTACTATTGTTGCCATTCTGTTGTTGATGTGCAATACAGCAAATGCGCAATTTGATCCCGGAAAGATAAACAAAAAGGCAGCCCAGCTATATAGCAAAGCAATGGAGCTGGCTGAATCTGGCGATTTCGTTAACAGCATTCAGACACTCAAAGATGCGTTAAAAACAGAGCCTAATTTTATTGATGCACACCTTTCCATTGCAGGCTTGTACGGTGAATTAAAAAACTACGACTCCTCCATTTATTACTATGAAAAAGCCAGGCAGATTGATTATAAATACTTCCAGGATTATAACCTACCCTACTCTATTAACCTTGCCGGCAAAGGCCGCTTTGAAGATGCCAAAAAAGCTGTTGATACGTTTCTGGCTATTCCCAACTTAAATGAATCGAGCATAAAAGCAGGCAATTACAGAAAGAAAACTTACGAGTTCGCTATAGATTATGCGGCAAACAATCCTGTAAACACCTATACATTCGCACCCAGAAATCTTGGCGATAGCGTAAATACAAAAATGCTGGAATACTATCCCACATTAACTATCGATGGAAAGGAACTCATTTTTACACGCCGTGTAAATAATATGAATGAAGATTTCTACGGCAGCTTTTTACTGGATGACAACAAATGGAGCAATGCTAAATTGCTGTCAGGCAATATAAATTCCAACCTGAATGAAGGCGCACAAAACATTTCGCAGGATGGCAAATGGCTTATTTTCACCGGCTGTAATTTTCCTGATGGATATGGAAGTTGCGATTTATACATTTCTTATTTAACACAGGATGGATGGAGTATTCCGGAAAATTTGGGAGGCCGTGTGAATACTGAAAACTGGGAATCGGCGCCAAGCTTATCTCCCGACAAACGCGATTTATATTTTGCCAGCCGCAGACCCGATGGCTTCGGCGGAAGCGATATTTATGTTTGTCATTTATTGCCTAACGGAAAATTTGGTCAGCCGGAAAATTTAGGTCCCGAAGTAAATACCGCCGGTGATGAAAGTTGCCCGTTTATACATGCCGATAATCAAACCTTATACTTCACTTCAAACGGGCATCCCGGCTATGGCGGCGACGATTTGTTTATGGCTCGCAAAGGCCCGAAAGGGAAATGGAGTCAGCCAAAAAATCTTGGTTATCCTATTAATACTATTGAAAACGAAGGCAGCCTTGTAATAACAGCCGATGGTCAAACCGCTTATTATGCCAGCGACAGAAACGATTCCCGCGGAGGACTGGATATATACACTTTTGAAATGCGCAATGATGTGCGGCCAATAAAAACGCTTTGGGTAAAAGGAAAAGTGTTCGATGCCAAAACAAAAAACGGGCTGCCATCGGCAGTGGAACTCACCAATCTTACCACACGTGAAGTAGTAAGCAAAATACAAACCGACGAAACCGGCAACTACCTGATTACGTTGCCCACAGGCCGCGATTATGCTTTTAATGTAAATAGAAGAGGTTACCTGTTTTATTCTGAAAACTTTTCGTTTATACATAAATCACCGGACTCCACTTACAATATTGATATCCCTTTGCAACCATTGGAAGCTAACGCCACTATTGTGTTAAAAAATATTTTCTTTGATTTTAATAAAACAGAACTCAAGCCCGAGTCACAGGTGGAACTTGATAAAATAGTTTCATTATTGAAAGAAAATGCTTCGCTAAAAATACAGATCAACGGCCATACCGATAATGTGGGAAAAGCAGCAGATAATATGAAGTTATCCAACGGCAGGGCACAAAGTGTAGTGAGCTATATTACATCAAAAGGTATAAACGCCGACAGGCTTTCGTTCCAGGGCTTTGGCGCCACACACCCAATTGCCACCAACGATACCGAAGAAGGACGGGCCCAAAACAGAAGAACAGAATTAAAGGTGGTAACAAATTAAGCAACATTCCATAAAGTGCATCCGTTTCTATTATCAATCAGTCCGGCATGTAGAAAGTTTTTTATTATGAGCCGGGCGGCATTGCTACTATTATGCATCCGTTGCGTCGCACTCTTCGGCTATTTGTTCGCTATTGTGCAATGTGCGGCAATTCGTCGAGTTTGCACCGCCCTGCAAAGCAGGCAGCATAGAACAACCTATATCCGGCGTTTGTAAAAAAATAATGCATGCTTTTTCGTTGCTGAAAGCAACAGTATAGGACTTCAAGGCTGCAAGCCTTGAAGAGCGAAGCTTACTTCGGGCGGCCTTCCAGCCAGCTTTTAAAGCTGCTTACACGTTCGCGGCTTATAATGGCATCAATGCCCTGCACTGGAACTGTTAATTCTACAATCAGCCGGTTGTTATAGTATGTCGTAATTTTTTTTATAGAATCGATATGAATAATAAGCTTACGATTAATTCTAAAAAACAAATTACGGTCGAGCATTTTTTCAATTTGCTCTAACGAATAATCAAGGGGAATTTTTTGATGTATCACCGAGTTGGCCCATGTTATACCATCTTCAAAATATACTGCCAGTATATCTTTGGTCTTAACATAAATAAGCTGGTTGTTCATTTTTCCGATCAGCCTCGCATGTTCGCGCCTGAAAAATTCTTCAGCTATTTTTGATACATCAATATTTGTATGTGAAGGCTGCTTAAAATGATCGAATTTTTCCATCGCCCTGGCTAGGTCTTTCAGGTCAATTGGTTTCAACAAATAATCTACACTGTAAACTTTAAAAGCCTGCAATGCAAAATTGTCGTAAGCAGTGGTGAAAACAATAGGAATATTAACGCTAACCTGTTCAAACATTTCAAAACAATTGCCATCCGATAATTGAATATCCATAAAGATGAGGTCGGCTTGCGGCGCAGGCAGGCTTTTAAAAAATCTTATTCCATCGGCAACAGATTCTATCATCGCTATCACTTCCACTGAAAAATGGCCTTTGTGCAACAGTTGTACAAGTCTTTCGGCATTTAGTTTTTCGTCTTCAAATATGACTACTTTCATACCTGTAAATTATCGGAAGTTTTACAATAAAGCTTTCGCTGTTCTCAATTATTTCTACCTTTTTAACGCTTGCCAGTTCATAGCGTTTCATAATATTTTCCAACCCTACGCCGGTGGTGTTTCGATCATTTCTTTTATTCAAATTGTTGGAAACAATTAATAAACCATTTTCATTTTTTACATGAATGTACAAATGATTTTCTTTTGAAAAACGGTTATGCTTAACCGCATTTTCAATAAGCATTTGCAAGGTTGCAGGAGGCAATAGTCCATCGTTCTTCACCTGTTCATCAATATCAATCTCCAAAACTATGCAATCCTGGTGGCGAATTTGTATCAGAAAAATATACGACTCCAAAAACTCCAGTTCGGTATTTACGGATACGAGGTTCTCAAATTTTTTATCAAGTATATAACGATAAGTTTTGGCCAACTGCGTTATATACTCCGATGCAAGTTCGGGGCTTTTATATACCAATTGTGTAAGAACACTTAACGAATTGAAAAAGAAATGCGGCTCAATTTGGCTTTTAAGCACATCATACTTCGCCTGGATATTTTCACGCATTAATCTTTCTGTATTCAACTGCGCTTCTTTCCAGTTTTTATAATAATAGATGATACCGTTATAACCCAGTATGAGTAAATAAAAGATAAAAACACCAAAAACAAGATCATAACTTAATGTTGAAAAACTTTGCCATGCGCCATACCTGTTAAAAAAAACAATATCGAACACACCATAGCAAAAAGAAAATATAAAAGCTACCACAACACCGTTCAACAGCAAGCCAAAAGATAGCACCAGCAAACGAAATGAAATAGGCCGGTTGTGAAATTTCTTTTCAATTTTTTCAGTAAAATAACTTGTCACTTCCCATGCTGCCAATCCGAAAACTACTACCAGCAAACTAAAAGATTGTCCACGCAAAAATTCCTTTCCCATTTCACTCGGGAAAGTAAGATCAAAAGATTTGAATACTACGCTCAGGATATACAGCACAATGATCCGTGCACTGTATTTCAATATTTTTTGTTGCGTATTTTCTGAAATAGCGATCATATAGCAAGCTATGATTTTTTAATTAGATGTAAGAGGTCAGAGGTCAGAAATCACTGTTGTTATAAGTTGGCTGTTGGCAGTAGAGAAAACTGAGATCAGAAGTCAGTTGCCGGTTACCAGTTGCCGGTGTTGAAGTACAGGCTATACAATAAATTATCACGTCCTGAAAAAGTAGATAGTTTTTTAGTTAGTTGTCACGCACCTGGCGCTAACATGTCGAACAGCACCGTTGTTTAACCACAAGGGGCACAATAGAGGCTCAAGGTACACAAGGGTTTGCTGAATTGTTACCAAGCCTTGTGTGCATTGTGCTTTCCTGGTGAACCTTGTGGTTAAAATAAATTGAGAATTGAGAGTGGAGAATTGAGAATGCTTTAATCACTGATTGCAAGCCAAAACAAAAGCACTCATTACTCATTACTCATTACTCATCACTCATTACTCATCACTCGCTCAACAGCATTACTGCCGTACAAGTGAGTGACACAACGATGATGCCATGAAAAACTACCGCCGGTTCCATAATAAAAAACAATTCCATTAAACTGCTATTGAATAACAAATCAAAACTCAATTTTATAACTCAAGTTTGGAACCATTAAAGGCTCCCTGTTTTGATCTACGGTGAAAGTTTTAAAATTATACCTGTGGCCGTAGTATTCCTTGTAACCGGTGGCATTCAAAACTTTTATGGCAAATTCGTGCGAAATATTTTTTCTGTTTAGTTTATAGCTTACCGTGAAATGCGCAAGCAAAGCGGGCGACAATTGTTGCGAATATGCGTTACGCTCATCATAAATGGCATCTTGTTGCAGTTGCGAAGCCGCTGTATTTATGGGAGAATATCGATCCCCACCCTGGTAACCAATGCGCATGTTGGCATTGAATACATTTTGTTTATTACGCCCTGCCATCCACTCTTTGCCAATTAAAAAGTTGGTTATGTAATTCCTGCTGAACCTTGTATTATGCCACACATTATCGCCGCCTTTATACCGCGATTGAAACAACGAACCGGTTATTAAAAAATAAAATCCGCGAGACATGAACTTCTCAAATGTAATATCCACGCCATAGTTCAAACCTTTCCCGGTATTCTCCAGTTTGCTATGCATAAACCAATCGTCCTGCATATTTATAAAAGAATAAGAGCTGTCGGGAATTACAGGCACGCTGTAAAGCAACTGTATATAAGGCTCCGCACGAAAATGAAAATCGTTTCCAATATTCCAGTCGTATGATAACACAAGATGTTGCGCACGTGTAAAATCAAGATCCTTATTTATAAATTTTCTGTTTTCGGATTGAGTAAAATAATAATTCAGCATTTCAATACGACTGTGCAGGCCGTAAGCCAGCGCCAATGAATGCATCGGCGCAAACTGCCATTTGGCGCTCAATCGCGGCTCTATGCTATAACGATTATTTAGTGTAAAATACTGTGCGTACAGCCCGGCATTCAACACCCATTTACCGGACAGATGAAAAGAAGAATTTGAGTATGCCGACAATAACGAACTAAACCCGTTTTCATTGGTTACTGTTTGCATTGGTGTGCCAGATGGCTCCGCTTTGTTCAACTTCATATCATACATTAAACCGGTAATATTCACGCCGGTTCTATTAGTATGTGTAGAGCTGAATTTTTTATTGTAGAATGATGAGAACACAAAATTCCAATTTGTTTTTTTAATTACATTTTGCGGCAAAAGCTGAATTTTATCATTCATGCGTTCTGTATGAAGATCAAGCCCACTCACTGTTGTAGCTAATGAAGTTTTCAAAAAACCATTATAACCAATTTGAATTTTGTGTGCAAGTCCAAAAGCGCCCATGTATTGTTTTACGTCCTGCGTTTCCTTATCCTGCATGTATTCCCATTTTGAAGAGTCGGTTTCGGCGGTTTGGCCGGAGCGGTCAATTAAACCAATTCCCCACAATGAAAAAGTTCCTGCTTTTGCAGTTGGAAAATTAAGTTTAAAACTTAGATCCTGGTACTTTGTGCCATCAGCATCATCGGGCATTAAGGGTGAGAGCAGCGACAAAGTGGAATAGCGGTAGTTAAACAAATAAGAGGATTGTTTATCTTTTTTAAATGGCCCTTCAGAAGATACATCAATGCCAATAAGCCCAAGCTGTACGGCATTTTCGTTACGCTTATTATTTCCGTTTCGCAACTTTATATCAAACACACCGGATAACGCGTTGCCATATTCTGCCGGAAATGCGCCTGTAAAAAAATCAGAATTTCCAAGTACCAGGCTGCTCAGCGCCGTTAATCCGCCACCGCCAAAACCTGTTACGTCAGCAAAGTGGTTGGGATTAGGAATTTCAATTTCCTCCAGTTTCCATTGCAAAAATTTTGGCGCGTTGCCGCGCACCACAATGCCGTTATTTCCCACGCCAATACCCACACCTGCAAACGAAGAGGCCAAACGTGCGGGATCATCAAAACCTCCGGCAAAGCGCTTCGCTTCTTCCACACTCAACATGCGTGCACTGGCCAACGCCATAGCATTTAGCGGCCGCGTTTTATCAAATGTAGGCCGCACCACCACTTCGCGAAGGTCAGATGCGCTTTCCTTCATACGCACTTCTATAACCACTTCTTTAGAAGACGACACCAGCACCTCTTTAATAATGAAGGGTTCATAACCAACGTGGGTAATTTCCACATCATATCTTCCAACCGGAATATTTTGCAACGAAAAATTTCCGGCACTATCAGTAACTGTTGATACCTGTTCACTACTTTTAAGCAACACCACGGTAGCCAATACTATTGGCTGATCGGAAGCGCCATCACGCACCACGCCGCGAATATTTTGAACACCTGTTTGTGCATAGGATGTTATACTCACTATTAACAAAAACCAACAGTTAAGCAAAATTTTCATAATTCGGTTTTATGCAGCAAAACTGTTACTAAACATTCAACCAAAAAACAATTCAACTATAAACTGTTAGTCTTTACTGTTGAACTGTTATAAAACATAGTTGTGTTGAAATAGTTGAAAATTGAAAGTGTATGTCATACCTTATGCAAGGGTAAGCAATTGCACACATAACTCATAACTCATAACACATAACTCATAACTTTTTTGGAACCGGCGGTAGTGCTACTATTAAGCATCGTTGTGTCACTCACTTGTACGGTAGTAAGGCTATTCAACAAGTTATGAGTAATGAGTTTTGAGTAATGAGTGCTTTTGTTTTTGCTTGCAATCAGTGTTTAAAGCACTTTCAACTTTCAATTTTCACATTCCCACATTCTCACATTAATAAAGTTTGTTCAAAACAAATGAACCCGGCCCGAACTACAGAATTTTCAAATTAGCACATTTTCAAATTTTCAAATTCATTTTCACATTTCTCACATTTTTTTACTAATTTTTTTAGTTATTTTTGGCACCTTATAAACAACCTTGAACCTGATGAATAATCTCATTTACAAAATTGCTTTAACTAAGATCCCCAACATTGGCGCAGTTCAGGCCAAAACACTTATTGAACATTTTGGAAATGCTGAAGATATTTTTAAAGCAAAAAAATCTTCGCTTGAAAAAATTGAAGGTATAGGAGAAATTAAAGCCGCTTCCATCAAAAATTTTGAAGACTTCTTCTTTGCTGAACAGGAAATAGAATTTTTAGAACGCTACAACATAAAACCGCTATTTCTTACAGATGAAGATTATCCTAAACGCCTTGCTACCTATTACGATTCACCAACTATATTATACTATAGCGGAAATGCGGATTTAAACGCAGCTAAAATTATTGCGGTGATCGGTACCCGCCTCCATACTGAATATGGCAAACAACTTACCGAAAAGCTGATCAGTGATCTTACAGAGTATAATATAATGGTAGTAAGCGGCATGGCCTTTGGAATTGACGGAGTAGCGCATAAAGCAGCGCTTAAAAACAATTTACCAACTATTGGTGTATTGGCTCATGGCTTAGACATTATGTACCCGCCCGAACACACCAGCCTTGCAAAAGAAATGATTAATAACGGCGGATTGCTGACCGAATTTCACAGTGGCACCAAACCTGATAAGCATAATTTTCCAACACGCAACCGGATTGTGGCAGGCATGAGCGACGCTACCATAGTTATAGAAACCAAAACAAAAGGCGGCAGTATGATCACGGCTGAAATTGCAAACAGGTATAACAAAGATGTGTTCGCGTTTCCAGGCAGAACTACTGATATTAAAAGTTCAGGTTGCAACAAGCTCATCAAAACCAGGAAGGCCGCAATGATAACTTGCGCCGCGGATGTAGTTGAAATGCTTGGCTGGAAAGAAACCCGTAAAGCAAAAAAAGTGCAACGCGAATTATTCATTGATCTTTCCCCTGAAGAAAAAATAGTACTGGAACTGTTGAAAGAAAAAGAAACCATGCACATTGACGAGCTGAACCTGAAAAGTAACCTATCCAGCAGTTCTATTGCGGCTGCAATATTAAATCTTGAGCTTCAAAACATCGTGTGCAGCTTACCGGGAAAAATGTATATGATTGCGTAGCGGGGTTTCACGCAAAGGTGTTTCATGCAAAGCCGCAAAGAAGGCAACGGGCACAAAGGGTTGTTTAATGTAATAGTGTATTTTATTATAAAACAAACTGCATGAGTAGGCAGTGGGCAGTAGGCGGTTGGCAGTAGAGAATCTGTATTAAACAGGAATGGCTGGGAATTGCCGTTGTTGCGTGTGTAGAGGGGCCATCGTGCGAATGCACACCAACAACCAATGAAGAAGCAATTTGCCGGTAAGACACAAGCTTGACTATACACTTGGCTCAGTTACCACGCTTGCGCCAGGTGCGTGATAATCAACTAAAGAAATGTCTACTTTTTTCAGAACGTGACAGCAGGATCTGATCTCTGATTTCTGATTTCGATAATGCTTGCCTGTACTCCAACACCGGAAACCAGCAACCTGAAACCAGTAACCTGTAACTTGCAACCCGCTCCATAGCATTCCTGCCGTACAAGTGAGTGACACAACAATGCTTAATAGTAGCACTACCGCTGGTCCCCAAATAAAAGATATGAGTATTGAGTTCTGAGTATTGAGTGGAATATCAGTGAGTTCGATCTACGCTATTTCATTCAGGTTAAATTTAACATTTTATTGGTTGAAAATAAATATATACATTCGTAACTCAAATAAAAAAATGACTTTTGTCATACTTTTAAAATCATTAATTGTCTCTTTTTGTGACCCACTAAAAAATTTACATGTCGTTCAAATCAATCCATGACTTTCACATTCCTGTAATGGGACTTGCCTATACAATAGATTCGCCGGCAAAAGTTGGCAAATACGGTATCTCATCTGTTGTATCGCTTGTTGAGGACCGTCTTATAGAAATGATGAGAGGCTACTATTACAATCAACTCAAAGAACCTTATGTGCATATAGATGATAAGCAATCAGACTATAGGTTCAAACGTATTAAAGATTATTTAAACCTTTTAAACAAAGTTGTAAAAATTCGTTTTGAGGAGTTGAAAAATTCAGCATTCGAAAAGGGATCGGAGATCGTGAAATATTTCGAAATGCTTCCTGAACACTCCTACCTTAAAGTGCTTTACAATAAAATGCTGGAAACCAAGGATGCTATTGAAAAAATGCATATCCAGGACAAGCTGCGTCAAATGATGAGGCCCGGAAGTATTGATGTGAATATAATGACCAAGCTGGACAAAAATAATTATGATAAGGAAGGCAACGTTATTGAAAATGGCTCCGATGCATTAACAGCTTTGCGGGCCTACGCCGAGAGCGACTTGCAGGATTCTTCCATAATTTTTTCTGCCGGCATGAATCCTAGATTATATAATTACCTGGCTGAATTCGAAAATCTTAGGCAACGGCCGGATGGCAGCTTTACAAAAAAAATTGTTATTAAGGTAAGTGATTTCAGGTCTGCGCTTATACAAGGAAAATACCTGGCCAAAAAAGGTTATTGGGTTAGTGAATTCAGAATTGAATCGGGGTTAAACTGTGGAGGTCACGCATTTGCCACAGATGGTTTTCTAATTGGTCCCATTCTGGAAGAGTTTAAAACCAAAAAAGAAGAACTGGTAAATGAGCTTTTCGATCTGTACACAAAAAGCGGTTACGAGCATGTACCGGAAAAAGCACCTGCAATAAACATCACCTTTCAGGGTGGTATTGGAAATGCGGAAGAACAAAAATTTCTGCTCAACTACTATAAATTAAGTGCTACCGGTTGGGGATCTCCATTCTTATTAGTTCCGGAAAGCACTACCGTTGATGAACATACGCTTTCTCTTTTGGAAAAGTCCAAAGAAGATGATATTATTCTAAGTCATAATTCTCCATTGGGTGTGCGATTCAATTATTTACGCAACAACACCGCCGAAGCAGAGAAAAACGATCGAATTAGCAAAAACAAGCCCGGTAGTCCCTGCACTGAAAAATATCTTGAAAATAATTGCGAATTCACAAAGCGGCCGATTTGCACTGCCTCTATCGAATATCAAAAAAAGAAAATGGCAGTCATAGAGGCCAGCGATATTCCCGAGGCTGAAAAAGAAAGTCAGAGGAAAGCCGTGCTAACAAAGGAATGCTTGTGTATTGGCCTTAGCACGTCTGCGGCTATTAAGTATAATTCGCTGTTTTTAAAAAATTATGAAGCGGTAACAATTTGCCCCGGGCCAAATATTGCTTATTTCAACAAGCGTGTGTCATTAAAAGAAATGGTGGATCACATATACGGCAAAACAAATTTAATTACCGACAATTCGCGCCCCGACCTGTTTACAAAGGAGCTTCAATTATATATTGACTACTTAAAAGAACAAGTTGAGGAACTGTCTCACAATTTTCATGAAAAGAAACAAAAGTATATTAACGACTTTAAAAACAATCTGAATAACGGTATTGAATATTATAAAAAATTAGCGTCTTCAATTTCGGAATTTAATATTTCTACAAAGTTTGAAGAAGGATTACACCAGGCCGAAAAGAAGTTGCAAACGCTGTTTAGCGCAAAGCTGAAGGCTAACAGTTAAAATTCCGTTTCTAAAATGAATCAATAAAGCCCTGCTCTTATATTGCAGGGCTTTAATTTTGAAGTATAAAACACATCAACTTTTCTCTGTTAATTTTTAACTTCCGTTCGGGCATCATGCCATTCTATTGCCAGCTTAGCCAAATATTTTGCCATTTCCTGTTTCATATCAATATCCATGCTTTCCATTAAAGGCGCTGATTTTTTCGACCATTCCAAGTATTCATTTTCACTTGCCTGAATTGCTTCTTTATTACCTGTACTGAGATTGCTTTTAAACTTCTGTAAGATTTCATCAAAAGCTACAAAATGCTTTTTGATTTCGGGATTATCAAATTGTGGCTCATCGGTTTCTTTAATATCATTTATTTGCTTCTGTCTTTCTTTTTCATTTTCTGCAAAATATTCTTCAGGCGTTATGGTAGCTTTTTGAGGTTGGTTATTACTTATGTAAGCTACAGTGCAACCGATGATCAATGCAGTAATTGCAAGAAACCCAAACAGCGTTACATTACCCGCGTTTTTCTTCCAGATAGTATAACCATAAATAACCATCGCTAATCCTAAAATAAGCATACCCACCGCAAGACCTATATTCCCAAACAACTCATAAACCGGCAACAATAACCTGGGCACACGATACATTGATTGTTCACCAAAATAAATAGTTCCCAAACTAAAAAAGCATACGCCTATAAAGACTATTGCAAATAACTTTACTTTTTCTGCAACAATTACAACCTTTTGTTTTTCCATGAAGTTTTATTTTAAAGGAGATTAAGGGGACATAGGCATGGCCGCAAAAATATAAACTGGAAAAAATATTCCTTTATGAAAAACGCCTGTAAATTTTAATTTCCACAACTTTGGAAAATCTTATACCGGGCATATGCAATGTTTAACTTCACTCAAAACACGTTAAAAACTAGCAATATAGGAAGCAAAGAATATGTTGGGCTTCATCAATTAAATATTTATTAAGAAAAAAAGTTTTGGTAGCAATTTAACCATCACCCTATCTTTGCACATGGCAACAAGAATTACTTCCTCCCGCAACAATTCATTTCAATCAAGATTTTTTGGCGAAGGTCTCACATTTGACGATGTTTTATTAATGCCCGCGTACAGCGAGGTATTACCTAAAGAAGTAGACACACGCACCCAGCTCACCAAAAATATTACGCTCAACATACCTATGCTCTCCGCAGCAATGGATACTGTTACAGAAGCGCACCTTGCAATTGCACTGGCCCGCGAAGGCGGCTTGGGTATACTGCATAAAAACATGAGCATTGAAAAACAAGCAGAACAGGTTCGCAAAGTAAAAAGAAGTGAAAGCGGGCTTATTATTGATCCCATTACGTTGAACGAAGAAGCCACCATTGGCGATGCTTTGAAGCTGATGCGCGACAATAAAATTGGAGGTATTCCTATAGTGGATACTAACAAAAGACTTGTCGGAATACTTACCAATCGCGATCTACGCTTTGAAACCAACAAGCGCATCCTGGTGAAAGATGTAATGACTAAAAACAACCTCATTACCGCACCGGAAGGCACAGACTTAAAAAAAGCTGAAAAGATATTACGCCAGTATAAAATTGAAAAACTTCCTGTAATAAATAAGCAAAAGGAACTGATAGGATTGATCACTTACAGAGACATTTTGCAATTACGCAATTTTCCCTTTGCAGTAAAAGACAGTATAGGCCGTTTATTGGTAGGCGGCGCACTGGGCATTACAAAAGACCTGCTGGACAGGGCTTACGCATTACAGCAAGTAGGTGTGGATATTGTAGCGCTTGATAGTTCGCACGGGCATAGCAAAGGAGTAATTGATGCGTTAAAAACATTAAAAAAGAATTTCAAAAATTTACAGGTAATTGCAGGTAATATAGGAACAGGCGCAGGCGCCAAAGCCCTTGCCGATGCCGGAGCAGATGCCGTTAAAATAGGTATAGGGCCCGGATCCATTTGTACCACACGTATAGTTGCCGGAGCCGGGGTGCCTCAGTTAACTGCCATTGTGGAAGCAGCGGCAGCACTTAAATCCAAAGGCATTCCTTTAATTGCAGACGGTGGTATTCGCTATACCGGAGATATGGTAAAAGCGCTGGCAGCCGGAGCAAACGCTGTAATGATGGGTAGTGTGTTTGCCGGAGTGGAAGAAAGCCCCGGCGAAACCATAATTTACGAAGGCCGCAAATTTAAACAATATCGCGGCATGGGTTCCATCGGCGCCATGCAGCAAGGTAGCGGCGACCGCTATTTCCAGGAAGGCGAAGAAGACGCAAAAAAATTAGTGCCTGAAGGAATTGAAGGACGTGTTGCTTATAAAGGTTTTTTACACGAGGTAGTGGCTCAGTATGTGGGCGGACTTCGGGCCGGCATGGGCCTTTGTGGTGCAGCCAACCTGAAAACATTGCAAAAAGCGACCTTTGTGCAAATAACCAATGCCGGCATGCGCGAAAGCCATGCACATGATGTGGACATCACAAAAGAAGCTCCTAATTACAGCAGAAAATAGTTTAGCCAAAGTTGAAAATTGAAAATGTTTGTCTGGTAATGCACAATCAAACATTTATACTTCGGGCAGCATAATATTGTAAAGTTTTTTTTGTTAACCGGCGGTATTACTACTATTAAGCATCGTTGTGTCACTCACTTGTGCGGTAGGAATGCTATTCAGCAGGTTGAAACATTCATACAAAAATTCATACTGCGTATAGAATAATCAACATCAGTTTTCAATTTTTAATTTAACTACAAATGAAACTTTTGCTACGCGTTTTTTTTCTACTTGTTTTTTACTCTTTTTTCAATAAAACCACCCACGCCCAAGATGATTCCTGTAATCTTACTGTAAGCCTGCTCACCTGCGGCACCGGAGATGAGTTGTATGCACTTTTCGGGCATAGCGCTTTACGCATTACAGACAAATCAGGAAGCTTCGATAATGTTTACAACTACGGCACATTTGATTTTGATGATCCTAACTTCACAATAAAATTCACAAGAGGGAGCTTGTTGTATTATTTAGCAACCGAAAAATTTAAAGATTTCTATTACGGATATGCCGAGGAAAACAGGAGCATACAGGAGCAGGTACTCAATTTATCCTGCGAAGAAAAACAAAAACTCCTAAGCGCCGTACAGCACAATGCACTCCCCGAAAACAGCAGTTACCTGTACGAATTCTTATATGACAATTGCTCCACACGCCTGAGAGATATTGTAGAAAAAAACAGTCCTGCTCCGTTTGTTACAAAAAATGTTTTGCCGGACAGCTCCATTACCTTTCGCCAGATGCTTTATCAATACCTTAATAAATCAAAACAATACTGGAACAAACTGGGTATCGATATACTGCTTGGCGCCAACATTGATATAAAAGTTGCCAACCGTGAAGCAATGTTTTTACCGGATTATTTATTAAAAGCATTTGACAGCACTACTATAAACGGGCAACCGCTGGTATTATACAAACACACATTATTCCAGTCGGAAATGGTGGAGCCCAAAAGCACTTTCCCCACTCCCATGTTTGTTTTTGCTAGTTTGTTTCTGCTGGTGGGAGCATGTTCCTTATTAAAATTTCCTGCAGCCAAAAAATTCTTGCGCATATTCGACCCCATATTATTTTTTACCACAGGTGCGCTGGGTATTCTTTTATTATTCATGTGGTTTGCCACAAATCACTCCGAATGCGCAAACAATCTCAATTTATTGTGGGCAGTTCCAGCACACGCTATCATCGCATTCTTTACAAGAAGCAATAAAAAATGGGTAAAAACTTATTTTAAATTAACCAGTTGGTTAAGTTTGTTGTTATTAATTTGTTGGATTTTTTTACCGCAAACGCTGAACGTTGCTCTCATACCTTTAGCTGGAGTTTTGTTTATAAGAAGTCAGAAACTTAGTAAAATTGTAAGTTGACGTTTTACATTTTTTACAATTAAAAAAATGCCATGAAAACAATTACAGTTAACAATAAAGAAATTGCATACAATGTGTATGGTACAGGAAAACCTGTGGTACTTCTGCACGGGTTTGCAGAAGATAGTGAAGTATGGACACACCAGGTAAACCATTTAAAGAAAAACTTTTCCGTAATTGTCCCCGATCTGCCCGGCAGCGGCGCTTCCGCATTGCAGAACAACACTACCATTGAAAGCCTTGCAGAAAATGTAAGATCAATTTTACAAACAGAAAAAATAGAAAAAGCCGTTATAATTGGCCACTCAATGGGCGGGTATATTACGCTCGCTTTTGCGGAAAAATTCCCTAAATATGTATCCGGTCTGGGGCTTTTTCATTCCACTGCTTATGCTGATGCGGAAGAGAAAAAAGAAACACGCCGTAAAGGAATTGAGTTCATAAAAAAGAATGGCGCTTTTCTTTTCATAAAACAAACCACGCCTAATCTCTTTTCCGAAAAATACAAATTAGAAAATCCGGATAAAGTTGCTACATTTATTGAGCATCATAAAGAATTCAGTTCCGGTTCACTCATCGCTTATCAACATGCGATGATTGCAAGGCCAGACAGAACCAACATTTTAAAGAACTTTTCATGCCCCGTTTTGTTAATCATTGGTAAGAACGACAATGCGGTTCCTTATAACGACAGCCTGGCTCAGAGTTATTTAGCATCCACCACCTATGTAACTATTCTTGGAAATTCCGCACATATGGGTATGCTTGAAGAAACGCAAAAAAGCAACGAAGCCCTTGAAAATTATTTGAGATTTGAATTTTGAGATTTGAAATGTTTTAGATTGTAATACTTCGTACTGTGTGGAGATTTTTTTTGGCATCAACAGTTGTGCTACTATTAAGCATCGTTGTGTCACTCACTTGTACGGCAGTAATGCTATTGGGCTAATGGACTAATGTGAAAGTGTGGAAATGCGTAGGCAATTCAATATTTCGCTGATCCATAGAAATTCAACTGTTGAACGGAGCGTCGCAACCAAAGCTTAATCAGGGCTCTGCGGCTGATCCCCCAAAAAAAATCAAAATTATTTCTACTGCAAAATTCATAATCACCATACATACCAATCGCTCCCTTTTGAAAACCTGATGAGTTGTAGAACTAAGCCAATTATTATTTGTTGAAAATACAATAGTAAGCAGCGCAATAAATATTTTGACTTTGGATTTTTGACTTAACCTTAGTAACCAAAATACTTTCATGAAACTATGTATTTCCATACTCCTGGTAATACTGTGTGGTACCAATTACATATACGCCAATCATATACGTGGAGGCGAGCTATTCTATAAATATATTGGCACGGGCTCCGGATCGGGCACTTCAAGATATATGCTCACCTTAAAACTTTATATCGATTGTTTTCAGAACAACCCGGGGCAAAATGATCCGGAAGAAAGTTTTACCATTTTTAAAAAAGGAGAAAGCACCCCGTTTACTGTGGCAATTGCACCTAAAACCCGGGAAGAGCAAATAAAATACAACCCGGCTTCCAATCCCTGCATTATCAATCCGCCAACTGATGTGTGCTACAATTTGCGCTATTATGAAATACAGGTAGAACTGCCCGATATACCGCAGGGTTACATAATTTCATTTCAGCGCTGCTGTCGTATTGATGGCATTCAAAATGTGGAAAACAGCGGTAGAACCGGGGCCACTTATTTATGCGAAATACCCGGCACGGCTGTGTTTGCAGGAGCGCAGAAAAATTCAAGTCCGCAAATGGTAGCCAACGATGCTGTTGCCATTTGCATGTCATCCGCGTTCAAATTCAATTTTGGCGCAATTGATCCTGCGGATAACGATTCTTTGTCGTACCAACTTTGCGATGCTTACGATGGCGCAGGCGAAAGACAGGGTACATGTGTTAATTGTGTTACACCCAATCCTGCTGCGGCGCCACCTTATTATCCGGTGCCGTACAGGGGCGGCTTTTCGGGCAGTGCGCCCATGGATCTGTCGGCAACGATTGATCCTAAAACCGGTATTTTCTCAGGTATAGCGCCAGCCAACATTGGTCAATACGTTCTTACCGTTTGTATTTCTGAATATAGAAAAGGAGTTTTGATAAATGTACATCGAAAAGATATTCATATTAAAGTATCTGATTGCATACCACTCAACGCTTCACTTTCTCCTGATTACAGTTTTTGTGATGATTTTACAGTGGCGTTAAAAAACAAGCAAACCAATCCTCCGGGATCGGTGTATATATGGAATTTTGGCGACCAGGCAAAATCCGATACGTCATTTGATCCTGAAGGCGCCATTACGCATACTTACAAGGATACCGGAACGTATCGCATAAAGCTCATCGTTTATCTCTCTGCCGGTCAATGTATCGATTCCACAACTTCCCTGGCCAAAGTGTATCCGGGATTCCGTGCAGGATTTACAACTAATGGCACTTGTATTTTAAATCCCGTTCAATTTAGAGATACTTCATTTGCAAAATACGGTTCGGTAATTTCCTGGTCATGGAACTTTGGAGATGAAACTTCCGGCAACGATATTGCAGCAACAAAAACCCCCCAATGGAAGTATAACTCTGCAGGAATTAAACTGGTACAATTAATTGCGGGGAGCAGTAAAGGCTGTCTCGACACTTTGACTACACTTATCGATATAAACGATAAACCACCGATCCAACTACCGTTTAGAGACACACTGATTTGCAATATTGACACGCTGCGGTTGAAAGCAAATGGTATAGGCACATTTGCGTGGACGCCAGGAAATACTTCTATAATACAGCAAAGCGATTCGCCCACACCACTTGTTTTTCCTAAAAACACTACCGTATTTTATGTGGAACTGAACCAGCAGGGATGCATAAATAGAGACAGCATAAAAGTTCGCGTTACCGACCATGTAGCATTAAAGGTTTCACGAGACACAACCATTTGTCTTACCGATGGGGCACAATTGCATGCCGAAACAGATGGGCTGCGCTACGAATGGACACCAGCCGCAACACTTAATGATAGCGCATTGTCAGATCCCTTTGCTACACCAACAGCTACTACAACTTATACTATTGTTTCGCATATTGGTAACTGTTTTGCAAGCGATCATGTAACTGTTAAAACAGTTCCATACCCGTTTGCAAATGCCGGCACCGATACCATAATTTGTTACAGAGATACCGCCACATTGAAAGCGGCAATTGATGGCATTTCATTCAGTTGGTCGCCGGTTACAACCCTTATAAATGCACAAACCTTAAGCCCATTGGCACATCCTTTAAAAACCACACCATATGTGTTATCGGTTTTGGATAATAAAGGTTGCCCGAAACCCGGGTTTGATACTGTAGTTGTAACAGTTCATCCGCCGGTGATAGCTTTTGCAGGCAATGATACATCTATTGTTACGAATCAACCATTGCAGCTAAATGCAAGCGGGGCGGAGCTTTACCAGTGGTCACCGCCAATTGGCCTAAGCAATCCCAACATTCAATCGCCTATTGCCAATATAAGCCAGAACATGACTTATGTGCTGAAAGCTTACACTCCTGAAAACTGTTTTGATTATGACACTATTCACATTAAGGTTTTTGGCACATTGCCGGATATTTTCGTACCTAATGCCTTTACACCTGAAGGGAGTGCCAACAAATTGTTCAGACCCATTCCGGTGGGTATAAGAAATATTGATTTTTTCAGAGTGTACAACAGATGGGGACAACTGGTGTACAGCAATACAGACAGCGGTAAAGGCTGGGACGGCACAATAAACGGCAAACTGCAGGGGCCTGATACTTTTGTATGGATGGTAAGAGGCACTTCCTATACAGGCAGTATTATTACAAAAAAAGGAACTGTAATACTTATTCGGTAAGGCCGAATTATTAAGTCATTGAATGATTTCCCACAACCTGGCGAATAGAATTCCTGCCGTACAAGTGAGTGACACAACAATGTTTAATAGTAGCACTACCGCTGATGCCCAAAAAAACTACACATTTTTATGCCGCGTAAAGTATAGCACATTTTCAAATTAATTTTCTGTCGCCGGTTTCATAATAATAACTATAAAATTGAAGCAACTAAAAAAATTAAAACAAAAATTTTGTTGGATATCAATTGCTTGCATAACTTCATGCACTTGCTTGTTACAAGCCTTTTACAATAACGATTTCTAATATAGCCATTACATGAGTAAAATTGTTTTTATTACCGGCGCCACATCAGGAATTGGCAAAGCCACCGCCGAAATTTTTGCTTCTAATCAGTATAATTTGATCATTACAGGAAGAAGAAAAGAAAGACTGGATGCATTGAAAAATAAGCTGGAAAGCGATTATAGTATCCAGGTTCTTCCATTGTGTTTCGATGTTCGAAACCGGGAAGAAACTTTTTCCTTCATTAATAATTTACCCTTGCAATGGCGAGCTGTAAATGTGCTGGTGAACAATGCAGGTCTTGCAGCGGGCAGGGATCACTTTGACAACGCATCGCTGGAAGATTGGGATAATATGCTGGATACCAATGTAAAAGGTTTACTTTATGTGTCGAAAGCTGTGCTGCCTTTTATGATAGAAAATAAACAAGGCCATATTATTAACCTCGGATCAATTGCCGGAAAAGAGGTGTATGAAAAGGGAAATGTTTACTGCGCTTCCAAACATGCGGTAGATGCACTCAGCAAATCGATGAGAATTGATCTATTAAGACATGGAATTAAAGTGACGGCAATACATCCCGGAGCTGCGGAAACCGAGTTTTCATTAGTACGTTTTAAGGGCGACAAAGCTCAGGCAGATAAAATTTACGATGGCTATCAACCACTTAGCGCAGAAGATGTGGCAAATGTAATTTATTATACCACTACCCTGCCCAGGCATGTTTGTATAAATGACATTGTGTTAACCTGTCTCGCACAAGCCAACTCCTTTTACACTTTTAAATAATTTTTAGAGGTTAAACAATAACCGGGTAAAATCTACGTTTTTTCCATAGAAATACGTATATTACATAGCACTTACAAAAGTGTTTTGCCGAAGTAACCGTTTATCCTGTTGAAAGTAATATAGCATTAGAGCTTATATTAATATAATTTAGGTATCCATTGACCATGAAAATACTTTATTTTGCAAAATACGTCACCTTAGCAGCATGCTGTTTATTACTTATGGAAACATATGCGCAAGGCGATGTAATAAAACAACAGGAGTATTTAAACAACTCATTCAAACCACAAATAGATAGCTTAAAAAAGCTGTACACTTCAAAGGGATTCACATTAATACGTGAAGCTTCGATGGCTATGGAAAGTGAGTATGAGATGCCTGTGATTATGCCGTTAACGCAAGGAGCTAATTATCAGTTTGTATTTATCGGAGAGCCTGATTCGAAATTGTATGAAGTAAGGATGTTTGACTGGAATGAGAAACAGGTAGTTTACAAAAAAAATATGTGGGGTGATATTGATGGTAATATCATTACGTTCAATTACACCTCAAAGTTCACAGAATATCATATGCTCAGGCCGGTGCAGATAAATAAGAAGAAGAAAAAATTAAGCGGCTATGTAATGATGTTCAGGCTCACCGGCACAGGTTAATATTGTCTCTATGGTAAATTTTAAGATAAAAAAGAACAACAAGGTGATAGGTCTCTATCGCCTTTTTTATTATCCGGAGGTTGGTAAAAAAATTTGGGCATTTACAATTTTTATGTTTTTTTCGGCTGGATGTGAGCGTTAGTAATTCTGTTCATCTTCCGTTGTGTCACTCACTTGTACGGTAGTAATTCTATTGAGCGATGTGGGCAGCTGGCATTAGCAAGGTAAGAAATCAGAAGAAATTTGGAGACCAGGCGCAACACTACATAAAAAAAATCCCCGCAATTAATACAGAGATTTTTTTCGGACTAATTATTACCAGACTAATGAAATTCCATTTACTTATTTCTCCCTTAACTGAAGAGAAATTCTTCTGTCTTTTCTTCTGTCTTCTTCAGGAGCAGTAGAAGGATATTTTGCAAACTGCCAGCCATAACCTTCAGCAGCCACAAATTGTTCGGCGTTTGCGCCTTGCGCTTTCAATTCATTCAACACAACTTCTGCGCGGCTTTGGCTTAGCTGCCAGCTCTTAGCGCTATCACCGCTATGGTCTGCATATCCGCCAATTTTTACTTTGGCTTTTGGATAAGCTTTCAAAATTTCAATTATGTTTTTAACCTGCGCCATACTTTCATTTGTAAGAGAATCACTTCCTATTTTGAAGTTGAGGTTATCAAAATCATACCACACATCTTTAGAAGGATTGCAGGAAGCGTCATTTAAACATTTAACCAAAGTATCCTCTATACCCCCTTTGTATGCATCAATTTCTACACCATTAGCCAATTTCACTTTCAACGATTCACGAGCCGGAGGTTGATTGGATGTTAATGAATCCTGCGACAAATGAATTTCAGCCTGAGGTTCCGCAATTTTTTTGTTGTTGCAACTGCGCATTAAATACCAGCACAGCGCTACAAATAATATTCCAAGCAGCACCCAAAGCAACCAATTGGATCCAGAACCTTTGCCTTCATGTGTTGGCTTTGAATTATGATATCTTTCAGATGAGGAAGATGATGCTTCATCTTTGAAAAAACTGTTCATTTTAAGTATAGCCGGCACTTGTGTTTTCACTTCCGCATTTTGCGATTGCAACCAATTGAACAACCCCGGTGCCGAAAAATTACTATTCTTAACATGGCTTCCTATAAAAGAAAGTCCTACCGGAATGATGGCTTTAAGGATAGACTCTGTTGAGCTGAATTTAGCTCCGGCATAATTCGCGATTACACTCACTAATTCATTTGCCTTATTGCCAAAAAAGGAAGAAAGCCAACTGGTATGGCCATTCGGAACAGGAGCTGACATTGTATTGAAAATATCAGCAGGATTATTTTGCAAATTCATTTCCGCTGCATGCTGAGCCATATTCAAAATTGAAATGCCGCCATCTTTTTTTGCCTTGTGTAAAAACCCATTTAACACGGCAGGCACACCCGCATCGAAAATTTTTTGAATGGATTCATCTTTTTCTCCGAGTAAGGATATCGCCTTTTTTACAAGCTCGTTTGAAAAGAAACTTTGAATTGAAGTAACAAGGTTTGACATACTAATTGAGTTTAAGTTTAGTTAGTAAAAATCTCAACATTTTTTTACAAGTCATAATAGACCTGATCAATATGCAAATGGTTGTATGTTATATAAAAAGATGACTTATAAGGACAAATCAAATTCAATTAGTGGTTCGCTCCCATAAAAGTGTAATAGAGACGTTTTGTACTCCGCTTTATATTAAAGAAATAGTAAATCATAATAAAATAAACCGCGCGGGAAATGTCACTCATCGCTCGCCCAACAGCATTACTGCCGTACAAGTGAGTGACACAATGATGATGCCATGAAAAACCGCTGCCGGGGCACAAATAACAACTATAAAAATTGATACGGTTATTACTGCGCTAATGAAATCCTAATCTGCAAGCCGCCTCGCGTGGTTGTAATGGGAACGGATTGAGAAATTTTTGGTTCTGTTCTGCGCTGATCAAAGAATAGTTTTATATTGATCCGGTTGTTCAACACATAATCAATAGATGGCGAAATAGTGACCACTTTTTGTCCCGCTGTTGGCAACGATGTATTCTGATCTAAACGGCTGTTGGCAGTCGCGTCATCTCGCAGGCTAAAATCAATGCGGATATTCAGATCGTTCTCCAATTTTTTCGAAGCCTCTTTTTGTCCGGGCAGTTTAATTCTAAATGGCATTGGTAATCCTCTCTTTCTCCATCCAAAGCCGAATGTAAATTCCGTAGAGCGCATTTCGCTTAACTGAAAATCGACAAGACTAAGACTGAGTGTTCGGCTTTTCTTATATCCAAAACTTGTAGATACCTGGTTCACTAACTGCATATCCACATCAATCAACGGCGCGAAAGCTTCAGTAATGGTAATGTTCGGCACCATGAAGTAAGGGATGAAGTTTCCGCTTAATGTATCAATAAAGCCCGGATAATTAATATTGAATGGGTCCTGGTACAGCAGGTTGCTGTTAAAGCTATTCATTGCCAAAGTGCTATTGTAGCCATGCTTGAGCGTGAAATTGGTAAATATTTTTTCCATGCCAGGCACCCTTGTTAGCCCGTTATATGTGATTGTCCAGTTTGGCTTTGGTAAAATTCCCTTAAACGGATTCGACCTTGTATTGGGATTATCCTGTTTAAGAAGCGCAATAGAATTCGCGTCTTTGTTAGTGTAAGCCGCGATAAAGGCCGGTATCAACACATCCTGCGAATATCTTCCATATCCTTTATAATACCCATCTGCTTCCTGCACATTAGAATATGGGTTCGAGGTTCCTAATCGTTTTGAGATAATCATCCTGTTATTTTCAAACTTCTGGAATGTATTGGTTATTTCATTTGGTTTGAACGGATCAAATAATGTTTGGAAAGAAATGAACGAAACGCTAAAACTACCAGATGAATATGGGCTCAGGCGCACAAAATTACTACCCGGAGTTCCAAGTGTATCTTTATATAGTTCGCTATAAGCTTTGCCAAAAGTTTTATCCAGGTTCACATCTATAATCAGATCTCTCACAGGAACCAACTGGGCGGTTAGATTCAGACGCTGGTTGAAATCCTGGCGGTTCAGGTTATTGAACAACGGATTATTTGTTATCAATCCTTTTTGCGCAAAATTATTTACGAAGCCGGTGTCTGGTTGTTGACCAAATACAAAGCCCCAGCCCGGTGCATTCCTCAGGGGATCCATACCCAGTATTTTTGTACTGTCTAAATAACCTGCAAAGTTGGTAGCACCAATTTCCGAATATTGAATAGTTACCTTTTTAACAGATGTAACAATTCTGCCAATCACTTTTACGAATGTGTTTAATTCCGGTAACTCGTTAGAACGCTCAGCTTTTTTTCGTTTACCGGTAGTATCACTTGCATTACGCTGCGGCTGCGGTTTTGGCGGCGCTTTAGGAGCATTCCAGTCCAATGCACGCAGGAAGCGTGATTTGTTATACAGTCTTACGAAATCAAGTTCTCCAGTAAAATTCTTATCCTGGTTATTACCAATAAAATTACCCATACTTTTTGCAAATGGATCCATGGAAGCCGCCATCCAATTGTATTTGGCAATATAGCTAAGCCGCATGGTTGTCCAATCTATAAGTGGCAGTTTGGATGTTGGCAATGTATAGGTGACAGTTGTCGACTGATCGTAAGACGAGTTTCTACCGCCATGCCAGAAGTTGTTCCACATGTGGCGTCTTTCATATTTATCCAGGCGGCCGCTGTCTTCATCTACACGGGCACGGTTTGTGGCTGTAAAATCAAGATTCAGCGATCTTGACAAATCCCATCTTAAATTATAGTACCTGTCGAAGGTGAAATACTTATTATAAGTTTCAGGAATTACATTTTTAGGCCCACCCACATTTCTTGGCCGGAATGCCGCGAACTGCCTGTTCACATCCGCACGGAAGCTTAACAGCGATGGTATAGGATTAAGATTGAAGTCTCTTATCAAACCGTACCAGGTGCTTTTTTTAGTAAACGATTTCTTAAATGGCTCCCAATATTTTGGGGCGGTGCTTACATAGTTATAACCCAGCCCGGCCCTGTGTCTTACAGTTTCGTCACTTTCCACAAGAGGGCTATGATGTTCTTCTTGTGTGTATGAATAGCTTACATCGAAGTTTTCTATACTCCACAATTGCTGCTTTTTACCGGTAAGATTATTTCTTTTTACATTGGTAAAACTAATTGTCTTTAAGGTGCGAACTTCAATCGCATCGTCTCTAATTGAATCTTTTTGCGCAGCGCTTGCGTTTGCCAGCTTGTCTTTTAGTTTTATATCCAGGTCATAAGGATCATATTCCGGCGTGCTTACAGTTTGTGAATAGCCGGCATACACCGGTATAGACATAGCCGCTTTTTGCGGAAGCAGTTTGCCCAACTCAAGATTGGTAGCCGCATCAAACTGTGTGATCTTATCCCGCGACCGCTCATTTACCCGCTGTTCCAAGGCTCCAAAGCCTACGCTTTTTATACTGCCTGATACAGATAAAGTACCCAGATCGGCAAGCTGTATATCAACCCTTCCAACCGCGGCATATCCGCCCTTTTCATTCAGACTGGACAAGCGCAATTCGTTAAACCAGACTTCCGTACATGCGGTAGGAAGGTTCGCATTGTTTACACCAAGGAAAAATCCTGTAACCTCACCAAGATTAGGATTTCCAATAATCGCATAAGTGTGTCCGTTAGATTGTAGTTCTTTGTAATACGTATCAACCGCACCGCTATTGTTACGGTTTATTTTCAATTTCGTGAGGGCTGTAAGATCAATATCCAACTCGTTGGCCTTGGGCCATATCAAAGTATCGATTTTTACTCCAGGCTGTGTTATGCCCAGCGGGATTCTTATTTCATAATAATTGCTCACAAAATCAGAACCAAGCCTAACCACCGCATATAAATCACCGCTATTAACAGGAACGTTTTGTGCAGCTTCAGCATGAATGAACATTTGTAAACGTCCATACTGGCGCAAATCCATATTCATGGTTTTAAACACACCTCTCGATTCGCCTTTTGGCATATTACATATTTGCATACTGAGCGACTGCTCGTTTTGCAACAGGTTCACATTGTTATTACTCAATGTTTGCATACGTTCTATTCCCGGAGGAGTTACATAAGGCACCGGCAACCTGTTACTGTTTTCTTCTACATTCACAGCCAGTACATTGAATTGTGTTGTTGAATTCGCTGGCACAGGTGTATAAGTACCGGTAGTATCAATTTCGTAAGAAAACGCACGCCACTGATTACGCACAAGCTCCAATTTCGCGAAGCGGCATACCAGCGAATCGTCGAAACCGGTAAGAAACATGCGAATGAAACGTATAGATTTAAAATCCGGAATATTTCCCACCTTTCTTTCATAATCAGCAATGGGGATACGGAACAAATACCATGTTTCTTCCATCGCACCGGGATTGCCTGGCAAAAATGTTCTTTTATCTGTTATATAGTTTTGACCTACAACAAACGCGTTTTCATTAAGCTCTACTTTATATTGGAAATATTCTTCCAGTTCATTTAAAGTATTGTCTTTATTGAGGTCTTCCTGGTCAGGAGTCAATGTATAAGCCGTTGTAGTACTTCCTGTTGCAATTGGAGAGTTGCCTTGTGGGCTGTTGATATTCTTATAACGGGCAAGGATGTCTGCTTTTTGCATGTCATAATCAGCATCCCGGTATCCTTTGAAATTATCACCGGCGGGATCCATATAAGCCATCTGGTATACCGGAGAACCTGCGCCAAATGCAGCAGCAAGCTGATTGAGGTAATTCGCGAATTTTGCTCTTTCCTGTTCATCAGTAAGGCCGTCAAGACCCACATCCTGAAATTCACGATCATTCGGGTCATTGCTAAATGCATTTGTTACCTGGATAGGATTTCCGGGAACTCTTCCCCAAAGACTTGAATCAAGTTCTGCCGGAATATTAGGTGTAGGCAACCCATTTTCAAAAAACCTTTTGCCGTCTCTTAAAATATCTTCTGAAATATTACCCAGGTTGAAATACAATTGTCCACCCGTGCTTGTCCTGTTTTTCAGAAAAGGATCCTGCATCCAGAATTCGATGAACTCTACATTACCTGTCTCAAAATCTGTCTGATCAATGCTACGCATGATACCACCCCAACGCTGTTTCGGATTTGGTAGTTTCCCGTTAGCAGAAACAGAAGGATCAAAATTGTAAGGTCCTTTATCAGTTGGATAAAAAGCCACATCAAATGTTATCAATTGCGATTGTCCGAAATCAACGGTTTTTTGCGGGTAAATATCCTGCTGCAAAACTGCACGCCATGTTGGATCGCCCAGGTTGGTACCGGCTACCGGGTTGTTAGGCGCTTTGGGATCTTGCAAATTCGGTTCAATATTATACCATGCAATTTTCGCCCGGTTATACCCATACCTTAAATCGTTCGATAACCCAGATTCCGGGAACAATCCATTACCTTGTGGTGTAGATGCCAGCGCCCAGTTTGTAAGCGGAAAACGAAGATCTATACTATTACGAGTTCCTTCAAAATCATCAATATAAATAAGTCCGTTATTACCCTTTCCAATTTGAGGTGGGTGACCGGGCTTCAGTAAAGCACCTTCTCCATATGCGGTAATTGTACTCATTTCATTGCTGTTGTAGAACGGCAGTTTATTGAGCCACTTTGTTAGCTTCGGCACTTCGGAACGGTAGTTAAAGTCAAGTCCGTATATAGTGTTGCGAATAGGATCTTCGCTATAATTCATCTTTGTGAAATAGGGCCGCTCACCAAGTCGTACCAGCGAACCTCCGATATTAAATGATTCTTTCGCTGTATTTTTTAACTGGTAATCTAATCGCACGCCCAGATAATTTCGCTGCTGCAAACCAAAGTTGGCATTGTTCTCAAACTGAACATTTACCGGAATGCCGGAATTAACGATGGCATTATTAATAACTTTTACAGTTCCCAGGTTGTAGTCAACCACATAATCGACATTTTCAATAAGTGTGCGCCCACCTGCCGTTACCGTAACCGAACCTTGTGGCACATTGAATGCTCCTAGCGATATGTCGGAAGATGTAGCTGAACCTTTCGCAGATCCACTTATTATGAACCTGTTGAGATTAGCATATGTTTTCGCGATTTCTTTAATAGTATCATATAATGGCAGAAAAACATATTTATCCTTTAAATCCTGGCTGGCGCCTGCAAACGCGATACTGTCCAGATCATGACCAAATGGCTCCAGTAGAGGGAATATAACCCTGGCTTGATTAGATATAATGGTGAATCCTTCCACATAGTCAAACATTCCATCCGGTTGTGGATCCCTGTTATTATTAAGCCTGTCCAGATTTAATAACGATATGAGTGGTAATCCCGATTTTGGACCTTCGGGCAAATATCTTTTTTTACCAAGGCTTGGTTGTTCGTATAATACATTCAGGCTAAAATCAGTTTGCTGCACACTTGATAGATAACTTCCGTCTCTGGTACGTAACGCATACACGTTTTTCATCATCAGCTTCCAAAGCGGCAATACTGTTCTTTGAGAAGTGGCTTTCAACAATTTTAAGAACAATACCTTTTGGTTTGCTTTTCCGGCAGTAGTATCAGGTGGTATATCCGTAGAAAACTCCCCCACCTGGTAAGTTCTTCCATTATAAGTATATTGATAAGATACACCCAGCACCTCATCTGCCTGTAAAGGCTGGTTTAAAGATAAAAATCCTACTTGCGGATTAAAATAATATTCGCTGGGATTTAGCTTACGTGCAAATGTTTTTTCAAAATCCTGCACCGGCTGCAAACCCATCGATGATAAAACGGTTGTTATTGATGATGAATTTCTACTGCTACTATTATTTATGATCGTTCTGTATAGTCCGTTAGCATCATTATAAGGAAGGCTGTCGTTGGGGCTGGGTATCGCGGGATAATTATACGGATGTCTTTCCGCAAGATCTGCCAGCGCCACAATATCGCGGGTGTCGGTTGTAGAACCATTTTTATTGGTAACCCATACTTCTATACGCAATATTTGAACCAATGAATTAACGGCAGGCAAACTTGACATCGCAACATTATACCTGTTACGGAAATATTGCGCCATAAGAAAGTGACGATTTTCTTCATAATCATCAGCCCTGAATTCATAAGTGGTGGTCGCTGCCCCTCCTTGCAATCCCATCGATTGCCTTTGAGAACGCTCGTTTGCCAAAACACCAGTCACGAATAATTTTCCAAACTGCAATTGTGTTTTTATACCAAACAATGACTGGGCACCTTGTATTAGTGTTCCTTTGGATGAAAAAGATACATTTCCCGCTTCAATTTTTTTAATGATCTCATCCGGACCGCCGGTATAATCGAGCTTCAATTGGTTTTCAAAATCAAAGTTGGCAAGTGTATTATAATTTATCGGCAACTTCATTTTATCGCCGATGTTGGCTATCACGCTAAGATTAGCATTCATGTCAAAATCGAATCCCCCATTACGACGTGCATTCTCAGGAAGTGTGGGATTTTTAATATTTTGCCCCTGGTACCCGGCAAGCAGATCTACATTACCTTGTGGACGAATATCAATTTTACCGTTTCCGAAAATGCGGTTAAACAAATTGTCCGTTATACTGAGCTTTGGTTTTATCAGTTTTTTGTTTAACCCCATCAACACATCGGCACGTTTTTTAAAATATTCACGCTCCTGCTCCCGGGCTTTTATTTTTAAGTATTCCTCAAAAGTAAGTTCAGTAGGAGTACGATAATATTTGTCTCCAATTTTTTCGATTATATAATACTTTCTTGTAGTAGGATCATATTCAACCGAACGTTGAATATTTGCCGGGTCTTTTAAATTAAACGTATTTTTCTCCGGTGTAATTGCATTAGCCCCACGACGATCCTTCAAAGGAAACTTAAGGGTATCGCTTTTTAGAGCGGGAGCCTGGATTGCAAAAACCGGCCTGCTGCCAAATATGAAAAAAATGGCAACCCCTGCTATCAATATTCTTCGTATGATACTAGTAGTTTGAATGCCCAAGGCTTACTCAATAGATTAATTAGGTAAAGAAGATTCAATAGGCTATAACGTTTTTAGGGCTTTTTTAATAATCTCTTCAATTCGTTCCATGCCGGGGTCTGCAGCAATTACTTTTTTAACAGCAAGCTCAGCATTAGGACGGGATATACCCAAAGCTACCAATGCATTCAGCGCATCTGCCTCAAGTCTGCCACCAGCAGTAGCAGCAAAATTAACAGAAGCGGCAAAAGATTGTTTACTCAATTTATCCCTCAACTCTAAAATAATTCTTTCTGCCGATTTTTTCCCTATTCCTTTTATACTTTCCAATTGTTTCGTATTCCCATTCACAATAGCTCTAATAATTTCTTCAGGACGCATGGAAGACAGCATCATGCGGGCTGTGGTTGCACCAACTCCGCTTACACTTATCAATTGTATAAATAATTCTTTCTCTGCTACTTCAAAAAAACCATACAATATATGAGCATCTTCTCTAATATGAAGATATGTATGTAATGATCCTTTTTCCAAATTTTCAATACTGGAAAAAGTATTAAGGCTTATTTGCACCTCATAACCCACACCGTGAACATCAACATGAACAACTGCGGGTGTTTTATAAACAAAATCACCTTTTACATATGCTATCATATTTTGCGAAAATAAGGTAATCTGAGAAGGATTAATACACTGATTTTTGTCAATATACTAAAATATAGCGGTTTCAATAATTAAATAATATTCAACTGCTTATTTTCCTAATATTAGTTGCATAATCAACCAATTCATTTTTTATTTACATATTTTAAAAATACAAATGTGACAATTTCCGATTTGTTATGAGTTTGCAATCCTCCTTTTAATTTGCATAAAGGGTGTGTTCATTCATAACAAATTACCTTACTTTTACGGCCCAATTACAAAAATGAACATGATCTTGAAAACCACAGCCGCCATTACCGCCGTAGGTGGATATACCCCTGAAGACGTACTTAGTAATTTTGACCTTGAAAAAATGGTGGAAACCAGTGACGAGTGGATTAGAACCAGAACCGGAATCTCTGAACGCAGAATTTTAAAAGGTGAAGGCAAAGCCACCTCCGACATGGTTGTCCCTGTAATTAAACTATTGTGCGAAAAAAGAGGGATCGACCCTCTGGAAATTGAATGTGTTGTAATAGCTACTGTTACTCCGGACATGGTGTTTCCTGCAACAGCAAACCTGGCTTGCGAAAAAGCCGGAGCTAAAAATGCCTGGGGATTCGACGTTAGCGCTGCCTGCTCCGGGTTCCTATATGCCCTTAACACAGGCGCCGCGCTTATTGAGTGTGGCCGCTACAAAAAAGTAATGGTGATCGGCGCCGATAAAATGAGCTCTATTATTGATTATACAGATCGCAATACATGCGTACTTTTTGGTGATGGTGCCGCTGGTGTTTTACTGGAACCAAATACAGAAGGATTTGGTATTTGCGACAGCATTTTGAAAAGTGATGGAAGCGGCGCTCCTTACCTGCATATGAAAGCGGGCGGATCTCTAAAACCACCTTCTATTGAAACAGTTACAAATAAAGAACATTTTGCATACCAGGAAGGTCAGACCGTTTTCAAATTTGCAGTTACACGCATGGCCGATGTTTGTGAAGAACTGATGCACAAGCACAACCTGACTTCCGATAATATAGCCTGGCTGGTTCCTCACCAGGCCAATCTACGAATTATCGATGCCACCGCAAAACGCATGGGCCTGCCAAAAGAAAAAGTGATGATCAATATTCAGCGGTATGGCAATACCACAGCAGCAACCATTCCCCTTTGCCTTTGCGACTGGGAAAAAGAACTTAAAAAAGGCGACAACCTGGTGCTGGCGGCCTTCGGTGGCGGATTTACCTGGGGCTCGATTTGGGTAAAATGGGGATTTTAGAATAAAATTTACCGAAAAAACAGTATAACTGTACTTCGGGCAGAATAATATTGTGCAATTTCTTTTTGGGAACCAACAGTATTGCTACTATTAGGCATCGTTGTGTCACTCACTTGTGCGGTAGTAATGCTATTGAGCAAGTGGGCAGTTGGCTGTGGCTGTAGGCATTAGAGAGGTCAGAAATCAGAAGTCGGATGAAATTTTTCGCACAATTTGATTTATTAGGAACTGTTCGTTCAACATGCCTCCTTCGAAAAATGGCGAGCGAACAGAAGATACAAGCGATATGCTTCTCAATAAATAAACAGGAAGAAGATCATAAAATCCATTATTATCTTCTTGTAGATCTGCGTTGTGCAATACTATATGCTGCATATATTCAGTTATGAAAGCGTTTACTTGCTGAATAGTATTACTACCGCACAAGTGAGTGACACAACGATGCCTAATAGTAGCAGTACCGCCGGTACCAAAAAAACATTACACATTCTTATACTGCATGATGCATTACTTTCGATAGCTTCCATATTTTAATTATTTATTTCAGCACTTTACTGTGCTTTGCAAACTGTACGCCTTATCCTACAAAGATTTTTTAGAGAATGGAGAATTCAAAATAGTTGAGGGACTTCTGTCACCTGCCAACTGCCCAAGGATATCACAAAACGAAAACCTGGTACACGCTATTTCATTTTTTATTTTCTCCGCTCTTCGCCCAAACTTTCTTTAATAACAGTTGTAAATAACATTTTGAAATATGAAAAGACCTTTACAAACATTTGCATTCGTTTTTGTTCTACTAATCTCAGGCAGATCGTATGCCCAAAGCCAAAAAAACGTTACGCATACTTACCAAACATGGCTTGGTTATATGACTTCGGCGGCTTTCAGCGATAAATGGTCATTGTGGAACGATGCTCATTTTGTTTTTAATAATGGATTTTTTATTTATCGTACAGGCCTCACTTACAACTTTCCTAAAGCCGCCATTACCGGCGGTTACGCGTATGCCCGCCTGCCTATCGGCGGTGATGGCAAAGGGTTGTCCAGACAGGAACACAGGCCTTGGGCGCAACTTGTATTCAACATACCTCTTGCACATAATTTTTCGCTTACCGAACGGGTGCGATATGATGCGAGGTTCAGGCAAAACGTGGCTAACGGCCACACTACAAGCGGCTATAACTTTGTAAACCGCGTAAGATTTCAGATTAATTTGCGCAAATCGTTTCCTCAATGGAGCTTTCATGGTAATGAACCTTTTACTGCCATTGCTGATGAAGTGCTGGTAAATTTTGGAAAAAATGTGGTGAATAACTCCTTCGATCAAAATCGTATTTCGCTCATGGTGGGGCTGAAAAGAAAAAACATTCAATATATGTTAGGCTATATGAACCGCTATGTGGAATCTGCCAACGGGCATGATTATACAAGCAACAACACACTATGCCTATGGGTGATCCAAAAATTTTCATTCCGAAAAAACAAGCCCAATACACATATGGACATGCCGGGTGCGGACTGATTGATGAGTATCAAATGCTTTTATTTTCACTTTCTAAAAAAAATCGTGAATGGTAGAAATACCATTCACGATTTTTAAATTTCTATTTTCGTTTATTATTTTCCGTTATTCATCAAATCGACGCTTCTACTTATAAATGCGGTTAAATCATTTCCTTTTAAAAGGCCTTGCGAAAGCAGTGCAAGGTCAGCAAGATTTCGAACGGTTTTTTCCTGTTTGGTTTTATCAGATTCCTTTAAAATTTGTTGATAAATCTGATGATTGCCGTTTATAGTTAAAGTTACTTCATCGGGCATATTTGCATAAAAGCTACCCATAGGGCCGCTTACCGCAGCCATATCTTTCATACGACGCATAAACTCCGGACGTGTGGCCACTACCGGCGGCACTTCTGCACCTAAGCCTTTAACTTCAACGGATACATGCAGCTCGGGAATTTGAAAACCAAAAAGCTCTTTGATCCTGGCTTCTTCATCTTTGTTGAGTACACTTTCGCTGTTTTCATTTTTATCAACAAGGTTATCAGTTATATCTGCATCCACCCTTGTAAACTGCACATCGCTCCATTTCATTTCCATGTTGTTTATAAAGGCCGCATCTACAATGGTTTCAAGTTTTACAACAATATAGCCTTTAGCTTTTGCTGCTTGTATATAACTATCTTGCTGCACAGGATTTGTAGTATATAAAATTACCAGCTTACCGTCTTTGTTTTTTTGCAAAGTTTCCGCTGCCATCTTATATTCTTCCAGAGTATAAAATTTGCCGCCCTCAGTATCTTCAAATATGTGAAACTTGCCTGCCCTCTCCTGGAATTTATCATCGGTCATCATGCCGTATTTTACAAACAATCCCAGGCTTTCCCATTTCTCTTCAAATTCTTTACGGTTGCTGTTAAAAATCTCTTCCAGTTTATCCGCTACTTTTTTAGTGATGTGGTTATTGATCTTTTTTACATTAGGATCGCCTTGCAAATAGCTACGGCTCACATTCAAAGGAATATCCGGAGAATCGATAACACCTTGCAGCAACATTAAAAATTCAGGCACAATATCCTTCACCTCATCAGTTACGAACACCTGGTTGCAGTATAACTGAATTTTATCTTTTTGAATTTCATAGCTCTGTTTAATTTTCGGGAAGTACAATATTCCGGTAAGATTAAACGGATAATCCACATTCAAATGAATCCAAAATAATGGGGCTTCGTTGAACGGATACAATTCTTTGTAAAAATTCTGATAATCCTCAGTTGTCAGATCAGATGGCTTTCTTGTCCAGGCCGGTGTAGGATTATTAATTTGTTTATCTTCAAAAAAGATAGGAACAGGCAAAAAGCGGCAGAATTTTTCAAGAACTGATTTTATTCTGTCGGCTTCAAGAAATTCTTTGCTATCTTCATTAATATACAATACAATATCTGTACCTCTGTCAGCTTTTTCGGTGTCCTCAATTGAATATTCGGGGCTGCCGTCACATTCCCATTTTACCGGCGTACTATTTTCCTGATACGATTTTGTAACAATTTCTACCTTATCGCTCACCATGAAGGCCGAATAAAATCCTAAACCGAAATGGCCGATTATATTCGCCTCGTTTTGCCCTTTATACTTATTTAAAAATTCTTCCGCACTGCTAAAAGCCACCTGGTTTATGTATTTATCAACATCTTCCGTAGTCATACCTATACCCCGGTCACTGATAGTAATAGTTTTGTTTTCCGCATTCAGTTTTACATCAATTCGTAGTTCTCCTAGTTCACCCTTAGCCTCTCCAATTGAAGCCAGTGTTTTCATTTTTTGCGATGCATCAACAGCATTACTTACCAATTCCCGTAAAAAAATGTCATGCTCGCTGTAAAGAAACTTTTTAATAATAGGAAAAATATTTTCCGTTTGTACACGAATACTGCCTTTTTGCATATACTGTTCTTTTTATAATCGTTTGAGTTTGTTTAAAAAACATACAAATACAAGCAGCTTTTTGTCAAACCGAATGCCAACCGGGTTATTTTCACACAATGCAGAAAAAATGTCAGTTTGAATCCGACAATTAATTCAAAAGAGGAGAAATCAGAAGGCAGAGGGCAGTAAAAAAATGAAATGCTAATTTATTATTAATGCAACAGTATATTGCAATAAGGCCACAAGCTTTGCTGGGCATATGTTAGAGATGTCAGAGAGTATCAGTCTAATCAGTGTCATCTGTGTGCCATTTGCCATTGATATCTGACTTCTGACCTCTTTTTTGTTTTGAAATATTTTAAGTAAACCCCTACCTTTGCAGCCCAAATTATTTTTAATAACAAAAACAGGGAAATGAAAAATTATGAATTGATGGTGATTTTTACCCCTGTGCTTTCTGAAGACGAGTTCAAAGCCGCTCAGAAAAAATTCATGGACCTTGTTACTGATAACAATGGCCAGATAGTGCACAACAATCCCTGGGGATTAAAATCACTGGCGTATCCCATCCAGAAAAAAACTACCGGTTTATACTGGGTTCTGGAATATGCTGCGCCATCCGACTTCAATGAGAAGCTGAAAATACAGCTTCTACGCAACGAAAATGTATTGCGTCACATGTTCACTGCGCTCGATAAATACGCCGTCGAGTACAATGCTAAAAAGAGAAGTGGTGTACAATCAGGAAACGAAAAAGCAGTGGAGGCTTAATTCATGGCAAAAGCAAATGAAATCAAATATTTAACGGCCATCAAGACTGAAAAACGTCAAAAAAAATACTGCCGTTTTAAAAAGCTGGGTATCAGATACATTGATTATAAAGATGCCGAGTTTTTGAAAAAATTCCTGAACGAGCAAGGTAAAATGTTACCCCGCCGCATTACCGGCAACTCTTTAAAGTATCAACGCAAAGTAGCTGATGCTATAAAGAAAGCTCGTCAAATGGCAATATTGCCATACGTAACTGATCTTTTAAAGTAAGGAGGAAGCCATGCAAGTTATCTTAATACAAGACGTAGACAACCTGGGAGGTGCTAACGAACTGGTAAATGTCAAAAACGGTTATGCACGTAACTTCCTTATACCACAGAAAAAAGCTGTGGAAGCCAGCCCTTCTAATCTGAAACAATTGGAAGAAAGGCTTAAGCAACAACGCAAAAGAGAAGAAAAAATGCTCGCAGAAATTAATAATGTTGTTGCAAAATTAAAAGAAGGTGCGCTAAAAGTGGGTGCCAAAACCGGAACCAGCGGTAAAATTTTTGGTAGCGTTACATCACTGCAAATCGCACGTGCCATACGCGATCAAAAAGGCTACGAAATTGACCGCAAAAGAATCAATATAGTAGACGAAGTAAAAGAATTAGGTACCCATAAAGCAACAATCGATTTTGGCAACGGAAATAATACCGAAATCGAATTTGAAGTGGTTGGAGAGTAAAATATTTTTATATTTACCATATTTTAATGCCCGGCTAATGCAGCCGGGCATTCTTTTTATAAAACATATTAAAAATCACTAATTTGTATAATATAAAAATGTTACAAAATTCCAAAATAAATATTATACCTTCGTAATGCCTCTTTAATGATCTTAACAGTTTTCGCAATCGTCCGTTGAGCGTTTCATGTAAATGTTTCTTGGCTTATTGTAACTCTGTGTTCATTATGGGTATTTTATTTGTATTACTTAAAACAAAAGAAATGAACATTTACGTTGGAAACCTCAGCTGGAGTATGACTGAGCAAGATCTTCTTGATCTTTTCACACCTTACGGAGAAGTAACATCCGCAAAGATTGTGACTGACAAATTTAACAACAACCGCAGCAAAGGATTTGGCTTTGTTGAAATGGCAACCGCAGCTGAAGGACAGGCTGCTATTGATGCTTTAAACGGAACCGAGATTTCCGGCCGCAACATTGTGGTAAATGAATCTCAACCAAAACCTGGTGGCTCAGGAAATGGTGGCTTTAAAAAGAAAAGCTTTGGCGGTGGCGGCGGAAGCCGTGGCGGCTATAATGGCGGAAGCCGTGGCGGATACAGCGGCGGCGGAAGTCGCGGCGGTTACGGAGGCGGAAGAAGAAGCGACTATTAATCATTAAAATATGTTCTATAAAGGGAGCCTGATGGCTCCCTTTTTTATTAAAATCATTTTGAGTTAATTCTTCCTCCTACAGCCCCCAAATAACTTTCACACGTGCACCTTTTTTCAATTTATTATTTTGAAACCAGCGGTAGAACCCTCATTGAGCTTCTGTTGTGTCACTCACTTGTACGGCAGGAATGCTTATCAGCCATAAATAACAACAGCAAAATTCAAAATTACCTCTCTATTATTATTGCTGCAGGGCATTATTTGCATAACACGTCTTCGTTACAAATTGAATATAAACATCACTAGCAAAAAAACCTTCAACTTTGAAAATAAGTTAACTAACATTAACACGCATACGAAATAAAATTTCGGAACTTCACCTGCCATCAAACAAATCAGGGTAATCGGAAATAATTCCATCCACGCCATCGGAAAGTAGCTTATCTATTTCAGCAGCTTTATTTACTGTCCATGGAACAATTTTTATATTTCTCTTATGACAAGCTTCTACCAATTGCTTCGTTACAAACAAATAATATGGACTATACACTTTAGGTATAAAACCCAAAAGACTCAATTGTCCATCAAGATCACCAACATTTTTTTCAACAAGAAAAGAAGTTCTTATAGTTGGATAATTCTTATTCAAATATTGTAAAGGACGAACATCAAAACTTTGTATTGATATTCTGCTCAAAACATTTTTATTTTTCACTACAGCAAGCACCAGCTCTATAAACTCCGCAGGAGCAGGGTGTTTTGCGTTATCGCCGGCAGAATTTGATTTAATTTCTAAGTTGTACAATATAGTTTTACCTTTTGATGAAGCATATACTTCGCAACTATCAATAAGATCCGACAATAATGGTATACTTACTTTTATTTTTTGCTGCCTGGGAAATGATGTATAAGGTTTCATACCTACATCAAACATTTTCACACTATCATAAGTCATGTTGTACAACAGCATGTTCTGTCCTTCTTTTTTAGATAAATACTTTCCCTCCGGAGTTGTTGTAATCTGATAGTTTAAAGAAGGATCGTGCGATACGACAACCCTTTTATCCTTCGTTATTTGAAGATCCAGTTCTAAAGTAGTCACATTATGATCAATAGCGATCTGCATAGCAGGAATAGTATTTTCGGGCATTAATCCTCTTCCGCCGCGATGCGCCTGCCAATCAATTTTAGGGTTTAGCTTTCCCTGCATCATTTGTTTTCTTGCTGTTGAACATGAAATAATACTTACTGAAACTCCAATCACAAAAAGTATTTTACTTATCATATATCACGAATATTTAACTGCCTGCTAAATTTAAATACCTCAGCATTTTGTAATTCAAATGTAATTCAGTTTCCCATTTACATCTAAATGTGTTGAGAA
Organism: Flavihumibacter sp.; assembly: GCA_031553495.1. GTDB lineage: Bacteria > Bacteroidota > Bacteroidia > Chitinophagales > Chitinophagaceae > Pinibacter. The sequence goes on from JAVBLN010000024.1 coordinate 300,462, forward strand.
CATACAAATATTTGTGTGATTTTTTTTGTTACCGGCATAAGTATTTCATGGCATCATCGTTGTGTCACTCACTTGTGCGGTAGTAATGCTATTGAGCAGATTGCTGGTTGTAGGTTGTTAGCGAAGGCGGCCTACACGTTCCTGCAACAACCGCTCGAGAGATCTAATGGCTGACATTTTTACTGTCTGCGGTCTACTATACCCACTGCCTCCTCGCTCAATAGCATTACTACCGCACAAGAGTGCGACGCAACGGCAGTTTAATAGTAGCAATACTGCCGGGCCCATAAAAAAATATGTAACCCGCAAGACTAACAATATTTTTTTACTATGTACTCATTTTTATCTGAATCAATCGTTAGTTAACTAACATTCAATTCTCTTTTTCTCCACTGCTTTGGGGGAACGCCATACTCGTCTTTAAAATGGGTAGAAAATGTACATACGTGTTTAAAACCCAGCATATCCGAGATTACATACAGTGAATAGTCCTTGTATTGAGGATCCTCCAACATTTCAATTGCCTTTCTTAAACGGTATGAATCAATTAGTTGATAAAAAGTTGTATTTAAATTATGATTGATAACATGCGACAAATAAGTCCTGTTGGTATTAAGCATGGTACAAACCTTTTTTACGGTAAGGTCAGGATCTTTATATATCTCTTCGGTCTCAAGCAAAAAAATAAGTCTTGTTTTTAAGTCGTTTTGTTCCGTATTATTTTCTTCAGTTTTGGTTTCAATAAATATTCCCATTCCTATGCTCTCGCTTTGGGATTCAATTACCGGTTCTTCCCATTCAATGATCTTTTTTTGACAACGCAACATAAATGCTGTAATAACTATTGGAATAATAATTGAAAGTGAAATAGTTGGAATAGCTGTCCATTTTCTTAGGTGAAATCCATTAAATATGACCGCAATATTCAAAAGCATACCCAGGCATGCTACAACTTTCACCCATATTAAATTGGTTCCTTTTATAAAAGAGTGCTGTTCAGTATTATTCTGTCCATTTAGTTTCAACAATTGATATGTGGTACATATTAGAATAATATTTGTCCCAAACAAAATCAAACACGTCATAATTTGAGTTACGGTCTCGGGCTCAAAAATATATTGCTTTGTAAAATCGTAACTGCCAATTATCGGGAGCGGTGCGCCAAAAATTTTTATAATAAGCCAAACTACCAGTAAGAAAGTCGCAGGAAGATAGGTATAAACTATTAGGGGTTTTGTTAGCCAGTTGGGTTGTAATAATTCGAACATATAAAAATAAAACAGTGGCTGTCCCAAAAAAACAAAAAAGGGTACATAAAAAATAAACAATTCTTGCTTACTATAAATTTTTACTCCAATAATTAAAACCGCCAAATTCACTATTGCAGTATATAGAAATAAAAACATAATAATCTTCGTAGGATAGCTGTTCCCCATAGCAGCACACAGAAAAATTGAGCACAATAATGTAGAGACTATCATTAGTAAAAGCAAATACGAACTTACCATAACTATAGATTTATTGCCAATATGATATTTTGCTGTCAGCTGGTATTTGTTTCTGTATTTCTACTAAGATTAGGATTTAGGCAATAGTGATGCTATTTAAAACAGAAGAGAAATTCTCACGGAAGAAATTAATTATTTGAGGTACGATAAATCTCTATAATAACAAAAAATATAGCTTTATATTAATCAAATATTATGAAACATGTAACATATTTCAATTAAATACAATTATTCTTTCCTCTACAACAAAATTACAAAAAACTGCGATCAAAATTTCAATTCAGATTCGCAAAAATCTATCCACCATGTAATTTATTTATTTCTCCTACAACAAAATTTAAAATTCAGTAAATATATCAACAAATCAAATATTTACTTACTTACTCAGCAATGATTAGAAATAATTGCCAAATTATTAAAAAAATATTATCAACTTGAAATTATTAAAAACAGCATTATTTCCACTTTTTCAATATACAAGTAAATAATATGAACTATTTATTTATTATCAAAAATCATCACTTATTATACATAGAATTTCAATCTGATATTTTTTCGCAATTTTACAAATTTTTCATATTAAATATCAAATAGTTGATTTTTTGAGTTCTTTATTTTAGAACAAAATGTAAGAACAGAAATTTTTCTTTTGATTTTTGTGCAAAACGAAAAAAGAATTGTTTCTCCACAAAATCATTTCTAAAAAATAAATTGATTTTTAGATAGAAAAACCGCCTGTTCTTAATACAAATACCATGTACCTATTTCTCACTTTCCATTAAGAACAAGTTCCTTTCTTAACTAATTAACACCATCTGAAGTACATATTAGTACCTGCACCATTTCATGTTTGCTTTTTTGAATATCTAAAAAGCTCTAAAACTCTCTAACCCGCACTTGTAGAAAATACAAATCAATTTTTTTAATGCATCAAAACAAGTGGTATGAAAAAAATTTCTATCTACAGGCTGGTTTTATTAGTTTTTACATTCTCATTATTATCGTTAAGTAGTACTGTACAAGCACAATTTGAGAGGCCATTAGCAGAAATACTTGCTACAACCGATGGTATTACATTATCAAAAGGTCTAACTGTTAAAGCATCTCCTATTGTAGTAGGTGCAGGAAAGCAGGGAGCGAGTTCCGGTCAATTAATTAGTGGTGCCAATAAGATTCAGGGATTTGCTTATAACGGGGTAGCAACTTTACTTACTCCGGATAATAATGCCTCCATTAATAATGGACCTACTGCCGCTCACACTTATACTAATGCTATCGGCTACGAATTGCGGTTTTCTGCACCCACATTTATAAATAATCTATTGATTGTTAATCTTGATGGCAACCATACACCCACTCAAAAAGCCAATGCGGAATGGATTTCCGTGTACGGTGTAAATGAGGCTGGCCACATGGTTCCTTTAAATGCAACATTAGGCTCCCTTATAAGTACTGTGAACAGTCAATCCGAACATATTAGCGGATGGCCTTCACTCAATGAAACCGACAGACCCCAAATTTATGAGTCGTCTCCTGCAATAACAGGTATAGGAAATTCAAATTCAGATCCAAACCAAACTTCAAATCAAATCATTTTCAACTCCGGCACTACCCCGGCAGATGCAATAACCAAATTATTTATCATTTGGGGATCATACACTCCGGAAACAGCTAAAGCCCCAAGAGCAATAGGACTCGGCACAGCTAACTATATTCTACCGCTTCAACTGGTTCATTTCTCCGGCAAAATCGAAAAAGATTATACCCTGCTTAGCTGGAAAACAAAAGATGAAGTAAACACCGCCGACTTTGAAATTTTGTCAAGCAATAACGGAAAAGATTTTTCTACAGTAGGAAATGTAAAAGCCGTAGGCAGTGGAGATAATAACTATTCTTTTAAAATAACCACCACTGAAAATGGGAACAATTATTACAAACTTAAAATGATTGATAGTGATGAAAAAAATACCTTTAGCCCAATCATACTGATAAACAATCAATTAAGCAAAAATCTTGATTTCAGTATATTCCCCAATCCGGTGGTGAATACTCTAAACATTCATACTTCCTGCAAAGAAGCAATTACTATAAGCATATATAACGTACAAGGAAAAGAAGTTATTAAAGAACAAAAGTCACCAGGAAGTAATTACAGTATCAATTGTTCAGGTCTAAGTGCCGGCACGCATTATATTAAAATAATTGGCAGTGCTGGAAAATCGAGTGTCAAACAGTTTTTGAAACAATAACCATTTCTAATATACATCGCATGGCTAAAATTGTGCAATGTTTTTTTGGGACCAGCGGTATTGCTACTATTGAGCTTCTGTTGTGTCACTCACTTGTACGGTTGTAATTCTATTCGGCAAAGTGTAGCAGCCATCAATTCATTGCACAAATCCATGCAATACAAGGCATTATGCACATTAGTGCAAAAATCTAATTCACGACCGATAATGGCACTCGCAGATTTTGCCTGCCCGAATAACAAATCGGTCAGGCATTTTTTCCTACATACAAAAATACCTTTCCAACAAACATTCATATCCCCCAACAAAAAACGCCGATCATTAGCTGATCGGCGTTCAATAAGAATGGCGGCTACCTACTCTCCCGCATTGTGGTGCAGTACCATCGGCCATGGGGGGCTTAACTTCTCTGTTCGGAATGGGAAGAGGTGATCACC